>CAYNXF010000008.1:0-119624 GCA_964401155.1 uncultured Sphingopyxis sp.
CGTGGGGCAGGGGAGGCACTACCTTTTCACTCCTGAGATGACCGCTTTGCGCCCTAATCCCGGCCATTCGAGCCGATCCGGGCAGTATCCAAAAGCGGACGCCAATCCCGAAAGGGCTGAGTGGCTATAAGTGGGGAGAATTCAGACTTTCGATTTGGGAACCATCCAATGAGGAATCGGAAATCCAATGAGGCTAATTTCGATCCAAATTGCCCTGCATCATGGCCAATGTCGCACTCAGGCGGTCCAGCTCTTTGCTTTCAATTCCGGCAAGGAGACGCCCATAGACGGCGTCGGCCTCAGCCCTAAGCTTGGGCAATAGTTCGACCGCTGCAGGCATGAGATGGATGTGCCATACGCGCCGATCATTTTTGGCACTTCGCCGCTCTACGAGGGTCAGTTCTTCGAGCCTGTCAATCGCCTGACCAACGCTAGCTCGTTCCAGATCAAGTTCCGTGGCAAGTTCGGTCTGCGTCATTCCCGGTGTTCGATAAAGATATGCCAGTGCCCGCCATTGCGTGCGGGTAAGTCCAAACTGTTCGACAGACGCGTCAAAGGAACGCCGCAAGCGCCGCGTTACCTCCTCCAACAGGAATACGAGCCGATCCGTATCGGTCAGAAAGTTCGCCGAGGCCCTGTCGGCATCTTGGTCCAGTCGCGTCGCCATCTCCCAAGACATATCGAACGCCGGCGAAAAAGAAAACCATTTACTGTAAGTTGCCTTATAATGTAGTGCCATTCATATGGCGATCGATACAACCAGCATGAAAGGGGCCGACGGTTTAGCCCTCACCGCCGAAATCACCGGCGAGCCTGGGGCGATACCGGTCTTGCTCGCCCATGGAGGCGGGCAGACCCGGAGAGCGTGGAGGCGCGTCACGAGCGATCTTGCCGATGCCGGGTTTCGCGCGATTGCTTTTGACATGCGCGGCCATGGCGACAGCGCGTGGTCAGATGCTGGAGCCTATGATATTCGTGACTTTGCAGCTGATCTTGTCGCGCTCGCATCCCAAATGGATTGCAAGCCCGCGCTGGTCGGCGCATCGCTTGGTGGCCTCGCCGGACTGGTCGCCGAGGGTGACCTTGCCCAGGGCACCTTCGCGTCGCTGACATTGGTGGATATTGCACCGCGTATGGAGCCAGACGGCGTGATGCGGGTGGTGGGCTTCATGGAACAGCATGTCGAAACCGGCTTTTCGGCACCCGATGAAGCGGCAGATGTCATCGCACGCTACATGCCACATCGCGGGAAGCGCGGCGCTGGCGCTGGTCTACGCCGTTATCTCCGGCAAAAGGATGATGGCCGCTTTTACTGGCACTGGGATCCAGCGTTCATTCGCAACATCATGGCGGCCAAACGGAGCAATCCCGAAAATCAGGAGCATCAGTTTCAGGAACTCAGCAGGGCGGCGGCCAGTCTGACACTCCCGCTGCATCTCATTCGCGGCGCGGCGAGCGATCTTGTTTCTGAAGAAGCCGTTGCACATCTGCGGCAGGTCGCTCCCCACGCAGAATATACCGACATCGCAGACGCCACCCATATGGTCGTGGGCGATGCCAATGATGCATTTTCGAATGCGATCCTCGGCTTTTTGAATCGCCACCATGGTCCGACAGGATCGGGGCAATGAGCGGACTGCCAATGGTGCTTGATCGGGCGCGCTTGCAAGAATTGCTGGACATTGCACCCTTCCATCAATGGCTCGGCCTGAAGATCCAATCCTGCTCGGAAGACGGACTTGAACTCACGATGCCCTGGCGTGAGGAAATTGTATCCAACCCTGTGCTTGGCTCGGCGCATGGCGGCGTGCTTGCGGCGCTGATCGATCTCACCGGGCTTTACACTTTGCTTATGCTGGGCACGCGGGCCAAGGCTACCGCCGATCTCAGGGTCGATTATCATCGGCCCGCGACCGTTGGTCCGCTCGTTGCGCGTGGACAGGTTATCAAAATCGGGCGCCAGATAAGTGTCGCCGAAGCTCGCATTTTCGGCCCTGACGAAAAACTCCTGGCCAGCGGCAGGGGCGCCTACGTATGCTAATTCGCATTTCTCTGCCCGGTTTGATGGCTGCCGCCCTGCTGCTGGCTGCCTGTTCAAGCGGCGGGGCTGATGACCAGGTTGCAAAGGAGGCACCGCAAGGCCCGCGTGAGGTTCAGACATCGATCGCTCGGACCGAATTGCTCAATGAACCCGTGAAGGCCTTCGGAACTATCGCCGCCAAACAAAGCAGTGCAATCGGAGCGCTCACCGAAGGCCCGGTCGAGCGGATCTTTGTGAAAGTCGGTGACAGAGTATCGCGCGGACAGCCGCTGTTTCGCATCAGGCAAGCCGACTATCAGCGAAACGTGGCTGAAGCACAAGCTGCGGTCGATCTTGCGACCGCTCAGTCGATTGAAGCCGAACGGCGCTATGAACGCGTGATAGCTCTTGCGCCGAAGGGTTTCGTTTCGAAGGCGCAGGTCGATGCGGTTGAGACCCAGCTTGCCGTCGCGCGCGCGCAAAAGGCGCAAGCCAATGCCGCACTCGGCACCGCGCAGCAGGCCCTGGGCGATACGATTACGCGCGCGCCTTATGACGGCGTTGTAACCGCGCGCCTGGTTGATGAGGGGGTCTATCTCAACAATCGCTTCGCGGGAGGCGGTCAGTCGGCCGCTCTTCAACTGCAGGAGCTCGGCACCGTCGCGGCGATCGTCAATGCGCCGCAGGAATATGTCGATGTTCTGCGTCGAGACATGCCCGCGCGCGTTTTCATCGAAGGGTTCGACGCGCCGTTCGATAGCATCGTCTACATCATCAACGACCGGGTCGATCCTGAAAGCCGGATGATTGAATTGCGGCTGCCGATCGCCAATCCCAACTACCGGATAAGCTCCGGCCTTGCAGCGCGAGCCGAGATCCAGATCCCGCCCGAACCAGCCATCATTCTGCCCCGAACAGCCATTCTCGGCGACAGCTCCGCCGCCCATCTCTTCGTCGTCCTTGGTGGCAAGGCTCAGCGCCGCGTGGTCAGGTTCGACAGTATCGACCTCGACAGGGTACGGATCCGGTCGGGCCTGACCGCAGGCGAGGAAGTGATCATCGATCCTCCGGCAACCTTGCGCGACGGCGAACAGGTAAAGCCGCGCCGCACGACCGGCGAGAAGTAATATGTGGCTGGCCGATGTTTCGATCCGGCGTCCGGTCTTTGCGACGATGCTTATAGTCTCGCTCGTCGTGCTTGGCCTTGTTTCCTTCGGTCGCCTCGGAGTCGATCTGTTTCCCGAAGTCGAATTCCCCTACGTGTCGGTGACCACCACGCTGCCTGGGGCATCTCCTGGGACGATCGAGACAGAAGTCACCGATATCGTCGAAGAGCAGCTCAACACCATCGCCGGCCTGCGACAGATGCGTTCTGTCAGCGCCGAAGGGGTGAGCATCGTCAATCTCGAATTCGAGCTCGAGCAAGACGCCGACCTCATGGCGCAGGAAGTCCGGGACAAGATGTCACGGCTTGGCGCTGATCTGCCCGCTGACGCCGAGCCGCCGGTGATCGAGAAAGTCGATCCAGATGCTGCGCCTATCCTGTCGGTGCTCTTGTCTGGCGATATGCCTATCCGTGATCTGACCACCTTTGCGGACGAGGAGGTGAAGGAGCGGTTGCAGCGCGTGCCCGGGGTCGGTTCGGTCGAGCTGGTTGGCGGGCGCGAGCGCGAAATGCGCGTCTGGCTGGATGCGTCCGCCATGCGCGCACGCGGCATCACGGCTGACGACGTCCTCTCGGCAATCCAGCGTGAAAACGCAGAGCTTCCGGGCGGAAGACTGGTGACGGAGGGGCGGACACGCCAATTCGGCATCCGCACACTCGCCGAAGCGGCGAGCGCAGCCGAATTTGCAAGGATTCCGATTGCCTACCGCCCGAATGGCCAGACCGTCCGTATCGGCGATGTCGGCCGCGTCGAGGATTCGGTCGAAGATGAAACCAGCTATGCGCAGCTCGATGGCAAGCCTGGTGTGGTGCTCGAAGTGCGCAAACAAAGTGGTGAAAACACCGTCGCAGTCGCAGAGCAGATCCGCGCCGCAATCGATGATATAAGTGCAAGCGCACCGGGTGGGGTCGAACTCGTCATCGCACGCGATACATCGCGCTTCATCGAACAGGCAATCGGGGACGTGCTGTTCGATCTTTTCATCGCGGTGTTGCTGGTGGTCGCCGTAACCTTTCTGTTCCTGTTGAGCTGGCGCGCGACGATCATCGTTCTCCTCGCCATTCCAACCTCGATCGTTTCCACCTTCGTCGCATTCGCCGCATTTGATTTCACCATCAACATGATCACCCTGCTGGCACTCACTGTGGCGATTGGTCTGTTGGTGGATGATGCCATTGTGGTGGTCGAGGCAATCCAGAACGATGTCGATGCCGGTGTTGATCCAACCGAGGCGGCACATGCGGCGACCAAGCGTGTCGCACTTGCGGTGCTGGCTGGCACATTTGCAACGCTGGCGGTATTTGTTCCAATCGCATTCATGGAGGGGATAGTCGGGCGATTCTTCTTCCAATACGGACTGGCGATCGTGTTTTCTGTCAGCGTTTCGATGCTGGTTGCCTTCACGTTGACGCCGGCCCTGTCAGCCCGATTGCTGCGCCCGGAACATCCGGAAGATGGCTGGCTGGGGCGCGTAGAGCGATTTCATGTCGGGATGCGCTTGCGCTACGAACGCCTCGTCAGCTGGGCAGTTGACAGACGGTATGTGGTGCTTGCTGGCGCTCTGGCGAGCGTTCTTGTCGGTGGATTTTTTGCAGCGCTTGTGCCGAGCACATTTATGTCCACCACTGACCGGTCGGAATTTCTCGCGACGGTCAAGCTACCGCTCAGCACGGGGATCACCGGAGCGCGCGAAGCAGCCCAGCAGGCTGACGTCGTGTTGCGCGAAAACCCGGAAGTCGAACTGGTGTTTGCGAGTGCGGGCAGCGGCACCAATCCCAAGGTCAACGAAATCGATATCTATGTCGGGCTTACCCCCAAGCGGAGCCGTGACATGTCGCAAGATGACCTGATGACCTTCGCGCGCGACGCTCTCGATAAAGGTGTCGTCGGAGCACGCGAGGTATCTGTGGCGGAGGTTCCCTGGGTGTCGGGCGGAGGTGTCGGGCAGGCTGCGATCGAGCTGATCATCACCGGAAGTGATACCACGGCAATCAACGATTATGCTCAATGGCTACAAGGTGAACTCGCCGCCCGACCCGACTTCGTCGACGTCCGCTCAACCTATGAGGGCGGCAGACCCGAATTGCAGATTGTGCTTGATCGTGACCGCGCAGCGGACCTCGGCATATCGGCGCGCAGTCTTGCCGCCGCCTCCCGCACGCTAGTCGGAGGCAGTGATGCAGGAACCTTCGAAGCCGACGGGCGGCGCTATGATGTCCGCGTGCGCCTTGACGAAATCAACCGGCAGAACCTCTCGGATGTTCAGGCACTGCCACTCAGAACCGGGCAGGGCACGCTGGTCGATTTGGCAGCAATCGCCGATGTAGAGGTGGCATTGAGTGCCGCAGAGATCGACCGTGTTGATCGATCGCGCCAGATTTCCGTCCAGGCGAATACAGCCCCCGGCGTAGCGCTGAGCGTCGCAGTCACGAAGGTCGAGAACCTTCTTGCGTCTAACCCGCCGCCGCCTGGACTTTCGATCCAGACTGAAGGCACAGCGCGAAGATTGGCCGAGACGGGAGAGGCAATTGTCTTCGCATTCGCACTGGCAATAGTGGCGCTCTACATCGTGCTGGCAAGCCAATTTAACAGCTTCGGGCAGCCGATAATCATCATGCTAACAGCGCCACTTTCCTTTTCAGGAGCCTATTTTCTCATGTGGGCTGGTGGGCAGGAAATGAGCCTGTTTGCTCAGATCGGTATGATTGCACTGATGGGGATCGTGATGAAGAACGGCATCCTTCTGGTCGATCTTGCCAACCAGTATCGGGACGCTGGCATGGACCCCGCCTCGGCAATGCGCAAGGCCGCGCCGGAACGCCTGCGACCCGTTCTGATGACAGCGCTGGCGGCAATATTCGGAATGCTGCCTGTCGCGCTTGCTCAGTCGGATGCCGCTGAGTGGCGCAACTCAATGGGCTTCATCATCATCGGCGGATTGACCACTTCCACGTTCTTGACATTGCTGGTGGTGCCCGCCGCCTATTCCGCAGCGGGTGATCTGAGAAGCCTAGCTGGGCGTATTCGCACCGCAGCTCGAGGCAGGCTATATGGCTGAAGCGCGTCTCGCCTGTTAGCGAACACGCTCGGCTGGTGCACCAATCAAATGCGCTAGCTCACAAAAGTTGCAATGGCTGTGGCTAGCGGTTTTTCTGGTTCATGGAAGCAGGTGCTGCGGACAAAGCTCGCGGCCCTGCCTTCACGTTCAAAACAGCTGCTCGTGAATAGATCGCGCGAACCAATGGCTGGGCGCATATAACGAATGTCGATCGACGCCAGCTGTTGGCCGATCGAAATTTCACCACCTGCCACACGGCCTTGGCATGCAGCCATCAGCGCCGCCGCAACGGCGCCACCATGGACGATATTTCCGCTCTCCCATCCCAAAATGGCCCGGTTTCCTGCTGCAATTTGTGGCGAGTCTAGTATGCCCGATAATCCCAAACTGTTGGTCATCGGTCCGGGCATTGTTTGAGGATCGAAATCACCACCCAAATTATAGTCGGCCGGAGCGCCCCCTGGATAGCTTCCTAGGCGAAACAGGCCGGTTGATACCGCAACGATTTCTTCGGACGAGTTGGTTACGCAACCTGTTACGCTGGCCGATGTCTTCCCAACCATCGCCGCTTCGGCCGTCAACGTCAATTCATCTCCCATTGACGATCCTGACAAAAGCCCGATCCGTAAATCAAAAGTTGAGATCCCAATTCTCGCCCCAATCAAACCCTTCAAGGATTCGGACAGGCCTTGGTCCACAAAGCCCATGAGTGATAGCGGATCAAAGTTTGGATCGCCCGGCGCTTTGGCGATCCGCCTATTAGCTTTCATTCGACTGATCGAACGCCCGCTGCTGCATTCCAGCAATTCCATACCGAGCGTCAATTGGTAGGGGGTTACAAGTCGAACCCGCATTTCCTCAATCGTCTGCTCATCTGAACCGGATAGTGCAGTCATTCATTTAACTTCCAATAGGGCATAATCAACAAGAAATACTCAAAATGCATTGCCCAAGCATAAGCTGAAAACAAAGAAATCCGTTCATAGGATCATCGAAAAATCTTTTTGTTCGCAAAAAGTCCGTACAGTTCTACACTGCAATACGAGGTGTGCACACCTTGATGCCAGATAATATTTCTTTACAATTTTCCATCCCCAATTTTTATATTGTTATTTTTGGTTTTCCAGAATAAATTTTGCAGCGCGTTCGGCGATCATCACGACGGGGGCATTGGTGTTGCCGGATATGAGATTGGGCATGACTGATGCGTCGGCGATCCAGATATTTTGAATGCCTCGAACCTTCAATTTTGCGTCACACACAGCGGCTTCATCGTTCCCCATCCGGCATGTCCCAACCGGGTGATAGACTGTGTCAGCGCGGGCCCTTATCGCATCAATGAGTTCTGATTCTCCGCTCATGCCCTCCGTAAAGAGTTCAGTGCCGCGAATAGATTTAAGCGCGTCTGATTCCATAATGTCGCGCACCAGCTTGAAGCCGGACAACAGGGTTTTAATATCACCATCCGTTGCGAGAAAATTCGGGTCAATGACGGGAGGGGCAAGTGGATCGGCTGAGCCGAGTGTCACGGAACCCCTGCTCTCGGGTCGCAACACGCAGACATGGCAACTCATCCCACCGCCCCAATGGATCTTTCGGGAATGGTCATCAATAATGCCGTGGACGAAGTGCATCTGGATATCGGGTCGATTGCCGCGACCCTGGGTGGATAGAAAAGCACCACCTTCCGCAGCGTTGCTGGTAAGCGGACCACGACCATTACGGATATAATCGGGAATTGACGCACCAATTCGCGCGACACCGCCCGGGCTTACAGCAAACAAATCAGGACTTTTGGCGCGATACACGCTGATATGATCAGGGTGATCCTGAAGGTTCCGGCCAATTCCAGGCATGTTCAACTGGACGGGTATGGAATGGCGTTTCAGTTCCGACTCCGGCCCAACGCCCGATAACATTAGAAGGTGCGGTGTACCGAATGCACCGCTCGTCAACACAACGCCAGCATTGGCGGCAAGTGTCATGGACCGTTTGTTGCGAAGCACCTCCAAGCCTGTCGCTCGGTCACCATCCAATATGATGCGAAGCGCCTTTGTTCTTGTCATCACCGTCAAGTTCGGACGGTCGAGAATCGGACGTAGATATCCGCGCGCCACACTCCAACGCTGTCCATCCTTTTGATTGACCTGATAACGCCCAACGCCTTCTTGCGAGGCTCCGTTAAAATCGTTTGTTGTTTTGTGTTGTTGCTCCGCGGCAGCCTCGATGAAGAGATCGGCAACGGGGTTGGGTGAACGGTGATCTGCTACGTTAAGCGGTCCCGACGCGCCGTGATATTGATCTTCGCCGCGTTCATTGCATTCCGACAATTTGAAATAAGGCAGCACATCATCATAGGACCATCCTGGGGCACCATCCGCCGCCCAGGCGTCAAAATCCTCGGCCTGGCCACGAATATAGCACATGGCATTGATCGAGCTTGATCCGCCAAGAACACGGCCGCGCGGCTGATAACCCTTTCGGCCCTTTAGTCCCGACTGTGGAACAGTTTCAAAGCCGTAATTATTGATTTTGGTCGGCAACATGGCGGCCATGCCAAGCGGCACGTTAACCAGCATCTGATCATCATCTCCGCCAGCTTCAATCAAGCAGACTTGTATCGCCGGGTTCGCTGAAAGGCGGTTTGCCACTACGCATCCACCTGAGCCTGCCCCAACGACTATATAGTCGAAGGCATGTTCCCTCGTTGAGCGGGCCATCGACATGAGCTCAATGCTGCGCGAGAGGCAAGCGAACGATCAGTCCGTCAAGCTCTTCCGTAATCGATATTTGGCAAGCCAGCCGGCTATACTCGTCGGCCCCTTCGACAAATTCGAGCATATCGCTCTCACCACCGTCGGAAGCATGACCTGTTTTTTCAATCCATGCCGCATCGATATGAACGTGGCAGGTGCCGCAAGCTGCGCATCCGCCGCAATCGCCATCGATACCAGGGACATCGTTGTTTCGGGCTGCCTCCATGACTGATGCATTGACATCTACATTGACAAGATGCTCGTCACCCCTGGCGGTAATAAACTTTACTACTGGCATTGGTCTTCCCTCACTTTTGAAGCGCGTGAACGCGAACCGTCATCTTGCTGTAACCGCGGACAAAATTGGAAGAGACCCGCTCGGGTTCGCCGATGACTTCAATCCGCTCGAAGCGCTGGAGGATTTCCTCCCACAATATGCGCAATTGCATTTCTGCAAGCCGGTTTCCGACACAACGATGGATGCCAAATCCGAACGACAAATGCTGGCGCGGGTTCGGACGATCGATGATAAACGCATCAGGCCTATCAATGACTTCATCATCACGATTGCCCGAAAAATACCACATCACCACCTTGTCGCCCTTGCGAATGGTTTTGCCTCCAACCATCGAATCTTCTTTGGCGGTACGCCGCATGTGTGCCAGCGGTGTTTGCCAACGGATAATTTCAGGAACCATCGACGCAATCAGCGAGGGGTTTGCCCTCAGTTTTGCCATTTCATCCGGGTTTTGATGCAGTGCGAAAACGCCGCCGGTCATGGAGTTTCGGGTCGTGTCGTTACCGCCAACAATCAGGAGCAACACATTGCCGAGAAATTCCTCTGGCGACATGTTGCGCGTTGCGGGCGAGTGGGCCAACATCGAAATCAGATCATTTCCCGGGTCTCGGTTCACCCTTTCGTTCCAAAGCTTCTGGAAATATTGCGCGCATTCCATCAACTCGTCTTTACGTTGCGCCCACGAGTCCACCACACCATCGCCCGGAGCCGCGGTTGTCACATCAGACCAGCGGGTTAGCTTGCGGCGTTCTTCGAATGGAAAGTCGAAGAGCGTCGCGAGCATTTGGGTGGTAATTTCGATGGAAACACGATCCACCCAGTCAAACTCCTGACCGATTGGCAGGCCATCCAATACCTTCCCGACACGTTCGCGAATGGTACCTTCTAGGAGCGCGAGATTCCCGGGCGCCACGATCGGGCTGACGGCTTTCCGCTGTTCATCATGACGCGGCCTGTCCATGGCAATGAAATTTGGGAGGTCGAGGCCCTCTTCGTCGCCGCCCTTTTGAATGTTGTCATCGATTATGATTCCGCCCAAGCCCGCATCCGACGAGAAGATGCCGTGGCTGGTATCTACATGCATGATATCTTTGTATTTTGTGATCGACCAGTAGGGTCCGTACGCGCTCTCAGCGCAATAGTGGACAGGATCCTCTTGCCGCAGGCGTTTGAAATACGCGCCAACCGAATCGCTCTTGAAAAGCGCGGGTGAACTGACGTCGATTCTATCAAGTGGTATCGCATCCGCAGTTTCGGTGCTGGTTCGTGTCATGCTGACCATCCTCTCTGGTGATTTACGATTCTTATTGAGTATACTATCAGTTATAAATGAGTATAATGTCAACAAGGAAAATCCGTTGCGTTTTCTTGATGACCGGAACAGAAGCAGTCTCAGATATAGACGCCGATTTCGACCATCGTTCAGGAGTCTAATATATTGAAATACAGAACTGATTTGGGACAAAAGCGTCTGAAGCCGGACGAGAGGCGCAAACAGTTGACACTCTGCGCGCTTCAAGCCTTTGCGGAGAACGGCGTCGCTCGCGCCACTCATTCTCATGTCGCGAAGCTGGCCGGAGTTGCGATACCAACCGTGCACTCATACTTTCGGTCACGGGAAGATCTTGAGTCAGCGGTGCTCGACGAAGTGGAAAACTACCTGATCAAACTCGTCACTGATTCACTAGGCGGAAAAAAATCCGTGGAAGAAGCGCTTACGACGCTAGCATCACGATTTGCCAGCGATGCGACCACGAAATCTGATATCATTAAAGTTTGGCTAGACTGGAGCACTGGTGTTCGCGCCGGTGTATGGCCCCGATATCTTACGTTGTTGGACAAGCTACATGCAATTGCTCGACCGGTTTTTTCGCGGGGCAAACGTGAAGGTATACTGAGCGAAAACCTCAATGTGAAAGCAGCGGCCAGATTGTTCATAGGCGGCGGGCATACTCTCGCGCTGATGCAGTTTGCCAAAGTCCCCAGCCGGGATCTGGCGATTTACATGGATCAATTTATCCAGAGCTTGATGAACATCGGAAAGGCTTGATCAAAGTTTTTGAACCGCCCCGGGATTGCCGGAGGGAATTTGGGTTGCTAGCCGAATGGCGGGTTTGCACATTGTGTGTGCCAACAGCGGACAGACCGCTGTCGGCCCAGTTTTTGCCGTCTGTATGGTCCGCCGTCGATCAGTTTACGAACGTCGAAGCGGTTGACCGCACCAGCCCAACAACTTGGCGCAAAGTCGAGTAGATGGGGGTATCGCTGGGGGTATAATCAGGGCGCTGAGAGGATTTATCGAACTATTACAATTGGTTAATTGTTCTCTATATGTTCCTCCTCCGCTACCAAAATCTGCTTTTGCACGTAATCGACGGCATCCACAGGTCGCTCAGACCAGTGGGGCGAGGCCATTGAGGATCAATCGGGCTAGATCCGACTGACCCTTTGTTCCTGTCTTCGAATAGATGCGCTTGGAATAATTTCTCGCGGTTTCCTTAGTCAGGCGCAGCTTTTGGCCGCTGTCGATGATCGGCTGGCCAAGGCTTATAGCATGCGCCAGTGAAGCCTCGCGGTCGGACAATTGATAAAGCTCCTTGATGGCAAGTGCTGTTTCGCGTGTTTGCTGCGGCCGATAGATGCGGACCGCGCCGATCACGGCAGGGCTATGGATCAGCCCATCCAGCTGTAGCGGGGCTCGGCGCAGGAGCAGGCATAGGTCGCGCGGTTCGCCGAGGGACAGGATGCGAACGTCGGGTCCCGTACCGGCGGCCAGTTGTTCGAACAGCGCTTTGAAGTCTTGCCCCGCCTTTGCCGACAGCCTCAGTCGCCTGTGCGTTCCAGGGCCTTGGTGAGGCGCAAGGTCCAGCAGCGCCTGTGCGGTGTGGTCGGCAAACAAAATCGCGCCTTCGGCGTCAAAGGCAAGCTGGCCAATACCAAGGCGAGCCAGCGCAAACTCCGCGAGTTCGCGCGCCAAAAGCTGCTTCGCAATGACCTCTAGACTGTGCAAAGCCGCGGTCAGGTGCGGGGCCAGATTGGACAGCGTGGCCACGGACGCTGATTGAATTTCTTCACGTTGGTTCGCAAGGATCACAATCACGTCGGTATCGTCATGCGCCGCAACCCGTAGCAAGCGGACGCTGGCGACGCCGTTGCGCGCTAGCCAATTCCGCTGCGCGGCCAGCACATCGGGCTGATCGAATGCAAACAATTCATCCGCTGCGTAGACGCGACCCGCACGCAGCGGTGCGTCTCGGGTGATAAACGTCGCCAGGAAGGAGGGCCAATGGGCAGGTCCGATCTTACCCCTCGGCAGGATGGTGGCATCCCATGTGAAAGTTGCCTGCCGGACGGTTTTGCCCTGTCTGGTGGCAATCAGCACATGGTCGGCGCGGGTCCGCGTAGCCAGGTTTCGCGCGAGGCTCGTCCATGGCGGATCTTCGTGTATCCCGCCTGCAACGGACAATATCAGGTCACGCTGGTCTGAAGTGGGTGAAACCGCCAACATAGCTTTGCTCCCATATGGGAGATTAGTTGTAATTGCCAGTCCGCAATGGGCGAAGCCAGATTTGCGGAGATGCAGATGCCGGATACCCAAGCCAGCTTGACCCTGACCCACATCCAGCGACTGGAAGCCGAGGCCATCCACATCATGCGTGAAGTGGTCGCCGAGGCGACCAAGCCGGTGATGCTCTATTCGGTTGGCAAGGACAGCGCCGTCATGCTGCACCTTGCGCGCAAGGCTTTTTATCCGTCGCCGCCGCCCTTTCCGCTGCTCCATGTCGATACGACCTGGAAATTCAAGGCGATGTACGCGATGCGTGCGCATGCCGCCGAAAAGGCCGGCATGGAATTGCTCGTCCATCAGAATCCGGAAGCGGCCGAACGCGGTATCAATCCGTTCGACCATGGCCCACTGCACACTGACATGTGGAAGACCGAAGGGCTGAAACAGGCGCTCGACAAATATGGATTCGACGCCGCTTTCGGTGGCGCCAGGCGCGACGAGGAAAAGAGCCGTGCCAAGGAACGCATCTTTTCGTTCCGCACGGCCAGTCACAGCTGGGATCCCAAGAACCAGCGACCCGAGCTGTGGAACCTCTATAATGCCCGCAAGGCGAAGCATGAGAGTATTCGCGTCTTTCCGCTATCGAACTGGACCGAGCTCGACATCTGGCAATATATCCACCTCGAGAATATCGAGATTGTGCCGCTCTACTTCGCGGCCCTGCGCCCGACTTATGAGTGGGAAGGCGGGCTGTTCATGGCCGATGATCCGGCGCGAATCGGAGAGATATTGGGCCGAATGCCGGCCATCACTGAGCGCAGGATCCGCTTTCGCACGCTTGGTTGCTTCCCGCTGACCGGCGCGGTGGAAAGCGAAGCAACGACGCTACCGCAGATCATCCAGGAAATGTTGCTGACGACCACGTCCGAACGTCAGGGCCGGGTCATTGACAAGGATGGCGGCGATGCATCGATGGAAAAGAAGAAGCAGGAGGGGTATTTCTGATGGCCGATGTATCGCCCCCCGATGCCGTTTATAGGGCCGACGCGCTCATTGCCGAAGATATCGATGCCTATCTGGACCGGCATCAGCACAAGTCGATGTTGCGCTTCATTACTTGTGGCAGTGTTGACGATGGCAAATCGACGCTGATCGGGCGTCTGCTCTACGACAGCAAAATGATTTTCGAGGATCAACTGGCGGCGCTTGAAGCCGACAGCAAGCGCGTGGGCACCCAAGGCGCGAACATTGATTTCGCCCTGCTGGTCGACGGTCTGGCGGCGGAGCGCGAACAGGGAATCACTATCGACGTCGCTTATCGCTTTTTTGCGACCGAGAAGCGAAAGTTCATCGTCGCTGACTGTCCGGGGCACGAACAATATACGCGTAACATGGTAACCGGCGCATCGACCGCCGACCTTGCCGTGATCCTGATCGACGCGCGCAAGGGGATGCTCGCCCAAACCCGGCGGCACAGCTATTTGTGCCATTTGCTGGGCATCCGCAATATCGTCCTGGCGGTCAACAAGATGGACCTGGTTGGCTATGATCAGGCCCGGTTCGATGCAATCGTGGCCGACTATGCGGCGTTCGCCAAGTCGATTGGCATCAGAGATTTCGTTGCATTCCCGATTTCGGGCTTCAAGGGCGATAATATCACCGCCCGGTCGGCGAATACCCCGTGGTTCATAGGAACGCCGCTGGTCGAATATCTTGAAACCGTCGCAGTTGACAACGTGCGCGACCTTGCCCGGCCATTCCGCATGCCCGTGCAATGGGTGAACCGGCCCAACCTAGATTTTCGCGGCTTCTCTGGCCTCATCGCCGCCGGCTCGGTGAAGCCGGGCGATGCAGTCCGGGTGCTGCCATCGGGCAAGACCAGCTCGGTCAGCCGCATTGTCACGCTGGACGGTGATCGCGACGAAGCGGTTGCGGGCCAGTCGGTCACCATCTGTCTGGCTGACGAGATTGATTGTTCGCGCGGCAATGTGCTGTCTGCGGCAAGTGCGCCGCCTGAGGTGGCCGACCAGTTTGAAGCGACCATTGTGTGGATGGATCATGAACCGATGCTGGTCGGGCGCGGCTATTGGCTGAAACTTGCTTCCCAGACTGTTTCGGTCACGGTGAAGCAACCCAAGTATGAGATCGACGTCAACAGCCTTGATCGGCTGGCGGCAAAAACGCTGGAACTGAACCAGATCGGCGTGGCCGAGATTATCGCCGACAAACCGCTGATTTTCGAACCCTATGCCGACAGCCGTACGCTGGGCGGCTTTGTGCTCATCGACAAGACAACGAACGCTACGGTGGCGGCGGGGATGCTCAACTTCTCGCTGCGGCGTTCGCAGAATGTGCATTGGCAGCCGACCGATGTGAGCCGCGAAAGCCATGCGGCGATGAAAAACCAGACGCCGCGCATCTTGTGGTTCACTGGCCTGTCGGGTTCTGGCAAATCAACCATCGCAAACGAGGTGGAAAAACGGTTAGCGCTGATGAACCGCCATACCTTTTTGCTCGATGGCGACAATATTCGCCATGGGCTGAACAAGGATTTGGGTTTCACCGAAGCCGACCGTATCGAAAACATTCGCCGTATCGGCGAAGTCGCCAAACTGATGCTCGATGCCGGTTTGATCGTGCTGACCGCGTTTATCAGCCCGTTCCGCGCCGAGCGGCAATTGGTGCGTGAAATGGTTCCGGAAGGCGAGTTCATCGAGATATTTGTCGACACGCCGCTTGAAGTTGCGGAAGAACGCGATGTGAAGGGGCTCTACCGCAAAGCGCGCGAGGGCAAGCTCAAGAATTTCACAGGCATCGACAGCCCCTATGAGGCGCCGCTGGAACCGGACATCGTGGTCAACACGGTAGCGATGACGGCCGAGGAAGCCGCCGAGCATATCATCAAAAAGATCATGCCGCTGAAATAGGCGGGCAGAATTGGACATGGCAATTGGCCAGGGATCAAACGTGAATATAGGGGGCCAAAGTTGACCGACGCCGAGCTTGCCGCCCACCTTGCCAAAAGCGCCGGGAAAATCCTGCTACAGCTGCGCGCCGCCAACATGGCTGACGGCAAGGCGTTGGGGAATATTGGCGATCAGACCGCAAACCAGTTTCTTGTTGATGCCCTTGGGCAGCATCGACCCGATGACGGGCTGTTATCGGAGGAAAGCAAAGACACAAAGAAACGGCTGGCGATGGAACGGGTTTGGATCATCGATCCGATCGATGGCACCCGTGAATATGGCGAACAGCGGACAGACTGGGCCGTCCATGTTGGCCTCGCCATTGGCGGCAAGCCAGTCGCCGGTGCGGTCGCCTTGCCAGCGCTCGATGCCGTGCTGCGCAGCGATCGGCCGTGCGTTGTTCCGCCTGCGCCCGGCAGGCTGCGGCTGGTCGTCAGCCGGACACGTCCGCCCGAAGTGGCGCTTGCGCTGTCCGGGGCACTTCATGGGGACATTGTGCCAATGGGAAGTGCCGGTGCCAAAGCCATGGCCATCGTGCGAGGTGAGGCCGACATCTACCTCCATGCGGGCGGCCAGTTTGAATGGGACAGCTGTGCGCCGGTTGCTGTGGCCTTGGCCCACGGGCTTCATTGTTCGCGGATTGATGGCAGCGAAATTGCCTATAACCAGCCGGACACTTATCTTCCGGACTTGTTGATTTGCCGTCCGGAACATGCCGAAGCAACGTTGCGGTTCGTTGCGCAATTCCAAGCCGGGAAAATTGCGCCGACAAGCTAATGACCCTAGTGCCCGCCGGAGGAGATTAGTGAAAATCGCGCGATTTCGGCAAGATCCTGACATTGCGGGGGTGGCGGGGGCTTTGCGGTCGTGCCACCTCGTCGCCGCGCGCCAGCGGCGGCGTTATCGGGGTGTCGGCGGTCAGCTGGCCCAGCATTGCGGTCCGGTCGATGATGCGTTTGGCCATCAGGTGGATGACGCCCTCCTTGCTCTTCTGAATCTCGCCTTCGACCAGCATCAGCCGCGCCGCCATGACGGCACGGCGCTGTTTTTCCATGTCGCGCGCCCACAACAGCACATTGGCAACACCGCTTTCATCCTCGATGGTGATGAACACCGCATGGCCCTTGCCCGGGCGCTGGCGGGTCAGCACGACGCCTGCGACGCGCACCTTGCGGCCGTCGGGCGCGGCATTGGCCGCCGCGCAGCTCAGCACACCCTCGGCCGTCAGCGCGGGACGCAAGAATTGCACGGGATGGCCTTTGAGCGACAGGCGGATGGTCTGGTAATCAGCGACCACTTCCTCGGCCAGCGGCATGGCGGGCAGCGCGGCGTCAGGCTCGGCCCCCAGCTCGGCGGCGTCGGCATAGGCGAAGAGCGGCAGCTGATCCGCCGGGGTGCGCCGCACCTCCCACAGCGCGGTGCGGCGGCTGTGCGCCAGCGAGCCGAACGCGTCGGCGTCGGCCAGCTTGCGCAGCGCGGGCGGCGGCAAAGCGGCGCGGCGGGCCAGATCCTCGACCGAGGCAAAGGGGCCGGCGGCGCGCGCAGCGGTGATCGCATCGGCCCAAGCTTGCCGGAACCCGTCGATCTGGCGGAAACCGAGGCGGAGAGCGAGTGACGCGGAACTCGGGGACACCTTATTGGGTGTCCCCTCGCGCGCATCACCGACAAAGGGGACACCCAATAGGGTGTCCCCGGCTTGCTCCCTAACTGGCTCCACCGAACAATCCCATCCACTCGCGTTTACATCGACGCCGCGCACCTCGACGCCATGTTCCTCGACATCGCGGACGAGCTGGGCGGGGGCATAAAAGCCCATCGGCTGGCTGTTGAGCAGCGCGCAAGTGAAGATCGCGGGATGGTGGCATTTCAGCCAGCTCGACACATAGGCGAGCCAGCCGAACGCCTGCGCATGGCTTTCGGGAAAGCCATATTCGCCAAACCCCTTGATCTGGCCAAAGCAGCGCTCGGCAAAATCGCGCTCATAACCGCGTCGCACCATTCCTTCGATCAGCATTGCCTGATAGCGGTGGATGGTGCCGTGGTTGCGAAAGGTTGCCATCGCGCGGCGCAGCCCATCAGCCTGCGCGGGGGTGAACTCTGCCGCGACGATGGCCAGCTTCATCGCCTGTTCCTGAAACAGCGGTACACCCAGCGTCTTTTCCAGCACATCGCGCAGCTCGTGCGGGTCGTGTGGCGGCGCGGGCGATGGATATTCGACCGCTTCTTCTTTGTTCCGTCGCCGCAGATAGGGGTGGACCATGCCGCCCTGGATCGGGCCGGGGCGCACGATCGCGACCTGAATGACCAGATCATAGAGGCACGCGGGCCGCATCCGCGGCAGCATCGCCATCTGCGCGCGGCTTTCGACCTGAAAGGTGCCGACGCTGTCGCCGCGCTGGAGCATGGCGTAAACTTGTGGGCAATCGACAGGGACGGTTGAGAGGGTCAATGCATTCCCCTCCCGCTTGCGGGAGGGGTTAGGGGTGGGTGAGTCCGGAACAGGCCCACCCCCGGCCCCTCCCGCAAGCGGGAGGGGAGTTAACCCATTGATCAAATCAAACGCTTTCCTGATGCACGTCAGCATCCCCAGCGCCAGCACGTCGACCTTCATCAGCCCCAGCGCGTCAATATCGTCCTTGTCCCACTCGATAAAAGTGCGGTCGGGCATGGCGGCGTTGTGGATCGGCACCAGCTCGTCGAGGCGTCCTTCGGTCAGCACAAAGCCGCCGACATGCTGCGACAAATGGCGCGGAAAGGTCAGCAGCCGGTCGATCAATGTCTTTAATCGCGCGATTTCGGGGTTGGCGAGGTTGAAGCCGACCTCGGCCAGATTCTGTTCGGGCACTTCCTTGCCCCATTGGCCCCAGATGGTGGACGACAGGCGCGCGGTGACATCTTCGCTGAGGCCCAGCGCCTTGCCAACCTCGCGGATGGTGCTGCGCGGGCGGTAATGGATGACGGTAGCGGCGATCCCGGCGCGCTCGCGGCCATAGCGGGCATAGATATATTGCATCACCTCTTCGCGCCGTTCATGTTCGAAATCGACATCAATGTCGGGCGGCTCGTTGCGCTCTTCGGACAGGAAACGGCTGAACAGCAGCTTGTTGGCGACGGGATCAACGGGGGTGATGCCAAGCAGATAACAGACCACCGAATTGGCCGCGCTGCCGCGCCCCTGACACAGGATTGGCGGGTTCAGGCTGCGCGCGTGGCGGACAATGTCGTGCACGGTCAGGAAATAGGGGGCATATTGCTTGGCGCGGATCAGGCGGAATTCTTCATCGATGGTCCGCTGCCAGACATCGGGTAGGCCGCCTGGAAATCGGGCATGCGCTGCCTCCAGTACCATATGTTCCAGCCAGTCCTGCGGTTTCCACCCTTCTGGCACGGGTTCGTGCGGATATTCGTAGCGCAATTCGTCGAGGGTGAAGGCGATGCGTGCGAACAAATCCTGCGTCGCGGCGATAGCTTCGGGCGCTGCGCGGAACAGGCGCGCCATTTCGGCGGGGGATTTCAGGTGCCGCTCGGCATTGGCGGCGAGCCGCGTGCCCGCCGCCCCGATACTCACCCCTTCGCGGATGCAGGTGACGATATCGTGCAGCACGCGGTCGTCGGCGTCGGCATAAAGCGCGTCATTGGTGGCGATGAGTGGGATGCCCACCGCGTCCGCCAATGCGCTTGCTTCAACCAGCCGCCGCGCATCGGTCCCGCCACGCGGCATGGTGACGCCCAGCCAGACGGCATCGGGGCGGGCGGCGTTGAGCTGACCGAGTAGCGCTGCATCGCCGCCCAGCGCGATCAGCAACAGGTCCTCGGCATGATCGAGCAGATCGCCCAGATACAGGATGCAATCGCCCTTCACCGCGCGGCGGTTGCCCAGCGTCAGCAGCCGCGTCAGTCGCCCCCAGCCGTGCCGGGTGGCGGGATAAGCGACGATGTCAGGGGTATCGTCGGCGAACACCAGCCGCGCGCCGACGATCAATTTGAACGGCCCCGCCGCCCCGCCAATCTCCCGCCAAGCCATATGCGCGCGCACCACACCCGCCACCGTGTTGCGGTCGGCGATGCCGATGCCGCTCATGCCCAATGCGAAGGCGCGGTGCACCATCGCGTCCGGATGCGATGCCCCGCGCAGAAAGCTGAAATTGGTGGCGGCGACGGGTTCGGCGAACACTAGGGCCTATCCTGATGATATTGAAGCACCGTGACGGAGCCGATTTTGGCCGAGCACAGGGAGCGAGGAGGGAGCCATGCTGAAGCATAGGGACCGACGAGCGACGCCGTGATCGGCCAAAGGGGACCCGCCGCTTTGCGGCTGCTGCTGGAGGTCCCTCGGACTTCGTCGGGCTGCTTGGACGGACGACCGGTCCGCCCTGCGCAGCCTTCCTTGCCGAGAAACCTCCAGCTGCAATCACGGTGCTTCAATATCATCAGGATAGGCCCTGACTCACGCAAACAGCCCGTGCAGATACCATTTGGGCTGCGGCTTTTCATCGTACAGCCCGTGGCGAAAAATCCAGAAGCGGCGTCCGCGTGCATCCTCGATGCGGAAATAATCGCGCGTCAGCCCGCCTTGCCCCGGATGCTCGCCCCCTTCGCGGCGCCACCATTCGGCGGCGATACGCTCAGGCCCTTCATACAGGCGTACCTCGTGCAGCTTGCGCCGCCAGCGGAAGCGGTGCGGCGGGCCGTCGGGAACCTCGGCAATCACCTCGACCGGCTGCGGTGGGTCGAACAGGAACAAGGGGCGCAGCGGCGGTTCACCCGCCGGCGGTGCGGGCCAGCGCTGCGGGGTGCGCAACGTGACCGCGGGCAGGGCGAGCTGCGCCTGTTCGGGAATATGGCTGTCGTGCGGGACCAGACGGCGCAGGCTGGCGGGGCCCAGCCGCGTGCTCAGCCGGTCAACCAGCTCGGCCAGCACCGCCTCGCTGGCGGCGTTGCCATCAAGCGCGCCTTGGCTGACGCCCAGTGGCTCGGCGGCGGCGACGGTCAGGGTGAGCTGGTCATAGCCGAAACCGGGGTCGAGCGGGTCAGCCAGCGACGCGATGCGTTCGTCGAACAACCGCAGCACCAGCGCCGGGTCGCGCGTCGGCTGACCCGTTTCGATGTCGAGCCGGTGCTTCGCCCCGTCGCTGCGCCATAGCGTCAGCGCAAAGCGCCGTCCGCCCAGCCCGCGTTCGCCCAGCGCGCGCACCGCTTCGGCCATCAGGTCCAGGAAATGATGTGCAATCGCCATCTGGTCGCCCAGCGGTTCGGCAAAGCGGCGCGTGAAGCGCAGCGGGTCGGGCGCGGGCAGGGGGTCGATGGGTGCGCGCGCCTCACCCGTCAGGCGGCGCAGCGCGGTCACTGCGCCGCTGCCGAAACGCGCGGCGATGCTTGCTGCCGGGCGCACCATGACGTCGCGCACCGTTTGCAGCCCCGCGCGTCGCAGCGCTACCGTAGCCTCGGCCTCCAGCCCCAGCGCGGCGACGGGTAGCGCGCCGATCGCCGCCTGTTCGTCCTCACCCGGCGATGCGGCGTGGCGCGCCAGCGCCTGCGCACCCTCGGATGTAGCCGCGGCGGCGAGGCGCAGCGCCATGCCAGCGGCGGAGAAATCCGCCTCGACCTCGGCGATCAACCCCGCCTCGCCGCCGAACAGATGCTCGACCCCGGCGATGTCGAGTGTGATGCCGTCGGGCGGCGCGATGGTCACCAGTGGTGTCCAGCGCTGGCAATGGCGCGCCATCAGCGCCAACCAGTGGCGGTCGGCGGCTTCGTCCATGTCGGCGACGGCGAGCGCAGGTTCGCGCGCGCGCGCATCGGCCAGCGCCATACCGGGGACCAGTCCCAGCGCCAACGCACGCGCATCAACCGCGCGCAACCGCAGCGCGCCCTTTACCTTGGCGACCAGCGCCAGCGGGGTGTCAGGCGGCGCGGCGCGGTGCGGCGTCTCGATCCGCCACCGGTCGGTGGACAGATGGACGAACCACAGCGCCAGATAGCGCCGCGTCGCGGAATTGGCGTTGATCACGGTCCCACTCCAGCCGCCAGGATAGACCGGACGGTCCGGCCTTCTGGCGCAACAGCTCAAGGTCAAAGGCAGGCAGGCCTGGCGCTTGCCCGGGCAGCGCGTGCGACGGGGCGGCCGCCACCTGCCAGCGCGTTTGCGCGGCGCTGGGCATTGGCGCAGCATCGATGCGCAGCAAGATTAACGGCACGCCCGATTTTTCCGCAGCTAGCACCAGACGGCGGCTGGCGGTCAGATCAAGTTCGCGCATCCGCCCCCAGCCTTCGACCACCACGGCCCCCGGCGCGGCCGAGCGCAGGGCATCGGCGGCGGCACGCAGCAGCGCGATGGTGTCGGGTACCACCGCGACAAGCGCATTTTCGGGTAGCGCTCCCAGCTCGCGCCAGCCCTGCGCCTGCAGTATCCCCGCCGCGGCGATGTCGCGGCGCGCGCGCAGCCATAGCAGCGCGCGCTCTTCCCCCGCCATCCCCGCCGCGACGGCCAGCGCAAATCCTGCCGCACTTGCCGCATCGCCGCTCTCGGCAGCGTAAATTTCGTGCACATGGCCGCGCGCCAGCCCGCCCCCCAGTGCAGCGTCGAACGTCGTCACGCCGCTCGCCCAGCGACCGTCGGCGGCGGGTGGCGCAGGACTGCGCAGGGGGGTATGGCCGATTCGCATATGTTCTTATTATGTTCTCATCAAACTGCAATCAAGCTGCTTGATTTCTTTTCTATGGTGCGAAACGGCACAAGCGTGGCGGTAAGGAGTTGGCCCCGATGAGCGAAAGCAACGACCAAGCCCCCTATTGGCGCAGCGCCATTGCCAGCCGCGCGCACGTCGTGATCGATGCCGCCGACTATTATGCAGCGATGCGCGCCGCGATGCTGAAGGCCGAACAGCGCATCATGCTCGTCGGCTGGGATTTCGACACGCGCATCCCGCTGACCTTCAAACGGCGTACGGCGGGGGATCCGCCCAAGCGGCTGGGCGAGTTCATCCTGTGGCTGGCCGAGCGGCGGCCCGAACTGGAAATCCGCATCCTCAAGTGGAATTTCGGCGCGATGAAGCTGCTCGGGCGCGGACGCGCGATCCTTGATGTGGCGCGCTGGGCCGGGCACAAAAATATCGATTTCAAGCTCGACAGCGCGCATCCCTTCGGCTGCAGCCATCATCAGAAAATCGTCGTGATCGACGATAGCTTCGCGGTTTGCGGCGGCATCGACATGACGCAGGACCGGTGGGACACGCGCGCGCATCTGGATGATGACCGTCACCGCCGCCGACCCAACGGCACGCCCTATGGCCCATGGCACGATGCCACCATGTTGGTTGAAGGTGAAGCCGCCGCCGCGCTCGCCGAGCTGGCACGCGACCGCTGGGTGGTGGCAGGCGGCGAAGCGCTGAAACCCTGCGCGCCGTCGCCAACCACAGCCTGGCCCGACCATGTCGAAGCCGAGTTTCGCAATGTCCTCATCGGCATTGCCCGCACCCGTGCCGCGCATAAGGAGCATGGTGCCATCCGCGAAATCGAGCAGCTGTTCATCGATCAGATCGCGGGCGCGCAGAATTTCATCTATGCCGAGAACCAATATTTCGCATCGCGCAAAATTGCCGAGGCGATTGCGCTGCGCATGGCCCAGCCCGACCCGCCCGAAATCTTCATTGTCGCGCCACAGACTGCTGATGGCTGGCTGGAGCAGAAGGCGATGGACAGCGCGCGCGTGCAATTGCTGCGTGCCATCGGCGAAAAGGACCACCGCGACCGTTTCTCCATCTATTATCCGGTGACCAGCGGCGGCGCGCCCATCTATGTTCATTCAAAGCTGATGATCGTCGATGACCGCATCCTGCGCGTGGGATCGGCCAATATGAACAATCGCTCGCTGGGGCTCGACAGCGAATGCGACCTTAGCATTAAGGCGGCCAACGATGCCGATGCCGCGACCATCGCGGCGCTGCGAATATCGCTGCTTGCCGAACATATCGGGCTGGATGCCAAGACAACAGCGAGGCGCCTAGACCGGCTAGGTTCCATGCGGGCGCTGGCAGACAGTGTGACTGCCGGACGGCGCTTGGTGCGACTGGAACTGAAAGAGATGACGCCCGAAGAACAAGCGCTTGCCGACAATGCTGTGCTTGATCCGGAAAAACCCGAAGACCTGTTCGAGCCGATGACCAGTGCCGGCCTGTTCAGCGCCAGCGGCATCCTGCGCCGCCCGCGCCGCAAAATGGCAAAAGCCTGACTTGTGGAAATGTCTGTCGCCGATTAGCGCTGTCACGGGTTCGGAACAGAAAGGGTTGGCACTGCGGCATGCAAACGGCTGACGCCCAAGCTGATTTTCTGGCGCTGCCGGTTCCGGTGCTCGGCGTCGGCATCACCGGGCATCGCAGCAAGCATCCGGTCTTTGCCGCCAATAGCGATGCCATCGCCACCACGCTGGCGCGGCTGTTCGCCCAGTTGGGGAACACCGCAGCGACCGCAGCTGCGGCAGGGGGTGCGGAAGCTGCGCCACTGATTCGCCTCCATTCACTGCTGGCCTATGGTGCCGATCTGATGGCGGTGCAGGCTGCGCAGAGGCTCAGCTGGTCGGTGGTCGCACCGTTGCCCTTTGGCTGCGACCTCAACCTTGCCATCAATGCGCAGCCAACAACGGTGGATGACATGGAGCAATTGTTGGCCGGCCATTCCGCCGAGGATGCTGCAACCGAAGCGCGCGCCGCCGAAATTCGCGAAGCTGCGCGTGCTGTCGCCGTGTTCGCGCTTGCCGAACAGGACGCTGCTGTCACGGCGCGCTTCCGCGCCCAATTGACTTCGCCAGCCGATGAAGTCGCCGCATTGTCCTTTGCCGCCCTCTGCTCTGACCGTGCGGCGATGGCGGCGCGGGTGATGATCGAACAGTCCGATTTGGTCGTCGGCATCTGGGACGGCGAAACACGCGGGGCCTATGGCGGCACGCGCCACAGCATCGAAGCCGCGCTGGCGATGGGCGTGCCGGTGGTGTGGATCGACGCGCGCCAACCCGACCGGTGGCGGATTTTGCAGGCAAGCGAAGAACTCGCCAACCTCGCAGTGCCGGGTGATACGGCCGATAATGATACAATATTGGCTGGTTTGGTCGAACAGGCGTTGTGCCCGCGTGGCGGCGGCTGGTCCCACGGGCCCAGGCGTGAGCGGTGGCGCGACCAGAGCCATCGCCTGCTCCATGCATATCGCCGTGTCGAACTGCTGTTTGGCGAACCTGGCCAGCGTCCGCTGCGCAGTCTGTCACAGCGTTACGAGCATCCCGATGCGGTTGCCGCAGGATCAGGCAAGGCAATGCTAACGGCGGCAGCGTTGCTCGGCGGCGATCCGGCGATGCCGGGTCGCATTGCACAGCATGTAATGCGCCCCTTCGCTTGGGCCGATGGCATTTCAACCTGGCTCGCTGATGCCTATCGTGGCAGCATGGTGGCGAGCTTCTTCCTTTCGGCCTTCGCAATTATTGGCGGCATGGCCTATCTGCCCTTTGCCAGTATCGAGCATAAGTGGGGCTTTGCTGCGTTTGAGCTTTTGCTGCTGGTTATGATCATCGGCATTTTCGTGACCGGCAAGCGGCGGCGCTGGCACGAACGCTGGTTTGATACGCGGCGGGTGGCCGAATATTTCCGGCATGCGCCGGTGCTGTTGCTGCTGGGGGCGGCGCGGCCGGCCGGGCGCTGGCCACAAGGCACCACAGGCAATTGGCCCGAAACCTATGTGCGACATGCGCTGCGTGCTATCGGACTGCCGGTGATGTCGGTGGAACCCGGCTATCTGCGCCGCGCCCTGCAATTCGTGCGCGACCATCATGTGACACCGCAACAGTCTTATCATCAGGGCAAGGCCGCCAAGCTGCGCCGCGCCCAGCACAATCTTGATCGCCTCTCCGAACGGCTGTTCGTGCTCGCGGTCATTTCGGTGGCGGTCTATCTGGCGATAGAAATGGGCGCTGCGCTCGACTTGCTGGCGCAGGATTTGCCTAAAAAAACCGCCAAGGCCTTCACCTTTCTGGGCGTGCTGTTGCCCACACTGGGCGGGGCTTTTGCCGGGGTACATTATTTTGGCGATTTCGAACGCTTCGCAGCAATTTCGGACGTTGCGGCGCAAAAACTGGCGGCGGTTACCGCACGCATTGATCTGCTACTCGCAGCAGATGACGCCGAAATCAGCTATGTCCGCGCAGCCGAAATTGCACACGCTGTCGATGACGTCGTGGTAGGCGAAATAGAAGGCTGGCAAGCGGTGTTCAGTGGTAAGCACATTACCGTGCCGGTCTGACAGGTGACATTGGGGGAAGCGCATATGGCGGGTCACTGGATGAAGGCGTTTCTGGCCATGCTAATTCTTGCGCCAGTTTTCCCCGCAAATGCTCAACAGCCCAATTCAGGCCAGCTCATTGGAACCATCGACCCTGCGCAGCGAGCCGAGGAAGTTCCACCGTCTGTCCCCGCGCCTTGCGCCTATGCCACTGCGATGATCGATCCTTGCGGTGACATCCGTCCGGTGACGATCGGCTTCCGGGAAAATCTGGGCGAAGCGTATATCGCGATCGAGCAAGCAATCGCCGCCCATCCGTTGGTGCGCATTGGCTGGTCCGCCGAATTCGAAGTGTCACGTGCGCTGTATGAACCGGACCAACTGGTGCTTTATGATATGTTCAACCCGCCGAACTTGACTGCCTATCCCACACATATGGTGTCGGCCCAACCAAACAATTTTGATCTTGAAGGCATGCAGCAGCAATCGGTGGACGGGCGCGCCATTGCACTTGGCCCAATCGCAAATCCCAGAATGCCCGAACGGTTTGAAGTGGCTATCCGCGAAATTGTCCGTGTCCGCGCACTCAATCTGTTATCCGGGTTCAGGGCGGGAAAGGTCCAGAGCTTTTGCATCGAAAACTGGGATCGTGAATGTCCGGAAACGGGGGCATCAGAAACCAGCCAGTTAGGGAACGGGGACCGCATCCATTTCGGAGTGCGCAATGACGGGGATGCGGGCGATTATGTTTATGTCCTGCTTTCGGGACCGGGAATTCCAGTCCAACTGATCATCAGTCCCGAAGATGTCGGCGGTGCAACCCTCGAACCTGGCGCACTGGCGAAGGGACGTGGCGAGCCGATCAAGATTCAGGATGGTCGCTTCCAGTTTTTTACCATCCGCAGTCCGAACCCTATTGATCCGCGTGTTTTTTCCGAAGTGGTATACGCGACTGGCACCGGCCCCGGCTGTAATAGCGAAGCTGAAAAGACATTGTGCAGCGCGCTCTCGGGATTCAACATTGCTGTTCCTGATCCGCTTTTCATGCCGCGGCAAGATTGGCATATGTCGGTCGACACCTTTTATCTGCGAGCGCCCGGTGCGTTTGCCGTAGGTGGAGGCCGCGTCGCCCCCCCGGGATTTGCGCCGTGGCAAGTGCAGATCTTTTCAAATCAGACCTACAGCGCCGAACAGATTCGCAAGTCGGAGGCTGCTGGCCTGACGGGTGACCTTGTGTACCGGATGAAAGATTATCAGCGTTACCACCGCTGCGCCGGATCACTGATCGCACCCAACACAGTCCTGACCGCGGCGCACTGTGTTGCCAAGGGGCCATTCACTGAAAATGGACGGGTCTTGGCTACCCGCGAGGTGCGTGTGGGAACGCAGGATCTGACACAAGGCGGGGGAATTTATCGGATCGAGGCGGTGGTGGTGCATCAGGGTTATAAGCCCGGCAGCCAAAAAGATGACATTGCGCTGTTGCGCATTGCGCCGAAGCGGACGGCGATCGCCCAAAAGCCGATATTATTGCCCTTTGAGGTCCCCGGCATGCGCCGTGTGGGCATTGGCAGCACCATCGAGGTGCTGGGGTGGGGCTATACCGAAACAGTGGCACGGGGCGAGCGCCATGAACTGCCGGGAGGGGTCGCGCAATTTACGACCAACCGGCTGCAGATCGCGGAAATGACGCCGATGGACCAAAGGGCCTGCCGGAAAATCAAGGGCTATGGCGATATCGACAAGAAAATCTGCGCCACGACGCCAGAAAATCGGACCGAAGCCGGCAATACCTTCAGCTGCCGCAACGATAGCGGTGGGCCGGTCATCCAGCGGCTGAACCGCGCCGGGCAAGTCGTGCAGGTTGGCGTAGTGTCGGGCGGCGTGGGCTGCGGCGATGAGGAAAATGGGGTGCAAAACCCATCGCTATTTGTCGACCTGCAATTGTTCAGCGACTGGATCAAGAGGGCGAAAGCGCGCCTTGCCACTCTGGGCAATGAGGTGGTCACGCTGCCATAGAAAAAGGCCCGCAAAGCAGGCCTTCCCCATTTATTGCACGTAACGCCCGCTTACTGTCCGTCTGTGCCTTGATCGGTAGAGCCGCCTTGATCGGTTGAACCACCTTGGTCAGTTGATCCGCCCTGATCGGTCGATCCGCCTTGGTCAGAAGAACCGTCGGTTGCCGCAGCACCTTCGTCGGTTGCTGCCGTGGCTTCTGCCGGTGCGGCTTCTTCGGTCGGAACCACCACCTCTTCAGCGGCCTTTTGCTCGGCCCCGCCGCCGCAGGCCGCAAGGCTGAGTGCCACCAGCGACGTCATCGTTACATTACGCATAAAACTTCTCCCCCATTGAACAGAACCCTAGGTTACACGAACTTCAATCGGCGCAACAGAGCATTATAGCGCGCGTCCTTGTGCAAGGGCGCAAGAAATGGATCGCTGCGCAAATAGACCAGACCTGAATCGGTCGACGTCCACGCCTTTTCAAGTGCAGCAAAGGCAGCGTCACTTTGCCCGCTTTGCGCCCATATCTGGGCCTGCTGGTACAACGCATTGTCGCCATATTCTGTTGCAAGCGCCGCCAGCGCCGCCTGGACCTCGGCCTGTTTACCACGCTTGTGAGCAACGATCGCCCGCCCCGGAAGCGCGAGCAGATTGTTCCTCTCCAGCGCGAATTCAGCTTCGGCTTCGTCGATTTTATTCTGCAACAGCAGGGCATTGCCGATATCGCCATGCAGAGTGCTGCGCTTTGGAGCGAGTGCCAGCGCCTTGCGCCCATAGTCAATAGCGGCGGCATAATCGCCGGCCGCATATTTGATATTGCCCGCCGATTTGAACATCGTCGAATTCAAAGGATCGAGCGCTGCTGCGCGGGCGATCGCGGCATCGGCTTCACCATTGCGTCCCGTCCTGGCGCAATAGACCGCGTAACGCGCGATCACATCGACATCGCTTTGCGTCAGCGCGAAGGCACGGTCGTAAGCGGGCTTTGCCGCCGCTGCGTCAAGGCGACCATAGAAGAGTGCATAGCCCAGCGCCGCAAAGCTCGGAGCGAATGTAGGGGCCAGTTTGGTCGCACGTTCAGCTTCGATTACTGCCTGCGAATAGAGCGCTTTGCGCTCGGCAGTTTCGGCGAACTGGTTGGCAATGACCGCCAGCGAGCGTGCTCGCGCCGCGCGCGCGGCGGCATAATCGCCGTCTAGCGCAATAGCGGCGTCAAACTGGGCCAGCGCCGCGCGCTCTGATGCTTCGTCGATATGCGCCTCGAACAAGTCGCGCCCGCGCAGGAATGCATCAAAGGCAGCGAGGCTGGCAGTGCCGCCGACCTGAACATCTTTGCGCGGGTCGTCTTTCTGATCCATCACAGCGGACAGCTCGCGCGTCACCGCCCCTGCAATTTCGCTCTGCACAGCAAACACGTCGGCGAGCTGGCGCTCGAAAATTTCGGACCAAATCGTGGTGCCGGTGGCCCCATCGTCAAGAAAGGTGGCGACCTTCAGCCGGTCTCCCATTTTCTGGACATTGCCGTGCAGCAGATAGGCGACGCCCAGCTGACGTGCGGCGGCCTGTGCATTATCCGCTTCGCGAAACTGGTTCGACGACGTTTGGCCTGCCGTTTGCAACAATGGATTGCGCGACAGTTGCGCGCGGATTTCTGATGCGAGCCCGTCAGAAAAATAACGCTGCGCCGGATCACCGCTGAGATTGTCAAAGGGCAGCACCGCGACACTGTTGGCCTTGGCGACGGTGCCGAGCAGCCCGCTTTGCCACAGCAGCACGCCGCCGCCGACCGCCGCCACGGCCAATCCGCCGCCAATCGCCGCGCGCCGCCCGATCAGCGGTCCGGATGTCGGTTTGGCCGAAGGCAGGGCCGGTTGCTTGTCGTGCAAGGCGGCGACAGCGCGGACCAGCCGCTGCACCTCGCTGTCCTCCGCACTTATTCGCGATTTCGCGAGCGAGATCACCTGAAACTGACCAAAACCGAGTGGCGGGGCGCTGCCGTCCAGCGATAGTGGTACCAATACGCCGCGGTCGCGCCCGCGCGTTGACTCGTCATGCACCCAGTGCGATTGCACCGATGTTTTTGACCATAGCACCACCACGGCTTTGGCGCGGTTCAGGGCATCTTCGGTGGTGCGCGCATAGCGTTCGCCGCCTTCCAGCATGCCGTCCCACCATACATGAAAGCCAGCGGCCTCCAGCTGGTGGATGATGGGCAGCGCACGCGGCTGGTCGGCGCGCGAATAGCTGAAGAAAACGGTGGTGTCCCCCCCGCTGCCTTCATCCGCGCCAGCACCTTCTATCATCGCCTTTTCTTACCCCATTGGGAGCCCAAATCCTGCTTCTTTGAATGTTCCATGCTTTGCGACTGGGCGCAATGCCTGCTGGGCGTTGCAGTGCGGTCGTTTTGGACGTTGGCTGTACCCGGCGCGGCGACAAGCACGCGGCCGGCGCACCGGCGCGCCGATCAGGCCTTGTCACCCCCCGATAATCGACCGGTTTAAGGCTTCCAGATCCTAATTGCTGGACGCCCCCGGCAAAACAAGCGAGATAATTGCCCGACAGGCAAGCATCGCAGGGGAGGCCGCCTTGGCGGGACGATATTTTGACGAATGGCAGGTCGGGGACCGGATGGAGCACGACATTCGCCGCACCGTGACCGAGACCGACAATCTGCTCTTTTCGACGATGACGCATAATCCGCAGCCGCTCCACATCAATGCCGAGGCGGCGCGCGCGAGCGAATTTGGTCAAATCCTTGTCAACGGTACTTTCACTTTCTCACTGATGGTCGGGCTGTCGGTCGGTGACACCACATTGGGAACGCTGGTGGCCAATCTGGGCTATGACAAGCTAGTCATGCCCAAGCCCGTTTTTCTGGGCGACACGCTGCGCGCCGAGACAGAAGTGACCGAGCTGCGCGAATCCAAGTCGCGCGCCGATGCGGGTATCGTCACCTTTACCCACCGTATGTTCAACCAGCGTGACGAGCTGGTCTGTCAATGCCTCCGCAGCGCGCTCATCAAGCGGCGACCGGCATGAAGCTCCGTTCACTGCTGTTTGTCCCTGGCGACAGGCCTGACCGGATGGAAAAGGCGCTGGGCAGCGGTGCCGATGCGTTGATCCTTGACCTTGAGGATGCAGTAGCGCTGTCGGCCAAGCCGGAGGCACGCCTAGCTGTGGCTGACTTCGTTGCGCGCGAGGCTGGTGGTCCCGCGATCTTCGTCCGGCTGAACCCACTAGATACGGACCTTGTCGACGACGATCTGACGGCGCTGGCTCCTGTCACGCCCTATGGCTATGTTCTGCCAAAATCCATCGACGGCGCATCGGTCGCCGAACTGGCACAGCGCTTGACGGCGCTCGGCAACCGCACTAGCCGCATCCTCGCCATCGCCACTGAAGTGCCGCAGGCGCTGTTCGGCCTCGGCAGCTATGGGGGCGTGTCGGATCGCTTGATCGGCCTTAGCTGGGGCGCGGAGGATTTGCCCGCCGCCATCGGCGCGACCAGCGCGCGCGAGGCTGACGGGCGCTATACGCCGGTTTACGAGGTGGTGCGCACGCTGGCGCTCATGGGTGCGCATGCCGCCGATGTGCTGGCCATCGACACCGTTTTTCCCGCGTTCAGGGACTTGGACGGCCTTGCGGCCTATGCCGGGCGCGCGCGGCGGGACGGGTTCACTGGCATGCTGGCAATCCATCCGACGCAGGTACCCGTGATCAATGCCGCCTTCACGCCCGGCGAGGAAGAGATTGCGCACGCGCGGGCCGTAGTGGAGCTGTTTGCCGCCAATCCCGGCGCCGGTACGCTGGCGCTCGACGGCAAGATGCTCGATGCCCCGCATCTCAAAGCGGCGCAGCGCATCCTGGCTCAGGGGGCATAGGCACGAAGGAAACGGTCAACGGCGTCGGCGACGCGGGCTTCGTCCAGCCGCGTGTTTTCCAGATTACCGAAGCGCCATTCGACCTCGGTAAAGCCGCGGATGATGCCGAACAAATGGCTGGCGGCGACATAGGGATCGGCGCGTTGAATATGGCCGCGCTCCATCGCTTGGGCCATCGCCTCGGTCAGCATCGCGCGCAGCCGGTGCGGCCCGGCCTCTAGAAACAATTCGCCCATTTCAGGATAGCGCTCAATCTCGCCTGCCAGCCGCCGGTCGAAGCGCAAAATCTCCTCGCTACTCAGAAAGCCCAGCATCGTCTGGCCAAAGGCGATCAGTTCAGCGCGGAAATCGTCAGAGCCGCCCAGCGCGCGGTCAACGGCGAAACGCATGCGTTCGCACTGGCCCTCCACCACCGCTGAGAAGAGATTCTCCTTGCCCTGATAATGGTTGTATATGGTGACTTTGGATACGTCAGCCGCTTGAGCAATGCGCTCGATCGATGCGGCGGCATAGCCGACGCCAAAAAATTCCTCGCGCGCAGCAGCCAAAATCGCTTGCTGCTTGGCGATGTCGACCGGGCGGTGGGCCTTTTTACTTTGCATGCAACCTATTGCCGCCTTTAGCGTTAGTGAACGGATGCGTTCAAATGAACGCTTGCGTTCACTAACATAGGCTTTAAATGTCGCGGCGTCGAGTCGCTCGCGCCAAAAGGGTATGCCGGGGTCATGAATTGGGTCGCCATCCGCATGCTTACCGGGGACCGGGTGAAATTCCTGGGGCTGGTGTTTGGCATTGCATTTTCGACCCTGCTCATCACCCAGCAGCTGACCCTGTTCGTCAATCTCATCTTTCGTGGCGGGGTAGCGGTGCAGGAAGTGTCCACTGCCGACATTTGGGTGATGGATCCAGCATCACGTACCGCCGACGTGATTTTCCCGATGCCCATCACCGCGCTCGACCGGGTGCGCGCGGTGCCCGGCGTCGCCTTCGCTTCGCCGATGTTGCGCAGCAACGCCACCATCCGCACCCCCGACGGCGATCTGGAAGGCGTGACGGTGATTGGCGTGGACGACAGCGCGCTCATCGGCCTGCCGCGCCGCATGACCGAAGGTTCGCGCGAGCGGCTGATGGACCCCAATGCGGTGTTCATCGACGATACCGGTGCGCGCAAATTATTTGGCGACAGCCCCGATGTCGTCGGCACCGAGCTGGAGCTAAATGACCAGCGCGCGATCGTGAAGGGGATTGTCGATAGCGTGCCGACCTTCACCGCGCAGGTGACGCTGTACACCCGCTATTCGAACGCGCTCAATTATGTGCCGGGCACGCGCAACCGCTTGTCGTTCGTGCTGGTGCGCAGTGATGGCTCGATCAGCGCCGATCAACTGACGGCGCGGATCACCGAGCAAACCGGCCTGAAAGCGCGAACCAGCGAAGATTTCACCCGTGATGGTGTCAATTTCATCGTCGAAAACACCGGCATTCCCATCAATTTCGGCATCACCGTTATCTTGGGCGTGGTCGTCGGTGTCGCTATTGTGGGCCTGACGCTCAGCCTGTTCCTGCGCGACAATATCAAACAGTTCGGGATGCTGAAGGCCATCGGCGTCACCAACCGCAAGATCATGGACATGGTTGCGGCGCAAAGCTTCCTCGTCATCCTCATCGGCTATGGGCTCGGTCTTGCCATGGCGACGGCCTTCATCGGGCTTGGCGCGGCCAATAACGATGCGTTCAAGGGCTTCTACATGCTCTGGGAAATTCCGCTGATCACACTCGGCCTTGTGCTCGCCATTGTCGGCGTGACCAGCCATATCGCGATGCGCGGGGTGCTCAACACCGACCCGGCCTCGGTGTTCAGATGAGCAAGACCGCCATCTCCGTCAGCCATGTCGCCAAGGATTTTCCGGTGGGCGACAGCAGCATCCGCGTGCTCCACGACGTCAGCGTCGAAGTGCAAGCGGGCGAGCTCACCTATCTGGTCGGCGAATCCGGGTCGGGTAAAACAACGCTCATTTCGATCATCGCGGGCATTCTATATCCCACCGAGGGTGCGGTCTCGGTGTTCGACACGCCTATCTATGATCTCAGCGACAATGAACTGGTACGCTTTCGTCTGTCGAACATCGGCTTTATCTTCCAGCAATATAATCTGCTCCCTACGCTCACGGCCGCGCAGAACGCCGCCATCCCGCTCATTGCTGCCGGCATGCGCCGCACCGAGGCAGAGGATGAGGCGCGCGCGCTGCTCGAACGACTCAACATGACGCCGCAGGCAGACAAATTCCCGCGCCAGCTGTCGGGCGGTCAGCAACAACGCGTCGCCATCGCGCGGGCGCTGGTGCATCAACCACGCTTGATTGTGTGCGATGAACCCACCGCTGCGCTCGATGCCAAATCGGGCCGCCGGGTGATGGATTTGCTGCGCGAAGTGGCGCTCGCGGCCGAGCGCGCGGTCATCATCGTCACTCACGACAACCGCATTTTCGACCTCGCCGACCGCATCCTCGCGATGGAGGACGGCCGCATCACCCACGATGGCCGCGACGCCAGCGTGCTGCACAAACAGGAAGTCCAATGAACCGCCCCAGCTTTTCCCGCGTGATCCTGCCCGCGCTTGCCGTTGTCGGCATCGCTGGGTCGGTGATTTACATCGCCTCGTCTCAGCCTGACCGTTCGCTCGCCAACCCGGTTGAGACGCCCGCCAAAACCCCAGCGGCGCAGCGCGACAGCGGCAGCGTTGTCGGCACCGGCGTCGTCGAGCCATCGAGCGAGACGGTCGATATTGCTGCGCACGTATCGGGCGTGGTGGCGCGTGTGTTCGTGCGGCCGGGCGATCAGGTGGCAGCAGGCCAACCGCTGCTCGAGATCGACAGCCGCACCGCGCGCGCGGCAGTGAGCGAGGCGGCGGCGCAAGCTGCTACCGCGCGGCAGAGCATCGCCGCTGCCGAGACCGCGCTGAAAGTCGCGCAGAACCAATATGCGCTCTATCAATCCGTCGATGACGCGCGCGCCGTGTCGCAGCAGGAAGTCATCACCCGCCGCGACGCTGTGGCCAACGCCCGCGCCGAACTGGCGGTTGCCGCGGCGCAGGCGCGGCAGGCCGAAGCGCAGCTGGCGCAAGCGCGCGTCGAGCTCGATCGTCACACCGTCCGCGCGCCTGCCGCGATGGAAGTGTTGCAGGTCGATACCCGCGCGGGCGAATTCGCGGGTACGCAGGGGTCGGCGTCGGTGTTGATGCGACTTGGCGCGACCAAGCCGCTGCACATCCGCCTCGACATCGATGAAAACCAGATCGAGCGGCTCGCCATGGGCAAGGCCGCAGTGATCAGCCCGCGCGGTGACGCGCGGCGGCAGGTGACCGCGACTTTCGTGCGCGCAGAGCCGCTGATCGTCCCCAAAGTCTCGCTGACCAACAGCGCGACCGAGCGGGTTGATGTGCGCGTGCTGCAGCTGATCTTCGCATTGCCCGACGGCGAGCGTGGTTTCTTTGTTGGACAGCAGGTCGATGGCTTCGTGCCCGCAAAGGCCAAGCCGTGAAGCGCGTTGTGGCCATAGCGGCGCTGGCGTTGCTGTCGGGCTGCGCGGCGGTGGGGGAGGGGCCGCAGGCCTCGTCGGTCGCGCTGCCGTCCAGCTTCGCCTATGCGCCTGACCCGGCAGCGCGTGCCGCTCTGCAGACGCTGTTGCCGAATGAAGACCCGGCGTTTCAAACGCTGGTCGCGGCGGTTGATGCCGATGCGCCTGACTTGCAAGTCGCGCTTGCCCGCGTGCAGGCGGCGCGCGCCGCCTTGCGCGCGGCGGGCGCTGAACGCGCGCCCAACATCAGCGCCTCGGGCAGCGCCAGCCGCGACCGTTCAACCGGCAACAACAATTTCAGTTTTCCGGGCTTTGACACCACGACCAGCAACTTCAGCCTGGCCATCGACGCCAGCTGGGATCTCGACCTGTTCGGGCAGCTTCGCGCGACGCAGCGGGCAGCGGCATTGCGTCTCAATGCCGCCGAAGCGGACGCGCGCGCGGTGCGGTTGGCACTGGTAAGCGACATTGCGCGCGCCGCAGTGGACTATCGCACGGCACAGGCGCGGCTGGATATCGTGACTCAGGACCTCGCCGACGCCGACGCGCTGGTGGCGCTGACTGAAGCACGCGCGCGCGCCGGGTTGGTCCCCGCCCTTGACCTCGTCCGCGCCGAGGGGCTCGAGGCTGCCGCACTTGCACAGCGTGGTCCCGCTGAAGCGGATCTGGCCAATGCGCTCGGCCGTTTGGTGACGCTGACCGCACGCAGCGGGACAGAGGTGGCCGCCGCTTTCGCTGCTTCCCCTGAGCCCGCCGGCTTGCATCCGCTACCTCAGACCGGACTGCCGTCCGACCTGCTGCGCCAACGGCCCGATATTGTCGCCGCCGAAGGGCGCCTAGCCGCCGCCAATCAGGAAATCGCCGCCGCTGCCGCCGGGCGCTTTCCCCAAATCAGTATCAACGCTGCGCTGGGCCTCGCCGCGCTGGCGTTCGGCGATTTGTTCAGCAGCGACAGCCTGACCGCTTCGCTTGGGGGCAACATTGCAGCACCACTGCTCGATTTCGGGCGCATCGGCGCGCAGATTGATGCGCGTGAAGCCGATGCTGCGGAAGCCTTTGCATTGTATCGCCAGACCGTCTTTGCAGCCATCGGCGAAGGCGAAACCGCGCTCGGCAGCCTGGCGGCGCAGCGCGGCCGTGTCGCTGCACTCGAGGCGCAGCAGCGCGTCGAGGCCGACGCGTTGGCGCTGTCCATGCAGCGCTATCGCATGGGCCTCAGTGACTTCCTCGGCGTCATCGACGCGCAGCGCCAGCTCAACACCACACGCCAGTCGCTCGCAAGTGCGCGCGGCGCGGCCAAGCAGGCAGAGATTGCGGTCTATCGTAGCTTTGGGGGCTAGACACGCTCGATGATAATCGCCGGGGCCATTCCGCCCGCAGCACACATCGTCACGAGGCCGCGTTTCAGGTCACGGCGTTCGAGTTCGTCCAAAATCGTCCCGATCAGGATCGACCCCGTCGCGCCGATGGGATGACCCAGCGCGCAGGCACCGCCATTGACGTTCACCTTGTCGCGGTCGAGTCGCAGGTCGCGGATGAACTTTTCGGCCACCACCGCAAAGGCTTCGTTGATTTCCCAGAGGTCGATGTCGTCGGGGGTGAGGCCCGCGCGCGCCAGCACCTTTTTCGCTGCGGGCACCGGGGCATTCAGCATCAGCGTCGGGCAATCGCCTTCATTGGCAAAAGCGACGACCCGTGCGCGTGGCTTCAGGCCGTTCTTCTCGGCATAATCCTTCGACGCCAGCAGTACGGCCGCTGCGCCGTCGACCACCCCCGAGCTATTGCCCGCGTGATGCACGCCGGTCCAGTTCAAGTCGGGATATTTCATCTGAATGAGCTTGCGGAAGGTCATCCCGCCCAGATCATAATCGGCGATGGCGTCAAAGCTGGCTTTGAGCGCCGCGAGCCCCTCCAGCGTCGTTTCGGGACGCGGGAATTCTTCATGGTCGAGCGCAACACTGCCGTCATCGTTCAGCACCGGCACCAGCGATTTGGCAAAGCGCCCTTCGGCAATCGCGCGCGCGGCCTTTTGCTGGCTGTCATAACCCAGCGCATCGACATCGGCGCGGCCGATCCCTTCCTTGGCCGCAATCGCATCGCCGCACACGCCCTGGTGCGATTGCGGGTGCTTCATCATGAGACGCATGTTGCCAGACCCGATGCCCATCGGCTTGATGCCCTTTTCGGCCTCTTCGGCGGCCATGATCTGGGTATAGCTCATCATCTCGGTGCCGCCGGCGACAACGAGATCCTCCATCCCCGACATGATGGTCGCGGCGGCGAGGTTGACCGAAGTGATGCCGCCGCCACAGAAACGGTCGAGCGTCATGCCCGAGGCACGAATGTCATAGCCCGCGTCCAGCGCCGCCATGCGGCCGAGGTCGCCGCCCTGCTTGCCCTTTTGCGTGCTGGTCGACCAGATGACGTCGTTGACGTCGGCGGTATTAAGGTCGTTGCGTTCCTTGATCGCCTTGAGCACCGTGGCGGCGAGGTGCTGCGGGTGGAAATGCGACAGCGCGCCCTTACCCGGTTTGCCAATCCCCCGCGGGGTGCGGGCGGCGTCGATGATATAGGCTTCGGGCATGGGTTCTCTCCGTTTCAGTTGTTGATTGCAACTTGGCGGGGAGCGGGTCGCTTTTCAAGCCGCCAACGTCAAATCACCCATTCGATATTCTGGAGCGTCGGATCGGCGCGCAGCCGGTCGGCGCGCTTGGTCACCATCTGGGCATTGAGCCGCCGGATCGCATCGCTGCCCGTGGTGGTGAAGGCAAAGGGGAACAGGCCGTGCAGGAAACAGGCAATGCCGCCCATAATCATCGTTACGCCAAAGCTGCCCGCGGTGTGGAGATGCTCGAGATAGCTCTCGCCGACGTGGGCGGGATGGTCGGTGAAGGGGTTGGGCATCTTCTTTATCCTCGCGCATATCGATGGTTCGAGGTCTAGGGCGGGAGACGGCGAAAGTCATTGCTTTTTTCGTCCCCATAAGGGCAATATAGTAGGATTATCTACTCTATATTTCGGCATATAAAGAATGAATTTCCTTGATACCATCGACCGCCGCATCCTCGCTCTGCTGCAAAGCGATGCCACATTGTCCATCGCCGACATCGCCGAGCGCGTCGGCTTGTCGCAAACGCCGTGCTGGAAGCGCATCAAGCGGTTGGAGGCTGACGGCATCATAACGGGCCGCGTCGCGCTGCTCGACCGTGCCAAGCTGGGCGTCGGCACCACTGTGTTCGTGTCAGTGCGCACCAGCCAGCATGACGAGGACTGGCTGGTGCAATTTGCGCAGGCCATCCGCGCCATCCCTGAAGTCACCGAATTTTACCGCATGAGCGGCGACGTCGATTACTTTCTGAAAATCGTCTGCCGCGATATCGCCGATTATGACCGCATCTACAAAGAGATGATCCGCGCGGCGCGGCTGTCCGACGTCAGCTCGTCGTTCGCGATGGAGCAGATCAAGTACACGACCGAGGTGCCGTTGTGAGCGCGTTCAGCGCGCTTTCCCCCGTGCTTGACCTATCGTTCTGGCGCGCCCGACCCATTATCACGCACGCATAAGCGTTTCTACGTAGGACGAAACGCTATTTCGGCTAACCTAGACCGCTTACCATATTCCGATGGTTGCTGTCTCATCTGCCGGGACTTCCCAAAATGACGCTTGCCAGCGTGACTATGGCCGGGCGCCTATTGCCATGCCCGCCAGTTTGGAAATGCCGATCGGTCCCATTTCCTGCACCATATGCGATGTCTCGCTTGGAGGTGCCAAGATCGAAATCGACCACCCGGTTCCGGTCGGCGAATCCTTGTGGCTGTCGCTAGGCAAGGCGCGGGTTTTTGCGACGGTCCAATGGGTCCGGGGCAAGCAGATTGGCGTCAAGTTCGAAGAGAAGTTGCCCAAGGCGTTGGTGTTGAGCCTGCGCGGTGAGCCAGTCGATCCCAAAGCGCTGGAGGACGCCGAAGCTGCGTTAGTGGCACAAAAATGGGAGGGTGGCGCGGTGGGCAACCGGTCCAAAGACGTACGGATTGCCGATGTTCTTGGCACCTGGAACCCGGGATCGATCGCATCCAGCCAATCGGGCCGTGCCGGACGTCGCCGCTCGGGCAAAGGTGCATCCGGCGCAGGACTGTCGCTGCTCGTGTACGCCGGGCTAGTGGGTGCACTGGTCGGCGTTGGCAGCTATTTTCTGATGTAACACGACCGCCACCTGCTGGCTGGTCCTTTTCCGCATCGCCCCACTGGCGCACCCGCGCCGCCTTGGTTACATGGGCCGCCACCAACGAATCGCGACCAGAAAGTGGCACCCCATGGAAATCCGCACCGGCCTGACCTTTGACGATGTGCTGCTGGTGCCGCAGGAAAGCGAAATCCTGCCCAGCCAAGCGGTGCTGACGACGCAGGTGTCGCGCGGCATTTCGCTCAACATCCCCATCCTGTCATCGGCGATGGACACGGTGACCGAGGCCGACATGGCCATTTTCATGGCGCAAGTTGGTGGCATTGGTGTGCTCCACCGCAATCTGGATATCGCGGTGCAGGCCGCGCAGGTGCGGCAGGTGAAGCGCTTTGAAAGCGGGATGATCGTCAACCCGATCACCATCGGACCCGATGCGCCCTTGTCGGAAGCCACCGCCCTGATGGACCAGCACCGTATTTCGGGCATCCCGGTGGTCGAAAACGGGGGGCGATTGGTAGGCATTTTGACGCACCGCGACGTGCGCTTTGCCGATAATCCGGGCCAGCCGGTGCGCGAATTGATGACCGCCGAGAACCTTGCCACCGTGCGCCCCGGGGTCAGCCAGGATGATGCGCGCCGGTTGCTGCACCAGCGGCGGATCGAGAAGCTGTTGGTGGTCGATGATAGTTTCCACTGCCTCGGCCTCATCACGGTCAAGGATATGGAAAAGGCGGTAACCTATCCCGACGCCACGAAGGATGAGGCCGGGCGCTTGCGCGTGGCAGCGGCCACTACCACCGGCGACGCCGGAATTGAACGGACCGAGGCGCTGATTGCGGCCGAATGCGATCTGATTGTCGTCGACACCGCGCATGGGCACAGCAAGATGGTCGCCGCCACCGTGTCGCGGATCAAGGCGATGGCCCCCAATGTGCAGGTGCTGGCGGGAAATGTTGCGACCGCGGATGCCACGCGCGCCCTAATTGATGCCGGGGCGGATGGGGTGAAGGTCGGCATCGGCCCCGGCTCCATCTGCACCACGCGCGTGGTGGCCGGCGTCGGCGTGCCGCAGCTGACCGCGATTATGGACAGCGTCTCGGTCGCGGCCAAGGCCGGCGTGCCAGTGATTGGCGACGGAGGTTTGCGCACGTCTGGCGACGTGGCCAAGGCGCTGGCGGCGGGCGCGTCGTGCGTGATGGTGGGGTCGCTGCTGGCGGGCACGGCCGAGGCGCCGGGTGAAACCTTTCTTTATCAAGGGCGTACCTATAAAAGCTATCGCGGCATGGGCAGTGTAGGGGCGATGGCGCGTGGCAGCGCCGACCGCTATTTCCAACAGGATATCAAGGACCAGATGAAGCTGGTGCCTGAAGGCATTGAAGGGCAGGTGCCGTTCAAGGGCCCCGCCAAGGATGTGATCCACCAGCTCGTCGGCGGGGTCAAAGCCGCGATGGGCTATACCGGCAGCCGCACCTTGCCTGACCTGGTGCAGCGCGCCGAATTTGTTCGCATCACCAATGCGGGCCTGCGCGAAAGCCATGTGCATGATGTGACCATCACACGCGAAGCTCCCAATTATCCGGTGGGTTGAGGACGAGCTCAATTTTCCCGTTCGCCTCGGGCGAAGTCGAGAGGCCCGTCGGGCTGGGCGCAATGCCGAAGCGTGTCTCGACTTCGCTCGACACGAACGGGATCACGGTTTGGAGTAAGTTGATATGACCCCCGCCGCGCGCGTCCAGACCGCCATCGAAATCCTGGACCAGATTGCCGCCGCCGCGCGCGAGGGCGGGGCCCCGGCCGACGCCATTTTTGCCGAGGCGATGCGCGTGCGGCGGTATGCCGGGTCGAAAGACCGGCGCGCGGTGCGCGAGCTGGTCTATGCCGCGATCCGCGCGGTGCGGTCGGCGCCGGAGAGTGGGCGGGCAGCGATGGTCGCGCTGGCAGATCAGGATGCTGAACTGGCGGTTCTGTTCGACGGTGCGCCCTATGGGCCCGCACCGATTGCCGAAGGCGAGCCGCGCGCCGAAACCGGGCTGGCCTCGCCTGCACTGATCGAATTGTTCGACCCGCTGGTCGGGGTAGAGGAACATGCCGCGATGCTGGCGCGTGCACCGCTTGATTTGCGGGCCAACCGGACGCGGATTGACCGCGACGCGCTGGCGGCGATGCTGGGCGCTGGCGAGCCGATTGCCGGAACGAGCGAGGGGCTGCGTCTGCCTGCCGAATTTGCTGCGGTCCAGCATCCGGCCTTCGCTCAAGGCCTGTTCGAGGTACAGGACGCCGCCAGCCAGATTGCCGCAGAAGCGCTTGGTGCAGCGGACGGCATGACAATAATCGATTTGTGCGCGGGAGCGGGGGGCAAGACGCTGGCACTCGCCGCAGCTGCACCCGGCGCACGGATTGTCGCCTGCGATATCAACCGCGCGCGGTTGCAGCAGCTGGCTCCACGCGCCGAGCGAGCCGGGGTCAGCACCATTGAAACGCGCTTGCTCAATCCGGGGCAGGAAAGTGTAATGCTGGCAGACCTGCTGGGCGCTGCCGACGCGGTCATCGTCGACGCTCCCTGTTCGGGAAGTGGTACATGGCGGCGCAGCCCTGAATTGCGTTGGCGGTTAACCCCGCAGCGACTCGCACGCCACCGCGCCGAGCAGGCGGCGCTGCTGACGCTGGGCGCGGCGTTGGTGCGGGCGGGCGGTGTGCTAATCTATGCCACCTGTTCGGTGCTCGCGGGCGAGGGGCGCGATCAGATCAGCGCTTTCCTTGCTGCGCAAAATGGGGCTTGGAGCGCCGATTTCGGCGCCTTGCCAGTGGGAATTGGCCGCCGCGCCGGGGACGGTTTGCTGCTGACCTCGCACCATGACGCCACCGACGGATTCTATCTCGCCCGCCTGCAAAGGGCGTGATAGCATCGCCCGAAATGAAAAATTGGGAGCATGCGATGCGGGTAAGCGCTTTGGCCCTGGTGGCCGGTCTGGTTCTGGCAAGCCATGCGGCGCCGACGGGGGCGATGCGTCCCGATAGTGCGATTGATCCGGTGTCGCTGGCGCTTGCCGCTTCGGCTGCCGAGGCGCAGGCGGGCGGTGATTTGGACGCCGCCACCGGCTATTTTGAAAGTGCGCTGGCCGTCGATCCGCGCAACCGGCAAGCCTTTCTGGGCCTCGCGCAAATTGCACGCGCGCAGGGCCTGCCTGGCAAAGCCATCGGTTTCTATCGCGAAGCCCTGCTGATCGAGCCGCGCGATGTGACCGCGTTGGCCGGACAAGGCGAAGCCATGGTTGAAAAGGGCGCGATTGAGCTCGCACGGCAGAAGCTGGCTGACGCGCGCAAATTCTGCCGTGACAAATGTCCGCAAGTGGCCGGACTGGAAGCCGCCATCGCCAAAGGCGAAGCGCGCCGCACGATGAGCGCCGAAGCCGTGATGCCGCGCCCAGTGGTGACGGGCAGCGATGACGGGTCGCGGAATTAGACCATTGGTTTCGTCGTGCTGAACTTGGTTCAGCACAACGGGCCACGGTGGCTTGTTATCCCGAAACAAGTTCGGGATGACGAAAGATGGGTTAGGCGCTCAACACCCTTGCAACGGCAACCCATTCAGCGACGCTGAGCGTTTCCGCGCGGCGCGCGCTGTCGATGCCGAGCGACGCAAGCGCGTCCAATGCCCCGGGCACGCCCTTCAAACTCTGTCGCAGCATCTTGCGGCGCTGGCCGAACCCTTCGGCGGTGAGGCGCGACAGGATGCGCGCGTCGACACCAGCGGGCGCATCGGCAGGCGTAATGTGCACCACCGCTGACATCACCTTGGGCGGCGGGGTGAAGGCCGAACGATGCACCTTCATCGCCAGTTTGGCCTGTGTGCGCCACTGCGCCAGCACCGCGAGGCGGCCATAGGCCGATGTGTTCGGTGCTGCGACGATGCGCTCCGCCACCTCCAGCTGGAACATCAGCGTCAGCGACAGCCATTGCGGCGGCCAGTTGTCCGGTTCCAGCCAACGGGTGAGCAGCGCGGTACCGACATTATAGGGCAGGTTGGCGACGATGTGGAACGGCACGCGACCGACCGCTTCGTACGGGTCGATGGCCAGCGCATCGCCCTCGATGATCTGCAATTGCCCGGGCCGCCGCGCGGCAACTTCCGCGAGCAGCGGCAGCGCGCGGGCATCGCGCTCGACCGCTGTCACTTTTGCGCCCGCGCGCAGCAGGGCGCGGGTCAGTCCGCCGGGGCCGGGACCCACCTCGAACACCGCCGCGCCGTCGAGCGGCCCGGGCACTGCGACGATGCGGTCGAGCAATTGTTCGTCGAACAGGAAATTCTGTCCCAGTGCCTTCGACGCCACGAGCCCATGGCGTGCCATTTGTTCGCGGATGGGCGGTAGGTCTGCTTCAGCCATCGGCGACGCGGCGCGCCGCGGCCATGGCGGCAGCCTGCAAAATGGCCGCAATCGTCGGCCCCGGATCCGCCACACCGGTGCCAGCGATACCGAACGCGGTGCCGTGGTCGGGCGAGGTGCGGATGATCGGCAGTCCCAGCGTCAGATTGACGCCGTCGTGGAAATGCAGGGCCTTGAACGGCGCGAGCGCCTGATCATGATAGGTGCACAGCAGCGCGTCATATTGGCTGCGGATATGCGGCGCGAACAAAGCGTCCGCCGCTAGCGGGCCCGATATATCGATGCCTTCATCGCGCAGCAGCGCCACGGCCGGCGCAATCACGCTTTGGTCTTCGCCGCCCAGCTGCCCGCCCTCGCCGGCATGCGGATTGAGCCCGGCGATGGCGAGGCGCGGAGCGGCGATACCGAAATCGCGGGCCAGCCCCCGGGCGGTGACCCGCGCCTTGTTGATGATCAGCTCGGCAGTGAGGGCATCCGGCACCGCGTTCAGCGGAATATGCACCGTTAGCGGGACAACGCGCAGCGACGGCCCGGCCAGCATCATGACAGCATTTTCGGCCGTAATGCCGCAACGTTCGGCGATAAATTCAGTCTGACCGGGGTGGGTGTAACCGATGCCGTGCAGTTCGCGCTTGGACACCGGCCCGGTAACCAGCGCTGACGCCGCTTGCTGACGTACAAACCCGATCCCGCACTCCAGCGCATGGAGCGCGCACAGCGCGCCGCGCGGGGAAGGGTGGCCGGGTTGCGGCGGTCCACTATCCTCGACCTGCCAGACGGGCAGCGCGCGGGCGAAGGCGCCGGTTACGCCTTCGATGCTGTTGACGCGCTCGACCGGGCCAGACCACACCTGTTCGACGGCGGCGGCATCACCGACCGCGAAAAAGGCGGGCAGGGCATGGTCCTGACGCAATTCCCAAGCGCGGGCGGTGACCTCAGGGCCAACCCCGGCAGGGTCACCCAGCGTAACGGCGATGGGGGCGGCGAGCGCCATCAGCTATACTCGATGACGGCATCCCGGCGCAGGTCGCGCAAATAGCGCTGGGCGCGCTTGTTGATCTTTTCTTCAAGCATCCGTTCTTCGATTTCCGCCAGATTGGGCACAGCCTCGACATTGGGCATGTCGCGCCCGCACAGCACGAGCACGCTGATGCCCTCGGTCGGCGAACCGAACGGCTGCGTCGTTTGGCCGATTTGCAGGTTGATCAGCGTCGCCTGTAACTGGTTGGGCAGCGAGCGCATCGGAATGGCATCACGCGCGACCACCGTCGCGCCCAGTCCCGCAGCGACCGCATCGGCCTGTCCGCAACCAGCGATGGCGCGGGTCTGTTCGGCAAAGCGCCCGGCCAATTCAGAGGCCTGTGCTTCCGAAGTGCCCGGCGCGAATTGCAGCGACAATTGCTTAAGGCTGAGCGTGGCGTCGCGCGGATCAGCGGTCAGCACCTGACGCCGGTCAATCATGAGCAGGATCGAATAGCCGCCCGGCACTTCGATCGGGCCAACAAGTTGGCCAGGCTGCATTTGCGCTGCGGCATTGGCCATAGATGGCGGCAGCTGGGCTCCGCGTACCCAGCCCAGATCGCCCCCGACGACCGCAGTCGACGCTTCGGAAAATTGCCGCGCATAGGCAGGAAACGACCCGCCGCGCTGCAATGCATCGACGATGCGTTCGGCATTTTGCAGAACGGCGGCCGCATTTTCGGGGGTGGCGGACAGATAGATTTCACCGAGCTGATATTCTTCGGTGCCCTTGGCTTCCATCATCCGATTGGCAACATCGGCAACCTCGTCAGTCGACACATTGGTTTGCGACCGCACATTGCGAGACAGCAGACGGTCCCAGGCAAATTCGCCGCGGATCTGCTGTTTGATGGCCGCGGCCGAGCTGCCTTGCGATGCCAGATATTTGCTGAACTGGTCGGGCGTCTGGCGGAAATTGGCGGCGATTCGAGCAAATTGCTGGTCAATCAGGGCTTCGTCAATTTCGATTTTGTTGGCGATCGCCTCTTGAATCTGCAGCTTTTCGTCGATCAGATTCTGAAAAATCTGCTGCCGCAAACGCTGTAGTTCCTCGGGTGAGATCTCCACGTTGCGATTGGCAAGCTTCACGAGCGCCAGCCGCTGGTCGATATCGGTGCCGGTGATGATCTCGCCATTCACGGTCGCCGAGGGGCGATAGACGTTGCTGGGCGCATTGCCATAAAGCTGGACATTGCCTGGAATGTTAAGGGCGGTTTCGGGCACGCTGGTGTCGCCCACGGTCTGCGCGGCTGCTGCACCGGCCACGGCCACCGTGGCAAGCGTAACGGCAATCTTGGTCAATCTGGTCATTTGGGTCCTTCATCCCCCGAGGGTCGGGAGGCTCCGTATCAGCCCACCGGCCCGCTGGTCCAGTGTAAAGCGATTGTTTGCCCCTAGCAGCGCGCGGCTGAACGCTGGCTGACGATTGTCAAAAACCGAGGTTGCGGAATGCCACCCGGAACAAGAAGCTGTTGCCGCGCCGCGCATCGCCCGTGTCTTCATAATCGCGTCGCCAGGTCACCGCCAGCGATAGATAGGGGTCGTCATAGGCAATGCCCAGTCGGTGGCGGACCGGTTCGAACCCGTCCGAACTGTTGAGCGGGTCTTCGGCGCGGTCGCTGAGATCGACAATGGCCGAACCGAAAACCGACCAGTTATTGGCAAAGCTGACGCGCCCGCCAACGCGCACTTCTTCGCGGTCCTGCAAATCTTCGGCCAGATCGGTGATGTCGCGGTTGAGCCGTAGATAACCGATAACGGCGTAGGTTTTGCGCGAACCGATGGTGGCATCGAATTCATTGCGCCGGATCGCCAAATTGTCCTTATCCAGCCGGAACCGATGGGTCAGCCGGATGGTATCGCGCCAGGCAAAGGTGGTGCGCCCGACAATGTCCGACGTGCGCGACGTAAGCCCGGTGCCTTCTGGAAACAGCGAAGGTTTGTCCGAAAGGCGATAACTTTGCCCAACCACGCTGTTGATCGCCATACCCGGCCGCGAGAAGGACCAGTCCACGCCATAGGTGATGCGCGCGCCATCTTCGAACCGGTCATAACCGGGGAAGCGGTTGAGCGCGAACAGGTTGCTGTCTTCCAAATCGAAAGCGCGGCTGTCTTCGTTGGGGATGTCAAGGTTGCGGATCGGCGGCGTCGCCACAAACTGGACTCGCGGCACCAGTTGCTGGGTACCGCCAAAAATCTCGCCGACAAATGGCCAGCGCACATCGACTGCCGCAGCGGCAATGGCGCGGGTTTGCCATCCCGATTCGCCGCGATAGCCGGGAACAGCGGTGAGCAGATTTTCGCTGCTGTGATACACATCGCCGCGCGCCAGGCCAGTGATGACGACTTCCTGACCCAGCCCGGTCAGCCGCCGCAGGTCCCAGCGCACCCCCGCAAAGGCGCGCTGTGTGTCCTGACCCGCCGTCCGCGCGATGGCCAGACTATTCAGCTGCAGCTCGAACTGCCCGCCCAGCCAAGGGTCGGTCAGACGCTGGCGGAAATCGATCACCGGAACGGCGACCGGCTGCAACCCCTGCCGGTCATTGACCCGCAGCGTCTGCACCGCCCACCCCGCAACGGACAAATAGCTTGATCCGCCGATTCGTTCGGCCTCGAACATGGACCGGAGCCGGTCGTCGCGGCTGATGTCATACCGGCGCATGAAGGTGCGGTCGGTGGTAATGCGCCCCGAAAATTTTACGCTCCATAAGGGGTCGAGCTGGAATTTTCCGACTGTTTCCAGATAACCGCGAAACCGATCACGGGCGGTTCCTGCAACTGCAGCCACCGGCAATACCGAACTGTAGGTCGCATAAGCGTTGATGCGATAGGCTCCGACACTGGTCAGAGCGCGATATTCCGCTTCCAGCATAGGTGCAGCGCCGGTGTAAATGTGCGGCGTGATAGTAATGTCGCGATTGTCGGCAATTTTCAAATAATAGGGAACGGCAAGTTCAAAGCCGTTGACGCGGTCGATGCGGATCTGCGGAACCAGCACACCGCTGCCCGAACGGTCGCTCGCCTGATGGCTGAGCCCGGGCAGGGGGATGAGCGGCAACCCGAACAATTCGATACGCGCCCCGTCATAGCGCACGCGGTCCTTCAAGCGGTTGTAATAGACCCGGACCGCGCGGATCTGCCAGGTTGGGTTGTAAACCTCGCCCGGCACAACCGGGTAGGGTGTATAGGCCCCTTGTTCGAGCGCGATATCGCCATTGGCAAAGCGTTCGCCGCGCTGCGCCGCCAGCCGCGCGCCGCTGTCGAGAACGACAAGCAGATTTTCGATCACCCCGTCGCGCAGGCTGTCGGTTAGTTCGATACGATCGCCATAGGCGGTGTCACCTTCGGGGTTGGTGATGAGGATGTTGCCCTCGGCAAACACCTTGCCGGTTTTGCGGTCCCAATTCACCCGGTCGGCGCGCATTTCAATGGCGTCGCGGCGCAGCACAACATTGCCGCTGGCATCGACCACGTCGATTTCATTGTCGTAATTGATAGTGTCAGCGGAAAAGTTGATGACCTCTTCCTGCGCATCGGTGGGCGCAGACGCGGATGCGTCCTGCGAAGCGGCGGCAACCGGACAAGCGGTCAACAGCGCGGCAGCGACAATGGGAATGGCGCGGTTCAAATTCTTCGCTCTTTTCCCGCCTCGGGCCGCCAATGGTTGTGGCCATGGAATTGCAACGTCTCGCCACTCCCCCTATCGGGCGGTTTCGATAGATTCAATCACCGCTTGAGAAAGACCATCCATGGACATTCGCTTCACCGCGCAAATCGAAGCAACCGCCGACACCATTGCCTATCCTGTACGCAAAGGCGGGGTTGGCGATGTCGCGGCAAGGCTCGGTGGTCAGCATGCTGTGCTGCTCGCGGGGGCGGCGGCGCAGGCGCGCTTTGACGGGGCGGCAGGGAGTGTCGCCGAAACGGCGGCGGTGGACGGCGTGCGCGTACTGCGGCTGCTGCTGGTTGGCATTGGCGATGCCAGCGTGGCCGATGCCGAGCGCGGCGGCGCGGCGCTGGTGGCGCGGCTCCAGACCAGCGGAGTGACCGGCGCGGCGGTGGATTTTGGCGCGCACGACAACGACGGTGCCGTGCTGGGCTTTGCAGCAGGAGCCCGGCTGCGTGCGTGGCGGCATGACGCCTATCGCACGCGTCTGACCGACAACCAGAAGATCAGCCTGAAAACGCTGACCATCGCTTCGCCTTTTGGCGATCTGGAACCCCGCTTTGCCGCCGCGCAGGCGATTGCGGCGGGGGTGCGGCTGACGCAGGATCTGGTCGCTGAGCCCGGCAACATCATTTACCCCGAATCTTTCGTCGAACGCTGCCTGCATCTGGTGGGGTTGGGGATCGAAATCGATGTGCTTGATGAAAAGGCGATGCAGGCGCTGGGCATGGGCGCGCTGCTGGGCGTTGCGCAGGGATCGGTGCGGCCGCCACGCTTGCTGGTCATGCGCTGGAACGGCGGCAATCCGGGCGACAAGCCAGTGGTCTTCATCGGCAAGGGCGTGACATTCGACACCGGCGGGATCAGCCTGAAGCCGGGCCCCGGCATGGAAATGATGAAGTGGGATATGGGCGGTGCGGGCGCCGTCGCGGGCGCAATGAAGGCGCTCGCGGGACGCAAGGCCAAAGCCAATGTCGTCGGCATTTGCGGCCTGGTGGAAAATATGCCTGATGGCAATGCCCAGCGGCCTGGCGATATTGTGACCAGCCTTTCGGGCCAGACCATCGAGGTGCTCAACACCGACGCCGAGGGGCGGTTGGTGTTGTGCGATTGCATCACCTGGGCGCAGAACACTTATGCTCCCAATGTGATTGTCGACCTGGCAACGCTGACAGGCGCGATGGTGATTGCGCTCGGGCATGAATATGCTGGCATGTTCGCCAATGACGATGATCTGGCGAGCGCGCTGACCAAGGCCGGCGAGGCGTCGGGCAATCCGGTGTGGCGCTTCCCGCTGTCGCCCGCTTACGACAAGCTGATCGATAGCCCGATTGCCGACATGAAGAATATCGGTCCGCGCGAGGCGGGATCGATCACCGCCGCGCAGTTCCTGAAGCGCTTTGTAAATGACGGCGTCAAATGGGCGCACCTGGATATCGCCGGTATGGCCTGGGCCGATAAGGATGGCCCGGTGTGGGGCAAGGGCGCGACGGGATATGGCGTGCGCCTGCTCGACCGCTTTGTGGCGGATAATTTTGAGGGGTGAGGGGATGGTTGCGTCCCTAAACCGCAGGGCTGAGCTTGTCGAAGCCCGTGGCTGTGGAACGCGCCGCGCCCTTCGACAGGCTCAGGGCTACGGTGTTTGGGTAAGCCGTGCCCCGCGTTGATTTCTATCGCCTGACGCGTGACCCCGCCGCGCGGGTGCTGCCAATGCTGGCCGAGCGCGTGCTGGGGCAGGGGGAGCGGCTGCTGGTGGTGGCAGGTGACGGCGACCTGCGCAGCGCCATCAGCGAAGGTCTGTGGGCGCATAAACCCGACGCCTTTCTGGCACATGGAACGGCGGATAGCGCGCTGGCGCTGCACGAACCGATCCTGCTGGCGGCGGATATCGACGATGCCCCTGCCAATGGCGCGCGCATGGTCGCGCTGGCCGACGGGATGTGGCGCGACGAGGCCATGACCTTCAACCGCTGTTTCCTGCTGTTCGACAACAGCCGCATCGATGATGCGCGCGCCACCTGGCGCTCGCTTGGTATGCGCGACAATGTCGAGCGACATTTCTGGAAACAGGAGGGCGGACGCTGGGTCGAGGGGCCCTAGCGCGTCACCCCTCCATGAGCACAATGTCCCAGCGGTACTGATCCGCCGCGGCCAGTTTGGCCACCGCGGTCGCCGCGTCTTTGCCCAGATTTTTATAGAGGCGGTCCTTGGCGTTCTGGTCGGCATCTTCGGCAAAATACATTTGCGTGATGAGGCGATATTGCCGTCCTTGCACGTCGACATGGATATGCGGGGTGCGGCGCCCGATCGGCGAATCATAGCCCGATGGCTTGATGGTACGGATCCGCCATTCGCCGCTCGCACCGGTTTTCAGGCGGGCAAAACCCTGAAAATTGGGGTCGAGCGGCGCGGTGGCGACATCAGCAGCATGGGCATAGCGCCCGGCGGCGTTGCACTGCCACAAATCGAGCATCGCACCGTTTACCGGATTGCCCTTTTGGTCAAGCACGCGCCCCGTGACCTCGATCACGCGGCCCAGCGCGCGGCCGCTGCTCCCTTTGATCATCGTCATGTCAAAATCATCGTCGGCAGGGCGTTCGACGGGGTAAAAGGGTCCAAGCGGTCCGCCCGCGGTCAGCGCCGGTGCGGCCAGCGCGCTGCCGCCTGCAACCAGACCCGCGCCCGCAATCGCCGCGCCCGCAAAGCTGCGCCGCGTGATGATGAACTTTTCATGCGCCATTTACGCTCTCCCCCGAAATCCCAGACAGAGCGACCCGGTGGGTGGTTTAACAGCAGGCAAGAGGCTTGCAAGCCTTGGCTTGCCTTATTGCGGCGCAGCATTTAGGGGGCGCGGCAAACCATAATCCCGCAACCGCGCGGTTCACAGGAGCATCCCCATGGCGGTTACCCGCACCTTTTCGATCATCAAGCCCGACGCCACGCGCCGCAACCTGACCGGTGCGGTCACCAAGATGCTGGAAGACGGCGGCCTGCGCGTCGTTGCCTCCAAGCGCATCTGGATGACCCGCGAACAGGCCGAAGGCTTTTACGCGGTCCATAAGGAACGCCCCTTTTACGGCGAACTGTGCGATTTCATGACCAGCGGGCCGGTCGTCGTCCAGGTGCTGGAAGGCGAAAACGCTATGCAGCGCAACCGCGACATCATGGGCGCAACCAACCCCGCCAACGCCGAACCCGGCACCATCCGCCGCGAACTGGCCGAGAGCATCGAGGCGAATACGGTGCATGGCAGCGACAGCGATGAGAATGCGGCGATCGAGATTGCGTTCTTCTTCACGCCGGAAGAGATTGTGGGCTGACCAATCACGATTGTTACTGAGGCAAGCAAAGGCCGCCGGTTCTTTCCGGCGGCCTTTTTGCTTCGGTGGAATGGCTCGCTGCTTGTCCAGCGCTCACCCCGATGATACGCTGCCGCCAGCGGTCGCACGCATTGGGGGCATTATGGCTGAGGCGACTACGGGCCTGTCAACAGCAGGCGACAGCAATTCCAATTGGGCCGCAATCATTGACCGCTGGATCTTCGTGTTCATGGCGGCACTGTTTTTTGTCACGGCGCTTGCAGGTTTTGTGCCCGACTCGCTGATGAAAGTGGAAATGGTCGCCGGTAACAAGCGCCCGCCCTTTCCGCCTATCCTGCATGTCCACGCCGTGCTGATGGGGGCATGGCTGACGCTGCTGTTGGTGCAAGCAACGCTGATGGCGATGGGCAACCGGGCGCACCACATGAAATTGGGGGTCGCATCGCTGGTGCTGGCCCCAGCGATTGTGGTGTCGGGGTTCATTCTGGTCCCGACCATCTATGGCCAATATTGGGATGCAGCGGCCGTTGCTAGCGGCACAGACTTGGCCGGTTTGCAAGCTGATCTGGAGCGTAAGGGCAACATCCTGCTGCGGCAGATTCAGGGCGGCCTGCTGTTTTCCATCTTTGTCATTCTCGCCCTGCGCGCCCGCAAATTGGACCCGGGTTTTCACAAGCGGATGATGTTTCTCGCAACGGTGGTTCCGCTGCCCGCGGCTATGGCGCGCCTGACTTGGCTACCCAGCACTGCGCCGGCGTCGCCGCTGTCGCTTGACCTGTTTACGCTGGGCTGGATTGCCCCGATGTTCTTGTGGGATTTTTACCGGCAACACAGCATCCACCGCGCCTACATCGTGTGGCTGGCGCTGTGGGTGCCGACAACGATCGTCGTCAACGCGCTGTGGGGCACGGGATGGTGGCAGTCGGTGGCCCCGAAGATCATGGGGTTTGGCTAGGTCATTCATTCCCGGTTCGGCTAACACCATCCATCCTCCCGCCATCAACACGGGAGACCACCATGCAACGCATCATGCTTACCGCCATCGCCGCGCTGCTTACCACCACCGCCGCGCACGCCGACAGCCAGTCGTCGAACAGCAGCTCTAACAGCTCGTCGAACAACGGCGTTACCCGCGAAACGCGCGATGAGAGCTATTGCGACGATTATGGCTGCGACCGCGTCGTCGAACGCCGCGTCTATCGCGACGCCCCGCGCCGTAGCTTTCGCGGCGATGACCGCCGATATTGGCGCGAAGTGCGGCGCGAGCGCGAGGAACGGCGCAAGCGGTATCGTGATTATCGCGATGATGATGATTGAGGATCTCGAAAAGCCTAGCCCTGCGTCGTCCTGGACCTGATCCGGGACAACACGCTCCGGCAGCCCGTTATCCCGGATCAAGTCCGGGATGACGATCATGTGGATAGCGGGGACGCGATCCTAAAACTCCTCCGCCACGTCCATCAATCCCGCCAGCTTCTTGGGTGCCACTGTGCGCCAGCTGCGGGTGATCCAGCCCGCGATATGGTCCCAGTCGTTGCGGCCTAGATCCAGCCGGATGCCGACCCAGCCGTCGCCGAAATAGGCGGGGCGGAAGTACATTTCCTCGTCCTGCTCGATCAGTGCCGCTTGCTCGTCCGCGCCGCTGATTTTCACCAGCAAAGCCGTCCGCCCGTCGCCATGATGATCGTGGGTAAAATAGGCGAATTTCTTGCCCTTGATGATGCCGAAGCAGGGCATGCCGTGGCTGACGATCTCGTCGGCCTCGGGCTGCGTCATAGCGGTCTCGCGCACACGGCTTAGCCAGTAATCGGGGGTGTTTTCGCGCCGCACCCAGGCGCTCAGCACGCGCGGATAAAGCTGATGCTCGGCGATGCGGACGCGGGCGGCGAGTGTTTCCACCGTATCGCCGGGCAGCACCGCGACAGCGCGCTGCCCCAGCACGTCGCCATCATCGACTTCGGCGGTGACCAGATGCACCGAGCAGCCCGCCTGTGTGTCGCCTGCCTCCAGCGCCCGTGCATAGGTGTTCAGCCCCTTATACTTGGGCAGCAGCGATGGGTGGATGTTGAGCATCCGCCCCGCCCAGCGTTCGGCGAATTCGGGTGAGAGGAGGCGCATATAGCCCGCCAGCGCGATATAGTGCGCGCCTGCATCGAGCGCCGCACGCTCCATGATGGCATCATGGTCGACGCGGTCGAGGCCGCTGTGGGGATGGGCGAAGGTTGGGATGCCTTCGGCTCTGGCCAGCGTCAGGCCGGGCGCGTCGGGGTTGTTCGAGGCGACCAGCACCACCTCATAGGGGCAGTCATCGGCGCGGCTGGCATAGAGGAGCGCGGCCATGTTGGTGCCATGCCCTGAGATGAAAATGGCGACGGGGGTTTTCAAATCTCCCCTCCCGCTTGCGGGAGGGGCAGGGGGTGGGCCAGTTCATGCACGCGGCTCGCTACGCTCGCGCCCACCCCTAGCCCCTCCCGCAAGCGGGAGGGGGACTGGATTGCACTAGCCCGCATGCACCGCACGCCAGTCCGCTTTGGCGCTCCACGTCTCGGCGCTGCCGCTTACCGTGCAGCCCTTTGCGCCATCGGCAATATGCCCGATCCGATACACCGTTTCGCCCGCCGCGGTCAGCGATGCGGTCACTGCGTCCATGTCCGCCGCCGCCACCACCACCGCCATGCCGATACCGCAGTTGAAAGTGCGTGCCAGTTCCTCGGGCTCGATATGTCCCTGCGCTTGCAGGAAGGCCATCAGGCGGGGGAGGGGCCAGCTGTCGGCATCGATATGCGCGTGCAGATGCGCGGGCAGGATGCGCGGGATGTTTTCGAGCAGGCCGCCGCCGGTGATATGTGCGAGCGCGTGGATGGTGCCCTTGCGGACCTCTGGCAGCAGCGATTTCACATAAATGCGTGTCGGCGCCATCAGCGCATCGATCAGCAATATTTCATTGTCGAACAGCGCGGGGCGATTGAGTTTCCAGCCCTTGTCGGCGGCCAAGCGCCGCACCAGCGAGAAGCCGTTGCTGTGCACGCCCGACGAGGCGAGGCCCAGAATCACATCGCCCGCCGCGACCTTGTCGGCGGTGAGCACCTGGTCGCGCTCGACCGCGCCGACGCAGAAACCAGCGAGGTCATAGTCGGCATCGGCATACATGCCGGGCATTTCCGCCGTCTCGCCGCCGATCAGCGCGCAGCCCGCCTGCTTGCACCCCTCGGCTATGCTGGCGACTACCGCGGTGGCGACGTCATTGTCGAGCTTGCCGGTGGCGTAATAGTCGAGGAAGAACAGCGGTTCTGCACCCTGCACTACAAGATCGTTGGCGCACATCGCGACCAGATCGATGCCGACGCCGTCGTGCCGCCCCGATTCGATGGCGAGTTTCAGCTTGGTGCCGACGCCGTCATTGGCGGCCACCAGCAGCGGATCGTTGAACCCCGCCGCTTTCAGGTCGAAAAAGCCGCCAAAGCCCCCCAGATCGGCGTCGGCGCCGGGGCGGCGCGTGGCTTTGGCGAGCGGGGCGATGGCGCGGACCAGCGCATTGCCCGCGCTGATCGACACACCGGCATCGGCATAGGTATAGGGCTTGGCATCCATGGGCAGGCCGACTATCGCTTTCGACCGGTAATTACCATGATTTCTGTGACCGCTCCCGCCCCCGACCATTTGCTGCGCTGGCGCGGCGCTGCGCTGCGCGGTCGTGGGGCGGGGATAGCGCTCGCTTTTGTCGCATTGCTCATCGCTTTTGCGGTGGAAAGCCAAGTCGAACGTGGCAATCGCGGCATCACGCCGATCAACAGCAGCGCCGATTTCGTCGCTTCGGGTATCAGCGTTGATGTTACCGCCAACGGTCCCAACGCCGCGCGCGAGGCGGGCTGGCGCGAGGCGCAGCGCAAGGGCTGGCAGCAACTGTATCGCAAGACCAACGGCAGCGATGGTCCGGCGCTGTCCGATTCGGCGCTCGATGCCATCGTCTCGGCGATCGTGGTGGAGCGCGAATCGATCGGTCCGCGCCGCTATGTGGCGACTTTGGGTGTGCTGTTCGACCGGGTGCGTGCGGGGCAGATATTGGGGGTTAGCGGCCGGGTGCTGCGCTCGCCGCCGCTGCTGGTCATGCCGGTTTATTCCATCGGCGGGCTGCCGCAGATGTTCGAGAAGCGCAGCGAATGGCAGCGCGCCTGGGCCGAGTTCAATACGGGCGACACCAGCATCGATTATGTCCGCACCGCCGGGACGGGCGCCGATACGCTGCTGCTCAACCCTGGCCAGACAACGCGCCGCAGCCGCATCTGGTGGCGCAATATCCTTGACCAATATGGCGCGGCCGATGTGCTCATCCCGATTGCACGGTTGAGCTATAGCTACCCCGGCGGGCCGGTGACGGGCCGATTTTCGGCGCGGTTTGGCCCCGACAACAAGCTGATCGCCAGCTTCACCATGCGCGCGCCAACCCCCGCGGCGATTCCCGATATGATGAACAAGGCGGTGGTGCGGATCGATCAGATATATTCCGACGCGCTGGCCAGCGGCGTGCTGCGCGCTGACCGATCGCTGGTGCTCGAACGTGTTGTCGAGGAAGAGGAATTAGAGGCCGTCGCAGACGTTGTAGATGGCGACGCTGCGCCCGCCGAAACCGACGACAGCGTTTCGGGCGAAGCACCGCAGGGCGCGCAGAGTTTCTCCATCCAATATGCCTCGCCCGATGTGGCCTCGGTCTCGGCGACCGAGCGCGCGGTGCAGGCCATTCCCGGCGTGCAATCGGCGGCGACCAACAGTCTGGCGTTGGGCGGCACGTCGGTCATGCGCGTAACCTATCGCGGTGACGCAGCGGCGCTGCGCGATGCATTGGCGGCGCGCGGCTATTCCGTGCAGGTGAGCGGCGCGACGCTGCGCATTTCGCGCTGATGGGCCGCGCGGCCATCGCCCCGGCGCAACAGGCGCTGCCGCTCGACTGGAGCGCGGCGGGGAGCAATGATCCGCCGTTGCTGGTCGGTGCCTGCAACGCCGAAGCGCTGCGGTTTCTGGCGCATCCTGCGCTGTGGCCGGTGCGCACCGCCGTGCTGGTCGGCCCGCCCAAATCGGGGCGCAGCCTGATCGGGCGGGTGTTTGCGCGCACCAGCGGCGGGACCGTCGTGGATGGTCCAGCCAGCGTTTCGGAAGAAGCCTTGTTCCACGCCTGGAATGCGGCGCAGGCCAGCGGCAGGCCGCTGTTGATCATCGCCGATGCGCCGCCCGCCGAATGGGGCGTGGTGTTGCCCGACCTCAGGTCGCGCCTGGCCGCCGTGCCAGTGGTGCGCATCGGCGAGCTGGATGATGCGCACGCCCACGCGCTGATCGAAGCGGCCTTTGCCCAGCGCGGCATCGCGATTGCGCCCGATGTTGCTGCCTTCATCGTGCAACGCATGCACCGTAGCCACGCGACGCTGGCGCGCATTGTCGAGGCGCTCGACACCGCATCGCTGGCGCAGGGACGGCGCATTGGCAAGAAACTTGCGAAGGAAGTTCTGACCGACGCCAAGCTGATTTTTGACGATCTGGTGGATCAGGCGGGGGCAGCCGAATGACGCAGGATTTCGCGCCGCGCGAGCGCTATTTCAACCGCGAGCTGAGTTGGCTCGGGTTCAATCGCCGGGTGATGGAGGAGGCCCGCAATTCGGCGCACCCCCTGCTCGAGCGGCTGCGCTTCCTTTCGATTTCGGGCAGCAACCTCGACGAGTTTTTCATGGTCCGCGTGGCGGGGCTCAAAGGCCAGCAGTTGCAGGGGATTGAGGATACCTCCGCCGACGGACGCACCCCCGGCCAGCAACTAGCCGAGATTGAGGCTGAGGTGAACCGGCTGGTCGACGAACAACAGGTCGAATGGCATCGGCTGCGCGCGTTGCTGGCCGAGGCCGGAGTGGGTGTGCTCCACAAAGTCAGCGATGCCGAACCGCTGCGCGCGAATCTGCGCAGTTATTTCATCAGCGAAATTTTCCCGATCCTGACGCCGCAGGTGCTCGATCCGGCGCACCCGTTTCCGTTCATCGCCAACCGTGGCCTTGGCGTGATTTTTGATCTGGTGCGCATCAACAGCCGCGAAAAGGTTCGCGAACTGGTGATGATCCCGCCGTCACTGCCCCGGTTCGTGCGCATAGCCGGCGACAATCCGCAATGGGTGCCCATCGACACGATGATCGAGATGTTCGGCGACGTGCTGTTCCCCGGTTTTACCGTTCAGGCGCAGGGCACGTTCCGCATCATCCGCGACAGCGATATTGAAATCGAAGAAGAGGCGGAGGATCTGGTGCGCCTGTTCCGCACCGCGATCCGGCGGCGACGGCGCGGGCGGGTCATCCTGCTCGAAATGGACGCTGATATGCCCGGCGACCTTGCTGCCATTTTGGGCGAAGAGGTAATGGGGCATGAGGCAATTGTCGCCAAGATTGATGGCTTCATCGGCATTGCTGCGCTGTCCGCGCTGATCGACAGCGACCGGCCCGACCTAAAGTTTCAGCCCTATAGTCCGCGCTTTCCCGAACGCATCCGCGAGCATGGCGGCGATTGCTTTGCGGCGATCCGCACCAAGGACATTGTGGTCCATCACCCTTATGAAAGTTTCGATGTCGTCCTGTCCTTCCTGCGGCAGGCAGCGGCGGACCCTGATGTGGTGGCGATCAAGCAGACATTATACCGCGCCGGCGACCAGTCCCCGGTTATCCGCGCCCTGATCGAGGCGGCCGAGGCTGGCAAGTCTGTCACCGCGGTGGTCGAGCTCAAGGCGCGCTTTGACGAGGAACAGAATCTGCTGTGGGCGAACCAGCTTGAACGCGCGGGCGTGCAGGTGGTTTATGGCTTCATCGAATGGAAAACCCACGCCAAGATTTCGATGGTGGTGCGGCGCGAGGGCGGGGGTTACCGGACCTACTGCCATTTTGGCACCGGCAACTATCACCCGGTAACGGCCAAGATCTATACCGACCTCAGCTTCTTTACCGCCGATCCGCGCGCCGGGCGCGATGCGGCGCAGCTGTTCAACTATATCACCGGCTATGTCGAACCGCAGGGGCTCGAACTCATCACCATGTCGCCCATCAACATGCGCGAGCATCTTTCGCAGTTGATCGACGCTGAAATTGCTGCCGCGCGATCAGGGCGGCCCAGCGGCGTTTGGGCCAAGATGAACAGCTTGGTCGACCCCGGCATCATCGACAAGCTGTATGAAGCAAGCGCCGCGGGCGTCCCTATCGAGCTTATTATTCGCGGCATTTGCTGCTTGCGCCCCGGCGTTCCGGGCCTGTCCGAAACCATCCGGGTCAAGTCAGTCGTCGGGCGCTTTCTGGAACACAGCCGCATTTGGGCGTTCGGCAATGGCGGTGCCCTGCCGCATCAGGAAGCCCGGCTGTTTATCAGTTCGGCGGACTGGATGCCGCGCAACTTTGATCGCCGCGTCGAATATATGATCCCGATCCTGAACCCGACGGTGCACGACCAGATCCTCGACCAAGTGATGGTCGCCAATCTGCTTGATAACGAGCAAAGCTGGCATTTGCAGCCCGACGGGCGCTATGTGCGCGCGGTTCCGAGTGCAAAGTCCTTCAATCTCCATCATTATTTCATGACCAACCCTTCGTTGTCGGGTCGCGGGACAACGCTGCGCCAACGCAAAGATGTGCCGCAGCTTGATATTGGCGGGGGGCGATGAAGGTATTTTCAGCCCGCGCCAAGGCACAGGGGCAGGGGCCACGCCGCCGTGCCGCGGTGATCGACATCGGCTCCAATTCGGTCCGGCTCGTGGTGTATGAAGGGCCGCGCCGGATTCCGGCGGTGATTTTCAACGAGAAAGTGGCGGCGGGATTGGGGCGCGGATTGAGCGTCGATGGCCGCATCGCCGATGCTGACGCCGAGCGCGGTTTGGCGGCGCTGCGGCGCTTTGCCGCACTGGCGCGTGCGATGGCGGTCGACGAATTGCAGTGCGTTGCCACGGCAGCGGTGCGTGACGCGGCGAACGGACCCGACTTTGTTGCACGCGCGGCGGAGCAAGGGTTGGAAATCAGGCTGCTGTCGGGTGATGAAGAGGCGCGCGCTGCGGGATTGGGCGTGCTGTCGGCCATTCCCGATGCGCGGGGGATCGCCGTCGACTTGGGTGGCGGCAGCCTTGAACTTGCCGAAGTCGCTGATGGCAAGGTTGGTCGCACCATCTCGTTTCCGCTTGGCGTGCTGCGTTTGCCGGCGCTGCGTGCCAATGGCGCGGCCGAATTTGATCGGGCGATCCGCAGACAACTGAAAGAGGCGGGCTGGCCTGGGCCCGCGCGCGGCCAGCCCTTATATCTGGTTGGCGGATCATGGCGTGCGTTGGCGCGGCTTGACATGGAATTGGTGCATCTGCCGTTGCCGGTGATGGACCATCACGACTTGCCGCGCAGCGCCGTGCGCCGTTTGCAGCGCGCGGTGGCACGGCTGGGCCTTGATGAGCTGCGCGCGATTCCCGGAATGTCTACGGCCCGCGCGGCAGCACTGCCCGATGCGGTGGCGCTGCTCGCGGCTTTGGCGGGGGCGATTGATGCGCCGTCGATGACCATCTCGTCGTCGGGTTTGCGCGAGGGCCTGCTTTATGGCGCGCTCAGCGACGAGGTAAGGGCGCAGGACCCCTTGCTGGTGGCCGCCGAATATGAAGGGCGGCGGCTCGCGCGCTTTGCCGCGCACGGGCGCGAGGTTGATGCCTGGATTGCGCCGCTATTCGCCGATGACGACGCCGCCGCGCAGCGATTGCGGCTGGCGGCATGCTTGCTCAGCGATGTGGCTTGGTCCGCGAACCCCGATTTCCGGGCCGAGCGCGGGGCAGAGATTGCCCTCCATGGCAATTGGCGCGGCGTTGATGTGCCGGGGCGGGTGGTGCTCGCACAAACGCTGCATACCGGCTTTGGCGGTGACGAGCATGATTTTGGTCGCTTGCTCGGCGAAGGCGGCACCGCGCGGCTGGAGCGCGCCCGGCAGTGGGGATTAGCCATCCGGTTGGCACAGCGACTGTCGGGCGGGCTGGAGGCGCCGCTGACCGGCACGCGGCTTATGGTTGCGGGTCGCAAGCTGCGGCTGGAATTGGGGCATGAGTGGGCGATGCTGGCCGGCGAAGCCGTCAGCCGCCGGATGCGCAATCTGGCCAATGCTTTGGGGCTGGAACCCGAAGTGGTTTAAGCGCAGTCGAAGCCGGTATATTTGCCGCTATCGTCAATTTTGGCATTCAGCCGATCCTGGCGATAGTCCATTGTCACTGCCATGCCGGGGGTAATCCACCGGATATTCTTAGCCCCGCTGGCTTTGGTGATGGCTTCGCGCGCAGCCGGGCTGTCGGCCTTGCCAGTCCAGCTGGCAACCTTTGACGCGCCGCATAGGTCGGGCGTTTCTGGCGTGGCGGCATCGCCGGGTTCGCTGGCATAGGGCTGGCATGCTGCGAGCAAAGCCAGTGCCAGCGACGGACCCATCAGCTTGGCCTTGGTCATTCCACTGCCTCCTCCGTGCGTGTCATCACCAGCTTACCATGTTTGACCGCAAAACCCATGCGCCCTTCGACCAGTTCCAGCGCATCCTTGCCAAACACATCATAGCGCCAACCCGCCAGCAGCGGCAGGTCCCCGCGCACCCCGGCCGCCAACGCCTCCAGATCGTCGCTGCGCGCGACCAGCCGCGACGCCATATTGAGCTCGCGAGTGCGGATTTTGAGCAGCAGCTTGAGCAGGTCGGCGACCAGTACCCCATCTTTGCCAAGCCCGGGCCCACGCGGTGCGGCTGCGGGCAATGCTTCACGGCTTAGCGGTTTGGCTTCGGCCAGCGCAGCCATTAGCCGACTGCCGATGTCATTGGTCTTCCACGTCGCCGAAAGCCCGCGTACTTTGCCCAGATCATCCTGGTGGCGCGGCGGGTGGGCCGCGATGTCGGCCAGCGTTTCATCCTTGACGATGCGGCCGCGTGGCAGGTTTTTGGACCGCGCCTCGCGCTCGCGCCATGCCGCCAGCGCCTTAAGCCGCCCCAGCACCTCGGGTTTTTTCGATGGCTGCTTTATGCGTTGCCATGCCTGTTCAGGGTCGAGGTCATAATTGGCGGGATCGGCGAGCTTTTCCATCTCCTCATCGAGCCAATGGCCGCGTCCGGTCTTGATCAGCTTTTGCAGCATCTTCGGGAAAATCTGCGCCAGATAGGTCACATCGGCGATGGCATAATCAATCTGGCGCTTGTCGAGTGGGCGGCGGCTCCAGTCGGTAAAACGCGCACCCTTGTCGAGCTGTACCCCGGCCCAGGCTTCGACCAGATTGCTGTAGCCAACCTGTTCGGCCTGCCCCAGCGCCATCGCACCGATTTGCGTGTCAAATATCGGGTGCGGCGTCTTGCCGGTAATGTTGAAGATAATCTCGACGTCCTGCCCCCCGGCATGAAACACTTTGAGCATATCTTCATTGCCGGTGATCAGTTTCATCAGCGGGCCTAGGTCGATGCCGTCCGCCAGCGGATCGATCGCCGCAGCGTGGTTCGCGTCGGCGATCTGGATCAAGCACAGCTCGGGCCAAAAAGTGTTCTCACGCATGAATTCGGTATCGACCGCGATAAAGTCGGCGTCGGCAATCAGTGCGCAAAAAGCCTTGAGAGACTCGGTGGTGGTAATCAGCGGATGGATTTCCATGAAATGCCTATAATCAGGATTCGCGCCCGCGCGAGGGGGAAAATGGCCCGCCAAGACTTGACAAATCAGGCGCGCACGGCGCTTAGCGCCGCGCATGCATAGCTATCGTACTCACAATTGCGGCGCGCTGCGCGCTGCCGATGTCGGCGCATCCGTGCGGTTGTCCGGCTGGATCCATCGCAAGCGCGACCATGGCGGGCTGTTGTTCGTCGACCTGCGCGATCATTATGGCCTGACCCAGCTGGTGGTGAACACGGGTTCGGCGGCATTCGACGCGCTCGACGGTGCGCGCGTGGAAAGCGTGGTGACGGTTGATGGCGAGGTGATCGCGCGCTCGGCGGCGACGGTGAACGCGGCGCTGCCGACCGGCGAGATCGAAGTGCGCGCGAGCAGCGTTACGATCCAGTCGGCCGCGGCCGAGCTGCCACTGCCGGTGGCCGGTGAGCAGGAATATCCCGAAGAAATTCGCCTGCGATACCGTTTCCTCGATCTGCGCCGCGAGACGCTGCACGCCAACATTGTGAAGCGCACGCAGATTATCCGCGAAACGCGTCGCCGGATGGAAGACATCGGCTTTACCGAATATTCGACGCCGATCCTGACCGCGAGCAGCCCAGAGGGCGCGCGCGATTTTCTGGTGCCCAGCCGCATCCATCAGGGCAAATTTTTCGCGCTGCCGCAGGCGCCGCAGCAGTATAAGCAATTGCTGATGGTGGCGGGCTTCGACCGCTATTTCCAGATCGCTCCCTGTTTCCGTGACGAAGACCCGCGCGCCGACCGGCTGCCCGGCGAGTTTTACCAGCTCGATCTGGAAATGAGCTTCGTCACGCAGGAAGAAGTGTGGGAAACGATGGAGCCGGTGATGGCCGGCATCTTCGAAAGTTTTGCCGAGGGGCGCAAGGTGACGCCAGCAGGCAGCTTCCCGCGCATTCCCTATGCGCAGGCGATGCTCGATTACGGCTCCGACAAGCCCGATCTGCGCAACCCACTGATCATCAAGGATGTGTCCGGGCATTTCCAGACCTCGGGCTTTGGCCTGTTTGAACGCATCGTCGGCGATGGCGGCGTTGTTCGCGCCATTCCCGCGCCCGGTACGGCGGACAAGAGCCGCAAATTCTTTGACGAGATGAACGAGTGGGCGCGCGCCGAGGGGCATGCGGGCCTTGGCTATGTGACGCGCAAGGGCGGCGAATTTGGCGGTCCGATCGCCAAGAACCATGGCGAAGAAGGAATGTTGGCACTCTATGCCGCGCTTGGCCTTGGCCCCGATGACGGCTGTTTCTTTGCGGCAGGCAAGGCCGAACAGGCCGCCAAGCTCGCCGGTGCGGCGCGCACGCGGGTCGCCGAACAGCTGGATCTGATCGAACAGGACGCCTTCCGTTTCTGCTGGATCATCGACTTTCCCTTCTACGAGTGGGACGAGGATGAAAAGAAGCTCGATTTCGCGCACAACCCCTTCAGCATGCCGCAAGGTGGGCTAGAAGCGCTGACGACGCAGGATCCGTTGGCGATCAAGGCGTTTCAGTACGACATGGTCTGTAACGGCTATGAGCTCGCCTCGGGTTCAATCCGCAACCATCACCCCGAATTGATGGTCAAGGCGTTTGAACTGACCGGGCTGACGCAGGCCGATGTCGAGGAGCGCTTTGGCGGCATGTACCGCGCCTTCCAATATGGCGCGCCGCCGCATGGCGGCATGGCGGCCGGGGTCGACCGCATGGTGATGCTGCTGTGCGGCGTCCAGAATCTGCGCGAGATCACCCTGTTCCCGATGAACCAGCGCGCCGAAGACCTGCTCATGGGTGCGCCGTCGCCCGCGATGGCGAAGCAGCTGAAGGAACTAGGGATTAGCGTGGTCGCGCCCGCCAAATAGCGATTGTAGAAAATGTGAAACTGTGTTACACAGTTTCACATGAAGAATGTCACCATCGCCCTTGACGATGAAACGCATCGCCGCGCCCGTATCAAGGCCGCGGAATTGGGGACGTCCTTGTCGGCGCTGGTGAAGGACTTTCTGACCAGTCTGGGTGACGAGAAGTCGCTCGCCTATCCCGCTGCCGGAGTGCGTGACGTGCAAATGCCATTTCATCATGACGCGCCCGCGCCCTTGGCATCGGCCCCGATGGCTAAGGGGCCTGAAGGCCAGCCCTATTTTGTGGACGGCCAATGGGTGTGGACCAAGGACGGCAAACCGCGCAAGCCGGGCGCGCTAAAGGGCAAATTGTGGATGGCGGATGATTTCGACGCGTGGCCCGAGGATATCCTGAAATCGTTCGAAGCCTGGCCATATGACGACCCGGACTATGACGCATTGCCATTTTCCACGGACCAGTTGCCGCGCGAATGAAGCTACTCATAGACACGCATGTCCTGATCTGGTGGCAAAATGCCGACCGGCGGCTTAATGTCGGTGCGCGCAAACTGCTCGCCGATCCACGTGCAGATGTGGCGGTCAGCGTCGCGTCATTCTGGGAAATGTCGATCAAGTTCCGGCAGGGAAAGCTGCAGTCATCGGGTTCAGTCGCCTATCGACGAGCGGTTGAAGAGCAATTCGGGATTGTAGAAATTGCCGACGCGCACCTGATGGCGCTGGAGGCGTTACCCAAGCGGGCCAACCACAAAGATCCGTTTGACCGTCTGATCCTGGCGCAGGCGCAAATTGAGGGCAGGGCGCTGATGACGGGTGACCGGTCGATGCTGGGATATGGCGTGCCATGCATCGGGGTGGTGTAGGCGCTAAAGCGATGCCCGCCCCAGTTGAACATCATCTTGCGGCCCCCCTCGGCGATCTGTGCTGGTTCGAGTGGGGGACAGCACAGCCAGCCCAACCCACTTACTTGCTCGTCCACGCCACCGGCTTTCATGCGCGTTGCTGGGATCAGGTCGTTGCCGCATTGCCAGTGGGCGCGCATGTCGTTGCGCCCGATTTGCGCGGGCATGGGCGGAGTTACCGGCCGGAATCGCTGGGCGATTGGTCGGCGACCGCGGATGATCTGCTCCCGCTCATCGACGGCCTGTCTGGCCCGCTCGTTGGCGCCGGACACAGCATGGGTGGCGTGTGCGTGGCGCGCGCTGCGGCGCTGCGGTCCGATCGGTTCCGGCAGCTTTATCTGATCGACCCCGTGATCTTCGCGCCGGAATATTATGCCGCCGGTCATGCCGCACCGGGTGATCCCGACGAACACTTCGTCAGCCGCCGCCGCAACCATTGGGCCAGCGCCGAAGAAATGATCGCGCGCTTTGCCGAGCGCCATCCCTATAGCGGCTGGGACCCGGCAGTGCTGGCGGATTATTGCACCTATGGCTTGCTGCCGCGCAGCGATCGGGATGGCTTCGAACTGGCATGTCCGCCCCGGCTGGAGGCGTCTGCCTATCTGGGCAGCGCGGCCTTCGATCCGCATGCCGCCGCCGCCACCATAAAGTGCCCCGTCACAGTCGTTCGCGCGCGGAACGGAACCCGCGAAGGCCAGCTGGATTTTTCGATCAGCCCCACTTGGCCGGGCACGGCGGGCGCCTTCCCGAACGGCACCGACTTGCATTGGAACGACCAGTCGCACTTCATTCCGATGGAAGCCCCGGGGCGAATTGCGTCCCTTATTGGCACGGAATTGCCCCCGGCTTAACCATTAACGCGCCTTGTTCGCGGCTGTGTGCGGCCTAATTTCGCACAATGGCCATCAATCTTGCCGATTTTGAAGTCGGCACCAAGCATAAGGGCGATTATGACGCCGACCTTGCGGCTTTGCAGGCGCGGCTGGAGCGTGTCCAAGCGGCGCATATCGCGCATAACCAGCGCAGCGTGATCCTGTTCGAAGGCTGGGACGCGGCGGGCAAGGGCGGGATCATCAAAAAGCTGACCGCCGAGCTCGACGCGCGCTATTTCGATGTCTGGCCGATCAGCGCGCCGAGCGACGAGGAAAAGGCGCGCCATTTCCTGTGGCGTTTCTGGACGCGGCTGCCGGGCACGCGGGAAATCGGGGTGTTCGACCGCAGCTGGTACGGTCGCGTGCTGGTCGAGCGGGTCGAGGGCTATGCCAGCGAGGCCGACTGGCGGCGCGGCTATGACGAGATCAACGAGTTCGAAGCGCAACTGGTTGGCAGCGGCACGCATCTGGTCAAACTGTTCGTCCATGTGACGCAGGAAGAACAAGACAAACGCCTCGCCGACCGGCTCGACAATCCGTGGAAGCGCTGGAAAACCGGCCCCGACGATTATCGCAACCGCGCCAAGCGCGCGGAATATCTCGCGGCGCTTGCAGACATGTTCAAGTTCACCGACACGCGCTGGGCGCCGTGGAAAGTGGTCGACGGCAATAGCAAAAAGGCGGCGCGCATCGCCGCGCTGACGCACATTGCCGACACGCTGGAGGCCAAGGTGCCGATGACCGAGCCGCCGCTTGATCCGGAGTTCGCCAAAATGGCCAATGCGGCGTTGGGGCGGGGCTAAACCCAACTATCGTCGTCCCGGACTTGATCCGGGACAACAAACCGCCTTGGGCGTGTTATCCCGGATCAAGTCCGGGATGACGATTGGGGGGGGTGTTGGATTTCGATGAAAATGCGCCGCAAAGCCGACCTGCCGACCAAAGACTGCGCCGCCTGTGGCCGCCCGTTCGCGTGGCGCAAGAAATGGGCGAAGGTGTGGGACGAGGTGCGTTACTGTTCCGACCGATGCCGGTCAAAGCGCGGCTAGCCATGCGCGCGCGGGCGGGTTAAGGCTGAACGATGCCGCGCACCAAAAGATCCGATGATTGGGGATGGCCCCGCTGGCGCGGCTATGGCGCGGGCAGCGCGGCGCAGGCGGTAAAGCTGTGCGACCGCTATGGGTGCGACCAGCCCGCGAACCACCCCGCGCCCAAATCACCCAACAGCCCCGAACGCTGGTATTTCTGCGAAGCGCACGCCGCCGAATATAACCGCAGCTGGGATTATTTCGCAGGGCTATCCGCCGAAGACGCCGCCGCGCGCGCCGCCGAGGAGGCCGCCGGCGCGCGCAGCTATGCCCGCGCGCAACATTATGCCTGGGGCGGCCCCGGCGACGGCAGCCGCAGCGCCGACGAAATGCGCGCGCTCGAGGTGTTCGACCTCGACCCCGACGCAGATTTCGAGGCGGTCAAAAAGGCCTGGCGCGCGCTGGCCAAAGAAACCCATCCCGATGTGAAACCGGGCGACGCCGAAGCAGCGAAACGCTTTCAGGCGGGGCAGGCGGCGTTCGAAGTGCTGCGCCAGGCGGAAGAGCGGAAGAGCTGGAAACCGGGGTAGGGGGGTTGGCGGTTATGCATGTTGGGGGTCGTCTGCCCACATTCCCAAAAATGGGCAGGAAGCGGTGATGCGACGAGCTTTCAACAACTTGCCATGTGGAATGTTATTGTTGATCCCAATGGGGATTTCTTTGGTCGGCTGTTCTGATCAGCCTGTGAAACAAGCTGATCGATTGGTGGACGGAATCGCCCTTCCTTCAGAAAAAATGCTGTCGCGTGAGACGATAGAGATCAATCGTGGTTTTGGTGGCGACGGATTTGGGGAACATTTTCTCTCTTATGAATTGGCTCCAGACAATTCGCTTGCGGTCACGCACACCTTCCGACCAAATGAGCAAGTTGTCGGACGGGAGGTTTTCTTTTTAGATCATGAAGTTGCGATGAAAGCGCGCAAGCTGCTTTGGCGCCTTCGCCCCGATGACTTGCAAGGCGTCGACACATACGTCCGGCCATCGGGTTGTGTGCAACGCTGGGTTCATGACACTCCCGAAATCGCAGTCGGTTTCGCTGCATCGAGGGAAATGGTTGGCGTTTTTGACCTTCCGCGCCCTGCTAGCTGTGAGACTGCGGCGGCAAAAACTGCCCGGCAAATGCTTTCTGGTGTTCTGGCTTCCTTTCCACGATCAAAAGTCGCGGAGGAGTTCATGAAGCAGCAAGCGCAATCGAGCGAATGCTGACCACCAAAAATGTTTGTGAGCCTAAGGGTAGACACACCCATCCAGACCATCGCGCCGCACCTGCCCGATCCGCGCGGTGATGGTATTTCCGTAGCGGCGGGTGAAGCCTGAGGGGCTGACGGCCTCGCGCTTTTTGGGCAGCGGAAGGATGGCGGCGATGCGGGCGGCTTCGCGCGGCGTCAGCTTGGCTGCGCTCTTTTTGAAATAACGCTGCGCCCCCGCCTCGACGCCATAGGTGCCGATTCCGGTTTCGGCGACGTTGAGGTAAACCTCCATAATCCGCCGCTTGCCCCAGATTTTCTCAATCAGGAAAGTGAACCAGATTTCGGGCGGTTTGCGCAAATAGCGGGTCCAGCCGCTGCCCTGCCACAGAAAGGCGTTCTTCGCGGTCTGCTGGCTGATCGTTGAGCCCCCGCGCAACCGTTTGCCTTGCTTGTTGCGCTCTATCGCCTGCTCAATCGCCTCGCGGTCGAAGCCGTCATGGCTGCAAAATTTGCCGTCCTCCGCCGCAATCACCGCGCGCACCATATTGCGGTCGATGTTGTTCAGACTGGTCCAGTCCTTGGTGATGCCATTGGGGTCGGCCAGCATGGTGAAGGTCACCGGCGGCGGGACAACGGCGTAGATGAGGACCCAGGCGATCGAGCCGAGGACGAAGTAAAGCAGCCAGCGCAGCAGGGTGAGGAACCAGCCGCCGCGCTTGCGCGCCTTGGCTGAGGGGGCAGGCGCGGGTTCGGGTTCGAAGTCGGCTAAGCTGGCCATGGGTTAAGGATTAGCGGGTGCGGCGGGGAGGGCAAGGGGGTGTGCTGTTCCCCGGCGAAAGCCGGGGTCTGGGAGGTACATAGGCTGCGGGGATATGGCGAGCACTGGGCCCCGGCTTTCGCCGGGGAACCGCTTGGCTTACCCCGCCAAAGTATCCGCGATAATCCGCCACACGCGCGGGTTGATGCCCAGGCCAAAATGGCCGCCGCCGACCTTTACCATGCGCGTTTGCGGGTTGTAGATGTCCTGGCTGCTGCCCGGGCTGACCACGCCGTCGCGGTCGGTGTAGATGGCGGTGATGGGGCAGGTGAGGCCGATGAGGTTGCGCTCGTGCACCTGCCGCTCGAAATGGTCGAGGTCGAGCGATTGGTCCTGCGCATAGCGGCGGCCGAGGCTGGTATATTTCGGCCCGCCGATCACCGGAGTGCCCATGGTGATGATTTCGCGGGCCCGATCAGGCACCAGCCGCGCCGCTTCGCGCGCGACCACGCCGCCCAGGCTCCAGCCGATCAGCGTTACCGGCTGGTCGTAACGCGCAACCAGCTGGTCGGCGATGGCGCGGGCATATTGATCGACGCGGCCACGATTGCGGCCCAAATCCCAATGCTGGACGCTATAGCCGATGAAGGACAGGAAGCGCGCCATCGGCTCCATCGACACCTCGCTCGCGCCATAGCCGGGCAGCAGCAGCACCGGGCGCCCGTCGCCCCTTGGCGCAAAGGCGAGCGACGGCAGATGCAAGGCAAAGCCCGCCATATCCAGCGGCAGCAGCAGTTCAGCGAGCGTCGCAAGGCGGTCGGGCGGGGTCAGGCCACTGGGCAGGGCGACGCTGCGTGCGGTCATGCGGTCAGCAGCCGGCGTTCGCCAGCGATACTGAGCATCGCCTTTTGCAGCTTCTCAAAAGCGCGCACCTCGATCTGGCGGACGCGTTCGCGGCTGACGCCATATTCCTGGCTCAAATCCTCCAGCGTCTTGGGATCGTCGGTCAGGCGGCGTTCGGTCAAAATGTGGCGTTCGCGCTCATTCAGGCTTTCCAGCGCCTCGTTGAGCAGATCGTGGCGCAGATCGCGTTCCTGCGCCTCGGCGACGCGCTCGTCCTGCAACGGGCCTTCGTCGCCCAGCAAATCCTGCCACTGGCTGTCGCCATCCTCGCCCATGGGGACGTTGAGCGAGGTATCACCGCCCATCGCCATGCGGCGGTTCATGCTGACCACGTCATCTTCGCTGACGCCGAGGTCGGTAGCGATTTTGGTGAGGTTTTCGGGGCTGAGGTCGCCGTCTTCAAAGGCGTCGAGGTTATTCTTCATCCGCCGCAGGTTGAAGAACAGTTTCTTCTGCGCCGCCGTGGTGCCCATTTTGACAAGGCTCCACGAGCGCAGGATGAATTCCTGGATGGAGGCGCGGATCCACCACATGGCATAGGTGGCAAGGCGGAAGCCGCGGTCGGGGTCAAACTTCTTCACCCCCTGCATCAGGCCGATATTGCCCTCGCTAATCAGCTCGCTGACGGGCAGGCCATAGCCGCGAAAGCCCATCGCGATTTTCGCAACCAGCCGCAAATGGCTGGTCACGAGCTGCGCGGCGGCTTCGGGGTCCTGATGCTCCTGATAGCGTTTGGCGAGCATATATTCCTGCTCGGCGGTCAGCAGCGGGAATTTGCGAATTTCCGCCAGATAGCGGTTCAGGCTGGCTTCGCCCGACAATGCGGGCATGGTCGCCGGTAGATTGCCATTGTTCGCCATATTCAAAACTTCCCTGAAGAGCCTGCACTTTGCGCCGCGTGATGCCGGGCGTCGAGATAGATTTTCAATTGCAACCTAAACGCGCAATTCATCGATTAGTTCCCGCATATCGGCGGGTAGGGCGCTGTCGCGAGCGACGTTTTCGCCGGTCACCGGATGAATAAAGCCCAAATGCGCAGCATGCAATGCCTGCCGTTTGAACCCCAGCCTGCGCGCAGCTTCGCCCACGCCTTTGCGCATCCGCCCATAGATGGGGTCGCCGACCAACGGGTGGCCGATGTGGGTCAAATGCACGCGCACCTGGTGCGTGCGGCCGGTTTCCAGCCGGCATTCGACCAAAGTCCCGTCGCGCAGCGCCTCCAGCGTGCGATAGTGGGTTATGGCGTGCTTGCCCTGTCCGGGCGCAACGACTTCCATTTTGAGCCGGTTTTTGGTCGACCGCGCGAGCGGCGCATCAATGCTACCAACCGGCGGCAATATTCGACCAGCGACAACGGCAAGGTAGCGGCGCGAGATGCTGTGGTCGGCAAATTGTTTAGCGAGCCCCGTGTGCGCCCGATCATGCTTTGCCGCCACGATCAGGCCGCTGGTGTCCTTGTCGATGCGGTGGACAATTCCCGGGCGGGCGACGCCGCCAATGCCCGACAACTGGCCCTTGCAATGGTGGAGCAGCGCGTTGACCAGCGTGCCATCGGCATTGCCCGCGGCTGGATGCACCACCATCCCCGCAGGTTTGTCGACGACGATCAGATGTTCGTCTTCATACGCGATGACGAGGTCCAGATCCTGCGCGACATTGTGCGCCGGCAGCGCCGCAGGAACGCGCAGTGTCAGGGTATCGGCGCGCCCGGGCTTGGCCGCCGGGTCCCACAGAATTGTGCCGCCGCTGGTAGTGACGCGCCCGCCCTTGATCAGCGTCTTGACGCGTTCGCGCGACAGCTGGGGCAAAGCGGCCGCCAGCGCGCGGTCGAGCCGTTCGTCGGCGGCATCGGCGTCAATCGCCACGGTGATGATGTCGTCGTCCCCCATGGCCATTACGTGGGACGGGCAGCGCGGCTTTCAAGGGCGGTTCGCGCTTGCCCCGCCGAATCGGCTCGCCTAGGGCGGGGCGAGGGGAGACAGGGACCATCCATGACCATCGACCGCGTTGACTTTGCTAGCATCCTGGCATCGCGCCTGTGCCACGATCTTTTGAGCCCGGTGGGCGCCTTTGCCAACGGCCTGGAATTGCTGGCCGACGAGAAGGACCCGGAGATGCGCGCGCGCTGTATCGAGTTGCTCGAACAGAGTGCAAAAACATCCACTAACAAACTGAAATTCTTTCGGCTGGCCTTTGGGTCGGCGGGTGGTTTTGGCGATGAAGTTCCGCCCGACGAAGCGAAATCGGCAATCGAAGGCATCATCGGCGACACGCGCCCCATCACTATGAACTGGATGATTGACGCCGCGCCGTTGCCCAAGCCGGCGGTCAAGATCATCCTCAACCTAGCGCTGTTGCTGGTCGACGCGCTGGTGCGGGGCGGCCGCCTCGACATTGGCTGCGAGCGGCGCGACGGCACCATTGAAATTGCGCTGCATGTCGAAGCAGAGCGGCTGTTCCTGGACAGCGATGTCGAACGAATACTGGCGCATGGTGCCGGCGATAATGACATGACGTCGCGCACCGTACCGGCGGTGCTGGTTCAGGCGGTTGCTGCCGCCAACTACGGCCGCGTCATGCTGGCGCGCGAGACCCCGACCTCGCTGCTGGTGGGCGCGGTGATTTCGGGCTGATCATTCGCCGCAGGGTAAACACGTCCTTAACCAATCCGCGCCAAAACCCCGCTGTTAACGGGTCGCGGACAGGTGCAATGGACGAACTGCTTTCGGATTTTCTTGGCGAAACCGGAGAGATGCTAGCCGAAATTGCCGGCGCAATCGTGGCGTGGGAAGCAAACCCCGCCGATCAGGAGCGGCTCGACGCGATTTTTCGCTTCGTCCACACGGTCAAGGGCAGCTCGGGTTTCCTTACCCTGCCGCGCGTGACGGCGCTGGCCCATGCGGCCGAGGATGCGCTCGACATGGTCCGGCGGGGTCAGCGCGCGGCGGACCGGCCGCTTGTGTCTGCGGTGCTGGCGATTATCGACCGGCTCACCGATTTGACCGAAACCATTGGCGCGGAGGGCAAGGAGCCGGCGGGCCAGGACGACGATGTTATCGGCACACTGCGCGCGGTCACCCGCAGCACCGCCGCCGTGCCTGCCCCCCAACCTGCCCTCGATGATGCTGCGCGGGACGAGGACGCGCTCAACCAGACGCTCGCCAGCTGGCGCTCGATCCGGGTGCCTTTGCCCCTGCTCGACAGCGTGATGACGGGTGTCACCGACATGGTGCTCGCCCGCAATGAATTCGCCCGGTTGCTGCGCGACAAGGTGCGCGACCAAAGCGTTGCAGCGGCGTTCGATCGCCTTTCGGAATCGGTTGCAACGATGCGCCAGTCGGTCAGCCAGATGCGCATGCAGCGCGTCGACCGCCTGTTCGCGCCGCTGCCCCGTATCGTGCGCGACATAGCCGGAGAACTGGGCAAAGAAGCCCAACTGGTCACCGCCGGCGGTGAGGTTGAGCTCGACCGCGAGATGATCGAGAATATCCGCGATCCGCTGACCCACATCATCCGCAACGCCATCGACCATGGGCTCGAAGATCCTGAGGCACGCGCGGCAGCGGGTAAGCCCCAGAGTGGTACTATCCGGATCAGTGCGCGCCAGTCGGGCAATCGCATTGACATTGCGGTGAGCGATGACGGGCGCGGCGTTGATCTCGAGCGCGTGGTGGCCAAGGCCGTTGCCGCGGGTGTAGTGAGCGCAGCTGACGCCGCGCGAATGTCGGCTAAGGATCAACTCGCCCTGATCTTCACCCCTGGCCTGTCCACCGCCGCGAGCATCAGTTCGCTGTCGGGGCGCGGGGTTGGCATGGACGTGGTCAAGGCCAATGTCGAACGCATTGGTGGCCTCGTCGAATTGGACAACCGCCCCGGCGAGGGGCTGACGATCACGCTGCGCGTGCCCATGACATTGACCATCATTTCCGGCCTCCTCGTGTCCGCGGGGGGGCAACAATTCGCCGTGCCACGCGGTGTCGTGCGTGAAATTTTGCTTGAAGACAATGAAGCGGTGCGCGTCGAAAGAGTTGGCGGCGGCGAATATGCAACGGTGCGCGGCGAACGGTTGGCGCTGGTGCGCCTGGAAACGGCGCTTGGTCTGCCGGACGCGGATAGCAGCGATGACCGTGCGCTGATTCTGGTCCGGCTGGCGCAGGAGCGCTGCTTCGCGCTCAGCGTGGCAGCGGTGCACGACCATGAAGAACTGGTCATCAAGCCCGCGGCACCGGCGGTACTGGCGACCGGCCTTTATGCCGGGACCACTCTGCCCGACAGCGGGCGTCCAGTGCTGTTGCTCGACACCACGTCGCTGCCGCAGGTGCTGGGCATAGATATCGAGGCCAATGCCGAAGACGCGGCCGTCGCCGCTGCAGCCACCGCTGACAATGGCGTCCAGCATGGCGAACAGCTGTTGTTGTTCCGCGATGGCAGCGGCCTGACCCGCGCTGTACCGCTGGCCGTTATCGACCGGCTCGACGATGTGGCTGCCGACGCGCTGTTTGCAGCGGCCGGTGGCATTCATGTCCGCATCGAAGGTGCCATCTTGCCGGTGTTTGCCGCCGAACCGCCCGCGACCGACGAACGCGTCAAGCTGCTCCGCATCGCCGACGGCGACAGTGTAGTTTGTTACCCAGTATCCGCCGTGCTCGACATCGTCCGCCGTCCGCAAGCGGTACGACCAGCGGCTACACCGGGGCTGGTGCTGGGCACGATTCTGATCGGCGACGAACCTGTGGAGCTGATCGATTGTTTCTGGCTGATGGGCCAGGTCGCGCGCGGCGATATTCAGGCTGCGCTCGCCAAGCCATTGTGCCGCGTACTCGGCGATGCCGACAGCTGGGCGCGCAGCTTCCTTGCACCAATGCTGGAGCTTGCCGGATATCGCGTCGCGCACGGTCCTGCCGCCAAAGGTGAAGAAGCGGCCGACATATTACTGTGCTGCGACGATGCTGCCGAAGTTACCGATGCCGAGGTTCCTGTCGTTCGGCTACGCTCCACCATCGCAGCGCAGCGCGCCGATGATGTCAGCATCTATCGCTATGATCGCCCCGCGCTGATGGTAGCGCTGGCGGCCGGCCAGCGGACAAAAAAAGCAGGATAGGGGGCTAAGCGATGGAAAATCTCTATCTGATCGCACGCATTGCCGACACGCGCGTGGCGCTGCGCTCGGCGGCAATTGAGTCGGTGGTCCCCGTGGGCGAAACCATCGCGGTTCCCGGCGCGCCGCCGCATGTCGCCGGTCTGTTCGCGCTGCGTAGCCGTGTACTGACGCTGATCGATCCGCATGTCGTGCTGGGTTTTGCGCCTACCGACATTGCGCGCGGGCAGCGCGTCATCGTTATCGAAATTGGCGGCCATGGCTATGCCCTGCTCGCCGACCTGATCGAGGATGTGTGCTTCATCGACGCCGGGGAAGAGCCGGCGAAGGGGCGCCTCGCCGCCGGTTGGGCGCGCTTGTCCGACACGGTGGTCGAACATGACGGCGCAACGCTGTTGGTGCTCGACCCTGCGCGCCTTGTCGCACAGCCAGTGGCGCGGGCTGCCTAAACCATGCGGTTAACCCGATTGCCAATGTTTGTGCCTATTCAAATGACAGATTTTCCAAAGGTGTACTGGTCATGAAAAGCTGCCTGATCGTCGATGATAGCAAGGTCATTCGCAAAGTCGCGCGTCACATCCTTGAAAGCATGGATTTTTCGGTTGACGAGGCATGCGATGGCGAAGTTGCGCTGACCCATTGCCGCGCGAATCGCCCCGACGTCATTCTGCTCGACTGGAACATGCCGGTGATGAGCGGCATGGAATTTCTGCACGCTTTCAACGACCTTGATTTCGGCGACGCCGAACGCCCGCGCGTGGTGTTCTGCACCACCGAAAACAGCATCGACCACATCCGCGCCGCCATCGAGGCGGGTGCCGACGAATATGTCATGAAGCCCTTTGACCGCGAAACGCTCGAGGGCAAATTGCAGCTTGTCGGCGTTGCCTGAGCGCTGTGTCCGCGCAGGCGAATCCACGCGCTGACCGCGCTTTGACCCCACGCACTGCGGACCGGTCGATCCGCGTCATGCTGGTCGATGACAGCTTGGTCGTTCGCAGCGTGCTCGAGCGGATTATTGACACGCAGCCGGGCATGACTGTCAGCGCTTCGGTCGCTTCGGCGACCGATGCCATAAATTGGCTGGCGGTCGACCGCGCCGATGTGATCATCCTCGATATTGAAATGCCGGGAATGAGCGGCATCACGGCCTTGCCGCACATTTTGGAGCAAGCGGCGCACGCGCGTGTCCTGATCCTATCGTCGAACTGCGAAGAGGGCGGCCCGGCAGCCATCGAGGCGCTGGCGCGCGGTGCCAGCGACACGCTCGCCAAGCCTGGCAGGGGGAGCTTTGCGGGGCAGTTTACCGAGATATTGATCCAGCGGGTGCGTTCGCTGGCCGCTGCGCCGGTGGCGCTGCCGTCCACACTGGCCGCCGAGGCGCGGCTGGACACGGCTGCGCTGACCCCCGCACCCGAAGGGCCGATTGCCTGCATCGCGGTTGCCGCTTCAACGGGTGGTATTCCAGCCTTTGCCAGCTTCCTCAACAATCTCGACGCGCGCATTGCAGCGCCGATTTTGCTGACCCAGCATTTACCCGACGCCTTCATCCCATATTATGCGCAGCAGATTGCGACCGCGAGCAAGCGCACAGTGCATGTGGCGCGCCCGGGCATGCGATTGCAGCCGCGGGCTGTGTATCTGGCGCCCGGCGATGCCCATTTGTCGCTGGTCCGGGTGGGGCGGCATGTCGAAGTGCTGCTGGAATATCACCCTGTGGCCAATGGTTGTTGCCCGTCCGCCGACCCGATGTTTGCCGCGGTGGCAGAGGTCTTTGGCGCTCGAGGTGTCGGCATCGTGCTCAGCGGCATGGGCCGCGACGGAGCAGAGGGTGCCGCCGAATTGCACGGTGCTGGCGGTATGATTTTGGCCCAGGCTCCTGAAAGCTGCGTCGTATGGGGTATGCCCGGTGCCGTCGCCAACGGCGGGTGTGCAAATGCGGTGCTCAACCCCGATGCGATGGCGGTGCTGCTTAGCCGGAATGCGCCCGCGCTGCGGGCCGCGTCATGAGCAGCGGGACCGATTCGGCTTACCGCATATTGATGGGCCTGCTCGAGGCGCGCACCGGCCAGACGCTGTCACCGGGGCGCATCTGGCGCATTGAAATGTCGCTAAAGCCGGTGCTGCAACAGCACAAACTCGACGATATGGACCAGCTGGTCGCGGCGCTGGTCAACGGCACCGATCGCACTTTGCTCGATGATGTCATCGACGCGATGCTCAACAACGAGACCTTTTTCTTTCGCGAACATTTGCTGTTCGATGATATTGCAACACAGGCATTGGAAGAACTGCGTCGCATCAACGCAGCGACGCGTCAGCTGACCATCTGGCATTGCGGCGTATCGACCGGGCAAGAGGCCTATTCTTTGGCGATGCAACTGGCCGAGGACGGCGACCGCTGGGCGGGCTGGCAGTTTGAGATTGTGGGCACCGATGTGAGCCGACGCGCTATCGCCCGCGCCAAAACAGGGATGTACTCGCAATTTGAAATCCAGCGCGGATTGCCGGTGCAGCGCATGGTGCGCTGGTTCGACCAGACCGACACTGGCTGGCTCGCCAAGGCCGACTTGCGCCGCCGCATCGAATTTTCGGTGCAAAATTTGCTGATTGACCGGCCGCCGCTAGCGCGCCCAGCCGATCTGATATTCTGCCGGAATGTCCTTCTCTATTTTTCGCCGCAGACGCGGCACAAGGCGTTCATTCGGCTGCGCAGCTTTGCGGCGCGCGATGCCTTTCTGGTGCTCGGCGCGGGCGAAACGGTGCTCGGACAAACCGACCAGTTTGTCGCCAGCCGACGCATCCGGGGCCTGTATGAACCCACCGACGCCGCCGTGCAGCTTGCCGCGCGCCGCGCGTAAAGCGAAGGCTATTTCCGTTTCCGTTCGTGGCGAGCGAAGTCGAGACACCCAGCAGCATGGCGCAATGCCGATGGGCCTCTCGACTTCGCTCGAGGCGAACGGTTAGGGATGCTTGCAATGCATCGCGCACTATCGCAAGCACGCAGGCATGAGCGAGATCATCGACCGCTGGTCCCCCAATTTCGACGAGCGCACCATGCCGGTGTCGATCATCGTGCTCCACTATACCGGAATGGAAACGGGCGAGGCGGCGATCGACTGGCTGGCCAATCCCGCGTCGAAAGTGTCTTCGCATTATGTCGTCGCCGAGGATGGCCAGATCGTCCGCATGGTGCCAGAGGATAAACGCGCCTGGCACGCCGGCCGCTCGCACTGGCGCGGGATGAGCGATTTGAATTCGGCGAGCATCGGCATCGAAATTGTCAATCCGGGGCATGAATTTGGTTATCGCCCCTTTCCTGACCCGCAGGTCGCGTCGGTCGTGCGCCTCGTCCATGAAATCAAGGACCGCTACCAGATCAGCCGCGGCAATGTTGTCGGCCATTCGGACATTGCCCCGACGCGCAAGCAGGATCCGGGCGAGTTATTCCCTTGGCACGAACTGGCCCGCCGCCGCCTCGCGCTGCCGCGTCCGACCAAGAAGCTGACCGACCCGATGTGGACCGACGCGGGCTTTCTGCTTGCTCTCGAACGCTTTGGCTATGATGTGACCGATGGTTTCGCCGCCACGGTGGCGTTCCAGCGCCGCTTTCGGCCCGAACTGATCGACGGCACGATTGACGGCGAATGCCGCGCGATTTTGCTGGCGCTGCTGCTGCCGCAGCCGGAGGGTGACTGACGCGCCAACTTGCGCTAGTTGCATGTCAGGTCAGGGGATCGGGCGATCGCCGCCGCTTCAGCGGGGGAGGAAAGTCCGGGCTCCACGGAAGCCACGGTGCCGGGTAACGCCCGGCGGCTCGGCGCAAGCCGGGTCAGGGACAGTGCCACAGAGAATATGTCGCCGCGGCCTTGGCCAGGCGAAAGGTGAAAAGGTGCGGTAAGAGCGCACCGCGCGGCGGGCAACCGGCGCGGCATGGCAAACCCCACCGGGAGCAAGGTCGAATAGGGATGGCACGGGTTTCGGCCCAGGACCCGGTTCCGGTCCCGCCGTCCGGGTTGACTGCTCGAGCGCGCGGGGTGACCCGCCGCCTAGATGAATGATCGCCCAGGTCCCGCAAGGGGCTGGACAGAACCCGGCTTACAGATCCCCTGACCCTTCGGCATCTGGATAGCTGATCGCCGTCACTTCCCATTCCTTCGCGCCGCCAGGCAGCTGCACCGTGCGTAGATCGCCCACCGCAGCCCCGCGCAGCGCGCGCGCCAGTGGGCTGGTCCAACCAATCTGGCCCGCACCCGCGTTTGCTTCGTCATTGCCCACCAGCGTCACGATGCGGCGCGCGTCATCTTCGTCCGCAAGTTCAACCGTCGCGCCGAACCAGACGCGGCTATGGTCGGGCTGTTGTGCCGGATCGACGACGCGCGACGCTTTCATTCGCCGCGCGAGGAAAGCCAGCCGCCGGTCGATCTCGCGCAATTTCTTGCGGCCATAAATGTAATCGCCATTTTCGCTGCGGTCGCCGTTGCCCGCCGCCCAGCTGATGGTTTCGACCAGCTTGGGTCGCTCGTTGCCTAGCAGCGCGTCATATTCGGCGCGCAGCGCGGCGTAACCCGCCGGAGTAATGGGATCAGTGCGGTCGGCGGCGCTCACCCCGGGGTGCGTTTGCCGAGATAGAAGGACAAGGGTGCGGCGGGCAATGTCCGCCCCGGCTGCGGGTGCAGCAAGTCATAAACGACCGCATTTTCCAGCACGCGCTGAACATAATTGCGTGTTTCAAATATGGGGATGTCCTCAACCCAATCGACAATGTCGATCGCACTGTCGCGCGGGTCGCCGTTGGCGCGCAGCCATTTGTTCACATTGCCCGGCCCGGCATTATAGGCCGCCACCGCGAGCGGATAGCTGCCGCGATAGTAGCTTAGCATCTGCTGAAAATAGGTCGAACCCAGTTGCATGTTGTAACTGGTATCGCCGGTCAGCCCCGCCATGTCATAGGGCAGGCCCAGCTTGCCCGCGACCTCGCGCGCAGTGCCGGGCATCAGCTGCATCAGCCCGCGCGCGCCCGCATGGCTGATCGCCTGTTTGTCGAACTGGCTTTCCTGCCGCGCGATGGCGTGGATGAAGGTCCAATTGTTCTGGTGGCCGTCGGGTACAGCGACAGTGGGAAAGCCCGCAACAGCAACCGCGTCGATGCCATTGGCCTGCGCGCTGCGTCCAATCATGACACCCAGGTCGATCCGGCCAATCTGGCTGGCAAGCTCGCCCGCCAGCGCATGGTCGGCGGGGGTGGAGGCGCGCATGCTGATGGCGCGCAAAAATTGCGATTGGTCGCGCCACGCGCCCATTTCACCCAACACGCGCGCCGCACGCACCAGCCGATCATCCATGAATGCGGTGCGCTCGGCGGCCGTGATGCTAACAGGTGCAGTGTCGGCGGGGCGGCTGATGGTTTGGCCTAACCGTTCGCGCGCCAGCTGGCCGTAAAATTGGTCATAATGCGGTGCCGCGGCCGCCAGTTGGCGCTGCGCCTCTGCGCGGTCACCCGCAGCCTCAGCGGCGCGCCCCGCCCAGTAAAAGCCTTTGGTGCGCGTCTGCGCCGAGCGGGCGGCATCGGCATAGGCGGCATAAAGTGGCACTGCCTCGCGCGACCGCCCCAATTTCTCATGCGCGGTATGCGCGGCCAGCCATGCCAGGCTGGTAAAATCATCACGCACGCCCAGCGGTAGCTCGCGGATGACCGTCCCGGCGGGGAAGGCGTCGCCAATCTGGCGCGCTATGGCGAAGGCCGTTTGATGGTCACCACTGCTCGCCGCACCGCGCGCATTGGTCAGCAGCGTTTCAACCCATTCCTCGGCATCAAGCGGTGGCGCATCCAACTGGCGAGGCAGCGACAGCAAGGCGCGTGCGTCACCGACACGGCCCGACGTACGTAGCCAGGTCGCCTTGTCAGTAATCCAGCCCGCGTCGCGGCGGGTGAGGCCGGGGTCAGCCGCCTCGACCGCGCTGGCCTGCAACGCGGCGTCGGTCGCGCCGCTGCGCATCGCGAGGCGCGCGCTGAAATAGGCGCGGCGCTCGCTCGATGTGAACAATAACTGCCGCGCCGCCGCGCGCGTCGCCCCGCTCCACAGCAGGCGGTCCATACGCGCGTCGTGGTCGGCCGTGGTCAGTGCTCCGGGGAACAGCGCGATCACCCGCGCCTCCTCCATTTCGTCAAGCACCCCGCCCGTCCACGCCTTGCGCAACGCGTCGCGTGCCGCATCGCGCTGTCCGCTGGCGTTGAGCGCCAGCGCGTGCCGCAAATGCCCGCTGGCGGTACGCGGCGGGTTGGTCGCGAAATAGGCCAGCGTCATGCCGGGGTTGAAGCTGTCGATGGCCAGCGCCTTCTCGGCGCGCGCGCGCATCTGGTCGGCCCCCGGCCAGCCGGGATTGTTGGTCAGGAAACGCGCCAGCCGGTCAAACGAGCTGTTGGCCTCGCTGTTCAGCGCGCGCCATTCGAGCACCGCTTCGGCGACGCTGTTGCGCACTGGCGGGGCGACGACGCCTTGCGCCAGCCCCATTTGCGCGCGGTACCAGGCGCGCTGTTCGGGGCTGAGCTCGTTGGCCGATGCGCCGCTGGAAAGGAGCAGGGCCGTGACGAGCGCCAACCGCGAGAGGTTTGTCGCCGTCTTCATAATCCCCTGCATAACCCCTTACGCCTTGCCCAGTGGTGAATGGCGCGCCTATGAGGCGCAACTTCAGCCGGTTTGTGGAGTCCGGTGCGCCGCTTGTAAAGGGATCAAGCATGTTTTCGGGGTCCATTCCTGCTTTGGTGACGCCATTTCGCGGTGGAGCGTTCGATGCGGACGCGTTCCGACGACTGGTTGACTGGCAGATTGCCGAAGGATCGAGTGCGCTGGTGCCGTGCGGCACGACGGGCGAAAGTGCGACACTGGGCTTTGACGAACATTATCAGGTGATTGATGCCTGCATCGCTGCCGCCGACGGGCGCGTGCCCGTAATTGCGGGGTGCGGATCGAACGACACCGCCACCGCGCTGCGCCACATGAAATTTGCTAGAGAAGCCGGAGCAACGGCGGCATTGATTGTCGCGCCCTATTACAACCGGCCGAGCCAAGCCGGAATCATCGCACATTATCATGCGCTGGCCGACGCCAGCGACCTGCCGATGGTGGTTTATAACGTGCCGGGACGCACCGTGACCGACATTTTGCCGGAAACGATGGCGCAGCTGGCCGCGATCCCATCGGTCGTGGCGATCAAGGATGCCAGCGGCGATCTGGCGCGCGTCACCCAGTTGCGCGCCGCGGCGGGGGCGGATTTTTGTCAGCTGTCGGGCAATGACGATTTGTGGCTGCCGCACGCGGTGATGGGCGGCGTTGGCTGTATTTCAGTGACTGCCAATGTCGCACCGCGCCACTGCACGGCCTTTGCGTCGGCTTGCGCGGGCGGCGACTGGTCTGCTGCCCGCTCGCTCCACGACTTGTTGTTCGACCTGCACAAGGCCATGTTCGCCGACGCCAGCCCGGCACCCGCCAAATATGCCCTGTCGCGCCTCCACCGCTGGTTCGACCCCGAAGCCCGGTTGCCCATCATCGCCGCAAATGCACCGGCGCGCGCGGCGGTCGATTTGGCGCTGGCCAAAGCAGGACTTATATAGGCCGCTTCCATGTCGCGTCCGCAGTCCGCCCCCGCCTTTGACAAGAAGAAAGTCGTCGCCGAAAACCGGCGCGCGCGCTTTGATTATGCCATCGACGAAGTGTTCGAAGCGGGCATCGCGCTGCAAGGGACCGAGGTCAAAGCGCTCCGCTCGGGCGAGGGCACGATTGCCGAAAGCTATGCCGAAGTGGCTGACGATCAGGTCTGGTTGGTCAACGCCAATATTCCCGAATTCAGCCACGGCAACCGTTTCAACCACGAACCGAAGCGGCCGCGCAAATTGCTGCTGTCGCGGCGCGAGATCAACAAGCTGCACGGCGCGGTGGCGCGGATGGGCATGACGCTGGTCCCGCTGTCCATCTATTTCAACAGCAAGGGACGAGCAAAGGTTGAGCTGGCGCTGGCGAAAGGGCGCAAAGCGCATGACAAACGCGAGCACATCAAGGAACGCGACTGGCAGCGCGACAAGCAGCGCCTGATGCGGGAACGCGGCTGATGCCGCGCAGCAAGACCGCGCTGATGGACTGGATCCGCCGCAATTCGCCGCGTCGTGAGGAACTGCTCGAAAGCCGCTGGATCAAGCCCTTCGCGCATCGCGTTGCGCACAGCCACTTGTGGCGCTTCACCCGCACCTCGGTGCCGCGCGGGGTGGCGCTGGGGCTGTTCGTCGGCATCTTCCTGCTGATCCCGGGGGTGCAGATTTTGGGTGTGGCGCTGCTGGCTTTGCCGGTCCGCGCCAATATTCCCATCGGCGCGGCAATGACCTTTTTGTCGAATCCGGCGACGACACCCTTCATTCTGGCGGCATCGGTTGGGGTCGGCAATTGGGCGTTCGGGCTGAAGGCGGACTATACCACCTTCAAGGCGTTGTGGGCCAATGACGCCAGCGCGCGCGAGTGGCTTGCCTGGTTCTTATCGGACACCGCGCCTGCGCTGTTCGCGGGACTGTTCATCATTTCGGCCATCAGCGCGCTGATCGGCTATGTGCTGGCTTCCATTGCCTGGGACAATTGGATCCGCATGCGCTGGCGCCGCAAACTGCGCCGTTCGCGCGCCGACAAACCGTCATAATCGTTCGACCAGCGCCTTTGCAGGGGGTTGGTGCCTTCCTGTAGCCTGACGGTTGGGGCGGATTTGGTTCCGCCGGGCAACCAGGGGATCATCATGACCAATTTTTCGCGCCGCCATGCGGCCTTGCTGACCACGACTGCCGCGCTGCTGCTCGCAGGCTGTGCCGCCAGCCCGGCACCCGAGGCGCCAGCCGTCGCCGCGGCTCCAGCTGCTAAGCCGCAGCTAGGCACATTTGGTTTCGACGCGGCCGGAATGGATACCGCCGTGGCGCCCGGCGATGATTTTTATGCTTTTGCCAATGGCACCTGGACGCGCACCACGGCCATCCCGGCCGACCGGTCAAACTATGGCATGTTCACCGCGCTCGACGATTTGTCAAAGGAGCGCACGCGACTGATCCTCGAGGAAGCCAAGAACGACCCCTCGAGCAAAATCGGGCGCGCCTATGCAGCTTTTCTCGACGAGGCAGCGGTCGAGGCGCGTGGGCTGGCCCCGATCCAGCCGTGGCTAAACAAGATCAGGGCGACCGACAAGGCCGGCATGCCGGCGTTGATGGCTGAGGCTGATCGCAATGGCGTGGGGCATCTGTTCGGCGGCTTTGTCGGGCAGGACGACAAAAACCCCGACGTGTACATCTATACGATGTTCCAGGGCGGCATCGGCATGCCCGACCGCGACTATTATTTGAAGGACAGCGAGCGCTTTAGAACGCTGCGCGCCGCCTATGTGCAGCATGTCGAGAATATTCTGACGCTGGCAGGCGAGCGCGACGTCAAGCCGCGTGCCGCCGCGCTCTATGCGCTCGAGGCGAAAATCGCTGAGGTCCATTGGGACAAGAATGACAGCAGCGATGCTACCAAAGTCTATAACAAGATGACACTGGCCGAACTCGTCAAGGCCGCGCCCGGCTTCGACTTTGTGACACTGGTTCGCGGTTTGGGGGTGAACGAGGATAGCCTGCTGGTATCGCAGCCGAGCGCCTTTACTGGCATTGCCAAAATTTATGTCGATGCGCCGGTCGGCGTGCTGCGTGATTTGTTGCTGGTCCGCTCGCTTGACAGCTTTTCCGGATTTCTACCCGATGCGGTCGCCAAGGAGAGCTTTTCCTTTTATGGCACAGCCTTATCGGGCACCCCCGAACTGCAGGTGCGCTGGAAGCGCGCGGTGGACTTTACCACCGCCAATCTGGGCGAAGCGGTCGGGCAGGATTATGTGGCCAAATATTTCCCGCCCGAAACCAAAGCGGCGATGGACGGTCTCGTTAAAAATGTGCTCGCCGCCATGGGTCGCCGCATCGACAATCTGGCGTGGATGCAGCCCGCAACCAAAGTGAAGGCGCGGCAAAAGCTGGCCAATTTCACCACCAAAATTGGCTATCCCGACCGCTGGAAGGATTATAGCGCGCTCGACATGCGCGCCGACGATCTGTTCGGCAACGCGCTGCGCGCGCGCCAATTTGCACTTGACGACAATATCAGCCGCCTGGGCGGGCCGATCCGCCGCTGGGAATGGGGCATGACGCCGATGACCGTCAACGCCTATGCCAATTTCAGCATGAACGAAATCGTCTTTCCTGCGGCCATCCTTCAGCCGCCTTTCTTTGACGTGAATGCAGATCCCGCGATCAATTATGGTGGCATCGGTGCGGTGATCGGCCACGAAATCAGCCATCATTTTGATGATCAGGGCGCGAAATATGACGAAAACGGGCGGCTGGCCGACTGGTGGACGCCCGCCGACGTCGCAGCCTTTGAAAAGGCGGGCAAGGCGCTGGTGGCTCAATATGCTGCCTATGAAGCGTTGCCCGGAGAGTTTCTCGACGGCACGTTGACGCTGGGTGAAAATATCGGCGATCTTGCCGGTCTGTCGGTGGCCTATGACGCCTACAAAGCCTCGCTGGGCGGCAAGCCCGCCCCGGTGATCGATGGCATGACCGGCGACCAGCGTTTCTTCTTGGGTTGGGCGCAGGTGTGGCGGCGCAATTATCGCGAGGCCGCTTTGTCGCGGCAAATCACCAATGGTCCGCATTCCCCCTCCATCCAGCGTGCATGGGTGATGCGCAATCTTGACGCATGGTATGATGCCTATCAGGTAAAGCCTGGACAGAAACTTTACCTCGCCCCCGACGCGCGCGTGCGCATCTGGTAGGGGCCGCCGCCAGAAAGATCGCCTTTGACTGCCCTCGTTCCCCCGAAACTGCTGAACCGGATTGCGGGCGAGGGGGGCGGGCCGACGCTGGGCGCAATGTCCGCCAATCCGCGGCCATGGGAATGGTTGGTGCTGGGCACCGCTGGGCTGGTCTCCGCCGGACTGCTGTTGTGGATCAGCCGCAGTGCGGCATTGACCGCCGGATTTCTGGCGGGCCTTTGCCTGCTTGGGGCGGCGGCCATCCTGCTGCGCCGCTTGCTCCCCGGAGCTGTCAGCGAGGTGGCGACAACACCCGACTGGACAATGCTGCGGCAAGCGATCGACCATGACGATGTCGCCATTGCTGTCACCGATCGCGCAGGTCGGCTGATTTGCGCCAATGATCTTTATGCCAGCTGGTTTGGCGGATTTGTGACCCCGCCGGGCCTGCCCGTGGAACCCGCAGCGGTCGAGGCGCTGAAAGTTGCCGGGCGCGCGGCATGGCGTGACGGCAGCGGTCTGGCCGCCGATCTGCGTGTCGGGGCGCTTCGCTTTGACACGGATATCCGGCGCGCCGGACGCTGCGATGATTATCTGGTGTGGCGCTTTTCCGCGATCCGCAGCGTCGATCTGGCCGCCGAGGCGGCGCGGATGATTGATGGGCCGGCCGGCTTGGCGCTCGGCCACGCCGGGCTGATGGTCGCGCTGGTGGGCGCCGATGGGCGGGTGCGTGCCGCCAACACCGCCTTTGCGCTCCGTGCGCTCGGCGGCAATGTGGCAGCAGGAATGGCGGGCCGGGATGTCGCGCGGTTGCTGCGTGTGGATGATGCGGGCACGATTTTTTTTGAGGCAGAGGCAGAACGGGCGACGCCGGTTCGGCTGGTCCAAATCCCCGTCGCTGCCGCCGACCCTGCCTCGCCAGTGCTGCTGTTGTTGCTGGATGAAGAAGGTGGGCGCGCGGTCGAGCGCGGCACCGCCCAGGGCTATATCGAAACAATGCTGTCGCTGTTGCCGGTCGGGCTGGGAATGGTCGACCGCGACGGGCGGTTCCTGTTCGTCAATCGCGCTTTTTGCCGGGCCGCGGGGATGCCGCAAGGCAAGGTGCCACGCTTCCCCGGCGACATTGTGGTGACCGAGGACAAAGGGCCGCTGGCCGACATGATCCGCCGGCACAGCGTCGGGCAGGCCGCGGGCGGTGACATGTCGGTGCGGCTTGCCGCGCAGCCGGACGAGCCGGTGTCGCTGCGTATCGCTGGCGTGCGCGGGCTGGGAGAGGCGGCGGTGCTGCTGAGCCTGAAGGACAGCAGCGAGGAATCAAAGCTGAAGCGTCAGGTGGCGCAGGCCACCAAAATGCAGGCCGTCGGGCAGCTTGCGGGCGGTGTCGCGCATGATTTCAACAACATATTGACCGCAATTCTTGGTGCATGTGATCTGATGCTGATGCGGCATACGCCGGGGGACGGCGACTACGACGACATTCAGCAGATCCGCAACAACGCCAACCGCGCCGCCAGTCTGACGCGGCAGTTGCTGGCGTTCTCGCGTCAGCAAACGCTGCGCCCGCAAATCCTGCAGCTGCCCGACGTGATTTCGGAAGTGTCGCACCTGCTCAAGCGATTAATCGGGGACACCATCACGCTGGCGGTGCGCCATGGGCGCGGGCTGGGAGCTGTGCGCGCCGACCCCGGCCAGCTGGAGCAGGTTATCGTCAACCTCGCCGTCAATGCGCGCGATGCGATGCCGGGCGGCGGTACGCTAACCATTGAGACTTTTCCTGTTACCGCTGCCGATGTCCGCGCGATGGGCAACGACCTGATGCCTCCCGCCGATTACAGCGCGCTGCGGGTGTCGGACACCGGATCGGGAATTCCCGCCGACGTGTTGCCCAAGATTTTTGAGCCCTTTTTTACCACCAAGGAAGCGGGGAAGGGGACCGGCCTGGGATTGTCGACCGTTTATGGCATCATCAAACAGTCGGCGGGTTATATTTTTGCCGACACCGAAGCGGGAAAGGGGACCAGCTTTTCCATCTTTCTCCCCGTCCACCGCGACGCGAGCGGCAAGGACAAACCGCAGCCCGCCATTCCGCAAAAGCGCAAGCGCGAAGAATGGGGCACCGGCACGATATTGCTCGTTGAGGATGAGGATATGGTGCGCGCGGTCGCCGAACGCGCGCTGACCCGCGCCGGATATCAAGTCATCACCGCGACACAGGGTGAAGAAGGGCTGGAACGCTATGCCGCGCATGATGTTGTCGACATTGTTGTCACCGACGTGATGATGCCGACAATGGACGGCCCCACCATGGTGCGCCAACTGCGCGCCGAACGGCCGTTGCTGCCGGTGCTGTTCATGTCGGGCTATGCCGAGGGGCAGCTGCGCCAATCGATCGGCATTGCCGATGTTGATTTTCTGCCCAAACCTTTTTCGGTGCTGCAGCTGACCGACGCGGTGGCCGACGCGCTGGCACGGGCGCGGGGAGCGCTCGCCGATGGGTGAGGGCGGGGCGATATTGCTGGTCGAAGATGACGCGATGATCGCGTTACTGGTCGCGGACCAGTGCGAGGCATTGGGTTATGCCGAACCGGTGCATGTCGACAATATCGCTGCGGCGCTCGACGCTGTTGCTGCGGGCGGCATCGCGGCGGCGCTGGTCGATGTGCATTTGGGCGACGATGCCTGCTGGCCGGTGGCCGATGCGCTGGCGGCGGCAGCAATTCCCTTTGCGTTGATGACCGGCGGCGGCGGCTCGGTTCCGCACGCCCATGCCGGTCGCCCGGTGCTGGTCAAACCCTTTCGCATCGCGCAGCTCGATTCGATGCTGAAATTGCTTCTTGCCCCAAATCGCGTGTGAAGTCTGGCTGAAATCGGACAAAGTTCCCCTCTTGTTCTAATAGAACAAATGCGATACATGGGTTTCCGTTGCGGTGCGGAGCGTCCGCGTTTAGGGCAAGAAGGGAAGGGCTAATGGCCAGTCAATTGTCACTCGTCGAAACAGGAAAAACTGCCAACATGGACAGACAGAAAGCGCTTGAAGCCGCGCTCGCCCAGATTGACCGCGCCTTTGGCAAGGGCTCGGTGATGAAGCTCGGGCAAAAGGAAACGATGCAGGTCGAGGCGATTTCGACGGGCAGCCTGGGTCTTGATATTGCCCTGGGCGTTGGCGGATTGCCGCGCGGCCGCGTCATTGAAATCTATGGCCCGGAAAGTTCGGGCAAGACCACGCTCGCGCTCCACGCCATTGCCGAGGCGCAAAAGACTGGCGGCACCGCGGCTTTTGTCGATGCCGAACATGCGCTCGATCCCGTTTATGCGCGCAAGCTGGGCGTCAACATCGATGAATTGATCGTCTCGCAGCCCGACACCGGCGAACAGGCGCTCGAAATCGTCGACACGCTGGTGCGGTCGAACGCCATTGATATCTTGGTGGTCGACTCGGTCGCGGCGCTGGTCCCGCGCGCGGAGATAGAGGGCGAGATGGGTGACAGCCATGTCGGCCTGCAGGCGCGGTTGATGTCGCAGTCGCTGCGCAAGCTCACCGGCTCGATCAGCCGTTCGCGCTGTATGGTGATTTTCATCAACCAGCTGCGCATGAAAATCGGCGTGATGTATGGCAATCCCGAAACCACGACCGGGGGCAATGCGCTGAAATTCTATGCCTCGGTGCGCCTCGACATCCGCCGTACCGGCCAGATCAAGGACCGCGAGGAAATTGTCGGCAACACCACGCGGGTGAAGGTCGTCAAGAACAAGGTCGCGCCGCCGTTCAAGCAGGTCGAGTTTGACATCATGTACGGTCAGGGCATTTCCAAGATCGGCGAGATTTTGGATCTGGGCGTCAAGGCGGGCCTTGTTGAAAAATCGGGCGCCTGGTTCAGCTATGATTCGATCCGCATCGGTCAGGGCCGCGAAAATGCCAAGACCTTCCTTAAGGATAATCCCGAGCTGATGCAGCGGCTCGAGGCAGCAATCCGCAGCCGCACCGATCAGGTCGCCGAAGAAATGATGGTCGGCGCCGACGCGGATGATGGCGGCGACGACGAAATGTAAGCAATTCTGGCCGGTGGCACGCCCCTCGCCGCCGGCCTGCCACAGCCTTGCGTTGACAGCGGGGGGCAAGCGGGCAATGTCCGCCCGTATGCCCGCCGCCATTCGTCTCTTCGGATTGCCCACCGATATCAACAGCAGCTTTGAGCGCGGCGCGGCGGCAGGGCCCGCTGCCATCCGCGCGGCGCTGTGGTCCGAGCGCGGCAATCTGGCCTGCGAAGCCGGACTGGAAATCGGCAGCGATATCGCGCTGACTGACGATGGCAACCTGCCGCTTACCGAGGACACGCCCGCTGACGACACCGCGATCGCGCGCCACGTCGCGCTGGTCCATGCGACCGGGGAAATCCCGCTCGCGCTTGGCGGCGACCATGCCGTGACCTTCCCGCTCGTGGCCGCCGCCGCCGCGCGGCACGGGCCGGTTACCATCCTGCATTTCGACGCGCACCCTGACCTCTACGCCGATTTCGACGGCAATCCGCGCAGCCACGCTTCGCCCTTCGCGCGCATCATGGAGGGCGGGCATTCAACACGGCTGGTACAGGTCGGCATCCGAACGCTGACCCGCCATTGCCGCGAACAGGCCGCGCGCTTTGGCGTCGAAATCCTACCCATGGCTGATTTCGCGCCTTGCGACGTTCCGCCACTCGGTGGGCCGCTCTATATCAGCATCGACCTTGACGGCATCGACCCCAGCGAAGCGCCCGGTGTTGCGCATCCCGAACCCGGCGGGTTGACGGTGCGCGAAGTGCTTGCGGTGCTGCGTGCGCAAACCGCCCCCATCGTCGGCGCCGATATTGTCGAGCATCATCCGGGGCGTGACATTGGCGGTGTCACTGCCATAGTGGCGGCCAAGCTGGTGCGCGAACTCGCTTTCCTCATCCACCGCAACAACCAACCGGGAGCCGTGCCATGACGCTGATCGTCCATCACCTCAACAACAGCCGCTCACAGCGCATTCTCTGGCTGCTCGAAGAGATCGGCGCGCCCTATGAGATCCGCCATCATCAGCGCGACGCGGTGACCAACCTCGCGCCGCCCGAACTGCTCGCCGTCCACCCGCTCGGCAAGTCGCCAGTCATCGAGGATGCGGGCCGCACGGTTTATGAATCGGCCGCCATCTGCGAATATCTGTGCGAGCGGCATGGCGGCGCGCATCTGGTCCCCGAACGCGGCAGCGATGACCATGTTCGCTACACCGAACTGATGCATTTTGCGGAGGGGTCGGCGATGACGCCGATCCTCTTATCGCTGTACGTTGGGCGGCTGGGCGAGGCCGCCGCGCCGCTTAAACCGCGCATCGACCAGCAGCTGGAAAGCCACTTCGCCTTCATGGAAAGCGAGCTGGGTGCCAGCGGCTTTTGGGTCGGTGATCGGCTGACTGCCGCCGATGTCATGCTGAGCTTCCCCGCCGAGGTGGCCGTCATGCAAGGCCGCGCCGCCGACAAGCCCAAACTCACCGCCTTTGTAAACTGGCTCCACGCCCGCCCCGCATGGCAGCGCGCACGCGAAAAGGGTGGGGCTTATTACGGCTTCTGATCGCACCGATCGATCTTTGTCACTGCAACAAGCCCGCTTGTCGCAGCGCAGCAAAGCGCTTACTTCGGCGGCGCTATGACTTCGACCAATGACATCCGCCGGTCTTTCTTGGACCATTTCGCCGCCGCCGATCACCGCGTCGTGCCCTCTGCGCCGCTCGTGCCGTACAATGATCCGACGCTGATGTTCGTCAACGCGGGGATGGTGCCGTTCAAGAACGTCTTCACCGGCCTCGAAAGGCGCGATTATGTGACCGCCGTCTCGTCGCAAAAATGCGTGCGCGCGGGCGGCAAGCACAATGACCTCGACAATGTCGGTTATACCGCGCGGCACCACACTTTCTTTGAAATGCTGGGCAATTTCAGCTTTGGCGACTATTTCAAGGAAGCCGCCATCAACCATGCGTGGAGCCTGATCACCGGCACATGGGGGCTTGATCCGGCGCGCCTGACCGTCACCGTCTATCACACCGATGATGAGGCCGCGGGGCTGTGGCGCAAGATTGCCGGGCTGCCCGAGGATCGGATCGTCCGCATCGCCACCAGCGACAATTTCTGGTCGATGGGTGACACGGGGCCGTGTGGGCCGTGCAGCGAAATCTTCTATGACCATGGCGCGCACATTCCGGGCGGTCCGCCAGGATCGCCCGATGAGGATGGCGACCGGTTTGTCGAAATCTGGAACCTGGTGTTCATGCAATATGAACAGCTGGCGGGCGGCGAGCGTGTCGACCTGCCGCGCCCCAGCATCGACACCGGCATGGGGCTCGAGCGCATCGCGGCGGTGATGCAGGGGGTCCACGACAACTTCGACACCGACACCTTCAAGGCGCTGATCGGCGCATCGGTGGACATGACCGGCGTGAAGGCCGAGGGCGACAATCGCGCCAGCCACCGCGTGATTGCCGACCATTTGCGTGCATCGAGCTTCCTGATCGCCGATGGCGTGCTGCCGTCCAACGAGGGGCGCGGCTATGTGTTGCGGCGCATCATGCGCCGCGCGATGCGCCACGCGCATCTGTTGGGGGCGAAAGACCCGCTGATGCACCGCTTGCTCCCGTCGCTGACGGCGGAAATGGGCGCGGCCTACCCCGAACTGATCCGCGCGCAGCCGCTGATCGCCGAGACGCTGGAGCGTGAGGAGGTCAAGTTCCGCCAGACGCTGGCGAACGGCCTGCGCTTGCTCGACGATGCGACGCGCAGCATGGGCGCGGGCGACACGCTGGCGGGCGACGTCGCGTTCAAGCTGTATGACACTTATGGCTTCCCCTATGACCTGACCGAAGACGCCTTGCGCGCGCAAAACATCGCGGTCGACCGCGCCGGATTCGATGCGGCGATGGCGCAGCAAAAGGCGGCGGCGCGTGCGGCATGGAAGGGATCGGGCGAGCGCGCGTCGGATGAGGTGTGGTTCGACCTTGCCGAAACACATGGCGGCACCGAATTCACCGGCTACACGAGCACGAGCGGCGAAGCGACGGTCATCGCCCTGGTACAGAACGGTGCGACCGTGGCGCATGCCGGGGCCGGCGATCAGGTGACCATCCTGACCAACCAGACGCCCTTCTACGGCGAAAGCGGCGGGCAGATGGGCGACACCGGCACCATCACCAGTCTCGACGGGTTGAGCGCGACCGTCACCGATACCGCCAAACCGCTGGGCCGGTTGCACGCCCATCACGCGACCATCGATGCGGGCAGCATCGCGGTGGGCGATACAGTACAGCTGGTCGTCGATAACGCCCGCCGCGACCGCGTGCGCGCCAACCACAGTGCAACCCATCTGGTTCACGCGGCGCTTAGAAATCACCTCGGCGGTCATGTGACGCAAAAGGGCAGTCTGGTCGCCGAAGACCGCTTCCGCTTCGACTTTTCGCACCCCAAGGCGCTGACCGCCGAGGAAATTGCGGCGATTGAGGCCGAGGTCAATGCGCAGATCCGGGGCAATGAGCCGGTGACCACCCGGCTGATGACTCCCGATGATGCTGTCGCGGCGGGCGCGCTGGCGCTGTTTGGCGAAAAATATGGCGACGAGGTGCGCGTGCTGAGCATGGGCCGCGCCGAAGTAAACAGCTATTCGGTCGAGCTGTGCGGCGGCACACATGTGCGCGCGCTGGGCGACATCGGCCTGTTCAAAATCGTCAGCGAAAGCGCCGTGTCGAGCGGCGTGCGCCGCATCGAGGCGCTGACCGGCGAAGCCGCGCGGCAGTGGCTGAGCGCGCGCGACGAAGCGCTGCGCGGGGTGGCCGCGACGCTGAAAACCAGCCCCGACGAGGTGCCCGCGCGCGTGGCCGCGCTGGCGGAGGCATTGAAAAAGGCCGAGCGCGAGCTGGCCGAGGCGAAAAAGGCGCTGGCGCTCGGCGGCGGCGGCGCGAGTAGCGGGCCCGCAGTTGAAGAGATTGGCGGCACCCGCTTCATCGCGCAGGTGGTCGAGGGGCTCGATCCCAAAGGGCTGCGCGGCGCGGTCGATGACCTCAAGAAAGCCGTCGGTTCGGGCGTAGCAATGCTGGTTGCGGTCAACGAAGGCCGTGCGTCCGTCGCGGTTGGCGTCGCCGACGTCGCGCATGATGCCGTCGCGCTGGTAAAGCTGGCCGTTGCGGCGCTGGGCGGGCAGGGCGGCGGCGGGCGGCCCGACATGGCGCAGGGCGGCGGCCCCGATGGCGGCGCGGCCGAAGCAGCGGTGGCTGCGGTGCGCGCTGCCCTTGCATGACCCGCTCCCTGCTGATTGTTGTGCCGCTGCTGCTCACGGCCTGCGGCGCGCCAGCGGGTGACACCGCCGAAACCACCGCTACCGGCCTGATGATCGCGCCCGGTACCTACACCGACGTGAGCGGCGAGGGCGATGGCGACGGCTGGCGCGTCACCCTGCCGCAAGGCGAAGCGAGCAAACTTATCGCCGTCAGCTACTGCGCCCCCGAATGCGCCGCGCCGACGCAGGTTCCGCTGCGCGCGGGCATGGGCGGGCTGATGGTCGAATATCCGCTGGCCGACGGGCGCAGCGTGGCACTGGCCATCCGCAGTCATGGCAACGGGCTGGAGGTCGCGACCGACTGGGGCAACGGCCTTGAAAGCTATAAGCTAGCACGCGAAGAAGCAGCTAGCGCTCCGCCCCCTTGACCTTGCCCCAGGTGCGCGCGGCGGTGTAGCCGAGGTAGCCCGTGCCGAAGAGCGCGTAGAGCGGTTCGGGGATCCCCGCCAGATAGGCGTTCATGCCATTGGCGATGCTCGTCGCCATGTCGGGGCGCGCGGCGGCGATCAGTCCCATCGGAATGGCCCACAGCAACAGGGCGTACATGACATAGAGAAAGCTGGGGCGCGCGCGGCTGGTCCAGGGGTCGGCGCTGTTGGCCTCGGCAACGATCGCGGTCATTTGGGTGCGGATCGCCTCCATCTCCTGGCTGCCCTCGAGCTTGATGAGCTCGAGCTTGGCGCGGTCGCGCGCTTCGGGATCGGGGATGATCTTGTCGATCAGTTTGGCGATGGGGCCGATGATGGATTCGATGATGCTCATGTAAATGCTCCTGCACAGTCAAAGTTCACGAAGTTCACGATACGTTTCCCTTCTTACCCCGATGAAAGCGAACCCAACCGGTTCGCTAGCCAGCCATAGAGAAACGCCTCCTGACTGGGGCGGCGTTCGGCGAGCGCGATATAGCGTTCACCCTGCAACGCCTCGATGGCGCGCAGCAGCACGGTTTCGGCGCGGGGGCCGCGGGCGCGCAGCAGGCCGTCGAGCGCGTGCAGCGTGGCCGGGCCGATGGTGCGATCGACGACAATGTCGGGATAGTCGCGCGCGCTGCGGTTAAGCGCGTTAAGCGCGCGTTGCAGAAATCCGGTGGCTGTGGCCGTGCCCATGTTCACGCCGGTATCGAACAGTTCGGCGGCAACGCGCGGCGCGCGGCGGGCAACTTTGTCATAGCCGGGGGCGTGCCAGTAAATGCGGGCATAGATATCCGCCGCCACGTCGCGGGGCAGCGCGCGCATGTCGCCGGCATAGCCCTGCGCGCGCGCCACGGCTGCGGTGATGCCCCAACGCGTCGGCCCGCCGCGGTCGGCGGGGTGGTGGACAAAATCGCCTTCGCGGTCGATGACCTCGTCGACCAGTGTTTCGATGGATGGCGGCGTCGGCATATTGCTCTCCTGGCAAATCTGATTCGCCATAAAAAACCAAATAGGAACAATGTAGGAAAGCGGAATCTGCACCCGCCATGGATTGCATGCGATATTTCGCGGCATGGCTGGCATAGTTTTGCGACATTGGCGGTCGACGCTGGTGTCAGAAGAGGATTTTGGCGATGCCGCAAACCTATCTTGCCCTGAATCGCTTTGGCCTGGGGTGGCGAGCAGGTGATGCGCCGCCGCCGCGCGATGTGGCGGCCATGCTGGCCGCCGATTTGAGGGCCTATAATCCCGCACCCGACAGCCTTGCCGCGCTGGCGCCGCGCCGTGTGGCCGTCGAAACCTTCAAAAATTACCGCGACGACCGCCGCGCGGCGCGCGAAGGCGAGGCGATGGGTATGGGAACCGATCCCGAAACCATCGCGCGCGATGTGCGGGTGCATTATCTGGATGCCGCCGCCGCGCGAATCCAGCAGGCAGCGGTCACCGACACGCCCTTTGCCGAGCGGCTGGTGCATTTCTGGTCGAACCATTTTGCCGTGTCGGTGCAATCGCTGCCGGTGGCGGCGCTGGCGGGCGATTTCGAGAATGGCGCGATCCGCCCGCATATCATGGGCAAGTTCGGCCACCTGTTGAAGGCCGCCGTGCTGCACCCCGCCATGCTGTTGTTCCTCGATCAGGCGCAGTCGGTGGGCCCCGCCAGCCTGCTGGCGCAGCGCGTCGGGGCGCGGGCGACGGCAGGCGAAGGCCGCCGCCTGGGCCTCAACGAAAATCTGGCGCGCGAGATTTTGGAACTGCACACGCTGGGCGTGAACGGCGGATATGTGCAGGCCGATGTCACCGCCTTTGCCCGCGCGCTGACGGGCTGGACGGTGGCCGGGCTGGGCCAACGCCCCGACCAGCTGTTGCGGCGCATGGGCGTCAATGCCGATCCCGGTGATGCCGTGTTCGTGCCCGCGATGCATGAACCGGGGACACAGCGTATATTGGGCAAAAGCTATGGCGGGACAGACCGCGCGCAGGCGCTGGCGGTGCTCGACGATCTCGCCCGGCATCCTGCCACCGCGCGGCACATTGCGACCAAACTTGCCTGCCATTTCGCCGCCGATGTGCCGCCCCCCGCGCTGGTCGCCAAACTGGAGCGGGCCTATATCGACAGCAGCGGCGACCTGCCTGCCCTCTACAGCGTTCTGATCGACGCGCCCGAAAGTTGGCAGACCGCCACGCCCAAGTTCAAGACACCATGGGACTGGACCGTGTCGATGCTGCGCGCGACCGGCATCAAACAATTGCCCGACCGGCGCGGGGCAGTGGGTGCGTTGGCGCAGCTGGGCCAGCCGATCTGGCAACCGGGCTCGCCTGCCGGGTTTGACGATATCGCCGACCGCTGGGCCGGGGCTTCGGGGTTGATGCTGCGCGCCGAGCTGGCGTCGCGCATCGCTGGCGGCATTGCGGCGCGCACCGACCCGCGCAGCTGGGGCGCCGCGATCATGGCCGATGGTGCCAGCGAAGCGACGCTGACCGCCATCGCCCGCGCCGACAGCCCGGCGCAGGGCGTGGTTCTCGCGCTGATGGCCCCCGAATTTCTGCGGAGATAATGTGATGACGCTAATCCTGCCCCGCCGCCGTCTGCTCGCCATCGCTGGGGCGGGGGCGGTTGCCGCCACGCTGCCTGGCCTCGCTTGGGGTGCGGCAGCGACGCCCAAGCGGCTGGTGTTCATCATCCAGCGCGGTGCCGCCGACGGCTTGGCCCTGGTGCCGCCGGTCGGCGATCCGGCGCTTGCGGGCTTGCGCGGCGCGCTGCTGGCCGAGGCCGCGCCGGGGGCAAAGCTGGACGGCATGTTTGCGCTGCATAGCGAGCTGACGGGCACGGCGGCGATGTTCGCCGCGAAGGAAGCGCGCATCGTCCACGCCGTTGCCACCAGCTACCGCGACCGGTCGCATTTCGATGGCCAGAATATCCTCGAATCGGGCGGCACCGCGCCCTATGCGCGCAAGGACGGCTGGCTCAACCGCATGCTCGGCCTGCTCCCGTCCGGCGAGGCGCGCGCAGTCGGCATCGCCGCCGCCGTGCCGCTGGCGCTGCGCGGCAGCCACGATGCCGCCAACTATGCGCCCTCGCGCCTGCCGGGCATTGACGAAGATCTGCTGATGCGCCTGTCGCTGCTCTATGGCGGCGATGCGCAGCTGGGGCCGATCTGGCAGCAAGCGGTCGAAACGAAGGAACTCGCCGGGGACATTGGCGGCAACAATGGCCGCAACGGCACGCAGCTGGGCGAGCTTGCGGCACGGCTGATGACGGGCAGCAATGGCGCGCGGGTGATGATGATCGAAACCGGCGGGTGGGACACGCACAGCCGCCAGCAACAGCGCCTGGGCGTGCAGGCGCGCGGGCTCGACGCGTTGCTGGTGGCGCTTAAAGGCGGGCTGGGAGTGGACTGGGCGAGCACGCTGGTGATCGTTGCCACCGAATTCGGCCGAACGGCGGCGGCCAACGGCACCGGCGGCACCGACCATGGCACGGCATCGGCACTGTTCTTGCTGGGCGGCGGACTGAGCGGGGGCGGAAGGGTGCAAGCCGACTGGCCGGGGCTGGGCGCAGGCGCGCTTTACGAAGGACGCGATTTGCGGCCGACGGCGTCGCTGGAAGGCGAGGTGAGCGGTGCGATTGCCGCCCATTACGGACTCGAACCGCGCGCGGTTAAGAGAGCACTCTATCCCGACCTGGTTTAGGCCCTAATTACGGGTCCGGCCGCGCCGCCTCTGGGAGCCGTCCCCAAGAAAGCCATGGCCTCGGCCTCGCTGATCACCTCGGCATATTTGGCCTGGAGGTCGAACAAATTGGCTTCGTGCGGTGTCGGATGCCGGTCGCCGCAGGCATCACGCACCACAAAGGGAAGAAAACCATGCTGGCAGGCATCAAGCGCCGTGGCGCGCACACAGCCAGAAGTCGACAGGCCGGTGATTAGCAGCGTGTCGACCCGCATAGCAGTCAGGCTCGATGCCAGTGCCGTGCCGAAAAAGGCCGAGGCATAATGTTTGGTTATCACCAGATCGTCCGCCGCAGGCCGAAGCGACGGCAGGAATTCCGCCAGCGGGTTGCCGCGCTCGAACACTTTGAGCGCGGGCAGCTTGCGATAGAATACACCGCCATCGCGGCCATCCGGCGCATAAGTCACATTGGTGAAGATGACCGGTATACCGGCGCCGCGCGCCGCGGTGACCAAGCGCTGGCAGCTCGCCAGCATGGCGTCAAAATCCGCATAAAGCGGCGATGCGGGATCGAAATAGGCCATCACTACATCGATGATGATCAGGGCAGGGCGCTCGCCAAATGGCAATCGGCCTTCGAAGGCAACGCTATAGCTGGCGGCAAGGTCATCGGCGACCGTCATCGCGCGCCCATGGGTTGGCATCGGCTCATATCGCGCCGGCTGCATGGAGCGCGGCAAGGTCCGCGGCGGTCAATCCCAGCAGCTCGCCATAGACTTCGGCATTATGCTGTCCGACTATTGATGGAGCAGGGCGCCGCACGCTGCTCGGGGTCGCGGACAATTTGGGGAAGGCATTTTGCATCTTCAATTTGCCAAAGCGTTCGGTCTCGACCTCGATAATGGCCTCGCGCGCCTGGAAATGGGGGTCGGCGAGCATCTCTGGTGCACGATAGACGCGGCCGCCGGGGATGGAATAGCGGGTCATCAGTTCGTCGAGCGCATCGACGGTCAGCGTAGCCGTCCATTCGTTGATGATATCATCGAGCTCATGCTGGTTTTTGCCGCGCGCCAAATGCGTGGCATAGCGCGGTTCCTGCCCAAGCTCGGGCCGCCCCATCGCTTCGGCAAGACGCTGCCACAGCGAATCCTTGTTGGCTCCGATCATATATTCGCCGTCACGGCAGCGATAGACGTTCGACGGCGCGATACCCGGCAGAATCGAACCTGAACGTTCGCGGATAAAGCCGCTATGATCATATTCGGGGACCAGCCCCTCCATGACCTGCAACACGCTCTCGTACAGCGCGGCATCGACGACCTGGCCCTGACCGGTTCGTTCGCGCACATGCAGCGCAGCAAGCACGCCGATGCAGCCATAGGTCGCCGTCAGCGTGTCGCCGATCGAAATACCCATCCGGCTGGGCGCGCGATCGGGCTCGCCGACGATGTAGCGCCAGCCCCCCATCGCCTCACCGATGCCGCCAAAGCCCGCGCGCGCGGCATAAGGGCCGGTCTGGCCGTAACCCGACATGCGCGCGATGATCAGCCCGGGATTGTCCGTATGCAGGATATCTGGTCCGAGGCCCCATTTCTCCATCGTTCCAGGCTTGAAATTCTCGATCAAGATGTCGGCGGTGGCAATGAGCTTGCGGACCAGTGCCTGGCCCTCTGAGATCCGCAAATTGGCCGAGACGGAGCGCTTGTTGCGGGCGACCACCTCCCATTGCACCTTTTCGGCGCCTTGGCCCCAGACGCGCATCGGATCGCCTGCGCCAGGCGGTTCGACCTTGATGATGTCAGCGCCCATATCACCAAGCAGCTGGCCGCAAAAAGGGCCTGCCAGCAATTGGCCAAGTTCGATTACCCGCAGTCCGGTCAGTGCGCCCGTTGTCATGCGGCTTTACTCGGCCGCCTCGGCCGCCGCCCATTCGGGCTGGATCGGCGCGGGTAACCCGGTTTCGGCGAGGCAATTGGCGCGCAGCGCCTCGATACCGGGGCCATAATCGAAGAGCGGCAATGCTCCCCGCTGGCTGCGCATTTGCGCGCGCAGTGCGTCGGTCGCTGCAGCATCGATGGTGCCATCTTCGTGGGCGATGACGCCATAGGCGCGCGCCCCTGCCGGCGTGACAAGACCCTGGATGATTTCCTTACCCACCAGCGCAGGATCGCGCTCGAGCGGATCACCCCAACCGCCGCCGCCCCAGGTGATGAAGTGGAGCTGGTCGCCAGCTTCGACCGCCACATCCTCGACCTTGTTGCCGATAATGATTTGCGCGCCGTCCGCCTTTTCCAAGACCTTGCGCGCGCGCTGTCCGGGGAGGCCGCCGTTGACGCCCCATGGCGGGACGAACCAGCGGTCATCATGGATGGAAATGGTGCCGCGCTCGAGGAAGCGGTAGGTCATGTGGATGCCGTTGCCGCCGCGGTGCAGCCCTGCGCCGCCGCTGTCGGGAGCGGTTTCATAGCGCTCGATGACCATCGGAAAATAGCGCTCGAGAAATTCATTGGGAACGTTGGTGAAACCCGGCCAGAGCGAATGGCCGTCGGGCCCGTCGCCGAGCGGTCGGCCCGGGATGCCGCCAAAGCCAATCTGGAACAGCTGGAACCAGTCGCCATTCTTGCCAGGACGGTTGTCGTTGCCCGAATAGAAAAGGTGCGGTGACGAGCTGAAGCCTGCAGCGTTCAAAAATTCGGGCGTCTTCTGACCCAGCAGCCCGCCCAATATGTCGAAAATCCGGCCCAACGCGTGGGTGCGGCCGGACAAAGCAGCAGGGAACTTTGGCTTGAGCAGCGATCCTTCGGGGATGCGCACATCGATCAGGTCATAGAAGCCGTCATTGAACAGGATCTGCGGATCGAAGACCATGATCATGTAGATGCCAAAGAACATCTTGAACATATTTTCGTTCAGGTAGAAATTGATCGACGCCGCGCTCTGTGGGTCGGTGCCCGCAAAATCGAGCACGACCTTGCCATCCTCGCGCCACATCGTGCATTTGATCTTGTAGGGGCCAAAGCCCATCCCATCATCGCAGACATAATCCTCGAAACTCACCGGATCCTCGGCAATCGCCATGGCTATCAGCGCCTGCATCGCACGGTGGTTGCGCGCCAACAGTTCCTGCGTTGCCGAGACATAGACATCATCGCCGAAGCGATCCGCCATTTCGATCACACGTCGCGCTGCGACGCGGCAGGAAGCAATAAGCGCATTCAGATCGGCCTGGCACCAGTCGGGCTTGCGCGTCTGGTGCATCACCAGCTTCATCAGGTCGTCATTATATTCGCCCTTGCGCCAGATTTTGACGGGCGGAATCCGTACCCCTTCTTCAAAAATCGAGCGCGCATTGATGGGCATTGACCCCACGACCTTGCCGCCAATGTCGGACTGGTGGCCGAACATGGCAGTATAGGCGAGCAGCCGGCCGTCCTTGAACACGGGCAAAAGGACGAGCCAGTCGTTGCTGTGCGAAATCGCGCCTTCACAGCTGTAGGGATCGGACAGGAAAATCATGTCCCCGTCCTCGATCGTTCCGTCAAATCCTTTAAGGAAGCCGCCGATAAAGCTGCCGAACTGGCCGACGATCATCCGCCCTTCATGGTCTGCGATCAGCGGAAAGGCATCGCCCTGTTCGCGGATGCCGGGCGACATCGCCGTACGCACCAACGTTGCATCCATTTCGATGCGCGCATTGCGCAGCGCATTTTCGATGATGTCGAGCGTCACCGGATCGATGGCAACGCGGCCAAATGGAGCGGCATTGGTCTCGATGATCGTCGCGGGCATGCTGTGCTCCCCCTCAGGCCGGATGGATGAGAATATTGCCGACGGCGTCGACGCGCGCGACGCATCCGCTTTCGATCAGCGTCGTTGAGTCCATTTCGCAGACGATAGCGGGACCGGGAATGATATCGCCCTGCCGCAATTTGGCGCGGTCATAAATTACGGCGTCTTGCTCGCGGCCATCCATCCACAATTTGTGGTCGCGCATCTTTGCTCTGACCGGGTTGCCATCCCCCTTGGGAAGCTCGGCGGCTGGCAGATCGAGCGCGCGCCCCAGCGCGACTGCACGCAGGTTCACAATCTCGTGCGGCGTATCCATGTTGAAGGTGAAGAGCCGGTGATGCTCGGCATCGAAGCGCGCGAGGATGCCGGCGACGCCATCGGCGCGCAGCACCTCGGCTGAGATGGTAAGCGGAACTTCAAAGGCTTGACCAGCATAGCGCACATCAACTTCGAATTCGCTCGAGATTTCGCTCTCGGGTACGCCATCGGAGAGCAGCTCGGCGCGGGTCTGTGCGGCCATTTCATCCAATATGGCAATCAGGTCATCGGCGTTGGTATCGCGCGCGAGCCGCGAAAAGCTGCGCGCGGTCTCGGTGCGCATCCGCGTGGTCGCATCGCCCAGCGCGCACAGCACGCCGGGCGAGACCGGCGAGATGGCGGGCCAGCTGCCCATCAGCCGCGCAACGGCATTGACGTGGAGCGGCCCGGCACCGCCGAAGCCCATCAGTGCAAAATGACGCGGATCATAGCCCTGCTGGACCGAAATCATCCGCAGCGCCCCGAACATGTTTTCGTTGACGATGTCGATGATGCCGCGCGCCGCAGCCATCAGCTCGATACCGAGCGCATCCGCGATGGTCTGCACTGCACGTTTCGCGCCCTCACGGTCGAGCCGGAAACTGCCGCCCAAAAGATTTTCGGGGAGATAGCCGAGCACGACATTGGCGTCGGTCACGGTCGGCAGTTCGCCGCCTTTACCATAGGCCACCGGCCCAGGTACTGCCCCCGCCGATTGCGGGCCAACGCGCAGCGCCTTCGTAAGCTCCGGGACATAGGCAATCGATCCGCCGCCCGCGCCGACAGTCTTGACGTCGAGCGCCGAGGCGCGGACCGACAAATGTCCTACCTCGGTGGTGCGCTGGCGGCGTGGCTCGAGGTTTTCGATGAGCGCGACGTCGGTCGAGGTGCCGCCAACATCGAGCGTCAAAATATTCCTGATCCCGGCATTGCGGCCGACCCACAATGCTCCCGTGACCCCGCCGGCGGGCCCCGACATCAGGATGTTAACGGGATGCTCCTCGGCCTTTTGTGCCGACATTAAACCGCCATCGGAGCGCAGCAGGGACAATTTGCCCGCCATGCCGGCTGCGGCCAGACGGCTGCGCAGATTGGCGACATATTTGCCGACGACCGGCCGAACCGCAGCGTTGGCAACGGTTGTCAGCGTGCGCTCATATTCCTGCATCTCGGGCAGCACTTCGTGGCTCAGCGACACCGGGACATCCTGCATGATCTCGCGTGCGAGTTCGCCCACCCGTTTTTCGTGCGCGCCATTGGCATAAGCATTGATAAAGCTCACCGTGATCGCCTCGACGCCTGCATCCTTGAGCTGGATCAGCGCGGCGCGCGCGTCCGCCTCGTCGAGCGGGCGCAATTCCTGACCATCGGCACCAATCCTTCCCTTGACTGTTACCGTATCCTCGAGCGCCGCGAGCGGCGTCGGCTTGGGCCAGATGATCCAGGCGGCCAGCCCGCCGGGCACGAAGCTGCGCGCAATCTGCATGATGTGGCGATAGCCCTCGGTCGTGACGAGCCCGACGCGCGCACCCTTGCCCTCCAGCACCGCATTGGTGGCCACCGTCGTGCCATGGAGGAAGGTGCCAATGTCGGCAGGCTGGATATTCGCAGCCGCGCAGATGGCAGTCACGCCGTTCAAAATGCCCTCGCTGCTGTCGTGCGGGGTTGACGGGGTTTTGTGGCGCCAGAAAGCGCCACTATCGACGTTGAACAGCAACAAGTCGGTGAAGGTGCCGCCGACGTCGACGCCCAGACGAAATGCCATCGTTCGACTACTCCCTATGCTGCCTTGGGGAAGCGCGGTGCGCGCGCGACCGTGCCGGGCAATTTGCGCCCCATGATGTCCGAAAGCCAATTGCTGGCACCAATCAGCTGATCGAGGTCCATGCCTGTGCTAACCCCAGCGCGTTCGAGCATATAGACCACGTCTTCGCTGGGCACATTGCCGGCGGCACCTGGCGCAAAGGGGCAACCGCCGAGCCCGCCGAGCGAGGCATCGACGCTGCGTGCGCCCGCCGCTATCGCCGCCCAGACGTTGGCAAGGCCCGTATTCCGGGTGTTGTGAAAATGGACGCGGACCGGCAGCGGGCTGATCGCGGCGCGCACACGCTCGACAAGCCGCGTAACCTGCGCGGGGTTGCCAACCCCAATGGTATCGGCGAGCGCGACCTCAACCGGACCTGCTTGGGCAAGCCTGCTTGCCATCGCGACGACGCGATCCTCGGCCACCTCGCCCTCGAACGGGCAGCCGCATGATGCAGCGATGGTCGCCTGCGCGCTGCGTCCCGCGGCGCGCGCCATGGCGATGATTTGGGCGGCAGCGTCCACCGAACCGTCGCTCGTCTGACCCTGATTGGCCATGGCGAAGCTGTCGGTCGCAACGCAGACGGCGCCGAGTTGGTCGATGGTGCCGGTGGCGATCGCCCGCTCTGCCCCCCGCGCGTTCATCACCAGGCCAATATAGGTCACGTCATCGCGCGCAGGCAGCCCGGCGCAGACGGCCTCGGCGTCGGCCATCTGTGGCACTTTCTTCGGATTAACGAAACTCGCCACCTCGATCCGCCGTGCGCCGGAATCGATAGCGCGCGAAATCAGGGCAAGCTTGTCGGCAGTGGCAATCTGCACCGGCTCATTCTGCAGCCCATCGCGCGGGCCGACTTCAACAAATTCGATGCGGTCAGGAATCACCATGCCCTTGTGATGGCATAATTGTATACAAAACTAAAGCGGCTTTGGCGCTGTGGCCGCCTGGTCCGGTTCGCGCGCCCGCTGGTGCGCATCGGCATAGCTGTGAAACGCTCGCCGGATGTGGCCCGCCATGATAGCCTGGGCCCATGTGGTGTCTCGGCGCGCGAAGGCGAGGAGCAATTCATCATGCTCGCGCCAGGAACGCAGCAGGTCCTCGCGATCATAATGGCGCGCCGTGCGCAGGACCACCGGTTGTTCGACCAGCCGTGCGAGCATGCCCGAAAGCCGCTCCGATCCTGCTGCTTCCAAAATAGTGGCGTGAAAGGCGCGATTGTGCTCGAGGAAGCTGGGCACGTCGGGATCATCTTGCCGGACAGCCTCGCCAATCGCCCGATTATGCTTTTTCAGCCGTTGCAATTGCGCGGGATCAATCCGCTTGGCCGCGCGTGCAGCGGCGTGACCCTCCAGCATTCCGCGCAGAGTGAAGGCGTCCTCGACATCGTCGATGCTCCAGTCGGCGACAAAACTGCGCTGCGAATCGGTGCGCCGGATAAACATCTCGGCCTCCAGCCGCCGCAACGCGTCACGCACCGGCGTGCGCGACACGCCGCAGCTTTCCGCCAGCTGCTCCTCGCTGAGCCGTGAACCTGATGGCAGTTCGCCCGACAGGATCATTGCCCGGATCTGAAGATAGGCGCGGTCGGAGGCCTTTGACACAGAAGCAATCCCTAGCTTGACGAACCATATTTGTATACAATACGAAGTGCGTCATACAAAGGGGTCAGCATCACGCCATCGCTCCGGGGACGAATAGGGGAGTTTCATCATGCGCGTAACGAGACTTTTTTTCGCCTGCTCAATCGCTGCTGCGGCCATTGCCGCCCCGCCAGCGCTGGCGCAGGAAGCCGAGGAGGGCGCAAGCTCGGGCGACGATATCATCGTGACGGCGCGGCGGCAGGAGGAGCGGCTCCAGGATGTGCCGGCATCGGTGACGGTGCTGACGTCAGATGCTCTTGAAAAGACTGGTGCCGACAAGGCGCAGGATTTTGCGCAGCTCACCCCGGGCGTCACCATTGTCACGGGGACCGCCGAAGCCGGCGATACGCAGGTCAATATCCGCGGCATTAATGGCGCGCGCGATGCCGAAAGTTCGATCGCGCTGGTGGTCGATGGAATTCTCAAGACCAACACCGCGCAGCTCAACCAGACGCAGGGCACGCTGCGCCAGATTGAAATCCTCAAAGGGCCGCAAGGCGCAATCTATGGTCGCAACGCCGCCGCTGGAGCGATCGTGATCCAGACGTTGAAGCCCGGTGATGCGTTTGAAGGGGCCATCAAGGCCAGCTACGCCAACGAAAATACGGCCGAAGCGACGGGCTATGTTTCGGTGCCGGTGGGCGCAGACGCCGGACTGCTGGTCTCGGGCTATTACCGCCAGACCGACGGTTTCTACCACAACACATTCCTCGACCGCAAAGTGGTCGATGACCAAAAAGTCTGGAGCGTCGATGGCCGCTTCGTCGCGCGCCTCGGCGATGCGACCGAGATTGACGTCAAGGCGCGCTATGCCGATCTCACCGGCGCGTCGATCAACTTCAATGCCGCCTTCCATCTCCCCAATTTCGGAGGCGCCTTCAACGAAGATGTCGATGACCATCCCTTCGGATACTACAGCAATATCCGGCCGACCAATGACCAGCAGAGTTTCGATGTGTCGGCCAAGCTTGAGCATGAGTTCGAGACAGCGACGCTGACCGCCTGGGCGCTTTATTCAGACGTGAAGCAGGATCTGGTCGCCGACGGCACTTCGGCAGATTTTGCGCGCTTTATCGGGGCGGCGTTGCCGAGCGGCGCGGCGACGGTCAACGCCTGCTTCGCATCGACCGCAGCCAACACCGGCTTTCCCGTCAACCCGCCAGGCTTCATCGGCGCCATCCCGGTTCCGTTTATCTTTGCCCCGGCCAATGGCTCGACCTTCGGGCCCTATAGCCCGACGACTTGCGATGGCACCCAGTATCAAAAGCGCACGCAGAAAGACATCAGCGCTGAAATTCGGCTGGCATCGAACAATAATGGGGCATTCAACTGGCAGATCGGAGCCTATTACCTCAACATTGACAGGTTGACCGGGGTCAGCATCGGCGGCGACACGGGGCAGGGGGTTATCCGCAACCTGTTCAACAGCGCAACCAGCGCCAATCCCACCTCGGTGCTGCTCGCCGACAGCTTCAAGACCGATGTTTACGCCGCCTTCGGATCGCTCGATTTCGAGCCGTCAGACAGCTTTAAGGCGGGTGTGGCGCTGCGCTACGACATCGAAGACCGCAGCACCGCTTCGCGCGTTCCCACCGCTGTTGATCCGTTCAGTGGCGGCCCCATCAATCCGGGCCAGGCTTTTGGCGCGCTTACCCCCAAGTCGCAAAGCTACAAGCAGCTGCAGCCGAAAATCAGCATCAGCTGGAAACCGGGCGGCGGTGACACCAACATCTATGCCAACTGGGGCATCGGTTTCAAATCGGGCGGCTTCAACAACCAAGGGTCTGCGGCCATCGTCGATGCCAATTTCAACGCCTTTATCGGCGCCGGCGTCACCATCACCGACGATTATGCAAAGGAAAAGTCGAGCGCGTTTGAAGCCGGGATCAAGGGGTCGTTGCTCGATGGCCGTATCACCTATGATCTGGCCGGCTATTACACCCGCATCACCGACATGCAGTTTTTCGAATTTTTTGTCGGGACCTTCGGGTTGCTGCGCGTCGTGTCGAACATCGACCGCGTCGATGTGAAGGGGGCTGAGCTCAACCTAAACGCCCGCATCGTCGATGGCTGGAAGATATTCGGTTCGGTGAATGTCACCGACAGCGAAATCAAGCGCAACAGCTCGCGCACCTACACTGTTGGCAACAAATCGCCCTACACCGCCGACTATACCATCAACCTCGGCACGCAAATTGATCTGCCGGTCAACAATGATCTCGATATCATAATGCGTGCCGACTACCGGATCACTGGCGATACCTGGTTCCACACGGTGCAGGATCAGGAACGACCGACGCTGTTCAGCGGACTGCTGCCGATTTCAGCGCTGGCGCTGCCTGCCTTTGTCGGCAACGCGCAATATAGTGCGGCAAAGCGCGATGCCTTTGGCGTGCTCAACATGCGCTTCGGCCTTGATGCAGAGCGTTGGAGCGTCGCTGTCTTTGCTGACAATATGCTCGACCGCAAGTATATCGCCGAGGCCATCCCGGCGATCGAGTTTGGCGGCTCGTTCATTTCACCGGGCGCGCGGCGTCTGATCGGCGTCGAGGCAGGGTTTAAATTCTGACATCGACTTCGCTAGTATAAGTCCAAGCCAGCGGCACGTGCCATCGCGCGTGCCGCCCAGCTGTTGCGCCAAGCTATGCGGAAAATTGGTCGGGACGAGAGGATTCGAACCTCCGACCCCCACACCCCCAGTGTGATGCGCTACCAGGCTGCGCTACGTCCCGACCGGCCCGTTGCGGGCAGAGCGCGCCCCTAGCGCGGCTGTGGCTGCGATGCAAGCGCCCCTCTTGAAAGCGTCCACCGCCGCGCCAACCTTTAGATCGGACGCCAAAGGGGGGTGGCAGCGCGGTTGCGCGGCTATCGCCCGCGTGATAGGCGCTCGCACCTTTTCCACGCGTCGCTCCGCAAGGGCAGGCGCGCCACAGACCGACGGAAAGTCCGACCATCATGACTGATTTGCTGATTTCGACCCAGGCTGCGGCCGCTGGCGGGGGTGCTGCTGGCTGGCTGATGCTGGTTCCCTATTTGCTGATTTTCCTTGTCTTTTACATGTTCCTGATCCGTCCCCAACAGGTGCGGATGAAGCAGCACCGCGCCAAGATTGAGGCGGTCAAGGTGCGCGATCAGGTCGTCACGGCGGGCGGCGTGGTCGGCAAGGTGACCAAGGTCGATGCCGACTATGTCGATGTGGAAATCGCCACGGGCGTGAAGGTGAAGGTGGTCAAATCGACCCTTGCCGACATCGTCCTGCCCGGTGGCAAACCCGCCAACGATTGATGCGCGCGCACCGCCTGAACGGAATTTCCCAGATATGTTAGATTTCCCCCGCTGGAAAACGATTGGCATCAGCATCATCCTGCTGCTTGGCGTCATTTTCACCATCCCCAGCTTCCTGCCCGAAAAGACGACCGAACAGCTGCCCGGCATTTTGCAGTCGCGCGTGAACCTTGGGCTCGACCTTGCCGGTGGTTCGCACCTGCTGCTCGAGGCCGACCTCAGCGACTTTGACAATGTCCAGCTGGAGAAAATGGAACGCAGCATTCGTCAGGCGATGCGCGGCGATCCAGGCCCGGACGATGATGTCGCCATCGCCAATCTGACGCGCGGCAATGGCCAGATCAGCTTTGTCGTGCGCGAACTCAACCAGCTTGACGAGGCGCGCGAGCGCGTCAACCGGCTGACGCAGGGCGTGGCCACCGGCGGCCAATTGTCGGCGCAGCGCGACTGGGACGTCAGCTTTGTCGACACCACGCGCGTCGTGATGCGCGCAACCAACGCCGGCCGCGATACCGCTATCGCCAGCGCGATGGATTCGGCGCGCGATATTGTTGACCGGCGCGTCAACGCGCTGGGCACGCGCGAGCCGACGATCGTACGCGAAGGCAATGACCGCATCGTGGTGCAGGTCCCAGGCCTGCAGGATCCGCAGCAGCTCAAAGACTTGCTGGGCCAGACCGCGCGGCTCGAATTCCGCATGGTCGATGAAAATGCCAACTTTGCCGAGGCGGCTGCGGGCCGCGCGCCGGTGGGCAGCGAGGTCGTGCCCTATGCGGCCTCAAGCGGGCAGGAGGGCAGCTTTGAAGTGCTGAACCGCCAAGTGATGATCAGCGGCGAACAGCTGATCAACGCGCAGCAGCAGTTTGACCAGCAATCGGGTCAGCCGGTGGTGACGATCAGCTTCGACAGCGGCGGTGCCAACACCTTCGCGCGCGTGACGACGCAGAATGTGAACAAGCGCTTTGCCATGGTGCTCGACGGCAAGATTTTGTCGGCACCATCGATCAACGAGCCCATCCTGGGCGGCAGCGCGCAGATTTCGGGCAGCTTCACCGTCGATACGGCCAACAACCTCGCCATCGCGCTGCGCTCGGGCGCGCTGCCGGTGAAAATGGAAATTGTTGAGGAGCGCACCGTAACCCCCGAACTGGGCGCCGATTCAATCCGCAAGGGCGCGCTGGCTGGCATTATCGCGACCGTCGCGGTGCTGGCCTTTATGATCATCGTCTATGGCCGCTTCGGCGTTTACGCCAATATCGCGCTCATCTTTAACATCTTCCTGATTATCGCCGTGATGGCGGCGTTTAACGCGACTTTGACGTTGCCGGGGATTGCGGGCTTCGTGCTGACCATCGGCGCGGCGGTGGACGCCAACGTGCTGATCAACGAGCGTATCCGCGAGGAATTGAAGCGTGGGCGCAAGATTATCGACGCGGTCGACACTGGTTATAAAGAAGCGAGCCGCGCGATTTTCGACGCCAACGTCACCAACGTCATCGCCGCGGCGCTGATGTTCTGGTTCGGGTCGGGGCCGATCAAGGGTTTTGCCGTGGTGCTGACCATCGGCATCGTTACCTCGGTTTTTACCGCTGTTACTGTCACGCGGATGTTTGTTGCGCACTGGCTGCGCCGCAATCGTCCCACGACGATCACCATTTAAGCGAAGGCCAAAGCTATGCGCCTGCTCAAACTTGTCCCCGACAACACCAACATCGATTTCCTGAAATGGCGCAATGTCGCCATGGCGATCAGCCTGTTGTCGATTATCGCCTCGATTGCGCTGGTCGCGACGCGCGGCCTGAACTTCGGCATCGACTTTGTTGGGGGCCAGTCTGTGCGCGTCGAATTTGCTCAGGGCGCGCCCAACATCGATGAGCTGCGCAACAAAGTCGATGCCATCGGTCTGGGCGAGGCGACCATCCAGCAGTTCGGCAATTCGAACGCCGTCAACATCCGCACGGCGCTGCCCGAGGGCGATAGAGCTTCGGCTGAAGCGGCGGGGCGCCAGCTGGTCGCGGGCATCAAGGCGGCCTATCCCAATGCCAAAACGGGCGCAGTGGAAACCGTGTCGGGCAAGGTTTCAACCGAGCTGCTGCGCACCGGCGTGATCAGCCTGGCGCTCGCGATGCTTGGCATCAGCCTTTACATCTGGATCCGCTTTGAATGGCAGTTCGGCATTGCCGCGCTGTTCGCGCTGTTCCACGATGTCACGCTGACCTTCGGCTTTTTCGCGCTGACGCAATTGCAATTCGACCTGAATATCGTCGCGGCGATTTTGACCATCATTGGTTATTCGCTGAACGACACCATTGTTGTGTTCGACCGGGTGCGCGAAAATCTCAAAAAATATCGCAAGATGGACGTGATTGCGCTGCTCAACCTGTCGACCAACGAAACGCTGTCGCGCACCATCATGACCGCGACCAGCATCATTATGGCGCTGTCGGTGCTGGTGTTCCTGGGGCCTGACGTCATTTTCGGCTTTTCGGCGGCGATGCTGCTGGGGATTTTTATCGGTACCTATTCGTCCATCTATATGGCGGCACCGATTTTGGTGTGGCTGAAGGTCGGCCCCGATAGTTTCGTGCCCAAAACCAGCGCCGCGATTGCCGGCGGCGAGCGGGTGACGCGCAACGATGACGGGGCGGTGGTTTAGGATCGTCAGTAGCGACTTTCGGGTCATCAATATTTCGTCATCCCGGACCTGATCCGGGATAACGCGCCCATGTTGCCGGTTACCCCGGATCAAATCCGGGATGACGTTCGTGCAGGATTTTGGCCCTAGCCTGCGATTCCACGCAAATGCTCGGCCAGTTCGCGGCCGTTGCGTTCCCAGCTGAAGCGGCCCCCCAGGGTGGCGGCGACGTCGGCGGGAGGGTGAGCGGTGGCGAGCAAGTCGCGCACCGCCATCGCAATGGCCTCAGGTGATCGCTCTGCAATTCGCCCCGCCACATCCGACGTCACCAGCTCTGCCGCCCCGCCCGCATCACTGATGACAATCGGCGTGCCACACGCCAGTGCCTCGACCCAGGCATTGGCCAAGCCCTCGCTGACCGAGGGCATGACGATGGCGTCGGCGGCGCGATAGAGCTGCGGCAGGTCGGCATTGGCGACTGGACCCAAAAAGCGGACGCGATCCGCCACGCCCAACCGCGCCGCCAGCGCGCGATAATCGCTTTCTCTGTCGCCTGCTCCAGCAAGCGCATAATTGACGCCGGGCAGCGCGGGCAGCGCTTCGATGACCAATGCTTGCCCCTTGCGCGGAATCAGGGCGCCAACGCTGGCGATCAATGGGCCATCGCTGAAACCAAGCGCGGCGCGCGCTGCCATACGGTCGCCGGGGCAGAACCGCACAGTATCGACGCCAGTGTAATGAACACGCACCTTGGCGGGATCAATGCCGATGGCGGCCATATCGTCGCGCATCGCCGCCGATACGGCGAGCATTCCAGCGGCTCCACGCGCGGCGGCAAGCACTTGCAGTGCAGTGGCGGGATTGTGGCCAAAATGGCAGATATCGCTGCCCCGCGCCTTGACCGAAAAGGGCAGGGCGAGTGCTTCGGCGATGTGCATTGCCGCTGGGCCTTCGGGATAGAAGAATTGTGCGTCGATCACATCGAACGCTGCTTCGGCATGCAGGCGGCGCGCGAGCGGCAGCACCGCGCGCGCAATCGCCGCCGGGTTGCGCGCGGCGCGGCCTGGGATCAGCATGAAGCGCGGGCGGTGGACGGTCAGTCCCTTCCATTGCTCGCTTGCTGCCAGCGGTCGCAAGGCGCGATATTGAGAATGCAGCGACAGCGGGAAGGGGGGTAGCCCGACGGGCGCAACCACCGTCAGCGCGACTCCCGGCTGCTCCGCCAGCGCGCGCAGGCTTTGTTCCACGAATAGCCCGAAATTGGGCCGCGCTGCATCCGGAAACAAGGTCGCAAGCGACAGGACGCGCAGCGGCGTCACAGCGCGCGGATCAGCCGCACCGCCACCGCCGCCCACGCCGGATTGACGACTACTTGCTGCCGCTGCCCGGCGCCGAGGGGGAGCAGATGCAGCTTTTCGCCATCGACGTTCAGAAGCCGGGCGAAGATAAAGCGGCCCGCCGGGCGCGGCACCAATATGTCGCGGTTAAGCGCGGCGGCCCAGTCGCCTTCCAGCGGGCGGCACCAGATCTCATCGCCCGCGCGGTAATCGCCAATCGAGCCGGTGACGCGCACGGCCAGCAAATCGGGCGTCGCGCGCGCCGTCGCGGCGGCCTCGACGCGCGTCGGCGCCTGCGCCCCATCGGAGCTCAGCAATGCGGTGATGGTCAGCTGCGTGTCGGTCGGCAATTGCACCAGCTCGCTGGCATCGACCCCAAGCGCCGCTGCAATCCGGTTCATCCAGCCGAGCGAGAGCGTGCGCGTGCCCGTCTCGAGCCGCCCGATGGTCTGCGCTGTCGTTGGCGGCACACAGCGTGCCGCCACATCCTCCAGCGTCAATCCCTTGGCGCGGCGCACGGCGCGGATGCTATTGATCATCGCATTTTCTTTCGTAACCAAATCGGTTTCCTGTTTCCTACATTTATCGCCAATGTCAAGGGGTGATGCCAACCATGAAGATGGAGTCGTCATGTCCCCCCGACCAATGTTTGCCAGCCGCATCCACCCCGACGACCAGCTCGATCCTGAGAAGCTGGCCCGCGCCGCCTGCCGCGTCGTAACCGTCAACCTGGCCGAAAGCCCGCTTGCCTGGTTGCATGCACGCGGCAAGCTTAGCGACCGGCAGCTGCTAGCGGGCGAGAAACTGCGCAGCGATTATGAACGCGCGGGCCTCAGTGCGCGGGTAACGATGCGCTGGGATGCGCCGCCCGCCGCCGGCAAACGCAGCGGTGCGCGGGCCTGCGCGGCAGCCGACGGCCGTATCGACGCGCACCGGCGCTTCCACCGCGCGCTGGCAACCGCAGGGCCGGGCCTTGCCGACATTTGCTGGCGCGTCATCTGCGCGGGTGAGGCGATGCCCGTCGCCGAGCGTGGTCTGGGCTGGCCCGCGCGCGCAGGCCGCGTCGTGCTAACGCTGGCGCTCGACCGGCTGGCCGACTTTTATGGCTTAGCCTAAATCCTCGACCATTTCCGCCAGCAGCAACCACCGCTCCTCCGCGGCATCTTTTTCAGCGCGCAGTGCGTCGAGTTCGGCGGTCAGCGCGGCAAATCGCGCATGGTTGCGGTTGAACAGGCTGCCGTCCGCCAGCTCGGCCTCTGCCGCCGCGACCTGCCGGTCAATTTCGTCGATCCGTGCGGGCAGCAGATCATAATCGCGCTGGTCCTTATAGGTCAGCTTCTTGCGCAGCGCGGCGGGGGCAGCGACCGGGGCGGCCGCCTTTGCCGCCGCCTTCGCCGCTCGCACCGGCGCGCGCTTTGCTTCCCAATCGGCATAGCCGCCCGCGACGATATCGACCTTGCCCGTTCCGTCGAGCCCCAGCGTCACGGTGACGGTGCGGTCGAGGAAATCGCGGTCGTGGCTGACCAGCAGCACAGTGCCGTCATAATCGGCGATCACTTCCTGGAGCAGATCGAGCGTTTCGAGATCGAGGTCATTGGTCGGCTCGTCGAGCACCAGCAAGTTCGATTCGCGCGCAAATTCGCGCGCGAGCAGCAACCGCGATCGTTCGCCGCCCGACAGCGCGCCGACCTTGGCATCGACCAGTCCGGGTTCGAACAGAAAATCCTTCAAATAGCCGATGACATGCTTCTTCTCGCCGCGCACATCGACCCAGTCGCCACCGTCGGCCAAAATGTCGCGCACGCTGCGCTCGGGCGCCATCAGGCTGCGTTGTTGGTCGATGATGATGCCGTTCAGCGATTTGGCCAGCGTCACTTTGCCGCCGTCGGGCGCAATTTCGCCGGTCAGCAGCTTGAGCAGCGTAGTCTTGCCCGCGCCATTCGCGCCAACCAGCCCAATGCGGTCGCCGCGCTGCACGCGAAAGGTGAAATCCTTGATGATGGTGCGCCATCCCTCCCTCTTCCCGTTCGCCTCGAGCGAAGTCGAGAGGTCCGGCTGTGGCGCACTGCCGACCGGTGTCTCGACTTCGCTCGACACGATCGGAACGGGAGGGAATGAAATACTGACATTCTCGGCCACAATCACCGATTTCGACCGCACATCATCGTTGGCAAGACCCAGCTTTGCCACCCCCGGCCCGCCGATCATTGCCGCGCGGGCGGCCCGCATTTCTTTCAGCTTTTCCAGCCGCCCCTGGTTGCGGCGCCGCCTTCCCGTGACGCCGCGCTCCAGCCAGTGCGCCTCCAGCCGCAGCTTGGCATCAAGCTTGTCGGCGGCGCGCACCTCTTCGGCATAGACGGCCTCCATCCACGCCTCGAACCCGCCAAAGCCGATTTCCTTGCGGCGGATTTGCCCGCGGTCGAGCCACAGGGTCTGGCGCGTCAACCGCGTCAGGAACGTCCGGTCATGGCTGATTGCGACGAACGCGCCAGTATAGCGCGCCAGCCACCCCTCAAGCCAATCAATCGCGGCCAGATCCAGATGGTTGGTCGGCTCATCCATGAGCAATACATCGGGCTCCAGCGCGATGGCACGCGCGATCGCGGCGCGGCGGCGCTCGCCCCCGCTCGCACTCGCAGCCGCACGGCCCATGTCGATGCCCAGCTGCGTCGCGATGGCATCGACCGCATGCTCGGCGGGACCATTGGCGCCGTGCGTCGCAAAATCCATCAGCGTGGCGAACGGCCGGAAATCGGGTTCCTGCTCCAAAATCACCACATTGGTGCCCGGCACGATCACGCGCTTGCCTTCGTCGGGCTCGATCCGCCCCGCGAGCAGCTTCATCAGCGTGGTCTTGCCCGCGCCATTGCGCCCGATCAGCGCCAACCGGTCGCTTGCCCCGACATAAATATTGAGGTCGCGGAACAGCCAGCCGCTGCCTTGCACCAAGCCGAGATTTTCGTAGGAGAGGACGGGGGCGGCCATAATGAACGGCGCGCTACGCGAGCGTTCAGCATCGCGCAAGCACAGTGGCTGCATTGGCCGCGGGCCGGACAGTTTCCGGCACTTGGAGACAGTAATTCATGCGTAACTTGCTCATCGCCACCGCCGCCGCCGCCGTGCTCCCCGCCGCCGCCATGGCGCAGGCACAGGCCCCCGCCGACAGCGCGCTCATCAGCTTCGCGGTCAGCGAAGAGGTGAAGGTCGCCCCCGACCGCGCGCAAATCGGCGCGGGCGTGACCACCAGTGCGCCAACGGCGGTCGAAGCGCTGCGCGCGAACAGCGCGGCGATGGACAAGCTGATCGCGGCGGCAAAAAAGGCGGGCATCCGCGACGGCGACATCCAGACCAGCCAGCTCAGCATTTCGCCGCAATATGATTATCGCCCGCAGGAACAGGGCCAACCGCCGCGCCTGATCGGTTATCAGGCGAGCAATCAGGTGAGTGTCGTCACCCGCGACATCAAGGCGCTGGGCGGCCTGATTGACGCGATGATTGCCGCGGGCGGCACCAATATCAGCGGGCCAAACTTCTACGTCGCCAACCCCGACGCGCTGCTCGACGGCGCGCGCGCGAAGGTGATGGCCAAGGCGAACGCGAAAGCCGCCGACTATGCCCGGCTGGCGGGCTATCGCGAAGCGCGCCTCGTCACGCTGACCGAAGGCGGCGCCTGGATGCCCCCGCCGCAGCCCATGCCGGTGATGATGCGCGCCGAGGCAGCCGACGCGGGGTTCAAGGCACCGATCCAGGCAGGCGAGGTGGGCAATACGCTGACCGTGCAGGTGCAGTATCGATTGGTGCGGTAAACGCCGAGCCGGGATCTTCCTATTGGGCGATCCCGCTGCGCGTGGTTAGAAATGCATTTCCGGGGATATGCTCGTGAAATTCCAAGATTTTTTTGCGCTTCCTTACGCACGCGCCTTTCCGAGCTTCGCGCAAAACCGCTTTCCTACACCTGCCACGATGTGCCATGACGATGGAACGCGCTCTTTCGCATCGTCCGTTCCGGCGCCAGCAGTCCGGCTTCTTGTCCTCAAGCAAGGTCCTGACCTTAAAGCGACAAAGGATACATATGGGGTTGGGGTGACGGTATCCCTTGTATCCTAAACCGCCTGCATGCTGCGATTATGGCGACGGAAGGGGAGAGGGGGGTGGCCTCAACTTTGTAAGAATTGCGGGGGTTTTGCACGCCGCAACGCGGCAAAAACGTTCTCTTCGTGGGTTCGTCGGAACCAAGCGTCAGGCTAAGCGGGGGAAGGGGTATAGGTAGGCGTCAATTTTCTTAAGAATCCGCCTTATTCTAACACCCCCGGCTCCCACGGCCACGGCCGCTCGCGGAACCATTTGGTGATGATATATTTGCGGCCCTTGCGAACCTTCATCCCGTGATGGAGTGTGTCGGGGTTGGGGTGCCCGTCGGGGCGCATATTGTTCCACGCGAGCAGCTTGCCCGTTTCGGGCTGGTGCATTTTGCCCGTCGCCAGAAACCGTGTTGCACCGCCGGCAGCGGGTTCGTTGAGGTAGATCATCATCGTCCAGCTGCGCTGGCCCGACACGCTGCAAAATTTTTCCCAGTCCATCCCGCCAGGGTCGAAATAGTCGGTATGGGCTTTGAATTCCTGCCCGACATCATAAACTTGCCCCTGGATGGGTTCGCCAAAGGGCAGGGCGATGCCAGCGAGGTCGTGCAGCCGCTGGTTCAGCGCGATGACGACGGGGTCGCTATGGTCGAGGTCGCAGGTGCTGCTGGTGCGGAATGCATCATCGCCATTGGGATCGGCGATGGTGGAGGGCTTGAGGTCGCGGTCGATCTGCTCGATCAGCGCGGCGCACGCGTCCGCCGACAGGAAGCGCGGCAGGATGAACTGGTCGAGCTTGGACGACGGCGCGCGGCGCATCCCCGGCACGGCGCGCAGCCGCGCCGCGGTCATGTCTGCACCCGATGGGATCAGGTCGGCGGGGGGATGCGATGCGGCCATGAGCGCGGGTCTAGCGCGCACGCGGGGCGCGAACAATGCTTGACGAACGGCGGCAAACGCGCTTATCGCGCCGCCTTCGTGGCGACCATAGCTCAGTTGGTTAGAGCGCCGGTTTGTGGTACCGGAGGTCGCGGGTTCGAGCCCCGTTGGTCGCCCCATTTTTCCCCGCGTGACACGCGCTCGCTATTGCTTTATTGCACAGTTCCGTAATTTCCTTGCTTTGGCAAATGGGGGCAGCAATGACGGCGGTGTGGGACTTTCCCGATTTCGATGACCATGAACATGTCACCTGCTTCCGCGATCGGGACAGCGGGCTGACGGCGGTCATCGCCGTGCATTCGACGCACCTTGGCCCCGGCGCAGGCGGGGTGCGGTTCTGGCATTATGCCGACCGGGCCGCTGCTGTCACCGACGCGCTGCGCCTGTCGCGCGGGATGAGTTACAAGAACGCTATGGCGGGGCTGCCGATGGGCGGGGGCAAGGGCGTGATCCTGGCGGCGCCGGGGCAGTCCAAGACGCCCGCGATGCTCGCCGCCTTTGGCCGCGCGGTCGAACGGCTGGGCGGCGCATATGTTACCGCCGAAGATGTCGGGATGACCGACGCCGACATGGTCGCCATCGCGCAGCAGACACGCCATGTCTCGGGCCTGCCGGTGGCGAGCGGGGCGGCGGGGGGCGACCCCGGGCCGCTGACCGCGCTGGGTGTTTATTTGGGCATCAAGGCCGCCATCCAGCACCACCTCGGCACCGACAGCGCGCGCGATGTGCGCATCGCCATCCAGGGGGTGGGCAGCGTCGGCGGCGGCGTGGCGCGGCGGCTGGCGGCGGAGGGGGCAAGGCTTACGCTTGCCGATGTGCATCTGGGTCGTGCCAAGGCGCTCGCTGACGAATTGGGCGCCGATCTGGCCGATTCCGCCGCGATCATGGAGGTTGATGCCGATGTATTCAGCCCCAATGCGCTTGGCGCGATCCTGACCGAGGAAAGCATCGCGCGGCTGAAGGCGCCAATCATCGCGGGCGGCGCGAACAACCAGCTGGCGACCGCCGCCGACGGCCAGCGCGTCCACGACCGCGGCATCACCTATGCCCCCGACTATGTGATCAACGCGGGCGGCATCATCAATGTCGCGCTCGAATATCTCGGCCAGGGGAGCCGCGAAGAGGTGGAAGGCCGCATCCACCAGATCCCCGCCCGCCTCGCCAACATCTGGGCCGAGAGCAAGGCGAGCGGCACGCC
>CAYNXF010000009.1:0-111467 GCA_964401155.1 uncultured Sphingopyxis sp.
GGCTCCGGCTCGGGTGCTTCAGCTTCCTGAGCGCTTTCGCCTCGATCTGGCGGATACGTTCGCGGGTGACCGAGAACTGCTGGCCGACCTCCTCCAGCGTGTGGTCGGTGTTCATGCCGATGCCGAAGCGCATGCGCAGCACGCGTTCCTCGCGCGGGGTGAGGCTCGCCAGCACGCGGGTGACGGTTTCCTTGAGGTTCGACTGCACCGCGGCATCGACCGGGATCACCGCATTGGGATCCTGGATGAAATCGCCCAGATGGCTGTCTTCCTCGTCGCCGATCGGGGTTTCGAGAGAAATCGGTTCCTTGGCGATTTTCATCACCTTGCGAACCTTTTCGAGCGGCATCGACAGTCGCTCGGCCATTTCCTCCGGCGTCGGCTCGCGGCCGGTTTCGTGGAGGAACTGGCGACTGCACCGCACCAGCTTGTTGATCGTCTCGATCATGTGCACCGGGATGCGGATGGTGCGCGCCTGGTCGGCGATGCTGCGCGTGATCGCCTGGCGAATCCACCAGGTCGCATAGGTGCTGAACTTGTACCCGCGGCGATATTCGAATTTGTCGACCGCCTTCATCAGGCCGATATTGCCTTCCTGAATCAGATCAAGGAATTGCAGCCCGCGGTTGGTGTATTTTTTGGCGATCGAGATGACGAGACGCAGGTTCGCCTCGACCATTTCTTTCTTGGCGATGCGCGCCTCGCGCTCGCCCTTTTGCACCATGTTAACGACGCGGCGGAACTCGCCGAGCGACATGCCGGCCGCCTGCGCAATGTCGCTGATTTCGCCGCGGATGCGGTCGACGGCATCGGCCTCATTGGTGGCGAAGGCGATCCATTTCTTGTCGAGGCCCGCCACACTTTCCAGCCAGCTTTCGTCAAGCTCGCGGCCGATATAGCGGTCGAGGAAATCCTTGCGCGGCACCTTGTGGCGCTCGGCGAGGCGCAGCATCTGGCCGCCCAATGCGGTCAGGCGGCGGTTGTAGCTGTAGAGCTGGTCGACCAGATATTCGATTTTCGAGCCGTGAAATTGCACGCTTTCAACCAGTGCGGTCAGTTCCTCGCGCAGCCGGTGATACTTCTTTTCCTGCCCGGGGGCGAAATCGCCTCCCGATTGCAGCGTGTCGAGCCGTGCCGTCTGCAGCTTCGAAAATTCCTTGAACGCTTTGGTAATGGCGGCGAATTTTTCGAGCGCGTCGGGCTTGAGCAATTCCTCCATCGCGGCGAGGCTGAGGGTATTGTCCTCTTCCTCTTCCTCGAACGCGGGGCGCGCGCGCCGCTCTGTCATATCCTCTTCGTCGTCGTCGGACTTGGCTTCGGGCTCGTCCTCAACCTCGTCCTCGTCCTTGAACGAAGGGCCGGCGGTCTTCTCGCTGATCTCGCCGTCGTCGTCGCCTTCGTCATCGTCGGTCAGATTTTCGGGCGCGGGGTCCTTCGACAACATGGCTTCGAGGTCGACAATCTCGCGCAGCTGCATGTCGCCGTTGTTCAGCGCGTTCGACCATTCGATGATCGCGTTGAAGGTCAGTGGGCTTTCGCACAGCCCCAGGATCATGGTGTCGCGGCCCGCCTCGATGCGCTTGGCGATGGCAATTTCGCCCTCGCGGCTGAGCAGTTCGACCGCGCCCATTTCGCGCAGATACATGCGCACCGGGTCGTCGGTGCGGTCGACCGTTTCCTTTTTCTTTTCAACCTGCGGCGCGGACAGCGAGCCGGTATCGGTGGTCAGGTCGACATCATCGTCGGCCTCGGCCTCGGCCTCTTCCTGCACATCCTCGTCGCTTTCGACGATGTTCACGCCCATGTCGGAAATGGCCGACATGATGTCCTCTATCTGCTCCGAGGACATCTGGTCCTGCGGTAGCGCCTCGTTGAGTTCGTCATAGGTGATGTAGCCACGCTTTTTCGCACGCGCGATCAGCTTTTTGATGGCCGCTTCATTCAGGTCGATCAGCGGAGCGTCGCCGCCTTCGCCCTTGTCCATATCTTCGTCTTCGGCCATGCCTGTTTCAATCCCCGCAGCAGCCGTCCGGTTCCGGACGGATCACTTTATTGGTTGGCGCTGTCGGACAGGTCCGCCAGCCGCCGGGTTAGGTCGGCGTCGATCGCACGCAAACGCGCCTGTTCGGACAGACCGTCAGCGTCGAGCGACATCGCAAATTGCTCGGTCGCCCGGGCCAATGCGGCCCGAATTTCGGGCTGGGTTACCAGCACCGCGACAAATTCATCCAGATCGCGCAGCGCCCTTGCCCGCACGGTCCCCGTTTCATCATCCTCGCGGCGATTGAACGAAAAGTGCATTGCGTCGGCCCTAAGCAACGTCAACGCCCTATTATACACCTTGGTTTCGGCCAATATGGCAAGCAGGCCCTCAGTATCAAGCCCCTGATGCGAAATTGCCGCATCGAGCATCGCATCGCGCAGCACCGCGTCGGTGCGGTCGGCGATGGCGAGCCGCGCAAGCGCGTCCTGATGCCGCGCCAGCGCTTGCGGGTAGCGCAGCAATCCGCCCAGCAGTGCAGCGACCAGCGGTGCTGCCGTGCCCACGGCGGCGAGCTCGCGCGTTTCGGGCTGCGCCGGTTGCAGGCGCGGGTCGGGCTGCCAGCGGCCCTTGACTGCGGCGCGGCGATCGGGCGCGGGCGCGGCGCGGGGGCGCGCAAAGAGGGCATCAAGCCGCTCACGAAACGCCTCGCGATAATGGTGGCGGACATCGGCGTCGGCAATGCTGTCGGCGTGCGCCAGGAGTCGCGATTTCAGTGCGGCGCGTTCTTCTGGCGTGTTGGTCGGTGCAGCGGCCTTTTCGTGCGCCCACAGCCGATCAACCAGTGGTTCGGCGCTTTCGAGCACCGCTTCCAGCGCCGCCGCACCGCCGCTGCGCACCAGATCGTCGGGATCCTGCCCCGCAGGCAGCGTCGCAAAGGCCAAGCTGAAGCCGGGCCGGAGCAACGGCAGCGCGCGCATCGCCGCGCGCATTGCCGCCTTTTGACCGGCTGCATCGCCGTCGAAGCAGAGAACCGGCACCGGCACCATGCGCCACAGCAGCCCCAATTGCGCCTCGGTGAGCGCCGTGCCCAGCGGCGCGACGGCGTCGGCGATGCCCGCCTCGGCGAGCGCGATGACATCCATATAGCCTTCGACGACGATGATGCGGTTCGTCTGGCGCGATGCTGGCGAGGCGCGGTCGAGGTTATAGAGCGTGCGCCCCTTGTCGAAGAGCGGCGTGTCGGGCGAGTTCAGATATTTGGGCTCGCCGTCGCCAAGGATGCGCCCGCCAAAGGCAATCACCCGCCCGCGCGCGTCGCGGATCGGGATCATCAGGCGCCCGCGGAACCGGTCATAGGGTTCCTTATCGTCAACCGCGATCAGCATCCCGGCCTCGACCAGCATCGGCACCGGAAATTCCTTGAGCGCACTCTTGAGCGCGCTGCGGCTGTCGGGCGCAAGGCCGAAGCCGAAGGCGCGCCGCGTGGCGTCCGAAATCCCGCGCTTGGCAAGGTAAGCCCGCGCGCCCGCACCGTCGATGCCATCGAGCTGCGCCGCGAACCACGCCGCTGCCGCCGCCGTCACATCGCGCAGGCTCTTCGCTTCCTCCTGCTGCTTCGCTGCGCGCGGATCGGGGGCAGGCACGTCCATGCCTGCGGTCGCGGCGAGTTCCTTTACCGCATCCATGAAACTCAGGCCGCGCTGGTCGGTCATCCAGCGGATGGCATCGCCATGCGCGCCGCAGCCGAAGCAATGATAGAAACCCTTTTCGTCGTTGATGGTGAAACTGGGCGTTTTCTCGTTATGGAAAGGGCAGCACGCCTTATACTCGCGCCCCGCGCGCGTGACCTTGATGCTGCGCCCGATGAGCGTCGACAGCGTGGTGCGCGCGCGCAATTCGTCGAGCCATTGCGGGGTGAGGGTCATGGTTGGAAGGGCAGTTCGGTTGTTGCAGCTACATGCCCACCCCTAGCCCCTCCCGCAAGCGGTAGGGGGACTTGAGAGCGAAGAATTGCACGAGCGGCGGCCAGCATTAACCTCTCCCCTCCCGCTTGCGGGAGGGGTCGGGGGTGGGCCCGAGCGCCTCGGCAATCATGTGCAGCACACCCTCCATATTCTCGGCAATGTCGGTGTTGGAAAACCGCAGGATGCGATAGCCGGCGCGGATCAGCCAAGCATCCCTGTTCGCATCTTCTTTTTGGCGAAGGTCATGCGACCATCCGTCTGCTTCGACAATCAGCTTGGCCTCGCGGCAGAGAAAATCCACGGTGTAGAGGCCAAGCGGCATTTGTCGGCTGAACTTCCATCCCGCACATTGACGCTTGGACAGACCAGCCCAAAGGCGGCGTTCCATTGGGGTTGCTTCGCGCCTGAGCTGGCGTGCGCGTGCGGTATTTCTGGGTTTGAACTTACCGGACATAGAATTTTGTCTGCACAGCTTTCAGTGCCTGGGCAATGCTATTTGCAGGCCCACCCCTAACCCCTCCCGCAAGCGGGAGGGGAACTGGCTTACCCCGCCAACGCCGCCTTCACCCAGCCCGACGCCTTGCTCATGTCCATCACGCTGCCGTGGCGTTCTTTGACGGCGGCCATAACGCGGCCCATGTCTTTGACGCTGCTAGCACCGACCTCCGCCACGATAGCGGCGATGGCGGCCTGTGCGTCGGCTTCGCTCAGCTGTGCCGGCAGGAAGCTTTCGATCACCGCCACCTCGGCGGCTTCGATATCGGCCAGTTCCTGCCGTCCGCCCTGTTCATAGAGCGCAATCGATTCGCGGCGCTGCTTGACCATTTTCTGGAGGACGTCGGTGACGACCACATCATCGTCGCCGGGCGCGGCGGAGACGCGCAGTTCGATGTCACGGTCCTTGATCTTGGCCAGCATCAGCCGGATGGTGGCAAGGCGTGCCTTGTCGCCGCCCTTCATCGCAGCAATCTGCGCAGCCTTGATGTCGTCGCGAATCATGGCGTCCCCTTCATCTCTCGCGATTTTGGAAAGCAAGTCTCATAGCTGTAACTTTTCCGAACCGATAGATTGTGAATCATTTTTTTGCGCCCTAATTGGCCGTCCGTTTAGCCTAAAGAACGGAACCTCCGCCATGCCGCCAAGCGCCTCTGCCAAAGCCCCCGATGGTGCCACCGGCGTGCTCGTGCTCGCTGATGGCACGGTGGTGTGGGGCCATGGCTATGGCGCGGTCGGCGCAGGCGTCGGCGAGATTTGCTTCAACACCGCGATGACGGGGTATCAGGAGGTGCTGACCGACCCCAGCTATGCCGGGCAGATCATCAGCTTCACCTTTCCGCACATCGGCAATGTCGGCACAAATGCCGACGATGTCGAACGCGATGTCGCGGCGGCTGTGGGCTGCATCACGCGCGAATTGCCAACCGCGCCCAGCAATTTCCGTAGCACCGCGACGCTGCCCGAATGGATGGCGACGAAGAGCCTGATCGGGCTGGCGGGCATCGACACGCGCGCGCTGACGCGGCGGATCCGCTTGGCGGGCGCGCCCAATGGCGTGATCGCGCACAGCCCCGATGGTAAATTCGACATCGATGAATTGCTCGCGATGGCGCGCGGCTGGCCGGGGCTGGAGGGCATGGACCTCGCCAAGGATGTGACGCGCGAAGGCGCGGGGGATTGGGCCGGGGGCGCGTGGAGCCTTGAAACCGGCTATCAATCCCCCTCCCGCTTGCGGGAGGGGCTAGGGGTGGGTCAGTCTGCCTCAGACACCATCACTGGCCCACCCCCGGCCCCTCCCGCAAGCGGGAGGGGGGAAGCGCCGCACGTCGTCGCGATCGATTATGGCGCGAAGGACAATATCTTCCGCATGCTGGTAAAGGCCGGCGCGCGGGTGACGGTGCTGCCCGCCACCGCGACGCTCGACGAGATACTGGCGCTGGAACCCGCGGGCGTGTTCCTGTCGAACGGCCCCGGCGATCCGGCGGCGACGGGCGATTATGCGGTGCCGGTGATCCGGGGGCTTCTGGAGCGCGACGTGCCGATTTTCGGGATTTGTCTGGGCCACCAGCTGCTGGGCCTCGCGGCGGGGGCAAAGACGGTGAAAATGCACCAGGGGCATCGCGGCGCGAACCATCCGGTCAAGCGGCTGGATGGCGGGATGGTGGAAATCACCAGCATGAACCACGGCTTCGCGGTGGATACCGCGACGCTGCCCAAGGGCGTGGTGGAGACGCACCGGAGTTTGTTCGACGGGTCAAATTGCGGGATTGCGATTACGGGCAAGCGCGCCTTCAGCGTTCAATATCACCCCGAAGCGAGCCCGGGGCCGCAGGACAGCTTCTATCTGTTCGAGCGCTTTGTGGGGGGATTGGGGTGAGCGACGCGAGCATTCCAGTCCGGTTTGCAAGGAATTATGCTCTGGCAAAGCGCTACGGAAGCGCTGCAATCGGCGTTATGTTGCTCGTCATGGCAGTGATGCTCGTTGCGGCAATCAACGACTTTTTCTGGATTGCATTTGGAGCAGTCTTTTTGGGCATGCCTGCCGCGTGGCTGCTGAATCTGCAATGTTACGCCTGTCATTGGCCGCTCTTGAGACTATACGGCACCGCACCAGCGCGAGCTGTAAAAGATCAGTTTTTTGCCCCTCTGCAATCCAAGATGACAATGAGTTTGCCCAGTCTTTGTTCCAAATGCGGCGTCGCGTTTGAGCATCCTGCCACCTCTCCCCAAGGGGGAGAGAATTGGGGTGAGGGGGGGCTGCGGTGATGGCATCGGCGTCGACGCACCCTCATGCAACTTCGCCTGGGCCTCTTTGCGGGCAGCGTCAGCTAGCCTTGCCAAGGGTCGATCACCTCGACCCCCGTCCACGCGAAATCCTTGACATTGCGCGTGGCTATTTTGGCGTTCCTTGCCAGCGCCTGCGCGGCGAGTTGCAGGTCGATGATCTGGGGGTCGCGCGCATTGGCTTCGGTGCTGGCGGCCAGGCGGCCATAGGCGCGGGCGTCGCCTTCGTCGAACGGCCACACTCGGCCCCAATAGCGGTCTTCAAGGCCCTGCAGCCATGCCTCCAGGTGTGGGCGTCGCCGCGCCGCCCGTGGCATGGCAATGCCATAGTGGATTTCGGCGATCACCAGCGTGGACAGGACCAATTGGTCATCATTGGCCTCCATCCACGCCAGCACGATGGGATCGGCGTCGGCCTTCGTCTGCTCGCTCCAGACGTTGGTATCTACCAGAATCAAAATTCGGGTGCTTCGCGCCGCGTGTTGAGGCGCGGCGGCAGGTCGAGGCCGACGCCGTTCGCAAGGCGGCGCAGTTCCGCCAGCGCATCCTTGGCGGAAAGATACCGGATATCGGCAAATTTTCCGCGATCAAAAACGCCTTCGCCTGCGCCGTTCGCTCGTTTGATTAATTCGCGCACCCAGTCCTCCGTCGTCGGGACGGCTTCGGCATTGTCGTGCCGGAACGACCGTCGATTATCCGATAGCGCCGCACTCGGCGGGCTGTTTTCGCCAAAATCGGCCTCAATCACCATCTGCCGCACATGCTCTTCCATCGAGCGCCCGTGCGCCGCCGCTATTTGGCGCAAACGCAGTTTCGCGTCTTCGGGGATGTTGCGGATTGTCAGCGACGCCATGGCTCGCGCTCCAAAATTGCTATCAATGCAATCAATGTATTCAATGAAAGCATAATCGTCAATGCCCAAACGCACCGACATTTCCTCCATCCTCGTCATTGGCGCTGGCCCGATTGTCATCGGCCAGGCGTGCGAGTTTGATTATTCGGGGACGCAGGCGATCAAGGCGCTCAAAGAGGAGGGGTACCGGATCATCCTCGTTAACTCCAACCCCGCGACGATCATGACCGATCCCGAGCTCGCGGATGCCACTTATGTCGAGCCGATCACGCCCGAAATTGTCGCCAAGATTATCGCCAAGGAGCGCCCCGATGCCGTGCTGCCGACGATGGGCGGGCAGACCGCGCTCAACACCGCGCTGGCTTTGTTCAACGATGGCACGCTGACCAAATATGGCGTCGAGATGATCGGCGCCGATGCCGAAGCCATCGACAAGGCCGAGGACCGGCAGAAATTCCGCGAGGCGATGGACAGGATCGGGCTGGAATCGGCGCGGTCGGGCATTGCGCATACGCTGGACGAGGCCTTTGCGGTGCTGGAGCGCACCGGGCTGCCCTCCATCATCCGCCCATCGTTCACGCTGGGCGGCACCGGCGGTGGCATCGCCTATAACCGGGAGGAGTTTGAGCATATCGTGCGCGGCGGGCTGGCCGCATCGCCGACGACCGAGGTGCTGATCGAGGAGTCGCTGCTGGGGTGGAAGGAATATGAGATGGAGGTGGTGCGCGACCGCGCCGACAACGCCATCATCATCTGTTCCATCGAAAATGTCGATCCGATGGGGGTGCATACCGGCGACAGCATCACCGTCGCGCCCGCGCTGACGCTGACCGACAAGGAATATCAGATCATGCGCAACGCGAGCATCGCGTGCCTGCGCGAGATCGGCGTCGAAACCGGCGGATCGAATGTGCAGTTTGCGGTCAACCCCAAGGACGGCCGCCTGATCGTCATCGAAATGAACCCGCGCGTGTCGCGGTCCTCGGCGCTGGCGTCGAAGGCGACGGGGTTCCCCATAGCCAAGGTCGCGGCGAAGCTGGCGGTAGGTTTTACGCTCGACGAGATTATGAACGATATCACCGGGGTGACCCCGGCAGCGTTCGAACCGACGATCGACTATGTCGTCACCAAAATCCCGCGCTTTGCCTTTGAAAAGTTCAAGGGTGCGGAACCATTGCTGTCGACCGCAATGAAGAGCGTGGGTGAGGTGATGGCGATTGGCCGGACCATCCACGAGAGTTTGCAAAAGGCGCTGCGCGGCCTGGAGACGGGCCTGAGTGGCTTCAACTATGTCGATCACCTCGTCGGCGCCGAGCATGATGTCATCCGCAGCGAGCTGGCGCGCGCGACGCCCGACCGGCTGCTGGTCGCGGCACAGGCGATCCGCGAGGGGCTGAGCCTCGCCGAAATCAACCGTATCGCCGGGTACGATATGTGGTTTCTCGAGCGCATTGCCGAGATTGTCGCGGCGGAAAATGCGGTGCGTGCCAATGGTTTGCCGCAGGATGCCGAAGGTTTGCGCCGCCTGAAGGCCATGGGCTTTTCGGACAAGCGCCTCGCCTATCTTGCGCTTGAAAGCGCCAACGTCCGCCCCGGCATGGAAAGCGCGCTGCGGCGCGGGTCGGGCCTTATCCGCGAGGCGATTGTCGCGATGACGGGCGGGATTACCGAAGATGAAGTGCGCGCGCTGCGCCACCGGCTGGGCGTACGACCCGTGTACAAGACCATCGACACCTGCGCGGCGGAGTTCGAGGCGCTGACGCCCTATCTTTACTCGACCTATGAAGCGCCGTCCTTTGGCATGGCGGAGTGCGAGTCGAACCCTTCGGCGCGCAAAAAGATCGTCATTCTTGGCGGCGGCCCGAACCGCATCGGGCAGGGGATCGAATTCGACTATTGCTGTTGCCACGCCTGCTTCGCGCTGGCCGAGGTCGGCTTTGAAACCATCATGGTCAACTGCAATCCCGAAACGGTTAGCACCGACTATGACACGTCGGACCGGCTCTATTTCGAGCCGCTGACGGTCGAGGATGTGCTCGAAATCCTGCACGTCGAGCAGTCCATGGGCACACTGGTCGGGGTGATTGTGCAATTCGGTGGGCAAACGCCGCTCAAGCTGGCGCAGGCGCTGGAAAAGGCTGGCATCCCCATTCTCGGTACCTCGCCCGACGCCATTGACCTGGCCGAAGACCGCGAGCGGTTTGCGGCACTGGTCGGCAAGCTGGGGCTGAAGCAACCCGACAATGGGATTGCACGCAGCCACGACGAGGCTTTGGCGGTCGCCGCGCGCATCGGTTACCCGGTGCTGACCCGGCCCTCCTATGTGCTGGGCGGGCGCGCCATGGAAATTGTCGACACGCCCGAACAACTCGCGAATTACATCGAAACGGCGGTGCAGGTGTCGGGCGACTCTCCGGTGTTGATCGACCGCTATCTGCGCGACGCGATCGAGGTGGATGTCGATGCGCTGTGCGATGGCCAGGATGTCGTCGTCGCCGGCGTACTTCAGCATATCGAAGAGGCCGGCGTCCATTCGGGCGACAGCGCCTGTTCGATCCCGCCTTACAGCCTGTCGGCTGACATCATCACCGAAATCGAACGCCAGACCGAGCTGCTGGCGCGCGGGCTGAATGTGCGGGGACTCATGAACATCCAGTTCGCGGTGAAGGGATCGGAGGTATACCTGATCGAGGTCAATCCGCGAGCCAGCCGAACTGTACCCTTCGTTGCCAAGGCGGTGGGATCACCCATCGCCAAAATTGCCGCGCGGGTCATGGCCGGAGAGAAGCTTGCCAAACTTCCCCCCATTAAGCGCGATATCGGCCATGTCGCAGTCAAGGAAGCGGTGTTCCCGTTCGCCCGATTCCCTGGCACCGACCCCGTGCTCAGCCCCGAGATGAAATCGACCGGCGAGGTGATGGGCATCGACAGCGATTTCGCGCTGGCTTTTGCCAAGGCGCAATTGGGCGCGGGCGACCGCCTTCCCACCGAAGGCCGCCTGTTTGTATCGGTCAAGGACAGCGACAAAGCGCGGATATTGGAACCGGTGCAGCGGCTTGCTGGCTGGGGCTGGAAGATTATCGCGACTGGCGGCACTGCCGCCTTTCTGGCCGACGCCGGGGTCGAGGTCGAAGGGGTCAACAAGGTGGCCCAGGGCCGTCCGCACATCGTCGACCGGATCAAGGACGGCGATGTCCAGCTGATTTTCAACACCACCGAGGGGTGGCAGAGCCTGAAAGATTCGCAGTCAATCCGCGCCTCCGCTCTTACAGGCGATATAGCCTATTACACCACCGCAGCGGGCTGCGCGGCGGCAGTGGAGGCCATCGGGGCGCTGCGCGCGCGCAGTCTTGAAGTAAAGCCGTTGCAGGACTATTATTAAGCCCAACGCCCTCCCCCGACATTCAGGACAGCGGCGCTGCCGCCCCGGCGATTTTCGCTGGCGGCGGGATATTGACAAAGGAAGAACAGAACAATGGCAAGTGTGGAAAAGGTGCCGATGCTGGCCGAGGGTTATGACAAGCTGCACGCGCAGCTCGCGGCCCTGAAAGCCGAACGGCCCCAGATCGTCGATGCCATCGAAGAAGCACGCGCGCACGGTGACCTTTCGGAAAACGCCGAATATCATGCCGCCAAGGAACGGCAGGGCCAGGTCGAGGCATCGATTGCCGATCTGGAAGACCGGCTCTCACGCGCGCAAATCATCGATCCAACCAGCCTGTCGGGCGACCGCGTCGTGTTTGGTGCAACCGTTACCCTCCTCGACGAGGACGACAAGCCGGTGCGCTATCAGATTGTTGGTCAGGCCGAAGCCGATGCCAAAGCCGGCCGGATCAGCTATAATTCGCCGCTGGGCCGCGCGCTGATCGGCCGCCGAGTGGAGGATGAGGTCGAAGTGACGGTGCCCGCCGGCGACAAATATTACCTCGTCAACAAGATCGAATTTATCTGATCCGCCAGCCATGAGCCAGCGCGCGCCGCTCATCAACACGCTGGCGCTGGCATGCTGCGCAGTGTTTCTGGCCTCGCTTTTGACCGGACGGCTGGCCTGGGCGGCCTATTTCGCCGGGTTCATTCCCGCGCGGCTGAGCGGGGCCGCGCTGGCAGGCGCGCTGCCGGTGTGGTTGACGCCGCTCAGTTCGGCCTTCCTGCACGGTGGACTGCTGCACCTGGCCATCAACATGATGATGATGGTATTTTTGGGCCGCCAGCTTGAACCCGCGTTCGGCAAGCGCGGCCTCGCGCTGCTGCTGCTTGTCGGGGCCTATGCCGGGGCGCTGTTGCACTGGATGGTCGATCCGGCATCGGCTACTCCGGTGGTTGGTGCCAGCGGGGCCATTTCGGCACTGGTTGCGGCCTATGCTTTTATCTTCAACCGCGACAATGTGCGCGGAATTGGGCCCTTTCCGCCAGTTGTGGTCCGCGCGGTGTGGCTGGCGGCGGCGTGGATCGGCGTGCAACTGGCAACCGGACTCGCTTTTGGCGGCGGTATTGCGATTTTCAGCCACATTGGCGGGTTTTTGGCGGGGCTGGTGCTCACCCGCCCGCTGCTAAGGTGGCGGTTTCGGTAACGGGCGCGCCCTGCTTATTAGGGACTGTCCCTAATAAGCGCCTAATAAGCGGCGAGCCACGCCCCCGCCAGCAGCATCGCCACGCGCACATCGACCGCGCAGCCTTCGGCGCGTTTGGCCGCCACGAAATCGGCGATTCCGGACAATGCAGCCCGGTGGACGATGATTTTCTCGCCGTTCACCCCGCCACCTTCGCCGGTGCGGGTCAGGTCGCGCGCGATCAGCAGGGTAAAGCTTTCGCTGACCATCCCTGGCGACGAGTGGAATTCGCCCGCCACATCCCAGCGTGCGGCGCGATAGCCGGTTTCCTCTTCGAGCTCGCGCGCGGCGGCGGCCAGAGTTTCCTCACCTTCGCTGTCATCGCCGACCAGTCCGGCGGGCAGCTCAAGGCTCATCCGCCCCAACGGCACGCGATATTGTTCGACCAGGATGATGTGCCGCCCTGCGGCGGCATCGTCGATGGGCAGGATGACGGCGGCATGGATGCCGCGCGACCGCGACACATATTCCCATTTGCCCTGCCGTTTCGCGGTAACGAAGCGGCCCTGCCACATGACCTCGACCGGTGCGTCGCTATCGTCGATCACAGTTCGATCAGCCGGTCGGGCAGTTCATTGGGGTTTTCGCTGCCCTTGGGGAAATGCTCCGCCAGCACGCGGCCGACATGCGTGACGGCATCGGCCATGCCCGCGCCCGCGCGGCCGCCGCGCACCTGGCCGAGCAATGCCGCCATGGCCTCACCCCACACTTCGGGGGTGACCTTTTCCGCAATGGCGGCGTCGGCAACAATATCGGCGCGGCGTTCGCGCAGGGACAGGTACAGCAGCACGCCGGTCTTGCCCGCGGTGCGCGCCTCGGCCCCGACCCGGAACAGCTTGAGCGCGCGGGCGCGCACGCGCGCGGCCTTGACCGGTCCCGGTGTCAAGGCGAGGCGCAGCGGCAGCCATTGCAGGATGAGCAGCGCGCCAAGCCATTTGAGCGTGGCGAAAGCCGTGACAACGCCCAGCCACTGGCCAGGCGAGTAATCATAGGTCCAGCCGCCCAGCAGCCTTTCGTACAGCCCTTGAAAGAAGCCGGGGCACAGCGACACCGCGCTCAGCGCCAGCAAGGCAGCGATGCTCGCCCAGATCACTGCCGTTTCGCGATATTCGTCGGACAGGTCGGTGACGATGGTTACAATCTCGCCGCTGGTGTGCGCCTCGGCAGCGGCAACAGCGGCGGTGACGAGCCGGTGATCGTCGGCCGACATGTGGATGGTGCGCGGCATTTCTACCAACCCCCCGATGCGCCGCCGCCGCCGAAGCTGCCGCCGCCGCCAGAAAAACCGCCGAAGCCGCCACCGCCGCCGCCAAAGCCGCCGCTCCAGCTGCCGCTGCTGCGGCCGCCACCCCAGTCGCTGTCACCCCAGATGATGACCGGTGCGCCCCATGGGCTGCTTTTGCGCTTGCGATACCGTTTCCCGCCGCTGCGCAGTGCGCGGATGATGGTGATGAAAATGAACAGCGCCACAAACAGCCAGAACAGCGTGAAAAAAGCGATAGCCGCGCCCGACGGACCGCTTTGCTCGGCCCCGGCAGCGCGCGCGCGGGCCTCTTCGGGGGGCAGTTCGATCTGGGTAATGATGGCATCGACCCCGGCATTGATGCCGCCGACAAAATCGCCGGCTTTGAAGGCGGGCGTCACGCTGTCGCGGATGATGCGCCCCGACAGCGCGTCTGTGAGGACGGGTTCAAGGCCATAGCCAACCTCGATCCGCATCCGCCGCTCGTTGGGCGCGATAAGAAAGACGACGCCGTCGTTGCGCTCTGCTGTGCCAATGCCCCACGCGCGGCTCAACGCAGTGCCATATTCGGCAATGTCGCGGTCGTTCAGGCTGGTCACGGTAGCGACAACCAGCTGTTGCTTGGTGCGCGCCTCGAACGCCTCGAGCTTCGCCGCCAGCGCCGCTTCTTCGGCGGGGGCCAGGAGGTCGGCCTGATCGACCACGCGCCCGCTGAGCGGAGGAAAATCTTGCGCGGCGGCGAGTGGCGCGAATAGCGCCGCTGCTACAATGAGGGAAAGGGCACGCAACCAGCTCATTGCACGCTCCCCATTTCGGCCTCGATGGCGTCGATGCCCAGCAGCAGCCCCGCCGCGAATTGACCTTCGGCAAAGCGCGGCGTCATCTGCTTAGCGATGGCCAACGCCTCATCGTCGGTCAACAGCGTTTCGGCTCCGCGCCCGGTGGCAATACGCATCTGGCGTTCCCCTTTGGCCAGCAAAACCAAGACGCCATCATCACGCTGCGCATCGCCGATACCCCAGCGATCGCCCAGACAGCGCACATAATTGTCGACGCGGCGGCCATTAAGCGTCGGTACGGTTGCCACCACCAGCTGCCGCCCGGTCGCCGCTTCATAATCGACCAGCGCCTGGGTGACCTGGGCTTGCCCGCGCGCGTCCAGCATAGCCGCGCCATCGGTCAGTCGGCCAAAGTTTTTGAGCTGCGGCACGCCTTCGCACGCCACAGATTCCAGCGGCTGGGCTGGCGCGCAGGCCGCCAGCAGCGGCGCGGCAAGGATCAGCGGCAGCCGCCGCACCTCATTTGGTCCCGAAATCCACCTTGGGGGCGACATTGGCGTTGGGGGTGATCGCCTCGAACGTCTTCATCGGCTCGGCGCCGTGGATGACCTTGGCGCCGATGATGTCAGGGAAGGTGCGGATGGTGGTGTTATAATCCTGCACGGCGCGGTTATAGTCGCCCACTGCCGTCGTGATGCGGTTCTCGGTGCCTTCGAGCTGGGTCATCAGGTCGGCGAAGCGTTGCTGGCTTTGCAGCTGCGGATATTGTTCGACGGTGACGAGCAGACGCGACAGCGCGCTCGACACATTGCCCTGCGCCTGACGGAAGGCTTCAACCTTGGCGGGGTCGCTGAGCTCGCCGGCATCGAGCTTGACTTGCGTGGCCGAAGCGCGCGCCTGAATGACGCCTTCAAGCGTCGATTGCTCGATCTGCGCCGCGCCCTTGGCCGTCTCGACCAGATTGGGGATCAGGTCGGCGCGGCGCTGATAGGCGGCCTGGACGTCGGCCCATTTGGCCTTCGCCGCTTCTTCCTTGGTGGGCACGCTGTTGATGCCGCACCCCGCGAGCAGGCTGGCGGCGGCGGCGACGACAATCAGGCGGCGGAACAGCATGGCAAGTCACTCCCTCCAATGGCTGGCTGCGCTATGCGCGTAATACACATAGGTTGGCGCTTGCCTGACTGCAATCGCTAGCGCAGAAAAAGCGTGGCGGCAGACGGAGCCGCAGTCATCGGCGGGGACAAATCATGGTTTCGGATTTCAAAGCTTTCCTCAATCAGGGCAATGTCATGGGCCTGGCCGTCGGCGTGATTATCGGCGGCGCGTTCGGAAAGATTGTATCGTCGCTGACCGACGATTTGCTGATGCCCTTCATCGGCTGGATTACCGGCGGCGGGGTGGATTTCACCAACCAATATCTGGTCCTGGCCGGGCATGAAAAGGTCACGGCGGGCATGACCTTGGCGGCGGCGAAGGCGGCGGGGGCCAATGTCATGGCGCTGGGCAGTTTTGCCACCGCGATCATCAACTTCATCCTGCTGGCCTTTGTCGTGTTCCTGTTGGTGCGGCAGGCGAACAAGATCATCAACATGCCGCAAGCCGGGCCGACGCAGCTCGACCTCTTGGCCGAAATCCGCGATGAATTGCGTAAGCGACCCGGGGCGTAGCTTGCAACAGCCCAACGATCGTCATCCCGAATTTGTTTCGGGATAACGAGCGGGCCCCAGTTCGTTGTCCTGAAACAAGTTCAGGACGACGATAGAGGGTTTGAACTCGCCCTCCTTTGCAATTTGAGTCTAGCGTCCCTATATCCGTCGTGCCGGAGCAATCCGGCTATGAGGATAAATGGTGCCGTGAAATAGACGTAATGGACCCGGGGGCGGTACCCGGCGGCTCCACCACAAGGCGGCAGCAATGCCACTTTCTGATGGGGCCGAACTAGGATCGACGTGCGTTGAAAGACGGTGGTTTCTTCCGGGCTGAGTAACCCGTTAAAGGCTCAAAACTCACAAGTGCCAATGACAATGAAGCACTCGCTCTGGCTGCCTAACCCATAAAGCCGCAAGGCCCAAAGTTAGACAAAGAGAGCGCGGTTCGGACCGAACCGGGCAACAGAATCGGATACCAGCGGCTGGGGACGAGCCGGGCAACAGAATCGTCCCACTTTCCCGTTTTTGCTCCCCAACTCTATGTCCGTTCGTGTCGAGCGCAGTCGAGACACCCTGCCGCATGGTGCCGTGCCGCCGGGCCTCCCGACTTCGCTCGAGGCGAACGGTTAGGGGGATTGGTCACTCCGCCGCTTGCGGAACCGCACTCAGCTGCGCCTCAAGCTTGCGTGTGACTGCCAGCGGCGATCCGGTGTAGCGGGCCAGCTTGGCATAGATGATGGGGATCAGCACCAGCGTAATCAGCGTCGCCAGCGTCACCCCGAACACGATCACCACGCCGATCGCCGACCGCGCCGCCGCGCCTGCACCTGCGGCGATCATCAGTGGCACCGCACCTGCCGCCGTCGCGATCGAGGTCATCAAAATCGGGCGCAGGCGGCGCGTCGCGGCAGCGCGCGTGGCGGCGACAATCTCCATCCCCTCGTCGCGCAGCTGGTTGGCGAATTCGACGATCAAAATGCCGTTCTTGGCGGCAAGGCCGACCAGCATGACGATGCCGATCTGGCTGTAGAGGTTGAGCGTCTGGCCCATCAGCGCGAGGCCAATCACCCCGCCGGCCACCGCCAGCGGCACGGTCGTGATGATGGTCAGCGGATGGACGAAGCTTTCGAACTGCGCTGCCAGCACCAGATAGACGAGCAATATGGTGAGCAGGAAGATGACGACGATCGAGCCGCCCGTTTCCTTGAACGCCTGGCTCTCGCCGCGGTAGCCGACCGCAAGCACTTCGGGCGATGTGCGCGCGGCATCCTCAAGAAAGGCCAGTGCCTCGCCCATGGTATAGCCCTCAGCCAGCGCCCCTGACAGGGTGATAGCGCGCAACTTGTTGTAGCGGCCCAGATCGCGCGCACCGGCATATTCGGTGACCGTCACCAAATTGGCGAGCGGGATGGTGCGGCCGTCGCGCCCGCGCACCTGAATTGCGGCCAGCGCCTCGGGCGAGGCACGGTCAGCGGCCTGGGCCTGCACGATAACGCGATATTCCTCACCGCGATCAATATAGGTGGTGACGCGGCGCGACCCCAAGAGCGACTGGAGTGCCTCGCTCACCGCGCTTACCGACACGCCCAAATCGCCCGCGCGCACTGTGTCGACCGCGATGCGCAGCTGCGGCTTGGTCTCCTTATAATCGGCGTCGAGGTTGATGATGCCGGGGTTTTCGGCAGCGGCGGCCAAAATGCGGTCGCGCGCGGTGGCGAGCGCTTCGTAGCTGTTGCCGGCAATGACGAAATTGAGCGGCTGCCCGCGCCCACGGCTGAGATTATTGCGCGGCGAGGCGTTGCCACGCAGCGCAGGGATTTGCGCGAAGATGCGATTGACCTGACCGACCACATCCTGCGTGGTTTCGGTGCGTTCTTCCCATGGTTTCAGAAAGACGATGAAGACGCCGCTGTTAAAGTCATCGCTGGGACCAAAACTGCCGGGGGTGCGCTGGATAATCGAGCGCACGGTGCCCTTTTCCAAGAGCTCCAGCATCGGTTTTTGGACATCGAGCATATAGCGGTCCATCGCCTCGAAGCTGGTGCCCTCGGGCGCGGAAAGGTTCGCTTGCAAGATGCCGACATCCTCCGTCGGCGCGAGTTCATTTTCCAGCGTCGTGAACAGAAATCCGGCGGCGCCCAGAAACGCGACAATAGCCAAAATGGATACCAACGGCCGCGCGATGACGCGGTCAAGCATGCGGCCATAGCTTTGCTCTAGGCGGCCAAAGCGGTCATCGACAGCCTGCGCAAACCGGCCGCGCTTTTCCTGCTTGAGCAATTTGGAGCACAGCATCGGCGCGAGGCTGAGCGCGATAAAGCCCGAAAAAGCGATGGCGGCGATCATCGCGGCAGCCAGTTCGCGGAACAAGAGCCCCGTCTGTCCGGCCAAAAACATCACTGGCACAAAGACGGCGCACACGACGATGGTGGTCGAAATCACCGCAAACGCCACTTGCCGCGTGCCGTTGACGGCGGCGGCGAGCGGTGGTTCGCCCTGCTCGATCCGGTGATAGACATTCTCGAGCACGACGATGGCGTCGTCGACCACCAACCCGATAGCGAGTACCAGGGCGAGCAGGGTTAGCAGGTTGATCGAAAAGCCCAAAAGCCAGAGCACGGCGAAGGTCGCGAGCAAACAGATGGGCACGGTCACCGCCGGAATGATTGTCGCGCGCAGACTGCCCAGAAACAGGTAGATGACCAGCACCACCAGCACGGCGGCTTCGGCGAGGGTCACCCACACGCTGTCGATGGCGCGGCTGATAAACTGCGAATCGTCGGAACCCACGACCATGGTCATGCCGTCGGGCAAGGTAGGGCGGATTTCGTCGGCGAGCGCCTTGGCCGCGTCGGCGACCGCCAACGTGTTCGCGCCTGACTGGCGGACGATACCCATGCCCACCCCGGTGCCGCCGTTCAGGCGAAAGGCCGAATAGGGATTTTCGGGTTCCACTGCGACGCGCGCGACGTCGCCGAGCCGCACGAGATAGCCATCGTTGCCGCGCGCGACGACCAGCTGGGCAAATTGTTCGGGATCACCGAACGGCCGGTCAACGCGGATGGTGGCGTTGCGGTCGGGCGCTTCGATGCGCCCGGCGGGCAGCTCGACATTCTGCGAACGCAGCGCGGCTTCAACATCGGCGGGGGTAAGGCCCAGCGCCGCAAGGCGGTTCGGCTGCAACCAAATACGCATGGCTGGCCGCGCTTCGCCGCCAACGAAGACGCGCGCGACGCCGTCGATGGAGGAAAAACGGTCGACCAGATTGCGGTCAACATAATCGCTGAGTTCCAGCCGCGACCAGCCAGGGCGCGATACGACGAGGAACAGGATCGGCGAGGCGTCGGCATCGACCTTGCGCACCTCCGGCGCAATTACCTCTTCGGGTAGGTCCTGCACCACGCCGCCGACACGATCGCGCACGTCGTTGGCGGCATCGTCGACCGTGCGCCCCGGGGAGAATTCGATCGTTACCTCGGACTGGCCATCGCGTGAGCGCGAGGTAATCGTTTCGATCCCCTCAATGCCGGCGAGGGCATTTTCCAGCACTTGCGTGACGCGGGTTTCGACCACGCTCGCCGCTGCGCCGGTATAAACCGTTTGCACCGATACAACCGGCGGTTCGGTGTCAGGATATTCGCGCACCGACAGGCTGAAAAAGCCGACCAGCCCCACCAGCACCAGCAATATGGCGATGACAGCGGCAAATACCGGCCGCTTGACCGAGGTGTCGGAGAGAATCACTTGGCCGCTGCCGCATCCTTGGTCGCCGCGCCGCCGCCCGGCCTGGCTTCACCCTGGACCGCAACCTTCATGCCGTCGGACAATTTGACCACGCCTTCGGTCACGATACGCGTTCCGGGCGCCAGGCCGCCCACAATCTCGACCATATTGCCGCGCCGCCCACCGGTCTGGACCGACAGGCGCTTGGCCGCGCCGTCGGGGCCGACGGTATAGACGTAACGCGCCTCGCCTTCGTTGACGACGGCGAGTTCGGGCACGCCAGGCGCGCGGCGCGGCTGCGATTCCAGCATGACATTCATCAGCATGCCCGGCTTGATGCGGCCGCCGGGGTTGGGGAGCAGCGCGCGCAGCTTGACCGCGCGGGTCGCCGGATCGAGCACGGGGTCGATGGCGCTGATACGGCCATTGAAGCGCTGCTCGGGAAAGGCAGCGGCCGTCGCGCTGATCGGCTGGCCGACTGCCAATGCCGCGAGCATCGTTTCGGGGACGGTGAAATCGAGCTTGATGGTGCTGATGTCGCTGATGGTGGCGATGGGCGACCCGCCCGTCACCACCGCGCCAACCGAAATCTGGCGCAGCGAAGCCACCCCGGAAAAGGGCGCGCGAATGACGCGGTCGCCGATGGAGGCGCGCGCTTCGGATGCCTCGGCGCGCGCCGCAGCAGCCGATGCGACCTGGGCGTCATAAGCGGCCTTGGTAGCAAAGCCGCGATCTTTGAGCGCCTCGATGCGCTTCAGCTGCTGTTCGGCCTCGCGCGCGCGCGCCTGCGCGCTCGCCAGAGCCGCCGATTCCTGCCCCTGCGCCAGCTCGGCAATCACCTGTCCGCGCCGGACAAATACGCCGTCGCTGAATCCCAGCCGAACGATACGTTCGGTCACGGGCGCGGTCAGCGTGACCTGTTCATTGGCGGTGGCAGTGCCGACGGCTTCATAGCGGTCAGCGAAATCCTGCATTGCCACAGCCTCAACCTTGACCAGTGGCGGCGGGCGCTCGCGCTGTTCCTGCGCATCGGCACAGGCGGCAAGGGCGAAGGTGAGAAGGAACAACATTTTCTGACGCATGTCGCTTCCCTCTAGCTGCAAATTTGCAATTGCAAGCAAATCAATGGCGCAAGTCGCTTAGACGCGCGAAAGCGGTTGCGGGTTCCACGCAACGACGGGTTTGGCGTCGAAGATGGTGCCGGCAACAGGAATCGAACCCGTGACCCCCTGATTACAAATCAGGTGCTCTACCAGCTGAGCTATACCGGCCCTGGTAACTCGTGCGCCTTTGCCTCAAATGATGCCGAAGGTCCAGCCTTCGGTGCGGGCGAGAGCATCGTCGAGCAGTGCGGGTAACCAAAGCGCGGGGTCATGGGCAACGGCCCGCAGCCAGGCGGCCGTAAGCAGCGCGTCAGCGGCGTGATCAGTGATGACACCCAGCAATTTTGCCGGTCTCGATCCCAGCCGGGCCAGCGCCGCATCGAGTGCGGCACCATCGCGGATCTTGCTGGTGCCGGCGCGCATGCCGGCGGCGCGCGCCGCGACGCTTGTATAGATTTCTACCATCAACGGACCGCGCGGTGGCACCGGGTCGAGCGGCCAGAAGGGCAGGCCGGGGTGTAGCCGGTGGAGCAGACGCATCCCCGCCAGTGATGCCTTGCCCACTTGACCGGCGCCGACCAGGTTGAAATTGCTCCAGCTGGCCGCTTGGCCAGTCGCGCGTTGATGTGCTTCCACCACGCGCAGCCGCCCCACTCCGCTGCCGAAGCAGTCGCCGACATCGGCTGCGGCATGGCGAAAGTGCCGCCGCGCTTGAGGATGTGCCAAAAATTGGCCGACGCCCAGATGCAAGTCGGCGGTGCAGATATGTTCCACGGCGGCCCATAAATGTGGCATATCGGGCGGGCTATCGGCCCAGCCAGGGAAATAGGTCCCGGCATCGCGGTGAGCAAATGCCGCCGAAAAATCGAACCCGACCAGCATGTCGGCACCATCCTCGGCGCGCTCGGAAAGCCAAGCCACGACTTCGCCCCGCGACCAGCGATGGCCGGGTCGGACGAGTTGGGGCGCCGCGAGGCCGTGCGCGATGGCCAGCGCAATGCCGCCATGACGCTCGCCCTTCGCACCTGACCAGTCGATCGCTACAAATTGCGCAAATTGCCGCATTGACTAGGTGCATAGCCGCTGCCGCACCCTTGCACAAAGGGCGCGCACAGCCCACATGGCCGACATGCTGATTGAAACCGAATCAACGCCCAATCCGGCGACATTGAAATTCCTGCCCGGTCGGGTGGTGATGGACATGGGCACGCGCGATTTCGCGACGCCCGAAGAGGCGGAAGCGTCGCCACTGGCAACGGCGCTGTTCATGCTGGGCGATGTGACTGGCGTGTTCTTTGGCCACAGCTTCATTTCGGTCACGGCCGCGCCTGGGGTGAATTGGGCCGATCTGAAGCCTGACGTGCTAAACGTGCTGATGGACCATTTTCTGGCCGATATGCCGCTTTTCACCTCGCCAACGGCAGGCTTCGCAGTGCCGGGTGAAGACGCCAACATGCCGACCGACGATCCCGCCGACGCCGATATCATCGCCCAGATTAAGGAGCTCATCGAAACGCGCGTCCGCCCGGCGGTCGCCAATGACGGCGGCGACATTATTTATCGCGGGTTCGACAAGGGCAATGTCTACTTGAAGATGCAAGGTGCCTGCGCGGGTTGTCCATCGTCGACCGCCACGCTCAAGAACGGCATCGAATCACTGCTCAAACATTATGTGCCCGAAGTGACGGCGGTTTACGCTGTTTGACCCCCAATCGGACCGGAGAGATAGCCATGGCCGAACCGCTGAGCGTCGCTGCGCTCGATCAATTGTTCCGCACCGCGCGCAGCTACAATGGCTATCTGGACCGGCCGGTCAGCACAGAGCAACTGCACGCCATCTGGGAGTTGATGAAGTTCGGCCCGACCAGCGCCAATTGCCTCCCGGCGCGCATCATCTGGGTGACCAGCGTTGACGCGAAGGCGCGCCTCGCCGCTTGCGCAATGCCCGCCAATGGCGAGAAAATCACTGCCGCTCCGGTGACCGCAATCATCGGCATGGACATGGAATTTTACGAACGGCTGCCCGAATTATTCCCGCACACCGATGCGCGCAGCTGGTTTGTCGGTAATGATGTGTTGATCGAGAAGACCGCGTTCCGCAACAGCAGTCTGCAAGGCGCCTATTTCATCATGGCCGCGCGCGCTCTGGGGCTCGACACTGGGCCGATGTCGGGGTTCAACAATGACGCGGTGGATGCGGCCTTTTTTGCCGATCAGCCCAGCGTGAAGAGCAATTTCATTTCGACGCTGGGTTATGGCGATCCAGCAACGATTTTCGAACGCAGCCCGCGCCCCGGTTTCGGCCGGTTCAACCGCATCGTTTGACGCCGTTGCGTACGCTGGCCATCGATACGTCGAGCGAAGCATGTTCGGTTGCGTTGTTTGTCGGTGACGAGCTGGTTGATGCAGCGCACCGGGAGATTGGGCGCGGTCATGCCGAGCAGCTGGTGTCAATGATTGCCCAGCTCGATGGTGGTGGCAGGGCACAGACGATTTTGGTTGGCTGCGGTCCCGGCAGCTTTACCGGTGTGCGCGTTGGCATTGCCGCTGCACGGGCGTTGGCGCTCGGCTGGCAGGGCGAAGTGCGCGGGTTCAACAGTCTGGCGCTGGTAGCAGCGGCGGCTGACGGTGACGCCCTGGTCGTGATGGACGGCGGTCACGGCGAATGGCTGATCCAGCCGTTTGGTCCGGCCGGAGTGCCCCGCGCGGACCATGTTTCGCTCACGCCAGATCAGGCCGAACAATCCTTTGCCGGCGCTATCATCGGCAATTGCGCCATCGCCTATGCCGAGCGTTTTGGCGGTGCGCCCGTCGCGGCGCTGCCCAATGCGCGCGACGCGCTGAACATCGCTGCCGGACAGGCAAATTGGCCGCCGCGCCCTGTTTATGCCCGTGCGCCCGACGCCCGTATGCCGGCAGGAGCGCAGCCTTGAACATAACGCTGCGCGCCGCCGCACCGGAAGATGCGGCCGCGGTCATGGATGTCATGCATGCCGCCTTCGACCCGCGCTATGGCGAGGCTTGGACCCGGGCGCAGCTGATGACTTTATTTGCTGTCCCCGGCACGCGGCTGACGCTGGCTTCATGTGATGGCACGGCGGTCGGCTTTTATGCGGCGCGATTGGCCGGCCCTGAATCCGAACTTTTGCTGTTGGGAGTTATTCCAGCGTTTCGGCGTCAGCGGATCGGCCAATTACTGCTCGACGATTGGCTTAATTGGGCACGCGCGCACGGGGCCGCGGACTATTTCCTCGAAATGCGGGCCGATAATGATGCGCGTGCACTCTATATTCACGCCGGATTCATGCAATGCGGCCTTCGCCGTGACTATTATCATGGTCTTGACGGGAAAAAACGTGATGCGGTCACCATGCGGTTACCAACCTGACGCAAATTACAGAATATAGACTTGATACTGCACAGCTAAGGTGCAATGGCGCAGCAACATAAAAAGATGTCAGCCAATATGACATCGGACGGGTCCAATAACAGAGGAATTGCATTATGACCGAACAATCCGAAAGCGCCGAAATGCTGGTAACGCTGACGGCGGACATTGTTGCTGCGCATGTCAGCAACAACAGTGTGGCCATTTCAGATTTGTCATTGCTGATCAATACCGTGCATAGCGCGCTCGGTAATCTGGGCGGTGCGCCGATCCCCGAACCGGAAAAGCTGGTGCCTGCTGTGTCCGTGCGCGCGTCCGTGAAGCCCGACTATATTGTCTGCCTCGAGGACGGTAAAAAGCTAAAGATGCTGCGCCGTCACCTGATGACCGCGTTCGGCATGACGCCCGATGATTACCGCGCCAAATGGGGTCTGCCTGCCGATTATCCGATGGTCGCCCCCAATTATGCCGAACAGCGCCGGACGCTGGCTAAGCAAATCGGCCTCGGCACCAAGGGCCGCGGTGGCGGGCGCCGGAAGAAAAAGGTCTGACGGCTTTAACAATCAAAAATCAGACAAGGGCGGTGCCGCAAGGTGCCGCCCTTGTCGGTTGCACCGCAGCTTCCTATAGAGGTGGCGACATCCCCTTTGTGTGAAAGCCGTCCATGCCCGGTGCCATCGATCTTGAAGCTCTCTGCGCCGAAAAGGGGCTGCGCATTACCGAGCAGCGCCGGATTATTGCGCGGGTGATTTCGGATTCGGCCGACCATCCCGATGTCGAGACGCTGTATGAGCGTGCCTCCGCTATCGATAGCGGCATTTCGATTGCCACCGTCTATCGAACGGTCCGACTGTTCGAAGAGGCCGGTATTTTGGACCGCCATGATTTCGGCGACGGCCGCTCGCGCTATGAGGCCGCGCCCGAGGCGCACCACGACCATCTGATCGACGTCGAAACCGGCAAGGTCATCGAATTCGTCGATCCCGAACTTGAAGCATTGCAAAAGGTAATTGCCGAACGGCTGGGCTATCGCTTGGTCGACCACCGCATGGAGCTCTATGGCGTCGCCCTCGATCGCAAGCGCGACTGATCGCGTCCGCATCACGCCGCAGGGGGTGCTGCGGCTCTTGGGGATGCTCGCTGTCCTCTTGTTCCTGATTGTGCCGCACCTTTGCTATCGGGCGGTTGGGCGACCGTCGCCAATGGTGATGGCGTTCCTGAACGCGGTCGGCTGGCTTGGCGGCCTGCGCATTCGCACGACGGGTAAACGGCTCAAACGCAACGTGCTGTTCGCAGCCAACCATGTCAGCTGGCTCGATATTATGGCGCTGGGCGGAGCAGCACGTTCCGCCTTTGTTGCGAAATCAGAGGTGCGCGATGCGCCGCTGGTTGGCTGGCTGTCCGACCAGAACCACAGCGTCTATGTTGAACGCGCCGCCAAGCGGGATGCGCATGCGCAGGCGCAATCGCTACACCGCGCGCTGCATCATGGCCGCCCGGTAACGCTGTTTCCCGAAGGCACAACCTGGACCGGGCGCGAAATATTGCCTTTCCGCGCCTCGCTGTTCCAGGCGGTCGCGCCGCCGCCGCCCGGGGTACGCATCCAGCCGGTGCTGCTCGACTATGGCGACGTCGGCCCTGAGATTTGCTGGATCGGCGAGGAAACTGGCCTCGCCAATTTCTTTCGCGTGCTGGCGCGGCTGCGCAGCATTCCGCTGACCATCCATTATCTTGACCCGCTGCCCTTCGACACCGCGCATGATCGCAAGGCGATAGCCGAGGCGTGCCGCAGTGCGATTATGCGCCGCATGGTCGCGGTTGGGCTTTGCTGAATCGCCCGCCACTCTTATTGGGGACAGTCCCTGATAAGCTGGGTGCGCTGCCCAAACTTGCCGCATCGAGTGCCTTATTAGGGACTGTCCCTAATAAGAATGGATTGCGGCTTTGCCCGGCGGGTGATGAGAGGCTAAGGGCACGGCCATGACCAGCCCGCCCCGCACCTATCACGTCAAAAATTTCGGTTGCCAGATGAACGTCTATGACGGCGACCGCATGGCCGAAATGCTCGGCGCGCAGGGTATGGTCCCCGCCGCCGATGCGGCCGCCGCCGATGTAGTGGTGCTCAACACCTGCCACATCCGCGAAAAGGCGGCGGAGAAGGTCTATTCCGACATCGGCCGCCTCAAGCGCGAGGATGGTTCGCGACCGGTGATCGCGGTGGCGGGCTGTGTCGCGCAGGCTGAAGGCGCGGAAATTGCGCGGCGCGCGCCTACGGTTGATGTCGTTGTTGGCCCGCAGGCCTATCACCGTCTGCCCGAAATGTTGGACGCGGTGGCGCAGGGGCGGCGCGCCATCGACCTCGACATGCCTGCCGAATCCAAATTCGGCGCGCTGCCCAAACGCGCGGCAGGCCAGCGCCCCAGCGCCTTTCTGACGGTGCAGGAAGGGTGCGACAAATTCTGCACCTATTGCGTCGTACCCTATACGCGCGGCGCGGAAATCAGCCGACCCCTTGCCGACCTGATGACCGAGGCGCGCGCGCTGGTCGATGCCGGCGCGCGCGAAATCACGCTGTTGGGGCAGAATGTGAATGCTTGGGACGGTGAGGATGATCGCGGTCGCGCCGTCGGCCTCGACGGCCTGATCCGCGCGCTGGCCGCCATCGATGGGTTGGCGCGCATCCGCTATACCACCAGCCACCCCAATGACATGACCGATGGGCTGATCGCCGCGCATGGCGAGGTCGACAAGCTGATGCCCTTCCTACACTTGCCGGTGCAATCGGGCAGCGACCGCATCCTCAAAGCGATGAACCGCAGCCACAGCACCGACAGCTATCTGCGCCTGCTCGAACGCATGCGCTCAGCGCGGCCCGACATTGCCCTGTCGGGCGATTTCATCGTCGGCTTCCCGGGTGAAACCGAGGAAGATTTTGCTGCGACGCTGCAAATCGTCGACGCGGTCGGCTACGCGCAGGCCTATAGTTTCAAATATAGCCGCCGCCCCGGCACCCCCGCCGCGACGATGGATGACCAGATCGCCGACGCGGTGATGGACGACCGGCTGAAACGCTTGCAGGCCGCGATCAACCGCCACCAGCATGAATTCAACCTAGCCAGCGTCGGCCGACGCACCCAAATCCTGCTCGAACGCCAAGGCAAGCGCGACGGGCAATTGCTCGGTAAAACACCGTGGCTGCAATCGGCGCATGTGATTGCGCCCGGGCTCGTCATCGGCGATATGATTGATGTGACCTTGACCGCCGCCGGGCCAAACAGCCTGACTGCGGAGCCTCTCCAGTTGCAGGACGCCTAAGCCTCTATGTCAAAAAAACCACTGTCGAACACGCCTGCGGCCCCCGGCGATCGCGTCCGCCTGACAGTGGAATTTGAACGCACCCAATTGATGGGGGCGCTGTTCGGCGAATTTGACCGCAACCTGGTCGCCATCGAAAACCGCCTCGGCGTCTATATCTCGGCGCGCGGCAACCGCGTGCAGATTGAGGGCGAGGCCGAAAGCGCGGCCCGCGCGCGCGATGTGCTCTCCACTATCTATGATCAGCTCAGCCATGGGCAAGAGGTCGACCTTGGCCTCGTCGAAGGCGCGATAGCAATGACCGCGCAGCCGACGCTCGACGGCATCATCCGGCACGAGGCGACGCAAACGTCGAGCATCGTCATCCGCACCCGCAAAAAGGTCATTGCGCCGCGCACCAACACGCAGGTCGAATATATGCATGCGCTGGCGCGCGAAGATGTCATCTTCGCGCTCGGCCCGGCTGGCACAGGCAAAACCTATCTGGCGGTGGCGCAGGCCGTGGCGCAGCTGATCACCGGCAGCGTCCAGCGCCTGATCCTGTCTCGTCCGGCGGTCGAGGCGGGCGAGAAGCTGGGCTTCCTGCCCGGCGACATGAAGGAAAAGGTCGATCCCTATCTGCGCCCGCTCTACGACGCGCTCCACGATTGCCTCCCCGCCGAACAGGTCGAGCGGCGGATTGCCAGCGGCGAAATCGAAATTGCGCCGCTCGCCTTCATGCGCGGCCGCACGCTCGCCGATGCGTTCGTGATCCTCGATGAAGCGCAGAACACCACTATCCCGCAAATGAAAATGTTCCTCACCCGCTTTGGCCAGAACAGCCGCATGGTGGTGTGCGGCGACCCCAAGCAGGTCGATTTGCCGATACCGGCTAGTTCAGGGTTGGCTGACGCCGTCGAGCGGCTGGAAGGCGTGGAAGGCATTGCGGTAACGCGCTTCTCCAGCGCCGACGTGGTGCGCCACCCGATTGTCGGGCGGATTGTCGAGGCTTATGAAGGGCGAGATGGCTGAGCGCCTGCGTCAGTCTAATTCGCTTCAAAACTGGTGGCAGCCTTGGCGTCCCGGGTCGTTACCAGATAATCAAACCCCAACAGCATGAACCGCACATCGTGCGGCAAGCCATGCAGTTTCTTGTTTGCCGCGACAGCGTGGCGAATGGGGGCAAGCGGGATCAGCACATGGCCAGTGGCGGGCAAGGTGGCTGGGTCGATCCCAGCCGCAGTCAATATAGGTCCGACATGTTGGTCATTGACATCAATAACGGATGTCAGGCCCGTCGGCCCCGGGCGGATCGCCCGAATTTTTCCGCTCAGTGGCAAATAGAGAATGTGCAGTGAGCGCCGACCTTCGCTCGCCGCAAGGCCAGGCAGCAAAGATCCTATGTCATAAATCCACGGCGGGGTGGTGCCGCGTCCCATGTGCGACGCGCCCATCTTGAACAGCACGCGCGGCCGCTGAGGCGATGCATCGTTCCACGCGTCCAGAAAATAGCGCTGGATCAATGCGGTGCGCTGCTCGTTATTCTCCAGATAGCGTCCGACATTGTTCAGCCGGTAAACCTCGGCGCTGACGGCGAGGGCGTTGATCATTTCCTTGGCCTTGGCGTCGCCGGCGAAGTGCTCGCGCAATAGCGCGAATTGGGCATCAGTCGCCGTCATCAGCCACACATCGTTGAACCGGCCTTCGGCAATGGCTGCGATATCAGCCTTGGCGGCGACGGAAAGCCGGGTGCGCACGGCGTAATCGCGGGTTCGTGCCGCCAACAACTCAAGCAGCAATATGGGGGATGCGACAAATTCCTGGTCAATGCCGAACAATCGCCCGCTTTTTGCAAAACGCACTGCAAGCTCGGCATCTTCCACGTTGGACAGAAAAGGCATCATCAGCGCCCGCCCGTCGAGAGCGCGGTCTAGCGCGGCGACACCGCCCTTTGCCAAAATATCCTGCGTCCACCGCGTTGTCAGAGGGCCGACCTCAACTGCATGGAACAGCACGTCAGCCCCCGGGACGGCCTCTGCCGCCTTGGCTAGAGCCATAGCCAGCTGCGGCGGACCGGCCAGACCATGATCCTCGCCCAATGCGATGAACTGCGCATCGGCCAATGCACTGCGCAAGCGATCACCTCCTGGGCCGCCAAGCATATCATCGGAAAATTCGAGCGGCAGAATCTCGATCGGTGCCACCGGGGTTGTCGGGCCAGCTGGCTGGACCGTTTCCGCACTGGATGGACCCGCAGCCACAGCCAAACAACAGGCCGCGAACAACAGCTGGCATCGCATCGAAACTCTCCCTCCACTGTATGATATGAATAATACAGTGGAGAGCGGCTAAGTCAATGCGCCGCGCCCCAACTCTTGCCCGTCCCAATCTCCACCTCCAGCGGCACGGACAGCGTCAGCACCGGCGCGCCTGCGCCCATCATTACTTCGCGGATGACCTTGCCCGCCGCCTCCTCGCGGCCTTCGGGGACTTCGAACACCAATTCGTCGTGCACTTGCAGCAGCATGCGCACCTCGCCCAGTCCCGCTTCAACCAACGCGCCCGGCATCCGCACCATTGCGCGTTTGATCAGGTCGGCGCTGGTGCCCTGAATGGGGGCGTTGATCGCGGCGCGTTCGCTGCCCTGGCGTTCGGTCTGGTTGGGGGCCTTGATGCGCGGGAACCAGGTTTTGCGGCCGAAGAGCGTCTCGGTATAGCCGCGCTCGCGCGCGCCCTCCAGCGTGTCGCGGATATAGTCCGAAATGCCGGGGAAGCGTTCGAAATAGCGGCTGATCAGCGCCTGCGCCTCGTCGGGCGTGACTTCCAGCCGCGCAGCGAGCCCCCAGCGCGAAATGCCATAAAGGATCGAGAAATTGACCGTCTTGGCCTTGCCGCGCGTGTCGCGGTTGACCTCGCCGAATAGTTCGATCGCGGTCGCGGCATGAATATCCTGCCCCTGCGCAAACGCCTCCTTTAGCTCAGGCACGTCGGCCATATGCGCGGCGAGGCGCAGCTCGATCTGGCTGTAATCCGCTGCCAGCAGCACATGCTCCGGCGCGGCAATGAACGCATCGCGGATCTGCCGCCCGACCTCGGTGCGGATCGGGATGTTTTGCAGGTTCGGGTCGGTTGACGACAAGCGCCCGGTCTGCGCGCCGACCAGGCTATAACTGGTGTGGACACGCCTCGTTATCGAGTTGATCTGTTGCTGCAGCGCGTCGGTGTAGGTCGATTTGAGCTTCGCCAGCTGGCGCCATTCCAAAACCATCCGCGCAATTGGCACGCCGTCGCGCTCCAGCCGTTCGAGCTCGCTCTGGTCGGTCGACCAATCGCCCGATTTGCCCTTGCGCCCGCCCTTCAGGCCCAGCTTGTCGAATAGGATTTCGCCAAGTTGCTTGGGGCTGCCGATCGCAAAGGGCTGGCCCGCCTCCAGATGTATTGCCGCTTCGATGCGCGCCATCTCGGTCGCAAATTCGCCCGACAGCCGCGCCAGATAGTCGCGGTCGACCATGATCCCGGCATTTTCCATGCGCTCGACCACCGGCACCAGCGGTCGGTCGACCATTTCATAAACGCGCGTGCCGCCCTCGCGCGGCAGGCGCAGTTTCAGCAATTGCCACAGCCGCAGCGTGACATCGGCATCCTCGGCGGCATATTCGGTGGCGCGGGGCAGGGGGACTTCGGCGAAGCTGATCTGGCTTTTGCCAGTGCCGCAAACCTCCTTGAACGACAGGCATTGATGGTCGAGGTGCAGCTTGGCGAGCTCGTCCATCCCATGCCCATGCGCCCCGGCGTCGAGTGCAAAGCTCATCACCAGCGTGTCGTCATAGGGGGCAATGCGGACATCGTGCTGCGCCAGCACGCCCATGTCATATTTGAGGTTGTGGCCGACCTTGAGCACTGCATCGTCGACGAGCAAGGGGCGCAGCAGCGCCAGCGCGTCGGCGAGCGCGATCTGCCGCGGCCGTTCGGCGAACATGTCGTTGCCGCCATGGCCCAAGGGGATGTAGCACGCCTTGCCCGGCGCGGTGGCGAGGCTTACGCCGACCAATGTGCCCGTCACGCTGTCGAGGCTGGCGGTTTCGGTGTCGACCGCGACAACGTGCGCGGCGCGGGCGTCGGCCACCCATTGCTCCAGTTCGGCGAGCGTGGTGACGCAGGCATAGGCACTTCGGTCGATGGGTGCGCTGACGGGGCGGGCGGGCGCAGACGGCGGCGACGTGCCATTGCCCTGCGTCTTGAGCGGCGATGGACCCGGCGGCGGCGCGCCGCTGTCGAGCTTCGCGGCCAACGAGCGAAAGCCATGCTCGGTCAGGAACGCGCGCAGCGGATCGGGCGGGATCGCGCCCAGCTTGAGCGCCTCCAACGGTTCGGGGAGCGGCACATCGCGCTTCAAATCAACGAGCACACGCGACAGCCGTGCCATTTCGGCATGCTCGATCAGATTGTCACGGAGCTTGCCGGGCTTCATCCCCTCGGCGGCGGCGAGCGCAGCCTCCATGCTGCCATGTTCGACGACCAGCTTGGTCGCCGTCTTGGGACCAACGCCGGGGACGCCCGGCACATTGTCGACGCTATCGCCCATCAGCGCGAGCACATCGCCGACGCGTTCGGGCTCGACGCCGAATTTCTCCTCGACCCCGGCGATGCCGATGCGGACGTTCTTCATCGTGTCGAGCATGTCGACGTGCGGGCCGTCGGCGGGCTCGCGCACCAATTGCATCAAATCCTTGTCCGACGACACGATGGTCACGTCCCACCCCGCCGCGACCGCCGCCTCGGCGTAGGTCGCGATCAGATCGTCGGCCTCGTAATTTTCAAGCTCGATGCACGGCAGCGAAAAGGCGCGCGTCGCGTCGCGGATCAGCGGGAATTGGGGGCGCAAATCTTCGGGCGGTTCGGGCCGGTTGGCCTTGTACTGGTCGTAAATTTCGTTGCGAAACGACTGGCTGCTATGGTCGAGGATGACCGCCAGATGCGTCGGTCCGTCGGCTTCGTGCAAATCCTTAGCCAGCTTCCAGAGCATGGTGGTGTAGCCATAAACCGCGCCGACGGGCACGCCCTGCGGGTTGGTGAGCGGCGGCAAGCGGTGGTAGGCACGGAAAATATAGCTCGAGCCATCGACCAGATAGAGGTGATTCTTTTCGGACATGCGCGGGGGTGTAGCAGCGCGGATGCGGGCGGCCTAGCGCCGCGGAAAGCGCACAAAATCCGCCTCTGGTCTTTGTTCGCCGTTCGCACTAGCTTCGCGTTTGGGGGAGCTTGGCGCGAATGGCCGAAAAGCAATTGGATGATTGCGATGGGTCGCTGCCAGCGGGCCTGGCACCAGCGCGCCTGACCCTGTTCGGTGAATTTGTTTTGGCGGGACCGGACGGCAAGGCCATTGCGTTGCCCAACCGCCGCGCGCGCGCCTTGCTGGCCATTTTGGCGCTGGCACCCGGCCAATCGCTTGCGCGCGAGACCATTACCGGGCTGCTCTGGCCCGGACGGTTCGAGGCCCAGGCGCGGGCCAGTTTGCGCCAGTGCTTGCTCGAACTGGGTAAAATTCTCGATACGCATGGCTGCGCCATCTTGTCCGTCGCGCGCGATGCAGTGGCGCTGAACCCCGTCTGCGTCACCAGCGATCTGGCCGAACTCGATCTGGCGCTGGCGGTGGGCGATGTGGAGCTGGTGCGTTGTATCTTGGGCGGCATCGGCGCCAAACGGCTGCTCGGCCCGATGCAGTTCGGCGATGAATTTGCCCGCTGGCTGAACGCACGCCGGGCCGAGGTGGATGCACGGATCGGGGTCAGCATCGGCGAAGCGGTGGACCGGCTGCAGCGTGCCGGCAATGCGCCGACCGCAGCCCGGCTGGCTCAGGCCTGGGCAGTGCGCGGGGCGCAGGGGCAGCGGCCAGAGCCTGGCGCGGGTGACGACCGAATTCGCATAGCTGTGATGCCGTTTCAGGCGCTTGGCGTGCCAGAAGGGCAGGATTATTTCGCCGACGGCATTGTCGATGAGCTGATCACCACATTGGGGCAGGTGCAGCAGATGCGCGTGGCAGGCCGCGTTTCGGCGTTTCATTTTCGCGGGAGCGCGCTGCCCACCGCCGCCATCGCGCAGACGCTGGGGGTGGAGCATCTGGTCGAAGGGTCGGTGCAGCGACAGGGTGAACGCGTGCGCATTTTCGTCCGGCTGATCGACGGAGCGAACGGCTTTGAACGTTGGGGCGAACGCTATGACGGCACACTCGACGCCATTTTCCAGCTGCAGGAAAATGTCGCCCAGGCGGTGACGCGGGCGATTGCCGCCGCGCTCAACATCGCGATACCGGACCCCGAAGTGCGCAGCATGACGCACAGCAAAGAGGCCTATGACCTGTATTTGCAGGGGCAATCGCTCTGCGCCAAACGTTTTGGTGAGGGCGTACTGGATACGGCGGTCACCCTGTTCAAGCGCGCGCTCGCGCTTGATCCCGAATTTGCCGAATGCTGGGTCGCGCTGGCCGAGGCACACCAGCTGGTGTCGGTTTATACCCAGTGCCCCGACCGCAATGGTGAGGCCGCAAAAATGGCCGAATGCGCGCATCGCGCCATCGCCCTATCGCCTGGGCTGGCTTATGCTTATTCGCTGCTGGGTGTCTATGAACTGACCCGCTTCAATTTTACCGGCGGGCTTGATTATGGTCATCAGGCGTATCGGCTAGACCCCAATGATCCGGCGGTGCAGATGCGGCTCGCCTATTTCCTGATCTTTATCGGCCGGACGCGCGATGCTGTGCCTTACATCAAGGCCGCAGTGGACCAGGATCCGGTCGATGGGCGCAAATATGCGCTGCTGTGGTGTGTGCAATTCTGTATGGGCGAACTAGAGGCGGCGACCATATCGGCGCAGCGTATGGTCGATCTGGGCATGCCATCCATTCACCAAGGGCTCAATTCGGCGGTACAGGGGCAGCATGACCGCGCCATCGAACAGTATCTGCAGACGCAGTCGATGGTGAACGACATGATCCTGCCGCCCGTCGGCATCGGCATCCAGACGCCCGAGGCGATGGATGCCTATTGGATGCTTGCGGCCAAGGGCATCTGCGGCGGGAAAGAGGAGTATCGCGAGCAATATGGCCAAGTGCTCGAAATGCTCTTTGCCGTGCTGCACGACAAATCGGACATTGCTATCAGCGGTCCAGCGGTCATGATCGGCAATGTCGATCTGGTTTTCCGGACCTATGGCCTTAGTATCACGCCGTCCAACCTGATGGGGCTGGTGCCGCTGTGGACCGAAGTCGAACCAATGTGCCGCATCTGGCAGGACCCCGAATTCATCCCCTTCGCCCAGCGCATCGGCATGGCAGCGGCGTGGGACAAATATGGCTGGCCCGACCTGCTGGCGGTGCCCACGAACTGCGTTTAACCTCGTCCTGACGCTTTATTGACGCTTTATTGACGCTGCGGCCGATTGACGCTGCGGCACCTTTGCCAGCATCATGCAGGGCACAGGGAAAGCCAAAAATCAACGGTTTGGACGGATCGCAGCAATGGGATTCCGAAGGCTAGGACACTGTGTCCGCTTTGCGGCGGGCGCGGCGCGCTTTCCTGCAACGCTACCGCCCGCTTGGTTCCGAGCAGGCGGCATTGAGGGAGAGAGACGATGACGATGCTGAAGAACATGATGATGGCTGCCGCGATGCTGGTTGCTGCGCCCTTGGCAATGCCGACGGTCGCCGCGGCGCAGGAGTTTCCGCTGGTGGCTGGCGACTATGCCGAAGTGGGCGGCATTTATGTCAAGGACGGTGCGTCGTTCAAATATGCCATGCATTTGGCCGGTTCCTGGAAGAAAAATCAGGAATTTGCCAAATCGCAGGGCTGGATCACCGACTATAAAATCTACATCAACGAAAATCCCCGCGATGGTGAACCCAACGTCTATTTGATGACGACCTTCGCCAGCCTGCCTGATGCCGCCGAGGGTGAGCGTCGTCAAAAAGTCTATGACGCCTGGGCCAAGGACACCGCCGTGCAGCGCGAAGCGGAATCGGGCAACCGCGCCGAATATCGCACGATCAAAAGCTCCATGCTCCTTCGCGAATATAAGGTTCGTTGAGCCGCGCTGACATCCACCGAATTAGGAGAGAGACGATGACGATTATGAAATCACTCTATGCCGGGGCTGCCTTGCTGGTCGCCACCGCAATGGCCGTGCCAGCCGCCGCGCAGGAAATTCCTACCAAGAACGGCAGCGTCTGGCTCGCCAGTCGGATCGATACCCTGCCGGGCCAAATGCCCGCCTATCTGGATTACCTGGCGACGACTTGGAAAAAACAGCAGGAATGGGGCAAGGCCAAAGGCCATATCCTCAGCTATCGTGTGCTGCGCACCAATCATCCGCGCAATGGCGAGCCCGATCTGATCCTGCTGATTGAATATAAGGACTATAATTCGATCGCCGAGCGCGAGGCAATCGAGAAAGCCTACATTGCCGAGATGGGCATGACCGCACGTCAGGGTGCGGCCGGCAACCTCGAGCGCGAAAAGATCCGCTCGCTGATGGGCTCGACCGAATATCAGGAATTGGTTCTGAAATAAGCGACCCATTCGGAACCAATGGCGGGCGGCAGTCATCCCTGGTCGCCGCCCGCCACACCCGATCGACAATCACCGCACGTGCAGGAGCAATGCTCATGGCCAGCACTTTTGTCCTACCGATGCCCGCACCATCGCTCGCGCTCAGCGAGCACCGTTCGCTGCGCGTTGTGACGCTGTTCCTGCTGTACATCGCGCAGGGCCTGCCGCTGGGTTTCATCAATTTCGCGCTGCCCGGATGGCTCGCGCAGAACGGCGCATCGGCGGCGGCGGTCGGCGCATTGCTGGCGATGGCCAATCTGCCCTGGACATTCAAGCTCGCTTACGGCGTGGTGATGGACCGCTATGCCTTCCTCGCCATGGGACGACGGCGGCCATGGATCATGGTGGGCCAGCTGGGGATGATCGGCACCTTTGTGGTGCTGGCGTTTATGAACCCCGCCGTGCAGGACGTTGCGCTTATCACCGCCTTCGCCTTTGCGCTGGGCATGGGTTCGGCGGTGCAGGATGTCGCGGTTGACGGGCTCGCCGCCGATATCCTCCCCGAAAATGAAATTGAGCGCGTCAACGGCGTAATGTTCGGCGGCCAGATGACCGGCATCGCCATCGGCACCGGTCTGGGTGGCACTTTGATTGCCTATCAGGGCCTGCCCGCCGCCGGATGGGCGCTGGGCATCATCTTGGTCGCAATCCTTGGTCTGGTTGTCGCGGTGCGCGAACGCGCGGGCGAACGGCTGCTGCCGTGGACCGCAGGCCATGCGACCCAGCGCAACCTTGACATCCATCTGGGCGCGTTGTGGCCGATCGTCCGCGATGTGTTCAAGGCGATGACGCAGCGGCAGATACTGATTCTGCTGCTGGCATTTGTCGCGGCATTGATGGCAACTGGCATATTGAACGGGGTCAAGCCGCTGTTCGCCGCCGACGTGCTAGGGTGGCAAAAAGATAGCTTCACCAACTGGTCGAGCCAGGCGCAGCTGTTCGCCGGTCTGCCTGCCGCGTTGCTGTTCGGCTTCGCTGCCGCGCGTTGGGGCGCGCGAAAGGCATTTATCATCGCCGCCGTGCTGACCGGCGTGTGCACGCTGGCGATGCTGGCGCTGCAATCGCAATGGGCCAACCCGATGATCTTCATCGGCCTGATATTCGTGACTGAAATCCTGCGCGCGCTGCGCTTGGTGGCGGGCGGATCGCTGGCCATGCGGCTGTGCACCCCCGCCATCGCCGCAACGCAATTTGCGGTGTTTATGGCAGTGTTCAATCTTGGAACGGTGATCGGCGGCCTGACGCTCGGCTGGCTTGACGGCGTGGGCGGCATTCCCGCGATGCTGGCGGCAGCGGCGCTGTGCAGCTTTGTGGGGGCGGGGCTAGCCTTCACCGCGAAAGTGGCGCGGTAAAATGACGGAGGGCCCCATGAACCAGCCAATCACATGGCTACTCGCGGCCACTGCAATGCTGGCCACAGTGCCGCAGCAAGCCATCGCCAACGACCTCGAAGCCAACAAAGCGCTGGTGCGCGCTTTTCTGAAGGCGCTGGAGGCGGGCGATATGGCGGCAATGGTCGCGATCAGGGGTGGCGGGGGGCCAACGCATGGCCCCAACGGCGAAAGCCGGGTCTCCGCAGCAGGCTCCAGCCTCGCCGAACGATGCCCGATGTGCGCGGCGCTGCCCGACCGGAAGATCACAATCGATGGCATGGTGGCCGAAGGCGATCTGGTCTCGGTGCGATCGACATGGACGGGCACTTATTCCGGCGGTTATCGCGGCATGGAGATCGCCACACCCAAGTCGGTGACGGTGCGCTATTCGAACACCTATCGCATCGCCAATGGTAAGATTGTAGAGAATTGGGCGTCCTACGACCGGCTGGCGCTAGCCGAGCAGCTGGGCTTAGCCCTCATGCCCAATCTGCGTCAGACACAGTCAGCGGTCGCCCCTGCCGGCATTGTTGGTACCTGGCGGCTGACCGCGTTTGAAGACACCGAGGACGGCAAGACCGTGTACCGCTTCGGCGAGAGGCCCAATGGCCTGTTCGTTTACACCGCCGACGGCCATGTCATCATCCACATCGCCAATCCCGCCAACCCCAACTGTCTTGCGCCTGCCAAGAAATATGGCCCCGGCAAGATCGATGAAACGCCCGTTCCGGCCTGCACGCCAGCACAAATGCAGGCAGCGATGGAAGGCACGGTTGCCTATATGGGCACCTACAGCGTCGCCATGGACAAGGACGATCCCGGCAAAGGCGTGGTTACGCACCGCGTCACCGCCGATTTGAGCAACGGCTATATCGGTACCGACCAGCCCCGCCCGTTCCGGATCGACGGCGACCGCATCGAAATCGGCGACGGCAAGACGTGGCGGCGCGTGCTCGAACGGGTACACAATTAGGCGCGCACCCGCTCGATCATTCCGCTTATTTTGGCCAGCCGCGCCGCTCGGCGCTGCGCGACAGAGCGAGCAGGCCCACGGCAATCGCGACGACGGTCGACAGGATCACCACCTGCGGTGTGCCAAAGGCCGCGAACACGCCTTCGGTATAGTCGCCAATGTACAGCACGATGTAGCCAGCCAGCGAGACGCCCAGCACCGGCGTCGCCGCCTTGCGCCCGACGAGCAGCAATAATGTTCCGATCAACCCGCCGATGGTGCCAATGCCAAAAGCGATGGGCATCCACACCGGCAGCGCGGCATAGAGCGCGGCCTGCTGTGCCGTCATGCCGCCGTTCAGCAGCATGGTTTCGTCGGCAAAGGTCTGGGTGACGAACTGATAGACGCCAAAGACGTTCCACAGGATGCCCAGTCCGACGACGATGCGGAACCAGATGGGGGTACGGCCAAGGGAAAGCTGGTCGGGCATGCGAAAATCCTTGAGTGCAGGCGGACAGGGAGTTGCCGGCCATGCCCTCAGACGCGCATTTAAGGTCCAATTCGACAGGGCATGAAAATTATTTTGGTGGAATGTCGAAATGCAGCACATCCTCGCGGCTGCCGAGCTTGGTATAGAGCGCGATGGCGGGGTCATCGCCATGGTCGGCCTGCACATAGATAACCCATGCGCTGATTTCGCGCGCCATGTCCTGCAAATGGCCGATCAGTGCGGTGGCGATGCCGCGCCGCTGGTGGCTGACGGCAACGGCGAGGTCATAGATGTAAATCTCGCTGCGTTCCTGTTCCAGCTTGGGCAGCACATAGCCGGTGAGCGCGCCAACGACCGCTCCACCATCACGCGCAGCAAGGGCGATGGTCGCGGGGTTGGCGAGCTGCGCGCGCAGCCACGCATCGTCCGGCGGGGCACTGGCATAATGGTCAGGGTCTTCGAATACGTCGGCGAACAGCGCATTGATGCCGCGCATCAGGGCGATGTCATTCGGGCCGAGGCGCTGGATCGGTATCATTGCTCGACGCAGCCTTCTCACTTACTTCCGGCGCGGTCGTGCGCCCGCGCAGCGCATCTATCTCCGCCTGCCGCCGCGCCAGATATTGCTCGCGCGTGGCGCGATAGGGATTGGCGCTGTCTTCGTTGAGCGCGCGGATCGCCTCGTCATTCTCGATGCGGTAATCGAGCGCGCTCAGCGTGCCCGCGGGGACGGCGACAATCGGATCGGTGATCGGCGGGGGCAGGATGCTGCCTAGAAACACGGCATCGACCGTCCCGCCGAACAGGTCGCGCACCGTGGTCGACCCGATCAGCGGCAGATAGAAATAGGCCCCCGGCTTGACGCCATAAAAGCCAAGCGTGTTGGCAAAGCCATTGGCGCGGCGCGGCAGGTTGAAGGGCTTTTTCTTGGCCACGTCGATGATGCCCGCCAGCCCAATGGTGGAATTGATGCCGAACCGCCCGACCGTCTCGAACGCCTTGCCAACCTTCAGCTGGAGCAGATAATTGACCGCTGCTATTGGCTCGCGCAAGTTTTGGAAGACATTGCGCAGCGCCTTGCGCACGCCGCGCGGTGCGGCCTTTTCATAGGCGCGGGCGACGGGCGCCACCAGCGCCTCGTCCATCTCCTGCACCACTTCGAAGCTTTGCACATTGACCGCCTGCATCGGATCTTCAGGCGGCGGCGCGGGTTCGGCAGTGACGACGATTTCATTTTGGGCTGGCTGCTGCGGCTCGGGGTTTTCGACCGTCGCTGCTGACGTTGGCGGCGGCGGTACGACCGGTTCGACCACCGGCTCGGCGACCAGCAAGGCAAGGGGAAGAAGCCACGATTGCATGCGGTTTAAATTTTCCTCGGCCGCGCGGGGAGGGTGGCGGCCTGCCTCACAGCTTATCGCACGCCAGCACCGATGCAACGTCCTTGATCGGCAAGGATAATCCCGTCGTCGCGGGGCCGCCTCGCTTCAACGATAGGAGATGCGAACCTGCGCGGCCGCTGCGACCGCCGCGGCCCGGGCCTCCTCGGCCGTTCCGCCCCCGACGCGCGCCAAAGCGACCCCCATGCGGCGATAGGGCCGGGTCACCGGCTTGCCAAAGATGCGGACATCGAGGTGCGTTGCCGGATCGGGCGGTACAAGTGCGGCGGCGAGGCCGGTAATGGCGAAATCGCTGGCATCGCGGTCGGCCAAGATGACAGCGCTGGCGCTGGCGGCCAGCACCTCAACGGCTGGGACCGGCAGTCCCAAAATTGCTCGTGCATGCAGGTCGAACTCGCTCAGCGTCTGCGACACCAAAGTCACCATGCCGGTGTCATGCGGGCGCGGGCTGAGTTCCGAAAAAATGACCGCATCGCCTTTCACGAAAAATTCGACGCCGAAAATCCCATGGCCGCCCAGCGCATCGACGACCTTGGTCGCCATCGCCTGCGCGCTGGTCAGCGCGGTGGGTGACATGGCGGCAGGCTGCCAGCTTTCGCGATAATCGCCGCGTTCCTGGCGGTGGCCAATCGGCGGACAAAAAGTCACGCCATCCCGGTGCCGCACGGTCAGCAGGGTGATTTCATAGTCGAAATCGACGAACGCCTCGGCAATCACGCGCAGCCGGTCACCGCGCATGCCCGATGCGGCATAGTCCCACGCCGCGTCGATTCCGGCACTGTCGCGCACGGTGCTTTGCCCTTTGCCCGACGATGACATGACCGGTTTGACCACCAGCGGAAAGCCGATCCGCGTTGCGGCTGCGGCCAGTTCGTCGCGGCTGGTGGCATATTCGAAGCGCGAGGTGGAAAGGCCCAGTTCGCCCGCCGCCAGATCGCGGATCGCATCGCGGTTCATGGTCAGCTGTGCCGCGCGCGCGCTGGGCACGACGTGAAAACCCTCGGCCTCCACCTCGGCCAGCACCTCGGTGCGGATCGCCTCTACCTCGGGCACAATATGGTCGGGACGGTGTCTGGCGATCACGGCACGCAGCGCATCGCCGTCGAGCATCGAGAAAACCTCGCTCGCGTCGGCCACCTGCATCGCCGGCGCGGCGGCATAGCTGTCGCAAGCGATGACATGGCAGCCAAGCCGCTTGGCCGAAATCACAAATTCGCGCCCTAACTCGCCCGACCCGAGCAACAAGATTTTGGCCGTCGGGGTCATGCAGGCCAGCTTGTTGTATCGTGATCGGGATGCTGGCGGTTCGAGGCGCTGATGCTGCCGACCTGTGCTGCCATGGTTTCCTCGGTGGTGCCTTCGTCGGGCAGCGCGGGCAGGCTGGAAATCCACGGCAGCCGCGCCTCGATCCCAAACTGCATTTGCGGGGCAAAGGCGGCGGGTTGGTCGAGCGAACCGGTGGTCACGCACAAATGCTTGCTGGTGCGATAGCTGTAGGTCAGTGGCGTCCCGCAATTGCGGCAAAAGCCGCGCGTGACATCGGCGGAGCTGGCAAATTCGGCCGGTGCACCGCGCGTCCAGTCGATCTGGTCGCGGTCAACACTGACCAGCGCCGCAAAAAAATTGCCCGCCGCCTTCTGGCACATGCGGCAGTGGCAGATGTGCGATGTGTCAGCCTTTGGTATCGCGCGATAGCGCACCGCGCCGCACTGGCATCCGCCGGTTACTGCCTCGATTGCCGTCGTCATTATCCCGCCCTTCCTTCGCGCGCTGGCCTATAGCGCCAACGCGATAGCAGCAAGGGGCGTCCGACTTCAGGGCCGCAGGCGCAATGCTCCCGACTGGAACAGCAGAACGAATAGCATCCCGCCGAGCACAATCACCAAAGATATGGCAAGGACATAGCGCAGACCGACGCCCGTCTTGCCCGCGCGCGCCTCGTCGGTGTCGACAACGGTCGTGTCGCCTTCCTGATGGGCTGTCATGGCGCATCTCTCCTTCCGCGGCATGGCCCGCAGCGCGGTTGCCACCGTCACGCCTGAGGGGAGATTAGCACCTTTAGACCGCAATTTCAGCTTCGAATCGAATCGCGTGTACGCGGCACGCCGGAGCACCCTTTAGCTGTCAGGCCATGAAGCCCAGATTGGCGCTGGCAAATCGACCGATATTCGGGGTGACGCTGGGCAGTTCGCTGGTCGACACGCCGAACCAGCTGGCCATCGTGGCGGCGTATTGATCAGTGGCGATGGTCGGAAGCAGGCGGCCTTGGCCAACCTGATCGTCGCTGCGCACCGAAATCTGCGGCGCCACGCCATAATAGCGCCCGCCATTGACCGCGCCGCCGATAACAAAATGGTGCGATCCCCAACCATGGTCCGACCCGTCGCCGTTCGATTGCAGCGTGCGGCCGAAATCGGAGGCGGTAAATGTCGTCACCTTGTCGGCAATGCCCATTTCGACCGTGGCACGGTAAAACGCATCCACGGCGAAATCGAGTTGTCCCATCAGATTGCCCTGATTGGCAATCAGATTGTCATGCAAATCGAACCCGCCCATGCTGACGAGGAAGACTTGTCGACGCGCGCCGAGCGCCTGTCGCGCCGCAATCATCCTAGCAACAATCTGCAGCTGGTTGGCCAGGCCATTGTTGCCCACGGCGGGACGGAAAGACGTGGTGAGCGACACCCCCTGCAGCGCCTGTGAAACCACGCTTTCGGCATCGATTGAGCGTTTGGCGATACGGTTATATTCGGCCTCCAGCAAATGGTTGCTGGTCTGGGTCATCAAATTGCGCAGCGCTGCGCTGGCCGCGGATGAGCCGAATAGCGAATTGTTGCGCAGACTGTTCACCGCAATCGCGCCGCTACTGGACACTTGATAAGACAGGGCCTGCTGGCCCGACAGGAACACGGCATTGCCGGTCGCCGATATGCAAGTGAACAGGCTGTTGGCGTTGCTCGACAGAGCAAGGTCGCCCATGCGACCGCCCCAGCCGTCGGTAGCGCCCTCGGGCTTCGATGATTGCCAAGTCGATTGCTGGTCATTGTGTGAAAACAGCTTGGCCGGACGCGGATTGGCCGTGTGGTTCGAGCTGTTATACTGCGCCAGCGTGAGCGGGGCGATGAGCGGTCCAACGTTCAGCACCGGCGCCATACGCCCGGAATCAAAAAGTGCCTTCATTCGCGTCATTTCAGGCGCGAGCGCATATTGCAGATTGTTGGTCAGCACTTGTCCGCCCGATGGGGTCAGCGCGGTATTCGCCAGTGATGCACGCGCCGGGGTAATGCCACCCGCCGTTTGTCCCGGTCCGCCGCCGCGTATGGCGCTGTAGAGGTCATAATTGGTCGCATCGAACGGAATCAGCGTGCTGTTGTGATCATTCCCGCCATAAAGAAAGATACACACCAGCGCCTTGTAATCATTGCCGGCACTGAAGGCGGCGGCTTCACCAATGCCGACCAGCCCGGTGGCCCAGGCCGATGCTGTCCCGGCGATGGCCAGTTGCTGGCTGCGGCGCAGGAAGGCGCGGCGCGAAATTTCATCCATTCGGCTGATATGCATGACCGGACGCCTCTATTTCTGAACCAGATATTCGGGGGACGCCATCACCAGCGTGATGGCGGCATGGATACGGCGCAGCTTGTCGGTATCGCTGCTGGTCTGGGTGAGGGTGGTGGCGTCAAGCGCTGTCTTGATCGCTGTTTTATTGGCGTCGGACAGTTGATTGGCCGTCAGCAACAGCGACAGGCGGTCGAGTAACGCCGTGCTGTCGTGCGCGATGGCCAATTCGTTTGCGTAGTTTGGACGCACATCATTGTTGACACCATTGGTGGTGCCAATCGACGATGCCATAAAGTTGACATAGCCCGATGTGCTGGTTTCGTTGACGATCTGGAATTCGGGCGCGACCAGCGAATTGGTGGCAACGGCGGTGTTCGCGGGCACATAGCCGGGGCGGAAGAAATTGAAAACCGACGGCGAGCGTAGCGGGCTTTGACCTAGCCGCGTCGCAGCGTCCGATGTGTTCGCGATGGTCCAGTTGCCGCTGGTCGACGTCGCGCCAAAGGTGCGGCCCCACTGGGTGAAACGCAGCATCGGTTCGCGCACCTTGCCGAATGTTGGCGAGGTCAGGCTGGCCGGGCTACGCGCGTCGGCATCCATAAAAATGGCCTTGAACACTGCACGCAAATCGCCGCGCGTGCTGCTGCCGTTGTTGTTGAATACCCGCGCCACGCGCTCGACATAGGCGGGGCTGGGGTTGCTGGTCACCAGCCGCTGGATCATCTGCCGTGCAAAGAAAGGGCCGACATTGGCGTGGTTGAACAATGCGTCGAGCGCGGTTTTCAGCGCCGCCGTGCCATCGGTGTTGGCGGGAATGTTGGTACCAAGGAAATTGACCTCCAGCGTCGAATGCTGGCTGGTGGTCGAGGGGCGTTCCCATTTGGTCGGGTCCAGCGTCATCGGCTGTGTGACATAGCGGGTGTTGTTGATCAGCCGGTTGGGATCACCGGTTGACGGGGTACGGACATTGCCGGTGAAATCCCAATCATAGCCGGTGAACACCCGCGCCAAATTGGTCACGTCATTATTGGTATAGGTTTCAATGGGCTGGCCATTGCTGCCCAGCCGCGGCGTGCCGTCGATATTGAGTTCGGTAAGACCGATGGTGAACAGCTGCATCACCTCGCGCGCGTAATTTTCGTCCGGCACGCGGCCCGTACGGGTATCTTCCTTGCGATTGCCGCGGGTGCTGAGATAATAACCCATCGCGGGGTTCAGCGTCACATCTTCCAGCATCTTGCGGAAGTTGCCAAACGCGTTTGCGTTCAGCTGGTCCCAATGAAAGGCGATTGCTTGTGACCGCCAGCTGAAATCAAGCCCGGTCAGCGAAACCACGAAAAATTCGGACAAGGCCAGCGCTACCCGCTTGCGAACACCGTTCGGCTGGGACAGCAATTGGTTCCAAATCATGTAATCGCCAGGATATTCATTGTCGAAGAAGTTGGCCGACGTGACCTGATCATAGCCGCGCGACGCCAGCCAGGCGACGCCGGTCTGGGCGATGGGCGCATTGATCTGTTCGTCGAGCCAGGGTTCAAACCCGATTGAACGGATGCTTGCGATTTCGGCCGTGGAGACGGACAGGCTGGCTTGCAGGATGAAGCGTGCAGCCTCGGCATCGGTCGTCGGTTTGAGCACGGTGGCCGCTGGCGGGGGCGCGGCGCCGCCGCTATCTCCGCCGCCACCGCCGCCGCATGCGGCGAGCAGCAGCGCTGCGGCCGGCGCCGTCTTGCTGCCCAGCGATGGCGTATTTTCCAGATCAGAGGCGATGGCCGCAACATCATCGGGCATCGCAACTTCGGTTGCGTCCTCGGAACCCACGCGATGCAATGCGTCCTTCATTCTGGCCCCCTTGATGAAGGTGCAATCGCCTCCGTCAGCAACGGATTCGGCTTCATCAGCGTGGAGAGTTGGCAACGACGCTTGAATTTAGTCTTACGGCAATTGGTTAAGCGCGGTTAGGCATGACGGCGCGGCGCCCTTGTGGTTAAAATATTTAACCGATTTTCAACCACTGGGGCGTAGGCATTCTGTATGCCGTCAAGCCCCGCCTGTGCCAAAGTCATGTCCCTTTTCGGGGCACTTTTGTTGCCTGTGGCGGCGCATGCCGACGTGTTCGAATTAACCAACAGCGGCGAGCTAGTCCAAGTTTCGCAGCCCGTTTGGCAGCCCGAGGCGGCATCGCCGGCCGCACCGTCCTCCGGCATTGGTTTGGCTCCCGGCGCAGAAGGGATTCGCCAGAAAATTCAGGCAACTGCTGAGCTTTACGGGGTTAGCGGGGCTCTGGTCGATGCCGTGGCGTGGCAGGAATCGCGCTACAACGCGCGCGCCAAATCTTCAGCCGGGGCGATGGGTGTGATGCAGCTGATGCCAGGGACCGCGCGGCAGCTGGGGGTCAGCGACCCGCACGACGTTCACCAAAATATCGCGGGCGGCACCGCCTATCTGCGCGAGCAATTGGTGCGTTTTGACAACAATGTCCCGCTGGCGCTGGCAGCCTATAATGCCGGGCCGGGCGCTGTGCTGAAATATGGCGGAATCCCGCCCTATCCCGAAACCCAAGCCTATGTGCGTACGATCATGGGTCGCTTGACGGCGGCCATGGCACGGCGTGGCGAAGAATGAACGAGGTCGTCATGACAGCCCTTATCCGCTCTATTCTGGCCCTGTTCGCTGTCGCCGCCGCGATACCATCGCAGGCGCTGGCACAGGTTGCGGGGGCCAATCCGCAGGGTTCAGGCCCGATCATCAACGCCATGGCTTGGATGCAGGGGACGTTGCTGGGCAATGTCGCGACCACGGCAGCGGTCATAGCAGTCGCGGTGGTCGGGCTGATGATGCTGACTGGGCGGATGAACTGGCGCTTTGGTGCAACCGTTATCATCGGCTGTTTTATCCTGTTCGGTGCGACGGCGATTGTTTCGGGAATCCAAGCAGCCGCCGTTGGTGGCTAGACCATGACCCCGCTCAACCGCACCCCCATCTTCCGGGCGCTGACCCAGCCGCAGATGTTCGGCGGGGTGACCTACAGCTATTTCGTCATCAACCTTGTCGTGACGACAGAGGTTTTCCTGATCACCCGGTCCTTCTGGGCGATCCCTGCGGCGGCGGTGATCCATGCCATCGGCTATATGGCGTGCCTCAAAGAACCGCGCATTTTCGACCTGTGGATTACCAAAGTCAGCCGTTGTGGCCGCACCCGCACCCACGATTTGTGGCGCTGCAACAGTTACCGGCCCTGATCCCCGATGCGCCGCTCCGCCGCCAGCAAGGTTGCCACGCTCGATCCCCGCGCCGGGGATCGCTTGCCCTATGCCGGGCACATCAACGGCCATACGCTGGCGACACGTGACGGCGCGTTGGTGCAGATGATCCAGATCGACGGTCTGGCGTTCGAAACGGCGGACAGCGAAACGCTCAACCATTTGGCCGCAGTGCGCGACGTGGTGCTCCGCGGCATCGCCAATGCGAACCTCATGCTATATTGCCACGTCAACCGGCGGCGGGTCACGGCGGAATTGTCCGGCGAACAGCCTGCGGGCTTTGCCCGCGACCTCGACGAAGCTTGGCAATATCGGCTGGCGCGCAAACAACTTTATGTCAACGACATCGTGCTGACGCTGGTGCGGCGCCCGGCGCGGGGTAAGGTCGGGCTGGTCGAGCGGCTGACCAAATGGGGCAGTGGCAACGCGGGCAGCGCGCAGCAACTGGCTGAACAGGCGCGTGACTTACGCGAACTTGATGCGGCACGGGTCAACCTCCTTTCGGCGCTCAACCGCTATGGTCCGCGTCTGCTGGGCTGCTACGAAGGTGTGGCAGGTGTGTGTTCCGAACCGCTTGAGATCCTCTCGGCGCTGTTCAACGGGGAAATGCAGCCAGTGCTAGAACCCGGCGGCGATGCGGGGCAGTATCTGCCCTATAAGCGCATCAGCTTTGGCCTCGATGCGCTGCACCTCAAAGGTGCCAGCGATGCTGCCTCGCGCTTTGGCGCGATGGTGTCGATCAAGGATTATCCGGCGAGCACCAGCCCCGGTATGCTCGACAATCTGCTGCGCCTGCCGCACGAGCTGACGCTCACCGAAAGCTACGCCTTCGTCGATCGCCAGATCGCCGATGAGCGCATCGGCCTCGCGCTGCGCCGTCTGCGCGCTGCGTCCGACGAAACGACAACGCTGCGGCAGGGGCTGCTGGGCGCGAAGGATGAATTGACCGGCGGCGCTGCCGCCTATGGCGAACATCATTTGAGTGTCCATGTCCGCGCCGACAGCTTGTCCGCGCTGGACGCAGCCGTTGCCGATGTGCAGGCCGCGCTCGCCGATATTGGCGCGGTTGCGGTGCGCGAAGACATCAATCTGGAAAGCGCATTTTGGGGCCAATTCCCGGGCAATGCTGATTTCATCGCGCGCAAGGCATTGGTGTCGACCGCCAATCTTTCGGGGCTGATATCGCTGCACGGTTTCCCCATCGGCGTGCCGGCCGGCGGGCCGTGGGGCGAGCCGATGACGGTGCTCGAAACCACCTCCAGCACTCCCTATTTCTTCAATCTGCATGTTGGCGATCTGGGCAATTTCACGCTGATCGGCCCGTCGGGGTCGGGCAAAACGGTGGTCCTGAACTTCCTGATTGCCCAGGCGCAGAAATTCGCCCCGCGTACTTTCTTCTTCGACAAGGATCGCGGCGCGGAAATTTTCATTCGCGCTATCGGCGGCCATTATGACGTGCTGCGCCCGGGCCAGCCCAGCGGCTTCAACCCGCTGCACCTGCCGCGCAGCGCCGCCAATCAGGCCTTCTTGCGGCAATGGCTGGCACAGCTGCTCACCCCCGCGGGCGGCCAGCTGACCGCCGATGAAAATGCCATCATTGCCAGCGCGGTCGATGCCAATTTTGACCAGCCCACCGAATATCGCCAGCTGCGCTATCTGGTCGAGCTGCTCGCGGGCGGCGCGCGGCCGGTGCGCGGCGACCTCGCCTCGCGGCTCGCACCTTGGTATGGCGCGGGTGAACATGCGTGGCTGTTCGACAACCCCACCGACCGGCTGACGCTCGACGCGCGCACCTGCGGTTTCGATATGACCGCGCTGCTCGATCATCCGCTGCTGCGCACTCCGGCGATGCTCTATCTGTTCCACCGGGTGGACGAACGGCTCGACGGCCATCCGGCGATGATTGTGATCGACGAAGGGTGGAAGGCGCTCGACGACGAAGCCTTTGCCTACCGGCTTAAGGATTGGATGAAGACGATCCGCAAACGCAATGGCGTGGTCGGCTTTGCCACGCAAAGCGCGAGCGACGCCATCGAAAGCCGGATCGCCGCCACCATCATCGAACAATCGGCCACGCAATTGTTTATGAGCAATCCCAAGGCGCAGGCCAGCGACTATTGCGGCGGTTTTGGCCTCACCGAACATGAACTCGACCTCGTCCGTTCGCTGCCCGAGCATCTGCGCTGCGTGCTGATCAAACAGGGCGGCACCAGCGTGGTCGCGCGGCTCGACATGGGCGACATGCCCGATGCCATCACCATCCTCTCGGGCCGCGAAACCAGCGTGCGCCGCCTCGACGCCATCCGCGCCGAACATGGCGATGCGCCGGATGCGTGGATGCCGCAGTTGCTGGCGGCTGCCGACGAAGGGCCGGCCGTGTTGTGGGCGGGGGGTCGCCGCTGATGTCCGCCTGCGCCCCTATCAACCCCGCAGCGGGCAGCGCCGAAACCATGGTGGCGACGGTCGATTGCTATGTGCAGTCAAATGTCCAGGCGGGCTATGCGAGCCTGATGGGTCCGGGCAGCCTGTTCGGCACCGCGCTGACCATCGCGCTGACACTCTACGTCGCCTTCTTGGGTTATCGCCTGATTTTCGGGCACGCGAACCTCAGCATGGGCGATCTCGCGCCGCGCATGCTGCTGATCGGCGCGGTGCTGGCGCTGTCGAGCAATTGGGCGACCTATCAGGTGCTTGTCTATGACGTGCTGACCGACGGACCCGAAGAAATTGCCAGCGCGATCATCCCCGGGGCGGCCAAGGCCGACCTGAACGAACGCGTGGACATGCTGTCGGGTCGCATGGTCGATCTGGCCGACGCCTGGACTGAGTTTGACGCTCAAGTCATGGCGCAGGCACCGGCGACACCAAATGCACAACCGGGTGCCGCGCCCAACACCGCCGCGCCGACGGCGGAAACATTGTCGCCAGCGTCCAGCGGCGCACTTGGTCTGATTGCGCCGCGCGATTCCTTGGGTCCCAACATGCTGCTGGTCAGTGCGCTGTTGCTGGTGCTCGCTTCGGCAGGGGTGCTGGTAATTGCCAAGATCATATTGGGCTTGCTGCTGCTGCTCGGGCCGGTGTTTGCCATCTTGGCGCTGTTCGCCGGGACGCGCGGGCTAACGCTGGGCTGGGCGCGCGCGGCCTTGATGATGGCGCTCGTGCCGCTGATGGCGACCATGACCACGGCGGGCGCGGTGGCGCTGCTTGAACCGATCTTGACCGATATGTTTGTCGCGGCAGGACAGGGTATATTCTCGCTGCGCTCAGCGCTGGCGATATTGGTCGTGCTGCTAGTGATGCTCGCAGTAGCGGTGCAGCTTTTCCGCATCGGCCGCACCATTGTCGGTGGCTGGACGATCCAGTTGGGCGGCGCACCGGCCGCGCCATCGCCCGCCGCCGCGCCGCCTGCGATGGCGGGCGAGGGCGGTGCCCCCACCATTTACAATGAACGCATGCAGGCGCTGGTCGGGTCGATCGAGCGTGCGGCGGTTGCCACCGGGTCGGTTGCAGCCGCGCCGCAGCGCGAGATTTTGTTGCCGCAGCGCAGCGAATTCGCCGCGACGCCAACGCCTCCGAGTGTGGCTAGCACCGACCGTCGTATCACGCGCGGCCGCGTTGCCGCCGTCCGCGCGCCGATTAAACCAGCGAGGAACGCCGCATGACGCCCCATCGCTCCCTTCTCCTGCTCGTCGCTGTGGCCGCAGCCCTGCCGGTCGCCGCGCAGCAGGTCGACCCCGCACCGGTGTCGCCCAACATCCGCTATGTCGATTACAACTCCGACAGCGTCGTCCGGCTGACCGGCCACACCGGTTACCAGATGATGCTGGAGTTCGAACCCGGCGAGCGCATTGAAACGGTCGGCATCGGCGATGCCTCGGGGTGGCAGGTGACGCCCAATGGGGCGGGGACCGTAATGTTCCTCAAACCCGTCGGGCTGCCGCAGGCCACCAATTTGGCCATCGTAACCAATCGGCGCCGCTATAATCTGGAACTGGTCGCGCGGTCGGGCGCGAAGGTGCCGCAACATCAGATCACCTATGCGGTGCGTTTCCGCTATCCGGCCAAGCCCGCCGAAGTGGTTCAACCCGCCGCCGCGCCGCTAATCACCACGCCGCCCGAGCAATGGAACCGTGCCTATAGCTATGACGGCGCGATCGGCACGGTGCCCGAACAGGTGTTCGACGATGGCAAGGCAACCTATTTCCGTTTTGCAGCAGGCGCCGCCGCGCCGGCGATTTTCAGCATCACGCCCGATGCAGGTGAAAGCATCGTCAATTTCGCTATCCGCGGCCCCTATACGGTGGTCGAACAGGTCGCACCGCAATTTGTGCTGCGCTCGGGCAAGGATGTGACTTTCATTTTCAACGATGCCTATGCCGCGCCGACGCCGGGTGCCGACGCGCCGAAAAAGCGCGAGAAAAAGAAGAAGCGCGGCCTTTTCGGTAGCCTGTTTGGTGGCGGGCAAGCCGAATATCACCCCGGCTTTGCCGCAGTTGTCAGCCCGACCGGAGGCCAGCCATGACGCTTCTCAAATCTGCTGACTCCGATCCGCGCACCGCCATGGAAGTGGACGATCTGAAGGCTGCCAATGCGCAACTTGTCTCGCCTGTTGCCATGCCACCGGGTCTTTCGCCGGGGCTGAAGCTGGGTTTTGTCGGCATCGGCCTGCTCGGCATTTTGACCTTTACCACGCTCGCGACCAATCGCAGCGATGCCAATGTGCGGACTGCGGCGCAGCAAAGTGCGGCGGCGGTGCCGACGGCAGTGCCAAAGGGCGGCTTCGTTCCCCCCGCAACAACGTTGAAGCCCGGGCCTCCTGAACTGCCGCCGCCGGTGCTGGTCCCGCCCCCGGCCAATGGCGCGCCGGTGCTCGGCATTGTTGGTCCAAACAATGCAGGCACAGCCAACCGCTTCCAGTCACCCGGTGTGGTCGTCGATCTAACCAAGGGCGGCACCGCGCCGCTGCCGCCAACCCCGGGACTGGCAGGCGCCAAAGAAGATGGCTTGAGCGCTGAAGACCGCTTTGCTGACCGCGTCGCGCGCGCCGAGAATGCGCCCGCGCGCGCGGTGCGCATCGCCAACAGCAGCTATACCGTGCCCGAGGGCGCGATTATCGCCGGCGTGCTCGAAACCGCGATTAACAGCGACCTGCCGGGCTATGTCCGCGCGGTGGTCAGCCGCGATGTCATGGGCTTTGATGGGCGCCGCGTGCTCATTCCGGCGGGAAGCCGCCTGATCGGCCAGTATCGCAGCGGGTTGGCGGCGGGGCAGACGCGCGCCTTCATCGTCTGGACGCGGCTGACGCGGCCCGACGGGGTGACTATCTCGCTTGGCTCGCCCGCCACCGACACGCTCGGCCGCGCTGGGCTGGGCGGCAAAGTTGATACGCATTTCCTGAAACGCTTTGGCTCGGCGATCCTTTTGTCCGTGGTGCAATCGGGGCTCGGCCTGCTGCAAAACAACAACAACGAGGTTGTGGTACGCACCGCCGACGATGCCAAATCGGTCGCCGGAACCGCGCTGCAGAATGACATCAACATTCCGCCGACGGTCAAAGTGGCGCAGGGCACCGCGATCCGCATCTTCCTGGCGCGCGATCTTGATTTTTCGGGCACCGACGGCGGCGCGCCATGAACATGATGCGCGCCGTTTCGGCGGACGACGCCAATGTCTATTTGAAATCCTACCTCGCGCCCTTCGCCGCGTGGTTGGAAGCCCATGACGTCACCGAAGTTCTGGTCAACCGTGCCGGCGAAGTGTGGGTTGAGCGCAGCGGCGCAGCGCAGATGGAGCGCCACCTTGTGCCCGCCATAGACGCGCAATTGCTCGAACGGCTCGCGCACCAGATCGCGCGCATCAACCACCAGGGGGTCAGCCGCGAAACGCCGCTGCTCGCCGCGACGCTGCCCGGCGGCGCGCGGGTGCAAATGGCGCTACCGCCCGCGACACGCGGCGATGTTGCGCTCGCGATCCGCAAACATATTGTCCACGACCTGTCGCTTGATGATTGCCTGGCGGGCTGCGCCGCGCCAGCAGCAACGCAGCACGCCGATAAGGGGCTGGCGGCCCTGTTGGCCGGAAGTGACCTGCTCGGCTTTCTGCGAAGCGCCGTTGCCGCACGCAAAACCATCCTTCTGTCCGGTGGCACCTCGTCGGGCAAGACAACCCTGCTCAACGCGCTGCTCAAGGAAATTCCGCAGCATGAGCGTGTCATCGCTATTGAGGATACGCCCGAAATCCGGCTCGATCGTCCCAACGCCTTGGGACTGGTCGCCGTCGCAGGCGATCAGGGCGAGGCGCGGGTTACGGTGGATGATCTCATGCGCGCATCGCTGCGGATGCGGCCCGACCGGTTACTGGTGGGCGAACTGCGCGGGGGTGAAACCGTCACCTTTCTGCGCGCGATCAACACCGGCCACCCGGGGTCGCTCAGCACCATCCACGCCAGTTCGGTGGACGGGGCGTTCGAACAAATTGCGCTGCTGTGCATGCAGGCCGGGCTGGGCCTGACGCGCAGCGAAACGGTCGATTATGCGCGCTCAATGATCGACGTCGTTGTCCAGATGTCGAGGCAAGCGGGGCGGCGCCACATCAGCGACCTCCGCTTGCTCAGCTGACGGTTCAGGCGGCTGCCGGGCAATATTGGCTCAGGTAATCGCCATGCGCGGGCATATGCTGGACAACAAATTGGATCGATTGCTGGATCGCGTCGATTTCGCGCGCCGTTGACGGTTCCTTCAGCGCATCGGCCATCGCATTATGGCCGCCCATCATGATGCCCTGACCCATCATGACCGCGGCCCAGCTGGTCTCAGTAAACAGCTCGTCATCCTCACGGAAAATCTGGCCATTGTGGCGGAACAGTTCAACCTTTTCGGTCAAGCTGTCGGGCACCGCCATGGTGCGGCAATGGTTCCAGAAATCGCTGTCATCGCGGATGGTCGAATTATAGTGGAGCACCAGAAAATCGCGGATGCGCGCATATTCCTTGGCGGTCAGCCGGTTGAACGTGTCCTCTTGCACCTGTGTGACCCCATCGAGCGACAAGAGTGCAATCAGCTTGTTGATGCCGGTGTTGATGAGGTGGATAGAGGTCGATTCGAGCGGCTCCATAAACCCCGCCGACAGTCCCAGCGCGACGACATTCTTGTTCCAGAATTTCTTGCGGCGGCCGGTCACGAAACGCAGGAAATTGGGCTCGGCCCCGGGCTTGCCCGCCATATTGCGTACCAATATATCGAGCGCCTCCTGGTCCTCCATGAAGCTGCTGCAATAGACATGGCCGTTGCCGTTGCGGTGCTGCAGCGGCACCTGCCATTGCCACCCCGCGCTGTGCGCAGTGGCGCGGGTGTAGGGCAGGGGGCCGCTGCCGTCTTCGCGCACGCACGGCAGCGCGACAGCGCGGTCGCACGGCAGATAATGGGTCCAGTCCTCATACCCAGTTTTCAGTGCCTGTTCGATCAGCAAGCCGCGAAAGCCCGAACAGTCGATGAAAAGGTCACCGGCGAGCACCGAGCCATTGTCCATGGTGACGCTGGTGACAAAGCCGGTCTCGCCATCCAGCGCGACATCGGCGACCTTGCCCTCGATGCGCACCACGCCGCGCGCTTCGGCATAACCGCGCAGATATTTGGCATAGCGGCCGGCATCGAGATGATAGGCGTAATTGACCGGCGGCAAATCCTCGCGCTGATAATCCTCGGTGCGCGCGAATTTGCCGAAAAAGGCGGCCATGGTTTCCATGTTGAACAGCTGGATTGGTCGCTTGTCGCCGTTGACGTGGTATTTGTGCCAAACATGGTGGAAGGAAATGCCCTCCATTTGATAGCCATAGGCGCCAAAGGGGTGGATATAGCTGTCGCCCAGCTTGCCCCAATTGACGAACTGGATACCCAGTTTGAAGCTGCCCTGCACGGCGGCCAGCATCTCGCGCTCGTCAACCTCGAGCAGCTTGTTGAAATCCAGAAAGGGCGGGATCGTCGCTTCGCCAACGCCGACCGTGCCGATGACTTCAGATTCGATCAGCGTGATCGCCACCTGCCGCTGCGCGCTCAGCCGCGACAGCGCGGCTGCGGCCATCCAGCCCGCCGTTCCGCCGCCAACAATGATGATCTTTTCAATGGCCATGGTGCATCCCTTGCTGCAGTCATGCTGCACGCGTCACCTTATCGCAACATAGTCAAATGTGAACGTTCATTTTCATGCTTGTGAACGCTCTCAATTGTGATAATATTGTGCGCGACGGTGGGTAAAAAATTCGCCGCAACAGGGACTATAGGGAGGATAGCTTGGCTCGCACAGCAGCAGCAGGGGCGTCGCGTCTGGCGGCACTGACCACAGCATCAACATTGGCATTGTGCGCTTTTGCTGCGCAACCGGCGCTGGCGCAAGATACCGCCGAAGCCGAAGAAGCGCCGCCTGCGGCCGAACAGGAAGACGAGATAGTCGTCACCGGTTTCAAGGCGTCGCTGCAAAGCGCGCAGCGAATAAAGCGCGACTCCGACACTTTCGTCGATGTCATCACCGCCGAAGACATTGGCGCATTGCCCGACCGTTCGGTTGCCGAAGCCCTGCAGCGCGTACCCGGCATCAATATTTCACGCTTTGAGCAGCGCAACGACCCCGATCGTTTCTCAGTCGAAGGCTCGGGAGTTATTATTCGCGGCCTGCCATTTGTCCGCTCGGAACTTAATGGGCGCGACATTTTCTCGGCCAATGGCGGTCGCGAACTGTCGTTCAACGATGTCTCGCCTGAGCTGCTGGGGCGCGTGGAAGTGTTCAAGAACACCACCGCCGACATGATCGACGGCGGCATCTCGGGCACCGTCAACCTTGTCACCCGCAAGCCGCTCGACAAGCGCGGCTTCAATATCGCTGGCACAATCGAGGGCAATTATGGCGACCTCGCCAAAGAATGGTCGCCCGGTTTCTCCGTTCTGGCCTCGAACACCTTTGAAACCGGGGCGGGCACCTTTGGCATCCAACTCGCCTATGCCCAATCGGAGCTGGTGACGCGCACTGACGCGTCGCAGATTACTGACCCGTGCTACCGCGCGCCAACGCTCGACCAGCCATGTATCCGTATCCGGCCGGTGGGATCGGGTGGTTTTGGGGGCACGGCGGGCAATCCGTCGGCGTTCCCGCCCGCGAACGCCGTGTTCGTGCCAAAGGGTGCCGGCGTACGCACCACCGACCTGACCCGTGACCGCGATGCCATTTCGGCGGTGGCGCAGTGGGAAAGCACCGACGGGCGTGCTTTGGTAACGCTTGAATATCTGCGCGCTACAACCGAAGCGACGCTCAATGAATTTGCCGCGCTGGCGCTCGTCAACGACGACGCGCTCTTCCCGGTGCTCGCGCCCGGCACCACGGCAACATATGATGGCAACCAGTTCGTTGCCGGGACGCTGACCCAGCTCCAGCCCTTCACCGGCGGGCGCGGGATCCCGACCGAGCTGCTGCGTTTCCAGCGCGAGGATGAAGCCAAGACCGAAGACTTCTCGCTGCACATCAAGCTCGATCCAACTGACCGACTGCGCTTCAATTTTGAGGTGCAGCATATCAACAGCGACCGCACCGAAGATGGCTTTATCTCTGCAATGCAGACCTACACCGATGTGGTCATCGACAACAGCGGCAGCACGCCGCAGGTGCAGTTTCTGGAACCCGGCACCACCGGATCGCCAGCGGGCTATTTCAACGATCCGTCGCGGACCTTTTATTGGTTTTTGCTCGACAACCGCGTGCGCAACGAGGGTGATTTGACCTCGATGCGCGCCGACCTTGAATATGATGTTAGCGACGATGGCTTCTTCAAAAAGGCGCGCTTCGGAGCGCGTTGGGGTGATCGCAGCCGTGTTACCCGCAACGCGAATTTCTCCAACTGGGGCAATTTGGGCGCGCCATGGACGGGGCGCGGCGGCAATTGGAATTGCGCCGATTTCCAGGCGTTCGGCTGCGGCGGCGCCTATGTGCGCGACTTCCCCAATTCGGCAGCACTGCGCAATCCGTTCGGCAGCAATTTCCAGCGCGGCAACGCGCCGGTGCCGTTCGGAGATGGTTCCGCCTTCTTCTTTGGCGGCGATAATCTGGTCGCCGATTATCTGAGCGGCGCGATCCAGACGCAGGCGTCAGCCATCACCGCCTTCACCCTGACTCCCAATGCCTGGTTCCCGATTTCGGCCCGCACCAACGCGCTACCCGGCGGGCCCTGGACGGCGGGCGAGATTTCGGATGTCGAGGAAAGCACCTTCGGTGCCTATGCCCGCGCCGATTTCGGTGCCAATTTGGGCGGTGATATCGAACTCGCTGGCAATATCGGCGTGCGCTATGTCGAAACCACGGTGCGCAGCGGCGGCTCGATCAGCTTCCCCACCGGTCAGTTTTTCGACACGCCTCCCGGTGGCAATGGCGATGGTAGGGTAAGTGTTGCAGAATTGCAGGTTTCGTGCGCAGCGGTCCAACCCGGCCAAGTCGCGCCTGGCTATTGCAGTCTGTCACCCGCGCGGCAGGCGCAATTTGCTTCGGTGTTCACCGGCGAGGTGATCGACGACAGCGCGAACATCAAGTTTGACAACTGGCTCCCCAGTTTCAACGCCCGCGTCGACTTCGGCAACGGCATGATCGTGCGCGCGGCGGTGTCCAAGGGTATTTCGCGCCCCGATCTCTCGGCCTTCGCGACCGGCGGCGGCATTTCCGACAATACCACCAATTTGCGGTCGGGCGGGACGCTTGAAACCGGGCCATTGTTCCAGATTTTCACCGGCAACCGGCTGTTGCGGCCAACAACGTCATGGAACTATGACTTGTCGTTCGAATGGTATTTCGACCGCGTCGGCTCCATCACCGTGTCCGGGTTCGTCAAGGATATCCAAGGCATTGTGAACGGCGGTGCGGTGGTGCGCAATTTCACCAGCCCCAGCGGCGTCACCACCGATGTGCTGGTCAATGGCCCCGTTAACAGCGACGGCGGCACATTGAAGGGGGTCGAGGTTGCCTACCAGCAAACCTATGATTTCCTGCCCGGTTTCCTCAATGGGTTAGGAACGCAGCTGACGTATACCTATGTTGATGCCGGTGATTTCAACAACAGCTCGCTTGGCGCTGAACAAAGCCCCTTCGCGGGCGGGCTGCCGCTGGCAGGGGTTTCGAAACACACGGTCAATGCCGTCGCATTCTATGAAAAAGGGCCGCTGTCGGCGCGCGTGGCTTACAACTGGCGGTCCGACTTCCTGCAAACGCCGCGCGACGTGATCTTCCCCTTCTCGCCCATTTATGGCGAGGCTACGGGACAGCTTGATGCGTCGATCTTCTTTGCGGTGACCCCGAACGTCAAGATCGGGGTGCAGGGTGTCAACCTGCTCGACGAAGTGACCCAGACCAGTCAGGTGATCGATTTCGACGGCACTCGGGTCACGCGATCGGCGTTCCGCAATGATCGGCGCTTCACCTTCCTGGCGCGCTTCGATTTCTGATCGCTGCGGCGATGAATTAGGCAGAGGGCGGGCCCGGGTCCATTGACCAAGGCTCGCCCTTTTGCTGTCGGTCATCGTAATGCCGTTGAATGCGCAGGTTTTTGCAGGGAGTGATGCATGTACAGGATGTTGGCGGCGGCCATCGCGCTGACGATGCCGGTCTGTGCGACGGCAGAAGCAGCGCCAGTGCCCGGCGGCTGGGAATTGGTCTGGTCCGACGAATTTGACGGGTCCGAACTCGATCGAGAAAAATGGAAGCCGGAAGTGTCCTGCTGGGGCGGCGGCAACAACGAACGGCAATGCTATACCGGCAGACCCGCCAATGTCGAAGTATCAGGGGGAATGCTGCGGCTGAAAGCGCGGACCGAGCGCTACACCGGTCCCGACCGGCCGCCCGAGATTGCCTCCATGCCCAACCCCAAGGTGACCCAGCCCTTTACTTCGGGCAAGGTGCGCACCCGCGGGCTCGCCAGCTGGCGCTACGGCAAATTCGAATTTCGTGCCAAAGTGCCCAAGGGGCAGGGGACCTGGCCCGCGGTGTGGATGATGCCCGCCGATGATCGATATGGTCCTTGGCCGCTGTCGGGCGAAATCGACATATTGGAGGCGGTCAACATCGGCGCCAGCTGCGATGTTTGCACTGGCGACGTTGGAGAAAATCGCACGCTCAGCGCGGTGCATTATGGCGACCTTGCGCCCAAGAATGAGCATGTCCATCAACGTGTTGCGCTGCCCGACAATGCTCTGCCGTCGGATGATTTTCACGTCTGGACGCTGGAATGGGGCAAGGGGCTGATGCGCTTTTACCTCGATGGGCGGTTTTACTGGCAGGTCACGGCCGATCAGTGGAACACGGCCTCGAAGCGCGCCAAAGGCAATCCCGTTGCGCCGTTCGACCAGACCTTTTACATCATGGCCAATTTGGCCATCGGCGGGCGCCTGTCCGAAGAAAATAATGACAAGGGCATCATTATGAACGCGCTGCCCGCCGAATTTCTGATTGACTGGGTCCGCATTTATCAGTGCAAGGATGATCCAGAAACGGGGTTGGCCTGTATGAAAGGCGTTACAGGGGACTAGGCGCAGATGGCGAGACGCCGCCAGGCGGTCACGATCAAGCATGTTGCGGCCGAAGCGGGGGTGTCGCTGCAAACGGTCAGCCGCGTCATCAACAACGAACCCAATGTCCGCCCGGCCATGCAGGCGCGGGTGCAGGCTGCCATCGACAAGCTGGGCTATGTTCCTTCGCTCGCCGCGCAGCGGATGAGCGGGTCGCGCAGCTATCTGATCCTCGCCATCAACGACCGCGATCGCACCATCGCCGACTGGCAGGCGCGTCAGGGCAGCGACTGGGTCGACCAAATGCTGCTCGGCGGCATGCTGAAATGTGCCGAATATGGCTATCGGATGATTTTCGAGCTGGTTGATACTCACAGCGACCATGTCGAGCGCGAACTGGGCGCGGCGTTGGCCGCGCTGCAACCCGATGGGGTGATCCTGACCCCGCCGCATTCGGAAAATCCGCAAATCACCGGGTTGCTGGCTGCACACAAAATTCCTTTTGCGCGGATCGGATCGCGGGCTGGTGGGCCCGGCATCGCAATGACCATGGGCGATGAACATTCGGCGCGGCTGGCGACCGACCATTTGCTGGGGTTGGGGCACCGGCGCATCGGCTTTATCGCCGGGTCGGGCGAATATAGCCTGTCGCAGCGACGCATTGACGGGTGGCGCGACGCCATGGCGGCGGCGGGCCTCGCCACCGACGGACTGCTGGCGCAAGGCGATTTCAGCTATGTCAGCGGCGCCCTCGCTACATCCGCGCTGCTGGGAAGCGCCGCGCCGCCAACGGCCATCATCGCGAGCAGCGATCAGATGGCGTTGGCTACGCTCGATACGGCTGTACAGCGCGGACTGCGGGTGCCGCAGGATCTGTCGCTCGTCAGCTTTGACAATAGCCCGGCCGCCCGCTTCACCGACCCGCAATTGACCGCCGTCGACCAGCCCATCGCCGCCACTTTTTCGAAAGCGGTGGAACTCTTGATCGTCAACGGCGCTGCGCCGCCACCCGAGCAGCCGGTGGTCATCACGGGCAGTTTTGTCGAACGAGGCAGCACCGCACCGCCGGGCGGCCATGCCGGCAGCTGACCCGGAAGGCACGCTCCGACAGGACCTGCGCTTCCTGATGCTTTATGCCGCTGCGGCGGCGGGCGGCGCGGTTGCTTATGTGCCATTCCTGACGATTATATTACCGCTGCAGGCGGGGGCGCTGGCGGGCGACGGCGCGCTGACGCTGCTGGCCTATGCCGCGCTTGCTGGAGCCGTGACGGCCAGCATTGCTAACATTCTGTTTGGCTGGGTCAGCGACCGCAGCGGCGTCCGCCGCCCATGGATTGCCGGGGGCTTGCTGCTGTCGAGCGCGCTGATGGTCGCCATGCCGGAGGCCAGCAATGGACCAATGCTAATCGCGCTGATCATCGCCTGGCAATTCGCGCTGAACATGATGCTCGCGCCGCTTGGGGCCTGGGCGGGTGACTATGTTCCCGACGGGCAAAAGGGGCTGCTCGGCGGCCTGCTCGCCTTTGCCCCGGCTTTTGGGGCCTTTGCCGGTATTGTCGTTACCTTCGCTCCGCAGGGGCTTGACGGGCATCGTCATGTGGCGGTGGCGGTAATGACGTTGTTGCTTGTCGGCCCGCTATTGTTTGCCGGCTCCCCCCGGCCCATGCCGCAACTGATGGCCCCGGCCGCGACCCCACGCCGCTTGAGGTTGGGCCCATCGGCCAACCGCATGTGGCTGGCGCGCCTCTTGGTCCAGATTGCCGAAGCGTCGCTATTTGCCTTCATGCTGCTGTGGTTTCAAAGCGTGGAGCCAGGCTTTGGCGAAAACCGCGTGGCGATGATTTTCACGCTTGTGCTGACGGTGGCCGTGCCATGCACGCTGGTCATCGGGCGCTGGTCGGACCGCGCCGGTCGCCCCTTTGTGCCGCTTTCTATCTGTGCCGCGCTGGTTGCTGCCGGGCTGCTGGCGATGGCCGCGGCGACCAGCCTGACGGCGGCCATTGCCAGCTATGCACTGTTCGGCCTGGCCAGCAGCATCTTTCTTGCGCTGCACAGCAGCCAGACCCTGCGCGTCTTGCCCGCCCCGCAGCATCGGGGCCGCGATCTGGGGGTCTTCAATCTGACCAACACCGTGCCTTCGTTGGTCATGCCTTGGCTGACGTTGGCACTGGTGCCCGATTACGGCTTTGGCGCGCTGTTCATTGTTCTGGCCGGGCTGGCGGCGGTGGCAGGCGTTTTACTGGCGATGATGAAGTAAGTCAGGCGAACGTTGTCTCGTCAACCGCCGGGCGACGCGCGTAGAGGCCAAAGGCGGCAATGATCGCATAGCATAGGGCGGGAAGCAGAAACGCTGTGCCCAGACTGCCGGTCGTGTCAGCGATGATGCCAGTTATCAGGGGGATGACTGCTCCGCCAAAGATAGCCACGTTGATGATGCCTGATCCGTCGGCTGCGCGCGGGCCGAGCCGTTCGCACGCAAGGCTGAAAATCGTTGGAAACATGATCGAGTTCATCAACCCAACGGCCAGCAGGCTATATCCTGCGACCGCGCCAGAGGTGGAGACAGATAGCGCGATTAGGGTAATCGCACCGACCGATACGGATGCCAGAACTTTGCCCGGGCTGACCACGCGCAACAGGGCCGATCCGATGAAGCGCCCAACCATGGCCCCGCCCCAATAAAGCCCGATCAGCTTGCCAGCAGCTTGCTCCTCGAGGCCAAGGACGTGGTCTTGCATGAGATAGTTGACGATCAGCGACCCTATGGCGACCTCGGCACCGACGTAAAGGAATATACACATTGCACCAAAGCTGAAACGCTTTCGGCGTAGCAAGTCGTTGTCATACAACCATAAAACGGGGGCCAGCAGAATTAGAATCAGCCCGATCACTGCTTGACCCTGCGTCGCTAGGACAGCTCCGCCGATGACGAGCGCCAGTCCAAGTCCATAGCGTGCCGGCGTTGCCAGCGCGCGTTCATCGGTAACAATTTCTTGTTTCAGACGGTTTCGGAACATCCACACCGCCGCCGCTACGATGGCGAGCGCAATGGCGATTCCGACATAGCCATTTACAATAGCTTGGCTTTCTGCCGTGCGATAAGCATCGAGCTCTGCACCTGATAGATCCGCAGCGGTAACACTGGCCAAACTGCCCAGGATCAGGATCGACCCGGCAATGGGAAAAACGGTGGTGCCCAGCGAATTGAAAGCTTGCGCAAAAGTCAGGCGGCTGTGTGCCGTTTCAGGCTTCCCGAGCAGCGAGATCAGCGGATTTGCAACAACTTGCACAATGACCACCCCACTGGCCAACACAAACAGAGCGAGCAAGAACAAGGCATAGGCGGCGTTTTGCGACGCAGGGATGAACAGCAAGCATCCGACCATCATGATGAGCAATCCGGCCACGGCACCGCGCATATAGCCAATGCGCTTGACCAGCGCGGCGCCCGGTATACCAATCACGAGGTAGGCGGTGAAAAAGCAGAACTGGACCAGCAACGCCTGCGTGTAGCTGAGCGTGAACAGCTCTTTCAGCTTGGGAATGATGACATCATTCAGGCTGGTGATGCCGCCGAAGATGAAGAACAGCCCCATGACGAACAGCTGCAATTGTGGGGCGTCGATATGCGTTGCGTCACCCTGTGACTGGGGTTGCGCGCCAACTTGCAAGGCCATCCGTCTCTCCGTTGTTTCTATTTCGTTGCGACCGGGCAGGGGCCGTTCCCCCCACCAGCTTCAATACGCACATTGCGGATAGTGGCAACAAAGCCTTTGGGGGCCTTGATGCGCAGCGGCGATCCGACCGCGCCAAATTTGGTGCCCGCGTCGCGGAAACAGCGCAGGGGGACCAATGTTTTCAGGATGGTGCCGGCGGGCTTGCGGCTTGCCTCGGCGCGCAGGTTGAATGTCGCTTCGCCGAACGACACCAGCACCGGCCCACTCGCCGGCTGGTCGATGCGCCAGTCGATCAGCAGCGATGCCCCTTCGCCCAGCGGCCCTCGCAAATCGACCACCGGCCCATTGACGGCAAACTGCCCATCGGCGTTCCAGCGGAACTGCCGCGCATCTTCCTGCGCCGACAGGTCGACGGCGCGCGTGCTGACCGAACCATCGATGCCCAGATGCCAAGGTGCGGGCACCTTGCCGCGCACGATATAGTTGCTTGCCTGCATCTGCGCCTGCGCCGCCAGATCGACGCGAGGGTCTTCGTTGACCGCCGCCAGCCGCGCCGGCTTGGCGTAGGACAAGCCATAACCCGCCGCGAACAGGGGCTTATCGATTGGCGCGCGCGCATCGGCGGGCCAGGCAAAGGGCAGGCGGCCGACAAAGTCGCGCGCTGGCTTGCCGTCTGCTGCAGCCACCAGCACATCGGCGACGCCGCGCCCCTGTGTGCCAGGCAGCCAGGCGGCGACAAAGGCATCGGCCTGATTGATCAGCTTGCCAGTGAACATCGGGCGTCCCGACAGGAACAGGACCACCACCTTGACGCCTTGTGCCTTCAGCCGGGCAATCAGCGCCAAGTCGGCATTACTGGTGGCAAAGGCCAAGTGGGGGACATCGCCCTCAAATTCGGCATAGGGACGCTCGCCGACGACGACTACGGCGACATCCGGCTTGGCGACATAGTCCCCCTTGGCCGAGATGGTCGCCTGTCCGCCGCCCGCTCGCACCGCATCGGCGATTGCGCGGCCGATGGTCTGGCCGTTGGGGAAATCCGCTGCTTTGGTATCGGTGCCCTGCCAGCTGATCGTCCATCCGCCTGCCTGCATCGCCATGTCATCGGCGCCCGGACCCGCGATCAGTACGCGGCTGCCCGCCCGAATGGGCAGAGCCGCGTCATTGTTTTTCAGCAACACCAGCGATTTGGCCACCGCCTCGCGCGCCAGTTCCAGATGCGCGGGCGCGCCGATCAACGCCGGATTGCCGCGCATCGTTGGCATATCGCCCATCAGGCCAAGTTTGAACTTTACCCGCAGGATGCGCCGCACTGCGTCATCGATGCGCGCCACCTTGATGCGACCATCCTTGGCCGCGGCCAACGTCGCTTGATACAGGCCCTTCCAGCTGTCGGGGGCCATGAACAGGTCGAGCCCCGCATTGATCGCTGCCGCACAATCGGTCGCCGAACAGCCTGGTATCTGGCCATGGCCGTTCCAATCACCCACCACCAATCCGGCAAAGCCCATGCGGTCCTTCAGCACATCGGTCAGCAACGTTTTGTTGCCGTGGTGCTTGACGCCGTTCCAACTGGAAAAGCTGGCCATCACGGTCAGCGCCCCTGCGTCGATGGCGGGCGGATAGCCTTGCGCGTGCTTGGCAATCAGTTCGGCCTCGGTGATGCGTGCATCGCCCTGATCGCGCCCATCGGCGGTGCCGCCATCGGCCAGAAAGTGCTTCGCGGTTGCGGCCACGCGCAGCGGATCAAGCGGGCGACCAGCGACCAGCTCGCCCTGCAGCCCCAGCGTCATCGCCCGGGCATAGCGGGCCACCAGCGCCGGATCGGCGGCATAGCCTTCATAGGTGCGACCCCAACGCACATCCTGAGGCACCGCCAGCGTCGGCGCGAAAGTCCATTCGATGCCGCTGCCAGCGATTTCGGCGGCGGTGGCAACGCCGATGCGCTGGATCAGCGCAGGGTCGCGCGCCGCGCCGAGGCCGATGTTGTGGGGAAAAATTGTCGCGCCGGGCACATTCGAATGGCCGTGCACGGCATCGACCCCGAACAATATGGGAATACCCGCTCCGGTCCGCAACGATGCCGCGCGAAACTCGCCGACCAGCTTTGCCCATTGCGCCGCGCTCGCGCGTTCATTGCCATAGGGCCCCGAATTGCCGCCCGCCAGAATCGATCCCAGCGGATATTGGGCCAGGTCGCCGGGCTTGATGCTGCCGATATCGGCCTGAATTATCTGGCCGACCTTTTGCTCCAGCGTCATGCGCGCCAATATGTCGTCGATGGCCTTTTCGGTCGCGGGCGAGGTGATGGCGGCGGGGCTGGCCGCAGCGGGCCAAAGCGATGCGTCGGCATCGGCGCTTCCTGTGGCTTTGCCCGCCTGTTTGTCCCCGATCCCGCACCCGGCCAATGCCAAGGCAAGCAACGCCGCATAAGCGCCAAACCGCATCTGTCCCTCACCCATGATGAACTATTGTGAACGTTCTCACCAAGGCATGACATCAAGCGCGCGGCAAATCAAGCGAGTTGGCAATTGCGAGCCAGCTTGCCTAATTGGGACAGGCAATAACCGACGGCTGTTCCTTCAGCACAGCGAGGGCAAAGGGCGCCATGCCGCCATTGTCATGGCCGATGCCCGGTGCCAGCGCGCAGCTCCAGGCAAAGGTCATCCCCCGCTGGCTCGCATCGGCGCGAGCGGCGGCAAAAAAGGCGTGGCCGCGGGCCAGACGGTGCGGGCCTTGCGCCATGGCCTCGGGGTCGCGCGGCAAGCTGGGGTAATTGGGGTCGTTGTCGGCTGTTCCCAGCAAAACGGTCATGCGGGTGGCATAGGCCGCCTCGGGCGTCCAGATCCCGTCCGGCAGGCCCCCGGTACCGAACGGCCAGCGATAGCGCGTATCGGGAAACATATAGGACCCCGCATTGGCTGATACCGCGCGCTCCATCCGCTTGGCGTGGCCGGTCATCACAAACCGATGCGCAAACTGTGCGCCCGCCGAATGGCCGAACAGCCAATATTGCGGCCGGGTCAGCCCCTCGCGCGTGCACATTGCGTCAAACAGCGGCTCGATGGCCGCAAAGCTGCGCTGCGCTATCGGCGTGGCTGCCCCGGCTTCGTCGAGCACGTTGCCATGGTTATAGCCGCGCGCGCCGGGAAAGCTGGCGCTGGTAAATTCGGGCACCACAACCACCAGCTTTTCGCGCGCGGCAATATCAATCCATTCACTGATGTACCGGTCAGCATCGCGGCGCACGCCGTGGAAAACGAACAATATGGGCGCATCGGCGGGCGTGTCGGCGGTGCGCAAATACCACACCGGCAGTGCTGGCCCGCCCCAGCCCGAAAAGGTGAAACGCTGGACCCCGCGCGCAGCCAGCTTGTCCGGAGTATCGGCAGCGGTCATAGCGGTCGCGGGCACCGGTGCTGATGTCACCGGTGCCTGTGCCGACACCGGGCTGCAACCGGTCAAATATAGCGCGCTGGTGGCCACGACTAACAATCTCTTCAATCCAATTCTCCTGCTGACGGACACGCCAGCTTTTCCAAATAGAGCCGCGCCACGGCCTCGCCGATGGCTGCGGCACGCGCGGGGCTGTGCGCATCGGCAAGCTCGACCGTAAAGGCGTCGGCGCCGAAACGGCTCTCGGCCCAGCTTTTGAGCGTATTGCCCTCCGCCGCCTGCGTGGGGATGACGGCCAGTCCCGTTGCCGTGCCCACGCCATCGGCGAACTGGCGCGCGGCGATGCTTGCGGTCTTGCTGCTGAACAGCGCATCGCGCCGCGTTGAATGGAAATCGAGCACGGCGACGAATTTTGCGCCCGCCGATGCCTTGACCACCCACTGGCCAACTCCGGCGGTTTCGGGCTCGCCAAAGCGGCCCCAATCGCGATTGGGATCAATGCGCCCAGCGTTGGTGCGCCAATGGCCGCGCGCAATGCCGTCGGGGTTGATCATCGGCGCAAAGACGAACGCATGGCCGGGGCAGCGCGTGGCCGGATCGGCGGCAAGCAACGTCTCGGCAAAGGCATCAAATGCGGCCGCGCCGGTGGTTTCGGGCGGGTGCTGGCGCGCTGCGAAAAAATGAATATGCGCCGCGTCTGCAGGCCCGTGGCGGTATAGCGGTACCGGCCGACCGTCACGGCTGGTAAATTGGCCGACCAGCGCGACCCTGCCCGCTTGTTGCTGGCTCGCCCATTGCCGCTGCACTTCGGCCAGCGGCCGGATCGGCTGGGCAGCCATAACGGCCGACCCGGCAAAGGCCGGTATGGCGATGACAATGGTGCTTCCATCGGGCGCCGCAGCGCTTACATCCAGCCGCTGCCACACGCCACCATTCACTGACAACCACGGCGAATAGCGATGCTGCGCGCCGTGATAGGACAGCGTTACCCGCCGCATGACGGGCGACGCCTGGGTGAGCCGGGCAGCATACCAAGGGCTGGGGTTGATCGGCTCGGTCTCGGGGCGGATATCGAAGGTGACCGTGCCATCGGCCCCAATGGTGCAGGCGGCAAAGGCCCCGCCATCGAAGGCGCGATCAATGGCTACTCCCGCTCCCGCGCACGCTGCATCGACGGGCGGCGCGGCGCTGCTGTCCGGCAAAGGGCCGAACAGCAGCAGCGCTAGCAATAAGTCAGAACTTTTTGCGAAGCTCGACATGGAACACCCGTCCGCGCGCGGTGTAGAGCTCGCTGAAAAAGCCATAGGTTTCGTCAGCCAGCGGTGGATCTTCGTTGAACAGATTGTTCACGGCCACGCGCAGCCGCGTGCCGTCGAGCGGGGTGTTGTTTCTGATCGTATAGGCGACCGAGAGGTTGGTAACAAACTGATCGCTGACGCGGTAGAAATTGGCATTGGGGTCATCTGACACCAGCAATACGTCGCGCACCACGCTAGTGTCCCATACCGCGCCGGTATATTGCCCGTACAGGCCGACTTCGACCGGGCCGCTTTCCCAGTTGATCGATCCGCTCAGCCGCCATTTGGGACGGCCTTCAATCTCCAGCAATTCACCCAAACCGCCAACGGTGACATCGGCCGGCAGTGTGCCGTCGGCGATCCCTGCCAGCAGTTCCTCGCCATCGGCGCCAGCGCTCTGGACAAAGCTATCCAGCCGCGCCGCATTCAGCCGCAGGCGGAAATCGCCAGCGCCGAAATCGGGCACACGATAGACCATGCCAAAGTCCCAGCCCTTCGACACGCGGCTGTCGAGATTGAGATAAGGATCGAGAACCTGGATAATCCTGCCCGCCGGGGCAAGGCTGGTGCCGGTGAACAACGTAATGTCGTCCGCTGTCGGGGCGGCACGGATGACATTCGGATTGCTGCTGCCATTAAGGCGGCGCAGCAGATCAAGCGCGATCGCATTATCGTCACCAAAGGTGCCGACCAGGCCGGTTTGTTTGACCCGCCAATAGTCGGCGGTCAGGGTCAGCCCGGGCAGGAAGTCCGGTTCAAGGACGATGCCCAGATTGATGCTTTCGCTGTCTTCGGGTCGCAGGCTCCGCGCGCCCGAGCGGAAACTGATTACCCCCGCGCCGGGGCAAGCGTCGAGGCCAGTCAACTGCCCCTTTTCGACACGCGCCTGGCAATTAACGAAATCGTCGCGGGTGTTGGAACGCGTGGTCCCATCGTCATTGACCTGCACAAGATTGGGCGCGCGAAACCCTTGCGACCATGCCCCGCGAAAGGTCACGCCGGACAAGACAGTCCATGATGCCGCGACACGCGGGACTACAGCAGTGGCGTCGATATCCTCAAACCGTTCGATGCGTCCGGCCAGCTGCAGATTGAACGATTCGATCAGCGGAATATTCATGTCCTCGCTGACCAGTGGAACAAACACTTCGGCAAAGGCGGAGTAAACCGTACGCGTGCCATCGGTGTCAGGCGACGGGCTGGTCCCAGCGACGTCGCTGCCGTTGGTTACCCCGGCAATCACGCTGTCCGTCCAGGTGATGGTGCCATCGAGCCGCGGGTCGCGATCATCGAAAAAGGTCTCGCGCCGCCATTCGATGCCCGTCGCCACGCCGACATTACCGCCCGGCAACGTGAAAAGGTCGTCGCGGCTGATCTTGAAATCGGCGAGGGCCAGGCTGGTCCCCCCTTTGCGGAACACGTCGATGCGGAATGTGTCGATCACCGAGGTCGGGTTGGGCGTGCAATCGCCTTGGCCCGGATCACTGGTGGTGCAGCCGCCATTGAACGGGTTATAGGCATCGGGTGTGGTGCGGTTGATCGCTTGCTGCAGCAGCGTCAGCGAAACGCGGTTGGTTTCAAGGTCGGTCACCTTCGCTTCGGAATAGACGAAGCCCGTATCGAAATTCCATGCGCCAAGGTCGCCGCGCAGACCCGCGACCAGCCGGAAGCTGTCCTTGTCGACCAGCACGTCGCGGTTGCCGGCATCGACGAAGCGATAGCGCTCCATGATGATGTCCGCGCCCCCGGCGGGAATGGTGGTGCCGGGAAGGCGGTTGGGATTGGGCGCCCCGCCCGGCAGCGTGGTTGCGCCAAAGGGGTTCCAATAGGCATTGCGCGAAATGCCGACGGGAACTGCGCTCAAAATCGCCGAGGCGTCGTTCTTCCGGGCATTTTCAGATCGATAATAGCTTCCCTCGAAATAGGCCTCCAGCGAATCGGTAAATTCGTAATTGAGCAGCGCCATCGCATTGTAGCGGTCCTTGCGGCTGATCAGCGTGTTGCCGAAAATCGTGTTATAACGAACAGCGGTGGTCGGCGTTTCGCCATTGCGGGCGCAAATGCCGTTGCGGAAATCCATTCGGCAGCCGGTGAAGCTGCTGGGCTGCAGATAGAAGTCATCATCGTTGATCGGCGTGCGGCTGTTCGGCGACGTCTGGATGTCGAACTGGCCGAACGGGCCAAAGGTGTTGCGGTTGTTGAACGAGGCATCGCCAGCAAAATCGGTGCCCGCGACCAATCGTGTGCGGTCGTCATCGCTCGAATAATCGCGACCTTGGGCACTGAGCCCATTTTCATGGAAATATCCGCCATAAACGGTCAGATTGCCGCGGCCACCGGCGAAATCGAAGCCGTATCCGCCGCTGATCGATGCGCTGTAGAGGCTAGTGCCAGTGGACGCGCGCCAGTCCGCCTCGATGAACCCGCCGGTCATATTGCCCTTCAGCACGGTGTTGATCACCCCGGCAACGGCATCGGCGCCGTATACCGCCGAAGCGCCATCGCGCAGCACCTCGATCCGGCGGACGCTGCCCGGTGCAATCTCGTTGGTGTCGGGGCTGACCACCGGCACCAGCAATTCGGTCTGGAACCCGGGATGCAGGTTCATGCGCCGCCCGTTGATCAGCAGCAACGTGTTGCCGGTGCCCAGGTCGCGCAGGTTGACCGAGCCGACATCGCCGCGGACATTGTTCTGTGTCGTGGCATTTTGTTCGTTGAACGCGACGGAACCCGTCTGAGGAATCGAGCGGAACAATTCGTCGCCCGATGACGCCCCGGTATTTTCGACCTGTTGTTCGTCAAGCACGGTGACCGGCAACACGTCATTGATCTGCGCGCCTTGGATCTGCGAACCGACGACTACGATTTCGGGTTCGGCCGGTTGCTCGGTCGGACTTGCGGCGGGGCCAGCGCTCTGATCCTGCGCTTGGGCAGGCACGGCCAGCAGGGCGATGGTCAATGCCGCCAGGCTGCTGCCCTTGGCAAAAATTATTTTGGTGTTCATTTTGGTCCTCCCTCTTGGCGGTCGCGCCGCCATGTTCAATCTGCGTCTTGCTCCACCGGTGCCCGCGCAATGCTGGTTACGCTGGCGAACTCCCCCCGCTTCAACACGGCTGCAAATTTTTCCTCGTCGATTGCATTTTCCCAGCGCGAAACCACGACCGTGGCGACGGCATTGCCAATGAAATTGGTGATGGCCCGGCATTCGGACATAAACCGGTCGATGCCCAGGATCAGCGCGATCCCCGCAACCGGAATGACGGGCACGATCGCCAAAGTGGCCGCCAGCGTAATGAAACCTGCGCCGGTGACCCCCGCCGCACCCTTGGAACTCAGCATGGCGACAAGCAGGATCAGCAACTGGTCCGACAGCGTCAATTCAATGTTCATCGCCTGGGCAATGAACAGCGCTGCAAGGGTCATATAGATGTTGGTGCCATCCAGATTGAAGGAATAGCCCGTCGGCACGACGACGCCGACAACCGGGCGCGCGCAGCCCGCGTCTTCCATCCGCTCCATCAGGCTGGGCAGTGCCGCTTCGGATGAACTGGTTCCCAGCACCAGCAACAATTCCGCCTTAAGATAGCGGATCAGGGTGAAAATGGAAAAGCCGCTGAACCGGCACACCAGTCCCAGCACGACCACCACGAACAACGCCGAAGTGATGTAAAATGTGGCGACCAGCGCCGCCAGATTGGCGATCGACGCGATGCCATATTTGCCGATGGTGAAAGCGAAAGCCCCAAATGCGCCGATTGGTGCCGCGCGCATAAAAATCGCGACGAGCTTGAAAAAGGCATGGCCAATGGATTTGAGCATGGCCACAACCGGCTCGCCCGTCTTGCCGGCGCCGACCAGTGCCAGGCCGAAAAAGACGGCCAAGAACAACACTTGTAGCAGATTGCCTTGGGCAAAAGCGCCAACAAATGTTTCGGGGATGATGTTAATCAGAAACGCGGTGATCGACTGATCCTTGGCCGCCGCGACATAATTGCCGACTTCCGCGTTCGAAAGCGTGGCCGGGTCGATGTTCAGTCCGTCACCGGGACGTACCACATTGGCGACTACCAGGCCGATGATCAGGGCCAAGGTGGAAAAGGTCAGGAAATAGGCAAAGGCCTTGCCTACCACGCCGCCAAGCTGGGCGATGTTGCGCATTCCGGCAATACCGGTGACGATCGTCAGGAAAATGACCGGCGCAATGATCATCTTGACCAGACGGATGAAGCCATCGCCAAGCGGCTTCATCGCCACGCCCGTTTCGGGCCAGAAATGGCCGATCAGGCCGCCGAGCAGAATTGCGGCCAGCACCTGCACGTAGAGCTGGGCATAAAGCGGTTTGCGCTTGGCAGGCATCGGGGCCGCATCAGCGGCCAGCAGCGTCGCAGCGATTATCCCTCTCCCTGAATCTTCGTCGCCATTATTTGGCGTTTGTTGACAGCGTGGAGGCGGGTTAGCGAAGCGCAAGCACAAAATGTGTCGGCATAACTATAAGAAAATTAAGCTATAAGGCACAGAGCAAGATCCGTAATGTGCGGATTTCCGCTCAAATTGGTTGAAGCATGGCGGATTTCCGCCCACACCCTTCGTGATGGCGTCGATTCACACGTTCAACCGGCTGTCGCTGGCCATGCTTGCAGCGCTATTAGTCATCGGCGGCGCGATGGTCGCGGCAGCCGCCAGCATTGCCGCCAATCGCGCGCATGCCCAATTGACCGCCGAGGCGGCGCAGTCGGCGGACTTGCTCGGAGCCCTGCTGGCCAGCGAAATCGAACATTATCGGGCGCTGCCGTTGGCGCTTGCTAGTGATGGACAGGTTGTTGAAGCGTTGACCTTGCCCGACGCCGTTGCCCGGGCGCGGCTCAGCGACCGGTTGGCGGGGCTGTCGCGCGAAATTGGTGCTGCGGCCGTCTATCTTATCGGGGCCGACGGCATCACCATTGCAGCGAGCAATGCGCGCGAATCCGGCAGCTTTGTCGGCGTTGATTATCGTTTCCGTTCCTATTTCAGCGCAGCGATACGCGATGGCCAGGGCTTTCAGTTTGCGCTGGGCTCGACCACGCGCCGCCCTGGCTTGTTTATCTCCGAACGCGTTGACAGCGGCGGCAAAGCCATTGGCGTCATTGTCGTCAAGGTCGAGTTCAACAAGCTGGAAGGCAACTGGAAACGTGCCGGGTCGATTACGCTGGTCACTGATGCGCGGGGCGAGGTCTTGATAACCACCGAGCCGGCGTGGCGCTTTCGCCAGATTGCCGACGTGGTACCTGGCGTATCGGCAAATGCCACGCTCCATCGCCTGGCCTTGCCGCAAAGCCCATCGGCACAGATTTTTCGCCGTGCCACCACCCGCACTATTTTGCCGGGCTGGCAATTGCATGCCTTGCTGCCCACCGATGACCGCGTCGCTAGCGCGGTGACGGCGGCATCGGCGGTAACCGCTTTGACCTTGCTCGCGGTCAGTGGGGTCTTGTTCTGGCTGGTCCTGCGCCAGCGGCGGATTGCGGTCCGCGCGCTCGAGGCAGAAAAAAGCCGGGCCGAGCTCGAGGATCGGGTCGCCGCGCGCACCGCCGAACTCAGCGCGACCAACGCGCGGTTGGTCGAGGAAATGGCCGAACGCCACCGGATCGAGGAGGCTTCGCGGTTGGTGCATGAGGAGTTGGAACAGGCCAATCGCCTCGCCATCCTTGGCCAGATTGCGGCTGGCGTCACGCACGAAATCAACCAGCCGGTGGCGGCGATCCGCACCTTTGCCGACAATGCCGATGTGTTGCTGGGGCAAGGCCAGACGGCCCCGGCGCGAACGGCGATCGCGCGCATCGCCAAGCTGACGGAACGCATCGGGGCCATTACCGGAGAACTGCGCGCCTTTTCCGCCAAGCGAGCAGGCGGCGCCCGCTTGCTCAGCGTCGATGCCGCGCTCGATGGAGCCCTGCAATTGGTGGGCTCCAATCTGCGCCAGGCCAAAATTACGCTACACCGTCCGCCGCGTGATTCCGAAACCAAAATCTGGGCAGACAAGATCCGCGTTGAGCAAATACTCGTCAATCTGCTGCGTAACGCCGTTGATGCGCTGGCCGAAACAGCCGATCCAACGATCACAATTCAAACGGGCAGCAAAGCAGGCTTCACGGAAATCCGGATAACCGACAATGGTCCCGGGATCGCGCCCGACATAGCGGCGCTGCTCTTCACGCCGTTCCGCACCACCAAAGCGCAAGGCCTGGGGCTGGGGCTGGTCATTTCGCGCGACATTGCGGCCAGCATGGGCGGTGAGCTCAATTTGTTGCCGGCCGCTTCAGCGGGCGAATGTGGCGCGACCTTTCAGCTCCGCCTGCCGGCGGCCGCGCCATGACGGGCCCGCCTGCCGTCCTGCTGGTCGATGACGACGACGATCTGCGCGAAGCGTTGGCGGCGGCGCTGGCGCTTGCGGACCTGCCGAGCGTCAATGTGGCGGACGGCGCGCAAGCGCTGGCGGTGCTGGACCGTCACCCGATTAAAGTCGTCGTCAGCGATGTCCGCATGCCCGGGCTGGATGGTCGCCAATTGCTGCAACGCATTTTGGAACGTGATGCCGAAATGCCCGTCATCCTGATGACGGGTCATGGCGACATTGATCAGGCCGTGGCCGCGCTAAAGCAGGGCGCATATGATTTCCTTGCCAAACCCTTTGCGACCGAACGGCTGATCGAAGCTGTTGAGCGGGCCATCGGCAAACGCCAGCTGGTGTTGGAAAACCGGAGCTTGCGGGCCGTTGTGGCGCGACATTCGGAACAGCAGCAATTGCCGCTCATGGGCAACTCGCCAGCGATCCAGCAACTGGTGCACGCCGTCGCGCAAATCGGCGGAACGGGTATCGACGTGCTGATCGAAGGCGAATGGGGCACGGGGAAGCAGGCTGTCGCCCAGCTGCTGGCGCGCGCCGAAGGCGAGCGGCGCCCGCCGCCGATAACTTTTGCGTGCGAGGCATTGCCGGAACATTTGCTGGACGCCGCATTATTTGGCCATTCGGCTACCTCAGCGCCGCGCCGGGGCCGCGAACGCGAAGGAGCGGTGTCCGCGGCCCGTGGGGGAACGCTGCTTCTGTCCGGGGTTGAGTGTCTGTCGCTGGCGGTTCAAGCGCGCTTGCTCCACGGCCTGACACCGCGGGAAATCGATGCGGCTGGCGGAGCGGCACGCTCTGCCGCCGCGCAAGCCGGCGCGGAGTTGTCCGTCCGGGTCATCTCTACGACCACGGCCAATCTGCCCGATCGCATCGCGGCAGGGACTTTTCGGGCCGACCTGTTTTTCCGGCTGGCACCGGTTCGGCTGGTGGTGCCGCCGCTGCGCGAACGGCGCGGCGATATCCCGATGGTGTTCATGCGCATGTTGTCAGCCGCCGCCGAACAATATCGGCGGCCGGTCCCCGACCTTTCGGATGCCATGTTGGCGCGACTGACCGAGCATGATTGGCCAGGCAATTTGCGCGAGCTGCAAAACTTTGCCGATCAGACCATTCTTAATCTGGCGTCGGCTGATGCCAAACTGGCGGGGGGCAAAACAATGCCGCTGTCTGAGCGGGTTGCCGCGTTTGAAGCAGAAGCCATCCGCTCCGCGCTTCGCGCCGAAGCCGGGCGCATTTCCGCCGCCTGCGCCCGGCTTGGGGTGCCGCGCAAGACTTTCTACGACAAACTCACCAAATATGCGATCAAACCGGCCGACTTTCGGCCCTAGGCAGTTCGCAAATTGTCGGGGTGATGGCGCCTCATTCCCACTCGATTGTGCCCGGCGGCTTTGATGTATAGTCATAAACCACGCGGTTGATGCCCTTCACCTCGTTGATGATACGCGTCGCGACGCGGCTGAGGAACGCAGCTTCAAAGGGGTAAATGTCTGCGGTCATGCCGTCGGTCGAGGTCACGGCGCGTAGCGCGCAGACGCAATCATAGGTGCGCCCGTCGCCCATCACGCCGACGGTCCGCACGGGCAACAGCACCGCGAACGCTTGCCAGATGGCGTCATACAGCCCAGCGCTCCGGATTTCTTCGAGATACACCGCGTCGGCCTTGCGCAATATGTCGCAGCGCTCCTGCGTTACTTCGCCCGGAATGCGGATGGCGAGGCCGGGGCCGGGGAAGGGGTGGCGGCCCACGAACGCGTCGTTCAAGCCGAGCTCGCGGCCCAGCGCGCGCACCTCGTCCTTAAACAGTTCGCGCAAGGGTTCGACCAGCTGCATGTTCATGCGTTCGGGCAGCCCGCCGACATTGTGATGGCTCTTGATGGTAACACTCGGCCCGCCGGTGAAGGACACGCTTTCAATGACATCGGGATAGAGCGTGCCCTGTGCCAAGAAATCGGCCCCGCCCAGCTTGCCGGCCTCTTCCTCGAAAACATTGATGAATTCCGCGCCGATGAATTTGCGCTTGGCCTCGGGGTCAGTGACGCCTGCCAGCCCGGCCATGAACCGCGCCTCGGCGTCGACCACGACCAGCGGAATGTTGTAATGGTCGCGAAACAGGCGTTCGACCTGTTCGCGCTCGCCCAGCCGCAGCAGGCCGTGATCGACAAAGACGCAAGTGAGCTGCTCGCCCACCGCTTCGTGGATCAAGATCGCTGCAACCGAACTGTCGACTCCGCCCGACAGGCCGCAAATCACCCGGCCTGAGCCAACCTGCGCGCGGATTTCGGCGATCTTCGTCCCGCGAAACTCGGCCATGGTCCAGTCACCCGCCAGCCCGCAAATCTTGTGCACGAAATTGCTGATCAGCTTGGCGCCGTCGGGGGTATGTACCACCTCGGGGTGGAACATGGTGGTGTAATAGCGTCGCGCCTCGTTTACGCAGATGGCAAAGGGCGCGTTCGGGCTGGTGCCAATAACCTCAAACCCTGCGGGCGCGACCGTTACCCGGTCGCCATGGCTCATCCACACCGGATATTGGTTACCAATGCTCCAGAACCCGTCGAACAGTGGGCTTGCCTTGTGAATTTCGACATCGGCGCGGCCAAACTCGGCGGCATGACCGCCCTCGACCGTCCCGCCGAGCTGCGTGCACAACACCTGCTGGCCGTAGCAAATGGCGAGGATGGGCAGCCCGCTGTCGAGGATGACTTGCGGGATGCGCGGGCTGCCTTCGGCGGTGACCGATGCGGGGCCGCCCGACAGGATGATCCCCTTGGGCTGCATCCGCCGAAACGCGGCCTCGGCGGAATTGAATGGAGCGATCTCGCTATAGACGCCCGCCTCGCGCACGCGGCGCGCGATCAGCTGGGTGACCTGGCTGCCAAAATCGACGATCAGGATGGTTTCGGATGGCTGGATGGACATGGCGGCGCGATAGGCAAAGGGTCCAAGCGAGTCCAGTGGCGCCCACGACGAATTCTTCTGCCATGATTTTGCGACAATTGTTGCATAGCAGCGGAACCTTGAGCGTTGCCAAGGATTTGCTCCCTGATGACGTTCGTCGCCGAGTGGCCGGTGAGAGCCGCATGATGAAAAGGCATTTCCCCTCCATGACCAAGCTGTTCTTCCCGGGCTGCCCGGCTGCGCTGCTGCTCACGGCTTCCACCCTGATAATCACCGGTCCGGCGCGGGCAGAAGCGATTTTGCCTCTTGCCGAGGCGCCGCCTGCCACGCAGCAGGAAACCGCGCCGACCGCCGAAGACGAGCTCGACGATGACGACATTGTCGTCACCGCAGAACGCCTGTCGGGCCAGCTCGACACCGACGTGCCGGCCGAGATTGAACTCGATGAAGCCGCCATTGCCAGTTATGGTGCCACGTCGGTTGCCGATCTGCTCGCCGCGCTGTCACCCCAGACGCGGTCCGGGCGTGGTCGCGGCGGCGGACAGCCGATCGTGTTGGTCAATGGCCGCCGCGTCTCGGGCTTTGGCGAAATTCGCAACATTCCGCCCGACGCCATCGCCAAGGTCGAGGTTTTCCCCGAAGAGGTCGCGCAGCAATACGGCTATTCGGCCGACGAGCGCGTCGTCAATTTCGTGCTCAAGCCCAATTTTCGCCAGCTCGCCATCGACCCCGAATATGGCCTCTACACCCAGGGCGGGCGCCAGCGGTTCGAGCTCGACAACAATTTCCTGACCATCGGTGAAAAGGGGCGGCTGAATGTCAACGCCACCTATGAAACCGAAAGCCTGCTGACCGAGGCGGAGCGCGACCTGACCCCGGTCAGCGGCAACGCCGCCGACACCGTCGCGCGCAGCCTGCTGCCCGCCTATGACCGCTATGTCGGCGACGTTAGCTATGCCTATTCGCTCGACAAGCTGACCCAGCTAACACTCACCGGCCGCTTTGAGCAGACCGATAATCTCAGCCTGCTTGGCCCAGGCGCGGGTGGCGTCGCCGATCCGCTCGAGCGCGACAGCCGCAACCGCACGCTGTCTGGCGGGGCGAGCGCCAACGGCCGGATTGGCAAATGGCGCTGGACATTGTCGGGCAATTACAGCGACGCCGACCAGCGCATCTTTACCGACCGGCTCACCGGCACCCCCGACCGCTTTGATAGCAGTCAGCAGGCGTTTAATGGCAATGCCACCATGTCGGGCACGCTTACCGAGGGATGGGCCGGGCCGATCCAGACGACCTTCAGCGGCGATTACAACGGGCTGCGCTTTGACAGCCGCTCGGACCGCAGCGGCGTGGTGACCACGACCGATCTGGCGCGCGATGTGTTCGGCGCCAACAGCTTCATTTCGCTACCGCTGCTCGACCCCGAATATGGCATTGCCAACATTGGCCGCCTGTCGCTCAACGCCAGCTTTGGCCTGCGCGATGTGTCCGATTTCGGCGGGCTGCAAAGCTGGGGCGCCGGGCTCAACTGGTCGGTGGCTCGCAACCTGTCGTTTAACCTTGGCTATAACAGCGACGAGGCCGCGCCGGGGATCCAGCAGCTGGGTGCGGCTCCGCTGGTCACGCCGCAGGTCGCCTATTTCGATTTTGCCCGCGGTGAAACCGTGTTCATCGAAACCTTGTCGGGCGGCAACCCGCTCCTGAACGCCGAACAGCGCCGCGACCTGCGCTTTGGCATGAACTGGCAGGTGATCGACGATCTGGGCCTGTCGGTTCAGGTCAACCGCAACCGCAGCAACGACACCACCAACGCCTTCCCGATCCTGACACCAGAAATAGAGGCCGCCTTCCCCGACCGCGTCACGCGCGATGCGTCGGGCCAGCTGGTGCGGCTCGACCTGCGCCCGGTTAACTATGACCGCACCGAAACCACGCAGCTGCGCTGGGGCATCAATTTCGGTCGCAGCTTTGGCCAGCCGCAGCGCGGACCGGGCGCGCAGGGTGGCCCGCCGGGTGGCGGTCCGCGCGGCGCGGGCGGTCCCCCGCCGGGTGCAGGGCAACGCCCCGCAGGTGGCCCTCCGCCGGGAGCGGGGCGCGGCGGCGGTGGCTTTGGCCGGATGATGGGCGGTCCCGGCGGCGGGCGCTGGCAATTATCGCTCTATCACACCGTCAAATTCGACGACACCATCCTGATCCGCCCCGGCGTACCCGAACTGGATTTGCTGGATGGTTCGGCGGTGGGTGAAGGCGGCGGCGCGGCGCGCCACGCGCTCGAACTCGACGGCGGTATCTTCAACAATGGACTGGGTATGCGCTTTTCCGGCCGCTTCGACAGCGGCAGCCGCGTCGATGGCGGACTGACGGGCAGCGACCTCGAATTTGGCGACCTCGCCACTTTCAACCTGCGCGCCTTTGCCGATTTCGGCAGCCGCCCCGGCATCATGAAGGTCGCTCCCTGGCTCAAGGGCTTTCGGCTCGCGCTGACGGTCGACAATATCTTTGACGCGCAGCGGCGGATTGCCGACAACAGCGGAATGGTGCCGCTGCGCTATCAGCCGGGCTATATTGACCCGCAGGGCCGTTACGTGGAAATCAGTCTGCGCAAGGCGTTCTGACAACAAATAATTAGGGGGTGGATTATGCGGGCCAGGCTTTCATTGATGTTGGCTGTGGCGCTTGCTGCTCCACTCACCGCCCAAACCGCGCCCAAGGACCAGGGCGACCGCTATTCGGGCGCGCCGCACGCCAGCCGCTCCTCGGTGCTGGGGCAAAATGGCATGGTCGCGACCAGCCACCCGCTCGCGACGCAAATCGCGCTCGACGTGCTGAAAGACGGCGGCAGCGCGGTTGACGCGGCCATTGCTGGCAACGCTGCGCTGGGGCTGCTCGAACCCACCGGCAACGGCATCGGCGGCGATTTGTTCGCGATCATCTGGGATCCCAAAAGCGGCAAGCTCCACGGCCTCAACGCCTCGGGCCGCTCGCCCAGGGGGATGACGGCGGACCAGTTCCGCAAGTGGGTTTCCACCAAGCCGCTGTCGCGCCGCGACACGGCGGGCACCATCCCCGATTGGGGCGCAGCGTCGGTCACAGTCCCCGGCGCGGTCGACGGCTGGTTCGAATTGCACGCGAAATTCGGCACGCTGCCGATGGCGCGCATCCTGGCGCCCACCATTGCCTATGCCGAAAATGGTGCGCCGGTGCCCGAACTGATTGCGCGCTATTGGGCGGGCAACACCGCCGGTTTCGAAGGGCTGTTCAAAGAAGGCGCGATCGAAGAAATCGACAATATGCGCCGCGTTTTCCTGCCCGGCGGCAAGGCCCCGGCGGAGGGGGAGATTTTCAAAAACCCCGACCTCGCGCGCACGCTTAGCACCATCGCCAAAGATGGGCGTGACGCCTTTTACAAGGGCACGCTCGCCCGCGCGATGGACGGCTATTTCCAACGTATCGGCGCGCCGCATCGCCTCGCCGATTTTGCCGCGCACAAAAGCGAATGGGTCGACCCCGTCTCGACCAACTATCGCGGCTTTGACGTGTGGGAACTGCCCCCCAACGGACAGGGCGTCGCCGCGCTGCAAATGCTCAACATTTTGGAAGGCTATGACCTCAAAGCCATGGGGCGCGGCTCGGCCGATTTCTGGCATGTCTTTGTCGAGGCGAAAAAGGCCGCCTATGCCGACCGCGCCCGCTTCTATGCCGACCCCGCCTTCGCCAAAATCCCGCTCGCCGAGCTCTTGAGCAAGGACCGCGCCGCGCGCCAGCGCGCGATGATCGATATGGCCAAGGCCGCGCAAACCGACCTGCCCGGCCTGCCGATCGACAGCGCCGCCAAAGACACCATCTATATGACCGTCGCCGACAAGAACGGCATGATGGTCAGCCTGATCCAGTCCAACTATCGCGGCATGGGCTCGGGCCTGATCCCCGACGATGGTAAGGGCGCAACCTTGGGCTTCATGTTCCAGGATCGCGGCGCGCAGTTCACGCTCGAACGCGGTCACGCCAACGAATGGGCCCCCGGCAAGCGCCCCTTCCACACCATCATCCCCGCCTTCCTGACTAAGGATGGCAAACCGCTGATGTCCTTCGGCCTGATGGGCGGCGGCATGCAGCCGCAGGGCCACGCCCAGATCGTCGTCAACATGGTCGATTTCGGCATGACCGTGCAGGCCGCCGGCGACGCCGCGCGCTTCCACCACGACGGCTCAACCGACCCCGAAGGTGGCAAACCGATGACCGACGGCGGCGTGCTGGAACTCGAAAGCGGCGTGCCCACGGCAATCGCCGACGAACTCAAACGGCGCGGCCACACAGTCAAATACAGCGTCGGCCCATACGGCGGCTATCAGGCCATCTGGCGCGACCCCGTGACCGGCGTCTATTGGGGCGCGAGCGAATTCCGCAAGGACGGGCAGGCGGCGGGGTATTAGGGGCGCAAGGACAATTTCTGCCGCGCGGATCGGCGTCGGATTCCCCCTCGAAAGCGGGATGAGCGGCCTTCCAGGTTACGACCCCGTTGCCGACGTTATAGATTTCGATATCTTTATCGCTTCAGGGTGTCGCTGATCATGGAACAATCGCTGCGCGAAGTACCGCTCCCGGCGCAAATGCAGGGGCGCTGGGTAGATGCGGATGACTCATCGGTCGAGCTAATCGTCAGTGGTGGGGAAGTCTCCTGCTTTGGCCAGACTGTCGATTACGATTACAAACTGGTAGAAGAGGAAGATGGCGCACTCACAGTAAGTCTAAGGATAAATGATCACGCTAATGAGGACACGTTTCAGCGTTCAAACATTACTGGCTTGGTTGTCACGCCAGACGGAGAGTTCCACGCCTACAATGTGAAGTTCGCGAGCCAGTTTGTCCGCGCTTCCGGCTGAGATGCTAGCGGCAACTATCCACCCAGTTCTTGCCATAAGCATAAGACGCCGAAACGCTGCATAGCTCCCGTTCGTTTGGCGTGGCTCGTGCGTTCGTTCGCTAAACCCGCCTAATCAGCAAATTCCTTATCTCGCTCATATCCTCCATCGCAAAGCGCACGCCTTCGCGGCCCAGCCCTGAATCCTTGACCCCGCCATAGGGCATATTGTCGACGCGGAAGCTCGATACGTCGTTGACGCACACGCCGCCGACGTCGAGGTGGTCCCAGGCGTCGAGTACCTTGTGGATGTCGCGCGTGAACAGCCCGGCTTGCAGCCCGAATTTGCTGTCATTGACCTCGGCCAGCGCGGCGTCCCAATCGGTGAAGCTCGACAATATCGCCAGCGGCCCGAACGCTTCCTCGCGGTACGCATCGACGCTGCGATCGACATTTTCCAGCAACGTCGCCTCCAGCATATTGCCGTCGCACCCGCCGCCACACAGCAGCCGCGCGCCGCTCGCGACCGCGCTGTCGATCCAGCCTTTCAGCCGCGCGGCTTCTTTCGCCGAAATCATCGGGCCGATGAAGGTCTTGCGGTCCTTGGGGTCCCCCGCAATCAGCGTCTTGGCGCGCGCGACCAGCATGTCGCGGAACTGGCCATAGATGCTCGCGTGGATGATGATCCGCTGCACCCCGATGCAGCTCTGCCCCGACTGATAGAAGGCGCCGAAAATGATCCGCTCCAGCGCGTGGTCCAGATCGGCGTCATGATCGACCACCACCGCGGCATTGCCGCCCAGCTCGAGCACGACCTTCTTCTTCCCCGCCTTGGCCTTTAAATCCCAGCCGACGCCGGGTGAGCCGGTGAAAGACAGCAGCTTCAACCGATCATCGGTGGTGAACAGATCCGCCCCGACGCGGCTGGCGGGCAAAATGCTGAACGCGCCCTCGGGCAAATCGGTCTCGGCCAGCACCTCGCCCATGATGATTGCGCCCAGCGGGGTCAGCGACGCGGGCTTCATCACGAAGGGACAGCCCACCGCAATTGCCGGCGCGATCTTGTGCGCCGCTAGGTTCAGCGGGAAATTGAAGGGCGAAATGAAACTGCACGGCCCGATCGGCACGCGCTTCCACATTCCCAGATAGCCCTTCGCGCGCGGCGAAATGTCGAGCGGCTGGACCTCGCCATAATTGCGCGTCGCTTCCTCGGCGGCGATGCGAAAGGTGTCGATCAGCCGCGTCACCTCACCCTCGGCATCGGCAATCGGCTTCCCCGCCTCAACGCACAGCGCATAGGCCAGCTCGTCGAACCGCTCGCGGAAGCGCACGACGCAATGATCGAGCACCGCCTGCCGCTCATAGGACGCCATCCGCGCCATCGGTTCCGCTGCACGCACCGCGCCGGCAATCGCTTCGTCGATCACATCGGGCGTGGCGAGCGCCGTGCGAAACGCGACCTCGCCGGTGAACTTGTCGGTCACCGCGAGATCGGTGTTCGGCTGCGCTGCCTTGTTGTTGAGGTAAAGGGGGTAGGTGGACTTGAGTTTCATCATCAACTCCCCCCTCCCGCTTGCGGGAGGGGCCGGGGGTGGGCCAGTCGGGTTAGGCACAAGCCCACCCCAACCCCTCCCGCAAGCGGGAGGGGCTAATCTTACATCTCCTTCGATATCCGCTTGATATCGATGTTCAAAATCTGGTCATTCTCGCTGTAATCGACTGGGCAGTCGATCAAATGCACCCCCGGCGTATCGCGGCAATGGGCGAGCAGCTCCTGCAAATGCGCGCTGCTTTCCACTCGATGCCCGTGTGCGCCATAGCTTTCGGCATATTTGACGAAATCTGGGTTGCTATAGGTCAGACCGAAATCGACAAAGCCCATGTTGGCTTGCTTCCAGCGGATCATGCCATAGGCGCTGTCGTTCAAAATCAGCACAGTCAGATTGAGCCCCAGCCGTACCGCGGTTTCCATTTCCTGGCTGTTCATCATGAAGCCGCCGTCGCCGCACACCGCCATCACCTTGCGGTCGGGATAGAGCATTGCCGACATCATCGCCGATGGCAGCCCCGCGCCCATCGTCGCCAGCGCATTGTCCAGCAGCACGGTATTGGGGCGATAGGCGGTGTAGCCGCGCGCAAACCAGATTTTGTAAACGCCATTATCCAGGCAGATGATGCCATCGTCGGGCATCGCGTCGCGGATCGATTGCACCAGATGCGGCGGGAAAATCGGGAAGCGCGCATCGGCGGCGAGCGGCGCGGTATGATCCACCTCGCCCTGGCGAAAGCGCAGCAGGTCGGCGCATTTCCATGTCCCGCTGGGGACGATGTCTTCCTTCATCTGCCAGATGGCATTGGCGATGTCGCCGATCACCTCGACATGCGGGAAGTAAACCGGATCGACTTCGGCGGTCTTGGTCGACACATGGATCACCGTCGGCCCGCCTTCGCGCATGAAGAAGGGCGGCTTTTCAATGACGTCATGGCCGATGTTGACAATGCAGTCCGACGCCTCAACCGCGCGGTGGACAAAATCGCCCGCCGACAGCGCGGCACAGCCCAGAAACTTCGGGTGGCGCTCGTCGATCACGCCCTTGCCCAGCTGCGTCGTCAGGAACGGGATGCCGGTCTTTTCGATGAATTGCAGCAGCATGCGGCTGGTCATCGTCCGGTTCGCGCCCGCGCCGATCACCAGCACCGGCGATTTGGCGCCCTCCAGCAATTTCACCGCCTCGCGGATGGATTTGGCGTCCGCGTTCGGACGGCGCGAATGGCTGCGGTGCAGCGGTACGCTGTCGGTATATTCGTCGGCAATATCCTCGGGCAGCTCGATATGCACCGCGCCCGGTTTTTCCTCTTCGGCGATACGAAACGCCTCGCGCACGCGGCTCGGGATATTGTCGGCGCTGTGCATCTGGTGGGTAAATTTGGTGATGGGCGTCATCATCGCGCAGACGTCCAAAATCTGGAACCGGCCCTGCTTCGATTTCTTGATCGGTTTCTGCCCGGTGATCATCATCATCGGCATGCCGCCCAACTGCGCATAGGCGGCAGCGGTGACGAAGTTGGTCGCGCCGGGGCCCAGCGTGGCGATGCACACGCCGGTCTTGCCCGTATGGCGGCCATAGGTCGCGGCCATAAAGCCTGCGCCCTGCTCGTGCCGGGTCAGAATCAGTCTGATTTTCTTGGATCGCGACAGGCTGTCCAGAAAGTCGAGATTTTCCTCACCTGGAACGCCGAAAATATATTCGCAGCCTTCTTCTTCCAGGCATTGGACGAACAGGTCGGATGCTTTGGTCTTGCCGCTCTTGTCGGACATATCTGCATGGCCCCCATCGCTTCGCGCGCCCGGTGCGGGCGGCGCGCATAACCCTCGCTGGCGACCGTCAGCATTAGTGCCGGGCCGGTCCCGTCACCAAAAAGGCGCGAGTCCCTGTGCCTGACGGGCCGGAATGTAACGAGGGCTTGGGGGCTTGTCACCCGCCGCAATTGCCGCTGCTTGCTGCGGCCATCGGGCGGGTCGGCACCTAGGCCGTCCCGCCCGAAACAGCGCTTACTGGTCGCGCATCGCCACTTGCGGCGCGTCGACGTCAACCGCCTTGCTGACCAGCACGTTCACCGACACGCGGCGGTTCTGGGCGCGGCCTTCGGCCGTCGTATTGTCGGCGGCCGGGTCCGATTCGGCCATGCCGGCGGGCGTCAGCACGCGATAGGGAGCCCAGCGGCACGCCTGCTGCAGATAGTTGATGACGCTGCTGGCGCGCTTTTCGCTAAGCGTCTGGTTGTATTCCTCGTTCCCGACATCGTCGGTGTAGCCGAGCACCAGCATCAACGAATTGTCGGTCGCACTGGCTTCGGTCGCGGTGGCGCACAGTTCGGACTTCGCCTGCGGCGACAGCTGCCATTTGCCAGTGTCAAAATAGACGTTGGTGGTGCGCTTGATGTTATACTTGTCGATGTCGCTGACGCGGCTGCGCAGCGCCTCGGTGGCGGCCTCGTTGCGCGCAAACCGCTGGTCGGTGCCATTGTGGATCATCGTTGCGGTTTTGAAGTCGCTGTTGCGGAACGTGATCTGGCTGGCGATCAGGCCGCTCTCGGCCGACTGCAGCGTCTTCACGGTGACGGGCAGGCCATTGAGCAGCGCTTCGCTGCCGCGCTTGCTCTTGCCGCTGAACAGGCCGCCGCCAGCGCGAATACGCGTCGCGTCGGTTATGGTCACGACTGTGCTCGATCCATCGGCGGCAACAATTTTCAGCCGGTCATCGTCGCGCGCGGAAATAATGCCCTTGATTTCGGGGCCCTTGGCCATGCCGACGCCGGTGACGACGATGTTGGCATCGCCATTGCTCGACTGCGCCGTCACCGCGACGGGCGCGGTCGCGGCCAGCAAAATGGACAGTGTGGCGACCCCTGTTCTCGTTGAAACGCGCATGCTTATTCTCCTCCATTCGGTCCCGATCTGGGACAAATAATGGTATCAACCTCTGCGCTGCGCTAACGGTTGCAGCGAATTGCCGCCGCGACAGGCCATAAGAGCCATTTGCACGGCGAACCGAGCAACCCGACGCTATCAGGTGTTAAGATTCAGTTTGCGGCGGTGGGGTGGGGGAATTTGGGGGTGGATGCTGCTTGTTGCGAAAGCGTCGTGCCTATGACTGAATCACCAAAGTTTCGTCATCCCGGGCTTGATCCGGGATAACATGCCCATTTGCGTGTTATCCCGGATCAAGTCCGGGATGACGAGGGCGATGGTATTTGGCCATTCCCTCAATCAACGTCGAACAGTCCCGCCAATTGCTCCACCATCGTCCCGCCCAATTGCTCGGCGTCCATGATCGTTACCGCGCGGCTGTAATAGCGCGTCACATCATGGCCGATGCCAATCGCACACAGTTCGACCGGCGAGCGCTTTTCGATCCATTCGATCACTTGGCGCAGATGCTGGTCGAGATAGGCACCGTGGTTGACCGACAAAGTGCTGTCATCGACCGGCGCGCCGTCCGAAATCACCATTAGGATGCGGCGGTCCTCGGATCGCGCCAGCAACCGCGCATGCGCCCACATCAGCGCCTCGCCGTCGATATTTTCTTTCAGCAACCCTTCGCGCATCATCAGACCCAACGACTTGCGCGCGCGGCGATAGGGTTCGTCAGCGGGTTTGTAGATGATATGGCGCAAATCATTGAGCCGCCCGGGATGCGCTGGGCGGCCAGCGGCCAGCCAATCCTCGCGGCTCTGCCCGCCCTTCCACGTGCGCGTCGTAAAGCCCAAAATCTCGGTCTTCACGCCGCAGCGCTCCAGCGTGCGCGCCATAATGTCGGCCGAAATCGCCGCGATGCTGATCGGACGCCCGCGCATCGATCCCGAGTTGTCGATCAGCAAGGTGACGACGGTATCGCGGAAATCGGTGTCGCGCTCGACCTTGTACGACAACGACTGGCCCGGCGCGACGATGATGCGCGCCAGCCTCGCGGCGTCGAGCAGCCCTTCTTCCTGGTCGAAATCCCACGCGCGGTTCTGCTGCGCCATCAGGCGGCGTTGCAAGCGGTTGGCCAGCTTCGTCACGGCGCTTTGCAGATGCGCCATCTGCTGGTCGAGAAAGCCGCGCAATCGGGCGAGCTCGTCGGCGTCGCACAGCTCGGTCGCCAGCACCACCTCGTCATGCTTGTCGGTGAAGCGCTTGTAGTTAAAATCGGGAATGTCGGCGGGCAGGCGGTTGGGGCGCACCGGCATCATGCCGTCATCGCCATCCTCCGCCATGTCGCTTTCGCCTTCGCTCTCCATCTCGTCCAGGCTGGGGTCACTGTCGCCGTCGTCGGCCTCGTCGCCCGTCATTTCGGCGCGCGCCTCGACATCGCCTTCGCCGCCGCTTTCGTCGCCTTCTTCCTGCTCCTGCGGTTCGTCCTGCGGTTGGTCTTCCTCGTCGGCGCCCTCATCCTCGCTGGCGCTCTCCAGCGTGTCATCGGCGTTGATCAGGTCAAGATGTTCCAGTGCGACCCGCGACGCTGCCGCAAAAGCCTTCTGGTCGTCGATCAGCAGGCCCAGCGCCTCGAAATCCGCGCCCGCTCCGTCGCGAATCCAGTCGGACAGAAAGGCAAGGCCTTCGTCGGTGTTCGCTGGCGGGGCGTCGCCCGTCAGCACCTGGCGCAGCATCAGTTCGATGGCGGTCGACACCGGCACATCTTCGCGGCTGCGCGCCCGCGCAATCGGGTCGCTGCGCATCCGCATGGCCAGGCTGGCGGACAGATTGGCGCGCATCCCCGCCATCGACCGTGCGCCCAGTGCTTCCACCCGCGCACGCTCCATCGCGTCGAACGCAGCGGCGGCGACGGGCTCTGATGGCCGCGCGGCGCCATGCACGGCGGCATTGTGATGCCTCAGCTTTAGTGCCGACCCGTCAGCAAAGCCGCGCGCCTCGGCCACCTGCTCGGCGGGCAACGCGCGCGACGGGGTGGGCACCTTGATCGCCTTGCCGACGACCGTGGGCGCATCGGCGGTAAAGCCGACCTCGACTTCGGCATCGCGCGTCACCGCGCGCGCGACGCCGGACAGTGCGGCTTTGAAATCATCGAGAGGCGAAGGGGCGGACATGTCTCCGCCCTAACGCGGCTCAAGCGGCGAGGGAAGGGGCGGCTTGTCCAATGCTGGCGGTCGCGGCTGTGGGTGCGGGCACTGGCCAATCGATGATTTGCCCCGGCAAGGCCAGACGCCACGGGGCGGGCCCCGCCGCGATCCAATACCAGCGCCCCACACGGAGCGCGACGAACCGACCCAGCTCCGCCATGCCAAGCCGCCGGTGCGCGGCGAGCGAAGTCAGATTATAGTCGGCAATGCTGCTCGCGCTCCACTCCAGTCCGCGCGTGTTCATCCATGCGCCGACGCCCGCCCACAGCGCCGCAAAGGCGCGGCCCAGCCGGTGATCGGGGTGCACCCACATGCCGGTATCCCAGCCGCAGCCCGCAGGGGGGTGGAAACGCAGCGGCAATTCGCCCTCTGTGCACGGCCCGGCGCTGACCCAAATGACGCCCGCAAGCTGATCAGTGGCGGTAAAGGCGCCAAGGCAACGCATGCCCTGTGCAAAGCGCGCGGCTTGCTGCGCAACGCCAATATCGATCGGCCGCTGCGCCAGCGCCTTTGCATCCAGCTCGATGACGGAAAAGCCGCGCGGCATGGCCGGCAGCGCATGACGCTGGACCGCCACCACATGCGCGCGCTGCCACGCGACCAGCCGCAGCCGCACCGCCAGCCGTGCCGCCGCATAGGAAGCGACGCCGACGAGGCCGAGCAACTTGATGGTGGTTAGCGCGGATGGCATCGCGACACCCTAGCGCTGGTCGCTAAACACTTCGTTGCTTTGCGCTTATTGGGGCAGAGCACATGCCTTGGCGTGATCGAAATCGGGCCCATTGGGATCATCGACCAGCCGGAACACATGCGCCTGGCCCGGCACCCGCAGTCGTTCGGGGCGTGAGCGAGCGCCCTTAACGACGGCAATGAAATCGCGGCACGCTGCTGCGCTGCGCAGATAATTGCTGTGTCCCGATGCGCCGCGCGTCACATCGGTGGTGTCGATCACCAGCAGCCCCGCGCTGCCCGGCCGATCCAGCGTGCCGCCGGTGCCCGGGTAACAGCGCGGCTCTTCACCCGGCAGACGCAGCGCCTGCGGGTCATCGGGGTTAAAGCAATAGGGCGACCCCAGCCGAGGATAGCCATGCACCTGCCGCGACAGCGCCAGCGCGCGGTCGTGCGATGATACATAGATATGGATCCGCCGCTCCCGCAAAATCTTCGCCTCGGTCAGCAACTTGTCCGCGACCTCGCGCTCGAAATCTTCGCGGTCGATGTCGGGCGAGGCCAGGATGATGTTGTTGATGTTGCGTGCATCGCGCGCGCTGGTGCTGTCATCGACATATTCTATCGCGGGCAGCACCAACCGCGCCCCCAGCGAATGCGACACGATGATGATTTCGCGCGCCCATGGCTGTTCGGCCAGATCTTTCAGGAAAGCGCGGAAATTGCGCTGGTCCCAATACATGTTGGTTTCGTCGGTCGCATAGCCGACGGTGGTGCCCTGCGATGGCCAGGTCCAGGCAATGACGGGCCCGTCGAACTCCGTCATGCGCGCGATTTGCGCCGTGTCACGGGCGATGCTGGGAAAACGCTCGCGATAGCCATGGACATAAACCAGCACGCGGCCCTCGGCGCGCGCGCTGGCGGCCGCAAGCTCCTGCCACCACTGCGCTCCGGCCATGAACGCCAGCGGCACCGGCTTTCCCGAGCCAAATTTCGGCTGTTCGGAAAAGCGACCCATCCGCACCATGTCACCGCGATGGTGCAGCAGCTTGATGTCCACCACACGGCAATCGGGCAGGCGACTGGTCGCAAAGAACAGCGGCAAGGCGTTGGCGTCGGGCGCTTGGTCCAGCCCCGTCGGCGCACAGCGCGGATCGGCGACATAGCGGCCGTGCGGCACCGGCCCATATTGTACGGCGCAGGCCGAAAGCGTCAGCGCCGCCAGTGCCGTCGCGGCGGCGCGCGCGCGCATCATTTCGATACGACGCTCTCGGGCAAATCCTCGCCGAACACGCGCTGATAATATTCGGCGACCAACATCCGTTCGGCCTCGTCGCACTTGTTCAGGAACGACAGGCGAAAGGCAAAACCGATGCTACCGAAAATCGCCGTATTCTGGGCCCAGCTGATCACTGTGCGCGGCGACATGACGGTTGAAATATCGCCATTGATGAACCCCTGGCGCGTCAGATCGGCAACTTTCACCATATTGGCAACCACTTCGGCACTCGCGCCGGTCGCTTTGTTCATGATAATCTCGGCTTCAACCGCGGCGGGCAGATAGTTCAGCGTGACGACGATGTTCCAGCGGTCCATCTGCCCCTGGTTGATCTGTTGCGTGCCATGATACAGCCCGCTGGTATCGCCCAGCCCCACCGTGTTTGCGGTCGCGAACAGGCGGAACCAGGGGTTCGGCCGGATCACGCGGTTCTGGTCGAGCAGGGTCAGCTTGCCCTCGGCCTCCAGCACACGCTGGATGACGAACATCACGTCGGGGCGGCCGGCGTCATATTCGTCGAACACCAAAGCGGTCGGTGTTTGCAGCGCCCAGGGCAGCAATCCTTCCCGAAATTCGGTAACTTGCTGGCCATCTTTCAGAACGATTGCGTCGCGCCCGACCAGATCGATGCGGCTGATATGCGCGTCCAAATTGACGCGAATACACGGCCAATTCAGCCGTGCCGCCACCTGTTCGATGTGCGTCGATTTGCCGGTGCCGTGATAGCCCTGCACCATGACCCTGCGATTATGCTTGAACCCGGCAAGGATGGCGAGCGTGGTGTCGCAGTCGAACACATAGGCATCGTCGCGGTCGGGCACGCGCGCGTCGGCCTCGCTGAACGCCGGGACCATCATGTCGACATCCACCCCGAACAGCTCGCGCGCGCTCACCTCGATATCGGGAGCGGGAAGCAGGGTGGAGCCACCGGGCACGGCCTGCGCGTTGGGAATGTCGGTCATGGCAGATCTTTATGTTGCTTCAAGACGCTTGCGCAAAGCAGCCCGCGAGAGTCGCGTCAATGGCCTAGGTCACCGCGCCACCAATCAATTTGCTTCAAGCGCCGCCTCTTCCGCGACCAGCCCGCGTTCCACCGCCGCCGCCAGCCGCGCCCGATGCCGCCATTCCTCCCTGTTGGCATTGATGCGGTACAGCGAACTCAAATATTCGCGGTCAGCGGCCGTCAGCCCGGCCAGCGTGCGGTTGGCCGGACTTTCAAACAGCGACAAAATGCTCTCGCTTCCCGTCAGTTGGCCTTGGCGCCCGCCCATTGGCACGCCGGTCAGCGCCAACATGGCAACATGGTCGGCCAGCGCATCGAGGCTGACCCCCGCCGCGCGTTCGACGTCGATGATCACCAGCATGCTATGCATGCCCGCCGCCACCGGCGACTTGATCAGACTTGCCCCTTCGGCGCTCAGCAAATTGGCATTGAGCACGCCCCCCGCTGCCCCGCCCAGTTGCACCGGCGTCTCGCCGCCCGCCACCGCGCCCTTCGGCGGCCCCAGTTCGGCGCGCGGCACCCAGCGTACTGCGCCGCTGCCGCCCAAGAATTCGGCCTTCGCGTCATAAACCAAATCGGTCAGGATGCGCGGACGCTTGCGATAGAGCAGCTTGGCCAGCCCTGGACCGTCGCCCGTCCAGGCGACCACAACATTGCTGTCGCAGTCCGCTTTGCCCACCGGCGCGCCCGCTTCGCCCGCGACTTTGGCGACCCGCTCGGCGAAGCGGTCCTTCGCCTCCTTGTCGTCAATTCCCGTCTGGAACAGGCACAGCGGCTGATGCCAGCGTGGCAGAAAGCCCGCTAACCGCGCGCGGCTGAACATCCGGCGATAGACATGTGCGCGCTTGCGCCCGGCTTCCACGACAATCTCGGCCTTATTTGCCTCTTCAGCAACAGCAATGTCCGGTGTCTGGGCTGTCGCGGCGGCGGCGAGCGTCAGCGGGGCGAGCAAGAGAGGGAGGGACTCGAGCATGGCCGAAAAGCTATCATGAATCGCTATGCTTTCAAACGATTATAGGCCGCGATCACCGCCTGCAACTTGGCCTCGTGCCGCCGGTCACCGCCATTGCGGTCGGGATGGTACATCCGCACCAATCGTGAGTAGGCCATGCGGATCGAACGCCGGTCGGCCCCCATTTCCAGCTCCAGCGTGGTGAAGGCGCGGCGCACCTCGGGATCAATCCCGCGCGCTCGGTCCTTCGCCTCGCTCCGCGCCTCGTCCATGCGCTGGCGAAAGCGCGCTCCGATGGCGTCGATGGGGTCCTTGAAATCGGCCCAGCGCGGCGGCAAATCGGCGCTGCCCGCCGCGCGAAAGGTGCGGCTTTCGGTTTCCCAGCCATGCATCGGGGACTGCGCGGCGTAAATCTGCTCGGCGCTCATGCCCGCGAAATAGTCATAGCTCGCGTTAAATTCGCGCACATGCTCCAGGCACAGCCAGCGCCATGGCTGCGGCCCATCGAGGCTGGGTCGATGCGACAGCGGCGCGCGAAACTCGCCGGGGTGTGGGCAGCCATTGATGGCGCAGGCCTCGTGGCGCGGCACGCGGCCATGATAGCGGTTGGAGGGACGGGAGGCGCTTGTCATGCAGGTCTTTCGCCCCCACAAATGGGGGCATGAACGAAAAAGGTCCAGCCCAGCAAGAGATGGAAGCGCGCCTCGCCGCCGCTTTCCCCGGTGCGGTCATCACCCTGACCAACGACAGCGCCAAACATCATGGCCACAGCGGCGACGATGGTTCGGGCGAATCGCATTTCAGCCTGCACATTGTCTGGGCGGGCTTTGCCGGGCTCAACAGGGTTCAGCGCCAACGCGCGGTCAACGTGGCGCTGGGCGACATCCCGGGGAACCGGGTCCATGCGCTGGCGTTGAAGGTCGAAACGCCTGAGGAGGTCAAATGACGCCGCAAAAAGTCAATCTGGCCGAAGCCTTCAGCCGCTTTTCCGATCATTGGAGCCCGCGCATCGGCGGCGAGGTCAACGACACGCACATTCGTCTCGTCAAATTTGCGGGCAAGTTCGACTGGCACCAGCATGAGGCCGAGGACGAGATGTTCCTGGTGATCGCGGGCACCATGCGCATGGGGCTGCGCACTGGCGACGTCGATGTCCATGCGGGTGAATATATCATCATCCCCCGGGGCACCGAACACTGCCCCGAAGCCGTTGGCGGCGAATGTCACGTCATGCTGATCGAACCCGCCGCCACGCGCAACACCGGCAATGTCGTCACCGAAAAGACGAAATTGGAGCTCGCGCGGCTATGACCGACATCCTCACCATCACCCCCACCAGCCACGACCTTGGCATGTTCAAGGTGCGGCGCACGCTGCCCAGCAAGCCGCGCACCATGGTCGGCCCGTTCATCTTCGTTGACCAGTTCGGCCCCGCGCATTTTGACGTGGGCGCGGGCATGGACGTGCGCCCGCACCCGCACATCAACCTCGCCACCGTCACTTACCTGTTTGAAGGCGCGATCGACCACCGCGACAGCCTTGGCACCTATGCCACCATCCGTCCCGGTGCGCTCAACCTGATGACGGCAGGCAAGGGGATTGTGCACTCAGAGCGCACCCCCGCCGAAGAGCGGGCCTCTGGCAGCCCGATCAGCGGGATGCAAACTTGGCTCGCGCTGCCCGATGGCAAGGAAGAAATCGACCCCGCCTTCGAACATGTCGCCGCACCCGACCTGCCGGTGATCGAAGGCGATGGGGTGCGCGCGACGATCATCATGGGGTCGCTGTGGGGTCAAACCGCACCGACGACGCAGCACGCCGCGACCATCTATGCCGACATCGCGATGACGGCGGGCAGCCGCATTCCCATCGCCGCCGAAGCCGACGAGCGCGCCATCCTTGTCGCCATCGGCGAAGCGAGCCTCGACGGCCAGCCGCTCGAACGCCACGCGCTCCACATCCTCGCCCCCGACACGCCGATGACGCTGACCGCCACCACCGACGCCCGCGTGATGCTGCTCGGCGGCGAAGCGTTCAGCACGAAACGCCACGTCTGGTGGAATTTCGTCAGCAGCGACCGCGAGCGGATCAACCAGGCGAAACATGACTGGAAAGAAGGCCGCTTCCCCAAAGTGCCGGGGGACGAGGCGGAATGGATCCCGATTCCTGAGGTGCCGCTGACGCGGAGTGAGTGAAGCCGTTTCCGCTTACTCCGCCACAAACACGCACCCGCTCGCGCCTTCGTACCGCGCCGAACGGCTTGCCAGCAGCGGCACCGATCCGGTCACCGTCTTGGTCGCCGGGTCATCGCCCACCGAGATAATCTCCATCCCCGGTTCAAAATCGCGGATGCAACTGTCCATCGGACGCCCCTGCACATAGCGGCACGAACAGCCGATGCGCGCGGCATAGGCTGATCCGGCCTCGGCCTGCGCCTTGATCGTCGGGTAATAACAGACGGCCAGCGCCGCGACTGCCGCTAACAGCAGCCAGGGCCAGATGCGGCGACGTTTGGCCGCGACGGGCGGGATTGTGTCGGGGGCGGGGGCGCTGCTATCCATCGCGCCCATGAACCGCAAAATCATCGCAGTGGCAAGCGCCTCCATGGTGCTCGGCGTCGGCACCACGCTGGCCTGGCCGCAAGCCGAAGCCACCCCCGCGCTGCCCGCAGGCCCCAGCTGGCCCGCCGCCGCGCCGGTCAAATCCCCCATCGACGCGCTGTTCACCGACGCTGAAGCCATGGGCGAAACCCGCGCGCTGCTGATCCTGCGCGATGGCGAGGTGATTTACGAACGCTATGGCCCGGGCTTCAATCAGGACAGCAAGCTGATCAGCTGGTCGATGGCCAAATCGATCACCTCGGTGCTGATCGGTTTCCTGGTCGCCGACGGTCGCTTGGCGCTCGACGCCCCCGCGCCGGTCGCGGCGTGGCAGCGCAGCGGCGATCCGCGCGGGTCGATCACGCTGCGCCATTTGCTCCACATGTCGGCGGGGCTGGAGCATGTCGAAAGCGGCGATCCGGCGTGGGAAGCGGACACGGTCGACATGCTGTTCGGCGATGGGGCCGCCGACATGGCCGCCTTTGCCGAGGCCAAGCCGGCGGTGGCCAAGGCGGGTGAGCAATATAATTACAGCTCGGCGACCAGCGTGATCCTGGCCGACATCATCGCCGACACGCTGGCCCCCGGTGCGGGACCCGCGGCGCGGCGCGATGCGGTGCTAGACTTTATGCGCGGGCGGCTGCTGGAGCCCACCGGCATGACCAGCCTGACGCCCGAATTTGATGCGGCGGGCACGATGGTCGGCGGCTCGATCATGCACGCCACCGCGCGCGACTATGCCAAATTCGGCGAGCTGCTGCGGGCGCGCGGTGTCGTCGATGGCCAGCGGCTGCTGCCCGAAAGCTGGATGCGCTTCATGCTGAGCCCGGCGCCGTCGGACGGCGGCTATGGCGGCCACATCTGGCTCAACCGCCCGCGCCCGCCGGGTTCGGGCGTGTCGCTGTGGCCGGGACGCGGGCCAAACGACATCTTCGCCTGCCTGGGGCATCAGGGGCAGTTTATTATTGTGTCGCCTTCGCAGCGGTTGACCGTGGTGCGGCTGGGTATTTCGCGCGATGGCGACCAACTGCCCAATGTGCGGGAAAAGCTGCGCGCGATTGTGGCGGGGCTTTAACTACCATCGTCATCCCGGACTTGATCCGGGATAACAAGCGACCGGGGCATGTTATCCCGGATCAAGTCCGGGATGACGAAAAAGTGAAGTGTTTTGCGATGGCCCGCTAAGGAAACAACAACCCCTCGTCCCATCCGGCATCGCCCCGCACAAACACCCGGCGCTCGTGCAGGCGGAATGCCTGATCCTGCCAGAATTCGAACCGGTCAGGCACCAGCCGAAAGCCGGACCAGTGCGGCGGGCGCGGCACCTCGCCGACGGCATAGCGCACGCCGAATTCGGCGACGCGTTTCAGAAAATGGGCGCGGCTGGGCAGCGGGCGTGACTGGTCCGAGGCCCAGGCCCCGATGCGCGAATCGCGTGGACGGCTGGCGAAATAGGCATCGGCCTCGGCGTTGCTCACTGGTTCGACCGCGCCCTCGATGCGGATCTGCCGCGTCAGGCTTTTCCAGTGGAACAGCAGCGCAGCGTGCGGGTTGGCAGCCAGCGCCAGCCCCTTGCGGCTCTCCAAATTGGTATAGAAGACAAAACCCGCTTCATCATGCCCTTTGAGCAGCACCATGCGCACCGATGGCCTCCCGTCGGGGTCAACCGTTGCCAGCGCCATGGCGTTGGGGTCGTTGGGCTCGCGCGTCTGCGCCTCGGCAAACCAGGCGTCGAACAGGGTGAAAGGAGTGTCGGTCATGCGCCGTCCCTACGCGCCCGGCGCATCAACACAAGTGTCATCTAACCGCTTGTCCCCGGCGGCCTTGCTCCCTAGCTAGAGCGGTATGGCGAAAGACCCTTATTCCATCCTGGGCGTGGCGCGCGGCGCGGACGAGGCGGCGATCAAATCGGCCTATCGCAAGCTGGCCAAGCAACTCCACCCCGATGCCAACAAGGACAACCCCAAGGCCGCCGAACGCTTTTCAGAGGTGACGCGCGCCTATGACCTGCTGTCGGACAAGACCAAGCGCGCCCAGTTCGATCGCGGCGAGATCGATGCCGACGGCAACCCGGCCATGCCGTTTGGTGGCGGCGGGTTCGGTGGTGGGGGTGGCGGCAACCCTTTTGGCGGGGGCGGGGCCGATTTTTCAGACCTGTTCGCCGACTTGTTTGGCGGGCGCGGCGGCGGGGGTCCCTTTGGCGGCCAGCGCGGCGCTCCGCCCAAGGGCGGCAACATCGCCTATCGCCTTGCGGTCCAGTTCATCGATGCCGCAACGCTCGCGCCGCAACGGATCACGCTCCAGGGCGGCAGCACCATTGACCTCAAACTCCCCGCCGGGGTCGATAGCGGCACGCAGATGCGCCTGCCCGGCAAGGGACAGGCGGGTCCTGGCGGCGCGGGCGATGCTATCGTCACCATCGACGTCAAACCGCATCCGCATTTCATCCGCGATGGCGAGAATATCCGCCTCGATCTGCCCGTCAGCCTGTCCGAAGCCGTGCTGGGCGCAAAGGTAAAGGTGCCAACGGTCGACGGCCCCGTCATGCTGTCGGTGCCGCCGGGCACGACGTCGGGCAAAGTCATGCGGCTCAAGGGCAAAGGCTGGAGCATCAAGGGCGGCGGGCGCGGCGACCAATTGGTGCGCCTGTTGGTCGATCTGCCCGCCGATGATGCCGCGCTCAAGGCCTTTGCCGAAAGCTGGAACTACTCAGCCAACCCGCGCGCGGCATTGGGTGTCTGACGGGGAGCAATTGGGCGGCTGGCGCGGGATGCTGGACCGTGCGCAGCGCTTTGATCATTGGCTGCTCGGCATCGTCAAGCGTGCGCTTGCTGGCACCTATAACGACGGCTTCATGCACGCCGGCAATCTGGCCTATTTGTCGCTGATTGCGCTCTTTCCCTTCTTCATCACCGCCGCCGCGATTGCGGGGTTGATTGGCCAGGGCGAGGCCGGGCGCGAAGCGGTCGAGGCGGTGCTGGCGACCATGCCCGCTGGCGTGGCCGCCGTCGTGCGCGATCCGGTCAATGACGTGCTCAATGCGCGCACCGGCAATTTGCTGTGGATCGGCGCCATCGTTGGGCTTTGGACCGTGGGCAGCCTGATCGAAACCGTGCGCGACATCCTCCGCCGCGCCTATCACGCCAGTTACGAACGCAGCTTTTGGCAATATCGGCTTGGCTCCATCGGCCTGATTATCGGTGCGGTTTTCCTGATGATGCTGTCGTTCGCGGCCGAAGTTGCTTTTGTCGCGCTCGACCAGTTCATCGACCGGGTCGCGCCGCGCATGGGGGCGCTGGTGGGCGATGTTGGCCTGTCGCGCTATATTCCGCTCTTCGGCCTGATTCTGGCAATTTACCTGTTGTTCCTGTCGCTCACCCCGGCGCGCTATAAGGGGCGGCGCTATCCCAAATGGCCCGGGGCGCTGATCACCGCCTTGTGGTGGGTAACGACGCTGTGGGCGCTGCCCTTGGCGCTGGCCTATATGTTCAGCTATGACCTTACGTATGGCAGTCTGGCGGGGGTGATGGTCACCTTGCTGTTTTTCTATGTCGTCGGGCTGGGATTGGTTATGGGGGCGGAAATCAACGCCGCGCTGGCGCACGCCGCCGACGAGCGCGAAGCCGAAACGGGGGCGCAATGAGTGGATTGATGCAAGGAAAACGCGGGCTGATCATGGGGCTCGCCAATGACAAATCGCTGGCGTGGGGCATTGCCAAGGCGCTGCGCGAGCATGGTGCGGAATTAGCGTTCAGCTATCAGGGCGAAGTGATGGAAAAGCGCGTGCGCCCGCTCGCGGAGCAACTGGGCTGCGATTTCCTGCTCGATTGCGACGTGTCGACCGAAGAAGAGCTCGACAAGACCTTCGCCGCGCTCGCGGCGCGCTGGCCGACCATCGATTTCATCGTCCACGCCATCGGCTACACCAATAAGGAGGCGCTGCGCGGCAAATATGCCGACGTTACGCTCGACGATTTCCTGCTGACGATGAACATCAGCGTGTACAGCTTTACCGCCGTTGCGAAGCGCGCCGCGCCGATGATGGCGGCTGGCGGTTCGCTGCTGACGCTCAGCTATTATGGCGCTGAAAAGGTCATCCCGCATTATAACGTCATGGGCGTGGCCAAGGCCGCGCTGGAAACCAGCGTCAAATATCTCGCCAATGATTACGGGCCGCAGGGCGTGCGCGTGAACGCCATTTCGGCGGGTCCGATCAAGACGCTGGCGGCCAGCGGGATCGGCGATTTCCGCCTGATCCTGAAATGGAACGAACATAACGCCCCGCTGCGCCGCAACGTCACCATCGACGATGTCGGCGGCGCCGCGCTCTACCTGCTCAGCGATCTGGCCAGCGGCGTGACCGGCGAAACCCACCACGTCGATGCGGGCTATCACACCGTGGGCATGAAGCAGGAAGACGCGCCGGACATCGCGCTGGTATGACGGCGCTGCCCGACATCACCAAATTGCTGTTGATCGGTGCGGTCGCGCTGATTGTCGCTGTCTATGCCTATTTTCATGCGCGGGCTTATCGTGAAGGGCTGCCGCCGATTCATGACGCGTTCTTCTCCGGCACCGCTTTTGTTGGCATGTGCATTGCGTTTGTCATGGGCGGCCGCATTGGCGACGGCTATGGCATGGTCACCGAAGGCCGCGTTGCCGGGCTGGGCATGGCTGTGTTGTTGATCCGCTGGATGCGCGCGCGGCTAGGCATCGAACTGGCGGACTGGCGCAAATGAGCTTGAACAGCTTCGGCCACCTTTTCCGCTTTACCACCTGGGGGGAAAGCCATGGCCCCGCCATCGGTGCAGTCGTCGACGGCTGCCCGCCGGGCCTCGCGCTGACCGAGGCGGATATCCAGCCCTTCCTCGACAAACGCCGCCCCGGCACGAGCAAATTTACGACGCAGCGGCAGGAACCTGATCAGGTGCGTATCCTGTCAGGCGTGTTTGAAGGCAAGACCACCGGCACGCCGATTTCGCTGATGATCGACAATGTTGACCAGCGGTCGAAGGATTATAGCGAGGTCGCGCAGGCCTATCGCCCCGGCCACGCCGACTATAGCTATGACGCCAAATATGGCTTTCGCGACTATCGCGGCGGCGGGCGGTCGAGCGCGCGCGAAACCGCATCGCGCGTTGCGGCGGGCGCGGTCGCGCGGTTGGTAATCCCCGAAGTCAGCATCCACGCGTGGGTCGCCGAAATTGGCGGCGATGCGATTGACCGTGATAACTTCGATTTGGAAGAAATTGATCGCAATCCCTTTTTCTGCCCCGACCCGGCGGCGGCGCAGCGTTGGGAGGCGCTGGTTGATGCCGCGCGGCTCGCGGGCAGCTCGCTGGGTGCCGTGATTGAGTGCGCCGCGACCGGCGTGCCCGCAGGCTGGGGTGCGCCGCTCTATGCCAAGCTTGATGCCGAACTGGCGCACGCGATGATGGGCATCAACGCGGTCAAGGGCGTCGAAATCGGCGCGGGCTTTGACGCTGCCCGCCTGCGCGGCGAGGACAATGCCGACCGCATGCGCCCCGCCAGCGACGGCAGCAACCGGCCCGAATTTCTGACCAACAATTCGGGCGGCATCGCGGGCGGCATTTCGACCGGCCAGCCGGTGGTGGTGCGCGTCGCCTTCAAACCGACCAGCAGCATCTTGACCCCGGTTGAAACGATCACCCGCGAAGGTGCGGCGACCGACATCATCACCAAGGGGCGCCACGACCCCTGTGTCGGCATCCGCGGCACACCGGTGGTGGAAGCGATGATGGCGCTGGTGCTGGCGGACCAGAAATTGCTGCATCGCGCGCAATGCGGGTGACGCATTCAACCATAGGCATTACGTCATTGCGAGCGCAGCGAAGCAATCCAGGGCTTGCGTAAACCGCTCTGGATTGCTTCGCTACGCTCGCAATGACGGATAAAGGGACGGGACGCGCGTGGACAAGAAACTGACCTGGTACATATTGGCAGGCATGATCCTCGGGATCATCGTTGGTTACGCGGTCCACATCGGGGTGACCGCCGACAGCGCGCTGTTTGAAAATCTGACCAAGACTTTCAAGCTTCTGTCGGACATATTTCTCAACCTCATCAAACTGCTCGTTGCGCCGCTGATCCTGTCGACCATCGTCGTCGGTATCGCGCATATGGGTGACAGCAGCGCGCTGGGCCGCATTGGTTTCCGCGCCATCACCTGGTTCATCATCGCCAGCTTTATCTCGATCGGGCTTGGCCTGTTGATGGTCAATCTGTTCCAGCCGGGCGTGGGCGTGCCGCTGGGTGACGCCGCCAATGCAGCTGCCACCGTGGGTGAAGTGAAGAAGCTCGACTTTTTCGAATTCATCCTGTCGATTTTCCCCAAGAATGCGTTCGAGGCGATGTCCACGAACAACATCTTGCAGATTTTGGTCTTCTCGCTGTTCGCCGGAGTCGCGCTGTCGGCGCTCGGCGAAAAAGGCGCGCCGCTGGTGCGCGGGGCCGATGCGCTTGCCGAAATGATGCTGCAGATTACGCACTATGTGATGCGCTATGCCCCCGTCGCCGTGTTTGGCGCGCTGGCGAAGGTGGTTGCGACCAGCGGCCTTGCCATCCTCGGCAGCTATTTGACGCTGCTCGCCGAATTCTATTTTTCGCTGCTGATCCTGTGGGTAATTTTGCTGACGCTGGGCTGGATTTTCCTGCAAGGGCGCATCTGGACGCTGATCCGATACATCCGCGAGCCCTTGCTCATCGCTTTCTCGACCGCGAGCTCGGAAGCCGCGTTGCCCAAGCTGTTCGAGCAGCTTGACCGCTTCGGCGTCCCGCGCCGCATTTCGGGTTTCATGCTGCCGCTCGGCTACAGCTTCAACCTCGACGGTTCGATGATGTATATGAGCTTTGCGACGATCTTCATCGCGCAGGCCTATGGCATCGACCTGCCCATCGCGACCCAGATATTGATCCTGCTCACGCTGATGATCTCGTCAAAGGGCGTGGCCGCCGTGCCGCGGGCAAGTCTGGTGGTCATCACCGGCACGCTTGCGATGTTCGGCCTGCCGGTCGAAGGGGTCGCGCTGATCCTCGCCATCGACCAGTTCCTCGACATGGGCCGCACCGCGACCAACGTCGTCGGCAATGCGGTGGCGACCAGCGTCATCACCAAATGGGAAGGCATGCTGCAAGCGCCCGAGCCGGAAACTGGCGGCTATCCGCACGCGCCCGCGCACACGGTGGCGGAAGGCAAGGCTGGGCTCAACCTCGCGCCCGACATGGTCGAGGATGACAGGTCGCGGCCGGCTTAGCGGATGGCCGCAACCCCACCCCACTTTCGTCATCCCGGACTTGATCCGGGATAACACGCCCCGGTCGCCTGTTATCCCGGATCAAGTCCGGGATGACGATCCATTGGTGTCTTGGCGCTTTGTTTTTTGCTCCCCCAGACAAAGCGAAAGGGCCGCCGGGGCAATCCCGGCGACCCTTCCTGCATGGTCAGCGATACGGAGGTTTCCCTGCCGGAACGCCTTGGCGCGCCTGAGCATTTTCCTTGGAAAATGCGACCAAAAAAAATGGCCTCAGGCGCACGCGTCCCGATGGAGCCTGACCGACCTCAAAACTGAACCATGAGACATCGGATCACCTCCTTTCGCTAGTGAATATGGCATGTGCGCACTCCTTGGCTGCGTCGCGGCACGGGCACACCATGAATCACCGTGAATCGCAGTTCAAGTCTTGATTTGCGCAAAAAAATCGACGATTCTTCTCGCCCGCCCAAAAACCAGCCTCAATCCTCGCGCACGCGATCGCGCGGTGGCGGTGCCGGCCGGGTTGCGGGTGGCGGCGATGATGGCGGTGGTGCAGCACGCGGGGCAGGGGCCGATCGCGGGGAGGCTGCAGAACGACCGCCGCTCGGAGGCGATGCGCTTGATCGGGGCGGGCGCGGGCTCGCGGCGACCGGTGCGCTGCCTGTAGCGGGCGGGGTCCAGCTGCCGCCGCCGGCGCGGCGCGGGCGGCCTTCATATCCCTCGCCGCGCGGCCGGCCACGCGGGGCCTCGCTGCCCTCGCTTGAAGTCCATTCGCCGTCGCGGCGTACACCGGGAAAGCCCGGCGGCGGTGCCGCGCCGCTGCCGTCGCCGCGCCCTTTGCCCGGACGCCAGCCGCTGTCGGGATAGCCGGGGCGATCCGCCCGGTCATGGTCGCGCCCGCGGTCATGGTCCCGGCGACCATGATGTTTCCACCAGGCGCGGCGACCGCCCCAATAGGTCAGATAATTATGGTCCATGCCGTGGCGGCGGCCATAGCGGTCGTAGAGGAACAGGCCATAGCCAGGGTAATAATAGCTGTCGTACCAGCCGCCACCGAAGCCGATCTGGACAAACCCCGAATGATAGTCGGCGATGTCATAGCAATCATAGCCATAGGTCGCATCGTCATAGGCATAGGGATCATTCGACCAATATTCGTCGCCATAACGCGCCGCGCAATCATTGGCGGCGTAAGAGGAGCTGCCATAAATATCGCCATAATAGCAGCCGCCGAGCATCGTGCTGGCCAGTGCGGCAAAGCCCAGATTGCGCAGTCGATGTGAAACGGTCGTCATCATCCATCCCTCGGGCGCAGCGACTCGTCGCGCTGTGCTGCCTTTCGTCGCCATGGCTGCACGTTTCGCCTTGAATTGGAAATGAATGACATGGTCCCGCCATGACACAAGGCTTACTTGCATTGTTGTCAGTAACGCTTTAGCCTCATCGTAACGCATCAGCTGCTAGCCGCGCGACAGGGAGAATAGGATCGATGAACGCCCCCGCCAAAGCGACCAGTTTCAACCCGCTGCGCGCCGAATGGGAAGCGCATTGGCTGCCGATGCCGGATCCGGCGACGCTGGATGATATACCCGGCGACGATGGCGCGCCAATCATCGGCAATACGCTGAAAATGCTCAAAGACCCGATGGGCTTTGCGCAGAATATGGTCGCGGCGCACGGCAAGGTCTATCGCAACAAGGCCTTTGGCGGGCGGCAGGTCGCGCTGGTCGGGCCCGAGGCGAATGAACTGATCCTGTTCGACCGCGACAAGATTTTTTCGTCTGAACAGGGCTGGGGGCCGGTGCTCAACCTCTTGTTCCCGCGCGGGCTGATGCTGATGGATTTCGAAAAGCATCGCGCCGACCGCCGCGTGCTGTCGGTCGCGTTCAAGCCCGAACCGATGCGGCTTTATGCCGATGCGCTTAACGACGGCATTGCGCGGCGCGTCGGGGAATGGAGCGGCCAGCGTCTGCTCTTCTATCCCGCGATCAAACAGCTGACGCTCGATCTTGCCGCGACCAGCTTCCTCGGTATTCCTTGGGGACCCGAAGCGGACCGGATCAACAAGGCGTTTGTCGACATGGTGCAAGCATCGGTCGGCGTCATCCGCAAACCATTGCCCTTTACCGCGATGGGCCGCGGGGTAGCGGGCCGCAAATATCTGATCGAATATTTCTCGCCCATGGTGGCCGAGCGCCGCGCGTCGGATGGCGAAGATATCTTCACCCAGATTTGCAAGGCGACCGACGACAATGGCCAGTATCTGAGCGTCGACGCCATTGTCGACCATATGAATTTCCTGATGATGGCGGCGCACGACACCATCACCAGCTCGGTCACCTCGATGGTGTGGCTACTCGCCAAGCACCCCGAATGGCAGGACAAGCTGCGCGAAGAAATGCTGCGCGTTGCCCCGGCAGGCCAGGGGGTCGGTCACAATGCGCTGGGCGAGCTTGAGCTCACCGAAATGGCATTCAAAGAAAGCCTGCGCCTGATCCCGCCGGTGCCCAGCATCCCGCGCCGCGCGCTCAAGGAATTTGAATTTGGTGGCTATCGCATTCCGGCCGGAACCATGGTCGGCATCAATGTGAACTATACCCACCATATGGCCGAATATTGGCCCGAGCCCAAAAAGTTCGATCCCATGCGTTTCACCCCCGATGCCGTGCGCGGGCGCCACAAATATGCGTGGGTGCCCTTCGGCGGCGGCGCGCATATGTGCCTGGGGCTGCACTTCGCATACATGCAGGCCAAGATTTTCATGCACCATGTGCTGACCACGCACCGGATCGTGCTGGATGACGGCTACACCCCCGACTGGCAGGCTTGGCCGATCCCCAAGCCGAAAGACGGCTTGCCGGTCACGTTCGAACCACTGGCGTGACATTGCTGGTCCAGCTGGCGTGGGCGCTGCTTGCGCTCATCCATGTCATGCCCGCGCTGGCGTTGTTTCGCCCAGCGATGATCACCAGCCTTTATGGCGTAGCCGCAGGCGACCCCGCTTTCCTGCTGCTCCACCACCGTGCGGCCTTTTTCCTTGGCGTTTTCCTGCTGTGTATTTGGTCGGTCTTCGACCATGGCGCGCGGCCAGTGGCCGCTGTGGTCGCGGCAATCAGCATGCTCAGCTTTCTGTGGCTGTTCTGGCAGGCGGGCAGCCCGCCCGCGTTGCGCACGATAGCCATCGCGGACCTAGTGGGCTTGCCAGCGTTGGCGCTGGTGGCTTGGGCGGCGTTCCGATCCTGACCAATTTTGACCGCCGGACACCGCTGCAATTGGCACCCAAGACCAATACGCATCGGGCTCATAAGCCAACCTGCTGTTGCCGCGACTCGGAAACCGCATGCTGGGGGAGATTCGTCCTATGAGGATGTTGCGGGGGCTTGGGCACGCCAATTATCGGCCGCAAAGTCTGTTTCATAACGAAACAGCTTTTGCCGTCTGCGGACCCCAGATTGCCAGATTTGGCAAACATGTATCGGATTTACATACATAAAACCCGTTCACCCGACGACTGCAACCTGGCTGCAACAATGCGGTCGGCGGCAAAAACATGTTTACGAAAAGGTAAATCGTTGAGACAGTCTGGGCATCAACCATTTGGGGAAAAGTCGATGCTTGCGAAACTAGCCACCACCGCCGCTATGCTGGCCATTGCCAGCCCGGCGCTTGCTGTGACCGTCATTACCAACGCGCCTGGTGCGCCCGATCCGGGAGCTCCGGCGGGGACGACCGTAGTCGCTGATTTTTCCAATCCGCTCAATCCGAGCGTGGTGACCAATACCACGACGGGGTCGGTTCTGACTGTGGCTGGCACCATGCCTGGCCAATATGCACAGCCAGCCCCGGCGTCGCCGCCCGATGCCTATCAGGCAGTGCAGACTGGGGGAGCGAGCACATTCAACTTTACCAAATCGCTGGGCGTATTCAGCTTTTACTGGGGCTCGATCGATACCTATAATACGATTGAATTCCGGCGCGGTGACGGTTCGCTGGTCCAGGCCTTCACCGGTAGCACTTTCGCTGCGCCCGCCAACGGCAACCAGACGGCTTCTGCCACCAACCGCCGCGTCACCTTTGGCTTCACGGGTCAAGAAGCGGTGAAGAAGGTCGTTTTCAAATCGTCGCAGAACGCATTTGAATATGACACGCTGGCGATTGCTGGCATCCCGGAACCCGCCACCTGGGCGATGATGATCATGGGCTTCGGTCTGGTCGGTGGCGCGATGCGCAGCCGCAAGTCGGTGACCACCAAAGTCGCCTACGCCTGATCGCGTCGGAATGAATGAATAAAGGGCCGGGGAGCGATCCCCGGCCCTTTTTCGTTAGACCGTGAAACTCTCGCCGCAGCCGCATGCGCCTTTGGCGTTGGGGTTGGCGAAGACGAAACCGGCGGCGAAATCATCCTCGACCCAGTCCATCGTGCTGCCGATCAGATACAACACCGACGCGCCATCGATGAAGAATGTTCCGCCTGGCGTTTCGATTCGCTCGTCGAACGGCTCGGCTTCGGTTACATAATCCACTGAATAGGCGAGCCCCGAACAACCGCGCCGCGGCGTCGATAATTTCACGCCAATTGCCCCCGCTGGCGCACTGTCCATCAGCGCGGCAATGCGCGCTTCAGCCGACGGCGTCAACGTGACGGCAGCAGGCATCGGGCGACGGGTTTTGACTTCGGTCATTACAACATTCCCAGCTCTAACCGCGCTTCGTCGGTCATATTGCCCGGCGACCAGGGCGGATCCCACACCAGATTAACCTCGACATCGCCCACGCCCGGCACCGCGCCGACGCGCAGCTCGACCTCGGCGGGCATCGATTCGGCAACCGGGCAATGCGGCGTGGTCAGCGTCATGTTGACGACCACATGCCCCTCGTCGATTTCCACCCCGTAAATCAGGCCAAGGTCATAGATGTTGACCGGAATCTCGGGGTCGAAAATCTCCTTCAGGCTCGCGATCACCGCTTCATACAGGTCGCCGCCCACGCCGTGCGGATCGACCGCCTTGGGCTGCTCGGCGAGGAAACCCGCCAGATAGTCGCGCTTGCGCTCAAGTTTGGCGGCAGCGGTTTCGGGCGCAGCATCGTCCACCCGCGCGCGCGGAGGGGTGGGGACGCTGGTCACTTCTTCAACTTTGATTGGTTCGTCCATCACAACTCCTCGTCGTGCTGAACTTGTTTCAGCACAACAAACTGCTGTTGCCCGTTATCCTGAAACAGGTTCAGGATGACGATAGATTTGCGGCTCATCCGAAAATCCCATTCACCCAAAAATACGAGTCACGCGGTGCAGTCCCTCGACCAGCGCCGCCACATCGCTGTCATCGCTATACAATCCGAAACTCGCCCGCGCCGTTGCGGGCACACCCAGATGCGCCATCAACGGCTGCGCACAATGGTGCCCGGCGCGGATCGCGACCCCGGCTTCGTCCAAGATAGTGGCGATGTCGTGCGGATGCACCCCCGCCATGGCGAAACTGACGATGCCCGCGCTGTCAGCAGGGCCGAAGATCGTCACGCTGTTGAACGTGCGCAGCCCCTCCCGCGTGGCAGCGACCAGCTTGGCCTCGTGCGCGTGGATGGCGTCCAGCCCGATCGCGTCGACATAATCGACGGCGGCATGCAGCGCGACCGCTTCGACAATCGCGGGCGTTCCGGCCTCGAACCGTGTGGGGGCAGGGGCGTAAGTGGTGCGCTCGAATGTCACCCGGTCGATCATCGATCCGCCCCCCTGCCACGGCGGCAGGTCGGCCAGCTTGCGGCTCCACAGCACGCCGATGCCGGTTGGGCCGTACAGCTTGTGCCCCGAAAACACATAATGGTCACAGCCCAGTGCGGCGACATCGACCTCCAAGCGCGGTATCGCCTGGCATCCGTCGATCAGCAGTTCGGCGCCGACGCCGTGCGCCAGCTCCGCCGCACGCGCCACATCGAGCACGCTGCCCAGCACGTTCGACACATGCGCGAAAGCCAACATCTTGTGCGCGGGCGTCAGCATCGCGGCGGCGGCGTCCAGATCAATGCGCCCGTCGGCGGTCAGCGGGCAGACATCGACCTGCCACCCCGCCAACTGCCACGGCACGATGTTGCTGTGATGCTCCAGCATCGACAGCAGCACGCGCCCCTTGGTCGGGTGCGTCTGCGCGATCAGGTTGATGCCCTCGGTCGCGCCGCGCACGAACACAATTTCCTCGTCGCGCCCGCCGATGAACGCCGCCACCCGCCGCCGCGCCGCTTCATAGGCCAGCGTCATATTGGCCGAGCGGGCATAAACCCCGCGGTGGACGGTCGCATAATCGACCCCCATGGCGCGGGTCGCCGCGTCAATCACAGCTTGCGGCTTCTGCGCGGTCGCGGCGGTATCAAGATAATGCCAGCCGGGGGTGAGGCCGGGGAAATTCTCTCGAATTCCGTTCGTGTCGAGCGAAGTCGAGACACCCTGACGGCGTGCACGACCGATGGGCCTCTCGACTTCGCTCGAGGCGAACGGGGTCAGGGTCTGGCTCACACCAATTCCCCCAGTTTCGCCAGCGCCAGTTCCTGCAACCGCTCAGCATCCGCCGCGCCATCAAACACCCCCGCGACAAAGGCTTGCAACAGCAACGTCTTCGCCTCCGCCGGAGCAATCCCGCGCGATTGCAGGTAATAGAGCGCCATCGCATCCAACTCGCCAATGGCGCAGCCGTGCGCGCATTTCACATCGTCGGCGTAAATCTCGAGCTCGGGCTTGGCGTTGGCGGTCGCGCTGCGCTCGAGCAGCATGGCCTTCACATCCTGCTCGCTGTCGGTCGCTTGCGCGTCGCGCGCTACCGCGACTTTGCCCAGATAGGTCACGCTCGCCGTCCCGCCTGCGACCGAGCGCACGGTCTGGCGCGACGTCGCGCCGGGTTGGGAGTGCGTCACGGTGGTGATGATTTCCAGCGTCTGCTTGGCCCCGCCAATCTGCGCGCAGCCCAACGTGAAATCCGCGCCCTCGTGCAAGGTTACGTCGAGCTCGACCCGGCCATAATCGCCGCCGCTGTTCAGCACATAAAGCGCCGCCGCTGCGCCCTTGCCGACGCTCAACTGCATCTGCACCACGCCGCCCGCATCCTGCACGATGGCGCGTTCAAACTTGCCGCCAGCCGGCACGATCACCGCCTCGGGCGCGGGCAGGGGCCACAGCGCCGCCAGCGTGTCCATATCGGCATAGCGCCAGGCTTCATCTTTGCGGGAGGGCACGGCAGGCATCGTCAAGCCGCTACCCCGGCATAGCCATGTTCTTCCAGCTCCAGCGCCAGTTCGGGACCGCCGGTCCGCGTAATCCGCCCGGCTTCGAGCACATGGACGAAATCGGGCCGCACATAATCGAGCAGGCGCTGGTAATGGGTGATCAGCAGCACCGCTTTGTCGGGACGCCGCATGATGCGGTTGATGCCGTCGCCGACCACGCGCAGCGCGTCGATATCGAGCCCGCTGTCCGTCTCGTCGAGGATCGCGAGCGCGGGGTCGATGATGCCCATCTGCACCATCTCGTTGCGCTTCTTCTCGCCGCCCGAAAAGCCGACATTCACCGGGCGCTTGAGCATCTCCATGTCCATGCCCATCGCATCGGCCTGCGCGCGCGCGATTTTCAGGAATTCGCCGCCCGACAGCGGCTCCTGCCCACGCGCCTTGCGCTGCGCATTCAACGCCTCGCGCAGGAACTGGACGTTCGACACGCCGGGGATTTCGACCGGATATTGGAAGCCCAGGAACAGGCCAGCGGCGGCGCGCTCGTGGGGGTCTAGGGCGAGCAGGTCCACCTCGGTTCCCCGGCGAAAGCCGGGGCCCAGCGCGGCAACTTCCGCGCTATCCGCCACTGGACCCCGACCTGCGTCGGGGAGCGGGGGCGTGAAGGTCACCGAACCCCCCGTCACCTCATACCCCGGCCGCCCGCCCAGCACATAAGACAGCGTCGATTTCCCCGCCCCATTGGGCCCCATAATCGCATGAATCTCGCCCGCATTAAGCGAGAGGGTAAGGCCTTTGAGGATCGGCTTGTCGGCGACCGAGGCGTGGAGGTTGTCAATCTGGAGCATTGCATCGTTCTTCATAGATTCGTTTCAGTTCTGGATTCTTGCTGAGACCGTGTTCCATCCGCGCCTTCTGAAACTGAACGACCAAGCTGTATAGAGAAAGAGAGGCTAACAGAGCGCCTACCGACGCAGCGTAACCGTTGCCATTGGAAGCGCCCAAATAAGCTCCAAACGAGCACAACGTGAACATGAATATTCTGAACGAGAAGTCGCCGGGGAGATGTCGAAGAATGTCAATAATCACCCCACGCTCCCCTCAAGCGAAATCCCCAGCAACTTCTGCGCCTCCACCGCAAATTCCATCGGCAGTTGCTGCAGCACTTCCTTGGCAAACCCATTCACAATCAACGCCACCGCTTCCTCGGCGTTCAGCCCGCGTTGCATCGCGTAGAACAGTTGGTCGTCGGAAATCTTGCTCGTCGTCGCCTCATGCTCGATCTGCGCTGAGGGGTTGCGCACCTCGATATAGGGCACGGTATGCGCGCCGCAGTCCGACCCCAACAGCAAGGAATCGCACTGGGTGAAGTTGCGCACGCCCTCCGCATTGGGTGCAACGCGCACCAGCCCGCGATAGGTATTGTTCGAACGCCCCGCGCTGATCCCCTTCGACACGATCGTCGATCGCGTGCGCTTGCCATTGTGGATCATCTTGGTGCCGGTGTCGGCCTGCTGGTAATTGTTGGTCACCGCGACCGAGTAAAATTCGCCTACGCTGTCGTCGCCGTTGAGCACGCACGACGGATATTTCCACGTCACCGCGCTGCCGGTTTCGACCTGCGTCCAACTCACTTTGCTGCGCGCGCCCTGGCACAGCGCGCGTTTGGTGACGAAATTATAGATGCCGCCTTTGCCCTCGGCATCGCCGGGGTACCAGTTTTGCACGGTCGAATATTTGATCTCGGCATCGTCGAGCGCGACCAGTTCGACCACCGCGGCGTGGAGCTGGTTCTCGTC
>CAYNXF010000010.1:0-109771 GCA_964401155.1 uncultured Sphingopyxis sp.
AACCGGTGCCGACCAGAAGTTGTAGGTCAGCGTGCCGAGCAGCGAGTGCGAACGGTAACGGCCGTCGACGTTAAAGCCGCGCTGGTCAACCAGGCCGACGCTGTCGGCGTTGAAGAAGCGATACTTCAGGCCAACGTCCCAATTGTCCGAAATCGGGGCGCGCACACCAGCGATAGCCTGCCAGGCAAAGCCGGTGTCCGAATCGTCGAGCCACGGACCAGCGAAAACGCTCGAAACGTCGGTGCGGGCGACGCCCACGCCGCCGCCGACAAAGCCCTGCAGGCCGTCATCGTCGCCGAAATCGAACATGCCATTCAGCATGAACGACAGGACGTTCACATCGCCATTGGCGTCGAACTGGCCGGTGGAGCTACCGGTGCCATTGGCATTGCCAGGAATCCCCGGTGCCTGGACCGCAATCGATTCGCCTGCAGCCAGCTTGTAGGCCACTTCAACTTCCGCGCGGAACCCGCCGAAATCGTAACCGATGACGCCTTCAAGATCATAGCCGGTGTCATAGTTGAGTGTGCCGGCATCGTTGACGTTGTTGATGTCGATGACCATGTCCTCGACCAGCATCACGCCAGCGCCAACGCCAACATACCAGCTGTCCTTCTTGGCGAAGGCTGGCGTGGCGAGGGCGGTGGAGGCCAGTGCCACTGCGGCGACAAGCTTCCTCATAGGAATTCCCCTTTCGTTTGCGAGACAAATCTCTGTGATGCCTCTAACCGCGCTAGACGACGCATGCAAGCGCCCAAATCGCCCAACTGTTGCGCAAAAGCAGCACCACAGGCTCAAAAACAAACGATATTCAGTTTTGTTCCAACCAGCCTTGCAATTGTAATTGCGTGATTAGTCCGGCAATTGCCATGCGCGCCTCGCTATCCACCACAGCGCCCCCGCTTGGCACGGCCACACGTCCTGGTGAGGCCCATGCTGCACCATCAAACCGCAGCATCGCGCCACCTTCAAGCCGCACCGTCATCCCCGCGCGCGGCGCAATCAGCCGCCATCCGCCGCTGGTCCAGCACGCCAGATGCTGCGCTGCCCCAGTCCACACGCCCGTCGGCGCCGCGCCGACCAGCCAGCATTGGCCGATTTGCGCGGCAGCGGGCGGCTCGTTCGCGTCCAGCGCCTCAACCACCGGCGCAATCAGCGCATCGACCAGCGCCAGCGCCTCATTGTGGGTCACTTCCTTTTGCAGCTGGCCCACCGCCAACAGCGGCAGCTTCCACCGCGCACTCTGCAACAATTCGCTCATCGCCCAATCCCTCCGTTGACCTCAGCCCAGCACCAGTTCCAGCGGCGGCGACAAACCAAAGTCGCCCACTTGCGACACCCGCACCGCCGTGTTCTGGCTAAAGCTGCCCGCGCCCAGCGTCAGCACCGGCTGCTCAATCTCCAGCGTCACTGGCGAATTGACTGCGTCGCTATACTCAACCCGCCACCGGCTCGCGGCTTCACCCGCCGGCGTATCAATGCCATCGCGCCAGCGCGCACCCAGGCGGCTCCGGGCAACCCAACTAACCCGCCGTCCACCATCGGCCAGGCGATCGACGCGCCCATGCACCGGCGAGAGGGGAAGCATGGCACGCGCACCCGCCGCGACCGGGTGCGCCGCCATCGCGGTGTCGCCGCGCTCCTGCAACTCGATCGCGGCCCCATCGCTCGCTGCGCGCGTCGCCATGGCATCGGGCAATGCCAGCACGGCATTGTCATCGATCAGCACGAAGCCGGTTCCCGCTGGGTGCGGGCCGGCCACATCTTCGGTCCCGCCGCGCCCGCGCAGCAGTAGCTCCAACCGCCAGCGCCCTCCCCCCAGCGGGGTCGCCCGCGCAAACTGGATCGCCTCGCCGCCAACCATCGCCCGATTGCCGCCCGCCAGCAGCTGCGCCTCGCTGATATTCACAAGGGCCATGCCATCATTGACCAGCTGCACCACGATTGCCGTCGCACGGTCGATCAGCACGGTCTGCATCACGGCCACCGGGGCTGCCAGCGCGCCCAGCGCCAACGCCCCGCCAATCCGCGTGAGCGGCTCGGGTTCGGCTGCGGCGTCGTTCAACCACCACAGGTCGGCACCGCGCCAGCGTGCATCGCTTCCGGCAGCCGCCACCAACCGCAGCGGCGCGGTGCGCGCGCTTTCACCGTCGCCCGGTGCATCAAAAATCGCGACGGTCGTTGCGCCGCCTGGCAAATCGCCCGTCACAATGGCCGCGCCGCCATCCCCAGCGGAATGGCTGGTGCCAACGGTCGGCGCGTGCTGAACCAACGTTAGTTGCACCCCATCGCCGGCGACCGTTCGCTCCGCAATCCGCCAGCGCGCGTTGGTCGTTCCGTCCACGACCACCGGCAACACCGCACCCAGCGGCAGGGCCAGCGCGCCCAGACCGGCGCGCAGCGTCACGGTCCGGCGCATATCGCCCGCCACCAGCGCCAACCGCGCCGCCTCGCCGCGCGCGGCCGCTGCACTCAATGCCGCGGGCAGTTCCAGCAACGTTGCCCGCGCACCACCGCCCGCAACCGCCGCTGTTTGCACGCTGGTCTGAAAATCGCGCGCGGGGTCGAAGTGGCGCAAGCTGACGGATTCGGCAACTTTGGCCAGCGCGCTGCGCTGCTCGCTTGCGGCCTGCAACGGCGCGTCGCGGTGCACCTGCGCCAACCCCGCATCGACCGGCGCGGGCCATGCTACCTCGGGTGCCGCAAGCTGCCAGCCATCGCTTCCCTGTCGCAGCCCCAACTGCGCCAGTTCGGCCAGCGGAGCCATGGCATCGCGCACCCGCGCGCCGCTGGCGGCATAGCCATCCAGCGCTGCTCCTGGCGGCGCTGCCACCCTCTGACTGGTCAGCGCGCCCGCCACTACCGCAATATCGACGGGACCGGCATCGGCGACGACTTCGAAACTCATTTGCGGAATCCGGTTGCCGAATGCGGTCAGATCCAGATCTTCGAGCAGGATATAGGCAATGCCGCGAAACGCGCTGACTTCCTCCATTCCCAGCATGCTCGCGATCAGTGGATCAACCGGCTGGTCGGGGCCGCCATCATGCACCCGCACCGTCACCGTTTCGGCGAGCTTCCCCGCGCGATCGCGCAGCAACGACCCGTCGGCCCAGATGCGCCCGACCGCACGGATTGGCCGTGCGGAAAGCGCCACCGCCAGCGAAGCCGAGTAGCTATATTCGACGACCTTGGGCCGCCCCTTGCCCTGCGATCGCTTGGCCCGCCGCTCGATCAGGTCGGTGGCCCAAATCACCGTCCCGGCCACGCGCAAAGTACCGAAAATTTGCGGGATCGCATCGCCATAACTCGACGTCTGGACCTTCAGGTCGGATAGCCGCGCGCCGACCCTCGCCTTGGGCGCAAACAGCGCGGCATCGACCTGCTGCCCCAGTATCGCGCCCAGCGCCCCGCCAATCGGCCCGCCCAGCGCGGTGCCGACCGCCGTTAAAACCAGCGTTGCCATGTCCTACCTTTCCGCGTTCAATCGCCACCGCGATGCTGCCTCAGGCAACCGGCTTGCAGGCGCCTCCACCACGCGCCGCAACCCCGCATCGGCGTGGATGATGCGTCCCGGTGCCAGCAGCGCCAGATGCAATTGCCGCCCGGACAAGGCGAACAGTCCGACGTCCCCGGGCCGTGTCGCTCCGCGCACCGGCACCAGGCCCGCCTCCGCTACCAAGGCCTCCGCCCGGCACAGCGCCCACCCGCGCAGCGGATAATCATCGATTGCCGGCAACCTAGTTCCCGCCGCCGCATAAGCCGCCACAATCACACCGACACAGTCCAGCCCCGTCGCCGCCGCGCGCCCCTGCAGGCGGAACCTTACGCCCACCAGCGCCTCGGCCGCTGCCCAAACTGCGCTCATCCGCCTGGGTAGCGCGTCAGCAGGTCAAACCCCGGCAGCTGCGCCTCCCCGCGAAAATTCACGGCGTTGCCAAAGCGCGCGGCGCAGGTGGCAAGCCTTTTGTCGCACCCCTGCCGCAGCTCGACTCGCGCGGGAAGCGCAGGCAGCAGCGGCGGCAGCTCGGCCAGCGTCACGCGGTCCGCCCCTTGCGCGATGATCGGACTACTCAGCCCTGCCGCCTCGCCATCCAGCCAGCGCAACCGACCAAGCACAAAAATGTCCGCCGCCACCGGCGCACTGAGCGTGACTTCCCGTCCGCTCACCGCCACCGCGCCCATGCGCATCGTCAGCGGTGCCAGCGCCACGCGGCAATCCCTGTCACCCAGCTGGGCGCGGCAGGTTGGCGACGTCAGCCGCGCCACTGGTGCATCCAAAAATGTCAGCGGCCCCAGCAATTCGGCGGCAAATTCGCGCCCGCGCTGCGCGATGCTCCCCAGCGTCCCTTGCGCCACAACCACGGGAACAGCATCGCCATCCTCCCAATCCACCAGCAACAGCGTCAAAGTCGCGCCGTCCCAGCGTCCCGCAGCAATATCCTCGGCGCGGATCGCTGTGCTGCTGATCGCACCGGACAGGTCGATGCTCTGCCCCTCCAGCCGGTCATGCTGCTCGATCTGCGCCGGCCGCATTCCCGGCGCGGCGCGATACAACAGCCCGCCGCGCCACAAGTCGCGGTCGTGGCTCGTCAACCCGACAACCACCCCGTCGCGCCGCGCCAGCCGCCAGCACCATGCCGCGGTGACCAGCGGCTGCGCCAACCACGCCGCGCTCATCGCCGCACCTCGATCAGCGGCACTTCGCCGGCCTCGCCTGCCAAAAAGGTCGCGCGGTCGATCGTCAGCCGGTCCTCGGCAAAGCGTACCGGCACATCGAACAAAAATCCCGCGCGCACTTCGGCCCCCGCAGCAGGCGCCACATCGAACAACAGCACCCCGTCATCCAGCAGCGCAAAGTCCACCGTCGCTGCCCCGCCAACCGCCGCCACAACGCTGCCCGCCACCGGCAGCGTGATCCGCCGCACCTGCGCGTCTGCGTCGCTGCCATAGCGCTTCACCAATGCAAAATCGCGCCGCACCCCGTCGCCAGTCCCCAGCAACTGGTCACCCGCCTCCGGGGCGCCGCCATCCACCGCCGAGCTCGCATCCAGCGGATCGCGAAAACGAAATCCCCGCGCCGCCCCGCGCCGCGCCCGGAAAAACACCGCCAGCTCGCGCAGCTCGCCTTCGCTGCGCACCCCCGGTCCGACGTCATAGGCCATGCGCGCCTCGGCCCATTCGCTCACCCGCTGCTCATGCCCCGACGGCGCGGCGATCACTTGCGTCGCAAATTCGGTCACCACCTGCGCCGCGCGTCCGATCGCGATGGGGAAGTCCACATCATCAAAATCCTGCACATCATCCTCCCCGCCCCCAATTTCACTGGCGCCCAGCACCAGCCCGTCGCGCGCCACCTGCGGCAGCGCCCAGATGAACACGCGCGCCACCCCGCGCCGCTGCGCCGCCGCCGCCGCGTCGACAATCGCCCGCCACTGCGCCTTGTCCGCGGCATTGAGCACAAAGCCCGCCAGATACTGCTGCTCGGCCACCGGATACCCTAGCCGCGCGACAATCGCCGCCGACCCCGGCCCCGTCTCGGCCGCGCGCTCACCCGTCACCCAGTCATAATCCTCCAGCTGCACCACATCGAACGCGGGCTTGGCCCAGCCGATCGGCACATTCGCGCGCCGCACTTCGGCCGCCGCCGCATCCAGCACCGTGGGCAAAAAGATCAGGATATGGCTCACCAGCCCGCCCGGCCCTGCCGCGGCTTCCGCCGCCGCGACCAGCGCCGCCGTCGCTTGCGCCAGCAACGCCCCCAGCGCATCCAGCATGGCGATCTGCGCTGCGGTCTTCGGCCCGGCGATATCCGCCATCGGCACGCTCAGCGGCCCCAACGCCGCCACCGTCGCCGCGTCATAGCAGCACAATAGCCCACCGCCGTTGGTCCACCACCACGGCTCACCCACCTGGAATTTCGCGGGCAATCCCGCCGCCACCCCAATGGATACAAAGGCCTGCGCCACATTCTGCAGATACGCCATCGCTTCGGGCACGGCAGGCGAAAGCAACGTCGACGGCGGCACCCACCCCGTCAGCGCGGGCGCCCCATCGGCGCTGCGTTGCTTCCACCCCGCGCGGCAATAGGCATCGAACAATTCGAACGACAGCGACCAGATAATCCCCAGCCCCGCTGCCTTGGCTTCCGCCGCAAAGCTCGCATGCCAAGTCGTGCACGGCCCCGCCAGTGCCCCGCCGCTTGTCCCTGCCACCAACAACGCGCCATCGCGCTCCAGCTGCGGATAATGGCTCATCCCGACATAGTGGATAATGTCGCCGCGATAGCCCAAGGCATCGATCATGCGGATCACGCGCTGCGGCGTCAGATTGTACACATCGTCATATCCGGTCGCGATTCCCACCCCCGGATCACCCAGCCGCGTGTCGCCGATCGCCAACACCGCACCCGACCCGGTCACACGGATATCGGTCAGTTCCACCCACCCGCTCGCCGCTGCCGCACGCACGCCGGTTGACCCATCATAATCGGGCGCAACCAGTGAAAGGAACATGCGCTCGATATCGCCCGCAAACACCGGATCGGCCTCGCTCGGCAGCAGGAAACCGCCATCGAGCGCACCAAAATCCAGTGCAATTTCCGCATCCTCTGCGGTACCGCTGGCATAGTTCCACAGCCGCACATACCAGGTCCTTGGATTCCCGGCGGCATCGCGCCCTTCGATGGTCAGCGTTGGCCCATATACTGCATTCAGCGGTTTGATCCCGCCCGACCGCCACCGGAACCGCAGCTGGCACCGCCGGTAATCGCGCGCCGTTTCATAGCCCAGCAGCGGGTGGTCCCACTTGTCCGCGCTCGCCCACTCCAGCCCGCATAAATCCTCGTGCCGCTGGAACTGCACCTCATAGCGCAGCGCGTCGGGTCCGGTCGCGACAACACAGCCCAGCATCGGCCGCGGAAAATTGACCGTCCAGAACCGCGGGTCGAACCGATGGATGAAATCAGCGGCGTGTTCAGGCGCGCGCTCTTCGGTGAGCGACCACAGCATCGAACATCCCTTTCACAAAATCCACACTGTGGCTGCGAAGCCGGCATGGGGAGGTGGTCCCGCCGAGGCCGGAGGGGCAGAACCGTTAAAAAAAGAGGATTTCACGCAGAGAACGCCGAGGAAGCAGAGACCGCAGAGAACTAGTTTGCTGCCGCGAAGCGGCCTGAAAACCGCACTTTCGCGCCACCCGCAAACTGCCAAAAGCAAGGCAGCCTCCCGGCCGCAAACTAACATCTTTGCGGTCTCTGCTTCCTCGGCGCCCTCTGCGTGAACCAAAAAAATACCCAAGCATTCGGGTCAGCGTACCGCCCCCTCAATCTTCCAATTCCGCCATCGCCCGCCGCACCGCGCGCGCTACCTGGCGGCCGGACCGCGCCAGCCGCTCGGGGCTCTCCGTTCCGCCCCGCACATTCACATGGATCGTCACTGGCCCCCGCGCTCCCGCACCGCTCGCCTCAACCCGCCCGCTCGCCGTTGGCACGAACAGTTCGGGCCCGCGCTCGCCGACCAGATAGGCGCGCCCTGCGCTCACCGGTCCGCCCGTCGCCCGTCCCGGCGCGCCCGCCAGTCCCGTAAGCACGCTCGTCAACAACCCGCCAATGCCGCTCGAACCGCCCCCACCAATCGCGCCAATCCCGTTCGCGATCGCTGACCGCGCAATCTCGGCCAGCGCCGTCACCGCGACGCGCCGCAGATCGTCGAACCCCAGCTTGCCCGTCTGCACCGCGCGGCTCAGCGCGCTTTCAATCGCATCGCCCGCGCGCGCTGCGCCCGCGCTCAACGGCCCCTCCAGCTCGCCTTTCAGCGCCGCTACTTCGCGCCGCAAATCGCTGCCATCGGCGCGCAATTGCACCACCAGCTCGTCCACCTGATCAGCCATCGGGAAATTGCTCCATCAACTGCGCGCGCAGCGCCGCATCGGGGGGCGGCGCACCCCAATCGCCGCCCCCCTCACGCCACCCGCCCAGCACCATCGCGGCCTCGGCGGGCGTCGCATTCCAGAATATCTTGGGCGTCCATCCCGCGATGCGCGCCATGTGCCCGCAAAGGCGGACGGCGGCGGGCGCAAACTCATCAGTTCCATACATAGCCAAACGTCCTCTCCCGTTTACGGGAGGGGCAGTGAGACTTGCCCCGGACTTGATCCGGGGCTTAGTCGCAGCGGGGTGGGCACGCGGCCAAGCGCCATACCTACAGACCCACCCCAACCCCTCCCGCAAGCGGGAGGGGCTTTTTCACCGCCCCTGCAAAATCTGCATCAGCACGCTGCGCAGCACCGGCGTTATCGCCACCAGCCCCGCGCCTGCGACCGCCTCGCCCACCGCCGCGCGCGTCAGCGCCTTGGGCCGTGCGTCAATACAGTGCCACAGCAGCGCCGCCGTCTCCGCGAGCCCCAGCCCGCCCGCCGCCGCGCGCTCGGCCAGCGCAAACAGCGGCCCCAACTCATCCTCCGCCGCCACCAGTGCCGTAAAGGTTGGGCGCAACCGATATACCTCGCCCGCCACACGCAGCTCGGCCTCGCCGCGCAAGGCATTGGCCGCGCCGCTCACAGGCTCGCCACCGCGCCGGAAGATTCCAGGTTCAGCGCATAACTGCGCTCGCCATTATAATCGCCGGCATAATCGAGCCGCGTCACCAGGAATTTCCCCCGCATACGCTCGCCGCTTTCGAAACTCAGCTCATAATCGGCAATCACGCCGTTCAGCGCCTTCGCGCGCACCGACGTTTCCGCCGCCGACCCGGTGAAAATCCCCGCCGCCGACACCGACACCGACCGCACCCCGGCGCCCGACAACAGCTCGCGCCACCCGCCGCTGTCTTTGGTGGTCACATTCACCGCTTCGCCGTTCACCGACATTTGCGTCGTGCGCAGTCCCGCCACCGTCACATAAGCCGGGGTCGCCGCCCCGTCCGAAATTTTGAGCAGGAAGGCACTGCCATTCTCGATTGCCATCGGCTAATCTCCTCTTCATAAAAATGTCATCGACAGGGGGGCGAACCCCCGAAACCGGGGAACGAAGATGCTGAAAATCACCTTGCTGCTTACCGCGGCGCTCGCCGCGCAATCCGCCGCCTCGATGGACAAGGCGCGCGCCGAATATCTCAAATGTATGCGCGGCTTTTTGTACAAATCGGTCGAGGCCAAAATGCCCGAGGCCGAATTTGGCGTCGCGGTGAAAAGCGCTTGTTCGGCCGAACAGGCCGCCTTCCACGCCGCGGTCATCGCGCTCGATCGCGCCGACGGCGTCAAACCCGCCGACGCTAAGGAAAATGCCGATTTCCAGGTCCAGGACTATATCGACAGCTTCACCGAAAAATTCGCCGATTATATGGCCACAAACACGATGCCGCCAAAGGATTGAGCCAACCCGTCGCCCCTGCGCAGGCAGGGGCGATGATCATGTTGTCAAACACCGCACCCGCACCTCAAACGCCTGTACCCAGCGCCCGGTCTTGTCATGCTCTCCACGTGAGCGCAGCAGCCGCGCGCTAACCAGTTCCCAATCGTCAGCAACCCCGCGCAAGTTTGCCACCGTTGCAGCGATCCGCGCACCCACCAACCCGTCCCCCGGGCCATCCGGCGCGGCCCAGGTCACCCGCACCAGCGCCTCGGCCCCGGCACGATCCTTGGTCCCCCAATCGCTCGTCGCCAGCGCACCAATTGCCACAAAGGGTAAGGTCGCGCGCGCCACCGGCCCTTCATGCACGGCATTGACCGCGCCCATCAGCGCCGCGTCGCTGCGCAGCAAAGCTGCCAGCCGCGCCGCGACCGCCGCCTCCGCGCTCACAGCGACACCCGCCGCCACGGCGTCCACAGCGCCGTGACAATGTTGGGAACAGCAGGTTCGCCGCCGCCGTCCCGCGCCGCGTAAAGATGCTGGATCATCCGCAGCATCCCTTGCTTCAGCGCCTCGGGCACGGCGCCCGCATCCACCGCCAGCCCCGCCTGATAGCGCACGATCACGCTTTCCGCCGCGCCCGGATCCAGCACCCGCACCGCCACCGCACCATCATCCTCGGCGCGCATTTCCCAGGCCTCGCGCGCCAGCAACACTGGCAAGCCCGTTTCGGGTTGCAGCGTCACATCGACCACGCTTCGCACCGGCTGCCGGCGCAGCCGTATCCACCCGTCCGCCACCGGTCGCTCCTCGGTAACCTCGCGCACAACCAGCAACTGCCCCGTCACCAGCTCGCACAGGTTCGCCGCGCTGCGAATAAGTGCCGTCACGACGCCATCTTCGGTGTTCGGCCCCAGCCGCAGCCACTCCCGCGCCTCGGCGAGGCTAACCGGCAGCGACCCGCTTTCGATAATTGTTGAGTTCATATTCTACGCTCCCGTATGCGCTGATGCCCCCTCCCGCTCGCGGGAGGGGCAGCGAGACTTGGGTCTGCACAGCAGCCCCTAGTCGCAGCGGGGTGGGCCAGCGACCTTGCGCCAAGCCCACAGGCCCACCCCAACCCCTCCCGCAAGCGGGAGGGGCTAAACTCAGCTCACGGCAAACTTCATCAGCTTCACCGCCTCGCTGTTCGTCAGCGCGCCGCCCACGCGCTTGGTCGCGTAAAAATGCACAAACGGCTTGTTGCTGAACGGATCGCGCAAGATCGCTGTCTCGCCGCGGTCGGCGATGACATAGGCCTCGCGGAAATTGCCAAACGCGATCGACAGGCTGTCGGCGGCGATGTCGGGCATGTCTTCGGCCTCGACCACCGGATAGCCAAGCAGCGTCGCGGCTTGCCCCTCGATCAGCCCCGGCTGCCAGATAAACGCGCCGTCGCTCGTTTTCAACTTGCGGATGCGCCCCAACGTATCGCTGTTCATCACCCAGGTCGCACCCTGGCGATAGGGCGCGCGCAGCGCGTGGACCAGATCGACCAGCTTGTCCTGCGGGTTTGCCGTCGGAAATGCCCCCGCTACGCCCGACGCCACATGCTGGATCGTGCCGAATGGCCGCGCCGTGTCATTCTGGTTGGTCGTGGCATAGGTCAGCAGCCCCTTGGGCCGATTCACCCCGTTGCCGGTCAGAAACGCCGCGCCTTCGGCAACGGCAAATTCGCGCGCAATCTGGTCGGCCAGCCAGCCTTCAACATCGAACATCGCATCGTCGAGCATCGCCTGGCTCGCCGCCGGATTGGCATAGAGCGACCCCGTCGGCGGCACAATTTCGGCAAAGCTGCGCGTTGCGGTTTCGGGCCGCGCCGCGGTCTCGCCAACCCAGCCCGCTGCCGTCGCACCGGTTGCGATCAGCTTGCGATAGCCAGCGGTGCCCGTCTGCACGACGTTGGCAATCGCGCGAATTGGCGACAGCGATTTCAGCGTCGCGCCGATCATTTCATCAATCTCGCGCGGCACCGCAAAACCGCCCTCGGCATTGGTGGCCCCGCTAAGCGCCTTCAATTCCACGCCCGCATCCAGCCCGCGCCGCAGATAACGCTCGGCAAAGGCCACCCGCCCCGGATCGCGCACGCCGCCATCCGCCGACTTCACCCCGTCCAGCGGCAGGCGCGCCGCGCTTACTGCCGCCCGCTCGACCTGCGCGCGCAACGCCGCCACCTCGCCGCGCACCGCGGCAATTTCCTCCGCCGCCAACACCGCCTCGAACGCGCCTTCCAGCGCTTCGGCCTTTACCTCGATATCCATAAACTCACTCCTTCACTTGACCAACTTCCACCGCAATCACCCGCGCCAGCGGCTGCATCGGCTGCTTCACCAAACTCACCTCGATCAGTTCGACATCGTGCAGCATGCGCGGTCCCACCCCCGCCGCGCGCTTCACCCGATATCCGAACGACAGCCCGGTCATGCGCCGCGCCGCGACCAGCGCACCCACGCGCAGGCCAACCCGCGCCACCACGCGCAATCCCCGCGCATCCTCCGCCAGCGCCTCGACCGTCCCGATCACCCGCGCGGGATCATGCTGCCACAGCAAAGGAACCCGCACCCCTGCCGCCAGCGACCCCGCAAAAGCCCCCCGCCGCACCACATCCCCGCCGCGATCCACCCGGTCGAAAATGGCGGCATAGCCCGCAAACCGCACGCCAACGAGGTGCGCCCCGGGCTCGACCCGGGGTCCAGGGCGGCCTTGCGCGGCGGCCAGCGGCGCTGAAAGCCTCACCGCACCCACGCGCCAAACCCCAGTTTGACGGCAAGTCCGATCAACAGCAGCGCCAGCGCCCCGCGCACCGCCCAATCGACCGCCGCCTTCCATACGCTCGATTTGGCATCGCGCCAGGCTTTCAGCAGTTCGCGCAGCTCGCTCACATCATCGCGCGCCGCCTCGTCGGCGAGGCCCAGCCGCGCCAGCGCCCGCCGCGCGCCCAGCTCCGCCGCCTCTTCCACCGCCGCGCGCCACAGCACATCATCAGGCGCAGCCGCATCGCTCAGCAGGCGCGCCAACGCCGCTTCCTCGTTCATGATTTTTCTCCAGAAAGAACAAGGTGACAGGCCCACCCCAACCCCTCCCGCAAGCGGGAGGGGCAGCGAGACTTGCGAACTTGTTCGCTTAGTCGCAGCGGGGTGGGTTCGCGCTGCCCGCTGGCAAGCGCCTCACTCCACCCCCACCAACGCCCGCTTTTCCTCGCGCGTCAGCCAGTCGGCGCTCGCCACCATTGCCCACAGCCGCTCGCGGTCCTCGGCCATCGCCGGCACCTTATCGACATCGACGCGCAAGCTCGCATCGGCGAACCACGGCGTCAGCGCGCCCGCGATCCCGCCCAAAATCTTGCCCGCCAGCGGCAACACCGCCTGCCGCCACAGCGCGCGACTGGCCTCGCGGTAATTCGCGTAAGTCGCATCCCCGGGCAGCCCCAGCAGCATCGGCGGCACGCCAAAGCCGGTCGCAATCTCGCGCGCGGCTGAATCCTTCAGCGCCAGGAAATCCATGTCCGCGGGCGACAGCGACAGCGATTGCCATTTCAGCCCGCCTTCCAGCAACATCGGCCGCCCCGCATTGGCCCCGCCCGCGAAACTCTCGTTGAGCTCGGCGCGCAACCGGTCAAACTGTTCGGGCGACAGCGGCAATCCCTTCTCGCCCTCATGCACCAGCGCCCCCGATGGCCGCGCCGCATTGTCGAGCAGCGCGCGGTTCCAGCGATTGGCCGCATTATGCGCCGCCACCGCCGCCGCCACCGCCGACAAGCACCCCACGCCATAATGGTCATCGCCGGGATGCAGCCCCTGCAAATGCACGATCGCTGGCCGTCCCAGCTCGTCCAGCGCATCAAGCAAAATCACCTGTCCGCCCACGCGATAGCGATAGGCCACCGGCCACCCCCGCGCATCGGCCTCGACCGCCACCCGCTCGGGCCGCAGCGCAAACAGCTCGCTCGGCACGCCATCAACGCTGCCAATGATTTGCACATAGGCATTGCCATGCAGCATCAACTGCGCCGCCAAAGTCTCGAGCAAAGCCTGCCCCCCGCTCGCGCGCCGCACCAGCGCCACCAGCGCCGGATCCGACGCCACAAGCGGCGCCTCGCCAACAGCCTCCGCCACCATCCGCACCGCACGGCTGGCAATGGCATTGCCCAGATAAGCCTCGCGAAACTGCACCTCATACGAAGGCGCCGCCACCGGCGCGGCCGAAGCAAAACGCGACAAAAAAGGCCGCGCAGCACCCTGCGCAGCCTTACGGCTCCAGAATTTCATGTCAGTCTCCTAGTTATCCTCCCCAAGCCCTGCTTGAGGAGGGGGACCAGCCTCACCATGGTGGAGGGATAGAGCGGCCGTGCGCCACCCCCTCCGCTAAACCACCCGCACCCGCACCCCATCCCCCACCCGCTGCCCCTCGCCCAGCGCGGTCAGCGCCCACACGCACGCATCGGCCCGGTCCGGCGAGCGCCCCGGCCCGCTATAGCCGCCCCCCATCACCAGCCCGCACAGTTCGTCTTCCAACGCAGGAAACACTCCCGCATGCACCACCTCGCCGCGTTCGTAGCGCAGCGCGACCGGCTCGGCGCGCGCGCCCTTGCCGCGGCTCGCCCACACCAGCTTAACCGGCAGCGCCGGGTTCGCCTGCAACAGCACCTCGGCCACCATCGCCCCGCCCTGATTGCGCTCGGCAACCACGCAGTCCGCGGCCCAGCGCTCCGCCGCCGCACCCACCGCATGGGCCCAGCCTGCCGGGCTCAAGCCCGTCACGCTCGCATCCTCCAGCACCGCCAGCCGCCCGTCGCGCAAGGTCCCGCACACCACAATCCCGCATGCATCGCTGCCAGCACCGCCGCCCGCAGGCGGATCAACCCCCACCACCACGCGTCCCGGCTCGCCCACGCTGTCCGCCGCCACCCGGCACGCCTCGATCAACGCCCGCGTCCACAGCGCGCCCTCGGCATCCTCCAGCAATTCGCCGTCCAGCTCCTGCCGCCCCAGCCGCGTCCCGCCATAAAGCCGCGCCGTCGCGGCGACCCATTCATGGTCCACATTCAGCTGGTTCGCCTGCGTTCGCCCGCGCGTCACGACCACGCCCTTTTCCTCGATCAACCGCCGCAGCAGCGGCCCACCGCGCGGCGTCGTCGTGGCTACTGCCTGTGGCCGCCTCCCGCGCCGCAGCGTCAGCATCAAATTGTCCCACGCCGCCACCGCATCGGGCCATTTGCCCACCTCGTCGCACCAGGCAAAGTCGTGCTCGGGCCCGCGCAGGCTGTCGGCGTCGCTCGCGCCATAGAGCGTCGCCACGCTGCCATTGGGCCACATCAGCCGCTTCAGGCTGCTCTCAAAATCTGGTCGCTCGCCGGGCGCGCCGATGTTCAACAGGCCGCTCACGCCCTCCACCATCACGCTGCGTGCCTCGGCTGGCGTCTCGGCGACCAGCGCGATCCGTGCGCCCGGATGGCCCCGCGCCACGGCGCGCACCCATTCGGCACCGACGCGCGTCTTGCCAAAACCGCGCCCGGCCAACAGCAGCCAGATAGTCCAGTCGCCCAGCGGCACGCGCTGATCTTCGCGCACCCAATTGGCCCAATTGGCCTCGAACCGCTCGGCCCAGTCATTGCTCCTACGCTTCAGCTTCGCCGCCCGCTCGGACGGAGTCATCGCAACCAGTTCCGCGACAGTCGGCTCGGCAACCTTGCGCCGCCCCATCAGTCGCCGCCGTCCGCCGCGTCGCTGGCCGTCGCGGCGGCGGCGCGCACCGCCATGATGTCCAGCTTGTCGAGCAGCGCCGCTTTGGCCCCGGCATTAGTGCCGCCGCGCGCCGCCACACTCCCCGATCGTTCACCACGCACCGACGCGCGGTGCGCCGCCAGCAGCGACAATTGCAGCCGGTGTTTTTGCGCCCGCGCTTTGAGCATCCCTTCGCTCGTCGTTGCCGAAGCGCGCGTCAGCGCCTCTTCCAGCAACATCGCCTCCAGCCGCGCATAGCCCTCGCACAGCGCGGCATGCCAGTCGGCGCGGAAACGCTCGTCCTGCGCGCGCAGACGGTAAATTGCTGGTGTCGCCATACCTGCCGCTTTGGCAGCAGCGGTCACATTGGCCGTCCGCGCCAGCTCGGCCAGAAAAGCCGCTCGCTGCGCCGCGCGCATTCCATTCGCCTTGCCCATAAACCCTCCACCCGCTCATGAAAATGAAACGGGCGGAAAGCCACATGGCCCCGCCCGACTCGCAATTCTCGATGTTCCTGGTTTGTACCGTAACAGCGTCACGCTGTCAAGCGCAAATAACCAAACAGGTTAGTTTCCACCTCCCCGCCAGTCTCGCAACTGGGGGCCAGACGACGAGGAGGTGGCAGGCGCGGGTTGGCGGCGATGGGGTTTCCGCCCCTCCCACCAGCCTTGGGGGGAGAGCGAGAGGGGGCGGGGGCCACTGCACCCGCGACTGATTCTGTGAACCGCTATGCGCATCGGAATCACGCTATTGCGTGTCCCCTTTAGTCAGCAAATGCGTGGCCTCAACGGCACTGCAGCGACCCGCGGTCGATCTCGCGACCCAGCAGGCCGCCGCCCACCGCGCCCAAAATGGTGCCGACGGTGCGGTCGCCGCGGCTGTCAATCTCGCGGCCGATCAGCGCGCCGACCCCCGCCCCGATGATCAGGCCGGTGGTGCCATTTTCGCGGCGGCAGTAATATTTGCCATCGCGCCCGCGCCAGATGCGGTCGTCACGGCCGATGCGGCGCGGCTCATAATAGCGGCCACGGCTATCATAAACGCGGTCCTTGGCACGCTTGCCATGCGCGGGGGCCCAGGCGGGCGGATCGGCAAAGGCCACGGTCGGTGCCGCAACGGGCGCCATCACAGCGGCGGCCAAAATCAGTCCAAGGGTCTTTTTCATTTTATCCTCCTCGTATTTTCCGAGTGAAATTCGTCTGCGAGCAAAGGCAAAACGGCCAGCGTTACACGACGTTCCTCGCTCCGCCGCCGCCAGACGTCTGCTCGTCGTCCGCACGGCATCAACGCTGCGAACCGCAACGCTTATCGCGGCGCACAGATGAACCCTTCGTTTATCCGAAATTTAGCGACGGTTCACTCAACCGCCTCAGCCGCGCGCCCGAACGGCGCATTCAACCGCACAATGTACAGGTTCAGGATCGCGGCAAAGCTGACCCAGACAAAATAGGGCACGATCAACCAGCTCGCGAGCACCGAAAACTGGCGCAGCCCCACGCACAGCGCCAGCACTGACCCCCACAGAAACACCACCTCGACCAGCGCCCAATCGGGCCGCCGGAAATTGAAGAACAACGGCGACCATAAGAAGTGGAAAACGAAGTTCACGCCATAGAGGACGATAATCGCGGTCCGCCCGGCATCATCGACCGCGCCGTCCCACGCCAGCACTGCCGCCCACGCCGCCAGCCCCAAGATCAGCGCCCACACCGGGCCAAACAGCCAGTCAGGCGGCTGCCACGGCGGCTTTTTCAAGTTGCGGTACCACGGCCCGATGGTGGTCAGCAGCCCGCCCGCCCCGCCCAAAATGACGGCCCAGACGATGGCGGCGATGACATGGGTTTCGGGCATAGTGTCGAGCATGACAGCACATGCTGCGCCGCACAACGGGTGATTGACGGGCGGCGATTGGTCAAGTCGCGCCAGCCCGACAATTCGGTCTTGTTGGCCGCCGCAAATCGCGTTAAATCAAGCACTCCGGGGTTAAGCGACCTCCCGGTCAAGCGCCACCGCGCCCAAGCGTTGCCTGAACGACTCTGCTTGCAGAGCGATGGAGGCTTGCTTGAAACCGACCGCCCTGATTCTGTTCCTGTTGCTGTCTGCGCCTGCCCATGCGCAAGACGGTCTGACCGTCACCGGCAGCGTCCGTTTGCGCTACGAAACAATCACCGGCCAGGCGCGTTCCGGGTTTAACACCAGCGACCAGCTTCTCAATCTGCGCACCATCGTCGGTGGCGAATATCGGACCGGCGATCTGCGCATCGGCGCCGAGCTGTTTGACAGCCGTGTCTATGGCGACAACCCTGGCACGCCCGTCACCACCAATGAAGTCAATACCGCCGAACTGGTTCAGGCCTATGTCGCCTACGAACAACCCGGCGCGTTCGGCTCCGGTACCTCTATGGCCGTGCAGGCTGGCCGCTTCACCCTCAACCTCGGCTCGCGCCGTCTGGTCGCCGCCGACGATTACCGCAACACCACCAATGGCTATACCGGCGTGCGTGCCGATCTGGGTTTGGGCGGCGGAACATCGGCAACGCTGATTTACACTTTGCCGCAGGTTCGCCTGCCGGGCGACCGCGCCGCGCTGGCCAACAACCGCGTCCGTTTCGACCGCGAGAGTTTCGACCTGGTGCTGTGGGGCGGCATCATTTCCAAAAAGCTCGGGCGCAGCGGCACCGCCGCCGAGCTTTCCTTTTTCCATCTTGGCGAGCGCGACCGGCCGGACGGCCCGACCCGTGACCGCTCGCTAGAAACCGTGGCCTTGCGGATGGTCCGCGAACCGTCCGTGGGCACAATCGATTTCGACAGCGAAACCATTTACCAGTTCGGCACGATCAGCAGCGGGCTTGCCGCCAATGCACCGACACTCGACGTGTCAGCATGGGCGGCGCATGCCGAACTGGGCTATACATTGCGCCGTCCCTGGTCACCGCGCATCGCACTCGAATTCGATTATGCCAGCGGCGATGGGCGCGGGCTGCGCTTTGGCCGTTTCGACACGTTGTTTGGCATGCGGCGCGCCGAACTCGCCCCCGCCGGTCTCTACAATTCGGTCGGCCGCGCCAATGTGCTTGCGCCGGGCATCCGGGTCGAGGCCACCCCGAACAAGCGCCTCGACATTTTTGCGGCGTGGAAGCCGCTATGGCTCGCCTCGCGGTTCGACAGCTTCTCCACGACGGGCGTGCGCGATCCAACGGGCCAATCGGGCCGCTTTGCCGGGCATCAGATCGAAGCGCGCCTACGTTATTGGCTGGTCCCCAAGCGGCTGCGGCTCGAATGGAACGGGCTGCTGCTCGCCAAAGGCGAATTTCTGCGGCGCGCGCCAAATGCGCCCGATCCGCGCGACACCCGCTATATGTCATTCAACGCGGTGGTCAGCTTCTAACGCGGATCTTGCGCTGCTGCCGCCGCAATCGCCGCAGGCTGCCCAGCCCGCACCCGGATTCTTACAGCAGCGGCGCATTCTCGCCGCACAGCGGCTGCGCCAGCCGGTCGGGCAATGGCAAAGCGGCCACCCGCGGCGCGATCCAGCGCCGCGCGCGTTCCAGTTCTGCGCCCAATTCCGCACGTGTCGCGGCAATCCGTGCCTTGCGCTGGCGATTGTCAAACGCCGCGTTGGGATTTTTCGAATAGGTCGAAAACAGCGGCCCTGCCACAATCGCCGCGGCCGCCGCGTCAGACAGCGGACAGCCGAAATAGCGCGCGGCGGCCGACAGGCTGGCCTGCGGCGCGTCGAACAATATATTGGCGTCCAGACTGCACAGCACGGGATTGGCGGCGAGCGCGGCGACATAGGCGCGGATCTGGAACAGCCACAGCGCGGCGGCCTTTTCAGCGGGGTGCAGCGCCGCCGCACCCACCTCCGGCAACGCCGCGATGCGCATTTCGGCAAAAATGCGCTCCACCCAATTGCGATGATTGGGGCTGCGCAAAATGGCGGTCAGATAATCGTCAAGGCCGAAATGCAGCAAAACGCCGCGCGGCTGCGCCGATACCGCCAGCAGCGCGGGGATGATGGCGTTGACGGGCACATTGGCCTTCACCACCACCCGGTCATCATCGGCAAAGCGGCGCGCCAGCATTGCGGCGGCCACGCCCAGCCGCCGTTGCCAGCTCTCGCTCGCCGCCGCATCGCTCCCCGCCGCCCCGGCCTCGACGCCCAGCGCGCGCAGCGTCACCGGCTCGCGGATCACCAGCGTGCGGCCTGCTTGTTCCAGCGCGCGCGCCAGCAGCGTCGATCCCGTGTGGGCCATGTGGAAAATCCAGCCCAGCTCCGGCGCGGCAGCGGCGCTGGGCCGCGCCGCCGCCACCTCGGCCCACGGCACGCGGATCAGCTGGTCGTCCAGCGTGACAATCCGGTCATCAAAGAAAATCGACCGCGCATAACATTCGCGGTTCATCCGCAGGAACAGCGCGTCGCCCGCGTCAAAGCCATAGAGGTAGAAATGCGGATCGCGCTGCAGCGCCAACATTTCTGTGCCGGACATGCCTCGGATGTAGCAATGTCGTACCTGCTCGCATAGATGGGCGATGCCCCACGTCTCGCGGCCCTATCCCGACCGACCCCTCACCTTGGTTCAGGCCGCCGCTGGCGAAACCCTCGACGCCGTGCCCGCAGCGACCATCGGCGAACAACTGCGCACCTCTGCCGTGCTCGTGCGCGGCTATCCCGCCGGGCTGGCCAGCTTTAACGCCTTTGCCAAACAATATTGCGCGGTGTCGGTTTTCAACCAAAGCCCCAATCGCGCGATGCTCGACCAGCAGAACAATATCCAGTCGGTCAACCTTGGGACCGACGCCTTTCCGCTGCACCCCGAATTGTCGCGCGAACCATGGAAGCCCGATCTGTGCTTTTTCCATTGCCTCGATGCGCCGCGCGCCGGCGGGCAGACGACCTGGTGCGACGGCGTCGAACTCGTCCGCCGCTTGCCCGCGCCCGTGCGCGCCGCGCTCGAGCACCGCGCGCTGCTGTATATTCAGCCCGCGCCGCCCGCCATCCTCGCCTTTTGGCTCGGCACGCCCCAACCCGACGACGGCCTGCTCGCCAACCCGCCCGCGCACTGCCCCTATGGCTTTCGCCGCCTGCCGGGCGGCATCGTGCGCTATTTCACCGCCCCCGCGCTGCACCGCACGCTCTTTGGCGGCGAGCTGGCGTTCGGCAATTTCCTCCTCTTCGCGCGGCTGTATCTCAACAATGATCATGTGCCGTTGTTCGACGACGGCAGCATCATCCCCGATTGGATTGTTGACGCCGTCCAGCAAGCGGCGGACCCGATTACCTATCCCGTCGGCTGGCAGAGCGGCGATATCTTGATCCTCGACAACAGCCGCTTCATGCACGGCCGCACAGCGATCGAAGAACCCGGCGAGCGGCTGATTGCCTCCTATTTTGGCTATCTCGACGGCGTCGAGCGCGGCGCGCACGAAATCGCCGATCCGCCCTGGCGCAAACCCGGCTTTGCGCCGCCCGGCCCACAGCAAGTGGCGGCATGACCGAAGCCACCGTCATTCCCCCGACTGCCGCGCAAGCGCGCGCTGCGCTGCTGCGCGATGGGCCGATCCTGTCGACTTTGGTGCGGCTCAGCCTGCCCAATCTCATCGCGCTCTGCTCGGCGACGGTCGTCTCGATTGCCGAGACGGCTTATGTCGGCACGTTGGGGGTCGCGGCCTTGGGCGGCGTCGCGCTGGTCTTTCCGGTCTTCATGCTGATGCAGATGCTTTCGGCCGGCGCGATGGGCGGCACCGTGTCGGGCGCGATCAGCCGCGCGCTGGGCAGCGGTGATCAGGCGCGTGCGCGCGGCCTTGCCTTCGCCGCGCTCGCCATCGGGCTCGGGCTAGGGCTGCTGCTCAGCCTCGCGGTGCGCGCCTTTGGTCCGCTGGCCTTTGCTGCCATGGGCGGGCGCGGCGCCGTGCTGGCGTCGGCGATCCAATATGCCAATGTCGCCGCCATCGCGATCACCGCCATCTGGGTCACCAATATGCTGGCATCGGTGGCGCGCGGCGCGGGCAATATGGCCGTCCCCGCGGCCACCTTGCTGGCGGGGGGACTGGTGCAGGTCGCCGTCGGCGGCGCTTTCGGGCTGGGCCTCGGCCCGGTCCCTCCGCTCGGCATGGCGGGCGTCGCGCTCGGCCAGGTCGCCGCCTTCACCGCAGCGGCAGTCGTGCTGTTCATCCATCTGCGCAGCGCGCGCGCGCCGCTGCGCCTGGTGTGGAGCCCGGGCGCGCTGCAGCTGCGCTATATCGCCGATCTGCTGCGCGTCGGCGCGGTCGCAATGCTCTCGCCGCTCCTGTCGGTATCGACCATCCTCATCCTCACGTCGCTCGTCGCCCGCTTCGGGGCAGAAGCGCTGGCGGGCTATGGCATCGGCGTCCGCCTCGAATTTCTGCTCATCCCCATCGCCTTTTCGGTCGGCGTCGCTTGCGTGCCGATGGTCGGCACCGCCATCGGCGCAGGCAATGTCGCGCGCGCGCGCCGCATCGCCTGGACCGCAGGCGGGCTCGCCTTCGCCGCGCTCGCATTGCTTGGCATCGTCGCCGCGTTCGCGCCGGGGCTGTGGGTCGATCTGTTCACCGACGAAGCCGCCGTGCGCAGCGCCGCTTATGATTATCTCGGCATCGCCGGGTTCAGCTACGGCTTCTTCGGGCTTGGGCTCTGCCTCTATTTCGCCTCGCAGGGCGCAGGCCGTGTCGGCGGCGCCATCGCGGCGCAGGCGCTGCGGCTGACGGTCGTGCTGACCGGCGGCTGGTATCTCGTCAGCACCGGCGCCCCGCTGTGGACCGTCTTCCTGCTCTCGGCGCTGGCAATGGTGCCCATGGGCCTCGGCACCGCGCTCTTCATCAAACTGGCGCGCTGGTAGGGGTCACTCCCCCTTGACCACCGCCCCGTCCTTCATAATCACCGCGAAATTCTTGGCCGGGTCACCGATCAAATCGATATTGGCGATGGGATCGCCATTCACCAATATCAGGTCGGCCAGTGCGCCTTCGCGCACCACCCCCAGCGTGCCCTTATAGGGCGTGCGCGGGCCCGACAGCGCCAGCAGCTGCGCATTGTCGTGCGTCACCAGCTTTAACAGCTCGGCGGGGGTAAAATGCGGCTTCAGCCGCAGGATATATTCATTCTGCAGCGCATTCAGATCGGGCTCGAACAGGAAATCGGTGCCCCACGCCAGCTTCACCCCCAGCCGCTTGGCCATCGGCCACACCACGCGCTGGCCCTTGATCACCGGTTTGCGCTTTTCGCGCCGCGCCGGGTCCATCGCCTCGGTTGAATCGACCAGCATCTGCCCCGACAGCCAGATGCCCTTGTCGGCCATCAGCTGCAGCGTCGCCTCGTCGAGCAGATTGCCATGCTCGATCACCTTCACCCCCGCCTCGATCGCGCGGCGCACCGATTTGGGGTGATAGGCGTGCACGGTGACGTAAGTGTTCCAGTCATCGGCCGCCTCGACCGCCGCCTTCATCTCGTCCAGCGTATATTGCGTCACGTCGAGCGGGTCGAAGTCCGACGATGTCCCGCCCCCCGCCGCCAGCTTGATGTGGCTCGCGCCGAAACGCAGGTTTTCGCGCACCGCGGTCAGCACCTCGTCGCGCCCATCGGCGATCACGCTCGCCCACACCGTTTCGGCCGCCGACATTTTCCCCGAAAAGCGCCGCGACGGCTCGTTCGGCCCGCGCAAATCGGCATGGCCAGAGGTTTGCGAGATCATCGGCCCCGACACCCACAGCCGCGGGCCCTTGACGCGCCCACCATCGATCAATTTCTTCAGCTCGAACGAAGGCCCGCCCACATCGCGCGCGCTGGTAAAGCCGCGCAGCAGCATCGCCTGCGCCTGCTGCGCCGATGCTGTCATCAGCTTTTCGGGCGTCATCCCCGGCGCGGCGAGCTGCGCGGGGGTAAAGGCGTTGAACATCATATGCACATGATTGTCGATCAGCCCGGGCATCAGCACCCGCCCGCGCCCGTCGATCACCGTCGCCCCGTCCACGCCCTGGCGCGGCGCGATGCGGGTGATGACATTGCCCTCGACGCGCACATCGGTCGGCGGCGACACCGCCGGGCCAACCCCGTCGAACACGCGCACGTTGCGGAACAGCGTTGCGGCCGGCGCCTCCTGCGCGGCGGCGGGCGCCACCAATGCGGCCAGCGCCAGCGCGATCATCGCCAAAAAGCGCACCATCACATACTCCCCTGCCGCCACCATCGCGCGCACAGAGTGCGCCGCGACTATGACCCGGACGTTACGGCATTTTCGCTATTTGGAAAGGGGGGCGCGCGCCCGCGCAGCCCGGCCTGCAAGCCGCAGTCCGGGCTTCGCGGGGTCGCGTTCGGCGCTCAGGGGCGCAGCTGGCCGCGGATCGCCCCATCGCGGCGCGACAGGCATAATTTCGCACGCTCAAAGACACAAAGGCGCAAAGCAAGTTCGCGTCTTGCGGGCCGGGAAGATGTCCGTCTGTCATCAGGCCTGTCAGGCTGCAGGCGACCGAAGGGCCAGGGTCGCCTGTTCCCGTGGTGAGGGAGCGGGCGGAGTTTGGGAGTTAAGTGACGTGTCTAGTAATTCGGGATTAGCAAAGTTCGCGCTAAACTAGTGTTTTCACCGAGTTGCCTGAATCTTCGATGGTCGCCGCTAACATCTTGTAAAGCTTCGACTCTCCCGACGTGCCCGGCGGGAAAGTAGCAATATTGAAGTCACTGTCATCAAGCTCAACTCTATCAATGAACTCTTGAAAATCCTCTACATCTGGAACGAAGTATCGATTCTTTCCCGCTAAAAGCAGATATAGTGGTTTCAAAAACCGCATCAAAGCCTTCAGCCCATTCGTCTTGGGAAGCACGTTTCCTTTTCTTTCTAGGTCGTTCCACGATTCAGACCAACGATTCGGCAGTTATATACTTGAGAAAGCAGAATGCAATTGCTAGACGATTTAGGACAGGCCGGTGCTTATACGTTTTGCAGTAATGTGGTTTCAGGGTTGGTTGGCGGCGGCTTCCAAGTTGGCGACAATTTGTTGGCAAAGAACGCCCATCTCATTCAGTGCTGGAATAACTGGCTTTCCGGCCAGGGTGTGAACGTCCCCGAAGCCGAAGCGGGCTTTGAGGATGCATGGGCCGCTGATCTCTACCTTTGCGGGGGCACCGATAACAAATAGCTCAACCTTCTCGCCGCGTTTCCAAACCGGAATTTGAGCTTGGAATTTAACTAGCTGCCCGTCGCTGCGTTCAACCTTAAGCCCGTCAATTGCGAGTTCTGGCAATTATATACTTGACTTAGCAGCGTGACTGGCGCAATACGTTCCCAAGAGGAACGAAGCCATGAATATCACCAACCCCATTTTCCACGATGAAGCCAAAGCCACGGCGCACCTTGAGGCGAACCGCTGGCCCGATGGCGCTGTCTGCCCACATTGCAGCAGCAAGCGCGTTCGTCGCATGGAAGGCAAAACCCAAGCTGGTATGTTCCTTTGCAATGACTGCCGCGACAAGTTCACTGTGCGCACTGGCAGCGTCATGGAGCGCAGCCACGTTCCCCTGCATAAATGGCTGTTGGCAACGCACATCATGGCCGCGTCAAAGAAGGGCATGAGCGCCCTGCAAATGTCGCGCATGATTGGCGTGACTTACAAGACCGCATGGTTCCTTTGCCACCGCATCCGCGAAGCTATGGACGGCGCGGACAATGGCGGCCCCCTTGGTGGTCCTGACGCCGTTGTCGAAGCCGATGAAACCTATGTTGGCGGCAAGGCTCGCAATCGCGCTACCCGCAAGCCCGCTGCCAAGAAGGCCGTTGTCGCCCTTATCGAGCGTGACGGCAAGGCTCGTTCGTTCCATGTCGCCAACGTGACCGGCAAGCAGCTTCGCGGGCTGATTGCCACCAACGTTGACCGCGCCAGCCACCTAATGACGGACGAAGCGCCGGTTTACACCCGCGTAGGCCGCGAGTTCAACGGCCACAGCGTAGTGAACCACAGCGCCAAGGAGTATGTCTCGCTGGGCGGCTTCAAGCACAGCAACACCGCCGAAAACTTCTTTTCGATTTTCAAGCGCGGCGTCATCGGCACCTATCACCATATGAGCGAAGCCCACCTTGGCCGCTACTGCCGCGAGTTTGACCTTCGCTATAACACGCGCGGCCTGACGGACAGCGAGCGCGCTCTGGCGATTGTGAACGGCATGGTGGGCCGTCGCCTCACCTATCGGCGGATTGACGCAGTCGCCGCCTAAGGTGACGTATGCGCTTCGCCAGATCGGCGAAAAGCGCAAACGCTACTTTGACTGACTCGACTCCCTGCGCTTCCCCTTGCTAGCCTTGTGCGGCTTGTGAGGGGTTGCCAGCATCCGTGCCAGCGCGGCCTCGCGTCGAGCATCGGTTTCCTTTTCGGAATAGGCGTCTTCGTTCATGCCAGTTGTAACCTTTCCCACCGGAAATAGCACAAAACCATACGTTGATACAGACTTAGACATCAAGGAACTGGCTGCGATTGGTTTTGTTACCGTGCAATGGGGATCGCTAGAAAATACGATCTACGAGTATACCAAGGTCATCTGTCAATCGGTCCACATCAATATACCGGAACATGCCGAGAGCGATTCATTCAAGAGACGTTTCAAATTGTTTCGCCGGCTAGTAAACGAATATGCCCCACAAGAAGAAAAGGACAGGATTGCGCCATTCTTGTCGATGGTCGATCAACTTAAGGTTGACCGACATAAGGTCACTCATGGCCTTTGGGATTGGGAGCAATCCAATCCGAACAAACTTCGGTCGTCTAGTAACCGGGGACGCTTTTCCTTTGAGAAAGGGTTTAACATCGACAAGCTGGTCGAACTAGCGACGCGGATCGGAGAGGCCCACTACGGCATTGCCTATCCAAACGGCAAAGAAGATGTTTATGCCACCAAAATCACTGCCACTGAAGGCGAGCCATCTTACGGTATATCACGCCACTTAGCTCGTATCCTGTCAGGTCAAACAGATCATCTCCCTCCTGAGATTCGCGCCACTCTTCTAAAAGACAACAAACCCCTAGACGCATCTGAGGGGTGACCTCAATTTCAGCACCGGCCTGTCGATTGTCTGATACATCCATTGGCCTGCTCACTCAAGTATATAATTGCCCCGACATTCGATTTGGACATATCCCCGACGGGGAGGGCATGGCAGCATATTGGGAGGAGCCCCGTCATACGCCCAACGCCGGTTCTCACCAAAACACGAAGGCGACCCCCGGCACGAGCGTGACCAGCGCTGCGCTCGGCCACTTCCATGCGCCGAGGTAGTCGAGCATCGTAAGCGGCCCGCGGCCTGCAAGCGCAGCTGCTGTGCGCTTGGCAAAGATATAGGCGCCAGTCGCTGCGAGCCCGGTCAGGATGAGGCCGAACAGCGCCCAGATCAGGCGCGTCACCAGTCCGCCAAAGGTGCCGAAATGGAGCGGATCGACGGTATGGACGATCCGCTCGCCCGCATCCATCTTGTGGGCGGTGCGGGTGCCGACAATTTGGTCGGTGACCGGATCAATGAACACGGCATCGGCCCGCTCGCGCACCAAGACCGCCTGCCAATGGCCCTGCACGACCACCGGCTCGCCGGCCGCATAGGGCAAGGCAACGGCCGTGATCGCAAGGCCCGGCTTGCCCGCGCGCGCCAGCTCAGTCCAGCGGGCGATGTCGGCCGCGCTCGCGGTTTCGGCGAAGTGGGCGTCAGGAACGCGCGGCGTCGCGCTGTTCCAGTCCATCCCGCTCCACTCGAAGAAATAATAGATTGAGGTGAGTGATATGATCGCGACGAACCATAGCGACCAAATCCCGCCGAGCCGGTGCAGATCGCCCATCTGCGTGCGGAGGTTGCGCTTCAGTCGCGGCATGCGAAAGAAGCCGCGCCAGAATTTCTTGTAGACGATCAGCCCGGTCACCAGCGAGCCAAGCAATACGAAACCAAGGCTGGTGACGAGGTAGAAGCCGACGTCCCCGGGGATGAACAGATAATAGTGCAGCGCGCGCATCGCATCCTGCAGGCTGCGCCCATATTCGTGGCCCGTGACCTTGCCTGTGCCCGGGTCGACATAGATGGTGAAATCGGTTCCCGCCGTATCGCGCGCGGCAATGCTCTTGGCGAAGTAGGCCGCGTGCGAGCGGTCATATGAGCCAATGCCAGTGAGGGTCGCCTCAGGATAGGCCCGCTCGGCGGCTTGCCACAGCGCACCCCAGTCCTCCTTCCCGGGCGTGAATTTGCTGGCACGCACCTCGGGCTTGTAGAGCCACTCGATCTCGTGCGCGATCGTCGCGATGGTGCCGGTGAGGCAGACGAAGGCGAGAAACAAGCTGAGCTGCACTCCGAACAGATTGTGCAGCCAGGAGGCCAGCGGCCTTCGCTTATGCTGCGCGGTCCGGGCAGGCGCTGGGCGGCCCGCAATGGCGGGCTCATCTGCACCCGCATGCTCGAGGCGCTCAGAAACGTCCACTGATGCCGAAGGTTAAGCGGCGGCCAGGTGCCTCATAGTTGAAGACATCAAGGCCATCGCCCTGCGCCGCCGGGTTCACATAGACCTTATCGAACAGGTTGTCGGCCGCCACGAACAGCCGCACCGGGCCGACATCATAGGAGATATTGGCCGCCGCCAGCGTCACCGCATCGCTATCGACAAGGCCGATCGCCTGCTGGGTCGGCGAGAAATAGCTTGATGCGCCATAATGCGTCACTTGCAGACCCAGCGCGAGCTTCTCGGTTGGCTGCCAATCGGCCCGCACGGTGATGCGCAGCGGCACAGCCCGGTCGGTCGAGAAATTGACCCATTCGCCCGTATCCTCGTCAAACACCTCACCGCGCTGCAATGTGAAGACGCCGGAGAGCTCAAGGTTTTCGAGCGCGCGCCACTGCGCCTGCGCTTCGAGGCCCCAGCCGCGCTCGGGAATGCGCAGCGGGATGAGCGGGCAGAAGGTGCCGGGCGCGCAGGTCGGATCGGGCTGGATCTGCGAGGATGCATCGGACTTGGCGTAATAGACTGCGGCCCCGTAGCTGAGGCTCCCGCTGCTGCCGCGCAAGCCTAGTTCATACTGGTCCGAGGTCGCCGGTTCATTCGAAATCGTGCTCGGGTCGCTCGCGCCGCGCGCCGCCCGTCCGAGCTGCGAAAGCTCAGCGCCCTGGCTGAAACCGGCATAGAGCTGGAGCGCGTCGCTGAACTGATAGACCGCGCCTGCATTCCAAAGCGTCAGCTCGCTATCCGCAAAGGCACCCGGCGTGGCGGGACGCGGCAGGCTGGGGTCGAAGCCCTCCTGCTTGATTGCGCCTGAGTACCATTCGTGCCGCACGCCCCCGGCCAGCGTCAGCGCGCCGACGGTGAATTCTGCCTGCGCGAAGGGGGCAAGCGTTTCGAGGTAGAAGGACGGGGTGATGTAGCCGATTACGGTATCCTCGCCCGCGGGATCGACAGTGAAGCGCAGGAAATCATTGCGCGTGAAATCGAGCCCATAGCTCGTCTTGAGTCTCCCGCCGCCCAGATCATAGCTGCGCACCAGCGTGCTGCGCAGCCCGAGCCGCGAATTCTCGCGGTTGGACGCGAAAAAATCGTCGCCGAACGTGATGTCGAAGAAATTGTCGCGCTGGATGATCTCCTGTTGCTGGAAGAACAGGGCGAAGGTCACATCATGGGCCAGCAGATCGGGGTGATTGAAGCTGAGGATCCCGGTGACGCTACGATCGCCCGCCTCGCCGAGCTGCGGGTGCGGCGTGACTTCGATGACGTTCGCGACCTCGTCGTTGCCGGGCTGGAACGTCCCCTCGGGGTAAAAGTCGCGGCCCTTATTCTCGTCATGGAAGGTGCCGGTGAAGGCGATCCGCGCCTCGCCAATGTCGACCCCGAACGAGCCGATCAGGTCGACTGCCTCAAATTCGCTGCTGAATACCGGATTGCCGTTGGCGCTGCGCTGGCGTCCGCTGTCGGTGTAGGCTGCACCGACATAATAATCGAAGGCGCCCAGATCCTGTCCGGCCCCGAGATAAAGATCGGTGACAAAGGTGCCGCGCGACACATCGGTATTGAAGCTGGTCTGGGCGGTAACGTCGATCTCGAGGGCGCGTCCACTGGCGCGGCGCGTCCGCAGGTTGATGATCCCGCCCGGCGCGCCCGCACCGTAAAGCGCGGTGCCGCCGCGGACTACTTCGACGCTCTCGATGGCGAAGGGGCTGATCGCGAAAGGCGCCGTGCACGAACCGGGACGCAGATCCTCGTTCACTGGCACGCCGTTGATCTGGAAGGATGCGGTGCGCCCCCGAATCTGGCTGCCGCACGAGGAACGATCCTCGGGCGCCTGGATGCTGAGGCCGGGCACAGTGAATTCGAGCGCCGAGAGGATATTGCGGTTCTGGCGCAGCTGCTGCTGCAACACCTCTTCGTCGACCACCGAGACGGAAAGCGGCAGATCTTCGAGCGCCGTTCCGGACCGCGTGGCAGTAACAATTATGGCATTGCCTTGTTCCGCAGCGGCCCCCTCGTCCGGTCCGCCCAGCTCGTCCTGCGCGGCAGCCGGAACCGCAGCAAAGGCGAAGAGAGCGGCGGCAATCGCCGTGGAGAGGCTGAAGTGAGTGCGCATATGTTTCCTGAAGAGCAATTCGGAGATGCGCTTCTCGATAATGCGACGTATTCGCATTTGCAAGATGCGATATGGTCTGATGCTGTGTGGCTGTGCTGCGGATAGACCGCTTGGGCGATGGCAGATTTTGGGCCGACAGCGGCCTGTCCGCTTACAGCATCGAACATGGCCAAAGCAGGCATACAACGACCGACCCATTTCAGTGCAAGCCAAGACAAGTCTCCCAAATAATTAGCGGACGCGGAAATCGGGCTTTCCGATTAAGCGCGCGTCCCGGCTTGCCACACTGCACCGGGACTGCGCCCTTCCCGCGCATCCAGGATGCTGGCCGGATCGAGATGGAAACGCATATCCTGTATCAGCCCGAAGGTCGCCCGAACGATGATTGCGCACGGGAAACGCCGTTCGTCATGGCTTTGACGGCGGATCGACCGGCGGCATGCCGATATCGTCGAGATACCCGGTGCAATAGCGCGCCGATATGTTCATGCAGCGGCACAATGTAATCGCAAGATGCGCGAAGTCGCGGCACAAACCCTGTTTTTCCTGATAGGCGTTCCTGGCGGTCTTGTCTGAGCGCGCATGTTTATAGCCAAACACAATATGTTTATGGACGAAAGCGACGATCGCCTCGACCCGGTCGCGAACCGCGGCGAGGGCACCGAACTCGGCCCAGGCCACGCCAATCAGCCGGTCGGTCTCGCAGTAACGGCTGCCTCGCAGATAAACGAGAATGTCGTCGGGAAGCTGCTCGACCGGCGTGGGCGGCACGTCGGGCGTCCGGACATCTTCGAGGCCGCTATCCTCGATCACGAAATCGGCCGATAAGGTCACGCCGCCTGCTGGCACCGTGAGCCGGGTGCAGATCTTCCTGAAACTGTCCTCAAAATTATAAATCGGGATGACAGGCGCCGTGTCGATCTGCTGCGGCGTCTGCAAATCCTTTTGCCGCGGCGGATGGATGCTGAGCATCTCCATCGTCTGAACAGATTTATTGTCAGGTCAATTGCCCGAAAAATCGGATTTGCGCTTTTCGAAAAAGGCGCCCACGCCTTCTTTGAAATCTTCGGTGCGCGTCCCAAGGAGCCATTGGTCGGTATCGGCATGCATAACCGCTTGGTCGAGCGCGCCTGCCCAAGCATTGGCACTGCGCTTGATCATCTGCACGGCGATAGGCGGCAATGCGGCGTAGTTTTCAGCCATAGCGCGAGCGACTTCGTCCTTATCGTCTGCTGCGACAACATCGTCGAAAAAGCCCCAATCGCGCATCGTTTCGGCATCGAAGAGCGCGCCGGTCATGACCATCCGCTTCGCCCGCGCCAGGCCGACGGTCTGGATGGCAAGCGGCAAGGCGTGCCACATGAGATTAATGCCGAGCTTGACCTCGCCATATCCGATACGCGCATCGGGCGTCCCGATACGAAAATCGCAGGCGGTCGCAATGCAGGCGGCCCCGCCCGTCGCGATGCCCTGGATCGCGCAGATAGTTGGCTGGTGAATTTCACGGATCGCCCGCATCAGGCGGCTGCCCAGTTCAGCGGTGCGGCGCGCTTGAACTGTTGGCGGTGGGCGTACGCCCGCGCCCATCCCGCCAATATCTGCGCCCACGCTGAAGTCGCGCCCTTCGGCGCGGATGATGACGGCGCGCGCTTCAATATTGTCGGCCAGCGCTTCCGCCATAGCCTTGAGCTGCATCAAGGACCCAGGGGTCAGCGCATTGCGTTTCTCCGGCCGATCGAGCGTGATCGTGACGATATGTCCATATTGCTCGAGCCTGAAATGTCCTTCGGTCATGCGGCCTCCCTCTCAAGACGCCTTTTCAGCGCCTGCTTGTCGATGTTCATAGTCGGCAGCTTGGGAAGCACTGGTTCGAAGCTGAAGACCTTCGAAATCTTGTAGTTGGCGAGGCGGGATTTCAGAAAGTCCCGAAGTTCGGCCTCTTCAATCTGCCCCCCGGGCGCCTCGATGAAGGCGTGCCCCACCTCCTAGAAGATCGGATGGGGTATAAGAAGGACCGCTGCGAGTCCGATGCGTGGATGCTCGCACATTTCCTTGAGCCGCCCGACGAACGAGAAATTGCCATCGGTATGCTCAGGAACCGAGAAGCATTGTTAGAAACCGCCGGTCGGACCAACCGCTCGGTTTTCCGCTTAGTAAATCCGCCACGTTGAGTTTTGCCTGCCGCACGATGGTCAGTTTGCGCGAGGGGATGACGTACAGCCTCTGGTCGCCTGCACCCGCCGCCACAACCATATCGGGGGGAAGCCCGCTATCGGGCTGCGTGATATCGGTGGCGGCCGAAACAACGTCTCTAGCGGGGGTTGCTCGCGGCAGCCACCAGGTCAGGCCATAGGCAGGGTTGGGCGTGCTGCCATCGAACAGCGCGCGCAAGGTGGCCTCGTCAACGAGCCTTTTGCCATCCTGTATGCCGCCTGCGCGCACGAACTCACCAAGCTTCGCCCATTGCTGTGCGCTCATCACCGCGCCCTGCGGCATCAGCGGCTGGCCGTCCGGTCCACTGCGCCAAGCAGCCACCGTCACGCTCAGAGGTTGCAGCAGGCGCCGCTCGGCATAGGCGCGGGGGTCGGCTTCCTGGCCTGCGGCGGCAAGTTTGCGCTTCAGAATCTCGCCGAAGATCTGCAGTGGTGTCGGCCCGTATTGAAAGGCCGTGCCCGGCTGCTGGGTTAGTGGCACATCAAGCGAAGCCGCATAGCCCTGCGGCCGCCCGACGGCAGAGGGATGTCCGCTGGTCATCGACAACAGGTGCCGGATCGTGATCGCATTCTTCTGGGGGGCATCGCGCCATTCGATGATCGTGGCAGCGGCGGGCTCGTCGAGCGTCAACAGGCCGTCCTGCACGGCCGCGGCCGCCAACAGGCCGATCAGGCTTTTGGTGCCGGACCACAGCTCATGCGGCACGTCCACACCTGCAGAGGCGCATACCGCGCGACCGTCTTCCAGCACGAGCACCGCGACGCCGTCGTGCGCCCGTGAATAGGCGATGGCTGCATCGCAGCCGGGAATGGTTTGCGCGGAGGCTACCGCCCCTTGCGGCGCAAGCCATGCGGCTGTCACCAATGCCAGTGCGCGCCAAAGCCTTTTCATAGGAAACTGCCCTTCCAGTCGCTCTTGTCATTCAACTTATTATCGATAATAATTGGCTTGGCAACGATCGATTGCCTGCCGTTTCCGCATGGCTAGTATGCCACTTTCCATTATTGCCCAAAAGGCATCTGCTGCCCGAAATGCCATAGCCTGAAAGCCATGACCGCCCGCATGAACGAAGAGGAAGCCACCCCCACCCAGGACCGAGTCATTGCACGGCTGCTTACCAACGACATTGTTGAATGGCGGATCGCGCCGGGCACCTGGCTGCGGGAGCGCGAAATCGCGGCGCGATTCGATGTGTCGCATGCGCCTGTGCGCGAGGCGTTTCGCCATCTGGCGCGCATCGGCCTGGTCAAAGTGGTGCCGTGGCGGGGCACATTCGTCATTGATATCGACGACCATGCCGCCAACGAGGTGTACGAGTTGTGGAAGGCGTTGTTCGGGGTGGTCTGCCGGTTGGCGAGCCTGACCATGAGCGATCGCGATGGCCGCGAACTGATGCACCGGCTCGTCGAGTACAAGGACATCACCCAGCGGACCGACAACACGTTTGAGCATATCCGCGTTTCCAACCGCATCGGGCGTTTCATCGCCAAGCGTTGCAACGCGCCACTGGCGCTGGAACTGCTCGACCGGGTCGCGTTGCTCGCGCGCTGGCAGCATAATGTCTATACCGAAACGTATCTGACCGAGCATGCCAGCGAGGCCGGAAAGCTATCGGCCGTGTTGTATGAAAAACTTTGCCGCCATATCGTCGCGCATGAAGCGGATGCGGCCGATCAGACCGCGCGCGAATTGATCGGAGTCACCCAGGCGAGCTTTGCCGAGGCACTGCAGGAATACAAGGACCGCCAGGTCAAGGCCCGGCCCGCACGGCGCAGGAGTAAGCCTGCGTGAGCCGGCAAGACATGGCACGGCGGGCGCTGCTCAAGGCCGGAATTACTGTCCCGATGGCGATGCCTTTCGCGTCTCAGGCCGCTGAGGTTTCGGGCTCCGGTACGATGGCGTCGGAGCGCCTGATGGAAGACGTGCGCGCGTATGCTGGTGCGGGCAACAAGCAATCGGGCGGTCTGGGCGATCGCTGGACGGCAGGCTGGACCGCCGAGCGGCTTACTGCGGCAGGCTATGCCGTGCAGACCCAGGCGTTCGATGCACCGTTTTTCGAGGCCGGACGCTGCGAGCTGGTGCTGGGCGATACAGCGATCCCGGTGATCGCGCAGCCGCTGGTGATGCCCACGACACCGACCGGGCTTTCGGCACCGTTGAAGCTGGCGGAGATCGGCGGCAGGCTGGATGGCAACATCGCTGTGGTCCGGCTGCCCTACCGGCGCTGGTCGTCGCTGGTCGATGCGGCAGTGCGCAAGCCGGTTGCCGATGCGGTCACGCGTGGGGCGGTGGCGGTCGTCGTGGTCACCACCGGGCCTACCGGCGAAGCGCTGCTGCTCAATGCGCATGCCGATGCACCGTTCGCGCCGGTCCCCATCGCGCTGCTCGCACCGCGCAAGGCAGCGCCGGTGGTGGAGGCGGCGCAGGCGGGACGCGCGGCGCGGCTGCATATCGAAGGGCGGGGCGGCGTGCGCCTGGCGCAGAACATCATTGGCAAACGCATCGTTGCGCAGGCGCCCTGGATCGTCATATCGACGCCGCGTTCCGGCTGGACCGATTGCGTCGGCGAACGCGCGCCCGGCGTCGCGATATGGCTGGCGCTGGCGCAGTGGCTGCCGCGCCAGTTCCCAAGACACAGCGTACTGATGGTCACCAATTCCGGCCATGAGTATGAGAATCTGGGGGCAAAGCGGATGATCGAGGCCTTTGGGCCGTCGCCGCAGCAGACCTCCTTGTGGCTGCACCTTGGGGCGAATGTCGCCACGCGCGATTGGCACGAGCTGCCCGATCGGCTGCTGCCCCTGCCCAGTGCAGATCCGTTCCGCTTTCTGATGACGTCGGATGATTTGCTCGCACATGCGCGCGCAGCTTTTCATACCCAGCCGGGGCTTGAGGCGGCCTATTCGTCTTCGCAAGGCGCAGCGGGCGAGTTGCAGGAAATCGTCAAGGCCGGGTATCCGCGCCATGCTGGGATCTTCGGCGCGCACCGCCAGCACCATGCAGCATCGGATACGCTGGAGACGATCCTGCCCGATGCGCTGCAGGCTGCGGCGAGCGGCTGCTGCGCCCTGATCGCGTCCGCTCTCCAGCCCAGGATCTAAGGCTCATCCAAGGCCATGCGGTTTTGACCTTGACAGCGACGCGCCTGGTGCACAGAATTATCGATAATAATTACATAGAGAATGGAGAGGGACTTATGAAGGGCACCGCGCACTTGCTTTATTGCTCGGCCGCAATCTGGACGGCGATGGCGACTCCGGCCTTTTCGCAATCAGCGACGCAGGCAGCAGGCCAGTCTGCGAATGATGATGCCGAGGCGGCTGCCCAGAACAGCGCGGCAGATGCGAGCGACGGCTCAATCGTGGTGACCGCTCGCCGACGCGAGGAGCGGCTGGCCGATGTGCCGAGCGCAGCTTCGGTGATCGACGCTGCATCGCTGTATGACCGGGGCGGTGCGACCGGCAGCGGCGAACTGCTCGCCGATCAGCCTAGCGTCCGCTTCAACAACCTCAATTCATCGATCACGTCGGAAATCTCGATCCGCGCATCGTCAACGGCGCGTGCCACCAATGGCGACCCCAGCATCGGCCTGTACCGCAATGGCGCGTATATCGGCGGCGGCGCGATCGGCGGGCGCAATTTCACCCGGCTCGACTTTCTCGACATTGGGCGCGTCGAGGTGCTGCGCGGGACGCAGGGCGCGCTGTATGGCCGCAATGCGGTGGGCGGCGCGATCAACATCATCTCGGCCGCGCCCGAGTTCGACCTGTCCGGCTGGGGCAGCGCACGCTATACGTTTGAAAACAACGCCTTGCAGTTGCAGGGCGCGGTGAATGTGCCGGTAGCCGATGGGCTTGCGTTCCGCCTGAGCGGAGAACTGGTCGAGCAGGACGACGGGTTTTTCTACAACCCCGACAACGATGTCTATTTCGATCAGCAAAAGGGCCACGGTCTGCGCGGCCAGTTGCGGCTCAACCGGGGGCCGGTCGATCTGACCATCATGGCGGAAACCCAGTCCTTCACCGTCCCCACGATCCATTACCAGATTGTCATTCCGGCGGGGACACCCGGTTTCCCAGGCGGATATGCGCAGGACCGGTTCAATTACCCGTGGAGCACCGCGCCGCGCGCCACCCAGGATGTCGATGGCCTGCAGGCATTGCTGAAGATCGACCTGGGCGCGGCAGAATTGAGCGGGACGACATCGTACCGCAGACGTCATTCGGAATACGACCTCGATAACGACGCGATCAGCCCTTCCGAACTCGCCAGGGCGCGCGCGGCCGGGCAGATCGGCGCGGCCACGCCGCTGGACCCCAGCAGCGCCAGCTTCATCGTCGATACGACCGACATCTTCTCGCAGGACCTGCATATCAGTGGCAAATCCGGGCGGCTGACCTGGCTGGCAGGGGCCGATGCCTATATCCTCGATAGCGACTTTTCGGTCACCACCACCCGCACGCCGACGCCTGCCAATCCTTCGCCAGGCAACATTGTGCCCGCGCGGCTGAATTTTGAAAGCTACGCCGCGTACGGGTCGCTAGGCTACGACCTGACCGACAGCTTGAACATCACCGGCGAACTGCGCTACACGCGCGACAGCCGCACGATCACCGCCCGACAGTTCGATCTGGCGACATTGCTGCCCACCGGCGGTCCGTCCCGGATCATCGACGACAGCATCACGGCGGACAATCTGTCGTACAATGCAACGCTGGCGTACGCGATCACGCCCGATATCCTCGCTTACGGTAAGGTCGGCAGCAGCTATCGCGCGGGCGGCTTCAACACCCGCCTGTCCGATCCGCGTGCGCCGCGCCCGGTTGAGGTGCTGTTCGGTAATGAAAAAAGCACGACCTATGAGGGCGGCATCAAAGGATCGCCGGTGCGGCGCGGATATTTCGCCATCGCGGGATATTTCACCAAGCTGGAAGACCTGATCGCACAGGTCGACGATGGCTGCGCGCTGACCAACGCGGCTTGCCCGGTGGCCGCGGTCGCGTACCTTACCAACGCCGGCGACGCCGAAAGCTGGGGCATCGAGGCCGAATACAGCCAGGGCTTCGATCTGGGGACAGGTTCCGGCCGACTCGCGCTCAGCGGATCGCGCCAGAGCGGGGAGGTCAAGTCGGGCCGCTTTGCCGGGCTTGATCTGGCGCAAGTGCCGGACTGGCTGGCGTCGGCCAACCTTAACCTGCGCTATCCGGTCAGCCGCGATGTCAGCCTGATCAGCAACGCACTAGTCAACGGACAATGGGGCGGCAAGCAGGAATTGACCGCGACCTCGGTCGATCTGGACGACTATGTTCTGGTCAACCTGCGCCTGGGCGTCGAGGTCGGCGGCTTCAGCATCAGTGCCTTTGCCAACAACGTGTTCGACAAGCTATACTTCGTGGCACAGGCACCCACGATCAACCGCTACAGCCAGCCGCGCGTGTTCGGCGTGGAGGCCCGCGCCCGGTTCTGATTGCACCTACACACCGCCCGATCAGAAACTCGGTCCAACATCAAGGCATGCACTTATGCGCCTTTTTACCTTCATCGCAGCGGCCCTGGCATGGCTTGTGCCGACCAGTGCCATGGCGCAGCAGGCGACCGCCGGGCCGGTGGTAAAGGTGGCGCAAGGCCAGCTGGCAGGGGCGCGCGATGGAGAACTGGAGCGGTTCCACGCCATCCCGTTCGCCGCGCCGCCGGTCGGCCCGTTGCGCTGGCGTGCGCCGCAGCCTGCGCCGCGCTGGTCGGGCATCCGCGATGCTTCCCGGCTGGGGCCGGCATGTCCGCAGACGATCCGGCCTGCGGTGGTGGCAGGGGGCGTTGCCGATAATCAATCCGAAGACTGCCTCCAGCTTAACATCTGGAGGCCTGCAGGCGCGCGCAAGCTGCCGGTGATGGTGTGGATCCATGGCGGTGCACACGTGATCGGATCGGGCACCTTCCCCGCGTTCGATGGTACCGCGCTGGCGCGGCAGGGGGTCATCGTGGTGACGGTGAACTACCGCCTGGGCGCGCTGGGCTATTTCGCGCACCCCGCGCTCACCCGTACGGCCCCTACTAGTGAGCCGACCGGCAATTACGGGCTGATGGACCAATTGGCGGCCTTGCGCTGGGTGCAGGCGAACATTGCCGCATTCGGCGGCGATCCGCGCCAGGTCACATTGTTCGGCGAATCTGCCGGGGCCATCGCGGTCTCGACGCTGCTCGCAAATCCAAAAGCCAAGGGGCTTTTCGCGCGTGCCATCGTCCAGTCCGGGGTGGGTCTGGCCGATATGAAGACGCTGGCGGATGAAGAAGTGCGCGGGCTGGCGATAGCCGCGCGGGCCGGGGCAGAGTCTTCTGCAACTTCGGACGATCTTCGCGCGCTGCCGGTCGACGCGCTGGTAAAGGCTGGCGAGGTCCGCAAGCCCGGCGAGATGGCGGGGCCGTTCATCGACGGCCGCCTGGTACGCGAATCGCCTTGGCGGGTCTTTGCGCGCAGCGAGCCGATCGACGTTCCGCTGTTGGTCGGCGCCAACAGCAACGAGGCAAGCGTGATCCTGGCCATGGGCGTGCCGCGCGGGGCAGCTTTGTTCTACCTTGGCGATGATCCCGCCGCCGGGCGCGCTGCTTACGGAGCCGGATTGGCCGACGAGGAACTGGCGCGGCAGGTGCTGGGCGATGCCTGGTTCGTAGCCCCTGCGCGCTGGTTAGCGCAGCGCTCCGCCAAGGGCGCACCAAGCTACCTGTACCATTTTGATTATGTGGCTGAAGAGCGGCGGGCGCGGGCCAAGGGCGCGGCGCACGGGTCTGAAATTCCCTATGTGTTCGGCACGCTCGATTATCTGGCTTCCGTCGCCGGGCCGGTCAGCGCCTCCGATCGCAGCTTTAGCGAAAGGGTATCCGCCTGCTGGGTGGCGTTTGCCAAGTCCGGCGCGCCCGATTGCCCACTGGCCCCGGAATGGCCGCGATACGACAGCGCAAGCGACCAAGCCGCCGTGTTCGGCCCGCAAACCGCAATCGTGGCCCAATTTCGCAAGGCCCAGATCGACCATCTGCTCAAGGTACACGCGCAGCGGACGGGGGTGAACCCCTGACGGCAGCCGCCACCTTCGCCTGCCAGCTATCGGACATAACCACAGAAGCAAGGAGAGACGGACATGGCACGGTTGAAGACGGGAGGGTGGCTGGCAGCAGCCGCGGCAAGCGGTGCGTTGGCGCTGGCGGCACAATCGCAGCAAGACGGATCGGCAGGGTCCGGCGGGTTTCTGGTCCAGCTGCCGCCTGCATCGCCGCAACCACTGCAGGCAGCAGCATCGGCATCGACCGCCGCAGCCCCGGCCCAAGTGCTGCGCACCGTGGGTGGCTTCACCTATGACTGGACCGAACTTCAAAGGGTCATCCTGGCGGATAACCAGGTCGAAAACGCCTATATCATCGTCGGCAACGCGGCCGATGACGGCTATCTGTACGACATTGAGAAGGGCGATTTCGATATCGACCGCGTCAACCGGATCGCGTCGGCCTCCAAATGGTTCACCGGCGCGCTGGCGATGCGGATGGTGCAGGCGGGGATTGCCACCCTTGACGATCCCATGCGGCCGCCACTGGCGTTCTGGACCACCAACGGCACCAAGAAGGACGTCAAGCTGAAGCACACGCTGTCGATGACATCGGGCTTCAATGCCAATCCATTGGTCGGCGGCTGTCAGCTGGTGCCCATCACGTCGCTCTACAGCTGCGCCAAGAGCATTCATGACCTGCGTTATGATACCCTTCGGCCCGGCAATGCGCCCGGTGCGCAATACAGCTATGGCCCGCACGGGCTGCAGGTCGCAGCGGCCTATCTGGAGGCCAAGGACACCAGCATTGCGCCCGGTATCTCTCCGGCACGACAGCGCAACATTCACGAGCTTTTTGCCCAGCACGTGACCGACGAATTGGAGATGGATAACACCACGCTGTACGACCCGAACGGCAACGCGCCTGCCAATCCCTGGATAGCAGGCGGGGCCTATTCCACTGCCCAAGATTACGCCAAGCTGCTGCGCGCCTTCCTTGGCGGCAGCTTCATCGTCGACATGGACACCTTTACCCAGCAGCGGACCGCCGGGCTGACGCGCCTTTTCGTGCCCGGCAGCGCAGCGACATGGGAATATGCGCTGGGGTCGTTTGTCGAGTGCGACACTCCGGCGCAATGCGCGACCTCCAAGATCAATTCCTCGCCCGGCGCTTATGGCTGGACGGGCTGGATCGACCGGCAGACTGGCTATTATGCGCTGATCGCGACGGACATTGCCATCGGCGGTGATGCTAAGGGCGTGGAGCTGGAACAGGAGATGCAAAGGTTGATCGAAGATGCAATCGCAAGCCGAATCCCAACGTCTTAAATCGTAGACAAGCCCCCACCTGTTCGGTAGCGCACCGCGGGTGGGGGAGGCGTCCGTCTACTTCGGGCCCCGCGGCGCTAGCGATGGTCGAATATCTAGAGGGTCAACCGCGATCGTTATGCCAGGCTGGCCAGCGAGAACAGTGCGTCGGGCCTTAGCTAACGCTTCCGTCGGCCGCCTAGCCAGTCGGGCAACGATTGAACTTCGGCCGCTGATAAGACCTGCCGTTCCGCATGGCGCTCACGAATGGCGAAAATGTTCCAGACCCGGCTATTCGGACCGATTGGCAGCGATGTCTACTTTCAGGTAAACGGCGCGCGAGCCGCAACGGCCGATGTGAGGGCGCAAAGCCGACGCTGAGTTAAGTGCTGAGGCTAGCGATCCTCAGCCCCCGCCCAAAAGTTTAATTTGCATTTGAGCCAAGCTGCATATGGACATCAGGAGCACGCCAAGCATGTGTGCCGCCCATGACCGACGTGGACGAAGAAGAAGCGGGTAAGCTGGCCTTAGCGCTCCTGGTTCATGCGGCTTGCCTAATGGAGGATGAGTGTCCCGCACTCCTGTCCGGTCACGGCTCAGGGCAAGCCCACACCGAGATCAATGCAAAAATCGTTCGCTTGGCGCAGGTCGCGGACGACCTCGCGGTCTTGGCAGCTGGGGCGGCGGCCATCATGCGCTCGCAGAGCGACTAACCCGCAAAATCGACTGGACTTCGCTCCGCAACGAAGCGTTGGTGTGTCGGCCGCGCGAAGCGCGCGGCAAGCCTCGGAGCGCTGCTTCCCGGGGCTTGGGTCAGTGGGACGCGGCATGGTGCCAGAGCGTCCTACGGAGACCCAAAATGACAACTGATGTAAAAGCGACCACCGAACCGCCGGTAACAACCGCAGCACCCTACGCCGCCAAAGCGCAGCCCACCAAGTCAGCCATCGTCATCAAATTGCTGACGCGCACCAAAGGCGCAACGCTCACGGAGATTGCTAGCGCGACCAACTGGCAGCCGCACAGCTGCCGTGCCTTTCTGACGGGATTGCGCAAACAGGGGAAGACGCTGGTCAAGGAACAGCGTAGCGACGGCGCGGTTACCTATCGCATAGCCGTCACCGATGCTGAGGCGGCAGCATCGTGACCTCGCTCGGCGAGCATCTTGCGGCCTTGGACGCGATGCGACCTGCCGAACTACGTGCGATGTGGCGCGAGCAGTATCGCGCGCTGGCGCCTAACATTGGCCCCGACCTGCTGCGCCGCGGTATCGCGTGGCGGATGCAGGCACGGGTGCACGGGGGTCTAACCGTGGCAACGCGCCGCGCCATCGACAAATGCCTATCTCAACTGGAGAAGACCGGCGAGGTTGGCAGCCCACGTGACCTCACCATCAAGAGCGGCACCCGGTTGGTCCGCTCATGACAGGGCAAGACCTATCATGTGCTGGTCCTCGATGTTGGCTTCGAGCATGACGGACGCCGTTACGAGAGCCTGAGCCAGATTGCCCGGGCGATTACCGGCGCGCATTGGTCGGGGCCACGCTTCTTCGGGCTGCGCAAACGAAGGAGCGGCTTCGGTGGCTGAGCGCAAGCGCTGCGCGGTCTATACGCGCAAGTCAACCGAGGAAGGGCTTGAGCAAGCATTCAACAGCCTCGACGCCCAGCGCGAGGCCTGCAGCGCGTTCATCATGAGCCAGACCCATGAAGGCTGGGAGCTGGTGCCCGAGCATTATGATGACGGTGGCTGGTCGGGCGGGACGATGGAACGCCCCGCGCTCAAACAGCTGCTCGCTGACGTCGCAGCAGGCAAGGTCGATGTCATTGTTGTCTACAAGGTCGACCGGCTGACCCGTGCACTGACCGACTTTGCCAAGATAGTGGACATATTGGACAGGGCAGTGGCTTCGTTCGTGAGCGTCACCCAAGCGTTTAACACCACCACCAGCATGGGACGGCTCACGCTCAATGTGCTGCTGAGCTTTGCCCAGTTCGAGCGTGAGATCACCGGTGAGCGTATCCGCGACAAGGTCGCTGCATCGAAACGCAAGGGGATGTGGATGGGTGGACCGGTGCCGATTGGCTACCGGCTCGAAGACCGCAAGTTGGTCATTGAACCGAATGAAGCAGCGACCGTTCGGCTCATCTTCGAACGCTACGCCGAACTACGCTCGATTGCAGCTCTTGTAGACGAGCTATACCAGCGCGGCATCCGCACTAAGCTGCGCCATTACAAGGATGGCAGCCAGCGCGGCGGCATATCGTTCACCAAGGGACCGCTGGCGTTACTGCTCAAGAATCCGGTCTACATCGGCAAGGTGCGCCACCGCGATGCGCTTTACGACGGCGAGCATGATGCGATTATTGATGAGCAGCTGTGGGAGCAGGCGCAGAAAATTGCCCGCGCCAATGGCCGTGACCGCAAGCTGGGGCGCAAGGCCCGCAACCCGAGCCTGCTGGTTGGAATGGTCATCGACCCAGACGGGCGCGCGATGACACCAACGCACACCCGTCGCGATGGTCGACAGTATCGCTATTATGTCAGCCAGCTTAATCTAGGTGATGACAGGCAAGGCATCTGGCGTGTTCCAGCCGGAGAGATGGAGCGCATTGTAGTTGAGGCGGTGGCTGCAACGCTTCGCGAGCATGGCGTTGTCGAGGATAGCTCAGCTGATGCGGTGGTTACAGATATTGGCTGGCGCAGCGCACTTGCCGACACACTGCCGCTGGATGCCGTCGCTGAATAGCGCGGGACGCTGCTCGACCTCGGGCTTAGGGTGCAACTTGGTGAAGAGAACATCATGCTCTCACTCGACAATTTTGAAGAGCGTCAGATTGCAATTCCGGCGCGGCTGGTCCGGCGGGGCAGCGATGTTCGGCTAGCGCTCGCGCCCGGCGAAAATGTGGGCGGCGAGCCCGACCCCGTATTGCTGCGGCTGGTCGCCCATGCGCGCGCCGCCCAGCTGATGGTGGAGAGTGGCAAGCCGCATCCCATGGTGGCCCATTATGGCAAGCGGCACTTCTGGCAGTTGCTGCGTATCGCATGGCTCGCGCCGGATATCATCTCCGCCATCGTCGAAGGGCGTCAGCCGCCAGACCTAACTGGCCGCAAGTTGCTGCGCGCCACCAACATCCCGCTCGACTGGGCAGGGCAGCGGCGGTTGTTGGGGTTCGCCTAAGCGTCTCACTCCATCAAAAGCGCAACGCAACTGGAATCCGGCTTTTGGGCCCTTTGAGATATCCGGCATAAATCACTTAGAATCAATGCTCAGAGACGGTCTCTGGCCCGCGCAGGCCGAGTTGCCATTGCGCTAAGCGCCGGACAAAGCGCGACAATATCGCGCCAGCGGCCACGAACCAAGATATTGATATAAAAGGACAAAGTGCGTGGTGCCGCTTACAGGACTCGAACCTGTGACCCCATCATTACGAATGATGTGCTCTACCAACTGAGCTAAAGCGGCTTGGGCTGGGCCGTTAGCAAGCAGGGGGCACGAAAACAAGCGTTGATGCTCGGGCCACCTGCCTCTTCTTTCCGCATATCGTTTACGCGCCATTTACCACTGTGGGTCCATTTAGGGTGCCGAACTTGCTCGTTTGGGGACTTTGATGATGGACAGCATGCGCGGATTGCTCTCCGGCAGCGGCGAACAGATGGATGGGGCGATCGAAGCGCCCCCCGCCATTGGCACCGATGAACGCCGGATGCAGGTGCGGGCCTATAATTTCTGGGCCAGCATGCTGGGAGACCGCGCCTATCCGTCGGTCGAAGACTTGGATATCGACAATCTGGACGATTTCGGTCCGCATGCCGTTCTGCTCGATTTCACGGCCGGGATCGAAGACCCCGCGATCGTTTTTCTCGGCGACCGGCTGCGCGCCGAAACCGACCATGCTGACGATGCGCATTATATCAGCCAGGTGCCAAGCCGCTCAGTCCTCAGCCGCCTGACTGACCACTATCTGCAAATCATCGCCAACCGCGCTCCTATCGGGTTCGAAGCTGAATTCGTGAACGAACGCGGTGCGACCATCATGTATCGCGGCATTTTGCTGCCCTTCTCTTCCGATGACGACACCATCGATTTTATCTTGGGCGTGATCAACTGGAAGGAAGTGGTGGTTCCTCCGCAGTCCGACGAGTTGGTGTTAGAGGTCGAGGCTGCCTTGCGTGCGCCGCAGCCGCAGCAGCTCAGCGCGCCAGTCCCTGTGTGGGCCGACGGTCCCGACAGCGAGCATCTCGATAACGAACCCGAGGATGATGGTGCCGAGCCAGGCTTCAAGGCGCTCGTCGGCGCCGCGCCTTATGCGTCTGCGACGGCCGTTCCCCCGGTTACCCCGGTCACGGTGGAGGAAGCTGTGGCCGATGAACCGGTCGAGCTGGGTGAAGATGCCGGCCTAGCCGACTGGTTGGCGCTGGCCCGCGAAACCGCCGCCACCGCGCAATCGGCCGATAATCGCAGCCGCAATGCGCTTTATACCGCGATAGGCCGCGCGTGGGATTTCGCTATTGCTGCCGAAGCGCAGCCGGATGATTTTGCCGAACTGCTCGCCGATGCCGGCCTGAAGGCTCAGGAACGCGCGCCGATGACGCCGGTCGTCAAGCTGGTGTTCGGCGCAGGCTATGACAAGACACGCCTTGCCGAATATGCCTGTGTTTTGGGCCACGCCAAAGACAGCGGAATCGGGCGCGGCGCCTTGCCCGCTTATCTCGAATCTTATTCGGGCGGCCTTAAGGCGCTGCTGCGCGACGAACGTGCGCGCAAGCGTCCCGAACGGGTGAAGCCCGAGCGTTCCGATCCAGTGGCTCAGCTGGAAACGCTCCGCGCCTTGCCGCCCGCCATCATGCTCCCGATCGCCGGCGAACAGGAATTTGTGGTGCTCGTGGCGCGCCGCGTCGATGCCGACCACGTCGGTCTGGTTGCATCGGTTGATGCCGACAATCCGGCGTGGACCAAGCTGCTCGCCAAGGCGCAACCGCTCGGCTGATTGCACTCGTGATCAATCGTTCGTCGTCTACGCTTAATATGGGACGACGCCGCAACTATCGGTGATATTTTTCCTTTGTCCCGGTCGCAAGGGGTTGAGCCAATGCGCGCGTGGGCGCATAGGCAAGGCTACCAGACATGGCAGGGTCAGCTCGGGCGGCTCCCGGGCGCCTAAACGCCGGGGACGCAGGACTTTATGGCTACGAATACGGATCGTGGGACGGTCGAATCTGCTACGGATTCGACGGACTTGGGGGCTGCGTCGCTACCGCCCGCCATTGTCGACTGTTTGACTGCGGCGCTGGGCGACGGTGCGCTGCCGGGCGAGGCCGACGGCTTTTCCGACGCTGCGCGCGCCGAGGCGGGCAAATTCATGGCGCGCGCCGCAATGGCCCGCAGCACCGACCACGCCAATGTCCTGCTCGAACCCATGCCGGGCGACGCTGGGGGCGGGCGCCGAATGCGCCTTGCGCTGATCAACGATGACATGCCCTTTCTGGTCGATTCGGCATCGGTGCTGATTGCCGCCGAAGGGCTAGCGGTCGAACGCATCCTGCATCCGGTGCTGACCGTGCGGCGCGACCGCGACGGGGTGCTGACCGACGTCAGCCTCGAACGCGAAAGCGGCGAGAAGCGCGAATCGATGATCTATGTCGAGCTGGAGCGCGGTGATGCGCGCGTGCGCCGGCAATTGGTAACCACGCTTGAGGCTGGACTGGCCGATGTGCGTGCGGCGGTGCGCGACTGGCCGGCGATGCAGGCGGCAATGCGCGCCGATGCCGACGCGCTGCACGATGGCGAGGCGGCGGCGCTGTTGCGCTGGTTTGTCGGCGGATCGATGACTCAGCTCGGTCATGTCCATTGCGACCGCGCGGGCAAGGCAAGCGATCCCATCGGCATTTGCGCCAGCAGCCGCGAGCCGCTGTTGTCGCAAACCGCACTCGATGCCGCCTTTGCCTGGTTTGACGGCGGTGGGCGCGTGCCGTTGCTGGTCAAATCAAACCGCATGTCGACCGTGCACCGCCGCGTTTTGCTCGATCTGGTCATCCTGCCGCTGCGCGATGGGGGCAAGCTGACTGGCCTGTCGCTGCATGCGGGACTCTGGACCAGCGCCGCGCTGTCCAGCCCGCCCGCCAAAGTGCCGATGCTGCGCACGCAGCTGGCGCACCTTAATGACAAATATGGCTTCGACCCCTCGGGCCATGCCGGCAAAGCATTGGTGCATGCGCTGACCGCGCTGCCGCACGATCTGCTGATCGCACTCGACCCGGTTGCGCTCGAACGGCTGGTGCTGACCGCGATGTCGATCACCGATCGGCCGCGCCCCAAGCTGGTGACCGCGGTGGACGCGCTGCAACGCCATTTGTTCGCCTTTGTCTGGCTGCCGCGCGATGAAGTGTCGACCGGGCGGCGCATCGCGATTGAGGCGATGCTGGCCGAGGCGGCGAAAGCCAAGATTCTGGGTTGGACCATTGCCGTCGAAGACGGCGGCGCGGCGTTGCTGCGCTATACGCTTGACCTGCGTGGCGGCGGGGTGGTGCCCGACACCGACGCACTCGACGAACGGCTGAAACAGATGGTGCGCGGGTGGGTGCCCGAGGTTGAAGCGGCGCTGGCCGGGCGCGGTGAGGAAGGGCGCGCAGCGGTGCTGGCGCAGCGTTTCGGTGCCCGCTTTCCCGCCAACTACCGCAATCTTTATTCGCCCGAAGAGGCGGCACGCGACATATTGCGGATGCGCGATCTGAATGCAGACGCGCCGCGCGCCGTTCGCCTGGCGGTTAAGCCAAGCGACGGGGACCAACAGCTGCGCCTCAAAGTTTACAGCCAGAGCGGTGCGTTGGCGTTGTCCGACGTGGTGCCCGTGCTTGAAAATTTTGGCTTTACGGTGCTCGAAGAAGTGCCGACGGTGCTTGCGGACGAGAGCGGCGATACGCACGGCCTGCACATCCATGATTTTCTGCTTTCGGTTCCCGCTGCGGTGGCCACCAATGCTGTTGTTGCCCGCGCCGATATTCTCGAGAAGGCCGTTGAGGCCGTGCTCGATGGCAAGGCCGAAAACGATGCCTTTAACCAGCTCCTGATTGCCATGGAGATCGAGCCGCGCGCTATCGTGTGGTTGCGCGCCTGGTTCCGCTATCTCCGCCAAACCGGTCTGTCCTATGGTATGGACACGGTGGTCGCTGCCCTGCGCGGCGCGCCCACCATTGCGCTGGGACTGATCGCTCGGTTCGTCGCGCTGCACGATCCGGCGGCGCACGATGATGCAGCAGCAACCGAAGCGCAGACGGCGATGGATGCTGCCTTTGCGCAGGTCAGCGCGATCGATGACGACCGTATCCTGCGGCTGTTCGGTGCGGTGATTGATGCGACGCTGCGTACCAATGCCTTTGCGCCTGCGGCCAAGGAAGCGCTGGCGTTCAAGCTGGACAGTGCGGCGGTGCCCGGCTTGCCCAAGCCGCTGCCCTGGCGCGAGATTTTCGTTTATTCGCCGCGCGTCGAAGGAATCCACCTGCGCGCCGGACCAGTCGCGCGCGGCGGCCTGCGCTGGTCGGATCGGCGCGATGATTTCCGCACCGAAATTCTGGGCCTGATGAAGGCGCAGCGGGTCAAGAACGCCGTCATCGTCCCAACCGGCGCCAAGGGTGGTTTCTATCCCAAAGCGCTGCCCGATATGGCCGTGGACCGCGATGCCTGGTTTGCCGAGGGCACCGAATGCTACCGGATCTTCATCCGCTCGCTGTTGTCGGTGACGGACAATCTGGTGGCTGGCAAGGTCAGGCATCCGGCCAAGGTCCATATCCGTGACGGCGATGATCCCTATTTTGTGGTTGCCGCCGACAAGGGGACGGCGACCTTTTCCGACGTCGCCAATGCGCTCGCCATGGAGCGCGACTTCTGGCTGGGTGACGCCTTCGCCAGCGGCGGATCCAAGGGCTATGACCATAAGGCGATGGGTATCACCGCCAAGGGTGCGTGGGTGTCAGTACAGCGCCATTTTGCTGAAATCGGCGTCGATGTGCAGACCGACAGCATCCGCGTAGCGGGCTGCGGCGACATGTCCGGCGACGTGTTCGGCAACGGGATGCTGCTCAGCAAGGCGATCAAGCTGGTCGCGGCCTTCGACCATCGCCATATCTTCTTCGACCCCGATCCTGACCCGGCAAAAAGCTGGGCGGAACGGCAACGCATGTTCAATTTGCCGCGCTCCAGCTGGGCCGACTATGAAGCCACGCTGATTTCCAAGGGCGGCGGGGTGTTTCCGCGCAGCCAAAAAAGCATTCCCCTATCGCCGGAAGTTCAGGCGATGCTGGGCCTAACGCAGGCGGAAGCCGACCCGGCCACCATTATTTCCGCTATATTGCGCGCCGAAGTGGACCTCATCTGGTTCGGTGGCATCGGCACCTATGTAAAAGCGGCGGCGCAGAATAATGCCGAGGTTGGCGATCCCGCCAACGACCGGCTGCGCGTCAATGCCGAGGAACTGCGTTGCAAGGCGATTGGCGAAGGCGCCAATCTGGGCGTGACGCAGGCTGCGCGCATCGCCTTTGCCGCGCGCGGCGGGCGGGTGAACACCGATTTTATCGACAACAGCGCGGGCGTCGACTGTTCCGACAACGAGGTGAACATCAAGATCGCGCTCAACCGTGAAATGGCCGAGGGGCGGCTGGCGCAAGACGAGCGTGACGCGTTGTTGCTCGCCATGACCGACGACGTTGGCGCACTGGTGCTAGAGGATAACCGGCTGCAGGCGCTGGCGCTATCGATCGCTGAACAGGGCGGCGTGGCGGCCGTGCCCTCGACGTTACGGCTGATTGAGGGTTTTGAGAGCGCGGGCCGCCTTGACCGCCAGGTCGAAGGGCTGGCGGCCAATGACGAGCTGCAGCGCCGCGCGCAGGACGGGCATGGGCTGTATCGCCCTGAACTGGCGGTGCTGCTGTCGACGGCGAAACTTGCTTTGCAGGATGCTATCGAAGACAGCGCACTCGGCGACGACGCAGCGCTGGCCACCGATCTGGCCGCAGCATTTCCGCCCGCCATGCGGGCAAAGTTTGGCGAAGCGATAGCGCAGCACCAGCTCCGCCGTGAAATCATCGCGACCAAGCTGGCTAACCGCATTGTCAACCGGCTAGGCATGATCCATCCGTTCGAGCTGATGGAGGAAGAGGGCTGCGCGCCTGCCGACATGGCATCCGCCTTTGCCGTGGCCGAACGCCTGTTTGACATGCCTGTGCTGTGGCACGCGCTCGATACAGCTGAGGTCAGCGAAGCCACACGCCTGTCGCTGTTCGCGCAAACGGCGGCGGCGATGACGTCGCAAATGGCGGACATTTTGCGCGTCGCTACACCCGGCAGCTCGCCTGCAGCCACTGTCGAGCGACTGCAGGGCGGGGTCAGCAAGCTGATCGGCGGTGTCGATGCCCTGCTGGGCGACACGGTGCGCCAGCAATGGGACCAGCTCGCCGTGCGCCTTGCCGACGCGGGTGCAACGCCCGAACTCACCACCGCCGTGGTCCGCCTGTTTAAGACCGATGGCGTCGTCGGCCTCGCCGATCTGGCGCACCGCCAGGGGGCGGACGTGATCGATGCGACGCATGCCTTTACCCGCCTAGGTGAGGCATTGGGGCTGGACTGGGCACAAACGCTCGCCGCGCGCATGTCGCCCGCTGATCCGTGGGAGCGTTTGCTGGTCAATAGTCTGGCGCGCGATTTCCAGCAGATGCGTCTCGATTTCCTGGCAAAGCTAGATGCCAAGGCGCTGGGCGCAGCGGTGGGGGCATGGCTCGATGCGCAAGCTGGGCGCATCGCACAGTTCCGCGCAACGGTTGATCGCGCGCGCACCATCGCCAACCCAAATGGCGCGATGTTGTCGCATCTGGCCGGGCAGGCGCGGAATTTGTTGTTGCGCTAGATGCCCTTCCAGCCGCGCATTGCGATTTTGGTCCCGCCGCACGACCATCCCGAGGTGTGGCAGACGGGCTATGCGCGCAAGGCGTTGGCGCTTGGGGCGGCGGGCTTGGCGGTAGAACAACGGCTGTGGACTGACCCCGGCGATCTCGGCGGCTTCGACCTGGTCACCCCGCTTTTTGCCTGGGGCTATCAGCGCGACGTGACGCGCTGGTTCGGACTGCTCGACTGGCTCGAGGCGCAGCAGCTGCCGATCGTCAATCCGGTCCGGCTGGTGCGCTGGAACAGCGACAAGACCTATCTAGTCGATTTGTTGGCGCAGCAGGTAGCGGTCGTGCCGACCATTTTTGTGGACGCGTTGGATGATGGCAGCTTTGCATCGGCCTGCGATGCGCTTGGCGCGAGCGATGTTGTCATCAAACCGGCTATTTCGGCGGGCGCCGATGCGACACACCGACTGTTGCGCAGTGACCGGCTGCCTACCGATGCGTTGGGGCAGCGCCGCCTGGTCCAGCCGCTGATGCCGGGCATTGTGCGCGACGGCGAATTTTCGCTGTTCCTGTTCGATGGCGAGGTCAGCCATGCCATCGTCAAGCGACCGGCGTTGGGCGATTTTCGTGTGCAAGAGCAATTTGGCGGGCGCGAATTTGCTTGGGCACCGACGGTGGAAGCAACGGCGCTTGCGGCGGCGGCGCTGGCGGCCTGCCCTGTCCCGCCTGTCTATGCGCGCGTTGACATGGTCGGCGATGAAGACGGTAAGCTCCACATCATGGAACTGGAATTGATCGAGCCGTCGCTCTTCTTGCACTTTGCACCCGACAAGGGCGCTGCCTTCGCCGCCGCGTTCAGCCGCGCTGCAACCACAGCCACTGGCGGATAGCGCTGGTCAGATTGGGTGGATCGGTCGCCTCCATCCGCTCGACATCGATATTGGCGACCACCGCGTTGACAGGCAGTCCGGCCTTTGCCGCTGCCACCTCCAGCGCCTCCCAGAACAAGGGCTCCAGGCTGATGCTGGTGGGATGACCCGCGATAGTGACGCTGCGTTTGACGGGTGGGTGCATGTGCCACCATCAATACATGTGTTGGCCGCCGTTGATGCTGAGCGTCGAACCGGTCACGAACCCGCCCTCTTCGCTGACCAGGAACGCAACGCCGCGTGCAATTTCGCTGGCCTGACCAAGGCGTCCTACCGGGATTTTGGCGACGATTTTTTCCAGCACCTGTGGCGGAACGGCGGCGACCATGTCGGTGTCGATATAGCCGGGAGCGATGGCATTCACCGTGACGCCCTTCTTCGCCCCTTCTTGCGCCAGAGCTTTGGTAAAGCCGTGGATGCCCGATTTGGCGGCGGCATAATTGACCTGACCATATTGACCGGCCTGGCCATTGATCGATCCGATATTGACGATGCGTCCCCAGCCGCGCTCGACCATGCCGGGGAAGCAGGCTTTGGCCATGTTGAAACAGCCGCCAAGGTTGATGCGCATCACATCATGCCAGTCGTCATAGCTCATCTTGGCTAATGTGCCGTCGCGCGTGATACCCGCGTTGTTGACGACAATATCAACAGGACCCACTTCGGCAGCGACGCGAGCGCAACCTTCGAGGCACGCGGCATGGTCGCCCACGTCCCATTTATAGGTTTTGATGCCGGTTGCGGCGGTGAATTCTGCCGCCTTGGCATCGTTGCCGGCATAGTTGGCAACGACCGTGATCCCCATATCGCGCAGCGCGAGGCTGATGGCCTCTCCGATCCCCCGGCTGCCGCCGGTGACGATTGCTATACGTGCCATATCCTGCTCTCCCATTTTAGGCTTTTTGCTTGCCTATCGGGCGGGCAGGATGCTCGCAAGTTGACGGGGGCGTCAACTGCGCGTCGCTTATGCAATTTATGCCGAACCGGCTCTTTGCATCGAAATTACGCTGCGCGGCGCGCTGCTTCGGCGTAAATCGCCGCGACGGCCTGATGCACCCACAGCGGAGCTTCGGGATCATGGCTGGTCAGCGGGAGCGTGCGCTTTTCCACCACATTGCCGCGCTCGATCAACGCCATCCACTCAATCGCGCCCAAGCCGGTCATGACGGCGGCGCAATCCTGCGCGGAAAAGGGCCCCTGATGGGCAAATTCGCGCACCACAGCTATGATTTCCTGCGCCTGCTCGCGTGCTGCACCATTGATGGTGCGCGCCAGCTGGATCGCTGATTGCCGCTGCGATGCGGCGCGCGCGGCAGCTTCGGGGTCGGCGGCGCTGTCTTCGAAACGCGGCACGGGCAGCAGTCGATCTTCGGGCCACGGACCCTGCATTGCCACTTCCAGCGCGTCAACGACGGCGACCAGCGCCTCCCAATTCTGCGGATGGTTGGCCGGATCGGCCAGGTCCAGTGCGACCGGCCGCGGCGGCAGCGGGGTGGTTTCGGGGGGGGCGATGCTGGTTTCGGTCCAATTGGCAGCCAACTCCGCAGGTTTAACGTCATGGTCGGCCGGCATCGCGTCAAATGATTGCGGTTCCAACGCCGTTACTTCGATGGCGTGGGTTTCGGCAACGTGCTCAAACGTTTCCGGCGTCTGGTCGGAAGCTTCGGGAGCCGGAACAGCTTCACCTTCTGCTTCAACTTCGGTTGGCGCAACCTCGGCAAAATCATCGCCTTCATCCGACCGGGCACCGATACGCGACAGGCGGCTTGATGCCACCGGTTCGGCGATGGCGGCTTCGGCCAATTTGTGCGCTTCTTTGGTGGCTTTCGCGGCTGCAGCGCGGTCGCGTGCGACCTGAACCAGGTCTTTAGGGCTTTTCGCCTTGCCGCTCTTGACGAGCTTTAGGACCACGGCCCCCAAAAAACCAAGGGCGACCAAGATGATGATTGCGGTCCAAGCCGCCGGTTTCAATTGCGCGAAGATGTCAAACATAGGTTCCGGCCACGAAAAAGCTGAGGAACCTGTTGGTTAAACGCAGAAGGTTGACGTCAGGTTAGCCAACCTGAAAGTTCTGACCGCACGAGCGCCTCCAGCATGTCCATCCCCGGCGCACTGTCATTGAGGCAGGGGAGGTAGGCGAAATCCTGACCGCCATGCTCGACGAAGCTGTCGCGTCCCTGCAAGGCCAGCTCTTCCAATGTTTCGAGGCAATCGGCGCTGAACCCCGGTGCGAAAATGGCAATGCGCTTGACGCCTTCACGCGCCAGCCGCTCGAGCGTGGCATCGGTCGCCGGTTCCAGCCATTTGGCATTACCGAAGCGTGACTGGAACGACACGGCTATGTCGCGTCCCATCGCCTCGGCCAGCAAACGCCCGGTTTTCACGCACTGGCAGTGATACGGATCGCCCAACAGCAAGGTGCGTTCGGGCATGCCGTGAAAACTGGCGAGCAGCACGTCGGGGACAAAATCGAGCGCAGCCAGCCCCGCTTCGACCGAAGCTTTCAGTGCGGCAATATAGGCGGGATGATCGTGGTAGGGGGGAAGGCTGCGCAATGCCGGTTGCCAGCGCAGCGTCGCCAGATGGTCGCCTACGGCATCGGTCACCGTTGCCGTCGTGGCACCGCAATATTGGGGATAAAGCGGGGCGATCAATATGCGCTGACATCCCGCGGCAATCATCGCATCCAGTGTTGCCGCAATGGCAGGCTCGCCATAGCGCATGGCATGGCGGACAATAGCCGCGTCGCCCAGCCGCGCCTGCAGCGCCGCCGTTTGCCGCTTCGTAATGGCAGCGAGCGGCGAGCCGTCCTCGCTCCACACCTCGGCATAGGCCTGCGCCGATTTCTGCGGGCGGGTATTGAGGATGATACCGCGCAGGATCGGCTGCCACAGGATGGGCGGGATTTCGACCACGCGCCGGTCCGACAGAAATTGTTTCAGATAGCGCCGCACGGCGGGCACGGTCGGCGCATCGGGAGTGCCCAGATTGACCAGCAGCACGCCAATCCGCGGGCTGATGACTGGTGGGTGGGCGGCGGGTTTGCCGGTCATGCGCGTCCCTCCTGCGACAGTGGCAGGCGGCGGATACGGCGGCCCGTCGCTGCCGCCAGGGCGTTGGCAATGGCCGGCGCGACCACGGGCACGGCGAGCTCGCCGATGCCGCCCGGCTCGCGGTCGCTGTCGATCAACTCGACGGTGATTTCTGGGCAATGCGACAGGCGCGGTAGGCCAAGCTGGCCCAGTTTGCGCGCTTCGGCCAGCCCGCCGGCATAGTCGGTCGTCGCCCCGACGGCCGCAGCAAGACCGAAAATCAGGCCACCCTCGATTTGCTGGCGCGCGATGGCCGGATTAACGATGCGCCCGCAGTCTGCGGCCGCAACCAGCTGGGTCACGCGCAGCCCGTTTGGTCCGAAAGTCGCGGTGGCCATCAGGGCGATATGGCTGCCGCGCATGCTGTGGCACGCCAGTCCCTGCGCTGCTTCGGCGACGCCGCCCTCCCACCCGCCGATGGTCGTGACGCTGATCAGGCAGCGGGCGACTTCGGGCGCGCCCGACAACATGCCCATGCGATAGGATAGCGGATCGGTATCGGCACGCTTGGCCAGCTCGTCGACAAAGCTTTCGATGAAAAAGCAGGTATAGCTGTCGGCGTTGCCGCGCCATCGACCGACCGGCAGGCCGATATCGGCGGGGTAATGATCAACGCTGACGTGCGGAATGGCATAGGGCGGCATGGCGCCGCCAACTGCCCCGGCATCGCTGCGCTCGGCTGCTGCACGCTGCGCTGCATGCGGACGCGCATTGTCGACCAGCCGGGCGCGCAGCTCGTGGGTGGCGGACGGGGCTGCAATCTTGACCGCAAGCGCATCGATGCCGCCAGCACTGTTCAGACTGGCGGCCAGGTGGGCTGCGGCGGGCGGGCGCGGTAGGTCGCGGATAATTTCCTCGGCGCGCGACCAGGACAATTGCACCGGCTTATTGATCGCTTGGGCGATGACCGCGGCCTGAACGGCGGCGCTGTGGTCAAAGGCGACGCCGAAACTGCCCCCTGCAGGCATGGGGAACAGGGTGATACTGGCCGCATCGCGTCCGGTCGCCGCGGCGATGGCGGCGCGGCACTGCGCCGGGGCCTGCGTTGCGGCCCACACGCGCAGCCGGCTGCCGTCGGGTGCGGCGGTGGCGCTGCGCGTCTCGATCGGCGCATGCAGCGCCGGGGCGACCCGAAAATTGCCGCGCAGCACCGGTCGACCGGCAAAGGCGGTGCCAACGTCGCCGCGCTTGGCCACGCGCCAGCCGTCGCTTTTCAGGGCAATGTCAAGCGCGGCGTCGATGCTGCGCGTCGATACGGGCTTGCCCGCTGTCTCGAACACCGGCGCGAAACGGTCGAGCGCGCGGTTTGCGGCCCACCAGTTGCGCCCAACCACGGCCAGCCAGCGTTTGGTTTGCACATAATGGAGCACGTCGGGACTTTTCAGTCCGGCCGCTTTGTTGATGGATTTCAGCCGCGTGTCGCCAACCGGTCCCTGCCGGATCGCCGCATAAACCATACCGGGCAGGCGGATGTCGCCGGCATAGTTCATGCTGCCATCGACTTTGGCGGGGGCGTCGAGCCGGGTCAGTTCCTGCCCGTACAGCGGGTCGGCGGCGCCGGCGCGATATTGCGGTTCGGCCGGCGGCGTCATGGCGGCAGCCTCCTTTGCCAGTTCGCCAAACCGCAGCCGCTGCTGCCCGAGCGTGACAAAGCCGCCCTCGGTGTCACAGGCTTCCCAGTCTGCATCCCAGCGCGCGGCAGCCGCCATCATCAACATCGCGCGCGCCTGGGCTGCGGCGGCACGGCAGGGGCCTTCGAACATCTGCACCGATGAAGACCCGCCGGTCAGCATCATCGCATCGCGGGTCGCATACTCGCGCCGCGTCCAGGCACGCACATCGGCAACGGCCTCGGGCAGGCCGGCGCGCGGGGTGACGGTCTCGCTGTCGCGGTCAACGAGCCAGATATTGGCATAGTTCGGGCTGATCGGGGCTGGTTCAACCGCAATGGTGCGCCAGTCCGCTCCCAGTTCGTCGGCCATAATCTGGGGCAGCAAGGTGGTCACGCCTTGGCCCATTTCGCACTGGGGCACGATCATCACGACCCGCCCGTCGCTGGCGATCTTCAGAAAAGCGTTGAAGACGCTTTCGTCGGGGGCGGCAGTCAGATTGACGGGGTAAGTGCGCGGCCACAGCGCCCATGCCAGCGCCAATCCCCCCGCAGCGCCAGTGCCAACCAGCAGCGACCGGCGGCTGATGTGCGGCAAGCGCCGCCGCTGTGCGGGAAAATTGTCTCGAAACTGGTTCATGTGCCGCCGCTGATAGGGGCGGGCTCGCGCACAGGCAAAGGCTTTTGCGCGGCTTAGCGCAGCAAGCCCAGCCGCGGGATTTCGATTTTGGGGCAGCGGTCCATCACCACGACTAGCCCGGCCGCCGCGGCGCGCGCGGCGGCGAGCGGGTTGATGACGCCCAGTTGCAACCATACCGCCTTGGCGCCGTGCGCGATGGCGTCGTCAACCGCCTCGCCCGCCGCTTCGCTGTTGCGGAATATGTCGACGATTTCGGCGGGCGGGCTGATGTCGGACAGGCTTGCGACCACAGGTGCGCCATGGATGGTGCCGCCCGCAAGACCGGGGTTGACCGCAATGACATCATGGCCTTGCGCCACCAGAAACCCGAGCACGCGGTTCGAATCGCGCGCCGCATTGGGCGATGCGCCGACCACGGCAATGCGGCGCGGCTGGGCGAGCAGCGTGCGGATTTCGCCTTCGTCGTTGATGGCCATATCAACCGCTTTCTTTGCGTGCATCGAGCCATACACCGATGCGCTGGGCAATGTTCAGGAACGGCTGAGCCAGTGTGCCGCCCGTCGCCGCTGGAGGTTCGCCGCCATCGCTGGCGGTGCGGATGCCGATGTCGAGCGGGACGCGGCCCAGAAAATCGAGTCCCATGACGCCCGCCGCCGCCTCGGCCCCGCCGCTGCCAAAGGGGTCAGAAAATTCGCCGCAGTGCGGACACAGGTAGCCCGCCATATTCTCAACCATGCCGATGATCGGCACATCCATCTGCTCGAACAGGCCGATGGCGCGCGTCGCGTCCATCAGCGCCAGATCCTGCGGCGTCGAGACGATGACTGCGCCGGCAGGTTTGTGCTTTTGCAGCATCGAAAGCTGAACGTCTCCAGTGCCGGGCGGCAAGTCGATGACCAGCAGTTCGGTATCGCCCCAGCTAGCATCGATCAGTTGTTCCAGCGCGCGCCCCGCCATTGGCCCGCGCCACGCGATGGCTTGGCCCGGCGCGGCGATCTGGCCGGTTGAGAGCAAGGGCACGCCATAGCCACTGGCCACCGGCGCCAGTTTTGATCCGCGCGCCTCGGGCTTGATGCCCTCGATGCCGAGCAGGCGCGGCTGCGACGGGCCATAAATATCGGCATCGACCAGCCCCACTTTGCGCCCCTGCCGTGCCAACGCGATGGCGATATTGGCAGAGAGTGTCGATTTTCCGACCCCGCCCTTGCCGCTGCCAATGGCGATAATGGTCATCGCCTTTCTTGCACGCGTCATGGCGATGCGCACCTCTGCGACGCCCGGTTCGGCCAGCAGCGCGGCGCGAATCTTACCCTCCAGCGCTGAGGCTGTGTCGGCATCCAAACCGGTTACGTCCAGCACCAGTGCGAGCGGTCCTCCGGGTTGCAACAGCCGCAGTCCCCCTGCGCGTCCGTCCGAAATCTCGGCCGCACGCGCGGCCAAAACGTCCATTTCCGGGGCAATTTCGTTGCTCATGCCCCGGCAAATAGGACGATGCGGGCGCTTTGCCAGCGCATAATTTTTCGCCCCCCTGTTTTTCGGCAAAGCTGCCCCTATAAATGGGGCATGGCAAAGCAGACTGACGCAGGGCAACCATCGCAGCCGATTGGCGGATGGCGCAGGTTTTTGAACGGTATCAGCGCGATGGCGAACAGCCCTTGGGGCAGTTCGGGCGGTGATAAGGACGACAAGGGCGGCAAGGATGGCAAAGGCGATGGCCCGCGCAATCCCTGGCTGACCCCCATCGAAGGTCGTGGATCCAGCGACCGCAAGCCGCGCGGCCCCTCCGCGCTCGACGAGCTGCTGAAGCGCGGTCGCGGCTCCGGCGGGGGATCGGGCGGCGGTTTCGGCGGCAGCCTGCCGCCGCTGCCCTCGGCCAAGCTGTGGAGCTGGGGCGTCGTCGCCTTTCTGGTGTTGTGGGTGCTTTTTTCGTCTTTCCACATCGTCCCGCCTGAAAAGGAGGGCGTGGTGACGCGGCTGGGCAGCTATTCGCGCACGGTTGCACCGGGCATCAGCCTGACCTTACCCGCTCCGATCGAGCGCATCCAGATGGAGGATGTGCAACAAATCCGCACGATGGACATCGGCTCGCCCAACGCGGCGGACGAGAATTTCGTGCTGACCCGCGATCAGAGCATTGTCGATATTGCCTATGCGGTGCGCTGGTCGATCCGTGACCCCGAACTGTTTATTTTCCAGCTCGCCGATCCCGAAGGCACGATCCGCGAAGTCGCCGAAAGCGCGATGCGCGCGACCGTTGCCAACTTCAACTTGGTGCAGGCCATCGGCCCTGGCCGCGTCGAGATTGAAACCCAGGTTCAAGCGCGGATGCAGGAATTGCTCGACGAATATCGCGCCGGGGTGCGCATCCAGGGCATCGCAATCCGGCAGGCCGATCCGCCGCAGGCCGTTGATGAAGCTTTCAAGGAAGTGACCGCGGCGCAGCAGCAGCGCGAGGCGGCGATCAACCTGGCGCGCGCCTATGAACAGCAGGTGCTGGAACGCGCGCGCGGTGAAACCGCGCAGTTCGACCAGATTTACGCACAATATAAGCTGGCACCGGGCGTGACCCGCGACCGGCTATATTATGAAACGATGGAATATGTGCTCGCCGATGTCGACAAGACGATTGTCGAACCGCGCGGCGTGAACACCTATTTGCCGCTTTCTGAATTGCAGCGCCGCGCGGTCCCCGCGCCGGCCCCGAAGGAGGGCCAGTGATGCTCGACAGTCTGATGCAACGGCCGCTGCGCCTTTTGTTCGTCGTTATCGCGGCGTTGGTGTTGCTCACCTCGACGCTGGCGATTGTGCCTGAAGACAAGCAGGCGCTGGTGCTGCGCTTCGGCGTCATTACTGGCCAGAAAAATGTCTATGATCCCAAGGAGGATTTTGGCCGTTCGGGCGCCGGTCCGCTGCTGCGCATGCCGTTCGCCGAATCGGTGGTGTTCATCGACAAGAAGATTTTGGGCGTGAACATGGAACGGCAGCAGGTGTTGTCGACCGACCAGCAACGGCTGCAGGTCGATGCGTTTGCGCGGTATCGCATCACCAATCCGGTGCGCATGTACACCGCCATCCGGACCGAAGAGCGGCTGACCGAACAGCTCAAGACGATCCTTGGTTCTTCGCTGCGCAACGAGCTCGGCAAGCGCACCTTTGCGACACTGCTGTCGGCCGAGCGCGGTGCGGTGATGGACAATATCCAGACCGCGCTGAACCGCGAGGCCAATAAATATGGGGCCGAAGTGATTGATGTGCGCATCAAGCGCGCCGATCTGCCCGATGGCCCGACGCTCGAGGCTGCTTACGAACGGATGCGCACCGCGCGCCAGCAGGAGGCGATCACCATCCGTGCCGGCGGCGAGCGCGAGGCGCAGGTCATCCGCGGCAACGCCGATGGCGAGGCCGCGCGCATCTATGCCGCCAGTTTTGGAAAAGACCCGGAATTCTATAATTTCTATCGGGCAATGCAAAGCTATCGCCAAACCTTCCGCGGCAAGGACAGTCAGGGGGCAACCAATATGATTTTGTCGCCCGACAATGAATATCTGCGCCGTTTCCAGGGCAACTGACGGGCGCTCTGGCGCGTTCGACGAACGGACGACAGGGGCGGACCGGCGGCGGGGCCATTCAATTGCCGTTCAGGCGCGGCTTCGCACCTAGCGACGGTATTTCGCCAGCAATTCTGGCATCAGAGAGGAAGATGAACGTGCGCTACGTGTATGGAATCACCACCGCATTGCTGCTTGGCGGCACGGCGATTGCCGTGACCACGGCTCCGCTGGGCGCGCAGGTTGCGCAGAATGAAAAATCGCAGATGGAGCGCGTCGTTCCGCGCTCGGGCGCGCCGGCCAGCTTTGCTGATCTGGTCGAACAGCTCCAGCCCGCCGTGGTCAACATCTCTACCCGGCAGGAAGTGACGCTGGGCGAACGGATCAACCCGCTCGCCGGAACGCGCGAACCCGTCACCCAGCAGCAGCAGGGCGGCGGCAGCGGTTTTCTGATTTCGGCTGACGGCTATATCGTCACCAACAATCATGTGGTGTCGGGCGGACCGCGCGGCGAAGCGGTCGATACCGTCACCGTCATCATGACCGACCGGCGTGAATTCACCGCGCGCATCGTCGGGCGTGACGCCGCGTCGGATCTGGCGCTGCTCAAAATCGAAGCGAACAATCTGCCCTTCGTGCGTTTTGCCGAAGGGGCGGCCCCGCGCGTGGGCGATTGGGTGGTGGCCATCGGCAATCCGCTCGGCCTTGGCTCGACGGTGACGGCCGGCATTATTTCGGCGGTGCAGCGCAACATCGGCCAGGGCGGCGCCTATGACCGCTATATTCAGACCGACACCGCCATCAATCGGGGCAACAGCGGTGGACCCTTGTTTGACTTAAATGGCAATGTCGTGGGCGTGAACAATATGCTGATTTCGCCGGTCGGCGCGAACATCGGCGTCAATTTCGCCATTCCCGCAGACGCCGCCATTCCGGTCATCGAGGCGCTGCGCAGCGGCGCGCGGCCAGAGCGGGGCTATCTGGGCATTGGCATCGCGCCCGTCGATGAAGATCTGGCTGCGGCACTCGGCATTGCCAAGGACCGCGGTGAATTTGTCCAGCGCGTCGAGCCGGGCGAAGGCGGCGACAAGGCGGGGCTACGCCGCGGTGACGTGGTGACCAAGGTCAATGGCCGCGAAATACGCCCCGACCAGACGCTATCGTTCATCGTTGCCAACACCAAGCCGGGCACCCGCATTCCGCTGGAAGTGATCCGCGATGGCAAGACAATCACCCTCAACGCCGTTGTTGGCACGCGCCCGCCCGAGGAGCAGCTGGCGCAGAGCGGCAATTTCGATTCCGAGGCGCAGGAGGAAATGCCTGCCAACCCCGGCGCTGGCGCCAACCAGTCGGTGCAAAATGCGCTCGGCGTCGCCGTTCAGCCGCTGACGCCGGAAATTGCGCGGGCCTGCGGTGTCGATACAAGCACCAAGGGCCTGGTGGTCGGCGCGGTGTCCGGCACCAGCGACATCGCGCGGCGCGGGGTGCGTCGCTGCGACATCATCCTGACCGCCAACCGCACGCAGGTGACGACGGTCGAGGCGCTGGCCAAGGCCATCACCGATGCGAAGGCCGCCAATCGCGAAGCGCTGCTGCTTGAAGTGCTGCGCCGCGGCGGCCCGTCGACCTTCCTGCCGGTGCGGTTGCAGAAGTAACAGCACTAAGTCTTTGCGAGGGGCATCGCGACGAAGCAATCCGGGGCGGTTCTGCGCCTCTCTGGATTGCTTCGCTGCGCTCGCAATGACAGTCTTGCATGATTATCTGTTCCTGATACGTTCTATCCTCAGCGATTCGGAATCAGGAGCAGGACAATGATCGGCTATGTAACCCTTGGAACCAACGACCTCGCGCGTGCGGCAGTCTTTTATGACGCGGTGTGCGGCGAACTGGGTGTTGGGCGCATGATGGAATTTGACGGTTTCATCGCCTGGGGAACTCCCGGTGGCGGTTGCGGCATTGGTCTGACCAAACCCTTTGATGGCAAGCCCGCCACGGTGGGCAATGGCGTGATGGCGGCGTTCGAGGCGAAGGACAAGGATCAGGTTCAGCGCATTTACGACCTAGCGCTGGCCAACGGCGGGACCGACGAAGGCGCGCCCGGCCCGCGCGGTGATGGCGGCTTTTACGCGGCTTATTTCCGCGATCCGGACGGCAATAAATTGAACGCCTTCATAATGGGTTGAGGCGCTGTTGGAGAAACCTGCATTAGTGTGTGAAGTTGCGGAGTTTTCCTTGGGTCTCGCTCCGCAAAGGGAAGGACAGGTTCCTGCGACAGCTTGATATTCTCCCCCCGCCCGATAGGGTCTGTGTAGCGACCAGAGGTGGGGGGAAGTTTGTTGAGCGACGTGACCGAATTGTACATCGGGCTTGGCGGCGGCGGCGCGCCTGATGGTCCGCGCCAGGCGCTGGTGCTGAAGCGCGCCAATCGCCACGGATTGATCGCGGGCGCGACCGGAACGGGCAAGACGGTGACGCTGCAAGGGCTGGCCGAGAGTTTTTCGGCGGTTGGCGTGCCGGTGTTTGTGGCGGACGTAAAGGGTGACTTGTCCGGGCTCGCCATGGCCGGCAGCCCGATGGGCAAGCTCCATGAAATCTTCGCCAAACGCGCCGCCGAAATCGGCCAGAGCGATTGGACCTATGCCGATAATCCCGTGATTTTCTGGGACTTGCTCGGGCAGCAAGGCCACCCCATCCGCACCACGATTTCGGAAATGGGGCCGCTGCTGCTGGCGCGGCTGATGGGCCTCAACGAGGTGCAGGAAGGCGTCCTCGCCATTGCCTTCCGCGTTGCTGACGAACAGGGAATGCTGCTGCTCGACATGGGCGATTTGCAGGCGATGCTAAGCTGGTGCGCCGAAAGCGCCGATGAGCTGACAACCAAATATGGCAATGTATCAAAGGCGACGGTCGGCACCATCCAGCGCCAATTGCTGACCCTCGAAAGCCAGGGCGGCGATCATTTTTTCGGCGAACCCGCGCTCGACATCATGGACATGATCCGGACGGACGAAAAAGGGCGCGGTTACATCAACATCCTCGCCGCCGACAAGCTAATGGCGAGCCCGAAACTCTATGCGACCTTCCTCCTCTGGCTGCTCGCCGAAATGTTCGAGACGTTGCCCGAGGTGGGTGATCCCGACAAACCCAAGCTCGTTTTCTTCTTTGACGAGGCGCATCTGCTGTTCGACGACGCGCCGGCGGCGCTGCAGGACAAGATCGAGCAGGTGGTGCGGCTGATCCGGTCGAAGGGTGTGGGCGTTTATTTCGTCACGCAAAACCCGATTGATATTCCCGAGGCTGTCGCGGGGCAGCTCGGCAACCGGGTGCAGCACGCGCTGCGCGCCTTCACCCCGCGCGACCAGAAGGCGGTGAAGGCCGCGGCTGATACCTTCCGCCCCAACCCCAAGGTTGATGTCGCGCGCGAGATTACCGAGCTGCGCGTCGGTGAAGCGTTGGTGTCAGTGCTCATGGCCGACGGCGCGCCATCGCCGGTCGAGCGGACGTTGATCCGCGCGCCGGGTTCACGCGTGGCGCCGCTCGAGGCTAAGGAACGCGCGATCATCCAGTCGATCTCGCCGCTGGCGGGCAAGTATGACGAGCCCGTGGATCGCGAAAGTGCGGAAGAGTTGATTGCGGCCAAGCGCGAGCAAGCCGTGGCCGCCGCCGCGGAGGCGAAAGCGCAGGCCGAGGCCGACAAGCAGGCCGCTATCGCCGCCAAAGAAGAAGCCAAACGCAAGACGGCTGAAGAAAAGGAACGGCTGCGGGCGGAGGCAGCCGCACGGCGCGAAGCAGAAAGGCCGGGTCTCGCCGAACAAATGGCCAAATCGGCGGCGCGTTCTGCCGCCACCAGCATCGGCCGCCAAATCGCCGGGCGGGCGGGTGGCCAGTTACTGCGTGGATTGTTGGGAAGCCTGTTCAAATAGGCACCCATCGGGGAGGAGCTTGGGATGGCACCGCCAACGCTGCCTGCGGAAATTGCGCAGGCCGTTATCAACCCCGCTGCCTATGGGCAATGGGACGATCTGCATGCCAAGCTAGCATGGGCGCGCGACCATGCGCCACTCGCCGTGGCCGACAACCCGGATCACGACCCCTTCTGGCTGGTCACGCGCCACGCCGACATCATGGCGATCAGCCGTGATCCGGCGCGCTTTGCCAGCGGTGAGCGCCCGACCGTGCTCACCGACCGTGCGGGAGAGGCGCTGGCGCGCGCGGCGACACCCGGCAATGACGGTCATCTGATCCGCTCGTTGGTGCAGATGGATGCCCCTGACCATATGAAATACCGCCTGCTGACGCAGAGCTGGTTTATGCCGAAAAATTTGCGCGACGTGGAAGCGCGCATCCGCGAAATTGCGCGCGAGACCGTAGACCAGATGCTGTCATTTGACGGGGCTTGTGATTTTGCCCGCGATGTCGCGGCCGAATATCCGCTGCGCGTGATTATGAATATTTTGGGCGTCCCGCGCGAGGATGAGCCGCGCATGTTGATGCTGACGCAGCAATTGTTCGGGCCGACCGACCCCGAGCTTAACCGCAGCCGCGAGGCCATTACCTCGGCCGAACAAGCGATTGCGATGCTGAACTATGTCATCGCCGATTTCGAGCAGTATTTCGGTGCCCTAACCGCCGACCGCCGCACCAACCCGCGCGATGATATTGCCACGGTGCTCGCCAATGCCGAGGTGAACGGCGCGCGAATCCCCGACCGCGAGCTGTCGGGCTATTATATGATCATCGCGACCGCCGGGCACGACACGACCAGCGCGTCGACGGCAGGAGCGATGATGGAACTCGCCAAGTCGCCCGCCCTGTTCGGACAGGTGCGCGCCGCCGAGGCCGACAAGGCCGGACTGATCGAAGAAGCGATACGCTGGTCGGTGCCAGTGCAGCATTTCATGCGCAGCGCGCGCGAGGATGTGGAGATTGGCGGTCAGACCATTCGCGCGGGCGATTGGCTAATGCTGAATTATGTGTCGGCGAACCGCGACGAAGCGGTGTTCACCGATCCTTTTGCCTTTAATCCCTATCGCAACCCCAATCCGCAGATCAGTTTTGGGCATGGGGCACATGTCTGCCTGGGTCAGCACCTGGCGCGGATGGAGATGCGGATCCTGATGGAAGAATTGCTGCCGCGCCTGTCCTCCATCGAACTAGCGGGCAAACCAGCGCGCGTGGAATCGGTGTTTGTCGGCGGGCTCAAACGCCTGCCTATCCGCTTCGCCAAAGCCTGACTTTGGCGAAGCGGCGGAAGGGATGCATCAGAAGGCGAAACGCGCGACAATCTGGAACACCGGACCGGCGGTTTCCGATTCCAGTTCATATTCGTCGAAGTCGCGATTGACCTGATCATCGATTGTGTTGAATTTGTTGAAGATCTCGTCCTTTGCCCCGTCGAGCAAGTTCGAGCCGACCGCGCGGATGGTGAAATTGTCGCCAATCCGCTTTTCGACGAAGATTTCGAGGTCCGCACCATAGCTGGTGAAGATTTCTTCGCCCACGATCCGATCGAACGCGCGGCCTTGCTTGCGATAGGTCGCGCCAAACGCCGCATCCCAGCTCTTCACGTCCTGGATGAAGCCGACATTATAGACATATTTTGACTGGCCGTTGAAGCGGCGGTCGCCGAACCCGTCGGTGATCTCGCTGTCGAGATAGCTGAAATTGCCAAAGATGCCGGTGTCGGGCAGGCCGATGAAGCCAAGGTCAGTAGAAACGTCGAATTCGATGCCATAGACTTTTCCGTCGCCGACATTCTGTGGCTGGAGCACAAAGGTGCCGGGGCCTTCGGAGCCTTCGACTAAGGTATTGGTGAGCTCGATCAGGTTGCTGACGTCGCGGTAAAAGACATTGACACCAACAATGCCCGAACCGATGCGGTGTTCATAGCCGATGTCGCCGCCCCATGCGGTTTCGGGTTCCAGCTGGGGGTTGCCGAGCAGGTCGTTGTCGCCCAGCTCCGCCTCGAGCACGGCGGGCGAGATGAAGTTGAGCTCGGGGCGGCGCAACGTTCGCGCGACAGAGGCCGTAATGCGTCCGTTGCTGCCAACGTTGAGTTTCAGTGACGCCGACGGCAGCCACTCCTCATAATCGTTGGTCTGGCGCTGGTCCGCCGCGGCGACGGTGAAGTCATCAATCGTGACGCTGGTTGTTTCATAGCGCACACCAATTTCCCAGCGCAGCGCGCCGGTTTCGCCTTCGATCAGCGCGAAGCCGTCGATGCGCTCTTCCTCGATGCGGTTGTCGCTGCCGGGATTGGCGACAAGTGGATCAGGTGTCGTTGCGAAATCGGTCGGATTGCCAACGAACTGGTTCCAGTTATGGACCGACGTCGTGAGGTTGAAACGGTTGCGGTCCTCGCCGATGAAGGTGTCACGGTCCTTGTCTTGATAGAAACCGCCCACGACAAATTTGATATCGTCACCAATCGGGAACTCATGATCGATGCCTGCGCTGAGCTCGGTATCGGTCAGGTCCGCACGGACAACGTCGCCGGTGAAGCGCGGCGTTGTCCGGTCGAAATCAATCTCATATTCGGTCTCATTCTGCTCATCGTCGAAGCTTGCGAAGGCAGCTTTGAGCGAGGTTTTGCCCAGCGACCATTCGTGCGACAGCTTGCCAAGGATGCTGTAGCTGTCCTGCTTGATGCGGTTAACGTTGGCGTTGTCGGTCAGCAGATTGCCCGGGTCTACCGGATTGCGCACCGAGCCATTGATTGCGATGGGATCATCATATTCAAAGCTGCGTTCGTCTTCGGTGCGGTCGGTGTGGACGTAAAAGGCGCTGAGCGTCAGGTCGGTGGTGTCGCCCTTGATTTCATAGCTGAAGTTCGCCGAATAATCCTTGCCATCGCGCACGTCGCTTTGGTCTTCGCGATTGTCGAAGTCGTCGGTTGCAAAGTTGGGGTTGTTTTCGGGCGAATCGCCATAGCGCAGAGAGAATTTCTTCTTGGGGTTGTGGCGACCCTGGAAGTTGAGGCCCAGAAGCAGACGGCCGGGACCAACTTGCGCTCCGAACACACCGCCGAGGCTGGGTTCGACTTCCTTGTCATCGAAATAGAGGCCGCCGGCGCGCAGATAACCGCCGTCGATCTGATAGCCATCGCGCAGCTTGATGTTGAGCGTGCCGGCCACGGCGTCACCAGTGCGGCGAGCTGAAGAAGAGCGAACGATTTCGACGCGCTCGATCAATTCGGCCGGGATGCGGTCCAGAAAAAAGCTGCGGTCCGCGTTAGCGCCAGGTACCTTTTCGCCGTTGATGAGGATCTGGGTATAACCGGGCGGCAGGCCGCGCAGCCGCGCGCCATCGCTTTCGATGACGTCAGCTAGAAACGTTACCGACGGCACACGCTTCAGCGCGTCGCCGGCGGTCAGGGGCTCGAAACGCTGGAAATAGTCGGTGTCATAGACAAGGATAGGTTCGGCGGCGTCATCCTCGCGGTAGCGATAGCCGATCGAGCCAGTGACCACGATTTCACGGGCCGACTGGATGTCTTCATCCTGCGGCTCGGCGACGGGCGCGTCTTGCGCCATGGCAGCAGCGGGAAGCAAAATGGCAACAGAGGTGCCGAGCATCAGCCGGCGCGCGATGCGAGTTTTCATGTGAGTGTGCCCCTTAGCGACTCCGGACATTTCCAGAGAATTGTGTGCGCCGCTATGCGGGCCGGGCGACAGCAAGATGATGCAATGGCGTCTAGAAGGTGACTGTTGAAGGACAAAAAAATGACATTTGCGGCGCACGCGCGGCGCTGGCACAGCGACCACCAAAGGGGTTCCTTATGAACAAATCGCTTTTTCCAGTGCTGCTAGGCTCAACATTGCTGATTGCGGCGTGCGCGCCGCGCGAAGTGCCGGTCGAGGTGCGGATTGCCAATGCGCTGCCCGCCGTCAATGTGACAGCGGCTGCCGAGACCGATCCGGTGGGCACTGCCGCGGCTGATGCCGCCGACGATCCGGCAATTTGGCACAACACCGCCAATCCCGCTGCCAGCCTGATTGTCGGAACCGACAAGAAGGCGGGGCTGCATGTCTACACGCTGGACGGGAAATCGCGGTTTTTTGCCAACGCGGGGCTGGTCAACAATGTTGATCTGATCGAAACTTCCGCCGGAATTTTCGTGATTGCAAGCGACCGCAATGATCCGCGCAATTCACGGCTCGCCCTGTTTGGACTGGATCCCAAGGCCACGACACTGACGCCGCTGGGTAAGGTATCGAGTGGGCCGGGCGAGGCTTATGGTGTCTGCATCGACTATATGAAGAGTGCTTCCAACAAGTTGATGGTCTTTGCCGCGATTAAGGACGGTTCCATCCGGCAGATTGCCATTGACCTGTCGAATGGCGCGCCTGCCGCTACAATAGTCCGCACGATGAAGGTGAATACGCAGATCGAGGGCTGTGTCGTCGACCCTGCTAGCCGCAGCCTGTTCGTGGGCGAAGAGGATGTTGGTATCTGGCGGTTCGCCGCTGACGCGGGGGCGCCGACAACCGGTACTTTGGTGGTGCCCGCCGATGGCAAGCAATTGGTCGCCGACGTCGAGGGGCTGGCGCTGGTCGAGGTCGGCGGGCGCTCGCTGCTGATCGCATCGAGCCAGGGTGACAATTCCTATGTCGTGTTTGGAGTGCCGGCTGATTCGGCAGCGGCTTTGCCAATGCTGGGGCGTTTCCGGATCGCGGCGGGCAAATATGGTGCGACGGAAGAAACCGATGGCATCGAGTTAATGCTCGGTGATTTCGGCGCGGATTATCCCGAGGGGCTGTTCGTGGCGCAGGACGGCGAAAATGCTCCTGCCGCGCAGAATTTCAAGCTTGTCGGGTGGCGCGAAATCCGGCTGGCACTCGGCCTCTAACTCTAATCGGAAACGCGTGCTTGCGCGTTTGACCAGTTGCGGGCATCGGCCCTCGGCATGCCTTCGACGACCCGACTCTTTTCCGACAATGCCGCCACCGTTCACCCGAAGGTGATGGAGGCGCTGGCGCGTGCCAACCAGGTCGATACGGCCTATGATGGCGATGGACTGTCGCAAGCACTGGACGCTGCGTTTTCCGACCTGTTTGAAACCGCGTGCGAGGTGGTGTGGGTGGCGACCGGCACCGCCGCCAACAGCATCGCGCTCGCCCATTTTGTGAGGCCATGGCAGGCAATTGTCTGTCACGACGAGGCGCATATCGAGGTCGATGAATGCGGCGCGCCGGGCTTTTACAGTGGCGGTGCCAAGCTGATTTTGGTGGCAGGAGCTGGCGCGAAGATGGCGCCGGCGGCGCTGGAGGCGCGGCTCTCGTCGATCCGGAACGATGTGCATCAGGTCCAGCCAGCGGCGGTCAGTATCACCAACGCATCCGAATATGGCTTAAGCTGGCGACCCGAGGAGGTTGCCGAGGTCGCGGCGATCGCTAAGGCACGCGGATTGAAGTTGCACATGGATGGTGCGCGCTTTGCCAACGCCATCGACCATGTCGGCTGCGCGCCTGCCGATGTGACCTGGCGTGCCGGTGTTGATGCGCTGTCATTTGGTTTTACCAAAAATGGCGCGATGATGGCTGAGGCGCTGGTATTTTTCGGCGGCAGCGGCGGTGCTGGCGTGCGCGAACTGAAAAAGCGCGGCGGCCATTTGCTCAGCAAGGGGCGTTTCGTTGCGGCGCAGATATTGGCGATGCTGAAAGATGATTTGTGGCTGACCAACGCGCGCGCAGCCAATGCCGGGGCTGCGGCAGTGGCGGCGGCGTGCGGCCAGCGTTTGCTCCACCCGGTAGAGGCGAATGAGCTGTTTGTGCGGCTGACGGCAGACGAAGCGTCGCGACTGCGCGGCGCGGGTTTTGATTTTTACGATTGGGGCGAGGGGCAGGCGCGGCTGGTGGTCAGCTGGGATCAGGACGTTGCCGATCTGGAACGGCTTGCGGCGGCAATTACGGCGCTGTGACCATATCCGCTCCAACCCTGCTCACGCCGCGCGTGCTGATCCCATTCGTACTGGTGACGTTGATCTGGGGATCGACCTGGATCGTTATCCGCGACCAGCTGGGCAGCGTGCCGCCGAGCTGGTCGGTCACCTATCGCTTCGCCATTGCTGCCGCTGCGATGTTCCTGATCGTAGCAATCCGCCGCGAGCCATTGCTGCTTCGCGGGCGTGTGTGGGGATTTGCCGCGTTGCTGGGGTTGGCGCAGTTCGGCTTCAATTTCAATTTTGTCTACCGCGCCGAAGCGTTCATCACCTCAGGGCTGGTGGCGGTTCTGTTTGCTCTGCTCATCGTACCCAACACGCTGATGGGCCGCCTGTTTCTTGGCACGCCGATCGAGCGACGTTTTCTGGTGGGCGGCGGCATCGCGATTGTCGGTATCGCCATGATGATTGCACACGAGGTGGACGCCGCCAATCGCGGAGCCGCAGCCGTCATTGCCGGAACAATGTTGACGCTGGCCGGGGTGATGAGCGCTTCGGCGTCCAATGTGATGCAGGGAAGCCAGCTGGCCAAGGCCCAATCGATGTTCGTGATGGTTGCCTGGGCGATGCTGTTTGGCGCGCTGGCCGATGCGGGCTTTGCCTACGCCACCGTCGGCCCACCGGTATGGGACAGCCGCCCCGAATATCTGGCCGGATTGTTGTGGCTGGGTGTGGTGGGCAGCGCGATTACCTTTCCTCTCTATTTCGGGATTATCCGCGCGGTCGGCCCAGGACCGGCGGCATGGTCGAGCGTGCTGATCCCCATCATCGCCATGGGATTCTCGACCGTTATCGAGGGATATATGTGGGCACCCTTATCGGTCGTAGGCGGGTTGGTGGCGCTTGCCGGCATGGTTGTGGCGCTGCGCCGATAGGTCGGACGCTAAATGGTTGCACCGTTGGTCGCGGCCAGAGAATCGTTCGTCGCAAAGCGGCAATCGTTCAGTAGCAGGCCAGCGTTGGTGGGCTAAAGCAGATGCATGCTTGATTTGTACCGACCGCCGCGTTCGCTGATCCTGATGGCGGCGCTCGCCGTGTCGGCTTGCGCCGGGACGGTGGTGCCGGCCTCCGTCCCACCGCCGACGCGCACGACGCCCACAGCGACACGGCCAACACCCGCGCCTGCGCCATTGCCGCGCGAAGGCCGCGCGCCGATGCCGCTGCCCGCGTCGCTCGACCCCGGATTTGCGCGGCCCCCGCCGGGGCTGAACGATACCATCTTCCAGCTGTGGAAGGCCTTTCCTGGCAAGACCGGCATTGCGGTGGCGCGCATCGACGGCGACTGGCAGCTGGCGTGGCGCGAAAATGACCTTTTCCCACAACAGAGTGTGTCGAAGCTGTGGGTGGCGCTTACCGTGCTTGACGCCATTGACCGTGGCGAAGCAAAGCTGACCGACCGGGTACGCATAACTCGCGATGACCTGACGCTGTTCAGCCAGCCCATCGCGGCACGCGTGCTGGCAGAGGGCAGTATCAGCCCCACCGTTGCTGAACTACTCGAGCAAGCGGTCAATCGCAGCGACAATACTGCCAATGACAGCCTGCAGCGGCACATCGGCGGGCCGCAAAAGGTGCGCGATTTTGTCGCGCGCAAAAAGCTCGGCGCGATTCGTTTTGGCCCTGGCGAGCGGTTGTTACAGGCACAGATCGCGGGCCTGACGTGGGAGCAATCGATGTCGTTGAACCGGGGGTTCGAAGCGGCGCGCGCCAAATTACCGCCCGAGGTGCGTAAGGCGGCGATGGATCGTTACCTCGCCGACCCAATCGACGGGATGAGCCCTGGCGCGGCAGCACGGGCGCTGACACGGTTGGCGCGCGGTGAGCTGTTGTCGGCCGAATCAACCAAATATGCGTTGGACCTGCTCGAGCGCACGCGCACCGGCCCCAACCGGTTGCGTGCCGGATTGCCGCCGGGCTGGCGTTGGGGCAACAAGACCGGCACAGGACAAAATTTGCCGCCAATCACCGCAGGCTATAATGATATCGGGATCGCCACCGCACCCGACGGAACGCGTTATGCTATCGTTGTATTGCTCGCCGACACAACGGCGTCGATCCCCGCGCGGATGCAGTTGATGCAAGCAGTGTCGCGCGCAGTGGCCGAGGGACATGGGAGGTGAGTATGCGGACTTTGGTGTTGGCGGCGGTGACGGGTGCACTGCTCGCGGGATGTGCCACTCCCGAAACGCGGCTGCGCAACGGGCTGGTCGAGGCGGGGCTGTCCAGGCCGCTGGCGACCTGCATGGCTGAACGCATGGTCGACCGGCTGTCGCTGGTGCAATTGCGGCGACTTTCGGCGCTTGGCAGCCTGGGAGACAAGCCGCTGCACGAGCTGACGCCCGAGCAGTTTTTCCGCAAGGTGCGTGCGCTGAAGGATCCTGAGATTCTGGGCGTGACCACCAGTTCGGCAGCAATCTGCGCCTTTAGCTAAGCATAGCTGTCGACTGTTTCGAACAGCGCGGCAATGGCACGCTGGTCAGTTTCACCAATTTCGGGGCGCCAGACGTCGAAGATGAGGACGACACGGTCTGCATCGGCGTGATTCCAGGCGGCGTGTTCGATACTGTCGTCGAAGATGAGCAATTTGCCTTCCTCCCACTGCCGGGCCTCGCCGCCGACTTCGAGCGCGCCTGCCCCGGGCACGATGAGCGGCAAATGACAGATCAGCCTGGCATTGATTTCGCCGTGATGCGGGTCGATGTGCGCGCCTGGTTGCAACAGCGAGAACATCACCGTCGGCGACCGGACCGAAATCCTGCAAAGCGGCACTTGATCCATCGCGGCGAGCGTCGCGGGAAAACGGTCCGCAAGGGCCGGCCGGATGCGCCCGTTATCGATGAGGTGCAAAGCCGACCATGCCGGGTCATCGTCGAGCGCGTTGCGTTTGGTCGGGCGCTGCGTTTGGTGGGTCAAATAGGGCTGGAACAGGCCGGGGTCGGCGAGCGCTGCCGCCAGTTCTGCGCGAATGGCCGGGGTCGCCCCCTCGACCGTTTTAGTCCAGGCAAATTCATCGCGCTCATAAAAGCGACGTTGCGGTAGATCAGGGTAGAAATAGCTGGCCGGGCGCTGCAGATTTAGTTCCACTTGCGCCTTGCCGCGCATTATCGCGAGCGACCTCGCGAAGCTAGGCGAGGTCGCGGCGAGATCGATACCGCGCTGCGCCAGTCCTGCGTCGAGGGCCGCGGTAAATTCGGCGTCGAGCGCCGCGAGCTGCATGGACACTTCTTTGCCGAGCTGCGACAGGGTGAGCGGTGGCGACGCGACGGCGGCGATAGCTTTGGCCGCCGCCCGAAAGAAAGCCGCTGCGCCGCGCCGGTCGCTGGCAGCGAGCAGCGCTTCGCCTTTCCATGCCAGCGCACGCGGCTGCTGCGGGTCGCCGAGCAACAATGCATCGGCTGCATGCTCCAGCGCGGCATGGTCGCCGGTGAGACGGCATGCGCTGCCGAGCAGCAACCACAATTGGGGGTGATCGATCCCGGCAGCGAGCACCGGGGCGAGATGCTTGCGCGCGCCAGCGCCATCTCCCGCCTGCAACGCGGCGGCAGCGGCGCGCATCGCGGCGATGGCGCTTTCCTGCGTCAAGGGCGCGCTAGCCATTCCGGTAGTCCGCCGTGATGCTGCCGCAGGCGCGCAATTCCTCTTCGTGCGCCGTTTCGCGCCAGCTTTCGGCGAGCGCCTGACGTTCCCATTCACGCATGGCAGGGTGGTCGAGGATGGTTTCCACCCAGCGTTGACCAGCCGCGCCGACAACGAGCCCATAGGTGCGGACGCGGAAGGCGACGGGAGCAAAAAAGGCGTCGGCTGCGGTGAAGGCTTCGCCTGCGAGCCATGGTCCGCCGAAGCGGTCCAGTCCTTCGCCCCAAAGCTCGGCGATGCGCGCCACATTGGCCTTGAGCGCGTCCGACATCGGCTTGGGCGTCACGCGCACGCCGACGTTCATCGTGCAGTCGTTACGCAGTGGGGCAAAGCCACCGTGCATTTCGCACGCCGCGCTCTGTGCCCAGCCGCGCGCCGCAGGGTGGGTGGGCCACACGCCTTCGTGCCGGTCGGCGAGGTACAGCGTGATGGCAAGCGAGTCCCAGATGGTGCGCGGCCCGTCGGCAGGGGCAGCGTCGATCAGCACGGGCACCTGTCCGGTCGGCGAGAAGGCGCGGAATTCTTCATAATTATTCGGTTTGGTGAAGGGTTCGATACGATCATCGAAGTCAATATCGAGGGCCGCCATCAGCAGCCAGGGGCGCAGCGACCAGCTCGAATAGTTGCGATTGGCGGTGATGAGGGTGTAAGCCATAGCAATCGCTTAGAGCCGCTTGGCCGCGCGTCAAGCCGCCGTACTGCTAAGGAAACGCCATGCTGACTCTCGCCGCCGCGCTGTTGTTGCAATCCGCGCCCGTCGTCGTGACCGAGTGCGACCGGTTGGCGGCGCACCCGAGCGATCCCGACCGGGTGACCGCCGGCGTGCCCGAAAGCAAGGTCGACACCGCCGCCGCAATCCCCGCGTGTCAGGCGGCCATCGCCGCGGACCCCGCCAATGGTCGGCTGAATTACCAGCTTGCGCGCGCGCTGGGATATGCCGGGCGGGGAAAAGAAGCCGCGCCCTATCGCGAAGCGGCGGTCGCGGTCGATTATCCGCAGGCACTGTTCGTGGTCGGTTACATCCATCTGCTCGGCCTCAACGATGCGCCGAAGGACGCGTGCAAGGCAGGCGAGTTAATCCGCCGCTCGGCGCTGAAAGGGCGGCACGCGGGACTGGTCGGTTTTCCGCACTGGTCGCTGCAGGGCGCGTTCAAGGGCTGTCCGGTGAAACAGGACAAGGCCGAGATGCGCGCATTTCTGGAACAAGCCAAGCCGATGTCGCGCGGTGACTATTACCAGACGATTTTGATCGAATCGCTGGAAGCGCGGCTGGCGGCAGTGCCCTGACGCACTAAAGCGGGGGCCGCACGCTGCCCGGCGCAGGCAGGTCGCTGAGGTCGAGCCAGCGACTTTCCGGCACTTGATGATAGCGGTCAAGCACTGCGAAGGGGATACGGAAGGGTACACCCCAATTGCTGTTCCACATGGCGACCGCGCCGGTGCGCGTGGCGGGGTCGAAGATCATCGTCGCGCGGTATCCTGCGACTGCGCCCGAGTGGCCCGCCAGCGTGCGCCCGTTATAGGCGAAGGTCCGCCAGCCAAGGCCATAATGGGCGTCGGACAGTGCCTGCCGCAGCGCACCGCCATAGGGGCGCGCGGTGGCGACGCGCGGCTGCAACGCGGTTTGCAAAATGGGTGCGGGGAGTAAATCGGCGCGCAGGCCCATGGATGCGCGCATCCAGGTCGCGAAATCGACAATATTGCTGTCGATGCCTGCGGCGGCAGGGACGCGCCAATAGGCCTCGCGCATGGGTACCACTGCACTCCCATTGTGCGGGCGCGCCCAGTCGCGCGCGCTGGTGAGCCGCGCCATGCCCATGCCCGCGCTGGTCATCCCGAGCGGGCGGAACAAGCGTGCCGTCATGGCTTCATCAAAACCGGTGCCTGCGGCCTGGGCGAGGACCTCGCTGGCAGTGTCGAAGGCAACATTCTGGTAGGTGTAACAAGTGCCTGGCGGGCACTGCAGCGGCGCGCTGGCGAGGCTGGCGCGGAGCAGCGCGGGGTTCTGTCCTTCCTCCAGCTTTTCGTCATAAGCATGTTCGGTGAGGCCGGTTTGCTGGCTTAAGACTTGTGCCAGTGTCAGCTGCGTCTCGGCCCCGCCGGGTAGGCGCAGCGAGGTGCGCCAGTTGGCGACAGGGCGGTTGAGGTCGATGCTGCCCTCTGCTGCGAGCCGGGCCGCCAGCATCCCCGTTGCGGTCTTGCTGACGGAGGCCCAGCGGAACAATGTTTCGGGGGTGACCGGGGCGCCGGTTGATTTGTCGGCGGTGCCATAGGTGCCCACGAAGCTGAGGCGGCCATTTTCGACCACCGCCACCGCCAGCCCCGCCATTTCGGGGCGCAGCGACAACGCAGCAAGATCGCGGTCGAGCGCGCGATAATCGATGCGTCCGCGCCATTCCGCGGGGACATCGGGGATGTCATAGGGCGCAGGCGAGGCGAGCGAAACGGCGGCGAGCGGCTGGCGGTCAGCTGCGGCCTGCCATGCCGCAAGCCCTGTGCCGACTAGCAGCAGGGCAATGATCCAGCGCCGCTGCATCGGCTCTAAAGTGCGGTTTCGTAATGCGCGCTGGTCTTGGCCGCGACTTCGTCGGCCGTTACTCCCGGTGCAAGCTCGATCAGCTTAAACGGGCTGGCATGATTGTCGCGCTTGAACACGGCGAGATCGGTGATGATCATGTCCACCACATTGCGGCCGGTCAGCGGCAGGGTGCAGGCGGGGATGAATTTGGGGTCGCCGTTCTTGGACGTGTGCTCCATCACCACGATGATCTTTTTGACCCCGGCAACCAGATCCATCGCGCCGCCCATGCCTTTGATCATCTTGCCCGGGATCATCCAGTTGGCGATGTCGCCATTTTCCGCAACTTCCATCGCGCCGAGCACGGTGAGATCGATATGGCCGCCGCGGATCATCGCGAAGCTGTCGCTGCTGCTGAAATAGACGCTGCTGGGCAGCTCGCTGATCGTCTGTTTGCCAGCGTTGATGAGGTCGGGGTCCTCTTCGCCTTCGTATGGAAAGGGGCCGATGCCAAGCATCCCATTTTCCGACTGGAGCGTGACTTCCATGCCCGCCGGGATGTGATTGGCGACCAATGTCGGGATACCGATACCGAGGTTGACATAATAGCCGTCCTGCAGCTCCTGCGCGGCGCGTGCAGCCATTTCGTCGCGGGTCCAGCCCTTCGTCAGGCCATCATGGGTGGTCATGGCAGGCTTCCTTCATCGTCTTTGGCCCTATTGAACATCAGCGGCGCGGGCATCAAGAACCAGCCTTCACCCCAATTGCTGTCAATTGGCAAGCTGGCATCGGCACTGCGCAGATAGTCATAGGCTTCGTCAGCATCCCCCCGTTTGTCACCGGCGACCGCCAGCACGCAAGCGTCGCGCGCAACATCGCGGCGAAGTAGCTGTTTGCGCGATGCACCGCCGTCAACTGTTAGCAATCGGTCCTGCCCTTCGGTGTCCAATCCCGTCGAGGCAAGCAGCGCCGTCACCTCGGCCCGCATGGCGGCAGGATAATCGGTGACCCAGACGATGCCAACCTCTGCGCGGCGCAGTTCCGCTAGGGCTTCGGGCCAACCAGCGGTGGCCATCAGCCTTAAGTCCGGCAACTTCACTAGCTCGAAGTTGGCCGTATCCAGATCGATGATCACTACGGGTGGCAGCCGCTCGCAGCCTACAGCGACAGGGTTCAGCACAGTATGCCGATCATCGAGCACCAGCGAGTTGATTGGCGCGCCTTCGCGCCACAATCTCGCACGGCGGCGGACATGGTCGATCAAAAGGCTGAACGCGGGCGACGTCGATGCCGAGCCGGTGGCCGAAACGGGCGGCAGCGGCGGCGCAGCTTTGGCGACCGGTGCGAAAGCTGAAGCTTCGCGCTGGTCGTAGCGTTGGCTCTCGCTCCCGGCGATTGCCGCGCCCGCGACAACAGGCACGGCAGCCGCGACGCAGCCCGATAACGGGATAGCCAGCAAGGCGCCAAGCAGCGCGGTCGCGCCGCCATGCATGGTTCAGGCGCTTTCGCGCGTCCGCACTGTGCGGAACTCAATCTTCTTGTCATAGGGCGCACCGACAATCATGCGCTTCACATAAATGCCAGGGAGGTGGACGGCGTCGGGGTCGATGCTGCCGACGGGCACCACCTCTTCCACTTCGGCAACGCAGATTTTGGCAGCGGTGGCCATCGGCTGGTTGAAATTGCGCGCTGTCTTGCGGAAAATCAGGTTGCCGCTTTCGTCGGCCTTCCACCCCTTTATAATAGCAAGGTCGGCGAAGATGCCGCGTTCGAGGATATAATCCTCGCCATTGAATTGTTTGACCTCTTTGCCCTCGGCGACCTGTGTCCCGACGCCGGTTTTGGTGTAGAAGCCGGGGATGCCCGCGCCGCCCGCGCGGCAACGTTCAGCAAGCGTGCCCTGCGGGCAGAATTCTACTTCCAGCTCGCCAGCCAGATACTGGCGCTCAAATTCCTTATTCTCGCCTACATAGGACGAAATCATCTTCTTCACCTGGCGCGTGCGCAGCAGCTTGCCCAGCCCTTCACCGTCGACGCCGGCATTGTTGCTGGCGATGGTCAGGTCCTTCACCCCGCTGTCGCGGATGGCGTCGATCAGCCGCTCGGGAATACCGCACAGACCAAAACCTCCCGCGCACAAATGCATGCCGTCAAAGAGTAGGCCGTCCAGCGCGGTTGCCGCATCGGGGTAGAGTTTCTTCATGGCGATGGTCGCTCCGCTCGGACAAATATGCTAGGGAGAAAGGCGAGTGCAGCTGCCGGATAGAAAGCCGGTGCCGCAGCGTCAACCGGCAGTCTTTGACGTTGATCAATGTGATTGCCGCCTTGCCGTTCCAATATCGTTCGAACGAGATGGAGGGTGACGATGATCAAATCGATATTGGTTCATGCCGAAGGCGCAACTGCTGAGTCTCCGCTGGTTGACGTCGCACTCGACGTGGCACGGCAGCACGGTGCCCATTTGACGGCATTGCTCAATTTGCCCACGCATCGCTATCTGTCGACCGATCCGTTCGGTGGCACTTATCTAATGGCCGAGGCATTGGCGCAGGCGCGTGCCGGATTGGAAAAGCAGCAGGCGCAGCTGGCAGCGCGACTTGGGCGGGACGATGTGCCTTGGGATGTGCTCGCCACCGAAGGCGATTTGGTGGCGGCACTGGCTGCCGCTGGAGCATTGAGCGACCTGATCATCGTCGAACGGCACTGCGCCGGGCCCGGCAAGGTCGATCCCTACCCCAATCTCGCGGGTGATCTGGCGCTGGCGGTACGCTTGCCGGTACTGGCGTTGCCAGCCGACGGCCCCTTGCCGAATTCGAACAGCCCGGCCGTTATCGCTTGGAATGGCAGCACCGAAGCTGCGGCAGCGCTGCGTATGGCCGTGCCTTTGCTTCATGACCGGCCAGTCACCTTGCTTCACATTGATGAGGCGGATGGCTTGTTCGCCGACAATCAGGCGCTGTCCTATCTGTCGCGCCACGGCATTCATGCCGTTGCCCAGTCGGAGCGGCGCGGGGTTGAAACGATTGAAGAGGCCATTTTGCGCATCGCTCAAAGCCTGGGCGCGGGGCTTTTGGTGATGGGTGCCTTTGGACATAGTCGGCTGCGGCAAACCTTGTTCGGTGGGGTAACAAAATTCATGCTGCGCGAAGCGCGGGTGCCCCTACTGCTGGGGCATTAACGGATCGCCACCGGATTGACGATGGCCTGCACCGTACCCTTAATGCGCGGCTGGCCGAGGACGAACAGAAATTCGGTTGCGCCGTCGGCGGCAAGCGCAGCCGTGTCGACATTTTCGAGGATGTGAACGCCGTGCTTCACTAGCAAGGTCTGGTGGACGATGAAGGGGACGGCTGGGTCTTCAAACGGGATGGCTTCCAGAGCGCTGCTGTCGGCGCCGACCATGACGACGCCGAGCGAGGCCAGATATTCGGCGCCTTCGCGGCCCAATCCCGGCTGGGTGGCGATGAACCTGGCAGGATCGGTTTTGGCGGTAGCGAGCCAGCCGGTGTGGAACAGCACCACATCGCCCTTGCCGATGGTGACGCCTGCCGCTTTTGCCGCTGCGTCAATATCGGCGCGGTTGAAAGCAGTGCCCGGGGGCAGCGGATTTTGTTTCAGCTGCTTGGCCATGTCCAGCAAGACACCGCGCGTCGCGGTGGGCAAAATCGATTCGGTTCCGAATTTGGTGACGCCGTCGGGGCGATAGAAATCGCGGGCGTGAACTCCGTTGTAATGGACGCGGTCGATGCCGATGTGGCCAAAACCGTCGAGCTGGGTGCCAATCCCGACGAAAGACATGATGACGTCGTCGTGGCCAGTGACCTTGTTGGCTCCCATCGGCATTCCGCCGCCGTCGTCAATGCCCATCACCGCGACCGAAGTGGAACGACCGGGCCAAGCAGGTGTGTCGGGGCCTGTGACGATACCCAACGCATAAACTTTGCCATGCTTAACGAGCTGCGCCGCCTTTACCGTGGCCTCGGCCGACAGATTGTTCATCGCACCATTTGTGTCACCGGCACCATATTTTGATGATGACGTTTCCTGAGCTGCGAGCGGCGATGCCAGCAGGGCCAGCAGCAGCGATGCTTTGCGTTTCATGATATCCCTCCCCGAGTCCCTTGCGCACGCTAGCGCAAATGATTCGGTCTGCCGAATCAGGCGGAGAGAAAATCGAGGGTCAGCGCCGCGCCAAGGTCGGCCAGCGCCTGATCGCCGCTGGTCACCTTGATGGCGTGCATACCAAGTTCGGCAGCCGGCTTGCAGTTGATACCGAGGTCGTCAAGGTAGGCGCATGCCGAGGGGACCGTGCCCAGCAGCTCGCACATCATAAGATAGATGCGCGGGTCGGGCTTGCGGACGCCGACTTTGCTTGATTCGATAACATGGTCAAAGCGTGAGAGGATAGCGGCGATGGCGCGTGCTTTCTCGGCGCTTGCGGCCATACCGGTGCCGTGCCCGCCGCGCACATTGTTGGTGATGCAGCCGAGCCCCAGCCCCGCAGCCTTGATGGTGTCGAGTGCGGCGACCATGGCCGGGCGGATGTCACCCGACAGGCAGGCGATAACCGCGCTGCCCTCTAGCCAGTGGCCCATGCTCGCGGCTTCTTCGGCGAATAGGCTGTCGAAAGCCGCGGCGTCGATTTCGGCGCGCTCGAAGCGTGCCCAAGCATTATTGTCCGGATTGGCGGCGTTGACGCTGCGGACGAAATCGCGCGGCAAGCCGCGTTCGCTTTCAAGCCGGTTGAACGCCTCGAACGGCGACGAGGTGATGACTCCGCCGAAATCGAAGATCACGTGGGTGAACTTTGGGGTGAGGCGGCTCATGGGGTGATCAGCATCCCTTTGCCCGGGTCCGCCTTGCCCGATAGCATTTCCTGATAGGCAGCAAGTGCGGCGGCGCTGCCGCTGCGATGGTCAGGGGTGGCAAGGGTCGGCGCGATGGTCATAAAGGCAAGCCAGGCGTCGGCAATGCGCCGCTGGAATTCTGCACCGCCCCAGTCGGCAATGCGTTTCTGGCTGCGGCCGGGAGCGAAAAAGCCCTGGCGTGGTGGGCCTGCAAGCGCAGCCTGGCCTGAGCTGGCATCCCAATGCGACTTGCCGACGATGACCGAGGCCTTGAGCGCGTCGCCGAAATGGGCGTGGACGGCGGCGGTGACCGCGTCATTGCCTGCCATATCCACCAGCACGCTGGGGACGGTAGAGTCGAGCGCTGCGATATCGTCATATGCCATAACGGCATCATAAATGCCTCGAGCAGCGAGCGATGCTGCGTTGGCGGCGCTGGTGAGGCCGATCGTGGCGGCGTGCGGAGCGCTGCGCTGACCCTGTGCAAAGCCGAGGCCGATCGCGGTCTTGCTAGACGCACTAGCAATCAAGATTTGCGCGGCGCCATAGTCGCCCTCCTCCTCAAGCTGGTCGGCGATCAGCCAGCCAGTCAGGAAGAGCGGGCGGAAAATGGGCCACAGGTCGCGATGCTCGGCCCGGTAATCGGTCTGTGCGGTCAAGCGGGCATAGCTATTGCAAATCGGTGGCAGGGTGGTCCGGTGCGGGGTGACATCGGTAAAGCCATGTGGCCCGACCCTCGCAGGCGTCAGCACGGCGTGGCTTGCCATGGGGTAGTAGCCGTAAAATTCGTCACCTACCGCGATGCCTTCGGCGTTGCTGGCGGTGACCGTGGCGAATCCCCAGACGGGGAGGTAACCGGGACCGCCGCTCTCGCTGAAGAAATCCCAATAGCCCTGGTCATTGCCGAATAGCCCTATCGGTTTGCCGAACGCGGCATAGGTGATATTGTTGGCGGTCATCGCATAGCTGGTGATCGCAACCTCGATCTGACCATTTCCGAGTGCAGTGAGGGCAAGCGGAGCGACTTCGGCGCGGCGAATGTCGTCACGGTCGATCGCGATAATCCAGCCGACGGTGGTCATATTCTCTCCCCTATCAACCAACGGACGATCAAACGACGCCTGTCCCGAACAACGAGCCGATGGCAGCAGTCACGGCCATGGCAAAGGCTCCCCAAAATGTCACGCGAATGACCGCGCGCGGCACTGGCGCACCGCCGGCAGCCGCGCCAAGTCCACCTAGCAACGCAAGAAACAGCAAAGACGTAAGCGTAAGCGCTAGCGTGAGAGCAGATGCGGGGGCCATAGCTGCGACGGCAAGCGGCAGGGCGGCACCACCGGCGAAAGCGGCAGCAGATGCCACAGCGGCCTGCACGGGCCGCGCCGTGCTGGTTTCGGCCAAGCCCAATTCATCGCGCAAATGCGCTTTCAGCGGATCGGTCCGCGTTAGTTCTTCTGCGACTTTTACTGCCAGCGGACGGGCGAGTCCTCTGGCCATGTAAATCTGGATCAATTCCTCGCGTTCCACGTCCGGCTGGGTCGCCAGCTCGCGGGCTTCACGGTCACGGTCGGCCGCCTCGGCGTCCGATTGCGAACTCACGGATACATATTCGCCCGCTGCCATCGACATGGCACCCGCGACGAGGCCCGCGATGCCGGTAACAATCAGAGCAGCGCGGTCTTGCCCTGCGCTGGCGACGCCGACCAGCAGGCTGGCCGTCGAAACAATGCCGTCGTTTGCTCCCAAGACGGCCGCGCGCAGCCAGCCAATGCTCTCGATCCGGTGCGATTCGGTGTGCGGAGTCATGAATACGCCGCTTCAGTCAGTGATTCAGCGTCAGGCCTGGGCGCGCCCAACGCGTTTTAACGAGCCGCCCGCTGCCCGACAGGGTGATGTATGCGTCGCACATGTCAGCCCCGCCAAAGGCGATGTTGGTGGTGAAGATATCGTCGGTCGCGACAAATTCGACCAGCGTCCCATCGGGACTGACGACCGAAATGCCGGCTTCGCCGATGGTCGCTACGGCGATGTTGCCGCTGGTTTCCATCGCCAGGCTGTCGAAAAATTTATAGCCCGCGGGGCGGTAGAGCGGAATGCCCGGGCCGCCGGGACCGGCGCTGCCATCGACCTTGCCCGGTGCGACGATGTTGAAGGCCATCAGGCGGCAGGTGTAGGTTTCGGCGGCGTAGAGGCGGGCACCATCAGGCGACAGGCCGATGCCGTTGGGATTGTTCGACGGGAAGATGACTTCCTCGATGAAACTGCCGTCGGCTTTGGCGTAGAATATTCCGACGATGTCGTGGCAGCGCCTGGCATAGTCGACCTTGCCATGGTCGGTGAACCAGAAGCCGCCGTGCGCGTCGAAAACGATATCATTGGGTCCGCGCAAGGTGACGCCATGGTCGCCGCTTTGATATAGAATTTCGACGGTGCCGGTTTCGAGGTCGATGCGTTCGATGCGCCCGCCCGAATAATCGTCGGCGATGCCGTGCGGGGCAAGATAGCCGTTCGCCTCGACATAGTTGAAGCCGCCGTTGTTGCAGCAATAAAGCTTGCCGTCAGGGCCGATCGCGAGACCATTGGGGCCGCCGCCCGGCGTGGCGATTACTTGTTTGCGCCCGCCGGGCCAGCACCGAGTGACGCGCCCTGCCGCAATTTCCGTGATAATAATGCTGCCGTCAGGCATGACAACAGGGGCTTCGGGAAAGCGCAGGCCGTCGGCGATCAGTTCGAAGTCGGCCATTTCATTCTCCCGCTTGGCCGGACGCGTCCGGTCCCCTAATGCAACCTTTATGCCCGTCCGTTCACTGTTCGCCACCCCCTTTTACGACAATAAGATCGGTGACGCCGCGCTACTTGCTGAACTGGCGGCGAGCTGCCGGATGCTGGCCGAGGACGATCGTGCGGGGCGGGCGTGGAGCAAGGCCAAGCGCTATCGCGGCTATACCAGCTATGCCAGCCTGAATGATTTGCCGCAGCGCGACCCCGCCTTTGCCGATTTGAAACGTTTGTTGGACCGCGAGGTGAAGCTGTTTGCGCGGGCGGCGCATTTCGATTTGGACCGCGCGCCGAAGCTCGACAGCCTGTGGGTCAATGTGATGAAGCCGGGGGCGACGCACAGCGGGCATATTCACCCGCACAGTATCATTTCGGGCACCTTCTACGTCGCGGTTCCGCCAGGGTCAGGCGCGCTGAAGCTGGAAGACCCGCGCCTGCCGATGCTGATGGCCGCGCCGCTGCGCAGCGACGACGCCCCGCCCGAGGTGCAGACCTTTTTCTATGCCGAGCCGGAAGAAGGGACGGTCTTTCTGTGGGAAAGCTGGCTGCGGCACGAGGTGATGCCGCACACGGGAAAAGACGTGCGGATCAGCATCAGTTTCAATTATCGTTAGGCCGTTCGCATGATATTGATGGATATTCCAGTTTTGGCGGCGGGCATTGCCGCTATTGTCATCTGGGTGCGTCCAAACAGCTGGTGGACCAAGGTCGGATTGACCGGACTGACCTATGTCGTGACGGTCGGTTTGATCATCATGGCAGGGGGCGGATTCGACCAGATCAATGGCAGGGCTGGCCTTTCCATGTTTTTTTATACCTTGGGTGCAGTTGTTGCCGTGATGACCGGCAGCGGCTTTGGCTGGCTGTACCGGTGGTTGATGCATCGGACTCAGTGATGAGACGGATCGCGTTCCAAAAACAGGAAATCACGACCCAACGGCGCAAGTGATGCACCGCCGTCGATGAAGAGCGTTTGGCCGGTCGTGCTGCGCGCGTTGGCCAGATAGAGGACCGCGTCGGCGACATCCGATGGCGTCGGCAAGCGTCCCAGCGGCATACGCGCGGCAAGGCGGTCGGCCTGGCCGGGAGTGTAGTCGTCGGTAACAATGGTCAGCCCTGGTGCGACGGCGTTGACGCGCGCGCGTAGACCGAAGGCAGCGGCGAGCGTGCGGGTCGCCTGAAACAGCGCGCCCTTGCTGAGGCTGTAGGCGAGCTGGTCGGGCACCGGATTGGCGACGCGCTGGTCGACGATGTTGACGATGGCGGGCTGTGACCCTGCGGGCGAGGAGGCGACCAGCGCCTGGGTCAGCATCACGGGGGCATGGAAATTGACCGCGTTCATACGGGCCAGGTCGGCTGCGGTCAGCGCTTCCCACCCGCCCTCAGCGAACACCGCGGCGTTGTTGACCAGCAGGTCGGGGGTGCGGCCGAAATGATCGCAGACGCGCGGGATCAGGCCCGCAACTTCGTCAGCGTCAGCCAGATCGGCGCGGAAGCGTTGCCAGTCAGTGCCATGCTGCGCCAGCACCGCCGCCAGCGCGGGGTCCGGATCGCGCGCGTGGTGCTTGTGCAATGCCAGCGCATAGCCTGCCGCTGCCAGCCGCGCGGCGATGGACGCCCCCAGCCGGTGCATGCCGCCGGTGACGAGTGCAAGCGGCGGTATCGGGTTCACTTGCGCGTCCGCCGCATGGTTATGCCGATGGCTTCATCGGCCTCGGCGATTGCGAGCTTGATGATTTTGACCTCGACCTCCTGAACCTTACCATCCTGCATGAAGATGGTGTCGATAATATGATCGGCGACGCTTTCAATCAGGACAAAGTGGGTATCGTTGGGCAATCCATCGGTCGCCGCGAATTTGAGGTCCATATAGCTTTTGGACGCGCTGAGCGGCGTGGTGGGCGCATAATGGTCGGCCATGGCGAGCCGCGCGCGCAGGCTGATCCGCAGCGGCTGCGGAAGATGTGTTTCCTCGCTGTAGACACCGGTCAGGACGTCCACCTTCAACCCTTCGACTTCCAGCCACAATTGGTCGGCCACGATGCTTTCATCTCTCTGCTGCAACGGTTAAGGCGCCGCCGCATAATGGAAGGCAGGGCATTGGTCGAGATATTCCCGCTAGCGCAGCTGGCAGACGATGAGGTTGAGGCGATCTTGGACTTAGCGTTCGGCACCGACCGGCGTGGCCGAACGGCCTATCGGCTGCGGGAAGGGATGGCACCGATACCGGCGCTGAGCTTTGCCGTGGCCGTGGACGGTGTAGCGGTGGGGACGGTGCAATGCTGGCCGGTCGCGCATAGGGACGACAATGGCCGCGTCACGCCGCTGGTTATGGTTGGCCCGGTCGCGGTTCGGCCTGAGGTGCAGGCGCGCGGGCTGGGGCGCGCGATGATGGACGCAGTTATGGTGGCAGCGCCGACGCATGCCGATGGTGCGCTGATGATGATTGGCGATCCGGAATATTATGGTCGCTTCTTTGGTTTTTCGGCGGCGCGCACGGCGGCGTGGCGGTTGCCGGGGCCGGTAGAGGCGCGGCGATTGCTGGCGGCTGCGGTGGGTGGACACGCCGTGCCGGACGCACCGGGTGCTATTGGTCCGCGCAGCTAGCTTGCGCCACGGAACATTTGCCTTAAGTCTGAGGCGATGATGCCCAAAACACACGATTTGCCGGCGCAATTTGGCGCGCTGTCGTTGGCCGAGGCAGCGGACTTGTTGGCGCAGCAGCGCGTCCCGCCGGTCGAGCGCTGGGACCCGCCTGACCGGGGCGACAGCCGGATGGAAATCCGTGCCGATGGTAGCTGGTGGCACGATGGCAGCGAGATTAGACGGCCTGCGCTGGTACGGCTGTTTGCTAGCATTTTGCGGCGCGAAGCAGATGGCAGCTACTGGCTGGTCACGCCCCATGAGAAGCAGTGTATTGCCGTCATCGACCTGCCGTTCCGCGCCGTCGAAATGCTGAACGAAGGAGTGGGGCGTGAGCGCAATTTGGTCTTTCGGCTCGACACTGGTGAGCTGGTGAAGGCCGGGCCGGAACATCCGCTGACATTTGCTGATGAGAACGGTGAGCCGCGCCCAGCGCTGCACGTGCGCGGAACCATCGGTTGCGGATTGGAAGCGCGACTCACCCGCAGCCTTTATTATGAGCTGGTCGAGCTGGCGATTGTTGACGCAAAGGACCCGCCCGCCATCTGGTCGGACGGTGCGCGGTTCGAGATTGCCGCATGACTTTGGCCGACCGGTTGATGCGAGCGCTTGCTGCGCTTGATGGCGAGATTCATGACGATGACCGGCCGATCGAACGCGACAGTTTGCGCGATGCGGCAGTGCTGATTGCCATTACCGACCGCCCTGACCCGGGCGTTATCTTGACGCAGCGACCACAATGGCTGCGCAGTCACGCCGGGCAGGTGGCCTTTCCGGGCGGCAAGATCGAGGAGGAGGACAGCGACGCCATTGCCGCCGCGCTGCGCGAGGCGCGCGAGGAAATCGGGCTTGACCCGCGAGATGTAACCGTCGCGGGAATTGGCGACCCCTATCATGCCGGCAGCGGGTTTCGCATTACGCCGGTGGTGGGCGTGATCCCCCCCGATCTGCCGTTCGATCCCGATCCCAATGAGGTCGAAGCGTGGTTTGAGGTGCCGTTCAATCATCTGTTCAACCCCGCCAATTTCAGTTTCCATCAGGCGCATTGGCAGGGGCGGATGCGCGGTTATTATGACATGATGTGGGGCGAGCGGCGCATATGGGGCGTGACGGCGGGGATTATCGTCAATCTGGCGCAGCGGTTGCCGGCTGGGTGGCGGTCGTGATGACACTACCTGACGCTGAATGGCGGCGCCGGCCCGAACTGGCCCGCGTCGTCGACGCATTGTCCGCTGATGGTGGCGCCGTGCGTTATGTCGGCGGCGCGGTGCGCGACACCATTTTGGGATTGCCAGTTGCAGATGTCGATCTGGCGACGCCGCTGCGCCCCGATACGGTGATCGCTCTATTGGAAGCGGCGGGCATCAAGGCAGTGCCGACCGGAATTTCCCACGGCACGGTCACCGCGGTTTGCGGCGGTCGACCGTTCGAGGTGACGAGCCTGCGCCGCGATGTCGCGACCGATGGTCGGCGCGCGACAATCGCCTTTGCCGATGATTGGCGCGAGGATGCCGCGCGGCGTGATTTCACGATCAATGCGCTCTATGCCGACCCGGCGACTGGGAACATTGACGACTGGTTCGGCGGGCTTGATGATTTGAAGTCTGGGACAGTCCGCTTCATTGGCGATGCCGTTCGGCGGATCGCCGAGGATCACCTGCGAATTCTACGTTACTATCGCTTCGTGGCGCGGTTCGGGCATGGTGCGCCCGATGTCGCCAGCCATACTGCAGTGGTCGCTGCGCGCCATAGCTTGCGCACGCTGTCGCGTGAACGGGTGGCAGATGAACTGCTGAAAACATTGAGCCTGCCTATGCCGCTTGCGGTGGTCGAGCAAATGGCGGCGGATGGCGTGCTGGCCGAAATATTGCCTGAAGCCGATCGCGGAGGGCTAGAACGGCTGGCTCGGCTGCTCGATAATGAAGCGCTGGTCGCCGCCCCAGCAAAGGCGCTGCGGCGGCTGGCTGCCCTGCTTCCGTCCGCTGCAGCTGCGGATGCCGCCAGCGCGCGACTGCGCCTTTCCAAGCGGCAACGCGAGTATCTGTTGGCGCTGACCAACGGCGGCAAAGATGCTCTGGAAATGCCCGTGCGCGTGCTCGCCTATCGCATTGGCGTGGACGCTGCGAAAGACCGTTGGCTGTTGGCGAGCGCGCCGGAACAGCTTGCGCCCGCAGTGGGCGCGCTGGTGGGATGGTCAGTCCCGCAATTCCCGGTCAAAGGCAGCATGCTGATCGCGCGTGGGCTGGAAACCGGGCCGAAAGTGGCGCGGACGCTGCGTCAGATTGAGGCGCAGTGGATTGCGGCGGGATTTCCGAACGGGGAGGCGCTCGACGCGCTGGTCGATCAGGCGCTGCGCGATGCGGCCCAATAGTTGAGGGCATCGGCGGCGGCCATAGGCCGAGCGAAATAATAGCCCTGTCCATAGTTGCAGCCAATGGCTTTCAGTTTCGCGGCTTGCTCAGCGGTTTCGACGCCTTCCGCTGTGGTCTGCATTTCCAGCGCTTCAGCTAGGCTCTGGATAGTTCGAACGATGGCCGCCTTGTCCTTATCCTCGGTCATCCGGTCAACAAAGCTGCGGTCGATTTTGAGCACGTCGAGCGGCAGTTCTTGCAAGTAAGCAAGGTTCGAATAGCCAGTGCCGAAATCGTCCATGGCAATGCGGGTGCCCAGCGATTTGAGTTCGCGCAGCACCGACAGCGCAACGTCTGGATCGCCGATGATTGCGCTTTCCGTGAGCTCGATCATCAGCCGGTCAGCATTGACCCTGTTTGCTGTCAGAGAATGGCGGACAATCCCGGCAACGTCATCGCGCGACAGCTGGATCGCCGAGACATTGACCGCAATATAGGCCGACACGGCACAGCCGCCACTGGACCGGTCCCAGTCAGCCAGCGTGCGCGCAGCGGCGTGGATGGCCCATTGGCCCAAGGGAACGATCAACCCTGAATCTTCGGCGACGGGAATGAACTCGGCAGGGGAGATCATTTGGCCATCGTCGCGCTGCCAGCGCGCGAGCGCTTCAAAACCGGCGACGCGGCCGGTGGCGAGTTCGATGAGCGGCTGGAAGGCAAGTTGCAGCCCATCGGCTTCGATGGCGTTGCGCAGCGCAGTTTCCAGGCTGAAACGGTTGTTGGCGAGCGAGGCGGTCTCTGGTTCGTAGATTTCGATCCGGTCCGTCTGCTTCGCTCGCTTAAGCGCAATCTGGGCATGGCGCAGCAAGTCTGCGACATCCACCTCGCTGACCGGCTGGATGGCGCAGCCCACCGCGCAATCGATGCTGACCTTCAAATCGCCGATGCGGAACGGGTGATCAAAGGCGCCGCGCACGCGGCGCGCAATTTCGCGCACGTCAATTTTGCCCGCGCCAATGCGCGAGGCGATTGCGAATTCGTCGCCGCCGGTGCGCGCTAAAATGTCGTCGGAGCGCAGGCTGGATTGGAGACGGCGTGCCACAGTGATCAGCAGTTCGTCGCCCGCCATCGGGCCGATGTGTTCGTTGATTCTGCTAAAGCGCGACAGATCCAGCAGCATCAGCGCAAAGTCACCGCTGGCTGTAGCCCCCAGGCTACGCGCCTCGAGTGCGTCTTCAAGACCCGCGCGGTTGGGCAGGCCAGTCAGGCTGTCCGACAATAGTTCGCGGCGCAAGTTGCGTTCGGTATGCACTTCCTGGGTCCGGTCAACCAGCGTGAGCAGGGAAAGCCCGTCGCCCATCGGCGCGAGTGTGGCGCGATATTCGCGGCTGGCGACGCCGGTGCCGACGGTGCAAGGGGTATCGCCGGCTGGGGCGCAACCATCGGCCACTGCGGCAATGACCCGCGCGAGCTCAACCGGCGGCGTCAGGCCCGCGTTCGACAGGCCCAGCTGTTCGAAGCGGCGGTTGCTGGCGTGGAGTTGAAACTGGCCGCGCGGCAGGGGGCGAATGAGCGCAGCCGCAATCGGTAGCGCGGACAGCCATGCCTGCGCGTCCGACGCCGCGGCAGGTGCTGCGTCAGATAATGCCGGTGCTGGTATGCGAGGTTGCGACCTTCCCATCAGCTTCCGGGTAGGGGAAAGTTGTGAAGAAGCAATTTACGTGCGGGAAACGCTCATGCGCAAATTTACCTATCAGAAACGATTATCGCGTGGGAAGCCGATGGGGGGCATACGTCCTGCCGCGCCGCGCGCGACGCGCCAAGGTGTCATGTCGGCCTCGGTGCGTGTGCGTCCTGTTTCGCCGCCCATCGCCCAGCTAAGGCCGGAGGCGAGGGTGAAGCTGGTGGCATCAGACAGTCCGCCGTCGCGGTAGCGTTGCAGCATTACGCCCTGGCCGCGAGCCATCACCGGCACTTCACTTATCGGAAAGACCACCAATTTGCGGTTCTCGCCGATGACAGCGATGCTGTCGTGCGGCGGGTCCAGCGGACGTATGACAGCCAGGCGCGATTTAGGACGCAGGTTGACGACCCCGCGTCCCTTCCGCGTTTCGGCGATAACATCTTGCGCCGTGACAATGAAGCCATGGCCGCTTGATTGGGCGACCAGCAGTTTGAGGTCTGGTGAAGCCGCTATGAGCGCGGCAATTGAGGCGTCATTGTCGATGTCGAGCATCAGGCGGACGGGTTCGCCAAAACCGCGCCCGCCGGGCAGCTTGTCGGCACCAAGCGTGTAGAAGCGGCCGTCGCTGGCGGCGAGGAGGAGTTTGTCGGTGGTCTGAGCATGGACCGCGAAGGCGAGCTCGTCGCCTTCCTTGAACTTGAATTCGCCCCACTGGTCCGCCGCGACATGGCCGCGTTGTGCACGGATCCAGCCGCGTTTGGACAAGATGACGGTTACCGGCTCTTTTTCAATCATCGCGTCCAGCGGGATGTCGCGCGCCGGCGCGGCTTCGGCGATGGTTGTGCGGCGTGCGCCGAGGGCCGTTCCTAGACCGTAAACCGCCTGAAGCTTTTCAAGGTCCTTGCGTAGGCGGGTGCGCTGGCGCTGCGGGCTTTCAACCAGTTTGACGAGCTCTTCTCGTTCAGCGGTGAGGTCGGCCTGCTCGCGCTTCAGCTCTAATTCCTCAAGCTTGCGCAGCGAGCGCAGGCGCATATTGAGGATGGCTTCGGCCTGCCGGTCGGTGAGTACAAATTCAGCGATCATCACCAGTTTGGGTTCGTCCTCGGTGCGGATGATTTCGATGATGCGGTCGAGGTTGAGGAAGGCGATGAGGTAGCCCGCGACCAGTTCGAGCCGGTCGTCGATCTTCGCAATGCGATGCTGGACGCGGCGGACTAGGACGATGATCTGGTGCTTGAGCCATTCGCTGAGCAGCTCGTGGAGGCCCATGACGCGCGGTGTCCGGTCGGCGTCGAGGACATTGAGGTTGAGCGCGAAACGGCTTTCGAGATCGGTGAGGCGGTAGAGGCTCTCCTTGAGCACCTCTGGGTCGACATTGCGGCTTTTGGGTTCGAGGACAATGCGCACGACGGCGTCGGATTCGTCGCGGACGTCTTCCAATATCGGCAATTTCTTGTCGGCTATGAGCTGGGCGATCTGTTCAATCAGCTTGCCCTTGGCGACGCCATAGGGGATTTCGCTGACAATCAGCTGCCAGGTGCCGCCGGGCAGTTTTTCGATACCGCTGCCTTCCCAAGCGCCGGTTGTGTCCTTGCCGGTGGAGAAGCGCGCGCGGACGCGGAAGCCGCCGCGGCCGGTTTCGTATGCCGCACGGATCGCATCGCGGCTGTCCACCACCTGCCCGCCGGTAGGAAAGTCGGGTCCCTGCACATGTTCGAGCAATTGGTCGAGCGAGGCCTTTGGGTCATCGAGCAGCACCAGCGCCGCGCCGATCACTTCGGCGGCGTTGTGCGGCGGGATGTTGGTTGCCATGCCGACCGCGATCCCCGTCGCCCCGTTGGCGAGCAAGTTGGGGAAGAGGCCGGGCATGATCTCAGGCTCTTCGTCTTCGCCATTATAGGTCGGGCGGAAATCGACCGTGCCTTCGTCGAGTCCTGCCATCAGGTCGATAGCGACGCGCGTCAGCCGCGCTTCGGTGTAGCGATAGGCGGCCGCATTATCGCCGTCGATGTTACCGAAATTGCCCTGCCCGTCGACGAGCGGATAGCGCAGTGAAAAGTCCTGCGCGAGGCGGACCATCGCGTCGTACACAGCAGTGTCACCATGCGGATGGAATTTGCCGATGACATCGCCAACGACGCGCGCCGATTTCTTATAACCTTGGCTGGGGTCGAGCCGCATGTTGCGCATCGCCCAGAGCAGGCGGCGGTGCACGGGTTTAAGCCCGTCGCGCAAATCGGGCAGCGAGCGCGCGGTAATCGTCGACAGCGCATAGACGAGGTAGCGTTCGGACAGCGCGCTGTCGAACGGGGTCGGAATGGGTTCGGGAAGGTCGCCGGGCGGCGGCTTGTCAGTCATGGTCGCGCGCCGATAGCAAGGGCGATGCCGCTTGGCAAAGCTTGTTGCGCCCGTTAGCTCTGCGCGCAGGGAGAGAGCGTTGACCGATTTTGCCGATGACCAGCCGGGGCTGCTGGCACGCTTTGTGCGCTGGGTGCTTACGCGCCCCTATCGCTGGGGAAAGTGGACCGTGGTCGGGACCGTGCCCGAGCCGCGCAAGTTTGTGTTGATCGCCGCGCCGCACACCAGCAATTGGGATTTTCCCAATTTTCTAGGGTTAACTAGCGACCTGGGCATCCGCCCATATTTCATGGGCAAATTGTCGCTCTTCCGCTGGCCGATGGCAGGGTTCATGCGGCAGATGGGCGGAATTCCGATCGACCGCAAATCCTCGCAAAATTATGTGCAGGCGATGGTGGACGAGTTCACCCGCCGCAAGGAGTTTATCCTGACGGTCGCGCCCGAGGGGACGCGGGGTAAGGTGAAGCGGTGGAAGACGGGCTTTTACCAAATTGCGCTCGCTGCCAAAGTGCCGATGGTAGTTGGTATGATGGATTATGGGCGCAAGACCGGGGGGCTGGGGCCGATGATCTGGCCGACGGGCGATTTTCGCGCCGACATGGAAAAGGTGCTGGCGGTGTACCGCAGCTGCATTCCTAAAATCCCTGAGCGCGCGGTGACGTCGATCGAGGAGATTGTTGGCAGCGAGGAAGATCGGCGGAGCGATTTGGCAGCATGATTACTGACGTCCTGATCCTGCTCGCTATCAACCTCGTCGGCCTGCTCGCGGTGATCATGCTGCTCTGGCGCTATGCCTGTGCAATCCGCGATGCGAGTTTTATCGATGCTTTCTGGGCATTCGGCATGGTACTGCTGGCGTGGGGGACAGCGTTGCAGGTCAGCGATTACGGCCAGCGCGGCGCGCTGATATTGGGGCTCACGACATTGTGGGGATTGCGGCTGAGCTGGCATTTGTGGGTCCGCTGGCGCGCGCATGGCGAGGACCCGCGCTACAAGAAAATCATCGGCGGCCCGATGGAAAAGAACGGCTGGAGCTGGGAACGCACGGCGTTGCAGGTGGTGTTCCTGCTGCAAATGCCATTGCTGTTCATCACATGTCTGCCAGCGCAGTTGGGGATTTTCGCGTCAGCACAGGATGGCGGGCTGCCGCTGGGCTTTCTTGCGATTCTGGGCACGCTGGTGGCGCTGATCGGGATTGTGTTTGAGACGGTAGGCGACGCGCAGTTGAAGGCGTTTCGCGCCGATCCCGCGAACCAGGGGCGGGTGCTGGATACGGGGCTGTGGCGCTACACCCGGCATCCCAATTATTTCGGCGATGCGGCGACCTGGTGGGGCATCTGGATGATCGCCGCCGATGCGGGGCTGTGGGTGGCGCTGGCGGGGTTGATCGGGCCGGTGTTTTTGACCTTCACGCTGACCCGCTGGTCGGGGAAGGCGTTGCTGGAAAAGGGCCTCAAGCGGTCGCGGCCCGATTATCTGGACTATATCGAGCGGACGTCGGGGTTTTTTCCGTGGCCACCGAAGCGTGACTGAAATGACTCTTCCCGCTGTTCTCCGGCGAAAGCCGGAGTCCAGGGTGGCACACGCCGTGCTCTCCACACTGGACTCCGGCTTTCGCCGGAGCACATAGCTGGTTTATGGCGATTGATGGCGGCCTCGATGCCGATACGCCGTCCCCTGCCGATGTATCGGCGTTGGGCGATGCGCCAAGGATTCGCGCGATCCTGACGCAGGCGGCGCGCGAGGGGCGCAGCGTGAGCTATTCCGAATTGCTGGGCGAACTGGGGTTCCGCTTCACCCGGCCCAAGATGCGCGCGATTTGCCGGACGCTGATGCGGGTCGACGAATTGTGCGCAGCGGATGGCGAACCCGACCTCGCCGTGCTGGTAGTGCGCGAGAGCGATCGGCTGCCCGGACAGGGATGGTGGGTCGGCGGGACGGCGTTGCTGCTGGGCTATGACGGGCCGTGGGAGGGGGCGAGCGCGGCTCGGTTTATTAGGGAGCAGCAGGAAGCGGTGTTTGAGTATTGGGAAGGTCGGTGACGAGTTAGTCCCACCAAAAGGTCCAGCTTTTTTGCATGACCATTGTGCCCGCAAGAGCAGCAATGGTGTCAGTTCCTTGATCAACGGAGTCGGGGCAATATCGGTATATGTCCTTAGCAACCTGCAACGCAGTGGCTCGATCTGATGGCGGACTCTCAACCCACAGCTCTATAGTATCACGGTTGATCCCAACCAGTTCGGCACCAAAGCGCTCGTTCCATTCTTTAAGCGCTGCCACATGATATTCAGGCGGCGGGCAAGCATTCCAACCTCCCCAGCGCAAGTGCGCTGGCACTTCCCAGCTATTGGAGGCCGGTACCTTTAGGATGTGAACCTGATCGAACACGCGTCCGGACAACAGATCATAGGCGGCAATGAATTCGGGTGTTAACAGGTTTTGACCAACATCAGCTGGCCATTTGCCTACTGGAGCTGTCAAATCTTCTTCAGTGTAGGCCCCCTCCCATCGGCGAAGACCTTCAGGAAAACTTATACTCTCGCTGGATGTTAAAATTTCAGACAGAGTTCTGATTGGAGGCGTGATGGCCGCCATTCTGGCCTTTGCAGCCGCGTCTCCGTTAGCGAAAAGATCGATATCATCCAGGCTATATTGCTCGGCCAAAGCGTCGAGGCTTTCATCGTTACCGATGACGACGGGCACCGTATCGGTCGATTGACGCAGTTTAGCCCATGCCGTTCCTGTTTCTGCACCCTTTACCGTGACGTATTCAAAAGGAAACGCGGCTCGCATTTTCTGCAGCAAATCCGCGACCCTTTCAGGATGACCTTCGGGAAGATTGCTTGGGTCGGATTGCATTGCGACACCCTTAAACGATAACCATGCGGATGCAGATATTGCTGCTCCTAGTCCCAACAGTATGTGCCGCCGCTGCATCGGTCCCTCGCTACTTCTTCAACCCAATCTCCCTCAACCGCTCCTGCAAATAATCGTCCGCCGTGATCGGCACCGGGTAGCGGTCGGGATGTTCGGCATCCACACAGCCCGGCAAAGTCTCGATCAGATAGTCCGAGCGGAAGTGCAGGAAGAAGGGCATCGAATAGCGCGCGACGCTTGCCCGCCCTGCGTCGGGGTTACGCACGCGGTGGGTAGTGCTCGGGAGTTTGTGGTTGGTCAGGCGCTGGAGCATATCGCCGACATTGACCGCGAGCGCGCCCGGCGGCGGGGCAACGGGGAGCCAGCTGCCGTCTTTATCGAGGATTTCTAGGCCGGCTTCTTCGGCGCCCAGCAGCAGCGTGATGGTGTTGATGTCTTCGTGGGCTTCGGCGCGGATGCCCTTTGCCGGGCCAGTGACGGGCGGATAGTGGAGTAGGCGCATCACGCTGTTGCCGTCCCGGATGGTCGTGTCGAACCAGTCGGGGGCGAGGCCCAAATAGCGGGCGATGCCGCTGAGCAGGCGGGCACCGAGGCGGTCGAATTCGGCGTAGAGGGTTTCGAAGGTGGTGCGAAAGCTGTCGACTTCTGACGGCCAGACGTTGTTGGGTTGTTGCGCGGCAAGCACATGGCCCTGCGGCAGATCGCGACCGACGTGCCAGAACTCCTTGAGGTCAACCTCCGTGGCACCTTTGGCAATTTCGGTGCCGAACGGGGTATAGCCGCGCGCGCCGCCGATGCCGGGGATTTGATATTTGCGTTTGACGTCCTCCGGCAGCGCAAAAAATTCGGCCGATTTCTGCCAGGCGGCGTCGATCAGGCCCATGTCGATGTCATGATCGCACACCATCGCAAAGCCGAAGCGTTCGAAGGAGGCGCCGAACGCGGCGGCGAAATCCGCGTCGCTCTGGTTCAACGAGATCATGGGGACTTGCGCAGGGGCGGTGGACGCGGCGGCGAGGGCTGATGTGGTCATGCTGTCCGTCTAGTCCTTTGCGGCGGTCACGAAAAGACCCCGCTTTCGCACCCGCGCTTCGCCCGCTATGCCGCGCGACATGAGCAAGCAATATTGGCTGATGAAGTCCGAACCCGATGTGTACAGCTGGGACGATCTGGTGCGCGACGGCACCGGCATCTGGGACGGGGTGCGCAACCATACGGCCAAGCTGAACCTGAAGGCGATGCGCGTGGGTGATGAAGCACTGTTTTACCACAGTAATATCGGCAAGGCGTGTGTGGGGGTGATGACCATTACCGAGACCGCCTTCCCCGATCCCACAGCAGACGAGGGATCGCCGTGGGTGGTGGTGCGTGTCGCGCCGCTGCGTCCTTTGCCGCGCGAGGTGACGCTGGCGGACATCAAGGCTGAACCAAAGCTGGCGGACATGGATCTGATCCGGCTGGGGCGGCTGTCAGTCGGGCGGGTAAAGCCGGCGGAGTGGAAGCTGGTATTGAAGATGGCGGGCGAGTGAGATTTATTTCCTCGGATTCGCCGCGCGCCATTCAGCGGGGGTGAGGAAACTCCCTTGCCATAGACCCCGCTTTTGCGCGCGGGCGAGATCCTGTTCGACCAGATAGTCTTCGGTGGTGGCGACGGCCGAGCCGCCGCGTACCAACTGGGCTGCCAGATCGCGGCCATCGGCCAGCGCGCAACGCGAGAGTGCACGTTCATAGCGGTCCTTGCCTTCGCTGCGACAGGCGATGGTCGCGCCGCGCGGGGCCAGCGCAGTTAGGGCATCGCGCGCACGGCTGCCGCAGCGCCACGGCTGGCCACTTGCATCCTGACAAGCCTGCGCCAGTTCGGGCGCGTCGATGCCGAGCAGGCGGATCGGGCGCGCTTCGCCGTCGACCCGAATCGTGAAGCTGTCGCCGTCGCTGGCGAAGACCATGCGGCCTTCTTGCAGGGGCGGGCGCTGGATCAGCCAGAGCGCCGCCAGCATTGCCACCAGGATCAGCGTCCAGCCAAGGGCACGCAGGTGTGGGCGCCAATTGTGGCGGGCGGGGCGGGATTCTGCCATGGTGTGGCGGTGCCGCAGCGCGATACCCGGCACAAGCCATAACAAAAATAGTCCAATTCGGATATTGTTTTTGCTTTGTTCGCCTGTTAATGATCAGAACGGGAACAAAATGGCGCCACAACCGGACTCATCAGCCGTGGCGTTCCATCAGGCATGGCGGCATTCCGGTGCCGAACAGCGCAGGAGGTGCGTCCAATGTATCGGCCCGTTTCACAAATTGTCGATGATGGTGTCGCGGCGGCGTTCGCAGTTGATGCGCATGTTGAGCCGCCGGTGGCGCTGCTTGTCGGTGATGGCGCAGAGCTGGATTGCGGCGAATTGCCGCTGCGAATTGCCGGCCGGGTGGCGCTGGCGTCAGTCGGGGAGCGTTTGGCGCAGCAGGGACGGCTGGACCTGATTTGGGTGCGGCTCGATGCACCGCTGGACCAGAATGCGGCCGCCGTCGTGCGCACGGGTGTGGCGGCGCTGGGCGCGGCACTGGTGGTCGAAGCGCAGGGTGAAGCGCTCGATTCGGCCTTTGCCGCCTTCGCCGATGATGTCGCGGCGCAGTTTTTGTCATCGCCGACGCCGGTGGAGCGGGCAATGGCCATCGCGATTGCCGGTGCAGCGCGCCGTCCGCACGTTGCCGACCGCGCGCGCGACGATGCGCAAGAGCGCATCGACCGGTTGCAGGACGAGGTGGCCCGGATCAGCGCACTGCTCGGCGCGCTGGCCGACCGACCTTATGGCCACTTTCAGTTTGCCGAGGGTTTTCCACCCAACCGTTCGGCGAGCGGGCCGGTCAGTTTTTCGCCTGTAATGCGCGATACGACCCGGCACTACCGCACCGAAGCGGATCTGACGCCCTACGCGCGCTCACAGCCAGACGAGGGACCCTCTGCCCCGGTGCGGCGGTTGCTGCGCCATCGGCGCATGCGCGAGCAGTTTTTCCCGACCGACCTGTTTGCCGATCCGGCATGGGACATGCTCCTCGACCTTTACGCCGCACGATTGGAGGGACGGTCGGTTGCGGTGTCTAGCTTGTGCATCGCCGCTGCTGTCCCCGCAACCACGGCGCTGCGCTGGATCAAGACAATGACCGATACTGGTCTGTTCGAACGGCACGCCGACCCGCGCGACGGGCGCCGGATTTTCATTGGCCTGTCGGACAAGGCGGCGCAGGCGATGGAGCGTTATTTCACGGCACTAGAGGGCGTGCGCTAGGGCGGGTTTCGGTGCTGCCGCAATGTAGGTTATGGGGCGGCATGCGAATCGAAGGCGACTATCAAAAAGACGGCTATGCGACCATCCGGGGTTTGATTCCGCCGGAGGTAGCGATGAACCTGTTCAAACAGATTGATCTCGATCTGAAGGCGGCAGGCAAATCGTTCCAGACTTTTGCCCAGGCGCAGCCGTTGTCGAAGCAGGCGACCATCGACATTTCGGGCCATTTTTATCGCCCGCTGACCACATTTCTGTGGGGGCTGACGCCGGCGATGTGTCAGCTGACGGGCGCGGACCTGCTGCCAAGCTATGATTATTTCCGTATCTATCATCAAGACGATGTGTGCAGGGTGCATTCGGACCGTCCATCGTGCGAGCATAGCGTGTCGTTGACGCTGGTGTATGGAGACGACAAGCCATGGCCGCTGGAGGTCGGAACACGCCGCGTGACCGCTGAAGGGCCATGCTTCGACGATTGGGGTGATGAGCCCTACGCCGCGGTGGCGATGGAGCCGGGCGATGCAGTGCTGTATCGCGGAATGGATTTGCGCCATGGGCGAACCATGCCCAATCCCAACCGCTGGTCGGCGCATCTGTTCTTGTTTTGGGTCGAACGCGGCGGACAATTTGCCCAGCATGCCTTTGACGAGCAACGGCTACGGTCAGAATTGCGGCGGGTCAGCAAGCTGGACGTCTGATGGTGGGGTAGACCATCCGGCACAAACCGTTTTCTATCGCCGAAAATTCTCGTTACACGGGAATTCGCGGGGACTTTGCGAATTCTGGCGCGATAGAACTATGTTTCCAAGCTCAGCTACACCCCAATCTGTAGCAAATATCCTGATGCAAGAATGCAAATAGTCTCGACAATCAAAGCCCGAGGTCGGACAGGCCCGGATGATCATCAGGCCTTCTGCCAAGCTGCCAGCGAAATTTGCGCTGATCCTCGCGGATCGGATGCTCGTTGATACTGGCATGGCGGCGATGCATCAGCCCGTCGGCAGCGAACTCCCAATTCTCGTTGCCATAAGCACGGAACCAATTGCCGCTGTCGTCATGATATTCATAGGCATAGCGGACGGCAATGCGATTGCCGTTAAAGGCCCACAATTCCTTGATTAGGCGGTAGTCAAGCTCTTTGGACCATTTGCGCTCAAGAAAGGCCTGCACCTCGGCACGGCCGCGTGGAAACTCCGCGCGGTTCCGCCAGATCGTGTCTTCGGTATAGGCCAGCGCGACCTTGGCTGCATCGCGGCTGTTCCAGCCGTCTTCGGCGAGGCGAACCTTCTGGCGCGCGGCTTCCTCCGTGAATGGCGGCAGCGGGGGACGGGACATAGCAAACACCTTAACAGTTGAAGGAAAAATGGGACCGGGCGGAGCGGAATTGCGCAGGAACCCCGCCCGGTCCAAGACAGGATCGCGACCGGGGGTAGGCGGCGACCATGCCTGTTATCAGCGGGATAGGAAAAGGCTGATAACAAAAAGCTTTTAGGCCTGTCACGAACCTCCAAGAACACCGATTTCTCGTAAAAGATTATTACGATTTCCGGAACGAAGCCAATTCTTGCTCGAGCGTGGCTATTTTTTCATCGCGCGCGGCGAGCGCTTCCTGCACATCTTCGGCATAAATCATCTGCGGAATATGCTGCGGGCAATTTGCGTCCCAGGCTTCTACCTCAAAAACAATCGCTTGCTCTGCACGCGCGCGGTAACCTGCGGGCATCAGGCTGGCCGTGAGGGCGTCATCATTGTCGACGACCTTTGCCTTGCCCCAGATTTTCACGCGCTGGCGGTGCGCATAATCCATAAGGAAAATGAAGGCGCGCTGGTTTTCGCTGAGGTTACCTGTGGAAATATACTGGCGGTTCCCCCGAAAATCGGCAAACGCCAAAACGTGCTCGGTCATGACCCGCAAAAAGCCCGGCGGGCCACCGCGATGTTGGATATAGGGTTGCCCTTCGGCGCTTGCGGTGGCGAAGTAAAAGCTACGCACATCGGCAATGAACGAGGCAAGATTGCGGTCAATGCTGTTGCCCATCTCCATATGTTCGTAAGCTTGGCGCGATCGCTTGCGCACCTGCGCAGCTTTAACGGCGGGCGTAAAGGCGATGTCGATAGGACGCCTGTTCATACGAGCGCTACCTGCGGAGTGGACAGCCAAACCGGATCGGGTGCAGGAACCCGCATAAGTTGACGAACATGATCGGCATTGCCTTGGCTGGTCAAATTGGCGAGCAGGCGTAACGCGACCTCTATCGCCGTTCCTGGCCCGGTCGAGCTGATCAGGCCACCATCGTCCACCAAGGCTTCATCGACAAAGAGGGCTCCATGCGCTTCCAGCTGCGCTTTGCGTTTGCCGCCAACCTGATGATAGGTGGTGCTGCGACGCCCGCGCAATAGCCCAGCCGCGCCCAGCGCAATAGATGCGACGCACACCGACGCCACGGGTTTGCCGGAACCGCCGAAATGCCGAATGATTTCTAGGAACGGTTCGGACAAGGCATCGTTGTAAAAACCTGCGCCGTCGAACCCGCCGGGAACAGCGAGCGCGTCGAAATCGTCAAGGTTGAGATCCGCAACCAGCGCGTGCGGTATGACCGAGAAACCGAAAGTCGCCTTGAGCGGCGAGGCCAGACCGGCCGACACCAGCTCGACCGGCTCGTCGCCATCGATCGCGGCCCAGCCGAAGACATCGGTGAAGCCCGCGGCCTCCAGCGGCTCGAACCCGTCAGCGAGCAGCAACAAAACTCTTTTGGGCATGACAACTCCCTTCGATAATCAGATGTCGAGGATCAGCCGGTCGCCGCCGCCGGCCTCGGCTGCGGCTGGAACCGCGCAGCAGATGAGGGCCTGGTCCTTGGCAACCTGTGCTTGCGGTGGTTCGGCATAGGTGACCTGACCGGCAAGGACGCGCGTGGCACAGGTGCCGCAACTGCCCCCCCGGCAGCTGAAGTCGGGGGCCAGCCCCCGCGCTTCGGCCAAGTCAAGGAGTGAACCCGAGCCCGGTTCCCAACGGGCCTCTTTGCCCGATTTCATGAAGGCAACAGGTACCGGCTTGGTCGCCGGTGGGGCGAGCGGCGGCAATTGTTCGGCCCTGCGGCGCTGCAGCGAGGCCGGTCCGAATGCCTCGGCATGAATGCGTTCGTCGAGCGTGCCAAGATCGCGCAGTTGGTCATAGATTGTCTGCATGAAGGGCGGCGGGCCGCACATGTAGAAATCATAGGCATCGAATGGCAACACCGCCCGGAACAGATCCAGCCCGATGAGGCCCTGGGCGTCAAAGTCTCGGCCCGGTTCGGCATCTGTGATATCAGAGAGCACGCGAACGACCCGCACGGCACCCTGAGCCTGTTGCACAAGTGCAGCTATCTCTGCGTCGAACGCGCGTTCAGTAACTGTGTTGGCAGCAAAGAACAAAAAGGTCGGGCGAATGCGTCGTTTGCGCAACCCCTCGAAAACAATCGAGCGCAACATTGCAAGCATTGGGGTGATGCCCACCCCGGCCGCCAGCAGCACAGCCGGGCGCTCTTCCAGCGGATCAATCACAAAGCTTCCTGCAGGGGCGCGGGCTTCGATGATGTCGCCAACCGCAAGGCGATCGTGCAGAAATTGCGATACCAGCCCTTGCCGCTTGACACTGATGCGATAATGGCCGTCCGATGGCGCGGTCGACAGGGTGTAGGTGCGTTGTACCGGCTGGCCAGCGGGATCAGGCCGGACCCTGATCGGCAGATGCTGGCCAGCTTGATGGACAAGCAGCCCCTTACCGTCGGCAGGTTCGAGATGAAAGGACCGGATGACGCTGCTTTCATCGACAATCCGCGTAATCTTGAACGGACGCCAGCTGCTGCGCAACTGCTCGGCGGCTAAACGGCTGGCCGCCTGCTGCCAGTCACCGGTCATCAGGCTGTTGGGCGACCAGCCACTTTTCTGAAATCGGAACCGTAGCGGCAGCGCTTTGCGGCGTATGATGATCTTGCGCGGGTGAAAGACCCACAGCCGTTCTGCGCCCTGAAAGGCAGAAATTTCGTCCGATTCCAGAACCACTTCCGCATCGCCAGTGAGCTGCAGCAGGTCGCCAGTTTCAAAATCGGGGAAAACAAGCCCAGCCTTCGGATTGAGCAGGAAATTGCCCAGCGTGTTAAAATGGAGATTGCCCGCAAAGTCGGGGATGGTCAGCGATCCATTCGAATTTATGCGAACAAATCCCGGCTTTCCCCCGCGGTGCGAAGCGTCGACATGGCGGCCTGCAGCGTCATCGAGATAGGAGGATACGAAAAAGGTGTCCGCGCCCTCGATCATGGCGCGCGCACATTCATCTTCAATCCCGCACACCTCGGGTTGCGGCAGGCCGCTGAAGTTATCGGGTTCGCGCACAAAGGCGAAATCACGCAACTGAATATACTGTGGGCAATTGCCGAAGCTATGCTCAACCTGCACCGCAAAGCCGCCACCGGCCTGCTTACACCAAGTGCCATTCATCCGGTTGCGCCGCCGCGTGTGCAGCTCAATCCCCAGCAAGCCAACGGCGCTGCCATCGCCAAGGTGGCGTGTAGCTGGATCCTGCGGGTCCATAGGCGAAGCAAATGCGAGCAGGGTAGGTTTGGGGCTGTTCATAAAGCCGGGGCGCCCCGCGACCAGCGTGACCCATGCATCGCCCTCGTGGTCGACCGAGCCAAGCACGGCGAACGGGAGCTGTTGGAAGAAGTCGCGGTGCTGGTCAGTCATAAAATCGCGAATGACCCGGCGACCGAAAATCTCCATGCGCTCGGCGACGCCGACCGATTTTTGCAGTGCAACTTCACCGGGGTGAAAAGGAGAAGAGGATTGAGGCTCGGGCGGCGGCATCATTGCATATTCGCTCCTGGTTGGGGCCGACCCTTGGTCGACCCCGTGAGGCAATGATCAGGCGTTCAAACCGACGGCAGTCTTGCCAAATGCGACGAAGCCGTCCAGCCCCTCGACCCGGGCAAGCCAGGCGTTTACATTGGCATAATCGGCTAGGTCGACGTTGCCCTCGGGCGCCCGTGCAATGTAGCTGTAGAGCGCGACATCGGCGATGGTCGGACGATCGGCTGCAATCCAATCGCGCCCGTCCAGCTCTGCCTCAATCAATTTGAGAATGGAATGCGCGCGGGCGATGACCTCGTCGGCATTGAAGCCAGCGTTGAAGATAGTAATCAGCCGAGCGGCAGCCGGGCCAAATGCAATGTGACCAGCCGCAACTGACAGCCAGCGCTGTACTTTTGCCGCGCCAGCGGCGTCCTCTGGCAGCCAGTCAGTGCGGCCGTATTTCTTGGCAGCATAGACAAGGATTGCGTTGGAATCCGCGATTATCGTGCCTTCGTCATCAAGCACCGGCACTTGGCCAAAACGGTCCATCGCCAGATACTCGGGTGACTTGTGCTGGCCTTTGGCCAGGTCAACCTCGACGATTTCTACATCGGCGCCGATCAGCGAGAGGAACAATTGTGCACGATGCGCGTGGCCGGAAATTGGGTGGAAGTAGAGTTTCATCATGGGCTCCTGCGGAGATGGGGTCCGGTAAATCCGGCAGAAGCGGAATGTCTCAGTTCGCAATGTGAAAGAACTGGCATCTTGGTGAAGTTAGTGTTTCACATTGCGGAATTATTCGCTTGTGTCAGGGCCTGCAGACGTTAGACCTTCGGCGAGATAGGATGAAAGGGGCGTCCTGATGGACCGGTTCCACGCAATGCGGGTATTCGTCAAAATCGTGGACTCCGGCGGTTTTGCTGAGGCAGCGCGGCAATTGCATCTGAGTCCACCTGCCGTCACCCGGGCCGTCGTAGCGCTGGAGGAAACTATCGGCGCTAGGCTCCTGACAAGGACCACCCGGTCGGTGAAATTGACGGATGCGGGCCGACGATATGTGGAAGATTGTCGACAGATACTGACAGCCATTGAAGAAGCGGAGGCGTCAGCCGCAGGTTCCTATGCACGGCCAACCGGCGTGCTCACGGTAACAGCGTCTGTGCTGTTCGGGCAGATTTACATCATGCCCATCATCACGGAGTTCTTAGAGGAATTCCCGGATGTCACCGGCCGTATGTTGTTCCTCGACCGGGTGACCAATTTGGTGGACGAAGGCATAGATGTGGCCATTCGTATCGGCCAGCTGCCCGATTCCAGCTATAGTGCTACCAAGGTGGGATCAGTGCGCCGGGTGATCTGTGGGGCCCCAGATTATTTTGAGCGTAAAGGGGTGCCGTTGGTTCCAACAGACCTGAGCAATCATCGTGTCATTGCTGCCTCAAGCGCAGGGACATCGTTGGAGTGGCGATTTGGTCCCGACAAAAAATCTGCCATCCACGTGCGGCCGAAGCTATATTGCAATTCCAATGAATCAGCCATTGGAGCGGCCCGCGCGGGCTGGGGATTGACGCGCGTCCTATCCTATCAGATCGGGCCTGACCTGCTAGCAGGCACTTTGCAGATCGTCCTCGAGGATTTCGAGGAAGGCCCTTTGCCCATACATGTTGTTCATCCGGAAGGGCGCAATGCTTCTGCAAAGGTGCGGGCCTTTGTCGATTTTGCGACCGCAAGGCTGCGCACAAATAGACTGATCAATTAGCACTATATCGCTTGGTGGAATAATATCTTCCGTTGATGGTCGATTATCATCTGCTTCGTGCGGGCCTATCTCCAGTCCGACCCCGCAAGAGGGGCGCAGACTGGAGAATAAAGATGAAAACTTTCGTCCATCTTGCAGCGCTTGGGATCACCGTCGCTGCAGCGTCCGCCCCCGTGCAGGCCGAAACCTTCAACGGACCTTATATCGGTGTACAGGCAGGCTGGGACCGCGGCGAAATCAGCGACAGCATCAATTCGCAACCCATTGTCGCGGAAGCGAGCAGGGATTCGCTCGTGCTGGGCGGTTACGCCGGCTACAATCACAAGGTTGCTGACAAGTTTGTCATCGGCGCGGAGGCTGGCTTCAGCGGCACTGTAGATGACCGCGCCAGAGCGGTATCGGGCGGTGGAGCGCTGACCATTGATCCGCGCTACAGCTTCGATCTGACTGCGCGGGCAGGCTACATCGTCTCTGAAAAAGCGCTCGTCTACGTTCGTGGCGGCTATGCCAACCAGCGGGTGCGCACCTCTATCGTAACGCCGGCAGGCCTGATCCGCGACAGCAATAGCCTCGACGGCGGGCTGGTAGGTGGAGGCGTTGAATATGCCATCACGGACCGCGTCTCGGCACGCGCCGAATATCGCTATAGCGACTTCGGCAACAACGGTGGTCAATATGATCGCCACCAGACCCTGGTCGGTCGCAGCTTCAACTTCTGACGGCCCGGCGCCAACTTCTGACAATGAAACTGCTGCAGTGATCTGCGCCGGCCCCGCCGGCCGGAGGCTGCGGCATCGGCGAGGACACCAAGATGTCAAAGATCGCACTTTCTCTACCGGGCGCGCCAATGTCGGACCGATTGTTCAATTGGCAGTTCACCGTCAACGCTGCCTTTGCAGGCGGCTCGATGACAGCCGCTGTGCTGAACTTGGCTGTCGTCGTCGCCTATAGCCTCGCCCGCGGTTTGTTCCTGCGCGAGCGAGCTTCCCCATGGCAGGATGCTAACCATGCCTGAAGAATTTCGGGAACGTGCGCGCGCCCAACTGAAGCTGGCCCTTTTGGGAGATTGCGGTTGCGGCAAGACGCTCAGCAATCTTGAGCTTGCAGCGCGGTCATCTGGCTTGACCGGCGCAGAGATCGACGCGGCCTTAGATGGGCGCAGCTTTGCAATGAAGACAACTGTGGTGCTCGCATTCGCCTGCGCCCTAAAATCGGGTGAGGCTGAACTGGTCAGGCAGACACGTAAGCGTGCGCTCCGCCTTGGGTTGAAGGCTACGGAACTTGCAGCAGTCGAAGAGGAGGCGAAGGCGATTATGGCTTCGACCGCCCAATGAACCGGCTTTTTGCTTGTCTCTTCGGCATAAGTCCTGCGCTGAGCCTTAACTCAGAATCGCAGAACAGACTGTTTGAAGTGCCGGACCAACCCGATCGGGACGTGATCGGTGAATTTCTGCGCGGAGGCTTTGCTGACGTCGACCCCGGAGTGTTGATGCGGATCATATAAATTCTTGTGCGGAGCGATGACCAATGATTGAGCTGTTCACTGCCAATACGCCGAACGGCATCAAAATGCCCTTGGCCTTGGAAGAATTTGGGAAGCCCTATGTTTTACGAAGGGTCAATCTGGGTTCGCAAGAGCTAAAAACTGAGTCATTCTTGAAACTCAATCCCAATGCCAAGATTCCCGCAATCCGGCATGTAGTGTCTGACATGGAGGAAGTAACTCTATTCGAATCAGGCGCTATTCTTTTGTATTTGGCCGAGACATTTGACGGCTTGAACGGCCATTCACCGCCAGCCAAGGCGCAAACTCTGAGTTGGCTGTTCCTGCAGGTGGCAGGCTCGGGTCCGATGATGGGAAATGCGGGGCACTTCCGATCCCTTAAGTCGCCGGACCCCTATGCGTTGGCCAGGTTCGAAGGGGAAGCGTCGCGATATATGAAGCTCCTCGAAGTGCGGCTGTCTGAGCAGCAGTGGCTGAATAGCGAAAGTTATTCGATAGCCGACATCGCCCATTTTTGCTGGGCTCGACGCGCAGATTATGCCGGCCTCAATCTTGCTGACTTTCCCGCCACAAGGGCATGGGTAGATAGAATTGAAGCTCGACCTGCGACGATAACTGCACTCGCGAAGCTTGCATGAATTATAAGTCATTTAGCGCCGTTCGTCAGGATTGACCTTGGACAGCGCGGTGACGCGCGGCCAGGTGCTTCTGGAGAACGCGACCAAGAAGAACGGGCCCTGCAAGGCGAAGGACGCGAGCGCATCGCGCAACCTGAAGGCCGTGACGCCAACGCTGACAAATGCCCGCGAAAACTTGCGGCGGCGCTTCACCTGCACCCAGCAGGGCTGTTCGCGCCAGAGACATCAAACCGCCTCCAGCAACATAACGGTGCCTTGCCCGCCATCGGCACAGATCGACACTAGCGCGCGCGTTCCAGGCGAGTGCCTGGTGAGCTGATGCGCGGTCTGGCTGATGATCCGCGCGCCGGTCGCTGCAAAGGGATGACCGAGCGCAAGGCTGCCGCCCCAGAGGTTGAGCCGCTCGCGCGGGAAGGTTCCCAGATTTGCAATGTCTGGAGCATGTTTGGCCCGCAATGCGGGGTCGGACGCGACTGCGATATTGGCGAGCACCTGCGCCGCGAAAGCCTCGTGTATTTCCCAGACCGCAATGTCCTCAAACGTCAGTCCGTGGCGTGCGAGCAATCGCGGGATCGCATAGGCAGGTGCCATCAACATCCCATCAACCGCAAAATCTAAAGCGCCAAGTTCGAAATCGACCAACTTTACGGCCGCGACTGCGCTCCCCAGCCGTGCAAGGCCAGCCTGCGAAGCAACCCACATGCCTGCGGCACCATCGGTTAGAGGCGAAGCGTTGCCCGCCGTAATCGTGCCTCCGGCCGGATCGAACACAGGCTTCAGCGTGGCGAGCGTTTGGAGCGAGCTGTCGGCGCGGACCAGCCCGTCACGCCCCGCGCTGCCATGCGGGATTAGCTGCGGATCAAAGACGCCGCGCGTCCGTGCATCGGTCGCATTTCGATGGCTGGCGAGAGCCAGCGCGTCCTGTTCCTCCCGGGCAATTCCGAGGAGTTTAGCGGTTTCTTCCATATGATCGCCCATCGATCGGCCTGAAATACGGTTGGCCCAACCCTTTTTGGGCAGCGCGAAGTCCAAGATGCCGAGTTCCCCGAATGCCAGCATCGCCGCGGCAGGGTCGCTTGCCGCGAGCGCCGCGAGCCGTGCTGAAACCCTCTCGTCCAGCGCGATCGGGGAGCGGCTCATTTGTTCGACTCCGCCGACCAGCGCCAGTTCAAGTCCTCCGCGCCCCACAAGTCCCGAAACCTGGATCGCTCCCATCATGCTGGTCGAGCAGGCAAGCTGGGTCGAATAGGCGGGGATTGTGGGATCTAGGCCGGCATCTAGCGCCGCCTCGCGGGCAATATTGGAGAGCGTAAGGCTGGGGATGACCTGCCCCCATACCACCAGATCGGGGCGCGTCTGCTTAGCCATCCATTGCATTACAGGCGCAGACAGCGTCAGCGGGGTTTCGTTGGCAAAGCCGGTTCCGGCCTTAAGGAAGGGGGTTCTGACACCAGCGACAAGGAAGACATCGTTCATTGCAACTTCTCCAGCCCTTGACCGCGATCGGCGGCGCGTCCCGACAAGTTATTCGGGCAGGCCGAATGGGGAATAATCTAGAACAGCAATCCAGTGTTTCGCGCTTTGCAAGAACGGAGCGGGTCGACCCTTAAGCTTCGCTTCATGGCGCGCGCCACCACTGTGCCTGACGCGTTTCTGGCCGTCCGATAGATCGACCTGTCCACGCTGCTCCGCCATCTTCGCATCCGCTCATTGCAGAGGCGAACAAATCAACATATGCATTAATTGCCATTATATCTATGTAATTTGATGTAATAATTATCTGAATATAATGAAAATTAAGAGATAATTTTCTGAATAATGGAAAAAATTGCCATCCAAAGAAATAATGATGAGGCGCAAATTACGATAAAACAATCTCTGGGTGAAAGCTTATTGTCGGATATATTTCTATTTTTTTTAATCTCTACCTGCGCCCCGCTCCTTTTCCGATCAATATGATATGGGTTGGCCGCTGCGCTTTCGATCGCTGCCGCTGCAGGGTGGTATGCGGAGCCGCGATCCTCATCAATTGGCGGCTTAAAGCGCTGTTGCTGCCAGTCTACGACTGCCTGTTGAATGCGCTCTCTTGACGAGGAAACAAAGTTCCAGAAGATAATCCGGTTGCCGATCGGTTCGCCTCCAAAGATAATTACCGTAGAACCTGCACGCG
>CAYNXF010000011.1:0-98346 GCA_964401155.1 uncultured Sphingopyxis sp.
CGCAAGGGCCTGCCGGTCCGCGGCCAGCGCACGCACACCAACGCGCGCACCCGCAAGGGCAAGGCCAAGCCGATCGCTGGCAAAAAGAAGTAATCGCTTTTTGTCCCCCCATGCGGTCGGCCAGCCCGATCGCCAGCGCTTTTCGGATATAGGAACAAGAAAATGGCTCGCGAACCTCAGCGCCTGCGTCGGCGCGAACGCAAAAACATCTCTTCGGGCGTGGCGCATGTCAACGCCACCTTCAACAACACCATGGTGACCATCACCGATGCGCAGGGCAATGCGATTGCCTGGTCGAGCGCGGGCATGATGGGCTTCAAGGGCAGCCGCAAATCGACCCCCTATGCCGCACAGGTGTGCGCCGAAGATGCGGGCAAAAAGGCCGCCGAACATGGCGTCCGCACGCTCGAGGTCGAAGTCAAAGGCCCCGGTGCGGGCCGCGAATCGGCGCTGCGCGCGCTGCAGGCGGTCGGTTTCCACATCACGTCGATCCGCGACGTGACGGCGATCCCGCACAATGGCGTCCGCCCGGCCAAGCGCCGCCGCGTCTGACCGTGCCTCCCGGCCCGGCGCAACCGCGCCGGACCGCTTTTACATTCCGCCGGACAGGCTGGCCAAGCGCGCCGACCCGTCCCGCCAAAGCAAAGGGAAATCCATGACTGTCAATATCCGGAACTGGCAGGAATTGAAGAAGCCCAGCAACCTGGAAATCAAGGCTGGTGCCGACAGCAAGCGCAAGGCGACTTTTGTTGCCGAACCGCTCGAGCGCGGCTTTGGCCTGACGCTGGGCAACGCGCTGCGCCGCGTTTTGCTCTCCTCGCTCCAGGGCGCGGCGATCACCTCGATCAAGATCGAAAATGTGCTGCACGAATTCTCGAGCCTCGCGGGTGTGCGCGAAGATGTCACCGACATCGTGCTCAACGTGAAGCAGATCGCGCTCAAGATGGAAGGCGAAGGCCCCAAGCGGCTGCAGCTGTCGGCCACTGGCCCGGCTACGGTCAAGGCGGGTGACATCATGGTCGCGGGTGACATCAAGGTGATGAACCCTGACCTTGTCATTTGCCACCTGGACCAAGGCGCGACGCTCAACATGGAACTGGTTGCCGACACCGGCAAGGGCTATGTCCCCGCGACCGCCAACCGTCCGGCCGACGCGCCGATCGGCCTGATCCCGGTCGACTCGCTCTATTCGCCGGTGCGTCAGGTCGCCTACAAGGTCGATAATGCCCGCATTGGGCAGGAGCTTGACTATGACAAGCTTAACCTGACGGTCGAAACCGACGGCACGATCAGCCCTGAAGATGCCGTCGCTTACGCTGCGCGAATCCTTCAGGACCAGCTGCAGGTGTTTGTCCACTTCGAAGACGCGATCAGCGATTCGGGTATGATCGGCATCGCCGTTCCCAGCGCCGCGACCGAGGAATCGGACGTCAACCAGCTCAACCGCTTCCTCCTCAAGAAGGTCGACGAGCTGGAATTGTCGGTGCGCTCGGCCAATTGCCTCAAGAACGACAATATCATTTATATTGGCGATCTGGTGCAAAAGACCGAAGCCGAAATGCTCCGCACGCCGAACTTCGGCCGCAAATCCCTGAACGAAATCAAGGAAGTGCTGTCGTCGATGGGCCTGCGCCTGGGCATGGACATCCCCGGGTGGCCGCCCGAGAATATCGAGGAAATGGCCAAGAAGCTTGAGCAGGAACTGCTGGGCTAATCGGAATTGTTCCCCGGCGAAAGCCGGGGCCCAGTGCTGGCACGAATTGGACCCCGGCTTTCGCCGGGGAGCATAGGGTAGGTGGCCCCACCTCAAGCGGGCCTGGCTTGGGGTACCTGGAACGGCCCCTCTGACAAACAAAGGAAGTTATCATGCGTCACAAATCAGGCGGCCGGAAACTGCAGCGCACCGGCGCGCATCGCATCGCGATGTTCCGCAACATGTCGGCCTCGCTCATCAAGCATGAGCAGATCACCACCACCGTGGCCAAGGCCAAGGAACTGCGTCCTTACGTCGAAAAGCTGGTCACGCTGGCCAAGCGCGGCGGGCTCGCCAATCGCCGTCTGGCAATGAGCCGCTTGATGGACGAAACCCAGCTGACCAAGCTGTTCGACGTTCTCGCCCCGCGCTATGCCGACCGCGCCGGTGGCTACACCCGCATCATCAAAGCCGGCATCCGCGCGTCGGACGCCGCGCCGATGGCGATCATCGAATTCGTCGACCGCGATGTCGACGCCAAGGGTCAGGATTCGGGCCCGGTGATGACCGAGGAATTTGAAGAGGCGTAAGCTGTTCGCCTCGGGGAGTTGAAGAAGGGGGTCGGAAGCATTGCTTCCGGCCCCTTTTGCTTACCACCCCGTCAGCAGCCGCACCGCCACAAATCCCACCAGCAGCGCCGTCAGCCGCCGCAGTTGCGTGGGGTTGGCGAGGCGGATGGCGACGTGGGTGCCGATGGCCCCGCCGATCAGCACCGCAATCAGCAGCGGCCAGTGCGACGCCACGGTCGCGGTCATGGCACTGCCCTGCCCTTTCACCAACTGCCCGGCAAGGCCGAACAGGCTGTTGACGAGGATGAACAGGCTGGCGGTCGCCGCCACTTGTTTCGCCTCGGCCCAGAGGATGAGGTGGAGGATGGGGGCGAGGAAAATGCCGCCGCCGATCCCGACCACGCCCGCCAGCAGCCCCAGGGCACCCGCCACCGGATAGAGGATCGCGCGCGGCAGCTGGCGCGGCTTGGCGGCCTGTGGCTGAGCGAACAGCAGTAGCGCCGATACGAGCAGCGACCCCCCGAGCAGGTAAACCAGCACGCCTTCCTTGACCGGCGTGAGCCCACCGAGAAAAGCGAGGGGTGCTGCAATGCCGACCAATGGCAGCGCCTTGGCCCATGGCACTTCGCCCGCGCGCGCAAAGCGCAGCGTTCCGCCGCTGACCACGATGATATTGCACGCCAGGCTGATCGCCGGAACCAGCGATAGCGGCGTCCCGAACAGGATCAAAAGCGCGGTATAGGTCGACCCGCCGCCGAACCCCACGCTGGCATAAAGCGCGGCGGTGAGCGCGAAAAGCGGGGCGAGGATGGTCATTCGGCCGATATACCCTCATTATCGTCATCCCGGACCTGATCCGGGATAACAAGCCACGGTTCGCGCGTTATCCCGGATCAGGTCCGGGATGATGAGAGAGAAGTGCCCCGAAGCGTCCTCACTCTTCGGTCAAATCGCCCCGTGGCAGTGTTTATATTTGCGCCCCGACCCGCACGGGCACGGCGCGTTGCGGCTGATGTCCATATTGGCAAAGGCGTTATCGCCTTCGGGTAGCGGCGGACGGATGCTTTGCAGCGGCGGCAGCGTCGCGGCGATGGCGCCGAACGAGCCGCCATCAATGTCGGCGCTATTGTCTTCGCCCGTGAACGGGTCGATGTGCGTCGTCAGAAAATCGGGCAGGTCGGGCAGCGGCATCGCCTCGGGCGTCTCGATGCGCAGTTGCAGCGTCGCCACCGTGCGCGTCACATCCTCGCGGATGCGCGTCAGCATGCGTTCGAACAGCGCGAACGCCTCTTGCTTATATTCGTTGATCGGCTGCTTCTGCGCATAGGCGCGCAGGAAGATCGCCTGGCGCAGCGCGTCGAGCGTCGCCAGATGTTCTTTCCAATGATGGTCGAGCGTGCGCAGCAGCACCGACTTTTCAATATTGCGCCAGGTTGCGGCATCGACCGCCGTCTTCTTGTCCTCGACCGCCTGATCGGCCAGCGCCTGAATCCGCTCGGCAAAAATTTCGGGCTCGACCGCATCCTCGGTCACCCATTCCTCGACGGGCACCAGCTGGTCGAGCACGTCGGCGACGCGGTCCTTCAGCCCCTGCACATCCCATTGTTCGGGATAGCTGCCCGGCGGGCAGGCATCGCCCACCAGCGCGTTGACCGTTTCGGCGCGCATGTCGGCGAGCACATCGTCGACCGCATCGCTGTCCATAATCTCTTCGCGTTGCTCGTAAATCACCTTGCGCTGGTCGTTCATGACGTTGTCATATTCGACCACCTGCTTGCGGATGTCATAGTTGCGCGCTTCGACCTTTTTCTGCGCGGTTTCGATGGCCTTGGAGAGCCATTTCGACCCGATCGCCTCGCCATCCTCAAGGTTCTTGTTCATGATCTTGGCAAAGGCGGTGTCGGGGCCGAAAATGCGCATCAGATCATCGTCGAGGCAAAGGTAGAATTTGCTGCGCCCGGGGTCACCCTGGCGCCCCGAACGGCCGCGCAGCTGGTTGTCGATGCGACGGCTTTCGTGGCGCTCGGTCGCCAGCACGAACAGCCCGCCGGCGCTCTTCACGCGCTCGCGCTCTTCGGCCACCTCGGCGCGGATCTTCGCCACGGCGGCGTCGCGCTCGGGCCCTTCGGCCATCCCAGCCAGTTCATCGTCAATGCGGAATTCTTCATTGCCGCCGAGTTTAATGTCGGTGCCGCGCCCGGCCATATTGGTCGCGATGGTCACCGCGCCCGAGCGGCCGGCCTGCGCAACGATATGCGCTTCCTTTTCATGGAAGCGCGCGTTCAGCACTTCGTGCTTCACACCTTCCTTTTCGAGGTAGGAGGAGAGCAGTTCGGACTTTTCGATCGACACGGTGCCGACCAGCACCGGCTGTCCCGCTTCGCTCGCCTCGCGGATGGTGCGCGCAATGGCGGCAAATTTGTCGGTGATATTCTTGTAAAACTCATCCTCTTCATCGCGCCGCGTAATCGGCCGGTTGGTCGGGATGGACACGACATTCATCTTGTAAATGTCGAAAAATTCGGGCGCCTCGGTCGCCGCCGTCCCGGTCATGCCCGACAGTTTCGGGTACATGCGGAAATAATTCTGGAAAGTGATGCTGGCGAGCGTCTGGTTCTCGGGCTCGATCGGCACGCCTTCCTTGGCCTCGACCGCTTGGTGCAGCCCGTCCGACCAGCGCCGCCCGTCCATCATGCGCCCGGTGAATTCGTCGATGATGATGACCTTGTCATCCTTAACGATATAATCGGTGTCGCGGCGGAACATCATGTTCGCTTTCAGCGACTGGTTGACATGGTGCACGACCTGCGTGTTTTCGATGTCATAAAGGTTGCTGCCCTCGAGCAATCCGGCGGCTTCGAGCAGCCGTTCGACATGCTCGGTGCCTTCCTCGGTCAGCGAAACATTCTTGGACTTTTCGTCCTTTTCATAATCGCCCTCGACCAGTTGCAGCACGACTTCGTTGACGCGGACATAGAGTTCGGATTTGTCGTCCGTGGGACCGGAAATGATGAGCGGGGTGCGCGCCTCGTCGATCAGGATCGAATCCACCTCGTCGACGATGCCGTAATTGAACGGGCGGTGGACCATGTCGGTGCGCGTATATTTCATATTGTCGCGCAGATAATCGAAGCCCAGTTCATTGTTGGTGGCATAGGTGATGTCGCAGCCATAGGCCTCGCGCCGCTGCACTTCGTTGAGGTTGGGGACGATGACCCCGGTGGTCAGACCCAGAAAGCCATAAACCTGCCCCATCCATTCGGCGTCGCGGCGGGCGAGATAGTCGTTGACCGTGACGACATGGACGCCCTTGCCCTCGAGCGCGTTCAGATAGGCGGGCAAAGTTGCCACCAGCGTCTTGCCCTCGCCCGTCGCCATTTCGGCAATCTCGCCGCGATGCAGCACAATGCCGCCAATCATCTGCACATCGAAATGGCGCAGGCCGAGCGTGCGCACGGCCGTCTCGCGCACGGTGGCAAAGGATTCGGGCAATATGTCGTCAAGGCTCGCGCCGCCCGCGAGCCGTTCGCGGAAAATCGCCGTCTGGCCGCGCAATTCGTCGTCGGACATGGCGGAAATGGTGGGTTCGAAGGCGTTAATCTTGTCGACGACCTTTCGGATCGTGGCGACATAGCGATCGTTCGACGAGCCGAAGATGGATTTGACAATGGCGTTGAGCATGGGGGTTCACCTGAAAATCGAAATGGGGAATTTGGCCGCGACTGACCGCAAACAACGGTGACACGCGGCACGAAAGGGGATGCACGCACGCCGTTGGGGCGCGCGCAGGCGCTATTCCAGCGCGCGCAACCCGCGCGGGGTGAAATCTGAAGGGTTGGGCACCGCAATGAGCGGACTGGCGTCGCAGGCGCTGTCTGCGACGCTAGGCAGGTCCTGCGCTGGGCGATGCCCAGCCAGCCGCGCACCGGCAGCCACGCTGGCTTCGGCCAGCACCATCGCTGCTCCCACCGCCGACGGCGCGGGGTTCACCGTGCGCACAGCCTCTCCGCCGGATAGGCCGGTCAAAATGGCAAGCAGGGCGAGCAAAAGTTTCAAGGGGCGGAACGGTCCTGTTGGCGCACAAAGATGCGACGCCGCACATAGGGATTTGCGCCGCCGCCGTCCAGCTTTAGCGGTGCGCCGTGAATTTACGCTTACCAGCGCACCTTAACCCGCACCCGGTCGGGCACGGCGTTGCCATCGCGGTCGAATCCAGGGACGAACAGCTTTTGGCCCAGAAACAGCGGGCAGGCGCGCGCCGCGAGCGCACCCTCGCCATCGCCGCCGTCGAGCGTGCAGCGCATCACGTTGCCCACCGTATCGACGTCGAGCCACACGAAATTGGTGCGTCCAGCGGTCCCGGCCATGCCCGAGCCCGCCACTGCCGCGCGCGGGTCGATGTCCAGCAGGGCATAGCGCGGCACTGGTGCCGTTTTCGCGCTGCCCGCCGCGCGCGGATCGACCATCACATGGCCTTCGTCGGGCATTTTCCACACGATGCGGCTGCGCCAGCGGCTTTCCACCGGCTTGCCATTCAGCGTCCCCGGCGCAAAGCGCGCGCGCTGGCGCACCAGCGTGCAGGCGGTCACATCCAGCACCGCATGACCGCTGCTGTCCATGATCTGGCATCCCGTCGGGCGGCCGTTGGCGCCAATGGTCAGCATCAGCGCGGTGACCCCCTCCGCGTCGCTGAACATCGCAGCTTTGGGATAATCATCCTCGCCAATCAGCGGTACATCAGTGCCCAGCCGCTGCGGCGCGGTATAGACCGGCGACGGCAACGGCGGCGCGGGCGGCGCGTAGGCCGTCGGCGCGTCGGCCTGTTGGGTGGCTAGGAGCATTGCGGCGGAGAGGATTTCGGCGTTCATTCCACTATTGCTCCGACTTCGTCACACTGGCGGTGGATGTAGCACCATCGGGAACAGGCTCGATGACGCTGCTCGAGGTTATCGTCACGCGGCGCGCCACATCCCTTCCGGTTTCGTCGCGAAAGGGCACCATACGGCCCTGATTACATATTGCCGACGCGATCACCGGATTGCTGGATCCATCAACATTGATCACTTCACAATCGCGCATGTCGCCTGACGCCAAAAGCGTGAAGCGTAGAATCTGGGTGCCTTCGACAATCTGGTTGGGACGTGTGTCGGGCACGTCCGGAATTTGCCAGCGAATCCGGTTGGTGTAGCGGCCGGTCACCGCCTTGCCTTTGGCGTCGGTTGCCGGCGTAAAACGGGCGCGTTTGGACAATAATTGGCAAGTGGTTGCATCAAGGTCGGCGTGTCCACTGCTAGAGACGATTTCGCACTTTTCGGGCACACCATCAGGACCGATCGTCAGAAGGAATCCTGTTACTCCCTCCCGCTGCTCACGCATCGCAAGAGCAGGGTAATCGCTCGGTGTAACCCAAGTCCCTGCATCCGTTATAGGACGCGCTGAAGCCGGGTTGTCTGTCGGCTTGGTCGCGGTCGGCGACGTCTGCACGGCGGCAAGCAAGATCGTGCCAATCATCATTTCAGCCCCGGGTTGAGCTTTTGCACTTCCTCCAGAAAACTCCGCGGTTTCCTGAAAAATTTGCTTTTGCGGTTGACCTTTAGCCCCGCAACCTCGGCCAGCTCCATCACGAAATGCACGCAGTTGCGCTTGTCGAGGCTGTAGCTGGGCTGCGGCAACGCCTTCCATTCATTCACCTTGCGCATCAGCCGCGCATAGCCCGCATCGTCGAGCGTCACGGTGAATTTGCGGTCGGCCTTGGCCATATAGCCGGGCTTTAGCGCTGACACCTCGCCCTTCACCGACCCCAGCAAGATGCCGGGCGTCACATTGACCGCGGTGAAGCCGTAATTGCCCGACACTTTGGTGCCGCCCGCATCCAGCGTGCCTTCAACCAGCACGAAGGCGTGCGGAAACTGGTTGCCGAATTCGCGGCTGTAGAAATGCACCTGGACCGCCGCCGACGCGGTGGCGGGCAGCAAGGCAGTCGTGAGGGCGAGCAACAGCGCCAGCACGGCGCGGGAGAGGATAGGCATGCGTTCTGATTACCAGCCGCAAGCTGCGCGCCAAGCACAAAGTTGCGCTTGACCCGCACCCCGCATATCCGCCAGTTGCTGACATCAATGTTGATAAGGGATGAGCTATGACGGCGGCACGCAAAGCAATTTTCATCACCGGCGGCGGTTCGGGGATCGGCCGGGCGGTGGCGCAGCATTTTGCGGGCCACGGCTGGCTGGTCGGGCTTGCCGATATCAGTCAGCGCGGGCTCGACGAAACCGCCGCGCTGCTGCCCACGGCACAGGCGACCCGCCATGTCATGGACGTGCGCGACCGCGATCAGTGGGCTGCCGCACTAGCCGAATTTGCGCAAGCGAGCGGCGGTCGCCTCGACGTGCTGTTCAACAATGCCGGCATCGGTTTGGGCGGGCATTTCCCCGATGTCGATCCGGCCGATGCCGACCGGCTGATCGCGATCAATTTCGGCGGCGTGGTCAACGGCGTTTATACCGCGCTGCCGCTGCTCAAGGCCACACCGGGGTCGGCCATCCTCAACACCGGCTCGGCATCAGGCTATTATGGCTCGGCAGGCCTGGCGGTCTATTCGGCGACCAAACATGCGGTGCGCGCGCTGACCGAGGCGCTCGACATCGAATTCACACGCTATGGCATCAAGGTGCGCGATCTGATGCCCAGCTTTATCGATACGCCGATCCTGGATGTCACCCCGGCCGACAGTAATGCGCCCGTGCGCGACCGGCTGACCGCAGGCGGGGTTGAAATCAGCCCGGTTTCGATCGTTGCGGCCGCTGCATGGGAGGCCGTGCACGGCGATCGGTTGCACACGCCGGTGGGGCCGACGGCCAAACAAATGGCCTTTTTCTCACGCTGGCTGCCCGGCCTGATTGTCAAGCGCAGCCGCAAGATGGATGAAATCGCGCAGCGTCAGGGCTGACCGCAGGTCACGTTGCCGCTGCCCAGATTGCGCACGGTGCAAGCGGGTTTGCCCGCGACGCTGACCGTCCCGACGCCGCGCGCCGTGACCGTTGCCGTGCGCACCGCGCGGTAGCGCTGATCGCCCGCGCCTTCGGCATTGGCGTTAAGGTCGGTGACGGTAAGCCCAGTGGCGTCGACCAGCCCCGCCCCCGCGACGCGCGTTTCGGCGGCTTTGGCGTGCCCCGACAGCACCACTTTGCCGCTGCCGACCATCGCCAGCGTCAGCCGGTCAGCGGTGATATCTTTGACCGCCAAACTGCCCGGACCGCGCAAATTCAGGGCCACGTTCGCGCCCGCCAGCTTGTCGATCGTCAGCGAACCCGCGCCCACCACTGTGGCGCCGGTCAGCCGCGCGGCGTTGATCCGGATCGTCACCGCCCCGGCGCTCGCCCCGCGCGCGCGGTTGCTGCTGAAACGCCGGTCGCTGATCGTCAGCGTCCCATTGGCGCTGACCAGTTCCAGCCGGTCGAGCGCGTCGAGCGATCCGTTGGCCACCGCGCTGACCGGGCCGCGCGTCGTCACTTCAACGATAAAATCGCCGTTGAGGACGATGCGCTCAAAGCTGGTTAGGCCAAAGTGTTTCTCGCCCGCCACGGCCGGGGGCGAACCCAGCAGTAGCGAAGCCAAGGCCAATGCCATGGTGCATAGTCGTGCCGTCATGCCGCGCTCCCGCCGGGGAGCGGTGATCAGCTGCAGCTGGCCTTGCCCGATCCCAGCTCGCTGCTATCACATTTTGCGCCGCCGCCAAGCCGCACATCGCCCGACCCGACGATGGCAATTTCGGCCGTGCCGGTTGCCGTTGCCTCGATATCGCCCGATCCGGCCAGCGCGATGTCGGCGCTTGTTAGCTTGATGCCCTTCATGTCGATGTCGCCCGACCCGGCGAGTGCAACATCGCCGCGCTCGGCGCTGCCGCCGCCGATGGTCAGATCGCCGGATCCGGCCAGCGCGACGTCCAATGCTTTGGCCTCAGCCGAAGCAAGGGTAAGGTTGCCGGAGCCCGACAGCACCACATCCACGCTGTCGCCGCGCGCCGCATCGGCATCAAAATTGCCCGATCCGCTGAGCACCAGTTCATCGAGCTGCGGCAGGGTGACGGTCACCGTCACCCGGTCATTGTCGGACCAGGCCATAATTCCCTTGCTTTCGCGCGCGATCCGCAGCCGACCATTTTCCACCCGCACCTCGAGCTTGTCGAGCGCGCTGTCGGGGCCCGTGGCGGTCACGGCAAAGGCCGCTCCGCGCTTGACGATCACATTGTCGGGGCCCGCCAGCTCCACACCGGTAAAGCCGGTTGCGGCAAAGCTGCGCGAACCATCGGGGCCGGCCTTGGCGGCGATGCCGCTGCCTTCGTCCTGGACGGTGCAGGCCGAAAGCAGCACGACGGCAGCAAACACGCCAGCGAAGCGATGAACGGACATGGGAGACTCTCCTCGATTGTGTATTGCTGTATTAATACACAGTCGAGCCAGCCTGTCCAGCCCTTACCAGCGCAGCAGCGGGGGCAGCACGATGCGCCCGACGGCGGCGGCGATGGCAATCGCCAGCCCATGCCAGATGCCGACATGCATCAGCGCGTAGACCGGGCAGTGCAGCGCGACAATCGTCACACCGGTCGCACCGGCGGCAATACCGGTAACCAGCCCGGCCCGCTCGGGCGACGAGGGCGCACCTTGACGCAGCCACAGCGTCAGCGCCGCGGCCACGACCGATCCGGCAAGCAGCCCCTGCCACACGCAATCCATCGCCGCGTGCGGCTGGGTAAGCGGCCAGCGTTCTGCCGGTGCCGCCAGCAGCGACACGATGGCTGCAAGCGGGACGATGGTGGCCACCGCCGCAGCCCAGCGCCACCCGCCATGGTCGCGGCCAACCCCCGGCATCGCCATGCGCACGGCAAACCAGCTCGCCACCAGCCCCAGCGAACCCGACCAGAAAATCTGCAACAGCGCGCCTGGCACCAGCATGTCCGTGCCCAAATCTTCGCGCACGCCGAGCACGACCAGCAGCGCGGTTGCGGCCACCACCCATGCGGCAAGCGCATAGCTGATCCCGCGCCGCTGCTGCTGCGGCGTGACCGGCGCCAGATCGGCGGCCAGCCCTTCGATCAGCGGCGTGAAATCCCGGGGAGTGGAGTGCATCATTCGCTTTCAACCAGCTTGGCGAGCTTTTTCAGCCCGCGGTGGATATTGACCTTGACCAAGGATTCGGTCTGGCCAGAGATGGCAGCCGCCTCAGCGATCGAGGCGCCTTCGATTTTGACCAGCGTGATCGCCTGCGCCTGTCCGGCGGGGAGCTGAACCAGCAGCCGGTCGAGGCTGAGGCGGGCATGCACCGCCTCGTCTTCAGGGCCGACCGAGCCGAAATCATCATCAAGTTCGTCGCCTTCGCGCTGGCGGCGCAGCATGTCGATCCAGCGATAGCGCGCAATCGCCGCCAGCCACGGCAAAAAGGCGCGCGTCGCGTCCCAGCTGGCGCGTTTGCGGTGCAACGACACCAAGGTTTCCTGGATCAGATCGTCCACCAGATGGGGGGCGATGCGGCGGCGGAAATAGCCCGCCAGCCAGCGCTGGCATTCGGCCAGCAACGCGCGATAGGCATTGCGGTCGCCCGCCTGCGACGCGCGCATCAATTGAGCGAGCGAGGCGTCATCGGCCCTCATGGCCGGGCACCTGCATGGGCAGAGGGAAAAGACATCGGCACGGTGCAAGCTCCCGTTCAGCCGCAACGCTGACCAAAACAGGTGCGCACCAACTGACTGAAAAGTTACAGCCCGCACCCCCCTTGCAAAAAAATGCAAGATGGCCGCGCACCCACCGCGGCGCGAGCACGCACCAGCCTAAATAGTCCGCACCAAGGTCGCGAAACAGCGGGAAGGGCGCATGGTTTTCATAGCTGCCCAAGCAGCGGCAATTTGGTGCGCCCGGCAGGATTCGAACCTGCGACCACCCGCTTAGAAGGCGGGTGCTCTATCCAGCTGAGCTACGGGCGCTCGCCCAGCGCCATAGCCCTGTTTGCGCTGCGGCAAAAGGCAAGTTAAACGCTTGGCACAATGAGCCTCCCCCCTTCCCCGCCGCGCACCAATGCTGCCGCTGTTCAGCATTTCCGCTATTACGACCTTGTCATGGCGGCCTTTGTCGCCATCCTGCTGCTGTCCAACATCATCGGTGCGGCCAAACGGTCGGTCGTCGATTTGCCGCTGATTGGTGAATGGCCGTTTGGCGCGGGCGTGCTGTTCTTTCCGATCAGCTACATCATCGGCGACATGCTGACCGAGGTTTACGGCTATGCCCGCGCGCGGCGGGTGATCTGGACCGGCTTTGCCGCGCTTGCCTTTATGGCGTTCATGGCATGGGTCGTCGTTGCTTTGCCGCCCGCACCGGGCTGGACCGGGCAGGCCGCCTATGTCGAGGTGTTCGGCAACAGCTGGCGCATCGTCATCGCCTCGATGCTGGCCTTTTGGGTGGGCGAATTTGCCAACAGCCTGGTGCTCGCCAAGCTGAAGCTTAAAGACAATGGCCGCCGCATGGGGCTGCGCTTTGTCGCCAGCACGCTCGTCGGTCAGGGGTTGGACAGCTTGATCTTCTATCCGGTCGCTTTTTATGGGCTCGACGGCTGGCCGACCGAGGCGCTGTTCCAGACCGTGCTGTCGCAATGGGCGATCAAGACGGGGTGGGAAATATTGCTGCTGCCCGTGACCATCGCCGTCGTCACCTGGCTGAAACGGCGCGAGGGCGTCGATGTCTATGACGACACCACCGACTTTTCGCCCTTTCACGTCAAGGCGTGACGGCGATGGATATGGTGCAAATGTCCGCCGACTATCAGGCGGTGAAATTTGGTCTGGTCGAGAGCACCGGCCTCGCCAAGGATGCGCTGCACGTCTATTTCGGTCTGGCGCTGTTTCTGGCGGTGCGCCTGATGTGGCGGCGGCGCGGTGGGTGGCTGCTCGCCTGGCTTGCCGTGCTGGTAATGGCAGTGGGCGGCGAATGGCTTGACCTGCGCGGCGAGGCGCTGGCGGGCGCGCTGCAACCCGACAGCGCGCATTGGCACGATGTTTGGAATACGATGTTCTGGCCGACAGTGCTGGCGCTGGTTGGCCGCTGGTTGCAGCCTGCGCCGCGGCCGACCGAAGCCCTATCCGACGAGCGCGCCGAGGGCGGCGGCGAATAGCCGTGCGCCGTCCTGGTTGCCATGCGCGGGGTCGCAGGCGCGTTCGGGGTGCGGCATCATCCCGAGCACATTGCCCGCATCATTGAGCACCCCGGCAATATCGCGCGCCGACCCGTTGACGGCCTCGCAGTAACGAAACGCCACCCGCCCCTCGCCTTCCAGCCGGTCGAGCGTGGCGGCGTCGGCGAAATAATTGCCGTCGTGGTGCGCCACCGGAATCCGGATCTCTTCGCCCGCCGCATAGCCGCTGGTGAACAGCGACTGGTTGTTGGCGACGGCCAGCCTCGCGCTGCGGCACACAAAATTCAGCCCCGCGTTGCGCATCAGCGCGCCCGGCAGCAGCCCCGCCTCGGTCAGCACCTGAAAGCCGTTGCAGACGCCCAACACCGGCACGCCGCGCGCCGCGGCACCGCGCACCGCATCCATCACCGGCGAGCGCGCCGCCATCGCGCCCGAGCGCAGATAATCTCCATAGGAAAAGCCGCCGGGCAGCGCGATGAAGTCCGTCCCCGGCGGCAGTTCGCTGTTGCGGTGCCACACCATCGCCGGGGCCTTGCCCGTCGCGGCCCTGAGCGCCACCGCCATGTCGCGGTCGCAATTCGATCCGGGAAAGACGATGACGGCGGTTTTCATGGGCGCACGATCCGGTAATTTTCGATCACCGTATTGGCGAGCAATTTGGCGCACATGGCGTCCAGCGCGACATCGGTGGTGCCGTCAGCGACGTCGAGTTCGATAAAGCGGCCGGCGCGCACATCATTGACCCCGGCAAAGCCAAGTCCTTCCAGCGCATGGTGGATGGCGCGCCCCTGCGGGTCGAGCACCCCGGGCTTGAGCGTGACATAGACGTGGATCTTCATGGGCGGTGGGTCCTGAATGCGCGGCGGCGATGGCGCGGCCTATGCCCGCATCTGGTGTGCGGGGCAAGGCTCAGCGGCGGCAGGTCGGCGCGCCCAGCGCCGCTTCCACCTCGCGCGCCCGATCGGTAGCGACAACCACCACGCCATCGCGTTCCAGCGCGGCAAATTCGCTGGCATCGCCGTCCGCCAACCAGCGGTCGTCCAGCCGTTCACCGGGGCGGCCCAAGGTGCCGAACAACGGTTCGATCCCGGCGCTGCGCAATTGCGCGAACAACGCCGTATCGGCGGCGCGCGTTCCCGTCCACGCCAGCAAGCGTTCGCGGGGCATGCCGGCGGCGATCAACGCATCGGCCGCCTGCAGCGAATTGACGCCTGCCGACACCATCAACTCCGGCGCCAGACGTGCAACCGTCAGCGCGTCTTGATCGCGGTAGGTGATGATGATGGCATTGCGCTCTGCCCCGGCCTTCCGCACGGCGGCCACCACGGCGGCAAAATCGACACCGCGCTTGACATCCAGCTGCACCACCCCGCCTTGCGCAATGGCAAGCGCCAGCGCATCGGCCAGTGCAGGAATGCGCGCGCCCACCTGGCTCCCGGCATTGTCGCGCAAATTCAGCCGCGCCAGTTGCTCCCACCTTAGTTCGCTGGCTCGCCCGCTGCCACTGGTCGTGCGGTCAAGCATATCGTCATGGAGCAGGAACAGCACGCCGTCGGCGCTAACCTGTACATCGATTTCGAGCAAAGCATCGGGATTGCGCGCCAACGTTGCGGTCATCGTTTCCAGTGCATTTTCGGGCAGCCCCGGCGCTGGCCCCGCGCGGTGCGCGCCGATCACGGCCTCGCCACGATTGCGCAGGCAATCGAACCATTCGGCCAGATCGCGGCTGGCCGGTGCAGGTGCGGATTGCTGGACGCTCTGCGGGCTCGCCGCGCAACCGCCGATCAGCAGCGCGGCAACAAGCGCCCCAATCCTCATTTGGGCGCTTTGTCGCTGATCGCCCGAATGACGAGCAGGCGGTCGTCGGTCAGATATCTGGCAGCAACGGCTTGCAGCTCTTGCGGGGTGATGGCTTCGACCGAAGCAATGCTGGTGCGAATGCGGTCCAGCCGATCAGCGCGGCTTGTCGCAATGCTTGCGTAAGCGGACCAATAGTCATTTTCGCGGCGCGATTTGATCATCGCTTCCAGCATCGGCTTGCGCGCGCGGTCGACCAGGTCGGCACTGGGCGGGGCGGCGACAAGATCGGCCGCCACCTTGCGGATCGCAGTTTCGGTCGCCGCCAGGTCGGCGAAATCGACATTGGCGGCGGCAAAGAAATGGCCATAGCCAGGGTTCAAATCCTCCCAATCAGCACCCGCGCCCGGGCCATAGGTTTTGCCCAGCCGCTCGCGCAGCTCGTCGGTCAGCGCGATCTGCATCACCCGCGCCAACAGCAGCGCGCGGACATATTCCTGAAAATCATTGTCGTCGCGCGCGGCCCAATAGAGCCGTACCTCGGCTTGCTCGGCGGGGCCCTTGTGAATCAGCGTGCGGGTGCTGCGATCCTTGGCGAAATTTCGCCGCCGCGCTTCGGCCCAATCATTGAAGGCTGCATTGCGTTCGGGCAGCGCACCAAAGGTTTTGGCGATGACATCGATTGCAACCTGCTCGTCGACATCACCGACCACAGCGATCTCGATCGCGCCGCGCGCACGCATTTCGGCGCTGGCCGCCTTCACCCCTTCCCAATCAAGCGCCAGCATGGTCTCCAGTGGTGGATTGACCAGCAGCGGATCATTGTCGGCAAGAATTGCACCGACATCGCGCGCCATAACCGCGCCGGGAGTCGCGTCATTGGCGGCATATTGCTGCGGCAAAATCCGCCGCACCAGCGCCAGCCCGTCGGCGCGCCAGCCCGGCTGGGTCAGATAGGCCGCCATCACCTGCGCTTGCAGCAGCAAATCCTTTGGCGTGGTGGTCGCGACACCGCCAAAGCCATTATCGGTGCTGCCCCAGCCGGTCGAGACCGAGCGCCCGGCCAAAATTGTCTGCAAGTCCGAATAGCTGTGAGCCACCAGCCCGCCGATGCTGAGCGCCCCCGCAAGCGCCATTCGCGTCGGGTCGTCGCGCGTCGCCAGCGCGCTGCCGCCATCGACCCGCACGCCCAGCCGCACCCGGTCCGCCTGAAAATCGGTGCGCTTGATGTTGAGCATGACATTGTTGGCAAAGCGGACGCGCCGGATACCCAAATCCTCGACGCGTTCATCGCTCACCACCCGCCCCGGCGTGCCGAAGTCGGTATAGGCAAAGCTCTGCGCCGCTTGTGCAGTCGGGGGCGCAACGGCGAGCGCGGTTGCCTGCCGCCATGCCGCCAGAACGGCATCGGTCCCGCCTTCGATGGGCTTTTTGGCGGTAACCCGCACCAGCGGGTCGCCATAGCCCGCATGGCGCTCGCGAAAGGCCGCGCTCACGCTGGCGGCGGTCAGCGTCGGGGCCACCTCTTCAAACAGGTCACGCGCCACTTCAGGCCGCGAGAAGACAAAGCTGCCGTCGCCGTCGGCCATGCCCAGCAGGCCCGCCGCCAACCCCTCGCTGCGCCGCGTCGTCACGCCGCTAACGGCATTGTCGAGGGCCGTACGGCGGTTGGCGATCGCTTCGGCCAGTTCGGCATCGGTAAAGCCATGCTCCAGCGCGCGTCGCCATTCGGCGTCAATCAACGCCAGCCCCGCCTGCCACGCGCCTTCCTTGACGCCCGCGCTGACCCCGGCTTGGTCCACCGCATCCCAGTTGCGGCTCAGGCCGAAGCTTGCGCCCTGGATCGGCGAATCTTCCGCAAGCGCAAGTTTCTGGAAGCGGCGGTTGAGGATCGCGCTGCCCAGCGATTCGGCCAAAGTGCGGATGCGCCGTGCGCGCGTGTCGGCCTCAAACTGCCACGGGCGGAACCGCGTCAGCGCGACGCCGTCACCAATCGCCGGATCGACATAAATGTCGGCGGCGGCGGCGCGCGCCGGGTCAGGCTTGCCAATGACGGGGTCCGCGCCATTCGCGCCCTTGCCCTGCCAATCGGCAAAGCGCGCGCGGATTTTGGCCTCCATCGCCGCCACGTCAAAGTCGCCAACCAGTACCAGGGTCGCGCGCTCCGGGCGGTAATAGGCTTCATAGAAATCGCGAATGCGCTGTGGCGGTGCGGTCTTCAGCACCTCTTCGGTGCCGATGGGGAAGCGGTCCTTGACCAGCATGTCGGGAAAGTAAAAGCCAATCGAAGCCAGCACATTGCGCAGCTGAAACGTATCGCGCGCGCGCCGTTCGGACAGGATCACGCCGCGCTCGCGTTCGACCGCCGCAGCGCTGATGATGAGCTCGCTCGCGGTTTCGCGCATCAGCATCAGGCCCGTATCGACCAGATCGTCCGACGCATTGGGCAGGTCGAGCTTATATTCGGTCGCATCGAAATTGGTTGACGCATTGGTGTCCGCGCCAAATGCCAACCCCTTGCGCTCCAGCAATTTCACCATCTCGCCTTCGGGCACGTTGGTCGACCCGTTGAACGCCATATGCTCGAGGAAATGGGCGAGGCCGCGCTGGTCGTCGGCCTCGGCAAAGCTGCCCACATCGAAGCGGAAACGGATCAGCACCGTGTCCTTGGGCGTCGCATTGGCCATCAGCGCATATTTCATGCCGTTGGGCAGCACACCCAGCCTGACCGCCGGGTCGAGCGGAATGTCGCTCGCCGCGACCCCCCATGCCTTGGCGGCGGCATCCTGCGGATTGACCGGCGCGGAGGCGGCGGCGGGAACCGCCGGGGCCTGGCTGGCCGTCGCCGCAGCGCAGCCGGCGAAAATCAGGGCGAAGGCGGCGAGCGCTGCAAGACGCGGATGGTGCATGGGCTGATGGTGACGCCCCGGCCCGGGCCGGTCAAGCCATTGCGTTTGCCATTAGTCGAACAAAATTAAACTTTTGGCAGCATAACGAAGCGGCAAATCGCCCCAAATGGAGTCGTGACAATGCGCCTGCTGTTTCTCGCCCCCTTGCTGCTCGCGCTGTCGGCTTGCGGCGGGCTTAAGGAGCTTGCCAAGACCGAGATGACGGTAAACGCCCCCCGGGCCGAGGTGTTCGACACCGCCTTTCCGGTTGACGATCTCAAACGCTCCATCCCGCTTGTAACCAATGGCGGCACCGACCAGCTGTTCGAACTGGTGGTCGATGAAACATCGCCCGACTGGGAACGGATGAAGCCCGACGCCGTGCCCTTTGCCAAGAAAATCAAGCTGACGATGGAACTCGAAGATCGGCGTGAGGCAACGCTGCGCTTCTCGGTCAATGACGGCGAAGTCAAAACCGGCGTCAAATGGATGTTCGAGGATTTGGACGGCGGCGGCACCAAAGTGTCGTTCGACCTGATGCCGCTGGAGGGCGACCGCACCGAAGGCCTGACCATCAACCAGCTCGAACTGCGCGCGCTCGCCCGCCAGTCGCTCGACAAGATCGAGCGCATGGCCAAGGATCGCGGCGAAGTAACGATCAACGGCTGATCGCACGGCACGTTCGATCGGTTGCAATAACGAACCCAAGGCGCTTGCATCCCGCCGCCGCTTCCACCACCTTGGGGGCTGAGTGGATTCGGCCCCAAGGGGTCAAAGAGGAGCAAGCGCGATGAGCGATACCGAAACGCACCTGAAGCAGAACTACATCGGCGGCAAATGGGTCGACAGCATCGGCGGCACGCCGCACGGCGTCATTAACCCCGCCACCGAAGAAGTGTGCACCACCATCACGCTTGGCACCGCCGCCGATGTTGACGCCGCCGTCGCCGCCGCGAAGGAAGCGTTCAAGACCTTTAGCCAAACCACGCGCGAGGAACGGCTCGCGCTGCTGGAGCGCATTGTCGAGGAATATAAGAAGCGCGGGCCTGACCTTGCCAAATCGATGGCGATGGAAATGGGCGCGCCGGTCAGCTTTGCGCAAATGGCACAGGTTGGCGCCGGAATCGGCGGCTTCATGGGCACCATCGCCGCGCTGAAAGAGTTCAGCTTCACCGAGAAATATCCGAACGGCATCGTCGCCTACGAACCCATTGGCGTCGTCGGCATGATCACGCCATGGAACTGGCCGCTCAACCAGATTGCGCTCAAGGTCGCGCCCGCAATTGCGGCGGGCAACACCATGATCCTCAAACCATCCGAAGAATGCCCCGGCAACGCCACCATCTTCGCCGAAATCCTTGACGCCGCCGGCGTGCCGCCAGGCGTGTTCAACCTGGTGCAGGGCGACGGCCCGACCGTGGGCGCAGCAATTGCCGCGCACCCCGGCATCGACATGGTCAGCTTCACCGGGTCGACCCGCGCGGGCATTGCCGTGGCGGTGGCAGCGGCGCCAACCGTCAAGCGCGTGCATCAGGAACTGGGCGGCAAATCGCCCAACATCGTCCTGCCCGACGCCGATTTCATGACCGTCCTGCCCCCCACGGTGCAGGGCGTGTTGGTCAATACGGGGCAAAGCTGCATCGCCCCCACGCGCATATTGGTGCACAAGGACCGCAAGGACGAGGCCGTCGCGGTCATCAAGGGCATGTTCGACCAGACGCAAGTCGGCGACCCGATGCAGGAAGGCATGCACATCGGCCCCGTCGTCAACAAAACGCAGCATGACAAAATCCAGGGCCTGATCCAGTCCGCCATCGACGAAGGCGCGACGCTGGAGACCGGCGGCACCGGCCTGCCCGCGAACGTCAATCGCGGTTACTATATCAAACCGACGGTGTTCAGCGGCGTCACCCCCGACATGCGCATCGCGCGTGAAGAAGTGTTCGGCCCCGTCGCGACGATCATGGAATATTCGAGCATAGACGAAGCCATCGAAATCGCCAACGACACCGAATATGGCCTGTCATCGGTGATCTCGGGCGACCCCGCCAAAGCTGCCGAAATCGCCCCCAAACTGCGCGCCGGCATGGTCGCCGTCAACGCCTGGGGCCCCGGCCCCGGCGCGCCGTTCGGCGGGTATAAGGCGAGCGGAAACGGCCGCGAGGGAGGTCTCTATGGCCTCAAAGACTTCATGGAAATGAAGGCGATCAGCGGGATTCCGGCGTAACCCTGTCCTCCTCCCCATGCAGGTCATGGGGAGGAAGAACTACCTCGCCGCTTTGCCTTCGTTGTTGCTCGCGCTAAGCCCGCGCCATGACGCTCACCATCGCCGCGCTCCTGTTCCTTATCGGCTATGCCAGCCAGCGCAGCGGGGTGTGCATGGTGCGCGCGGTGCGCGAAGTCGTCGAGCGGCGTCGCATTCACCGCATTTCCGGCTTTGCACTGGCGGCGGCGAGCGCGACCTTGGTCATGGCGGCGGCGGAGCTTGCGGGCGCGCGGCCCTTTGCCACCATCTTGGGCGCGGCCCCCGATGCATTGGCGCTGGCGGGCGGGGTGGTGTTCGGGCTGGGCGCGCTGATCAGCGGGCAGTGCGCCATCGGCACGCTCGCAGCGCTTACGGCGGGCGAGCTATGGCGGCTGGGGGCAATTGCCGCGATGTTCGTCGCCGCGGTGCTGCTTGGCCCCAATATGTCGAACGCGACGCTGATGCTGCCCGAGCGCAGCGCCACCATCTCGCCGCTCGCCGACCAGCCCGCGCTGGCGATTGGCGTCGGGGTGGTGCTGGCGGTGCTCGCTGCGACCTATATCTATCGCCGCCTCGGCTGGAAGAAACCGCGCAGTGGCTGGTCGCCGCTGGTCGCCATGCCGCTGATCGGCGCGGCGTCGGGCGCGCTGTTCGCGCTCGACCTGCACTGGGTGTACACCAGCCAGCTCGCTGCGCTGGCGCAGGGCGCGCTGCCGCTGACCCTGGCTACTTTCCTCACCCCCATGCCGCTCATCGTCGGCATGCTGATTGCCGCGCGCATCGGGGGCATGCAGCGCTGGCGGCTGGGCCGGCCCCGCGACTGGGCGCTGGCGGTCGTCGGCGGGCTGTTGATGGGGCTGGGCGCAACGCTGGTGCCGGGCGGCAATGACACGATGCTCTTCACCGGCGTGCCGCTCTTGCTCCCCAATTTGCTCGCCGCCTATGCCGCCTTCTTTGTCACACTGGTGCTGGGCCTGTATCTGCGTCCCGGTCGCCAGCGCGTGATGCCCATTTACGAGTAAGCCGCCGATGACCCGTTCCCCGCTCGCTCCCGCCGCATTCCCCGACCTGCCGGCCATCGGCGGCGTCACGCCGCGCGTTGCGCGCGCGCAGTATAAGGCATGGGACCGCTGCGACCTGACATTCGTAGAGCTCGCCCCCGGCACCGCGGTGGCGGGCGTGTTTACGCAAAGCCTGTGCCCCAGCAGCGAAGTCGAACTTGGCCGCGAGCAGGTGAAATCCGGTGCCGCGCGCGCGCTGATCGTCAACGCAGGCAACAGCAACGCCTTTACCGGCTATCGCGGGCGCGATGCAGTGAAGGCGATTCAGGCGCAGGTTGCCGCGCACCTCGGCTGCGCGGCCAGCGAAGTCTTCGTCAGCTCGACCGGTGTCATCGGCGTGCCGCTGCCGCAGGACAAGGCACGCGCCGGGGTCGCCGCCGCGCTCACCGCCGCACCCTGTTCGTGGGAGGAAGCGGCAGCGACGATCACGACAACCGACACTTTCCCCAAAGGCGCGAGCGCCGCCGCGATGATTGGCAGCACGCGCGTGGCAGTCGCGGGCATCGTCAAGGGGAGCGGCATGATCGCGCCCGACATGGCAACGATGCTGGGCTATATCTTCACCGACGCCGCCGTCGCGCCCGCGTTGCTACAGGCGATGCTGACGCAGGCGACCGCCAGCACTTTCAACAGCATCACGGTCGATAGCGACACATCGACCAGCGACACGGTACTGTTGTTCGCCACCGGTGCATCCGGCAACGCGCCGCTCACGTCATGGGATAGCCCGGGGGCCGATGCGCTCTATGCGGCGATTCATGCCGTCGCGCTCGAGCTAGCGCAGCTGGTCGTGCGCGATGGCGAGGGAGCGAGCAAGTTTATCACCATCAGCGTGACCGGCGCGGTCAGTGACGCCAGCGCCAAACGCGTCGCGCTGAGCATTGCCAACTCCCCCCTCGTCAAAACCGCGATCGCCGGCGAGGATGCCAATTGGGGCCGCGTCGTCATGGCGGTGGGCAAGGCCGGCGAACCCGCCGACCGCGACAAGCTCAGCATCCGCTTCGGCGACACCCAGGTCGCGCGCGACGGCCTGCCCGTCGACGGCTATGACGAAGCACCGGTCGCCGCGCATCTTAAGGGCAGCAACATCCGCATCGGCGTCGACCTTGGCCTCGGCGATGGCCGCGCGACGGTGTGGACCTGCGACCTGACCCACGGCTATATCAGCATCAACGCGGATTACCGAAGTTAACCGCAGCACGGCCAAGTCGATCCAGTTGCTCGTCATCCCGGATCAAGTCCGGGATGACCAATGGATAGGATTACAACGCGCCCTCAAGCCACCCCTTGAGCGCACTCTTGGGCGCGGCGCCGACCTTGGTGTCGGCGATCTCGCCATTTTTGAAAAGGATCATCGTCGGGATGCCGCGCACGCCATATTTGGCCGGGGCATCGGGATGATCGTCGATGTTGAGCTTGGCAACGACCACCTGGCCCGCCAGTTCGTCCGAAATTTCCTCCAGCGCCGGGCCGATCATCTTGCACGGACCGCACCATTCGGCCCAGAAATCGACCAGCACGGGGGTGTCGCTGTCGAGCACATCGGCCTGAAAGCTGGCGTCGGAAATGGCCTTGGTCGGCATGGAAATTCTCCTGAAGTGCAGTTTCGCCTAAGCTAGGGTGTCGCAGCGTCCGGCTCAAGGCCCGGTCCGTGCAAATTCGCCTTCGCGCCCTCCAAGTCCGGCTTGTGCTGCGCCAGCAGCGCGGCGGGGAGCGCAATCAGCGTGGGCGCGGCGGTGTACAGCAGCGCCGCTGCCACCCTTCGCCCCGGGAATATCACGGCCAGCGCCGCAACATAGGCCGCCATCTGACGCAAATAGGCGGGCGCGACATCCTCGGCGCGCGCGGGAACATGCGCGCCGGTCTTATAATCGACCACCAGCACTTGTTCGCCGGTCACCAGCAGCCGGTCGACCGTGCCGGCAACGACAATCCCGCCGTCGATCACCGCCGAAAAGGGGACTTCGGCGAGCGACCCTGCGCCGAAAATTGCGGCCCAGTCCGGATTGTCCAGCACCCGGCAGGCTTCCCCCGCCATTTCGGCGCGAGCGGCGGCGGCCAATCCGGGCGCGTTGATTGCCAGCCAGCGCTGCGCCGCGTCCATCCTGCCTTCCATGGCAACGTGCGGCAGCCGTTCGATCAGGCTGTGCAGCAAAATTCCGCGTTGAATCGCTGCGGCGCGTTGGCCGCCGGCGGGGCGCTGCGGTGCATCGTCCGCGCCGAGTTGCGATGGCGCGAGCGGCCTCGGCGGCCGCGCCTCTGCGGCAGCGCGCCGCGTCGCCCAGCCGGGCAGCGCCGCTTGCGCCTGCCTTTTGCCCGTCTTCGTGTCATTCAGCGGCTGCCGCGACCAGTTGCCTGGTGCCGAAGCGGTGCGCCAGCCTGGCCCGCTTTCCCAGTCATGATCGAAAGGCGCAGCATCCATGGCTGCCAGCGCGCGCTGCGCGGCCAGATACCAGCTATGCTCGGGCGGTTCGGCATCGGCTTTACGCAGCGTGCCGGTGATGACCAGCAGCCGTTCGGCCCGCGTCGCGGCCACATAAAACAGCCGCCAATGCTCCTCCAGTTGCGCGCCACGCGCCGCATTCCATGCCGCCTCCAGCCGCGGCGGTCGTGCCTCCTTGCTCGTGCGAAACACCGGCAAGCCACGCCACGTGGCGATGGCGACCGTGACATTGGGGTCCTGGCGCGTTGGATCGCCCGTTGCATCGGCCAGAATGACTATCGGCGCCTGCAACCCCTTGGAACCATGCACGGTCATCACCCGTACCAGCCCGCCACGCGCATCGGTCTGGCGCTTCACATCCAGCGGCGCGCGGTCGATATGATCGAGGAAGCCGATGATCGAGGGAATTTCGCGACTTTCGAAAGCCAACGCCTCGGCCAACAGGGCATCAATGGCGTCATTGGCTTCCTCACCCAGCCGCGACGCCATCGCCTTGCGCGCTTGCAGCGGCCCCGACAGGATCGTGTCGAGCAGGCGATAGGGCGTGGTGAATTCCGCCGATCCGCGCAGCAACTCCAGTTGGGCACTGGCGTGATGGCACGCCGGGGTGCTCTGCCCCGCAATCCATTGCCGCAGCGGAGTGCGCCCGCGCTGCGCGGTTTCGTCGTACAGCTGCTGCTGCGTCCAGCCGATCAACGGCGATACCAGCAACACCGCCAGACTATATTCGTCGTCGGGCTGAACAATGAAGCGCAGCGCCGCGAGCAGATCCTGCACCGCCAGCGGACTGGCAAGGTCAAAGCGGTCGACCCCTGCCACCGGAATGCCAAGCGTCTGCAACTGGGCAACGATCCGCGCCGCGAGCGACCGCCGCTTGCGCACCAGCACCAAAATATCATCGGGTCGCACCGCCACGCCGTCGATGCCAGCGCGCGTCCAGCCCGCAATCCGTTCGGCCAGCGCGCGGGCGAGTTTAAGGCTGGCGGGGTCGGTCGCGGCGCGCAGGCTGTTGTCGCTGCTCGCCATTTCTTCGTCTTCGTCGCCGTCATCGGCCTTTGGTCCGACTACCAGCGGCGGCCATAGTTCCACCCGTCCGGGCCGGTTGTTGCCATGAAAGGCGTGATGCGTGGGCACCGGCGGGGCGATGCCCATCGCTGTCACCCCGCCATCCGCCAGCCAGCGATCGACAAAGGCCAGCACCGCCGGGGCCGAGCGGAAATTGCTGGATAGGTCGGCGGGGACAAAGGGACGTCCTCCCGCGTCGGCGCGCGACGCGAAATCCTGCCGCGCCGCTTCGAATGCCGCCGGATCGGTGCCCTGAAAACTGAAAATGGCCTGTTTGCGATCACCCACGGTGAACATGCTGGGGACGCGCCCCGCTTCGCGCGCGCCTTCCCCCACAAAAAATTCGCCGGTCAGCCCATCGGCAATGGTCCATTGCGCTGCGTTAGTATCCTGCGCTTCATCGATCAGCAGATGGTCGATACGCTGGTCAAGTTTGAAGCGGACCCATTCGGCCAGATCGCCATTGGCCAGCAACTGCGCCGTGCGCGCGATCAGGTCATCAAATTCGGCGAGTCCTTCGGTAGCCTTGCGATGCTGCCACTCACCCGCAAACTGCGCCGCAAGCTGCCAGCCAGCGGCCAGATCGTCGGCGAGTTGGCAGGCGGCGATTGTTCCAAGGATATGGTCGCATTGCGTAAGCAGCCGTTCGGCCTCCAGCCCGACTGCGCCCATCTCTTTTTCTTTGGTGAATGCGGCGCGTAGCTGCCACCCCGTGCTTCCGCTGGTGCCGACGCCATTGCGCAAGGTGGCAATCAGGCCGGTGCGCTGTGCATTGTTGGCAGCCAACCATTGCTGCGCAGCCGACTGGGTGGTCTTGGCCTGAAAATGCACCTCGCCTTTTTGGGTTCGCCAGTTCTGCGCCGCATGCAGCACAGCCGCTACATCCGCATTGCCGATTTCGCCAACCGCCGCTCTTGCCCAATCCGACACATCCCCAACCGGCAAATCAAATGCTTTCCGCACTTCCGGCCTGGCGGGCGCCAAGCGCGGATCAGCGTGCCGCGCGAAACTGGCCGCCGCATTCTCGACAAAGGCAATGGCTGCCTGCTCGCCCAGCCGGCGGCTAAGCTGGCCCAGCCATCCGCGCCGCCGCGCGCCTTCGCTAACATCGCTCAACAGGTCGGCCAGCGCCGCCAGCCGCTCGGCTTTCGCCTCGCCGCCCTCGATCAGGCGAAAGCCTGGAAGAACCGCCGCTTCGAACGGAAAGCTGGCGAGCAGCGACTGGCAGAAGCTGTGGATCGTTTGCACCCGAATGGCGCCAGCCGGGCTGTCGATGACGCGCGCAAAAAGGGTGCGGGCCTGCCCACGCATGTCGTCGCCATAATCCAGCCCGATCGCTTCGAGGTCGGTGTTAAGCTCGCCATCGCTGCACCCCACCCACAGCGCCAACCGTTCGTGGATGCGGTGCGCCATTTCCGCCGCCCCGGCCTTGGTAAAGGTGATGCACAATATCGCGTCGGGTGACACGCCCTGCAGCAACAGCCGCAGCACGCGCGCCGAAAGCACCTGCGTCTTGCCGGTCCCCGCCGACGCGTTGAGCCAGACGTGCGCAGAGGGATCGACGGCGATGCGCTGCGCCGGGTTGAGCTGGGCAAGGCGGCCCCCTTCACTCATGGCTCGCGCTCCAGCGGCGCGCGCCCGATCCATTCCTCGTGCCGCGACAGTTGGTCATAATCGCCATTGCTGTCGCCGGGGGAAAAGGGCGTGGCGCCAAGCAGATAATCGTCGCGCAGGGCTGCAAATCCCTGCCAAGCCAGATCCTTCAACGCATCAAAGCTTTTGACCTTCCGGCGCGATCCAAAGGGGATTTCGATCTCGCCATCGCTGCGCTTGTCCTTGCTCGCGCGCAGCAGCCAATACTCCGCACCGCAGGGCGCGATATCGGGCAGGTCCGGGAATGATCTCGTCTCGACCATGGCCGCCAGCAAGCCCAACTGCATGGCGCGACCGTCTGCCAAATCCGCCGCCTGTGGTGCGCTGCCGCTCTTGTAATCGACCACAATCAGCCCGTCGGGAGCCTGGTCGATCCGGTCGGCTTTGGCGGTGATGGTGATCCCGCCCAGGGTCCATTCGCCCTTGATTTCATTCGCCACCGGCACGCGTCCGGCCATTTTGCCAGCGGCCAGCTCTGCCGCGACCCAGCGCAGCGCCGGGCCGATCCGCGGCAGCCAGCTGGCCGCTTCGACCGGCCCCAGCGCCGGATCAGCCCCCAGCGCGGCGATTGCGGCGTCCAGCGCAGCCGGGTCCTGCCCATCCTTTACCCATTGTTCGATCAGCGCATGCACGCGCGTCCCGCGCCAGCGCGCGTCCGCCGCTTTGCCCAGCCGGTCGAGCGGGCGCAGGCTTAGGATGAAGTCCGCATAGAAAGCAAAGGGATCCCTGGCCAGCACGTCGAGCGCGGTCAGGCGGACAATGGACGGGCGCTGGCCTACCGCAACCATCGGCCTGGATGCGGGCCGCGGCGGACCGGGAACATGGTCAAGCGCCGCCGCCAGTTGCGGCACCGAATGGCCATCGATTGCCGCCTCTTCGAGCGGTCCTGCAAGGGCTTGCAGCCGCAGCCACAGCCGCGATGCCACCGCAGGGTCGCCGCCCTGCCGCTTGGCGCGCGTTACCACCACGTCGGGCGCGCCAAGCGCGGTGACAAAATCATGCGCCGCGAGCCCCTGCGCGCGTTCGATCGAGGGCAGGCCAAGTTGCCGTCGGATCCCCGGTGCGAGCCAGGGATCAGGGCTGGTCTCGGCGGGCCAGCTGCCTTCGTTCAGGCCGCCAAGGATCATCACGTCGGCGCGCTGCAGCCGCGCTTCAAGCAGGCCCCAGATGAACAGGCGGGGATGGCGGCCGAACGGGGGGCGCACGCTTTCGCCGGCCAGCAGATCGTCAAGCTGGCGGGCAATCGCGGGCGCGGGCAAGAGCGCCGGGCCTTCGGGTGCAGCGAGTTGCCAGCGGTCGAACAGCGCAGCCAGTTGGCGGCCCGCCGGTCCAGCCCAGACAGACCCATCGCTGAGCCGGTCGATGACATCAACCAGCGCCGCGAACAGCTGCGCGGGCGGGACATCGATGCCATCCTGCGTCAGGGCCCAAAGGGGCGATAGCTCCACTACCACCAAATCCCACCAATCGGCGAGCGCGATGTCGCCGTCAGTCAGCGGCTGGTCTTCCCGCAGCGGCGTGCGCAGATATTCGGCAATGCCATCCAGCGAGGCTGGTCTGCCCGGCCCGCGCAGACGTAGATCGAGCGCCCGGACCTGCGCGAGCCAGCCAGCGCGATCGCCAGCCAGTCCCAACAAGGGGTGCGCCAACAAGGCCATGAGCGCGACAAGATCACGCTTGGTCGCGGCGGCGAGCGCGAGCCGCGCGAGCGTGCCAGCCGGGGTCTTGCCGAGCGGCAGGCCCGCGCTGTCATCGGCCGCAATACCCCAACGCGCGAGCGCGCTGGCAACGCGCTCGGCAAGCTGGCGGTCGGGGGTGACCAAAGCGGCGGTACGCCCAGGCGTTTCGAGCGCATGGCGCAGCAGCAAAGCGATACCCGTTGCTTCGCCCATGTCGTCGGCGAACTCTGCGATGCGGATGCCCGACACGCACCCGGGCACGACGCGGCTGCGCCAATCGGCGGTAAAGCGCGACGGAATGAACAAAGCGCTGGCCAGGCTGGTCCGGTCGGCGGCGGTCGGGTGATCGGCGGCATCGGGCCAGCGCTGCACTTCGCCGCGCGCGATGCCCATATGGTCCAATAGCTGCTTGAACTGATATTGCGGATGCGCGTCGAGCGGACGCGGGGCCAAGGGGTCGGGCCGGGCCGGGCCGATCGCTTCCCATTCGGCGTCGGGCATCGCGATATCGAGCCCGGGTAAAACCACCATGCCGCGCGGCAAATCGGCCACCAGACGCAGCAACCGGGCAACGGCCGGTGCCGTAACGGTAATACCGGCGGCGACGACGAAGCCCGCTGGCGGGATCGCCCGCCATTGTTGCACGATCCGGTCGAACATCCGATTCCGCCGGTCGGCAAGGTCGATCACGCCCAGGCGCGCTAACGTTGCAGGCCATTGGTCGAGCAGCAGTTGCAGGTGGCGCATCGAGATTTGCCAATGCTGCGACAGATTTTCCTGATCGATGCAGTCCAGCGCCTTGGCGTCCAGCCCTTCGAAATGCAGTTGGTCAATCACCCGCGCCAGCGCATCGGCCATGCGGAGCGACGCCGGCGCCGCGATCGGGATGTTCAGCGCCGCGCAATTGTTGATAATCAAGCGCGAAAGGATGAGGCGGCGGCGCAGCGGTTCGATAGCCGGAGGCAGCGGGTCGACCAGATCATCCTCGTCAAGCGCCAGTCCCAGACTGTCTTGCAGTTCGGCATCACCCAGCGCAACCAGCCGCGGCAGCAGCAATCCCGCCCCAGCCGCGCGTACAAAAGCGGCCTGCACCGCATCGCGGGCGCGCTGGTTGGGCAACAGCACCATGGCGCCCGCGAGCGCCAGCGGATCGCCGCCATGACGGTCAAGCAGGCCGCCGGCCAGCGCATCGGCAAACGCCCGCGTAACGGGAATGGTGTAGACGGACGCGCGGCGATCAGTGGCCACGCAGCGCCGCCTCGACCAGCGGAATAGCATCAGGCGTGCCGACCTCGAACCATTGGCCTTGATGCGCCAGCCCATAGAGCCGACCTTCGGCGATGGCGCGGTCCCACAAGATGTTGGTCGAAAACGGCCCCTTGGGGGCATCGCGCAGGAACCGGCGGCTGACCAGCTGAATGCCGGTATAGACAAAGGGTGCGACCCGCCCCGGCTTGCGGCGACTGATCAGGCCGCGCGCGTCCATGTGGAAATCGCCGCGCCCGCCGTGGCCAACCGCACTGGCATGGCGCACCAGCAGCAACAGCGCGTCCATCCGCGCCGCATCCCACTGACGCGCGAGCAGGCGGATGGTGTCGGCAGGACCGTCGGTCCAGATATTATCGCTGTTCACCGTCAGGAAGGGATCGCCCGCCAGCAGCGGTGCCGCCTTCACCATGCCTCCCCCGGTTTCAAGCAACTGTTCGCGTTCATCGGAAATGGTGATGGTGAAGGGCCATTTTTTGGTTGCCAAATGCGCCTCTAATGCGTCGGCCAGATAATGGGCGTTGACAACCACGGCGCCGATCCCGGCGGCGGCAATACGTTCCAGGCTGTGATCAATCAGCGCCTTGCCGTCGACGCGCACCAGCGGCTTGGGGCGCGTCGCCGTTAATGGACGCATGCGTTTGCCCAGCCCCGCCGCCAGCACCAGCGCGGATTCCAGCTTGGTACCGCTCACAGGCCATTTTCCCACGCCGCGGCGCGCGCTGCGAACGGCACATTGGCCGCAAACCAGTCGCGCAATTGTTCCAGCCCCGGCTGCGCCAGATCGCGCTCCAGCAGGCCCCACATGCGCGGCTGGAACGCTTTGTACCCCGGCTTGCCGTCGCGCCGCCACAGCCGGGTGAAAACCCCCAAAATCCGCGTATTGCGCTGCGCTGCCAGCGCCCAATAGGCCCGGGTGAAGGCATCGTCGGTGCCGGTGGCAGCAATATAATTCGCCAGCATGGCCGCTTCGACGTCTGGTGAAACATCGCGCCGTGCATCTTCCAGCACCGACACCAGATCATAAGCGGGGTGCCCGATCAGCGCATCCTGGAAATCCAGCAGGCCAAGCCCGGCCACCCCCGCGCGTCCCGGCAGCAGCATGATATTTTCGGCATGATAGTCGCGCAGCACCGTGACGCGCGTCAGTCCATCTGCATCGACCGGGGCGAGCAGGTCACGCCAGGCCGCTGTCCACCCCGCAATGTCAACGTCCAGCTCCAGCGCCGGGCAATACCAGTCGGTAAACAGCGCCACTTCGCCCAACCATTGGTCCAGCCCGTGCGGTGGTAGTCCGGCAAGCGGTTCGCGGCCATGCAGATGGACCAGCAGGTCCGTTACCTTGCCATAAAGCTCAAGCTCGCGCTCGGGAGCGGCATCGGCGGTTTCGCGCAGCCGGGCGTCCCCGAAATCTTCGATCAGCAGCAATCCCTGGTCAAGGTTGCGCGCCAGAATGCCCGGCGCGGACAGCCCCTGTGCAATCAGCCATTCGGCAACGGTGATGAACGGGCGCGGATCCTCGTGCGGCGGCGGCGCGTCCATCAGCACGGCGCGCCGCGCGCCGTCTGTCACGCGAAAATAGCGGCGGAACGAGGCGTCGCCCGCCAACGGCGCGACGGTCGCACCCGCCCAGCCATTTTGCGAGAGAAACAGGTCGGTGCCAGCAGGCGGGATCATCGGGGCGGCCATCGCCCTTCCCAAGCCGCAGGCACTTTGGCTGTCAAGCGGCGGGTGGTGCCAGTGCCTTCAAGCCGCAGCAGCAGCAGTTCGGGCCATGTCCCGGCGGGAAGCCGTTCGGGCCATTCGATCAGCAGCGCGCCGCCATCGGCATAATCCTCCAGCCCCAGTTCGCGGACGTCATCCGGATCGTCGAGCCTGTAAAGATCGACATGCGCCACGGGCAAACGGACGTCGGGCACATCATAGGGCTGGACGATGGCAAAGGTCGGCGAAGGCGCTTCGCCCGCCAGTCCCAGCGCGGCCAACATAGCGCGGGCGAGCGTGGTCTTGCCAGCGCCAAGGTCGCCCGACAGGCCAATGACGTCGCCCGCGCGCAGCTGCGCCGCCAGCCGCGTGCCCAATTCGCCCATCGCTGCCTGGTCGAATTCGCCGGTCATGGCTGCTTGTCTGCATGCCGGGGCAGCCGCACGCGCACCAGCGTGCCCTGTCCCTTTTCCGTAATCACCTCCAGCGTCCCGCCATGCGCCTCGACCAGCTGCCGCGACAGCGCCAGACCGATGCCGCCGCTGGCGGTCCCGGTCGCCTTGGCGCGCAGCGCGCGCGCGACGGCATCGGGTACGCCCGGCCCATTGTCGGAGATGATGACCTCGACCGCAGCATCGTCGCCTTCGGCATGCAGCAGCACGCGCGCGCCGCTGCGCCGCGCCGGGGCCGTGAAGCGCACCGCATTGTCGAGCAGCTGGGCAAAGAGCCGTTTCAGCCGTGCGGCGTCGCCGTCGATTACGCCCAGCGCACCCACCACATCGCGCGCAATTTCAACCCGCTCGCTGACCGCCAAGGGGGCGGCGGTGGCAAGTACTTCGTCGAGCAGCGGCGCAAGCTCCACCGGCCCACGTTCGATCGCCAAAGTGCCCGCTTCGGCCTGCGCGAGGTCGAGCACATTGTCGATATGACGGCCCAGCACCGCGACCGACTCAAGAATGGCCGCAACATAGGAGCGCGCGGCGGGCGCAAGTTCGCCAGCATAACCACCGCCGAGCATTTCGGCGAAGCCGCCAATCGAGGTCAAAGGCGTGCGCAGTTCATAGCTCATGCGCGACAAGAAGGCGGTTTTGACCTGATCGGCCGCCTCCAGCGCCTCGTTGCGTTCGCGCAGCGCGCCTTCCATCCGGCGGCTGTCGGTCACGTCAAGCATGATGAGGAGGGCATTGCCATCGGGCAGCGGGATCGCGGCAAAGTCAAAATGGCGGCCATCGGCGAAGCGGATCTGGCCGCTGCGCTGGGTACGCTCGAGGGTCGCGGCGCGAATAATCTCCTGCACCACGGTGACCTGGGCGGGTTTGGCGAGCCGGTCGGCCAGCCCCGCCATCAGCGCATCAACGCGCGGGTGAGCGGCGAGCAGATTTTCTTCCGCCGCCCACAATTTGCGGAAGCGCTGGTTCCACAGGTGCAGGCGACCGTCGGGCGCAAAGACGGCAATCGCCTCGAACAAATTGTCGAACGTCGCGGTCCGCACGCGCAGCAGCGTGTCGCGGGTCGAGGCGAGCTGGACCTGCTCGGTGCGGTCCTCGACAATCAGCAGCAGCCCGCCGTCGGGCGTCGGCTGGGCCACCAACCGCAAATTTGTGCCGTCGCGCAGCAGCCAGTCTTCTTCGGCCGCCTCGGCGCGCGCAAACCAGTCGACATGGGCCTGCCGCCATTCGGGATAGTCGCGGACTTCTGGCGTTTTGCCGGCCTCGCGCCAGCCATCGAGCAGCCGGGAAAAATCCGGGCTGTCGGCAACCTCTTGCGCGTCGAGCGCAAACAGGCGGCGAAACGGCTGATTGGCAAAGGCAAGGCTGCGGTCGGCGTCAAATTGGGCCACCGCCGCCGACATCCGATCGAGCATGTCACGCTGGGTTTCGGCAAAGCGGCGATGCGCGGCGCGCTCGCTGTCGAGTTCCTGAACGTCGATGGCATAGCCCGCGACGCCGATTGGTTTGCCATCGGTACCCGCCAGCGGAACGTCGACGACCTGCATCATCCGCCGCTCGCCCGCGATGGTGACGGGCACCAGTCGTTGCTGGGCTGCCCCTGCCGATGCGGCGCGATAGGCCGCCTCGATGGCCCCTACCCCGGCCACGTTTTCAACCAGTTCAATCCCGCCATCGATGACGCTGGCGGCGCTGTCGGCCTCGATCGCTTTAACATAGGCATCGTTGACGAGCGCGAGGCGCGCGTCGCTGTCGCGGAACCACATGGGAAAGGGCGCGGCCTCGATCAGCCCCGACAGCGCTGCAAATGCGGCGAGCGCATCGTCGCGCTCGCGCCGCATGGTGCTCAGCACCGTCTGCGTTTCGGTGGTATCGCTAATCCACAACAGCACCGATCCGGGGCCACCGACGGCGGGCGGGGCAGCCATGCCCTGCACGAGCAGCTCGCGCGCGCCGCCCAGCGGGCGCAGCACCAGCGTAAAGGGTTTGCTGCCACGCTGGGCCCCGATCACCGCTTGCCGCAGGGCTTCGTGCGTCCGCGCATCAAGGCCTTCGTCGGCGCCCTTTAGTTCATCGAAGCTGGCGGGCGGCTCGGCCAGACCGAGCCAGGTGCCCAGCCGCCCGCTCGCCTCGAGCCGCCAATCGCCGCGCAGAATGACTGGGATTTGCGGGCTCGCTTCGACCAGACTGGCTAGCCTGATGGTTGCACCGCTGGCGACCGAGGCGCGCCGCTGCATCGCCACGCCGCGCAGGATGGCCCACAAAGCCAGCGCGAGCCACAGCATCAGAAACAAGCCGATGCCGAACAGCGCGGGCGCAGTAAACACGCCGGTCATGGGCGGGTGGTGGTGGCGGGACAAGCGCAGGGCATCGCGCTTGCCCTAAAGCGAGCACGGGCCGAGTTCAATGTTGGTGCAAAGCCTATGTCATCGTCATCCCGGGCTTGAGCCGGGATAACAAGCCAACCTTCGCTCGTTGTCCCGGATCAAGTCCGGGACGACGACGGCGTGGATTCAATGCTCAATAGCGGTAATGGTCGGGCTTGAACGGTCCGGCTTGCGGCACGCCGATATAGTCGGCCTGCTTCTGGCTAAGCTGGGTCAGCTTCACGCCCAGCTTTTCCAGGTGCAGCGCCGCGACCTTTTCGTCGAGATGCTTGGGCAGGACATAGACTTCGTTCTTATACTGGTCGCCGCGCGTCCACAGCTCGATCTGCGCCAGCGTCTGGTTGGTAAAGCTCGCCGACATCACAAAGCTGGGGTGACCCGTGGCGTTGCCGAGGTTCACCAGGCGGCCCTTCGACAGGATGATAATCTGCTTGCCATCGGGGAATTCGACGAGATCGACCTGCGGTTTGACTTCGGTCCATTTATAGTTGCCGAGCGCGGCAATCTGAATCTCGCTGTCGAAATGGCCGATGTTGCAGACGATGGCCATATTCTTCATGCCCAGCATATGCTCGGCGGTGATGACGTCGGCGTTGCCGGTGGCGGTGACGAAAATGTCGGCCCGCTTGACCGCCTCCTCCATCGTCACGACCTCAAAGCCTTCCATCGCTGCCTGCAGCGCGCAAATCGGATCGATCTCGGTCACCAGCACGCGCGCGCCGCCATTGCGCAGGCTTTGCGCGCTGCCCTTGCCGACATCGCCAAAGCCCGCGACGACCGCGACCTTGCCCGCCAGCATTACGTCGGTGCCGCGGCGGATGGCGTCGACCAGCGACTCCTTGCAGCCATAAAGATTGTCGAACTTGGACTTGGTCACACTGTCGTTGACGTTGATCGCGGGGAAGGGCAGCTCGCCCTTTTTGGCGATGGCATAAAGGCGGTGGACGCCGGTGGTCGTTTCCTCCGATACGCCCTTGATGTTGCGCACCGTCTTAGTGAGGTAGCCTGGCCGCGCGGCGACGAACGCCTTCAGCGCGCGCTGCATCTCCACCTCTTCCTCGTTTTCCGGCGGCGGCATGGTCTCGCCCGCCTCCAGCTTCGCGCCCCACAGCGCGAACATGGTGGCATCGCCGCCGTCGTCGAGAATCAGGTTACAGGTTGTGCCGTCGCCATCCTTTTCCCAGTCGAAAATGCGGCCGACATAGTCCCAATAGTCAGCCAGGCTCTCGCCCTTAACCGCAAACACCGGCACGCCCGAAGCAGCGATGGCCGCAGCAGCATGATCCTGCGTCGAGAAAATATTACAGGTTGCCCAGCGCACTTCGGCGCCCAGCGCAGTCAGCGTTTCAATCAGCACGGCGGTCTGGATGGTCATGTGCAGCGAGCCGGTGATCCGCGCGCCCTTAAGCGGCTGCGCCGTGCCAAATTCGGCGCGCAGCGCCATCAGGCCCGGCATTTCGGTTTCGGCAATGTCAATTTCCTTGCGGCCAAAATCGGCAAGACCGATGTCGGAAATCACATAATCACGGGTGTCGGCTGCGAGAGAGGCCACGTGCGATGCTCCTGAACTGGCGGGCTGGCGCGGCCCGCTGGACGCACGCCAAAGATGACGCGCCCGTAGCCGAAACCTTTGCCCCGTTCAAATATAAACTTTTCTTTATATGGCCCCTCCGCACCCAAAAATACGACGAACCGAGTGAAAAAATTTTCAGCGCGCACAAAATATGACAGCGCGATTGGCCCCGAAGCCACAGCCACGAGGTAAGCAACCTTTTGATTCCAAAAGCTTATAAACGCCCTAGCGAAAGCATAATCCTTCAATGTGACACGAATGTTACATAAAGGCGATTTTATTGCTTATCTGCCAATTTCTGGCATCTTCTTGAGCAAGGAAGAGGGAGATTTGCGATGAAAAATTTGATGTTGGCAGGCGTTGCCATGGTCATGGCCACCCCGCTGGCAACAGCGCCGGCGACGGCGCGCGAACTGGTCGCCGACGGGGTAACGGTGCTGCCGGTCGCTTTTGACGACATGCGCAGCGGCCGGACCGAGGCGGCGATTGCCAAATTGCAGGCCGAAGGTGATGTGTCGGCGCGCGATCCGTCGCGCCTCATCAACCTGGGCAGCGCTTATGCGCGTCAGGGACGCGACGCCGAAGCGGCCGCCATGTTCCGCGCCGCCATCACCAGCCCCATCCGCTATGATGTCGAACTCGCCAGCGGTGAATATATGGATTCGCGGTGGGCCGCGCGCATCGCGCTGGCCCGGCTCGAAAGCCGTCCGCGCGGCACCGTTACCATCGCGCAAAGCCAATAGGCCGGGCGCGCACAACCCCAGCATCCACGGGGGAGGGGGAGGGCGGTGACGGCTGCGGCCGTCGCCGCCCTCATTTTTTAGGCCCTTCCGCCCTTCGCACTCAACATTCGTGCATCGACCCCCACGCTGGCGAACGCCGCACTCCAGCGCTCGTCCGGCGGGGTATCGAACATCAATTCAGCGCTAGCAGGGGCGGCGTGCCAGGCGTGGCGCGCGAATTCGCTTTCCAGTTGCCCGGCATCCCACCCCGCATAGCCCAGCGCAAAATGCCACTGCGACGGCCCGCGTCCGGCGGAAATGGCCCGCAGCACGTCGGGCGAACTGGTGACCATCCAGCGCCCGGCGACGTCAACCGAATCGACCCCCGCCCAGTCGCGGCTGTGAATCACGAAGCCCCGCTGGCGCTCGACCGGGCCGCCATCGAGCAGCGCGACATCGCCAATCCCGCCGGCGTCGATGCCAAGCTGGCCCAGCACATCGGCCATGGTCAGCGCGGCGTGCGGTTGGCCAATGGCGATGCCCAGCGCGCCTTCGCCATCATGGCGCACCATGGCAAGCACCGCGCGGTCAAAGCGCGGGTCGCCAACACCGGGCAGCGCGAGCAGCAATTGGCCGGTCAGCCAGGGCACATTTTCGTCCATCACCACTACCTTGGCGCAGCACAGCCGCACGGTCCACCCCGCCCCTTGACAGTGCGCGCGCCGAAGCCGATTTCCGCCGCGCAAACGCTGCACCCCTATCTCGCGGAGAATCACCGATGACCATCGCACCCGGCGACAAATTGCCCGCCACCACCTTTGTCAAAGTCGGCACCGACGGGTCCGAGCCGGTTACCAGCGATGAATTTTTCGCCGGTCGCCGTGTTGCGCTGTTTTCGGTTCCGGGCGCTTTCACGCCCACCTGCTCGGCCAAGCATCTGCCGGGCTTTGTTGACCGCGCGGTAGAACTCAAGGCCAAAGGCATCGACGAAATTGCCTGTACCGCGGTCAACGATCCCTTCGTCATGGGGGCCTGGGCGAAAGCATCGGGGGCCACCGACGCCGTCACCATGCTGGCCGACGGCAATGGCGATTTCCCCACCGCCGTGGGCCTGGAAATGGACGGCAGCAAATTCGGCATGGGCAAGCGCGGCCAGCGCTTTGCGATGGTTGTCAACGACGGCGTGGTCGAGCAATTGTTCGTCGAAGCCCCCGGCGAATTCCGCGTGTCGAGTGCGGACCATATGCTGGAGAATATTTGAGGCCCCTGCGCGGGGCGGGGCTTTCCCTCGCCCCCGCTTTGCGGCACAAGCGCCGCCATGAACGACCAAACGAAAATCTCCCCCGGCGATGCCGAAATCGCCGCCACCATCGCCCGCATTCAGGGCGAACTACGTGCCCATTTCCGCGCCTCGGTCGACGCGCTGAAATCGGCGATTGCCGATTATGTCGCCGAAGGCACGCTGCCCGCTGTCGACGCTGCGTTTGACTATCCGGCGCTGCGCATCATCGCCGAGGGCAAGCTGCGCGATGGCGTCAAGGACCATAATCTGTCCTTCGGGCGCATCGACCGCGCGGGTGATTTTGTCACCACCATCACCCGGCCCGACCTGTTCGCCGATTATCTGGCCGAACAGCTGACCCTGATCCTGCGCCATTATGATGTGCGCATCGAGGTGACGGGGTCAGACCAGCAAATCCCCTTCCCTTATGTGCTCGATCCCAGCGGATCGACCGACATGGGCGGGGTCGCGCCGCTCGAGCTGGCGCGCCATTTCCCGACGACCGAGCTGGCCGATATCGGCGACGAACTGGCCGACGGCCTATTCGGTTTCGATGCGGCCGCCGATCAGCCACTCGCGCTGTTCGACGCGCTGCGCACCGATTTCTCGCTCGCGCGCCTGCGCCACTATACCGGCACCGCGCCCGAGCATTTCCAGCGCTACATCCTCTTCACCAACTACCACCGCTATGTCGACGAATTCGTCCGCTGGGCGGGCGATCAGGTGGGGAAAGGCCGCTATACCGCGCTCGCCGGGGCGGCCGGGCTGTACGTCAACCAGCCCGGCGTCGATGCCAGCCAGCAGGTCGCCGACAGCGCCTGGCGGCGGCACCAGATGCCCGCCTATCACCTGATCGCGCCGGGCGGCGATGGCATTACTTTGGTCAACATCGGCGTCGGCCCGTCGAACGCCAAGACCATCTGCGATCACCTTGCCGTGCTGCGGCCCGAGGCGTGGCTGATGATCGGCCACTGCGGCGGGCTGCGCGCCAGCCAGCGCATCGGCGATTATGTGCTGGCCCACGCCTACCTGCGCGATGACCATATTCTCGACGAAGTGCTGCCCCCCGAAATCCCCATCCCGCCGATTGCCGAGGTGCAACAGGCACTGGCCAGCGCGGCGGGGCAGGTGTCGGGCGAAACCGGCGCCGACCTCAAACGCCGCATGCGCACGGGGACCGTCGTAACCACCGACGACCGCAACTGGGAGCTGCGCTTCACCGACAGCGCGCTCAGGTTTTCGCAATCGCGCGCCATCGGCATCGACATGGAAAGCGCGACCATTGCCGCGCAAGGTTACCGCTTCCGCGTGCCCTATGGGACGCTGCTATGCGTCAGCGACAAGCCGCTCCATGGCGAGCTCAAGCTGCCGGGGCAAGCCAACCGCTTCTATGAAGAGGCGATCGCCGCCCACCTACAAATTGGCATAAGAGCCTGCGAAATGCTCCGCGACGAAGGCGCGAAACTGCACAGCCGGAAATTGCGCGCGTTTAACGAGCCGCCGTTCCGGTGAGGCGACAGCGGCGTTCAACGACCGCGCCAACCATGCCCCCAACAACGGCGCCCCCAATGTAGATGGGCAAAGTTGCCGACGAGAACCGCACGCCGCTAAATCCAATGCCAAACCCGCGCGAGAAATCGGCGGGCAGGAGCGCCAGCACCATAAGCACCGCAAGACCGCTGATGCCGGCCCACAGGATGATCTGTTCCGGCGCAGAGTAATCACGTCGCCGCGTGGCGGCCAGCAACACTGCCAGCACGGCGACGAAAGCAATCTTGGCGACTGGGCCTACTTCATCAGCGAGCTGCCATACCGTTGCCAGGGCTGGCAGCGTTCCGGCATTCATTCCTGCCAGCATGGTACTCGTGCCAAATATCTGGACGACCCAAACGGCCAGCAATCCGCCCAGCCAGCATTTCATTGGCAAGGTACTTGCACGTGCCTCACTGCGCTCACCACCCCTTCGCCTCGCCCTTATTCTGCTCTTTCAGCCATTCCAGCAGCGGCGCGAAATATTCGAGCATTGGCTTGCCCGACATTTCGCGCGTGCCCGTGAAGGCCTCGAGCGCGTCGGGCCAGGGCTTGGACGCGCCCAGCTCGAGCATCGCGTTCAGCTTCGCGCCAACCTCTTTATTGCCATAGAAGGAACAGCGGTGGAGCGGGCCTTTCCACCCCGCCGCGTCGCACGCCGCCTTGTAAAACTGGAACTGCAGCACACGCGCCAGGAAATAGCGCGCGTAAGGCGTGTTACCGGGGATATGATATTTGGCACCGGGGTCGAACGCATCGACAGGGCGTTCAACCGGGGCCTTGATCCCCTGATATTGCAGGCGCAGCGCGCCCCACGCCTGGCTATACCCCTCGGGCTTGATGGTGCCCGAGAACACGCCCCAGCGCCATTTGTCGACGAGCAAGCCGAACGGCAGGAACGCCACCTTGTCCATCGCCTGGCGCAAGAGCAGCCCGGTGTCCTTGTCCGCGCCCGGCACTTTCGCCGGATCGAGCAGTCCGATCTGCACCAGATAATCGGGCGTGATCGACAGCGCGAGCATGTCGCCAATCGCCTCGTGGAAGCCGTCGTTCGCGCCGTTCAAATAGAGGAAGCTTTTGTCATTATAAGCGCGCTGGTAATAATTATGCCCCAGCTCGTGGTGGATGGTGATGAAGTCGTCTGTGTTCACCTTGATGCACATTTTGATGCGCAGATCATCCTTGTTATCAAGGTTCCACGCGCTGGCATGGCAGATCACCTCGCGGTCGGCGGGCTTCAGAAACTGCGAGCGCGTCCAGAAAGTGTCGGGCAGCGGCGCGAGGCCGAGCGAGGTGAAAAAGCCTTCACCATATTTGACCATGTCCAGCGGCGTCTTGCCTTTGGTGGTCAGCAGTTCGCCAATGTCATAGCCAATGTCGCCCGCGCCCGGCGGCGCGACGATGTCGTAAATCCCGCCCCATTCCTGCGCCCACATATTGCCGAGCAGGTCGGCGCGGATCGCACCTGTCTTTGGCTGCACCGCGTCGCCATATTTCTCGTTGAGTTTGCGGCGCACAAAGGTGTGGAGCTCGTCATAGAGCGGTTTCACGTCGAGCCACAGCTGGTCCATCGTGCGGCCGAATTGTTCGACCGGCATGTCATAATTGGAGCGCCATAGCGCGCCGGTGTCGGCAAAGCCCAGCTCGCGCGCGCCTTCGTTGGCAATCTCGACAAGCCGGGCATAGTCGGCCTTCATCGGCTTGCCGACATTGTCATGCCAGCTGGCCCACATTTCGGCGAGCTCGGCGGGGTTGCGATTGGTGCCCATTTCGGCCTCGATATCCGAACCGCTGATGGGCTGGCCGCGCAGCGTTCCCTTGCCCTTGCCATAGATGGAACCGAGCTTGGTCGCGATGGTGGCAAGTTCGGCCGCCGCCCCTTCGCGCGTCGGCGCGGGCAGAACGATGCCGGTGCGCAGCATGAGCAGCTTGCGCTTGGTTTCGGCGTCCAACCCCGCCGCCTGATCATATTTGGCCGCCGCGAGCGCCAGACCGACCGCCAGCTTGGTATCTTCCTCGCCCTGCTGCGCGGCGAGCGCATCGGTATCGTCGGTGATATAGGTGTTGTTGATCCAATAGACTTTGGACGCGCGGTTCGACTGGGCGAGCAGCTTGGTCTCGGCATCGGCGACGAAGGCCTTGGCGTCACCGGCTGTCGGCGCGGTATCCTGCGCCATGGCGGGCGCGGCGGCGAGCGCGACGCTTAGCGCCAGCGCGGAAACAAAGCATTTCATACATTCCTCTCCCCGGATTTCATTGCCGCCGTCATGCCGCGCGCAAGGCGCAGGTCGAGTCCGGCTGCGACCAATGGCGCAGAGGCTTCGACCAAAGACCAGCGGGGGTCAAGCCGTCAGAAAGGCTGCTATCGCTTCGCCCAGCGCTGCCTCGGTCACGCTCGACATATGCGTGCCGGGCACTTCAGCATAGCGGGCGTCGGGCAGCGCGGCGGTAAGATCCGGCGCGCTGCCATTGTCGCGGTCGTCGGCGCCGCACACCACCAGCGTCGGCATGGTCACGCGCGCCAGCAGCGCCGGGTCGGTGTCGGTGAAACTGTGCAGCAAATGCCCCGCCGCGATGCGATCGACCCCCATGGTTTTCATGAACTGGATGGCGAGCCAGGTGTCATCGCCGCGCTTGGCGGTTTCAAACTCGGCGATAGCGCGGTGGAAGAAATCGCCGCGCCGCTGCCAGCCGGCCAGCCCCGCCAGCCCCATACCGCCCAGCACCAGCCGCTGCGGGCGCAGCCCGGCCACCACCGCGCGCACGCTGGTCCGCGCGCCCAGCGAAAAGCCGCCTAAGTCAAAGTTTTCGAGCGCCAGATGGTCGATCAGATCATGGAGATCATCGACCAACACATCGGGCGGATAATGAACCGCGTCATGCGGCGCGCCGCTGTCGCCATGCGCACGCAGGTCGGGCGCGATGACGCGGTATCCCGCGGCGGCGATACGCGCGGCGTGACCGAATTTGAACCAGTTGACGGTCGCATTGGAAAACAGGCCGTGCAGCAGAACGACCGGCGGCCCTTCTCCCAGTTCCCGCCAGACAAGCTGGATGCCGTCACGCGCGGCGAAGCGGTGCACGGTGGGTGCGGTCTCAGGGATCAAAGCGGCACAACCCAACGCGCATGCTCTGTGTCGCGCACGGCAGCAATCAGACGTTGGTCAGCCGTAACCAATTCCAATGTCTCGGACTCGGCGGCTGCGAGATAATAGCAATCATAAATCGGGTGCCGCAAATTGCATGCGATTGCTAACGCGCGATCGGCCAGTGTCGGCATTGCGATCCACCGTGCCACAAAATATCCTACTGCATTAAATGCAGACATTACTTCTTCGCCATTGATATCGCCACGTCGCAACTTCGTGACCAGTGCATTGCCAACCTCGGCACGCAGCAGTTCGGGCGCAACAAGTGGGACAGTGTTGGCGAGCTCAGCCGCAGCTTCGCTGCCGTCCTCGTCCACCAGCCATTTCATTGCCACGCTGGCATCAACCAGCTTCACCGCTCGTCGCGGCCTTCGTTGATCAGCTTCCACGATTCAATCGAACCGGGCTTGTTTGCCGTGCGCTTGCGAATTTTGCGCGACAGTTCGGCAAGATCAACCTTGCGGTCAGTTAGGCCACCTTCCAGAGCCGCGCGAACCTCGGCCTCTAATGAACGCTGATTTAGTTCGGCCAAAGCCTTATAGCGTTCAATGACAGCATCGTTGAGGTTGCGGATGAGAAGTTGACCCATGGGCCAATGATAGCATTTTGCTATCATCTTCTCAAGAGCGCGCCGTCAGCCCCTTTTGCTCCATCCGCCACTTGGCCATCTCAATCCGGTCCTGCCCGAAGAAGGGTTCGCCGTCGAACACTAGGGTGGGCACACCCCAATGGCCTGCCACCTCGAGCGCAGCCTGGTTGGCATGAATTTCGGCGTCGAGCGCATCGGCATCCGCCGCCGCCTCGGCTTCCAGCTCAGCGAAATCGAGGCCAGCCCGTGCCGCCGCTCCCGCGAGATGATCGCCCTCGTTCCAGCCCTCTTGCCCGCCCCAGATCAGCATCCCGACCTCGTGGCAAAAAGCCAAGCTCTTGCCCCGCCGGGCCGCTGCCTGCCCCAGCCGCGTCAGGCGAAAGATGTGCGGTTGCTCCGCCGAAATTTCGCGCGTCATCACATTCTGCACGATCGGATCGGGGCGCGGCGGGCCAAAGGGGATGCCGTGGAACTGTGCCACGCGCATCATGTCGCGAAATGTATAGCCAAGCCAGTTGGGGTGGTTTTTCTCGAAGAAGTCGGGCTGGCGAATGGCGAGCGGATAGACGGGCCGGACGATGATATCGACCGCATGGCTTTCGCCGAGCGCGCGGTAACGGCCGATGGCGAGATAGCTGTAGGGCGAGCGGAAGGACCAATAAAGGTCAGCGGTTAAAGTCATGGCATACTCCTACCAGCGCAGCGACATGCACGACAGCCCTGCGTCGATGCGGCCAATCTGTTCAACCGGCAGCACGATGGCCTTGATGCCCAGACCTTCGATGATGGCGCGGCTTTCGGGAAAATTCGCCCCGATCAGCGCGACATCATTGACGCGCAGCTTGTTCGCGGCCTTGGTTTCGCCGTCGGGCACCGGCACCACAGTTAGGCCAGCAAAGGCCGGCAAATCCACCATCTGCGGCAGCGCAAAAATCGTGCGCTCGTCGATCAGGCTGCACCCTGTCTTGAAATGCAGCACCCCGGGCGGCGTTTCGGCGATTGCGCCGTGCAAACCAAGCTGCGCGAGCAGGCCGATCAGTTCCGCCGCGCCCGCCCGGTCGGTGCGGCCTGACAGGCCGATCAGCACGCGGTCAGCGAGCCGCAGCACGTCGCCGCCATCGACATGTCCGGGGCCGTTCATGGCGAGCACAATGGCGTGATGATCGCGCAGGGCGGCGGCGATGTACGCGACCTCGCCTGCGCGCGCGGGCGCACCGGGGCGCAACAGGATCGCGCCTTGCGGAAAGGTCAGCGCGACATCCTCGACAAACAGCGCGTCAGGATGGTCATCGAGCGGCGGCAGTTCGGTGACGGCCAGTCCGCACTTCCGGAGCGCCGCAACATAGGCGGAATGTTCCGCCAGCAGCGCCGGGAAATCGGGGTCAGGCCCGTCACCGGCGCGCAAACCGTGCACCGCCGATGGCGCGGGCGTGCGCACGATGGCATGCGTGAAGCGGGTGGGGTTGGTCATTACCCCTTCTTCAGATGCCGCCGTCCCAGCAGCTCAGCAATCTGGACCGCGTTCAGCGCGGCACCCTTGCGCAAATTGTCACTGACGCACCAGAAGGCCAGACCATTATCGACCGTCGGGTCATCGCGCACGCGGCTGACGAAGGTCGCATAGTCGCCGACGCATTCGACCGGGGTGATATAGCCGCCATCCTCGCGTTTATCGACCAGCATCACGCCGGGCGCCTCGCGCAGGATGCGCTGCGCGTCCTCGGCAGACAGCTCTTCCTCGAACTCGACATGCACGGCCTCGCTGTGCCCGACGAACACGGGCACGCGCACGCAAGTGGCGATGACCTTGACCTTGGGGTCGAGGATCTTCTTGGTCTCGACCACCATCTTCCATTCTTCCTTGGTCGAACCGTCATCCAGGAATTTGTCGATGTGCGGGATGACGTTGAAGGCAATCTGCTTGGTGAACTTCTGCACATCCTTTTCATCGCCAACGAAAATCTGGCGCGTCTGGTTCCACAGCTCGTCCATCCCGGCCTTGCCCGCGCCAGAAACCGACTGATAGGTCGATACAACGACACGCTTCACCGTCGCGATATCGTGCAGCGGCTTCAGCGCCACCACCATCTGCGCGGTCGAGCAATTGGGGTTGGCAATGATATTCTTGGCACGGTAACCATCGATCGCATCGGGGTTCACCTCGGGCACAATCAGCGGCACGTCGGGATCCATGCGGTAAAGCGAGCTATTGTCGATCACGACGCAACCCGCAGCTGCCGCGCGCGGCGCGTGAATGGCGGTCGCGTCCGAGCCGATGGCAAAAATTGCCATATCCCAGCCGGTGAAATCGAAATGCTCGATATTCTGGCACTTCACGGTCTTGCCGGTATCACCGATCTCGACATCCTCGCCCTGGCTGCGCGATGAGGCGAGCGCGGCAAGTTCGGCAATCGGAAATTCGCGTTCGGCCAAAATGGCGAGCACTTCGCGCCCGACATTGCCCGTGGCCCCGGCGACGGCGATACGATAACCCATTTTTAAAAAACTCCAGCAAAAGCGGCGCGCCTTTTGGGCCTTTGGCCCCGCCATGCAAATGTTTTTTCTGAAACCAGTATGACCGCGCCATAGCGGCGCTTACGCTTTGTTAACCCTGTTGGGTAAGAGATGCAGCAAGGACAGCTGCAAAAGGACCGCGCCATGCCCATGCTGAGCGATATCGCGCAGAAGAAGAAGATCGATTATTTCCTATCGCCGCTGCCCAAGGATGCGGCGATCCTGGAGATCGGCTGCGGCGCCAAATGGGTCGGGGATCATCTGCGCAGCGCCGGTTATACCAATTATGTAGGCAACGATTTGTTCCCGCCCGCCGATATCGTCGGCGACATTCGCGAATGGGCCAAGCTGGGGCTGAAGGCCGAGAGTTTCGACGCCATTGTTGCGTTCGAAGTGGTCGAGCATGTCGACCTGTTTCAGGAGGCCTATGACCTTTTGAAACCCGGCGGCACGCTGCTGCTGACCTCGCCGGTGCCTGAAATGGACTGGGCGATGCAGATTTTGGAAGCGGTGGGCCTCAACCAGAAACGCACCAGCCCGCACGACCACCTGATCGATTTCCGCACCATTCCGCTGTTCGAAGCGGTCGAAATCCGCCGCGTCGCGGGTCTGTCGCAATGGGGGATTTTCAGGAAGCCGGTGGTGACCGAGCAAAAGCTGGCGGCTTAGCCCCCCTTTCGTCGTCCCGGACTTGATCCGGGACAACAAGCGGACGGCGGTGCGTTGTCCCGGATTAAATCCGGGACGACGAAAGTTTTGTTTTTGACCCCAACGAAAAAGGGCCGGGATCGCTCCCGGCCCTTTTTCGTTTGCGCTTGGCGCGGCGCTTATTCGGCGTCGCTGCGGTTGTCGCGGCGCTCGGCGATACGCGCCGACTTACCGGTGCGGCCACGCAGATAGTAAAGCTTTGCACGGCGCACAGCGCCCTTGCGGACGACGGTGATGCTGTCGATGTTGGGCGAATAGAGCGGGAAGACACGCTCGACGCCTTCGCCGAACGACATTTTGCGCACGGTGAAGTTCGACCCCATGCCTTTGTTCGAACGCGCGATGCACACGCCTTCGAAATTCTGGACGCGGGTGCGTTCGCCTTCGACCACCTTCACGCCGACTTTCAGCGTGTCGCCGGGGCGGAAATCGGGAATGGCCTTTGCCGCTTTGGCAATTTCTTCGGCTTCAATCGTCTGGATGAGGTTCATGCCCCATATCCTTCTTCTGTTGCCGCGCGCCAGAGGCAGGTCGGGCCCGAGCATCGACATGACGCTCCCAAAGGTCCGGCCTGCGTAACCGAGTGTCATCTTCGGCCTGTTGCTTTCGCCAGGCCGCGATCTTCGCATGATCCCCCGATCGCAGCACTTCGGGGATCGTGCGCCCTTCCCATGTCGTGGGCCGGGTATAGTGGGGATATTCGAGCAAACCGCCTTCAAACGATTCGTCATCCCCGCTGGAAGCCGCGCCCATTACGCCGGGAAGCAGCCGAATGCAAGCATCGAGCAGCATCAGCGCCGCGACCTCGCCCCCCGACAGGATGATGTCACCCATGCTGACCTGTTCGATCTGGGGCCGCGCTTCGAACAATCGCTCGTCAAACCCCTCGAACCGCCCGCACAGGATGATGACGCCGGGGCCTTGGGCCAGCTCGCGGATGCGCGCTTGGGTGATAGGGGTGCCGCGCGGGGTCATGGCGAGGATGGGCCGTGCACTGCTGTTCCCCGGCGAAAGCCGGGGTCCAGGGCTTTCCCAGCCAGCGGGTGGGTGTGAAGGGCTTGGACCCCGGCTTTCGCCGGGGAACGGAAAGTTCGCCACTGCATCCACGGCCTGCGCCAGCACATCGGCGCGCAGCACCATCCCCGCGCCGCCACCCGCCGGCGTATCATCCACCGTGCGATGCTTGTCGGTCGCAAAATCGCGAATGTTGGTCGCCGCGCACGACCAAATCCCTTCGCTCAGCGCGCGCCCCGCCATGCTGTGCCCCAGCGGCCCGGGGAACATGTCGGGGTAAAGGGTGAGAATGTGGGCGGCGAAGGTCACGGGCTAGATTTTGCTCGAATTTGAGCAAAGAGCTTACGTTGCGCCGCGTTGATCGAAGATTCGTTCCAGTCGCATTCTCTACCCGATTTTGGGAAGGCCGATTTGCGGTCTTCAAACTCATAAAACAGCGTTCCATGCAGCCCGACAATGGCCTGCTTATCAACCGGCCTGTCCCACACATCTGCAAATGCAGTTTCTAGTTCCGCTTCACTGAGGCGCGCGCACACATCGTCGATGAACGAGATATCCTGCTCATCCGCAGTGAATATGAGTTTGAACTGCTGTTCGGTGAACTGAAAAATCGAATAAGTGCAATTTAGTGCACCATCAATAACTTGGACATTTTTCATTACACCGCCCAATTCTCAACCTTCAACCCCGGCACATCGGCGAAATCTTTGCCATTGCTGGTGACCAGCGTCAGCCCCTGTGCAAGTGCCTGCACGCCAATCAGGCGGTCGAAGCTCTTCCGCTTGACGCCAATGTCGCGAACGACGTCGCCGTATACGGCTGCGGCTCGCTCATCGAAGGGCACCACAACAACGCCCGCCACGAACACCGCGAGCCTGCGTCGGTCGGCTTCGGGATCAGTGGAAGTCTTGTTGCCGACCTTGAGTTCGGCAATCGTAATTGTTGAAACAGCCAATCGGCCAAATTCAGCGTCGATACGCTGCTTGACCTTTTCGCTGCGTGCATCGAGGAAATCGATGCACGCGTTCGTATCGAGCAAATACACCTAGGCCGCTTTGTCAGATTCTGGGGCGATGTCCCATGACCGGTCATCTTGTTCGATGTCACCGCGACCGTGTTTCATGAAACCTGGCGACATGCTGCCATAGAGGCTCATGAACACAGCCTTGGCATCGCTTTTTTTCCACATTGAGTAGTGGCCGTCGTCGTGTGGGACGATGACCAGCTCTTCGCCCTCGACGAAGCCTGCCGCCTTCGGCAGGCGCAGCGCGACCGAGTTTCCGGATTTGAAGGTCTTGGCTTTCCATTCGCGGGGCATGCTCGGCTCCGTATATCTTTACCGTATATACATACGGCAGCAGATTGCGTCAACGCGCCACAAACCGCAGCCCGAGCGCTTGCACCGTCAGCGGCGTCGTTGGCGCGAGCAACAGCTGACCATCGACAAACCCTTTCTCGCAATTCCAGCGGAACACCGTGCCCATCGCGCCGCGCGGCGAGAGGGGGTCGGTGGTGGTGCATGTCCCCGCCTGCGCCTTCACCGCCGCCAGTTCCTTCGCCCAATTGGCGGCGCTGCGGTCGAGCAGGAAATTGTTCGCGAGCCGCCCTTCGAGCGGGCCGAGGTCGCCCGCGTCATAGGCGGCACGCGCGGCGGCGACGAATTCGGTCAGGATCGGCGCGACGGGTTCGGCACGGCGCACCAGCAGCCCCGCCTGATGCAGCTTCACCGCCGTGTCCCACGCGGGCGCACTGGGCCCGGCATAGGTGCGATTGGTGAGCGCGAACACCGCGACGCCATAGTCGGGCATCAGCATGATATGGCTGCCATAGCCAGGATAGCCGCCACCGTGCGACAGGGTCAGGCCAAGGTCGCAGTCCTGCATCACGCGCCAGCCCATGCCATAGGCGAGCGCCAGCTTGCACGCGCTTGCACCGCTTGTGCCGGTGCGATTGACCACGCCGACGAAGTTCAGCCCCTGCGCCATTTCGCGCACTGTCGCGCGCCGGACCGGGCCGGGGTCGGCATCATCGCGCGCGGGCCAGGCCGACAGCAGAAACTGCACCCATTTGGAATAATCATTGACCGTAACCTGCAAGCCGCCCATCGCGTTGAACGCCCCGTCGCGCATGGTGGGTTCTTCGGCCCAGGCGTCATTTTCCCAGCGATAGCCGATGGCGCGGGCTTCAATGGGGGCGTCGGTCACCTCGAACCCGCTCGCGGTCATTCCAAGCGGCGCGAGCAGGTTGCGTTCGACATAGCGGCGATAGGGCATGCCCGACGCGCGCGCGACGATCCGGCCGAGCAGCGCATAGCCATAATTGCTATATTCATGGCGGCTTTGCGGCACGCGGCTGAACGGCGGGCTTTGGCGCAACAGCGCGGTGAATTCGTCCTGCGTCAGCACCTGCTGCCGGTCGCCCCATGGATCGTCGGTCACCAGTCCGCCGACATGGTGGAGCAGATCGCGGATGCGAATACGCGGACTGTCCTTGGTCGGATAGGTCCAGCGCTTGAGGTCGGGCACATATTTTTCGGCCAGATCATCGAGCCGCAGCTTGCCGTCGTCGCGCAGCTTCAGGATCGCCAGCGCGGTAAAGGCCTTGGTCATTGAAGCGATGCGAAAGCGCGTGTCGGGGGTGACCGGGCGCTTGGCGTCCAGATCCTGCACCCCGCGCGTGCCGACCAGCGTCAACCCGTCGGTGGTGACAATCGCATAGGCAAGGCCGGGAACATGCGCGGCGGACTGAAACTCGGCGAACAGCGCATCAATCTCGCCGCGCAGCGGCTCGATCGTCGCGGCGGTGACATCGCTTTGCGTATACGCCGCTGATGGGGTGGCGGCTAATATCACTGCCGCGATCAACCACCGAACCTGCATCGTTTGACTCCTTCTGCCCCTTCATTGTCCTCCTGAACTTGTTTCAGGACAACGTGCAATGCTGGTTTGTTATGCTGAAACAAGTTCAGCAAGACGAGGCGGCACAGGTTAAGCGATAAAATCGGCGTTGATGGTCACCGTGTCACCCCATTCGGGCACCGCCTGCGCCGTCATCGGGACCATGAAGCGCTGGGGCTTTTTCCCCGGCAGCGCGGGGCGCTCGATTTCCAATATATCGCCCGCGCCGAAATTTTCGACCGCGACGACCGCGCCCAGCGCCTCGCCGGTCGTCGAAACAGCGGCAAGCCCGATCAGGTCGTGATGATAATATTCGCCCTCGCCCAGCGGCGGCAATGCGCTGCGGGGAACGGTCAGCAAAGTGCCGCGCAGCGCCTCGGCAGCATCGCGCGAAGCGATTTCGGCAAAGGCCGCGACGGCGCCCTGATTGGCGGGGCGGATGGATTTCAGCGTCAGTCGGCGGTCGCCTGCAGCAAATGCGGAATAGCGGCGCAGACTGTCCGCATCATCGCCGAACAATTTCAGCCGCACCTCGCCCCGCACGCCGTGCGCACCAGCGATGGCGGCCAGCGTGACGGGGCGGTTGGGATCAACCAAGGCTCAGCCTTCGGCCTTTTCTTCGCCAGCCGCTTCAGCCGGTGCCTCTTCGGCGGCCGCTTCCGGAGCGGCCTCTTCGGCGGCTTCAGCAGCGGGCGCTGTTTCTTCCGCAGCTTCGGCAGCAGGCGCTTCTTCGGCGGCAGCTTCTTCGGCGGCAGCTTCTTCAGCGACCGCTTCGACTTCGGCGGTTTCGGTCACGGCTTCGGTTACTTCCGGCGCAGCTTCAGCTGCCACTTCTTCGATGACCTCTTCCACCACCGGCGCGGCGGCAGCGGCAGCTGCAGCCTCAGCAGCTTCGGCCAGCTTGGCGGCCTTGTCTTCGGCGCGGTCTTTGGCCTTCTGGCCCGGAACGCCCTTGTTCGGATTGTTGCGCGCGGCGCGTTCCTTCACCCCGGCAACGTCGAGAAAGCGCGCGACGCGGTCGGTCGGCTGCGCGCCGACGCTCAGCCAATGCTTGGCGCGGTCGGTGTCGAGCTTGATGCGCTCGGGATTATCCTTGGCGAGCAGCGGGTTATAGCTGCCGATGCGCTCGATGAACTTGCCGTCACGCGGGCTGCGCGAATCCGCAACCACGATCTTGTAATAGGGGCGCTTCTTGGAACCGCCACGCGAAAGACGAATTGAGGTAGCCATTAGTAAGTCCTTTTCCGTGTTAATTCAGTTTGTTGGTTGAAATCATTTTTTCTTGAGCAAATTTGCAAGGTCCGGCGGCATCCCGCCACCACCACCAAGCCCGGGCATCCCGCCCATGCCGCCCGCCATACCGCCGCCCATTCCGGGCAAACCGCCACCGCGCCCGAACATCGCACCCAGGCCCTTCAATCCACCCATTTTGCGGATCTTCTTCATCGCCGTCGACATTTCCTGATGCATTTTCAGAAGCTTGTTAACCTCTTGCACCGTCCGCCCTGCCCCGTTGGCGATGCGGATCTTGCGCTTGGCGTTGACGATTTCGGGCCGCGCACGTTCTTTGGGGGTCATCGACGAGATGATGGCGTCGAGGTGCAGCAGCACCTTGTCGTCCATATTGCTGGCGGCCATCTGCGCCTGCGCCTTCTTAAGGCCCGGGATCATCCCGGCGAGCGCGCCAAGCCCGCCCATGCGGCGCATCTGGCCCAGCTGCGCGCGCAGGTCGTTAAGGTCGAACTGCCCCTTCGCCAGCTTGGCCGCCATCGCCTCGGCCTCGTCGGCCTGAATGGTCTCGGCGGCGCGTTCAACCAGGCTGACGACGTCGCCCATGCCCAGGATGCGCCCGGCGATGCGGCCGGGATGAAAAGGCTCGATGGCATCCAGCTTCTCACCAGTGCCGGCGAACTTGATGGGCTTGCCCGTCACCGCGCGCATCGACAGCGCCGCGCCGCCGCGCGCATCGCCGTCCATGCGCGTCAGCACGACGCCGGTCAGCGGCACCTGGTCGGTGAAACGCTGCGCCACCTGCACCGCGTCCTGACCCGTCAGGCTGTCGACAACGAGCAGCGTCTCGGTCGGCGCGGCGACGTCGGACACGGCGCGCATTTCGTCCATCAGCTGCTGGTCAACGTGCAAGCGGCCCGCCGTGTCGAGCATCAGCACGTCAAAGCCCTGCAGCTTTGCCGCCTGCAACGCGCGGCGGGCGATTTCTACTGGCTGCTGGCCCGCAATGATCGGCAGCGTCGCAACGTCAACCTGGCCACCCAGCGTCGCCAACTGTTCCTGCGCCGCCGGGCGGTTGACGTCGAGTGACGCCATTAGCACTTTCTTGCGCTCTTTTTCTTTCAGCCGTTTGGCGATTTTGGCAGTCGTTGTTGTCTTACCCGACCCCTGCAGGCCGACCATCATGATGATAGCGGGCGGGGCAACGTTCAAATCCAGCTCGGCCGCTTCTGCCCCCAGCATGTCGGTCAGCGCGTCATTGACGATCTTGACGACCTGCTGCCCCGGCGTGACCGAGCGCAGCACATTCTGGCCAACCGCCACTTCGGTGACCTGATCGACAAAGCTGCGTACCACCGGCAGCGCGACATCGGCCTCGAGCAGCGCGATGCGTACCTCGCGCATCGCAGCGCGCACGTCGGCTTCGGTCAGCGCGCCGCGACCGCGCAGCTTTCCGAACACATCGCCAAGCCGTTGGCTCAGACTGTCGAACATAGGTCCAAATCCCGTTTGATTCGTCCGTTCCGGCGCCCCAACGCAAAGCGCGCCGGTGAGCGAAACCTCGCCAACCAGCGGCTATCCGTGGACAGACTTACCGTCGCGGATGATCCTGTTCATCGGCAGACACGAATCTGCCAACGCCCTGCTTGTTTAGAGCAACCGCCCCACAAAAGCAAGCTAGCCGCCTGTCGTGGCAGCCCGGACGGCAAGCCGAAGCCGAAATTTACCAAATCCTCATATCTGACGGGCATCTCCGGTCGCAGGACCAGCGGGGGCTCATTTATCACCATGACGGGCTATGCCGAGCAACTTTACAGCGAACAGGAAGCGCCCGTTGCGATAAAAGCGCGCCGTGACGTGATTACCGGCGGTATCATCGTCGCCGCGGCCATTTTGTTTGTCGGCACGGGCAGTTCGGTGCTCACCCAAGTGGCGGAATCGGTCGCCGGCATCGGCGGCGGCCCCGACCGGGTGCTAGCCGCCGCGCTCATCCTTAACATTGCGCTGATGCTGTTCGGATGGCGGCGTTACCGCGACCTGTTGGTCGAGGTGCAGGAACGCAGCGCCGCCGAGGAGCGCGCCCGCCATCTGGCCGACGTCGATCCGCTGACGGGTTACCTAAACCGCCGCGCCTTCATGGAAGCTGGCGCCGAAGTCGCGGCCAAAGCGCTGCCCGCTGGGCGCGAGGTCACGCTGTTTCTGGTCGACCTCGACCGGTTCAAGAATGTGAACGATGTTTACGGCCATGCCGTCGGCGATTTGGTGTTACAGGAATCGGCGCGGCGGCTGGCTGGCACGCTACCCGCTTCGGTCAAGATTGCGCGGCTGGGCGGCGACGAATTTGTCGCACTGATGTGCCATGAAACCGACAATGACATGGTCGAGCGGCTGGCTGGCCAGCTGATCGCCGCGATGGAAGCGCCGATTACTTCGCAGGGACGCGCCGTGCGCGTTGGCGCGTCGATCGGTATCGCCCACGTCGATGACAAGGACAGCAGCATCGAAACGCTGATCCGCCGTGCCGACATTGCGATGTATCACAGCAAGGGACTGGGCCGGAACCGTTTCAGCTGGTTCGAACCCGGCATGGAACTCGCCGTTCAGGATCGTAACCAAATCGAAAACGGCATCCGCGACGGCCTTCCGCGCGGCGAATTTGTTCCCTATTTCGAACCGCAGGTCGACATTGCGACGGGCGCGCTCAAAGGCTTTGAGATGCTGATGCGCTGGCATTCGCCGCAGCTTGGCTTGGTCATGCCCGACCGCTTCATTCCCATCGCCGAGGCTTCGGGGCTGATTGCCGAACTGTCGACCGACGTCACCCGCCGTGCACTCGAAATAGCCAAGCATTGGGATCCCACGCTGACGCTGGCCATCAATATCTCGCCGCAACAGCTCAAAGACCCCTGGTTTTCGCAAAAGTTGATGAAGCTGCTGGTCGAAACCGGCTATCCGTCGAACCGGCTTGAGGTCGAAATCACCGAAACCTCGCTGTTCGAAAATATGGCCCTGGTGCGATCCATCGTCACCAGCCTGAAAAATCAGGGCGTGTCATTGAGCCTGGACGATTTCGGCACCGGATATTCCTCGCTGTCGCATCTGCGCGCACTGCCCTTCGACCGCATCAAGGTCGATCGCAGCTTTGTGACCGCGATGAAGGAAAGCGAAGACGCCGCCGCCATCGTGCAAGCCATCGTGCGGTTGGGCGAAAGTCTGGGCATGCCGATCACTGCCGAGGGCGTGGAGGATGAAGCCATCGCCCGCGAGCTCGCCAAACTCGGCTGTTCCAAGGCGCAGGGGTGGCATTATGGCAAACCTGCGTCGGCATCGGACACCCGCCGTATGCTCGCGGCGCGCGGCTTGCTACCCGCGCGCGCCGTGCCGGTCAGCGACGACGACGACGCAGCCAAGCCCGAACGAGCGCGCCGCTCGGCCTGACGCGCGCTGGACTTGCACCCGCCCACCCCCTAAATGCCGCCGTCAATGGCGGACCATTTCCTCAAAATGCACGGGCTGGGCAATGACTTCGTCATTGTCGATGCGCGCCAGCAAGCGGTGTCCATGACCCCGGCCCGCGCGCATGCCATTTCCGACCGCCGCCATGGCATCGGCTGTGACCAGGTCATCTTGCTCGAACCTTCTGACGCCGCCGACGTGAAGATGCGCATCTTTAATGCCGACGGCGGCGAGGTCGAGGCGTGCGGCAACGCCACGCGCTGCGTTGCTACGCTGCTCGATGGCCCGGCGACCATCGAAACGCTGGGCGGATTGCTCCATGTCAGCGCCAGCGACGGCCTGGCCGAGGTTGAACTGGCCGAACCCATGTTCGACTGGGAACATATCCCGCTCGCCATGCCAATGGATACCGCCGACATGCCGGTCGGCTGGGGCACGCTGGAACGCCCGGTGGCGGTCAATGTCGGCAATCCGCACGTCGTCTTCTTTGTTGACGACGCCGACACCGTTGCGCTCGGCGAACTTGGACCCCAGATCGAAACCGACCCGCTGTTTCCCGAACGGGTAAACGTCAATGTTGCGAGCGTGACCGGCCCTGCCGCGCTGAAACTGCGCGTCTGGGAACGCGGCGTTGGGCTGACCCAGGCCTGCGGGACGGGCGCCTGCGCCACCGCCGTTGCCGCCATCCGCAGCGGGCGGGTAACCAGCCCGGTTGCGGTTGACTTGCCCGGCGGGCGGCTCACCATCGGCTGGTCGGCGGGCACGCCGATCCGTATGACGGGGCCGGCAACGCCGGTGTTCAAGGGCGAAACCGACTGGAACCGGTTTGGATGAGCGGTCCCGACGTCATCAATTTCGGCTGCCGCCTGAATATCGCCGAGGGCGAAGCGATGCGCCGCGCCGCGACGGGCATCGGCGCCGCGACCATCATCAACAGCTGCGCCGTCACCCACGCCGCCGAGCGCGAGGCGCGTCAGGCCGTCCGCCGCGCCGCCCGCGCGCACCCGGACCGTCCGGTCTATGTCACGGGATGCGCTGCTGAAACATCGCGTTCCGCCTTCGCCGCCATGCCCGAAGTGGCGGGAGTGATCGCCAACAGCGACAAGGCACACCCCGCCGCCTGGGCACGCCCGGGCGCGCTGGTCAGCGCCCCGCTGATGGATCGGCGCGACGCCTTTGCCCCGGTGGTCAGCGGGGCGGGCCATGCGCGCGCCTTTGTTGCGATCCAGACCGGCTGCGACCACCGCTGCACCTTTTGCATCATCCCCTTTGGCCGGGGGAACAGCCGGTCGGCGCCAGTTGCCGACGTCATTGCCGAAATCGAGCAGGTCGTGGCGCGTGGCCAACGCGAGGTGGTGCTGACCGGCGTGGACCTGACCAGCTATGGCCACGATCTACCCGGCACGCCCATACTGGGCCAGTTGGTTGAGCGCATCTTGCTGGCCGTGCCCGCGCTGCCCCGGCTGCGGCTGTCGTCGCTCGATTCGGTCGAAATTGACCCGCTGTTATTCGAACTGCTGACCGGTGAGGCGCGGATGATGCCGCACGTGCATCTCTCTCTCCAAGCGGGTGACGATATGATCCTCAAACGCATGAAGCGCCGCCACGCCCGCGCCGATGCAGTGCGGCTGGTCGAGCGGTTGAAGGCTGCACGGGGCGAGATTGCCATCGGTGCCGACCTCATCGCCGGCTTTCCCACAGAGGACGACGCCATGGCCGCCAACACGCTAGCACTGGTTGGTGATTGCGCGATTGCCTTTGGCCATATCTTCCCCTTCAGCCCGCGCCAGGGCACGCCCGCCGCACGCATGCCGCAGGTCGATCCGGCGGTCGCGCGGGAGCGCGCGGCAAGGCTACGGGCAGCATGCACCGAACAGCTTGAGACATTGAAATTGGAAATGATCGGAACGCGCCAGATGATGCTGGTCGAGAATGACGGACACAGCGGCCATGCCGAGAATTTTGTGCGGCTGGCGCTTGATACTTCGGGACGCCCAGGGGAAATCTTGCCGGTGACGATGACCGACAAATCGGGCAATGCCCGCGCGCTCGAAATGGCCGCGGCATGAGCAGCAGCTGGACCGAGCGGCTGTTCGGCGGCCTCAAGCGCACGTCGGAACGACTTGGCGAGAATCTCGCCGGGCTGACGGGCAAGGCGTCGCTGGATGACGACGACCTTGACCGTATCGAAGAGGCGCTGATCACCGCCGACCTCGGCCCGGCCATGGCCGCGCGCATCCGCGAGCGGCTCGCCGCCGGACGTTTTGACAAGCCGTTCGATGACGCCGCGCTGCGCGCGATACTGGCGGAGGAAATCACCACTGTGCTGGCTCCCGTCGCAGAGCCACTGGAGATTGATGCCTTCCCGCGCCCGCAGGTCATCCTCGTCATCGGCGTCAACGGGTCGGGCAAAACGACCACCATCGCCAAGCTCGCGCATCTGTTCCAGGAACAGGATTATGGCGTCATGCTGGTCGCGGGCGACACCTTCCGCGCCGCCGCCATCGGCCAGCTCAAGGTCTGGGCCGAGCGGCTGGGGGTGCCCATCGTCGCGGGTCCTGAGGGCGGCGATGCGGCGGGCATTGTCTTCGACGCGGTCAAGCGCGCGACCGCGGAGGGCATCGACGTGCTGATCGTCGACACCGCCGGACGGCTCCAAAACAAGCGCGAGCTGATGGACGAGCTCGCCAAAATCCGCCGCGTGCTGGGGCGCATCAACCCTGCTGCGCCGCACGATGTTGTGCTGGTGCTCGACGCGACGACTGGCCAGAACGCGCTGTCGCAGATTGACGTGTTTCGTGAGGTCGCGGGGGTCACTGGGCTGGTCATGACCAAACTCGACGGCACCGCGCGCGGCGGGGTGCTGGTCGCCGCCGCCGAGCGCCACGGCCTGCCCATCCACGCCATCGGCATCGGTGAGAAGATGGACGATCTGCGCCCGTTCAAGCCCGCCGAGCTTGCCAATGCCATTGCTGGAAATTTGAGATGACCGAAGAAGCTGCTGCTGTCGCGTCCCCCAAAAAGGGGGGCTTCTTGCCCTTCCTCATCGATTTTGGGCCGCTCTTGATCTTTTTCGCGGTGTTCAAACTGACACAGGAAGGCGACGGTGCCTTTGCCGCGACCGCTGCTGCCATTCGCGGCACTTTGGCCTTTATGGTGGCGATCACGATCGCACTGGTGGTTTCCAAATGGAAGCTGGGTCGCGTGTCGCCGATGCTGTGGATGTCGGCCGTACTGGTGCTGGGGTTCGGCGCGCTGACCATTTACCTCAATGACCCCAAATTCATCCAGATCAAGCCGACGATCATTTATGCGGGTTTTGCCGCGATCCTGCTCGGCGGCTGGTGGCGCGGCCGCGCGATGCTCAAATATTTGCTCGAGGCGGCTTATGACGGCCTTGATGAAACCGGCTGGATGAAATTGTCGCGCAACTGGGGGCTGTTCTTCGCAGGCCTGGCGCTGGCGAACGAGGTGATGCGCGCGGCGATGGATTTCGACCTGTGGCTGACGGTCAAGGTGTGGGGCGTCACTGCCGTCACCTTTCTGTTCGCCATGTCGCAGCTGCCGCTGATGTTGCGCCATGGGCTGGCATTGCCCGAAAATGCGGACGACGCGCAAAAATCTTGAGCATCGCCGGGGACGCGCGCATAGCGCGACACATTCAATCACAAACAGGGGAGCAATATATGGCGAAGTTTTTCGGAAATCTGCACGCGGTGCTCGGCGTGGGTTTTGTCGCCGCGATTCTGCTGATGGTGGGGATCGCCCCCGCTGGCGATCTGGAACAACAGGCAATCCGCTGGCTCCATACCTTCTTTGGCATCCTCTGGATCGGCCTCCTTTATTATTTCAACTTTGTGCAAATCCCGACGATGCCGACCGTGCCCGCCGAACTGAAGCCCGGCGTGTCCAAATATATCGCGCCCAAGGCGCTGTTTTTCTTTCGCTGGGGCGCGGCACTGACGGTGCTGATGGGGCTGATCATCGCGGCGCGCGCGGGGTATCTGGTTCCCGCGCTGACGCTGGACGTCAATTACCGGTTGATCGGCATCGGCATGTGGCTGGGCCTGATCATGGCGTTCAACGTGTGGTTCGTGATCTGGCCCGCGCAGCAAAAGGCACTGGGCTTGGTCGAGGCCGATGACGCGACCAAGGCGGCGGCAGCGACGCGCGCGATGATTTTCTCGCGTACCAACACGCTGCTGTCGATCCCGATGCTTTATGCGATGATCGCGTTCAACGGGGGGTAAGGCTTTCGGCCACCGCCGCCGCATGATCCTGGGCGTTGTGCACATAATGCGCGACGCCCATGGCCATGCCGGCGGCCATCATATCGTCAATTTCGCGCACCAGCCGCGCCGGGCGGCCGGTCCACAGCTCGCGCGCGCCGATTTGCTTGTGCTGCGGCAACAACGCGCCCGCGCCCAGCATTGCTTCGCTGCCGATCACGCAGCCGTCCATCACGATCGCGCCCAGCCCGACGAAAGCGCGGTCGTGCAGGATGCAGCCATGGATCATCGCCATATGACCGATCAGCACATCTTCGCCGATCAGCGTCGGATAGCCCTCGGGCGGACGGCCCGGTCCCGGGCCGTCGCAATGGATGACCGTGCCGTCCTGGATATTGCTGCGCGCGCCGATTTTGATGACATTCACATCGGCGCGGATCACGCAGTTATACCACACGCTCGCTTGCGGGCCGATTTCGACATCGCCGATGATGCGGCACCCGGGCGCGATGAACGCGCTCGCATCGATCCGCGGCGTCTTTCCGTGCAGGGGGATGATCGAGACATCGGGACGGTATGCCATCCTCAGTCCCCCAGTCCCGGGAACATTCCGCCCCATTCGACGATGGGAAGGATTGAGGCATAATCATCGGTCCAGCCGCGAAAGCCCGGCTTGGCCTCGGTTGCGGTCCAGACGTTGGGCAGGTCCGCCTTGTCGCGCTCCACCAGCGTTCCCGTGAGCGCCGCCAAGCGCGATGGATTGCTGGAAAAGGCCACCCAGGTGGACCCGGTTGCGCCATCGGCCTCGGCCTTCTTGGTCGGGGTGTCGAGCCGCACCGCGGTCGCCCAGCCGCGCCGCCGCGCTTCGTCGGCCAGCACCGGCTCCAGATTGAAAAAGCGGTTCGAGATATGCACCAGCAATATGCCGCCGGGTTTCAAGGACCGGTTGTATATGCCGAACGCTTCGCTGGTCAGCAAATGCAGCGGGATGGCGTCCGACGAAAAGGCGTCGATGGCCAGCAGATCATAGCGCCCAGCGGGCTGTTTCGCGAGTTCGATTCGCGCATCACCCACCAGCATCCGCGCGTCGGGCGTGCATTTGGGGACAAACAGGAACTGGCCGCTGTCCTTGGCAATATCAACCATCGCCTGATCGATTTCATAAAAATCCCAAGCCTGACCTAGCTGATGATAACAGGCGAGCGTGCCGGTGCCGAGGCCGACGATACCGATGCTGGCTTGTGCGCCGAACAGCGCTGGCGCCGCGCGCAGCGCGATGCCGATGCCCGACTGTCCGGTATAATAGGTCGTCGGGGTCAGCTCGCGCCCCTTGGCGGTCAGCATCAGCCCGTGCAACGTGGTGCCATGCGCCAGAATGCGGCGCTTCAGCTGGTCATCGTCGCGAACCGTATATACGCCAAAATAGCTGCGCGTGCGGTTGCCCTCGATGCTTTTGGCGATGGTCGTCGCACCGCCCACCGTAAACATCACCAGCGCCAGGCTGGTCGCGAAAGCCCAGCGCCAGGGAATGACCAGCAACCCGATCAGCACCGCCAGACCAATGGCGGCCAGCTGCATATTCCCGCCGTCCCAGCGGTTGGCATAGGGCATGGCGACCACTGCCGCGAGCGCGACCAGGCCGGCCACCGCCAGCCGCGCCGTTGTCGGGTGCAGCCTGAAGCGTTCAGCCCACGGCAACAGCGCGGGGAGCGGCAGGAGCAATGCCGCCGCCACCACCAAAATCGGATGCTCGTAAACCCAGTCGAACAGTAACGGTGCAAACAACGCGGCAAACAGCCCGCCAAGCGCGCCGCCCGCCGACATCACCAGATAGAAAAGCGTCAGCCGGTCGGTTTCGGGGCGCAGTTCATACAGATGGTTGTGCAGCGCCGTCGACACCACGAACAGCATCACCAGGCTGGCCCCCGCGACCAGCAGCGAGCCATTGGAATGGCTGAGCATCGACAGCCCGCCCGCGATCAGCAGAAAGGCGGGCGCGACCATGCGGATCGTCTCCGCTGTGCGCGGCCAGTTGCCGAAGGCAAAGACAAAGCTGAGCAGATAAAGGCCAAGCGGGATCACCCACAGCAGCGGCATCGCGAAAATGTCGGTGGTCAGGTGCGTCGTGGTCGACAGCATCAACCCCGACGGCACGGCGGCGAGCAGCAGCCAATGGACCATACGCCCGGCGCTGGGGCGAGCACTGGTGGGCGCAGCATGCACGGCACCGCCCGCCGACCAGCGCACACGCGCCACCAGCAGCACGAGCAGCGCGAGCAAACCATAACCGACCGCCCAGCTCCAGCTTTGCGTGGCGAGCGGCATCAATGGTTCGACCAGCAACGGATAGCTCAGCAGCCCCGAGAAGCTGCCCAGATTGGACGCGGCATAAAGCGCATAAGGATCCGCCGCATTACCATCGGCGGCGAACCAGCGCTGCATTAGCGGGGCCTGCGCCGCCACCGCAAAGAACACCGGGCCTATCGAGGCGGCGAGGAACAAGGGCACCCACAGCGCCTCCTGCCCCGCCGAGGGCGGTGCAATATTGGCAAGGCCCACGGGCAGCCACAATGCGGCAACCGCCAGCAACGCAATATGCACAATTGCCTGCCGACGCACAGCAAAACGCCCGAGCCAATGCGCATAGGCATAGCCGCCCAAGAGCAACGCCTGATACACCAGCATCGCGCTGTTCCACACCGCGGGCGCGCCGCCGAGTTGCGGCAACGCCATGCGCGCCACCATCGGTTGCACCATGAACAGCAGGAAACTGCCAACAAAGATGGTCAGGGTGAAAAGCCAGCGGCTGGAGGCACCACCTTGGGTGTGTGCGGAGCTCGAGGCTATGCTTTTTTCCATGTGGTGAGGTCCCAGAACTGAACGCTGCGCTATTCGTCCATTTCGCGCCCTTCGCGCGAAATCATTGCGAAGCCGAACCTTGCAGCAACCGCGCGGCGGCGCGCGCATGATAGGTCAATATCCCCGAAGCCCCCGCACGTTTGAACGCCAACAGCGTTTCCAATATCAGCGCGTCGCGATCGCCCGCGCCTGCCGCAGCCGCGGCTTCGATCATCGCATATTCGCCCGACACCTGATAGGCGAACACGGGGACATTGAACCCGTCGGCGACACGCCGCACGATATCCAAATAGGGCAGCCCGGGCTTCACCATCACGCTGTCCGCGCCCTCGGCGATGTCCAGCGCCACCTCGCGCAGCGCCTCGTCCGAATTGGCTGGGTCCATCTGGTAACCCCGCTTGTCGCCTTTCAGCAGCCCGCGCGAGCCCACCGCGTCGCGGAAGGGCCCATAAAAGGCGCTCGCATATTTGGCGGCATAGCTCATGATCTGGACGTCGTGGAATTCCTCGCCCTCCAACGCCGCGCGGATCGCGCCGATGCGCCCGTCCATCATGTCGCTCGGCGCAATAATATCGGCCCCGGCGCGCGCCTGGTTGACCGCCTGACCCACCAGCATTGCGACCGTCGCGTCATTGACTACCGCTCCCGCCGCATCGATCAGCCCGTCCTGCCCGTGGCTGGTATAGGGATCGAGCGCGACATCGGTCAGCACGCCAATGGCATCGCCGTGCGCCGCCTTGATCGCGCGGATCGCGCGGCACATGAGGTTATCGGGGTTGAGCGCCTCGGACCCATCGGCGCTCCGCTTGTCGGCGGGCGTGTTGGGGAACAAGGCGACGCAGGGGATGCCCAGCGCAATCGCCTCGCCTACGCGTTCGACGATCCGGTCCACCGACCAGCGCGACACGCCGGGCAGCGTCGCAATCGGCTCTTCGACACCCTGGCCATCGGTAACGAACAAGGGCCAGATCAGGTCAGCAGTGGTCAGCGCATTTTCGGCGACCAGCGCGCGGCTCCATGGGGTTTTGCGGGTGCGGCGCAGGCGCGTCGCGGGATAGGCTCCATCGCTCATGCCCGCTTGATACGGTTTATCGGCAGGAGCGCAAGGCGCGCGCTCAAACGGATTCAAAGGCCGCCACCCGCGCGCTTGGCCGCCGTATCGGCGAGCGAGCCGAGCAGCGGCTGCGGCAGCACCGGCGCCGCTGCCACCGGCGCCAGCGCCGCGCCCGGCTTCACCGCCGTCAGCTCGCGGATGCGCGCGCGGAAGGCAGCGAGTTCCTTGCCCTCCAGCTGCGCGCGCGTGACGAACGTCACCGACGCCGGATTGACCGCGCGGCCGTTGCGATACAGTTCGTAATGCAGGTGCGGCCCGGTCGACAGGCCGGTCGAGCCGATATAGCCGATCAGCTGGCCGCGCGATACGCGCTGACCGCCGCTCACGGCAATGCGGCTCATATGGCCATAGCCCGACCCCAGCCCGCCGCCATGATTGATCCGCACATAATTGCCATAGCCGCCGTTGCGTCCGGCATAGGTGACGGTGCCGTCGGTCACGGCATAAATGGGCGCGCCATAACCGCCGCCGAAATCGATGCCGCTGTGCATACGCAGATAGCCGAGGATTGGGTGACGCCGCATGCCGAAAGTAGAGGTCACGCGCCCCGCCGTCGGCCGCGCCATGCCGCCGCGCGTCTGGCCCACGCCCGACGCCTCGAACCAGCTTGTCCGGCCGCCCGTCGTCCATTCGATCATCGCGACCTTTTGGCGTCCGCCGCGCACGAGGCCCGCATAGAGCAGCTTACCGACTTCGCTTTCGCCCGTTTCGGCGCGGCGGTGCGCGACGATGATGTCATATTCGTCATCGGCAAGCACCTCGCTGCCCACCGCAATCTGTTGGTTGATAACGCGCAGATAGGATTGAACCGCGCTCGCAGGCGCCCCCGCCGCGCGCGCCGAGCGATACAGGCTGTCGCCCACCCGCCCGCGAATGCGCAGCGGCGTCGCGTCGACCGCAATCGGAATCCGGCGCAGCACCAGCCGCCCGTCGATGCGCTCCATCTCTACCCGCAAATCAAAGCGCGCGCGCATGGCCAGCGCGTCAACGGGGCGCGGCATGGTGCGCGCGGCGCGGCGGCCGAGCACCAGGTCAATGCGTGTGCCGGGGGCAAGCTGGCCAAGCGCGCCCGCTGCGTTCAACTGGCTGGTCAGCGCGCGTGCGTCGGCGCTGCCCACCCCGGCGCGCTCGAGCACGCGGGCAAAGCTGTCGCCGCGCCCCATGGTGGCGGTCAGTTCGATCTGCGGGCGTTCGGGCGTCTGCGCCAGCGGGCGCACCGCATCGGTCGCCGCCATGCGCCGGCCGGTGTCGCTGCCAAAGGCCAGCGGGGTGATGGTCAGCGCGCGTGCCTCGTCAAAATCGCGCGGGCTTGCCGCCGGCGGGCTTGCCCCAACAATCGGCGGCATGCCAGGATAGGTCGACAGCGCCGTGCCGCACAGCAGCACGAGCGTGCCCAGCCCGCGCCACCAATCGCGCGAGCCGATATCGCTGCCCAGGTCGGGGACCAGATCGACGCTATCGATCCAGTCGCGCAGCTCGGCCAATCGTCCGCCGCCGCGCCCATGGCGCGCAGGCGCCTGCGCCACCGGCGCAAAGGCCATAGCATCAGCCATGGTCAGCGCCGCCGTGCCCGACGTCATCCCCGCGAGTGGCTCATGCCGCTGAAACAAATGGCAACCCCTGCCCAATCAACCGCGCCGCCCGCGTCATCGCGGTGCAGCCAGCGGCAACGACCCTCCAAACTGCGGCTTTAGTGTAAAGTTTGACGGTTAAAGTCAATTTAACGGATGGGGGGCGGGGTGAGGGTGCGGCAGGGCGTGGCAGGGGTGCGGTTGGGTGTGGGTGATACTCGGACGTCGATATCGCGCGACTCGCCCGCGCTTTGGTACCGAGGTCAGTATTTAGGGCTTTGGTAAAGACCGACTTTTAGAATTGAACCTCCAGAAGCAGCATTTTCGGAGAGCGGTATGCTTAAGTTGATCAAGGGCTGGATCGATGGCGCCCGCGTCGAAGCGCACGATAGCATGACCTTGAAAAGTATCAGAAAGCATGGATGGACGGCCAACTATGTCTTCGACGAAGACGATGACCAGCATAATGATTTTGCATATACAATCGGTTTTTCGGATTTCGACGCGCCAGAACTGATCGTTTTCAACCTGCCTCCGCAGCTCATCAATGGCGTCCTTTGGGAGTATTTTCTGTACATGCGATCGGGGCAAGTGCTTGTGGATGGTTTGGTATTCAGGCCAACCGAAATGTCCGGATTCGAATGTATGCTTCGCCGGGCCGTAAAGCCGCAAACCTGGACGGATTATGTCTTCGATAGCATCAGATATTCCCGGACAAAGGGAAGAGGAGACAGACCCGACATTATGCAAGTCGTTTGGCCTAGCGCCGAGACCGGGCAATATCCGTGGACGTCTGGATGCCCTGAAATCGTATGCGCTAGCCAGCCCGGCCTTTATGACGGCAGCCCATTGCCCGGTGCGCCAGTCTTTTCCGAGAATAAGAATGAGTTTTCGGGGGTCAGGGTCACACATTGCTAGACCCTACACCGCCTTCTGCGCCTGAACTTTCGGGATCAGCAATAGCATATCCCGAATATCCAATCCCCTGCGGTCTCTGCGAAACTCTGCGCCCTCTGCGTGAAACCGCTTTCCTACACCCCCTTCCCTGTGTGATGCCGCTGCGACCCGCTCTTTCGTTTCGTCCGTCCTGCGCCGCAGCCATGCCCAGACTGGAATCCTTAAAGATACAAAGGATACAGGTTGACTGCATCTGACGGTATCCTTCGTAACCTTAAGCGCGTCGCGCCCCACCCCCACCCACCGCGAACCCCCTTGCGCGCGTGCCCCCGCCATGCCAGCTAATGGACAAGGCCATGGCCACCCGCTCTTCCCCCGTTCGCGCCGTTCTGGGCCCGACCAACACCGGCAAGACCCACCTCGCCGTTGAGCGCTTGTGCGCGCATTCCAGCGGGATGATGGGCTTTCCGCTGCGGCTGCTCGCGCGCGAAGTTTATGACCGCGTCGTCAAGCTGAAGGGCGAGAAACAGGTTGCGCTGGTCACCGGCGAGGAGCGAATCCTGCCCCCTGATGCGCGCTATCTGCTCGGCACCATCGAGGCGCTGCCCGTCGAGCGCGATGTGGCGTTCGTCGCGGTCGACGAGGTGCAGATGGGCGCCGATCCCGAACGCGGGCATATGTTCACCGACCGGTTGCTGCGCGCGCGCGGGCGCGAAGAAACATTGTTGCTCGGTTCGGCGAGCGCCACCGACGTCGTCCGCGCGCTGGTGCCCGATGCCGAAATTACCGCGCGGCCGCGTTTTTCGACGCTCAGCTTCGCGGGCCATTCCAAGCTGTCGCGCCTGCCCAAACGCTCGGCCATCGTCGCCTTTTCCGCCGAGGAGGTTTACGCCATCGCCGAAATGCTGCGGCGGTTCGCCGGCGGCGCGGCGGTGGTGATGGGCGCGCTCAGCCCGCGCACCCGCAACGCGCAGGTCGCGATGTTTGAGGGCGGCGAGGTCGATTATCTGGTTGCCACCGACGCCATCGGCATGGGGCTGAACCTGAATGTCACGCATGTCGCCTTTGCCAGCCTGTCCAAGTTCGACGGCCGCCGCCACCGCCGCCTGCACCTCAGTGAAATGGCGCAGATCGCCGGGCGCGCCGGGCGGCACCAGCAGGACGGCAGCTTCGGCACCATCGGCCAGCCGCAGGGCGGTTTTACGCCGGAGGAGGTGGAGGGGCTAGAGGCGCACCGTTTCGCCCCGCTGCCCAGCCTTTATTGGCGCAACCATGACCCCGATTTCACCAGCCTCGATGATCTGGTCGCAAGCCTGGAAGTTTTGCCCGACCAGCCAATGTTGCGCGCCGCACCGCAGGCGGTCGATCTTGCGGTGCTCAAGCATCTGGCGGGCGATGCTGATGTCAGCGGGGCAGCCAGCAACGCGGATGCGATGCGCCGTCTGTGGGACGTGTGCGGCCTGCCCGATTTCGAACAGTTGGGCGCCGAGCATCACAGCCGCACCGTCCTGAAATTGTGGCAATGGCGGATGCAGGGTGAAGGTCAGATCGACCGCGACTGGTTCGCCGCGCGCCTCGCCCGCCACGCCAGCACCGAGGGTGATATCGGTGCGCTCGCCGCGCGGATCGCTGCTGTGCGCACGCTGTGCTTCATCGCGCAGCGCGGCGACTGGATCGCCGATGCGCCAGGCTGGGCGGCCGCCACTGCCGAGCAGGAGGCCAAATTATCCGACGCGCTGCACGCCGCGCTGGCGCAGCGCTTTGTCGATCGGCGGCTGGCGCTGCTGCTGCGCGATGCCGGACGGCGCGGCGGCGAACTGCCCGTCGCCATCGGCCCCGAAGGCACGGTCGCGGTCGACGGCGAACCGATCGGCACATTGGAAGGTTTCCAGTTTCGCGTCGATCCGGCGGCGCGCGCGGGCGATCACAAGCTGCTGCTCGCCGCCGCCGAGCGCCATTTGCACGCCGAGCTGGCGCGGCGGATGCAGGCGCTGGCGGCGTGCGAGGATGGCGCGCTGGCGCTGGTCGGCGCGCGCGGCGAAGCGCCGATGCTGGCATGGCAGGGGCAGCGCGTCGCGCGGCTGGCGCGTGGCCCTTCGCTCACCCGCCCGCTGGTCCAGCTTGAGCCCGCATTGAAACGCCTGGACCCCGCGCTGGGGCAGGCGGTGCGCGAGCGGCTGGCGGCCTTTGTCGCGGCCAGCCTTGCCAAACAGGCCGCGCCGCTGATTGCCATGGCCGACGCCAGCGGCGACCTGTTCACCCCGCCCGCGGTGCGCGCGCTGCTCGCGGCATTGACCGACGGCGGCGGGCAGGCGTCGCGCCATCTGGTCGATACCGCGCTTGGCGCGCTGACCCCCGACGATCGCAAGACGCTGCGGACCTATGGGCTGCTGATTGGTTCGCTCGACCTCTATCACCCGCAATTGCTCAAGCCCGAAGCGGTGCGCTGGCGCGCGGCGCTGCTCGCGGCGTGGCGCGGGCAGATGTTGCCCGCGCTCCCGCCAGCCGGTGCGGTGCAGGTGGCCAACGGTGATCCGCATGGGCTGCGCATTGCCGGCTTCCGCGCCGTGGGCGATGGCTGGCTGCGCGCCGATATGGTCGAGCGCCTGGCGCGCCAGGCGCATGCCGCCCGGCTTCAGGCCGAAGCGCCGGTGAGCGCGCTCCCGGCGGCGGTTAATGCGGACACAGCAGAAGTGGGCACCGACCCGGACCCGCTGCCCGGCTTTGCCATCGACCCTGCGCTCGCCACGTCGCTCGGACTCAACGACACCGCGCGGCGAAAATTGCTCAGCGCGCTGGGCTTTCGCACCGAAGGCGATCCCGCTGCCGAGCGCTGGCGCTGGACCGGCAAGGTGCGCCGCGCCAAGGTCCGCGAAGCCCGCCCACAGCGCGTGCCACCCACAGCGGCACCGGCGCGCCACGCCAACCCGCGCGAGGCCAAGCCAGCACAGCGGCATACGCCAACCGCCAAAGCTGCGCCCCCACCGCGTCCACCGCAGCGGGGCGTCAACAGCCCCTTCGCGGGACTTGCCGAGCTAATGGCAGCCGCGCGCAAGCCGTGACCAGCCTGCGTATCGACCGGCTGCTATGGTTCTTGCGCCTCGCGCCATCGCGCGGCGCCGCGCAGAAACTGATCGAGACAGGGCATGTCCGCCTTGGTGGCCAGCGCGTGAGCAAGCCAGCGCTGCCGGTAAAAGCAGGCGATGTGCTGACCCTGCCGCTGCGCGGGGGCGTGCGCGTTATCGAAATCACCACCGTTCCGGCGCGGCGTGGCCCCGCTGCTGAGGCAACCGAATGCTATCGCGACCGCATTGAAAGTGATTCGCAACATGGTGAAGTGATTGACGGCGGCGCGGCTGCCGCCTTAGGACGGCCAGTGGGAAGGGCGGGCGAGCCATGGGGGCACCCGCCAAGCGGAGCTGAAGAGCCATGACTTATGTCGTCACCGACGCGTGCATCAAATGCAAATATATGGACTGCGTCGAGGTTTGCCCGGTCGATTGTTTCTATGAGGGCGAGAATATGCTCGTCATCAACCCCAATGAATGCATCGATTGCGGCGTGTGCGAACCCGAATGCCCCGCCGAGGCGATTTTGCCCGATACCGAAAGCGGTCTGGAAAAATGGCTCGAACTCAACAACAAGTTCAGCGCCGAATGGCCGAACATCACCTCCAAGAAGGACAGCCCTGCAGACGCCGACGATTATAAAGGCGTCGAGGGCAAGTTCGACGCCCATTTCTCGCCCGAGCCCGGCAGCGGCGACTGACCCCCTTGAAGGCGGCAGGCGGCGTCGCCATCTGCGTTCACTGATGGGGTGCGGCGTTCGTCCTGATCAGCCGCTGACTAGAATGAAGGTTTATTCATGATCGATCCGCTGAGCGCACTGGTGCCCGTTGTCGTTGAACAGACGAGCCGCGGCGAGCGCAGCTTTGACATTTTCTCGCGCCTGCTGCGCGAACGGATCGTGTTCGTGACCGGCGAGGTTGAAGACCAGATGGCCTCGCTGATCGTCGCGCAATTGCTGTTCTTGGAATCGGAGAATCCCAAAAAGGATATCTTCATGTACATCAATTCGCCGGGCGGGGTCGTCACGGCGGGCATGGCGATTCATGATACCATGCAATATATTCGTCCGCGCGTCGGCACCTTCTGCATCGGTCAGGCCTGCTCGATGGGCAGTTTTCTGCTCGCGGCGGGGGAGCCGGGGATGCGCGTTGCGCTGCCGAATGCGCGCATCATGATCCACCAGCCGTCGGGCGGCGCGCGTGGCCAAGCGTCGGACATCGAAATTCAGGCGCGCGAGATTTTGCGTATCCGCGCGCGAATGAATGATCTTTATGTGAAATATACCGGCAAATCGCTCGAAGAAATTGAAAAGGCGATGGACCGTGACAATTTCCTCGAGGCCGAGGAAGCCAAGGAATTCGGCTTGGTCGACCATGTTTTTGGCAGCCGCCCAACCGACGGCGAAGGGGCAGAGGGCAAGGGCGAATAGCCATCGGGTCCGCCGCCAGCAGGCCTTTGGTAACCGCGTTTCTTGACGCCGATTTTGCCGCTTGTGCCCTAAAGGGGCAGGTGGCCGCGTCACCCAATTGCCATATTGTATTTGGGTCGCCAGCCTTTACGATAGCGTTTTGCGGGCGAACGACCATGGGTTCGCCCCACAAGGGAAGATAATGACGAAGTTGTCCGGCTCGGATTCCAAGAGCACCCTCTATTGCTCTTTCTGCGGCAAATCGCAGCACGAGGTCCGCAAGCTGATTGCCGGGCCAACGGTGTTCATCTGCGATGAATGCGTCGAGCTGTGCAACGATATCATCCGCGAGGAAATCAAGGGCGGGGTCGCCGCGCGCAAGGATGGCGGCGTGCCCACGCCGCTGGAAATCTGCCAGCATCTCGACGCCTATGTCATCGGCCAGAGTGTCGCCAAGCGCGTGCTGTCCGTGGCGGTGCACAATCATTATAAGCGCCTCGCCAATTCGGGGCGCGGCGAAGATGTTGAATTGGCCAAATCGAATATATTGCTCGTCGGCCCCACCGGCAGCGGCAAGACGCTGCTCGCGCAAACGCTGGCGCGCTTCCTCGACGTGCCCTTCACCATGGCCGACGCGACCACGCTGACCGAGGCGGGTTATGTGGGCGAAGATGTTGAAAATATCATCCTGAAACTGCTCCAAGCGTCAGACTATAATGTCGAAAAGGCGCAGCGCGGCATCGTTTATATCGACGAAATCGACAAAATTTCGCGCAAAGCGGAAAACCCCTCGATCACCCGCGATGTCTCGGGTGAGGGCGTGCAGCAGGCGCTGCTTAAGCTGATGGAAGGCACCACGGCGAGCGTGCCGCCGCAGGGTGGGCGCAAACACCCGCAGCAGGAATTCCTGCAGGTCGACACCACCAATATCCTGTTCATCGCCGGCGGCGCCTTTGCCGGGCTCGACAAGATTATCGGCGACCGCTTGCAAAAGAAGAGCATCGGGTTCGGCGCGCACGTCGCCGCCCCCGACGAACGCCGCACCGGCGAACTGCTGCGCAATATCGAACCCGAGGATTTGCTGAAATTCGGCCTGATCCCCGAATTTGTCGGCCGCCTGCCGGTGATCGCAACGCTCGAGGATCTCGACATTGACGCGCTGGTCAAGATCCTGTCCGAACCCAAAAACGCGCTAGTCAAACAATATCGCAAGCTGTTCGACCTTGAAGATGTTCAACTGACGCTGACTGACGATGCGCTGGTCGCCATCGCCAAGCGCGCGATCGAACGCAAAACCGGCGCGCGCGGTCTGCGCTCGATTGTCGAGGCAATCCTGCTCGATACCATGTTCGAACTGCCCGACCTTGCCGATGTGGTCGAAGTGGTGGTCGACAAGGATGTCGTCGACGGACGCAAGGCACCCGTGCGCGTCTATGCCGACAAAAAGGCTGAGGCCGGCGACGCCGCCTGACGGTTTACGGCCTGCTGATTCGGCATGAGCGCGCAATTATGTTGCGTTGCAGCAACAGTGCAAAAAAACTTGCGCGCCACAAACAGGTCGCAGCTATATTAACTGGCTGATTCTAGACCGCTAAATTTCAGCGGGCGCGGTTTGTTACAACTCCCCCCTTGCACTGTCACAATCATGCCATAGAGCGCCGCTTATGGGCCTGTGACCCGTCGTGCGCGCTCTCCCTTTACCGCGCCCCGACTGTTCCACAAACATCAGGGGAAGACCGAACATGCATATCCGTCATTATCTGGCCGCGAGCGTCGCGGCGATCAGCTTTGCCGCCACGATGGCCGCACCTGCCCATGCGCAGGAAACCACCGCTGCGGTGCGCGGGACCGTCGATGCGGCGTCGGGTCCGGTCGCGGGTGCCAGCGTCACGCTGACGCACAAACCTTCGGGCACGGTCTTCAACACCTCGACGGACGATCAGGGCAATTTCACCGCCAACGGCCTTCGCATCGGCGGCCCCTTCACCATTTTGATCGAAGCCGACGGCTTTGAATCGGCACAGGTGACCGACCTGATCTTGCAAGCTGGAACGCCGTTCCGCTTGCCCGTGACGTTGCAGGAGCAGGCAGCGATCGTCGTGACCGCATCGTCGGTATCAGGCGCGCTCGAAACTTCGACTGGCCCGATCACCGCGCTGGGCCGTGAACAAATCGAAGGCGTCGCCTCGATCAACCGCGATGTGCGCGACCTTGCGCGCCGCGACCCGTTCGCGACCATCGACCTGACCAACAGCCGCACCATCGAAATCGCCGGTCAGAACGGCCGCCTCAACCGCTTTTCGGTGGATGGCGTCCAGTTCGGCGACGATTTCGGCCTCAACAACGGCGGTTTACCGACCAACCGCGGCCCTGTGCCGCTGGAAGCCATTGAGCAATTCTCGGTCAAGGTGGCCCCGTTCGACATCACCGAGGGCAATTTCCAGGGCGGCGCGATCAACGTCGTGCTGCGTTCGGGCGGCAACCGCTTCACCGGGAGTGCCTTTTATACATACACCGATGACAGCCTGACCGGCGACTCGACCAAGGGCGTCGGCGTCAATTTGGAGCTGGAATCGAAACAATATGGCGGCATTCTGTCGGGCCCGATCATCAAGGACAAATTGTTCTTCATGGTCGCCTATGAGCGCACCGAAGAATCGATCCCGTTCGACAGCGGCCCGCAGGGCCAAGGCTTCGCCGCGCCGATTCCGAATCTGACGCAGGCACAGATCGATCAGGTCAGCGGAATCGCCAGCACGGTCTACGGCTATGACACGCTGGGTGTGATTCGCAACGCCGACGAAACCGACGAAAAGTTGGCGGTCAAGCTCGACTGGAACCTGTCCGACACGCAGCGCGCCTCGTTCACCTATCTGCGCAGTGTCGGTAACAACAGCTTCCAGCGCAACACCTCGACCAGCAACACTGGCCCGACCATCGGTCTCTTCTCGACCGGCTACCAGCTCACCGAAGAAGTCAACTCGGGCGTGTTCCAGCTGAACTCGACCTGGTCGGACAGCTTCGCGACCGAACTGCGCGTGCGCTACACCGACTATAACCGCGGGCAGATCCCGTTCGGTGAAAAGACGCTGGGCCAAATCTCGGTCTGCGTCGACCCGACTTCGACGGGCAGCCTGCTCGCCTGTTCGACTGGCGTGCCGCGGGTGATCTTTGGCCCCGACCAGTTCCGCCACGCCAACGAGCTCAACACCGAAAATCTCGGTATCGAGTTCAAGGCCACGCTGGACGCTGGTGATCACAGCTTCAAATTCCTCGGCGGCTACACCGACCTCAGCACCTTCAACCTGTTCGTGCCGAACAGCCTGGGCGTCTATTATTTCGACTCGATTGCCGACTTCCAGAACCGCAATGCGGGATCGCTAATCTATCAAAATGCCGTGCCCAGCCTGAACCCTGACGATGGTGCGGCCAACTTTGCTTCGCAAACCTACACCATCGGCCTGCAGGACGACTGGCAGGCAACCGATGACCTGACCATCACCATGGGCCTGCGCTATGACCTGATGGGCAGCGGCGACCGGCCACCGCTCAACGCCAATTTTGTCCAGCGTTATGGTTTCTCGAACCGCGAAACCTTTGCCGGCAAGGGCGTGCTCCAGCCGCGCTTTGGCTTCGCCTGGAACGCGACTGACCGTCTGGTCGTGCGCGGCGGTGTCGGCGTGTTCGCGGGCGGTTCGCCCAACGTGTTCCTGTCAAACAGCTATTCGAACACCGGTCAGCTGACCAACCAGATCAACATCGATCGCAACACCTCGGCTGCGGGCTGTAACGTCCCGGCAACGGTTGCCAACGCCGCGCAGATTTGCAGCGACGCGCTCAACAATGTCGATCTGGGCAATTTCGATGCCAGCGTGAACAATTTCCTGACCACCAACACCGCGTCGCTGGCAGCAGCGCCGGTGAACGCCATCGACCCCGATCTCGACTTAGCCAGCCAGCTTCGCGCGACCATCTCGGTCGACTATGATGCTGACCTTGGCCCGCTGGGCGATGGCTGGCTCTTCGGCGCCAACTTCCTCTATGGCAATGTGATCGACGCCTATACTTGGACGGACATTCGCTCGGTCCAGATCGGCACGCTGCCCGATGGCCGTCCGCGCTTCGGCAACCTGCCCGGCACCACTGGGAACAATCAGGACTTGCTGATGACCAACGACAGCCGCGGGCGGTCATACATTGGCGTGTTGCGCTTTGCCAAGGCATGGGATTTTGGCCTCGATATCGGCGGCAGCTATACCCGCAGCGACATCAAGGACGTCAACGCTATCACCTCGGCCACCGCATCCTCGCTTTATAATGCCAACGCAATGGTTGGTGCGAACGGCGCAACCTATGGCCGCTCGATCTATGAGATCAGGGATCAGTGGAAGTTCAACCTTGGCTTCAAGACCGAAATCTTCGGCGACAATGAAACGCGGTTCAACCTGTTCGGCGAATATCGCTCGGGCCGTCCCTACAGCCTGACGATGCAGGATCTGGGTGGTGGGCGTCTGCCGGTGTTCGGCACTGTCGGCACCAACAACACCCCGTTGCTCTATGTGCCGACGGTCGGCGATGCACGTGTCAGCTTTGACTCGGCGGCATCGGAAGCGGCGTTCAACACGTTGGTCGCGAACTTCGGCCTCGAAAAGTTCCGCGGCAAGATTTTGCCGAAGAACAGCCAGACTTCGCCCGACTTCTTCAAGGTCGACCTGAATGTCAGTCAGGAATTGCCGCTGTTCGTCGGCAACGCCAAGCTGCGCCTGTTCGCCGACGTCGAAAACGTACTCAACCTGATCGACAGCGATTGGGGCGCGCTGCGTCAGGTGCCGTTCAGCTACACCGCCAGCGTGGTGGGCGTGCAGTGCCTGACCACGGCGACGCCGACCGGGACGGCACCGGCCGCTGGGGTGGTGAACACCGCTTCGACGCAGAATTGCGCACAATATCGCTACTCGGGCGTGCGCAATCCGAACGTCAATCTGGTCACGCGCCAGTCGCTGTACGGCATTCGCGTCGGGGTGAAGGTGACCTTCTAATCCCCCTGCCGCGAGGCACAGAAATGGGCGCCGGAAGCGATTCCGGCGCCCTTTTTCATTGGCTAATCATTCAACGTAGCCCTGAACCTGTCGAAGGGCGTGGCGAAGCGCTGCGCCCTTGGTGCTGTCAGGCGCCACGTGTTTCGACAAGCTCAGCACTACGGTGAAATTATTCAGCCATCCGCCGCGCGGTATCCTGCACCAGCGCGATCATATTCGGCACGCCCTGCGTGCGGTTCGACGACAGCTGCGCGGTCAGGTTGAAGGGTGCGAGCGCAGCGGCGATGTCCATCGCGGCGACCTCGGAGGCGGGCTTGTCCTGCACGGCGCTGAGCACCAGCGCGACAATACCTTTGGTGATCGCGGCATTGCTGTCGGCAAGGAAATGCAGGCGCCCGTTTTCGCTAGGCAGCGGGTAAACCCACACGCTGGCCGAACAGCCGCGCACCAGCGTGGCGTCGGTCTTGAGCTCATCGGGCATCGACTCGAGCGACCGCCCCAGCTCGATCAGCAACCGGTAACGGTCATCGCCATCGAGGAAATCATATTCGTCAAAAATGTCGGAGAGGCTGCGCATGATCGCAGCCCCTGCCACAGCAAGGGTTAGAGGTCGACCCCCGCCGCAATGGCCTCCAGCTTGCGCAACCGTTCCTTGAGGTCGGCGAGCTCGATTCGCGAGGCCGCACTGGGCACGCCCGCGTCGCCGTTGGTGGCGGGACCATGCGCCCGCGCCAGTTCATCACGCTTGAGCGCGATCCACTCGCGCCAGCCCTTCAATGCGGCGAAGGTTACGATGGTGACGCCGACGAGCAGCACCAGCGCGGTGGCGAGGGAGAGGTCGGTGGTCAGGATCGGGGACATGGCGTGTTCCTCCTGTTGGTTTTCCGCGGCTTAGCGCGGGGTTCCGTCGCGCAGCCGTTCGATTTCGGCATCGAGGCTGATGGCCCGGTTGTTGTCGGTGGCGATGCGTTCGAGCACCTGGATGCGCTCTTTCAGCGCGCGGATTTCGGCTTGCAGCGCCTTGGTCTCGGCGCTGTCGCTGACCATCACCTCATTGCCGTTGGCGTCCTTGCGGATGCCGTAGCGCGCCTTCACGATGCTGGCGATGGCGGCAATGGCGACGATCGCGACCACCATTTCAAACGGACCCATGGTCAAACTCCCTGTTGATTCGATTCAGTTCAGCGGCCGTTCGTCGCGCAGCGCGTCGATTTCGGCGGACAGATCAACGCCCTTGTCGGTGGCGATGCGTTCGAGCACACGGACACGCTGTTCCAGCCGTTCTGTGTGCGCGGCGTATTGTGCGGCCTTTTCGGCGGTCTGCTGCGATAGCAGCTCCATCTCGCGCTCCTTGAACTTGAGGTGGCGCTTGTACATGTCGCCGAGCACCCCGAAGATCACGGGAATGCCAACGACGATGAGGAAAAAGCTCAGAACAAATCCGCTGTTGCTTGCTACTTCTTCCATCGCTCTGTTCCTCAGTTCGCGGGTCCGCGCAGCGCTTCGATTTCGCGTGCAACGCGGCTGCCTTCGTCGGTGACGATACGCTCGACCACCGCCAGCCGGTCCTTGACCGCGCCCAATTCGGCGCGCAGCTGGGCATTTTCCTGGCTGAGCAGACGGACGCGTTCGGTCGTTTCATCGCTATTCTTAGGGTAGATTGGCTTGCCCCAGCTGCTCTCAAGCGGATAGCCGTGCTTGACGCGCAGCCAAGTGGTCAGCACCCAGCCGCCGATGGCAAGAATGCCTAGGATTGCGGCAACGGGCACCAGCGCTTCGACGATTACGGGATTCTCCAACATCATTTCTAGTCCTTGGTTCAGCGCAACTGGTCGATCTGATCGCTCAATTGAGCGGCGCGACTGTTACTTTCGGTGGCAATCCGCTCGAGCACGGCGATGCGCTCTTCGAGGCGGGTGATTTTGTCGGTCAGCTTGCCATTCTCGGCCGAGAGCAGCTCGATCTTGCGATCGGTGTCGGGGCTGGTCGGGGTGACCATGCCGCCCCATTCATTTTCCACCGGATAGCCATGCTTGGCGCGGATCCAGGTGGTGAACATCCAGCCCATGGTGCAAACCAGCACGATGGCGACAACAAAGCCGGGTCCCTGAAAACTCATGCTTTTTCCCCTGCTTCAACCCGCACGCTCAGCGCAGGCTGTCGATTTCGTCGGCCAGCCGCTTGTTATGGCTGGTGTAATACATTTCGATATCAGCCAAGCGGCGGTCGAGATCGCGGAAGCGCGACTTGATGTCGCGGGTCGATGCCGACGGGTTCGAACGCACACCCTGCCAGAAGCGCGCCTCATCGTTCGAGGCATAGAGCGCATAGGGCTTGGCATCGGCGAACCAGGCGATCAGGAAATAGGCGATCAGCGTCATGCCCGATCCCATGATCGTCAGCAGCACGGCGCCGACGCGGATCCAGACAACGTCGATCCCGCTGTAATCAGCTATCCCCGCGCATACGCCGCTCCATTTGGCGTTCTGTTTGTCGAGGTAGAATTTGGTCCGGCTGGCAGACATGTCAGTTCCTCCTGTTGCGTTCGATCTGCGCCATCGTGTCGTCGCTGCCCACCGAGGGGCGGAAGTCGGGATGGTCGGCCGAAATGATCCGTTCGACGGTGTGCAGGCGGCCCTCCAACCTGCGCGCCGTATCGTAAAGTTCGTCGAGCAATTGCTCGTCCTCACCGGTCAGCGTCTTGGCCTGCTTCCACTTGGTGACATAGTGGAGGATGAGCCAGGGGAGGCCGAGGAAGAGGGTCCCGATGATAATGGGGACAATGATAACCTCTTCCATCGGACTTACCCCTTCTTCTGCGCGGCCTTCAGCGCGGCCAGTTCCTCGGCCACCTTATCAGCCGCCTGCAAATCGGCGAACTCTTCTTCGAGGCTCTTCTTCTGCCCCAGGCCCAGCGCATCGGCGCGGCCTTCGGCTTCGTCGACGCGGCGCTCGAGGATTTCGAAGCGGGCGAAAGCGTCCTGCGTGCGGTCGCCATGCGTCATTTCGCGCAGGCGGATGCGGTTTTCGGCGCTTTCGAGGCGGTTGACGACGCTCGATTGGCGGGCGCGCGCTTCGGCGAGCTTTTTCTGCAGCTTGGCGATGTCATCTTCATAGCCCTTGAGCGCGTCGTCGAGCACAGCGATCTCGCTTTTCAGCCGCTCGGCCATGTCGCCGGCCTTCTGCTTTTCGACGAGCGCGGCGGTGGCCAGATCCTCGCGGTCCTTCGACAGCGCCAGTTCGGCCTTTTCGTGCCAGTTCGCCTGCAGGCTTTCCAGCTTGGCGATGTGGCGGCGCATTTCCTTTTGATCGGCGATGGTGCGCGCGGCCGAGGCACGGACTTCAACCAGCGTCTCATTCATTTCGAAAATGATCTGGCGGATCATCTTTTCCGGGTCTTCGGCCCGGTCCAGCAGGTCGGTGACGTTGGCGGCGATGATGTCGCGGGTGCGAGAAAAAATACCCATCTGAACTCACTCCAAATTGACCCTCTTGTCAGGGCCGGTGAAAAATATGGCGCCGGGGCGGGGCAAGGGGGGAGAGATGCCCCGGCGCCAGTGCCGGTCAGGCTAAAGTCCTGACCGCCGGGGTTTCGCTCACAAAGGCGGCTATCGCCACCGCGGGGGTCCCCGCGCTGTGCGCAGCGAGCTGCGCCGAATCGATCACACCGACGATGATGGCGAGTGCGAGGCAAGCCGTCGTGGCAAGTCCGGCAATGCGCGACATGGGGCTGGTCATGGTCAATCCTCTTTTGCTGTCTTCGTGATGGCCGGAGCCTGATGCGCCGGTTCGAATGATGTTATGCAGAAGCCGTGCCAATTTTCAGCGAGGGCAGATTTTCGCCATTTTCACGCATAGCGCAAGCGAGGTGGGAAATTTTGCTTGCCAATAGTTGGGAATTTTTCCCAAGTACTGTGTATGGAACGCGAAACCCAGTTCATCGGCCAATCGCCCAGCTTTCAGGACGCGGTCGAACGCGCGGCGCTTGCCGCCTCGCTCGACCGTCCGGTGCTGGTGATCGGCGAGCGCGGTACGGGCAAGGAATTGATCGCCGAGCGGCTCCACCGGCTGTCGCAGCGCTGGGACAAGCCCTATATCGTGATGAACTGCGCCGCGCTCCCTGAAACGCTGATTGAAAGCGAGTTGTTCGGGCATGAGGCGGGGGCCTTTACCGGGGCGACCCGGTCGCGCGCGGGCCGGTTTGAAGAGGCCGACGGCGGCACATTGTTCCTCGACGAGCTCGCCACGCTGTCGATGGCGGCGCAGGAGCGGCTGCTGCGCGCGGTCGAATATGGCGAGGTGACACGCGTCGGCTCATCGCGCCCGATCCGCGTCGATGTCCGCATTGTCGCGGCGACCAACGAGCATCTGCCTGCACTCGCGAACCAGCATAAATTCCGCGCCGACCTGCTCGATCGGCTGTCGTTCGAGGTCATCACCCTGCCCCCCTTGCGCGTGCGCGAGGGCGACATTGCCGAACTGGCCACCTATTTCGGCCAGCGCATGGCCGCCGAGCTGGGGTGGGAGGAATGGCCCGGATTTGGGCCGCGCGCGCTCGCCGCGCTCGAGGGGCATGACTGGCCGGGCAATGTCCGCGAGCTGCGCAACTGCGTCGAGCGCGCGGTGTATCGCTGGCGCGAGCCGGACAAGAAGGTCGATGTGGTCGAATTCGACCCCTTCGCCAGCCCTTGGGCCCCGCGCGGCACGCCCGCGCGCGAAGCAACCCCAGCGCCGCCCGCCGACGGGGCCGAACCGGCCGCACCCACCGCGCCATCGCCGCCGGGTGGCACGGTGAGCGACCTGCGTGCTGCCGTGGACGGGTATGAAAAGTCGATCCTGGAAGCCACCATGGCGCGCTGCCGCTTCAACCAGAAGGTTGCGGCGGAGGCACTGGGCCTAAGCTATGACCAGATCCGCCATGCGTTGAAGAAGCATGGGTTGAATCAGACGGGGTAGGTGTTTGGCCCAGGTGTTTGATGGCGGCAGTCCGCCAACATAGCGGCGAACCGAATAAGGAATTTTGGCCGAGACCCGACCGCATGGATACCCGGCGAAAGCTAGTCGGAGCCAACGACCGAGAAGTCGTTGATGACGCTCGCAACGCCACCCACCAATACGGAGGTGCCGACCGCTGAGGAATATTCGACGTCGATCCGCGAACGCTGGCCCATATCTTCCCCCTGAATGATGGTCAGCTTACCACCATCCAGCAAACCTTGGTCCCGCAGCATTCCTGTGAATGCAGCGGCCGCGGCGCCGGTTGCTGCATCTTCGAATACACCGCCGGCGGCAAAGGCATTGCGGGCATGAAAAAGCTGTGGCTCTTGCCTCACGACAAAGGCAACCGTGGTCAGGCCGCGCTCCCGCATCAGCGCTCGACCCGACTCGAAATCATAGTCCATTCTGGCCAAATCGTCGCGCCTAGCTAATGGAATGATCAGGTGATCGGCACCGGCATTGGTGTACATCATGGGAATGGCTGGATCGAGATTTTCTTCCGTGTAACCAAACAGGGTCAACATCGCCTCGCGATGCGATGGCGGCACGGTTCGCTGGCGGGTAGGAGGAGAACGCAAAATAGCATAGGCTTCGCCGCCGCGCGTCGTCCCTTCCACCTCGATGTCGGTATTGGCCAAGTGCAAAGGATAGCTGCCTGCGCCATATTCAGTCGCCAACACAGCGCCGAGCGCGATGGTCGCATGACCGCAAAAAGCAACTTCCATGGTCGGCGAATAATAGCGCACGACAAACCCGTTGCTGGCTGGCGCCGCAAACGCTGTCTCTGAATATCCCACTTCAGCAGCGATCCGCTGCATTTCAGCTGGTTCGGGCAGCATGTCCACCAGCGTGACGCCAGCGGGATTGCCACCGCGACCCCTATCGGTAAATGCCGCAATTCGGTGAAGTTTCATGGCGGTCTCCAATCGGCGACCTTTTTAGCAAACCACAGCTATGGCGTAACCAGCATTCGTAAAGTAATAACACATCAGTTTCATTGAATTCGAAACTTTAGGCCGCGATAAACTTAACGATGCAACCACGAATGCTCGACTCGACCGATCGGCACATTCTCACCATCCTTACAGCTGACTCGCGGGCCGGCTTGCGCAACATCGGCGCGCGTGTGGGGCTTTCGGCGCCAGCAGTGCGCGAACGCATTCGCCGGATGGAGGACGACGGCACAATTGAGGCCTTCACAATCGACCTTGGCATTGGGGCGCTGGGATATTTGACTGAGGCAATTGTGCGAATTCAGCCCCTGCCGGGACGGCTGAGTGAGGTTGAAGCCATGGTTCGCGAGACTCCAGAGGTCACGGCATGCGATATGGTGACGGGTGACGATTGTCTTGTCGTGCGGCTTGCGCTCCGTAGTCTTGGCGACCTTGATCGGTTGCTAGAACCCATCCATCGCCTGGCAGCAACCAGTACCGGCATCGTCAAGCGCAGCCCGGTGCCTCGGCGAGCGCCGCCACTTTAGGCTCGCAGCTTAATCGACGAACGGCGACAAAAGGGTCGATTCCCAAGGTCGGTACAGCGCTGGTCCAACCCAGCTATTCGCCCAGCCGCTCCGCCAAGCCCGCCAGCACCGCATCCTGTTCGCCAAGCCGCGCCGCCAGTTCATCGCGCAGCGCCAAAATCTCGGGCAGGCCGTCAATCGCGTCGCTGTCCTGCCGCGCGACATAGAGCGCGTCGATATCGCCCAGCGCCACCGTCAGCGGGCCGCGCGCGACGGCGAGGCGCGAGAGGGCCTGCTGCGCAACGATCCATGCCTCGCTGGCCGGAGCCGCGCCGCGCGCGGCGGCGACGGCGGCTTCGGTTTCCCCGCGCTGCGCCGCAAAAGCGCTGTCGGCGGCCGCCGCGTCGCTGCGCCAGCGCGCGAGCCGTCCGGCCAGATCGGCGGGCAACGGCCCCGGCGGGGGCAGCGGGCTGGTCTCCACCACGTCGAATCGGTCTTCGATGGCGCGCTTTTCCAAGCTGGGCGTTGCGCCGCTGATCCCGCTGGCGCAGGCGGCCAGCGTCAGCGCAGCAAGCGGGGTCAGAAAAGAAATGGGGCGGCGCAGCATCGCCTGCGCTGATATGGCGGCCACCGGCGGGCGGCAAGCGCCGAATCGGGTTGGTTGTGGGCGGGCCGCTGTCCACCGGCCTTTACCGAGCTGAAAAGCGCGGAAATTGGCGGTTGACAGCTTGGCCCCCGGTCGCTAGGGCGCGCTTCTTTCCTGCCTGTCCGGAAAAATGCCCTGCTTTGGCGGGCGCATGGATGCGCGGGTCACTTTGTTTTGTTTGGAAGATAAGACCATGTTCGCAATCGTGCGCACGGGCGGCAAGCAATATCGCGTCGCCGCCGGAGACAAGATCGCCGTTGAAAAGCTGGCTGGCGAAGCCGGCGAAACGGTGACGCTGGGCGATGTCCTGCTGGCCGGTGACGGCGGCGAGGTGAAGAGCGCCGAGGGCGTGGTCGTGTCCGCCGAAATCATCGCGCAGGCGCGCGGCGAAAAGGTGATCGTCTTCAAAAAGCGTCGCCGCCACAATTATCGCCGCAAGAATGGCCATCGCCAGTCGCTGACGCTGCTAAAGATCACCGCCATCGGTGCCGCCGAAAAGAAGGCCGCGCCGAAGAAGGCCGAGAAGGTCGAAGCCGCACCGGTTGAAGCTGCTGCAGACGCTGCTCCGGTCCCCGCCAAGAAGCCCGCTGCCAAGAAGGCAGCCCCCAAGAAGGAAGCCTGAGCGCGTTCGCGCCGCTCGGCCCACAAAGACAGGAGTTTAGGTCATGGCACATAAGAAAGCAGGCGGTTCATCGCGCAACGGTCGCGATTCGCAGGCCAAGCGCCTTGGCGTCAAAAAGTTCGGCGGTCAGGAAGTGATCGGCGGCAACATTATCGTGCGCCAGCGCGGCACCCGCGTCTATCCGGGCGTGAACGTTGGCCTCGGCAAGGACCACACGCTGTTCGCCACCGCCGATGGCCGCGTGCGATTCCATGATGGCAAGCTTGGCCGCAAATATGTGTCGGTCGACACTATGGCGGACGCCGCCGAATAATCGGGACCAGCCGTCCGGCGCGTCCCACCAGGGATGACCCGGACCAGCCCTTGCCCCCAGAGGCAAGCCTGATCGAAACGAGGGAGACGGGTCACCCCCGGGCTCCCTTTTTTCTTGGGCGCGGAACCGACGCTCGCGAAAATCGGGCCGCTTATCTCCCTCGCTAAAACACTGACCCGAAAGCGTCATCCATTGACGCCAGACGGACGGCAATATTGGGAGTGATACTATGTTCGCGCGTACCGAAAGATTGTTGCTGCGGCCAGGCTGGCCCGAAGACGCATCCGCGCTGACCGCCGCGATCGCCGACGAGGGCATTGTCCGCAATCTTGCGCGCGCGCCCTGGCCCTATGGCGAGGATGATGCGCACGCCTTTCTGGCGGGCTGGGCCGAGGCGCCGCTGCCGCGCTTTGTGATGGTCCAGCGCACCGCCGCCCAGCCGCGCCTGATCGGCTGCATCGGCATGGACCGGATGGAGGATGGCGAAACCGAGCTGGGATATTGGATCGCGCGGCCCTTCTGGGGCCTGGGCTATGCCACCGAAGCCGGGCGGCACATGATCGATTTGGCGTGCACCTTGGGCATCCGGCGGCTGACGGCGAGCCATTTCACCGATAATCCGGCCTCGGGCAGCGTGCTGCGCAAATTGGGGTTCCGCCCCACCGGGCGCATCGTCGAACGCATGAGCAAGGGACGCGGCAAAGCCGCCCCGACCGCCGAATTCACCCGCGACATTCCCGCCCCCGGCAATGATGTGGGCGAGGATGACGGGGTATCGCTTACCGGCCTGGCCATGCGATGGCCCGAAACACTGCGCGAGGAATGGCGACTGGCGGCGGCGTAAGCTGGTCGCTTCCTTCTCCCCAGCTTTCCGGCCCAAGCATTAAGTCAATGTTCGGTGCGGTCCGGCGGCAGATGCTTGCGCCGGGCCGCGACCGAAAACAGGCGATCGCTGGTGTAGAAGTGCAGCGGCCAATCGCGCGCGCCTCGGGGCCCGTTGAGCAAGGCATTGATGGCCTCGACCAAGGAAAGCGCCGCCGTCTCCGCGTGGTGCGCGCGCACCTCGGCGATGTAAAACTGCGTTAGCGTCTCATGGTAGCCCTGCGTATCGTCATTCACCCCGCCAACGCTTTCGTTGTACGCGCGGATGATCGCGGGCAGCTCGGCTTCTAGCGCGATATCGCCCCGCTCGCGCACCAGCCACAGGCAGGCGGCGAGATGCGCTTCGTGCGTCCATTCGGCGCGTGGCAGGGTGCGGGCGAGCAGGCCTTCGCCAACCCGGCGCACGGCGGCGGCATCGGCGAACAGGCGGATGGGGTGGTTGGTGGTCATGCTTTGGTCCTTCCGGGTGATTGGTCACCCGGTCAGAGCCAGGTGAATTAAGCGGCGATCGGTGCGGCTTGCCGCACGCCTTCGTCGACATGCGCAGCAAATTCCGCGAAATTGTCGATGAATTGCTGCACCAATTGACGCGCGGTCGCGTCATATTGGGCGGCATCGGCCCACGCGCTGCGCGGATCGAGCAGCTTTGCATCAACGCCCGCGACGGCCACAGGCACTTCGAACCCAAACCAGGGATCCTTGCGGAATTGCGCGTCGTTCAGGCTGCCGTCGAGCGCGGCGTTGAGCAGCGCGCGTGTGGCCTTGATCGGCATGCGGCTGATCCCTGGCATGGTCGCCATCCCGCCCGACCAGCCGGTGTTGACCAGCCAGCAAGTAACGCCGCCGCGCGCAATCCGCTCTTTCAGCAAATTGCCATAGACGCTGGGGTGGCGCGGCATGAAGGGCGCGCCGAAGCAGGTTGAGAAGGTCGCCTCAGGCTCGGTCACGCCAATTTCGGTCCCCGCAACGCGCGCGGTGTAGCCCGACAAGAAATGGTACATCGCCTGATCGGGGGTCAGCCGCGCAATCGGCGGCAACACGCCATAGGCATCGGCAGTCAGCATGATGATATTCTTGGGCACCGGACCCATGTTTTTTGCCGATGTGTTCGGGATGAATTCGATGGGATAGGAACCCCGGCTGTTCTCGGCAAGGCTGGCATCGTCGAGGTCGATTTCGCGCGTCTCCGGATCGATGACGACATTTTCCAGCACCGTGCCGAACCGTTTGGTGGTGGCGTAAATTTCCGGCTCGGCCTCGGGCGACAGGCGGATCATCTTGGCATAGCAGCCGCCTTCAAAGTTGAAGACCGCCGTGTCCGACCAGCCATGTTCATCATCGCCGATCAGCGTGCGCGAGGCATCGGCGCTGAGCGTCGTCTTGCCGGTGCCCGACAGGCCGAAAAACACGGCCGTGTCGCCATCAGGGCCGATATTGGCCGAACAGTGCATCGGCATAACGCCATCAACGGGGAGCAGATAGTTGAGAATGCCGAACACCGACTTCTTCATTTCACCCGCATAAGCCGTGCCGCCAATCAGCACGAGCTTTTCGGCAAAATTGACCGCGACCACCGTTTCGCTGCGTGTACCGTGGCGCACGGGATCGGCGCGGAAGCTGGGCAAGTCGATGATCGTATATTCGCTGCTGTGCGCAGCGAGTTCGGCAGCAGTCGGTCGCACCAGCAGCGTGCGGATGAACAGGCTGTGCCAGGCATATTCGGTGACGACCTGCACATCGACGCGATGTTCCGGCTGCGAACCACCAAACAGCTGCTGGCGATAGAGGCGCGGCTGGGAGGCCAAGGCCGCGAAGAAATCAGCCTTCAGCGTGGCAAAATGTGCGGGCGTCATACCGACATTGGTTTTGCCCCACCAGATCGTCGATTCGGTGGTCGCATCGCGGACAATGAATTTGTCCTTGGCCGAACGGCCGGTGTGCTTGCCGGTGGCGACGACCAACGGACCGTCTTTGGCCAGCAACCCCTCGCCGTGGCGCACCGCTTCCTCGATCAGCGGCGCAGTGCCAAGATTCTCGCGCAAATCTACCGCCAACTTGATGCTGGTTTCGCCAATTTTGAGTTCCGTCATGCCCTATAATCCTTTGTCCGTCCGGCCCGCCTGCATTCGTATGCACTGGGCGGACAGGGCCGAAGGCACCGGCAGTGGTCCGCCGCGAAGCCTTTCGAGAAAAACGCGTGGTTGCCCGTTAGCCACCCGCCACCACGCTTGTCAAAACGATTATCGCTTGCACCCTGTCCCACGCTGCGCCCGCGGTTATCGATGCGCCGAAGGGCCTTGGTTGTGCGTCGCACGGTGCTGGGCTAGAAGGATGGCAACAGGAATTATCGCGCCGATGACCGCCACCATTGCCCTGGTCGATGATGACCGCAACATCTTGCAATCGCTGTCAATCGCGCTGCAGGCCGAGGGGTTTGTGACGCGCATCTATGCCGACGGCGAAGCGGCGCTAAAGCCGCTCATCGACAATCCGCCCGACCTTGCCGTGTTCGACATCAAAATGCCGCGGCTTGACGGGCTCGAGCTGCTGCGCCGCGTGCGCGAGAAGAGCCAGCTGCCGGTCATTTTCTTGACCTCGAAGGACGACGAACTTGACGAGGCGCTGGGCCTCGCCATGGGCGCCGACGACTATATCGCCAAACCCTTTTCGCAGCGGCTGTTGATTGCCCGCATCCGGGCGATCCTGCGCCGCGTTGAGCTCAATCGCACCCCCGACGCACCCGGCGACGAACCCGTTGCCGACCCCATCGAGCGCGGGCGGCTGGTGATGGACCCGGCCCGGCACAAGGTGCTGTGGGACGGCCAGGCGGTAACACTCACCGTGACCGAATTTCTGATCCTCGAAATGCTCGCGTCGCGTCCCGGCATTGTGCGCACGCGCAACCAGTTGATGGACGCCGCCTATCAGGACGATGTCTACATCGACGACCGCACCATCGACAGCCATATCAAACGGTTGCGGCGCAAATTCCGCGAAGTCGACGGCGAATTCGATGCCATCGAAACGCTCTATGGCGCGGGCTATCGCTTCTCTGATGACGGCTGACGCGGTGCTGCCCTGCGACGAGCCGCAGCGGCTGGTCTGGTCGGCGCGCTGGTCGCTGACCACGCGGATACTGGCGGTCAACATCTTCGCTATTGCGCTGCTTGCCGTGGGCTTTTTCTATCTCGACAGCTATCGCACGCGCCTCATCGATATGCGCACCTCCGCGCTCGACAGCCAGTTGTCGCTGCTCGCGCCGGCCTTGGAGGCCGCCCGCCCGGACCAACGACCGCAGTTGATTCGCCAGTTTGCCCGCACCAATGCTGCGCGGTTGCGCTTCTACCACGCCGATGGCCGCTTGCTCGCTGACAGTTTCAAGGACGCACCGCCTGCCTATACGCTCCGTGATCCGGATGGTCAGCCCTGGTTTCGCGAAGCCGCGCGTATCATGGACCGCGCGCTCGACTGGGTGGTGGGCGCGCCAATTCCGTCGCGCTTTGTCGAACCGCGTGTCGATGCGGTGAACAGCTGGCCCGAACTGCGCGCGGCAAAAGCCAGCGGCACACTGGCCCACCGCTACCGTTATGCCCCCGACCGCACGCCGATGCTGAGCGCCGCAATGCCCGTGCGCTTTGACGACCGCGCGCTGATGCTGATGACGGTGAACGCACGCGACATCACGCGCACTGTCCGCGCCGAGCGCTGGCGGCTGGGCGTGGTGCTAGCGATGGTGACACTGGCATCGGTGTTGCTGTCACTGTTCCTGGCGCGCACAATTGTTGACCCGCTCCGGCGACTTGCGCGCGCAGCGGTGCGCGTCCGGTTGGGGCGTGCGCGCGAGGTTATTGTCCCGCGCTTGCCCTCGCGCCGTGATGAAATCGGCACGCTCGCGCGCGCCTTGTCGGACATGACCCAGACTTTGCGCGAGCGCATCGACGCCGGCGAACATTTCGCCGCCGATGTCAGCCACGAGCTCAAAAACCCCATCGCTTCACTGCGGTCCGCTATCGAAGGCCTGGAGCGCGTGACGGACCCCGGCCAACGCCAGCAATTGCTGACCATCGCGGGCGAGGACGTACGGCGGCTCGACCGGCTGGTCTCCGATATCAGCGAAGCGTCGCGGATGGACGCCGAGCTGTCGCGCACCCGGTTTGAACGAATCGATGTCGGCGCGATGATCGAGGCGATGCTGGCCGCGCGCGCGGCGCGGCGCGGCGCGGGCGAGACGGGTCCGCGCATCGCTTTTGCCCGCCCACGCAAGGGCACCGCACAGGTGATGGGCGACGGTCACCGGCTGGAACGCGCCATCAACAATATCATCGACAATGCGCTGTCGTTTTCACCGCCAGACGGACTGGTTTGCGTGTCGGCCACCGCGACGCAAAATCAGGTCCGCATTCGCATCGATGACGACGGCCCCGGCATTGCCATCGGCCAGCGCGAGGCCGTGTTCCGCCGCTTCCACAGCGAACGTCCGGCGAGTGAGGCCTTTGGCAAACACAGCGGACTTGGCCTTGCCATCGCGCGCACAATCGTTGAGGGCCACCAAGGCAGCATCGCGGCGCTGGATCGCGAGGATGGCAAGGGGGGGGCGTCAATCCTGATCAGCCTGCCTGCGGCCTGACCCAATTGGACCCATCAGCCACGCTTGCGACGGGGCAAGCAGCCCGATACACCGCAGCATGGCCCCGCCACTTTCGCCCGTGTCCACCATTCACGCTAGCTGCGTTGCCATCGGCGCGCACGGCGTGCTGTTGTTGGGGCCATCGGGAGCGGGCAAATCCGACCTGGCATTGCGCCTGATTGACCGCGGCGCCAGCCTGGTGGCCGACGACCAATGCGAGCTGGCCGAAATTGCAGGGCAATTGCATTGCGCGCCGCCCCCAACCATTGCCGGACGAATTGAGGTCCGGGGGTTGGGGATCATTGAACGCGCATGGACAGGGCCGGTGCCACTGTTGCTCGCCGTGCGCCTGACCGATCGCACCGAGCGCATGCCCGACCCAGCGATTGAGGAAATTGCCGGACATGTCCTGCCCGCCGTCCGCATCAATGCCCTAGAGGCGAGCGCGCCGATCAAGGTTGAACTGGCGCTGGCACGGCAACTAGCGCCATGAAAGCGCATGAACCACCGCTGCTGATCGTCACCGGACTTGCCGGGGCAGGCAAATCGACCGCGCTCAAGGTGCTCGAGGATCTGGGCTGGGAGGTTGTTGATAATCTGCCCGTGTCGCTGCTTGAGGCGCTGTTGATGACGCCCAAGCCGCGCGGCGCGACCGAACGCCCGCTCGCAGTCGGCCTGGATGCCCGCTCGCGCGGCTTTCGCCCCGCCACGCTGGTGCGCGATCTAAAGGCCATGCGCGCCGAGCAGGACCGTGATATCGGCGTGCTATTTCTCGACTGCGCCGGCGCCGAGCTGGAGCGCCGCTTTTCCGAAAACCGCCGCCGCCACCCGCTGGCCGATGACCGCCCGGTGGCCGACGGTATTGCGCGCGAACGCGAGCTGCTCGAGCCGTTGCGGCGCTGGGCCGAGCAGGTCGTCGACACCACCAATTACAGCAGCAATGATTTGCAGCATGAAATCCGCCAGCGCTTTCAGCTTGGCGAGGCCAGCACCCCCGCGCTGACCATCACCAGCTTTGGGTTTGCCCGCGGGCTGCCGCGCAACGCCGATTTGGTGTTCGACATGCGCTTTCTGACCAACCCGCACTGGGTCCCTGCGCTTAAACCCAAAACCGGGCTGGACCCCGATGTTGCCGCCTATGTCGCCACCGATCCCTATTATGCTGCGGTAATGGGACAAATCGAAACCCTGCTGCTCACTGTGCTGCCGCGTTATGCCGCCGAGGGCAAAAGCCATATCAGCATTGCCATCGGCTGCACCGGCGGGCGCCATCGTTCGGTCCATGTCGCCGAACGCATCGCGGAAACGCTGCGCGCGCATGGCCATAGTCCCATCGTGGCACACCGCAATCTTGACTCGACCCCCCAAGATGGGCTTGAGGGCGCACCCCCTCCGCCCCGCGCGACATGAGCCGAGAGTCGATCATCTATGCCTGACACCAAAGCAATGCCGCTGCTCGGCCTGGTGCTCGTGACCCACGGACGACTGGCCGAGGAATTTGTGACGGCGATGGAGCATGTTGTCGGCGCGCAGCGCGCCATCGCTACCGTATGCATCGGGCCCAATGACAATATGGAGGCGCGCCGCGCCGAAATCGCCGAAGCAATCCGCAAGGTCGACGGCGGGCGCGGCGTGATTATCCTGACCGACCTGTTCGGCGGGACACCGTCGAACCTGGCGATCAGCCTGATGGACAGCGGGCGGTTCGAGGTGATTGCTGGCATCAATCTTCCCATGCTGATCCGCCTGGAAAGCGCGCGCAAGACCATGTCGGTGCAGGACGCGGTGCGCGCCGCACGCGAGGCCGGGCAGAAATATATCTCGGTTGCCTCCGAACTATTGGGCGCGACGCCATGACCGAGCTGTCGGAAACCGTCGAAATCACCAACCAGCGCGGCCTGCATGCCCGTGCCAGCGCCAAATTCGTGACCTTTGTCAGCCGCCTGCCCGAAGGCGTAGCGGTCGAGGTGGAAAAGGGCGGGTCGCGCGTCAACGGCACGTCGATCATGGGATTGATGATGCTGGGCGCCGCCAAGGGCGACAGCATCACCATTCACACCCGGGGCGACGGGGCCGAGGCGGCGCTGACCAAGCTGGTCGGGCTGGTCAAGGACAGCTTCGGCGAGGATTAGGATCCAGACCCACATCCAGCACGGTCGAGGCGTCAAAATGGCAAAGACATCGGAGGGAAATGCGCGCAGTCGGGCAGTATTTCTGCCTGCAAGGGCATTTCGCTTCGAGGTCGAAGCCATTTTGACGTCCTGCGGATTTGACCAAATTTGCGCAGCGCTGCGTTGGCAAGCTTGGCAATATCGACATATTCCCGGCGCTTGCCGCCTGGCGCTGAGCAAATTTGCCTCAAACCTCGACCGCGCTGGTTGCGGGTCTGGACCCTACGCGCCGTGATCCCGCCCGGTCGCCGCAGCCACATCGACAGTTTGAGCAATCCACTGGTCAAGCGGCTGCGGCTGCTGCGCGAAAAGCGCCATCGCCGTGCCGAAGGTCTGTTTCTGGCCGAAGGGTTACGCATCGCCACCGAAGCGCGCGAGGCCGACGTGCTGCCCCGCTGGCTGTTCCTGACCGCGGCAAGCGAAGCGCATCCGCTGGCGGCCGCGCTGGCGAACGCAACACTGGCGGCGGGCGGCGAGGTGGTGACCACCAGCGAGGCGGTGCTCGCCAAATTGTCGGGCAAGGAAAATCCCCAGACCGTTGTCGGCATTTACAGCGAACCGCGCACCACGCTTGCCGATGTCGACCGGAATGCTGCACCGATCTGGTTGGTCGCCGAGCGGCTGCGTGATCCGGGCAATCTGGGCACGATGCTGCGCACCGGCGATGCGGTTGGCGCAGGCGGCCTCATCCTGATCGACGAATGCACCGATCCCTATGGCGTCGAGGCGGTGCGCGCGAGCATGGGGGCGATTTTCACGCAACGGCTGGTGCAGGCACCCTGGGCCGAGTTCCTGAGCTGGCTGCGCAGCGGGCCAGGCCAGCTGGTCGCGACGCATCTGGAGGCAGCACAGGATTATCAGGCGGTGCGCTATGACGCGCCGACTTTTATTCTGGTCGGCAACGAATCGCAGGGCCTGCCCGCCGAATATGCCGCCGCTGCCGACGTGCGCGTCAAAATGCCGATGCTGGGCAAGGCCGACAGCCTGAACGCGGCGGTCGCGGCGGCGGTGATGGCCTATGAGGTACTGAATCAGCGGCGGCGCTAAATCCACCCCAGTGCATCCACCCCGAACCACAACCCGGTAAGCAAAAACAACCCTGCCGCCACGCGCCGCACGGTCACCAGCGGAATGCGCTGCACCAGCGCCTGACCCAGCATCACCGCGGGGACATTGGCAATCATCATGCCCAGCGTCGTTCCGGCGGTGACCCAGAACAGCGCCTGATATTGTGCCCCCAGCGCGACGGTGGCAATCTGTGTCTTGTCGCCCATTTCGACGACGAAGAAGGCGATGAGCGTGGTGATAAAGGCGCCGCGCGCACTAACAGCCGGGGCTTCATCGTCTTCCAGCTTGTCAGGTACCAAGGTCCACGCCGCCATGGCGATGAATCCCGCCGCCAGCGCGAGACGAAAGCCCGGTCCGTCGAACCACCCCGCCGCCAACGTGCCGATCCAGGCGGCGAGCGCATGGTTGGCCAGCGTCGCCGCCGCGATTCCGGCGATGATCGGCAGCGGCCGGTTAAACCGCGCCGCGAGGACAATCGCCAATAACTGCGTCTTGTCACCAATTTCGGCGATGGCGACGAGCAGGGTAGAGGCGAGAAAGGCTTCCATGGCCGCCGCCCGTGGCGCATCCTGATCGTACGGGCAAGCCGCGCGTTGGCTCCTATGCCCTAGTCGCCCGTTGCTGGCAGCCGAACAGTGTCCCCCACCGCAATCTTGGTCAGCGGCCGCACTTCGGTTTCGGCGTGGGGGAGATCGGGCATATCCTTGCCCGCCGTATCGACATCCAGCGCTTCGAACCGCCTTGCCTGGCTGAGGACCTGTGTTTCAAAGCTGCCGATGAAACTGTTGTACGCCCCCGTCGCCTGATCCAGATTCTTGCCCAGCCGCACGATATGCGCCGCCATAGTCGCCATGCGCGCATAAAGTTCCTTGCCCAGCGCGGCGATTTCGCGCGCCTGACCCGCGACCTTTTCCTGCCGCCAAACCCCCGCGACCGTGCGCGCGATGGCGACCAAATTGGTCGGCGTTGCCAGCAAAACGCGCCGCCCGAAACCATAGTCCCACAGCCCCGGATCCTGTTCGAGCGCGGCGGCGAGGAAATGTTCGCCGGGGACGAACATAATCACATAGTCCGGTGCTTCGTCGAACTGGTCCTGATAGGCCTTGGCCCCCAGCGTCGTGACATGCGCCTTCATCGCGGCGGCGTGCGCGGCAAGGTAGCGCGCGCGCTCCCCCTCGTCGCTCGCGCTGCCCGCGTCCTGAAAGGCGTTGAGCGACACCTTGGCATCGACCACCAATTTCTGCCCGCCGGGGACATTGATGATCGCGTCGGGGCGCAGCCGTCCGTCGTCGGTGTCGAGGCTGACTTCGGTGTTGAAATCGACATGCTCGGCCAGCCCGCAGCTTTCGAGCACGTTTCTGAGTTGCTGTTCGCCCCAGCGCCCGCGCGCCTTTGGCGCGTTGCGCAGCGCATTGTTCAGGCTGGCGGTGACCGACTTCACCTCCTCCTGCCCCATGCGCATCGTTTCGATGAGGCCGGTCAGATTGCCATAGGCCTCGCGCCGGTCGGCCTCGACCTTTTGCACCGCCGCTTCATAGGCCCCCAGCCGTTCGTTGACCGGCGCCAGCAGCGCGGACAATTTCTGCCCCGCCGTCGCCTCGCTTTCCTTGAAGCGGGCTTCGGCGCGGGTCAGGAAATCGGCCTGTGCCTTGTCGAGCATCGCCTGTCCGACCTCGCGGAATTGCACGGTGAGTGCAGCCTGCGCATCCTTGAGCTGCGCAATTTGTTCGCCCAGTGCCGCCTCGCGCGCGCTTCGTTCGGCCTCGATGGTGGCGAGGCGCAGCTCGGCAGTTTCACGCCGCCGTACCTCTTGCTCTAAATCGCTGATCGCTGCGCCGAAGCGCTGGGTCACGCTGTCGCGTTCGACTTTGAGCGCGCCCGACTGGCGCGCCGCGACCAGCCAGCCAATGAGCGCACCAACGAGCAGCGCGGCGACAGCGACAAGGAGCGACGTTCCATCCATGGACAGAACATAGGACGAACGTCGCTGCCTTGGCTAGAGCCTATTTATGCGATCAGATTTTCCAGCAGCGACGCACGATTTTCGTCGCGGTGCTTTTTCAGATATTTCATGAACGGCGTGCCGCCGGTGCCGACGTCGGGATCGTTGCCTGCACCTGACGAAGCCTGTTTGTTGATATAGCTTGCCGCATATTCCAGGTGGCGGGTGCGGAAATCGGCGACGTGCGTCAGGTTGGCATTGAACGCCTCGCGCAGCGCGGCATCGCCGCTGGCCTTCACAAAAGCGCGCAGCGTCGATTGCGCGCGCAGATCATCGATGAACCGGCGGTGCGGCACCGGACGATAGCTGTGCAGTTCGTCAAGGTAGGCGCGCAGCGGGTCGTTGCTATGCACCACACCAAATAGCGCGTCCATGGCGGGCACGATGCTTGACTGCGATCCGGTCTGGCCACGAAACGCCTGCCCCTTGCCGCCGAATTTTTCGACGCCTTCGTAAATCAGGCCTTGGGGCAATGCCGGATTATTCGCCCAGCCATGGATGTATGGCCGCACCCGCTGATAATAGATATAGGGGTCACAGCGTTCGGGCATACGGTCAAAAATCGCGTTGATGCGGCCCCACACTTCGGCCATTTCGGTCAGGCGCGCCGTCGCACCCGCGACATCCTCTGCCGCCGCGCAGTCGACCAGCTCACAGGCGAGCGCGAGCGCCCGCCCGGCTTCGGCCTCGATCGCGACATGGACCAGCACGAACCAGTTTTCATCCGCGCCGCCTAGAAAGGCTTGGACCATCGCGATATTGTCGAGCGCGACCGGACCAGCCTCATCCAGCCGCGCCCAATTGTCGAGGACATAGGATGAGTAGGGCAGCAACGGCGCCTGCCCCAGCGCGTCGGCGAGCGCGACCACGGGGACCGCCAGATTGGCAGGCAACGCCGCCGGCGCTTCGGCCTCGCCCCAGACATAGGCCTGAATCAGAAAGCCGTAGCGCACCATCGCCGCGCGCAGTTCGGCATCGCTGGCCGTTTCCACCCATTGCGGAACGCCAGGGTCGGGCAGCCGGTCGAGAAAAGTGCGGACCCGGCCACTGGTGAGCAGCGCCGAAAGGTCTTCGGCGGCGTGCAGCACCGGGGCCCATTCGTCGGGCAGCGCGATTTCGGGCAGCTCGAACGGCGACAGAAAGCCGCGCTCTGCGGTCATCGCATAGTCGGAAAGTTTCATCGGTTGTCTCATGGGTGAGGCGCGGGTTCGGCCGCCTCCGGTATAATTGGTATCAAATGAAACTAGAACGGGCAAGCCATGTTGCCGCAATACCCATGCCGTCCCACGTCTTCGATGCCATAATTGCGCGACAAATTGCTGATGACCCTGTGTTTATCCCGCCGGGTCATGGTCCCGGACGATGCGATAGTTGGGGAACATCCGATGATGAAGTCTGTGTTGGCGAGCTCCTATCTCATGGTCATGCTCGCCGCGTGTGGGGGTGGCGGGGGATCAGCGCCGCCACCGATCAGCATTGCGCCGACGCCGGTGCCTACTCCCACCCCGGCACCCACGCCGGCTCCGACGCCGGCACCAACTCCAACCGGATACGTCCTTAGCCCCGATATCGCTTATGGTTCCGGAATGACCGCCGGCGGGTCCGTCTCGCTGCTGCTGGATGTCTATCGTCCCCAGCTCGCCTGCGATGCCCCGCGCCCGACGGTGGTATTCGTGCACGGCGGGGGCTTTACTGGTGGCAGCCGCAAGGGTGCCAATGTCGAGGCAATAGCACAGGAACTGACCCGCCGAGGCATGAACCTGCTGTCGATTTCCTATCGGCTGCAGGGCGACAACCCGGTTGTCTCGAGCGAATTCGCCGCCTTTGAGAGGGATTTTCAGGCGCTCAACACATCATCACCGTCCGCGCAGGTAACGGCCTTTAGCGCAGCGGTTGAAGATGCCGTGCGCGCCCTGCGCTGGGCGGTCAGCAACGCGGGCACCTATTGCATCGATCCCGACAGATTCGGCATGTGGGGTGGGTCCGCCGGGGCCATCACTGCGATGCACGTCGCCTATTCGCTCGATGAATATGCGATCCCCCGCCCGCCGGTGCGGGTCGCGGTCGATTATTGGGGCGCCCTCTTGCGGGTCACCGATCTTGAGGCGGGTGAATCGCCGCTGTTTGTGCTGCACGGAACCGCCGATCCGACCGTTGCCTATTCCAGCGCACTAGCGATTACCGGCCAGGCGCAAACCGTGGGCGTACCCTTCACCTTTTACTCCATCACCGGCGGCGGACATGGCTTCGACGGCAGCGGCTTTTTCTCGCTGACGGTGGACGGTCAATCGATCGCGGCAAAAACGGCAACGTTCGTCGATGCGCATATGCGCGCCGGAGCACAGCCCGTTTATGAAAGGCGCGACATACCCCGCTAGTCTCTTCGGCGGGCGGAGGGGTAGATGAAGCTGCCTCAACGGGTCTATTGGTCGAAGGGCAGGACCGCGCGATAGGCCTCCACCCCCGGCGCGCCCGCGACCGTCACCCCCTGCGTTAGCAGCCAATAATGGCGGACGATTTCGGCCTGTTGTTCGAGCCCATAGCGCGCCAGCGGCCAGCCGGGTTTCAAGCTATAGCTGTAGGTCGCAAAGGGATGGCGCATCAGCACCAGATACCAGCGGCCGCGCGTCTGCGCCTGCCACACATGCGTCATTTCGTGCAGGAACAACCCTTTGGCGCGGCGCACCGCATCGCGGTCATCACCCGGCGGACAAGAAAAGTCGTCGCAGTAATTTTCGCCGTCGGGGTGGAAATGCAGATGCCCCATCGGCGCCATCACGATGCGGCGCGGCTGGAAAAAGGCCCATTTGCGCGTCCGGATGCGCACCGGCGCATAGTCAATGGCATCGCCGAAGACGCTTTGCGCCAGCGCGATTTCACCTGATGTCAGGGGGCGGTCGATGCCCCTCAATGACCCTTATGCTCCTCGCCCGCCTTCGCCGCAGCGTCGGGCTGTTTGATTTTCAGGTCAAAGACGATGCGGTCATTGTTCGAAAAGATGAACACCATCGGCAAACGCCCTGCGCGCACCGCCGCGCCGTTGATGCTCCAGATCATCAGATGGTTGGCCCCGGGTTTGAACTCCAGCTTGCCTTGCACCGGCACCGGTGCACGCAAAAGTTCCTTCATGCTGGTCATGCCGTCTTCCTTCACCGTCTGGTGCATTTCCACCCGCTGGGCGAGGTCGGCGGTGACGGCGACCAAATCCACCGGCGCGCTGCCGCCTTCGACGGTGAAATAGCCCGCCGCCGGACGGTCGGGCGTTGCGGGCAGCACGATATGCCCGCTCGCGACACGCAGGACCTGCCGCGATTCGCCCTGTTCGTTGCAGGCCGACAGGCTGGTGACGGCGAGCGTGAGGGCAGCAAGGCGAAGCATGGTCATGGGTCAAGGCGTCCTGAAATGGAGAAAGACTGTGACGCCAGATAGGGCGGTGCGGCCCTTGTGCCAAGCCAAAGCCCACCTATATCGCCCCCATCATGTGGGGATGCGGCGTGCCGAAACCGGGCGCCGCGCAGATATTGCAAGGAAGAAAGACACGATGGCCAAAGTAATTGGTATCGACCTCGGCACCACCAACAGTTGCGTTGCCGTGATGGAAGGCGGCAAGCCCAAGGTAATCGAAAATGCCGAAGGCACGCGCACCACGCCCTCGATCGTCGCCTTTGCCAAGGATGGCGAGCGGCTGATCGGCCAGCCCGCCAAGCGGCAGGCGGTGACCAACCCCGAAAACACCATTTTTGCGGTGAAGCGCCTGATCGGCCGCCGCTTTGACGACCCCATGACCAAGAAGGACATGGAGCTGGTCCCCTATAGCATTGCCAAGGGTGCCAATGGTGACGCGTGGGTGAAGGCGGGCGGCGAGGATTATTCGCCATCGCAGATCAGCGCCTTCATTCTGCAGAAGATGAAGGAAACTGCCGAAAGCTATCTCGGCGAAACCGTGACGCAGGCGGTGATCACCGTCCCCGCTTACTTCAACGACGCGCAGCGCCAGGCGACCAAGGACGCCGGCAAGATTGCGGGCCTTGAAGTGCTGCGCATCATCAACGAGCCGACCGCGGCGGCGCTTGCCTATGGCCTCGACAAGACCGACAACAAGACCATCGCGGTCTATGACCTTGGCGGCGGCACCTTCGACATTTCGATCCTCGAAGTGGGCGACGGCGTGTTCGAGGTGAAGTCGACCAACGGCGACACCTTCCTGGGCGGTGAAGACTTTGACTCCAAGGTCGTCGAATTTCTGGCCGACGGGTTCAAGAAGGACGAAGGCATCGACCTGCGCGGCGATAAGCTTGCCCTGCAGCGGCTGAAGGAAGCGGCGGAAAAGGCCAAGATTGAGCTGTCATCGGCAGCGACGACCGAAATCAACCTGCCCTTCATCACCGCCGACGCGACGGGTCCGAAGCATCTGGTCAAGACGATCACCCGCGCTGACCTTGAAAAGCTGGTCGAAGATCTGGTCCAGCGCACGCTGGAGCCGTGCCGCAAGGCGATCAAGGACGCCGGCGTTTCGGCCAAGGATATTGACGAGGTCGTGCTGGTCGGCGGGATGACCCGCATGCCGCGCGTGCGCGACGTGGTGAAGGATTTCTTTGGCAAGGAACCGCACACCGGCGTGAACCCCGACGA
>CAYNXF010000012.1:0-59232 GCA_964401155.1 uncultured Sphingopyxis sp.
CGCGGCCGAACTGGCCCGAGCCGCCCGACTGCTTCTTGTGGGTGTAATCGACCTCGACCGCGCGGGCGAGCGATTCGCGATAGGCCACCTGCGGTGCGCCGACATTGGCCTCGACCTTGAATTCGCGCTTCATGCGGTCGACAAGGATGTCGAGGTGCAATTCGCCCATGCCCTTGATGATCGTCTGACCCGATTCATGGTCGGTCGAAACGCGGAACGAGGGGTCTTCGGCAGCCAGACGATTGAGCGCGACGCCCATCTTTTCCTGGTCGGCCTTGGTCTTGGGTTCGACCGACAGCTCGATCACAGGTTCGGGGAATTCCATCCGCTCGAGGATGATCGGCGCGCGTTCGGCGCACAGCGTGTCCCCGGTGGTGGTTTCCTTCAGACCTGCCAGCGCAACGATGTCGCCCGCATGCGCCTCGTCAATGTCTTCGCGGCTGTTGGCATGCATCAGCAGCATGCGGCCAACCTTTTCCTTCTTGTCCTTGACCGAGTTCAGATAGCTGCCCTTGGTCAGCGTACCCGAATAGATGCGCACGAAGGTAAGGCTGCCCACGAACGGGTCGTTCATGATCTTGAATGCCAGGCCCGAGAAGGGCGCGGCGTCGTCGGTGGGACGGCTGTCGGGCTGATCGGTGTCGGGGTTGATGCCCTGCACGTCTTCGATGTCGAGCGGCGAGGGCAGATAGTCAACCACCGCGTCGAGCAAAGGCTGGACGCCCTTGTTCTTGAACGCCGAGCCGCAGCACACCGGCACAAAGGCCTGTGCCAGCGTGCCCTTGCGGATCAGCTTCTTCAGCGTCGCGGTGTCGGGCAGATTGCCTTCCAGATAGGCTTCCATCGCGTCATCGTCCTGCTCGACAGCCAGCTCGATCAGCTTTTCACGATATTCGGCAGCCTTGTCGGCAAGGTCGGCGGGGATTTCTTCATAGAAGAATTCGGCGCCGAGCGATTCATCCTTCCAGATGATCGCACGATTTTCGACGAGGTCGACGAGGCCCTTGAGGTCGGCTTCGATGCCGATGGGGATATAGAGCACCGCCGGGGTCGCGCCCAAGCGGTCGATGATCGACTGGACGCAATATTCGAAGTTGGCGCCGGTGCGGTCGAGCTTGTTGATGAAGCACATCCGCGGCACTTTATATTTGTCGGCCTGACGCCACACCGTTTCCGACTGCGGTTCCACGCCGGCCACGCCGTCGAAACAGGCAACCGCACCGTCGAGCACGCGCAGCGAGCGTTCGACTTCGATGGTGAAGTCGACGTGACCGGGGGTGTCGATGATGTTGATGCGGTGGTCATTCCAGAAACAGGTGGTCGCCGCGCTGGTGATCGTGATTCCGCGCTCTTGTTCCTGCTCCATCCAGTCCATGGTGGCCGCGCCGTCATGGACTTCACCGATCTTGTAGGATTTGCCGGTGTAATAAAGGATGCGCTCGGTCGTCGTCGTCTTGCCGGCGTCGATATGCGCCATAATGCCGATATTCCGGTAACGCTCAAGCGGATGGCTGCGGGCCATGGTCTTTACTCCGATTGCCCGTCGATCGGGCGGGTGGACTCTGTTCCCCTCTCCCAGGCGGGGAGAGGATAGGGAGACTTGGCAGCTTTCTGCCTAGTCGAACTTGGTGAGGGGGCTCACCCTCACCCGCTGCGACTAGGCCCTGCTGCGCAGCGCCAAGTCTCGCTGCCCTCTCCCGTGCGAGAGAGGGACAATCTTACCAGCGATAATGCGAGAAGGCGCGGTTGGCTTCGGCCATCCGGTGCGTGTCTTCGCGCTTTTTCACCGCGTTGCCGCGGTTGTTCGACGCGTCGAGCAGTTCGCCCGACAGACGACCGGCCATCGTCGGCTCGCTGCGGTTGCGCGCCGCGGTGATCAGCCAGCGAATGGCGAGCGCCTGCGCGCGCACGTCGCGCACTTCGACCGGCACCTGATAGGTTGCCCCGCCGACGCGGCGGCTGCGCACTTCGATGTTCGGCTTTACGTTGTTGAGCGCATCGTGGAACACGCCGAGCGGTTCCTTCTTGGCGCGGGCCTCGACAGCTTCAAGCGCACCGTAAACGATGCTTTCGGCCACCGACTTTTTCCCGTCGAGCATGACGGAGTTCATAAATTTGGTCAGCACCACATCCCCGAAGCGGGGATCGGGAAGGACTTCGCGGCGTTCAGGACGGCGACGACGTGCCATGGGTAATTCCTTTGTCTAACAGCGTCCCGGCGCATGGCGCTCTAGAGACGATCAACTGCGAATAAGCCGATTACTTCGGGCGTTTGGCGCCGTACTTCGAACGCGACTGCTTGCGATCCTTAACGCCCTGCGTGTCGAGCACGCCGCGCAGCACATGATAGCGCACGCCGGGAAGGTCGCGCACACGCCCGCCGCGGATCAGCACAACGCTGTGTTCCTGCAGGTTGTGGCCTTCGCCAGGAATATAGGTAATCACTTCGCGCGCATTGGTCAGGCGGACCTTCGCCACCTTGCGCAGCGCCGAGTTCGGCTTTTTCGGGGTCGTGGTATAGACGCGGGTGCAAACGCCGCGCTTTTGCGGGTTCGCTTCCATCGCGGGCACTTTGGACTTCGCCTTCTGCGGGTCCCGGCCCTTGCGGACCAGCTGGTTGATCGTGGGCATGAATGCTTCACCTTAAATTGTCCGCCCATCGGAGCGAACGGTTACTGTGCCAGCCCTTACGAAGCGCGGTCCAAAAACAGCAAAAAGACCCCGGATAGTCCAAAGGACCCCGGAGGCTTCGTAAAGCGCCAACAATGTTCAAGCGCTGTTGTGTCAGGAAATGGCGGGAACCCGCTGTTTCCGGACGTGGAGGCCGTTAGCGGAGATTCGCGCGGGGGTCAAGGGGTGGGCTTCACTCCACCACCTTACCCCGCGCCATTACGAACGCCATTTTTTTGAGCGCCGTCACATCAGCGAGCGGGTCGCCGCTGACCGCGATGATGTCGGCGCTTTTGCCCGGCTCGATCGTGCCAATGTCCTTGGACAGGCCCAGCAGGTCGGCGGCATTGACGGTGGCTGCCTGAATCGCGGTCGCGGGGGTCATGCCGTTGGCGACCATCAGTTCAAATTCATCGGCGTTGCGGCCATGTTTCGACACACCCGCGTCGGTGCCAAAGGCGATCTTCACGCCGCGCGGGACAAGCACCTGCAGCGTTTTTCCCGTGATGTCGATGCGCCATTTAATCTTGGCGAGCACATCGGGTTCATAGGCGTCGGGGTTGGCGGCGAGCCGTTCCTTATAGCCGTTCACGGTCGACAGCGTCGGGACATAATAGGTTTTCGATTTGGCCCACAGCGCGATGACTTCTTCGGTCAGCATCGTGCCATGTTCGATCGAATCCACGCCCAGTTTCAGCGCCTGCAACGTGCCATCAGCCCCGTGCGAATGGACCGCGACCTTGCGCCCGAACATGCGCGCTGTGGCGACCACCGCAGCGGCTTCGTCGTCGAACATCTGGCTGCCCAGCCCAGCGCCGATGCGGCTGTTGACGCCGCCGGTGATGGTCATTTTGATGACATCGGCGCCGCGCCCGATCTGATGCCGCGTCGCCGCGCGGCAGGCATCGGCGCCGTCACAGATATTGCCCTGGCCGGCGAACAGCGGGCGCAGCTCGTCACGGAAACCCAGCGCGTCGTCGCTGTGCCCCGATGTCCCCGAGATTGACGAGCCGGCATCGAGGATGCGCGGCCCCACTGCCTTGCCCGCATTGACCGCATCGCGCAGCGCGATGACCGCGCCGTCGCCATCGCCCAGATTGCGCACGGTGGTGAAGCCCGCGCGCAGCGTTTTCATGCCATTGGCCTGTGCGTTGAAGGCCTGCGCGGCGGGCGACAGGGTGACGCTTTCAAGCTGCCCCGCCAGCCCGCCCGCGTCGCTGGTGAGGTGGACATGGCTGTCGATCAGACCGGGGAGCACAAATTTGTCCTTGAGGTCGATCAGCCGCGCGCCCGCTGGTCCCGGCTGATGCCCGTCGCTGACGCCGACAATCTTGCCGTCCGTGACGACGATGGTCGCAGGGCCACGCGGCGCTTTGCCAGGTTGATCGAGCAGCTTGCCCGCGTGGATCACGATGGTTTCGGCCTGCACCGGCGCGGTAAGGGCCAGGGCGGCAGTCGTCGCAAGCAAGCGCAGCATCATGGTTTGAATCCTGTTTTGGCGGCGAACCCGGCCATGCGGGCTTGCGCGGCCTTTGATTCGGGGAAGGTAAACATCGGCCAGTCGTGGATCAGGCCCGCCTGTTCCTCATAATCGACCGAAGGCAATTTTTCTTTCAACCGCCGTGCGTCGGTGACGAGAATGTCGTCGCCGCCGCCGAAGGCGAGGATCGGTGGCAGGCCGCTCCAGTCGCCGTTGATCGGGCTGGCGCGCCAATCGCGCACCCCCGCCGAGCCGGCATAAAGCGCACCCGCATCGCGGATACCCGCGATGGTCAAGATGGCGTCGCGCGGCTCGATGCTGCGCTGGTCGGCGTGCGCCGGATCAGCGTCGAGCCAGGGGCAGATGAGCAGCAGCCCCGACGGCATCGGAGCCTTTGCATCGCGCAGTGCCAACGCCGTTGCCGCAGCCAATCCGCCGCCGGCCGAATCGCCGCCCATCAGGGTCGGCGCGCCTTCGCGCGCCACGAAATCGGCATAGAAATCACTGGCAAAGCGCGTTGTGGCCAACACTTCGCTTTCGGGTGCAAGCGGATAGAGCGGGGCGACGATGCGCCAGCCATAGTGGCGCGCCATGGCCGCGAAAAAATCCCAATGCCCGGCCATCGGCGGATAGACATAGCCGCCGCCGTGCCAGAACAGCACGGTCGCGGTCACCTCGCCGCGTTCGGGAGCGATCGTCCACACGCAGCGGCCCTGAAATTCGTCATGGCGCACCGCCAAGCCGCTTTCTTGTTTCTGCGTGGGGCCGATGCCGTCGGCGGTCAGCTTGGTGCGGGTGCGGGCGAAGGCATCTCCCCCGGCGAACATGCGGCGATAAGCGCCGGTCCTGCGCAAGATGAACCCGGTCAGCCGCGCCGAAAAACTCGCCATGAAACGCTCCCCGCTATTTTTATTGCGGGGGGTTCTGCCCTTCGTCGCCGTAAATCGCAACCTCGCGCTGCCCGCTGCTGCTGGCGCGCCCGCGATACATGCCCGGCGTGTTGAAACTGAAGCCGTGGGTGCCGTCGGGTGCGACGACGATGACGCCGCCCGAACCGCCGAGCGCCTTGACCTCGGCCATCACGCTGTCGGCCGCGGCTTGCAGGCCCATGCCGCCGAGCCGCATCCGTGCGCAAATTTCTGCCGCCACACCGACGCGGATGAAAAATTCGCCCGCGCCCGTCGCCGACACCGCGCAGGCACGATCATCGGCATAGGTGCCCGCGCCAATCAGCGGCGAATCGCCGATGCGGCCCCAGCGTTTGCCGGTGAGCCCGCCGGTCGAGGTGGCGGCGGCGACGCGGCCCGACTGATCGACTGCCACCGCGCCGACGGTGCCATATTTCAGATCGACGTCGTACCAGCCGAACTGCTTGGACTTCAGCTCCTCCAGCTGCCGCCAGCGTTCGGGGGTGGCGAACCATTCGGGACCGGCCTGTTCCAACCCCTGTTCGCGGCTGAACTGGTCAGCCCCGTTGCGGCTCAAGAACACATGCGGGCTTTTTTCCATCACCGCGCGGGCGAGCTTCACCGGATTTTTGGTTGCCGTTACGCCCGTCACCGCGCCTGCCGCGCGCGTGTCGCCCCGCATCACGGCGGCGTCGAGTTCATTGACGCCCTCATAAGTGAAGACCGCGCCGCGCCCGGCGTTGAAATTGGGGTCATCCTCCAGCACCACCACCGCCGCCTGCACCGCATCAAGCGCGTCGCCGCCCCCGGCGAGCACCTTTTCGCCCGCCGCCAGCGCGGCATCGAGCGCCGCACGGATCGCCTTGTCCTGTTCAGGTGTGATGCGGTCGCGGTCGATGGTGCCCGCGCCGCCGTGGATGACGAGCGTCCAGTTTTTGGCGGCGGCGGGCTGGGCCATAGTGAAAAGCATTCCTGCAAGGGCAAGCGCGGTCAGGCGAAAGGTCATGGTCAATAGCCTAGCGTGAATCGCACCGCCGCGCCAAGGTCATCGTCGATAGCGGCAAAATGCCCCGGATCCTGCCGCCACCAACCGTTGAAGCCAAGCGAGGCATCGCCCAGCGGCAAGTGGTAGCCAAGTTCGACCACCTTTTCGCGCCCCGATGGCGAGAGCGCCAGGATGCGGCGACCAAAGTCTGCGGTCCGTGCAAATTCGTCATAGGCGATGGGCAGATCAAGACCCAGTCCGCCCGCCGTGACGCGCAGCGGTTCGGCGTAGCGCAGCGCCAGCCGGTCGCCGGGCCAAGCCAATCCGCTGCGCGCAACATCCATCGAGAGGGCGCGGGCCCGCAGCGTCCCTCCGGCAACAAGGCCCGCCCGATCAGGCCGCGCCGTCAGTCCGGTCCATTCGCCAGCCAGCGACCAGCCACCGGGTAGCTGCAGCGTCACCGCAGCATTTGCGACATGGCTGGTCGCGCCGCGCGCGCCGAACAGCGGACCAAAACGTGCGCCGAGCAGGCTGCCGTCTTCGCGCAGCCGCTGCGCTGTCAGCGCGAGCGCCAGCAGGCCAAAGCGCCGGTCCCAACCAATGCCCAGTTTGGTATAGCGGCTGTCGCGCGGGTCGCTGCTGCTGCGGCGCGGATCATCCTCCAGACCGCGCCCTGCGACCCAGCCATTTTCCGCCAGCAGCGTTATTTGCCCCCAGCGCCGCGCATCGTGTCGCCACAGTGCGGCAAGGCTGGGATCGAGCAGCGGCGCCGTTGCATCTCCGGCGCGGCTTGCAATCAGGTGGCCGTTGTCGCGCACGCCGCGCTCGCCGGCGAGCAGGCCGTCGAGCGCGCGCCCGGCGGCAAAGCCCAGCCGGTCGCGCGCACCCAATTTGGTCACCAGCGACGCAGCGAGCGCGCGGGTGCGGCGATCGCCGGTGAAGGATAGCGGCGATACCGCCCACTCGCCGGGCTGCGGCACAACGGTCAGCGACAGCGCGGTCGGGCCCCGCGCTGCGACGCGCGACACGCCCTGCTGGTCGAGTGCGGGGAGCAGCCGCAGCGCCGGACCCCGCACCACCAGCCCTGGGGCCAGGTCGACATTGAAGGCGCGGCCAAAACCGTCGGTGATGACGCCCAGCGCGCTGCCGCGCGCATCGCCCATCGGTGCGCCCAGCATACCCAATGGGTCGCCCAGCGCCACACGCGTGCTGGTCCCGGCCAGCGACGTTGCTCCAATTGGCGAAAACGCGCGGCCCACGTCCAGAATGCCGCGCCCGAACACGGCATCATTCCCCGCTGCCCCGGCGTCCTGTGCACTCTGGTAGAGCAGCGCGACAATTTGCTGCGGCGTCAGCGAGGGGAAGCCCTGCGCCACCAGCGCAATGGCCCCGGCAACCTGCGGTGCGGCAAAGCTGGTACCATTCAAAAGAAAGACGAAAGTGCCACTGGGGGTGGTTTCGGTCTGCAGGACACCGTTTTGATAAACGCAGCACACCGAATCGCCGAGCGCGGTCAGATAGCTGCCCGCATAATTGCCCGCGCGGTTTGAAAAATCCGAAATCGCCCGATTTTCGTCCACCGACCCAACGATGATGACCAGATCGCCGCCCGCATCGCGCAGTTCCTGGGCAAAGGGTTCGGGGTTGTTCGGATCATTGCCGTCAGCGGTCGTATCGCCCGAATTGCCCGCCGAGGCGACAATAATCACCCCCGCCGCCGTTGCGCGCGCCACCGCCTGGCGCAGTGTGAAGCCTGGCGGCGTATCGCCGCCCAGCGAAATATTGACCACACGCGCCCCCGCCGCGACCGCACGGTCAAGGCCCGCGGCAATGGCCGATTCGGGATAGCGGCAACCGTCGGCTTCGGCATCGGGCGAAGTGCCCGCGCAGCTGCCCGCGCGGTCGGCGCGCAGCACCAAGAGGCTGGCGTCATAGGCTATACCAAAGGTCCCGACATCATTTTTGGCGCCGGCCAATATCTGCGCCACCTGCGTCCCGTGGCTGCCCTCGGCATCGATGCTGCGCCCGCCGCCGGTGGCATCAAAGGATTGCGGGTGGATGCGCCCTGCATATTCAGGGCTATCGATGTCGATACCGCTGTCGATCACTCCCGCAATCACGCCCGCACCAGTGATGTTGCGGTTGTACGCCGTCAGCGCATTGTGAAAAGCAAAGCTGTCGGTGCGCCGCGCCTCGGCGGTGTTGAAATTGGTGGCAGGCGGTGTCGGCGTGGGCGTCGGGACCGGCGTGGGCGCCGGTGCCGGGGTCGGGGCCGAGGCAATCGGCGGTGTCGAGCTAACCCCGCCGCCGCTGCCGCCGCAGCCGGAAAGCAGCGCCACGGCAGCCAGTGCCGCCCCAAGCTTCAGTGATTTTCGGGTCGGGACCATTTCTCTTCCCTTGATTGCGACCGGGCCCCCGACTGTCGCCGTTGTGCCTTGCCAGTGGGTTAAGGCCATCGTTCTTGTCGGGCAAGCCGCGTGCGGCTAGTCAAATCGCATGACCGCTGCGCTGCTCGCCCGCATTGACACCTGGATCTTTGATCTCGACAACACGCTCTATCCGCCATCATCGCGGCTGTTTGACTTAATCGACGAGCGGATGGGCGCGTATATCGCGCGTTTGCTGAACTGCGACACCGCCGAGGCGCGGCGCGTACAGAAGCAGTTTTTCCATGATCACGGGACAACGCTTGCCGGACTAATGCACCATCATGGTGTCGAACCGGAGGAGTTTCTGATCGATGTGCACCGGATCGAGCTGGACCGATTGGCCCCGTGCGCGCGGTTGGCGGATCGGATCGCGGCTTTACCCGGCCGCCGCCTGATCTTTACCAACGCCAACACCGACTATGCCGAGCGCGTGCTCGCCGCGCGCGGGCTTGGTGGTCTGTTCGAGGATATCTGCGACATTCGGGCGACCGGCTATGTCCCCAAGCCGCAACCAGCGGCCTATCAGCATTTGCTCGCCGCGCATCGTATCGACCCTGCACGCAGCCTGTTTGTGGAAGATATGGCGCGCAACCTGAGCCCGGCCAAGGTGCTGGGGATGACCACCCTGTGGCTGGACAATGGCGCCGAAAGCGGTCATCGCGACCTGAACCCAGCGCATATTGATTACCGCGCCAGCGATCTGGCGGACTGGCTCGACACGCTGTTTGCCTGACGCGAAAAGGGGCCGCCATGACCACCGACCTGCAACCCACCATTGATGCCGCTTGGGACGCGCGCGACACGCTGACCGTTACGACGCAAGGGTCCGTGCGCGATGCGGTGGAGGCGGCGCTCGCGGGGCTGGATGACGGCAGCCTGCGCGTGGCAGAGCGCGATGCGGATGGGTCGTGGCAGGTGCACCAGTGGCTGAAGAAAGCGGTGCTGCTGTCGTTCCGCCTGAACGATATGGAATTGATTCCAGGCGGTCCCGGCGGCGCACACTGGTGGGACAAGGTGCCTTCGAAATTCGCTGGCTGGACCGCCGACCGCTTTCAAGGCGCCGGATTCCGTGCCGTTCCGGGCAGCATCGTGCGGCGCGGCGCACATATCGCCAAGGGCGCGGTGCTGATGCCCAGTTTCGTCAACATCGGCGCGCGCGTCGGCGAAGGTACGATGGTTGATACCTGGGCCACGGTCGGCAGCTGCGCGCAAATCGGTGCCCATGTTCATTTGTCGGGCGGCGTCGGAATTGGCGGCGTGCTGGAGCCGGTGCAGGCGGGGCCGGTTGTGATTGAGGACGGGGCCTTCATCGGCGCGCGTTCGGAAGTGGTCGAGGGCGTCATCATTCGCGAGGGCGCGGTGCTGTCGATGGGCGTCTATCTGGGCGCATCGACCAAGATTGTCGATCGGGCGACTGGCAAGGTTTATATTGGCGAAGTCCCGCCCTATGCCGTGGTGGTGCCCGGCGCGATGCCCGGTAAGCCGCTGCCCGACGGATCGCCCGGCCCGTCGCTCTATTGCGCGGTCATCGTCAAGCAGGTCGACGCGCAAACCCGCGCCAAGACGGGCATCAACGAACTGCTGCGCGACTGATCGCAGCCTGGCCTCGGTCCGCCGACTACACTTGTCATTGGTCGATGCGCAGGGGCCGCTGGTAGCAGCAAAGTTTCCAATCTTGCCGCGCTGCGCCAGCAGCCGCCCCAGCCGGGGCTGGCTGAGGGGAGGATAATTTTGCGTATCATTCACGGCCTGTCGCTGGCAGCGATGTCAGCGGCGCTGGTGGCGGGTCCCGCCACTGCCCAGACCGCGCCGCCGCCTGCGCTGCCCGAAGCGGCAGCTGACACGGCCCCGGCCAGCGGCCAGCGCTATACCCCCGTCGATTTCGCCCGCTTTGCCCCGCGCACTGCGCTCGACATGGTCGATCAGCTGCCTGGCTTTGCCATCATCGCCAACGCCGGCGGCAATACCCGCGGGCTGGGCGCGGCGCGCGAAAATATCCTGATCAACGGCGAACGCATTGCCGACAAATCGACCGACGCGCGCACCGCGCTGGCGCGCATCAGCGCCGCATCGGTGCTTCACATCGACGTCGTTGATGGGGCCAGCCTGAATGTTCCCGGCCTGACCGGGCAGGTGGCCAACATCGTGCTGCAAGGCGGGGCCAGCCGCAAATTCACCACCACGCTGCGCTGGACGCCCGAGGCCCGCCCGCGGCTCCCCAACAATTGGCTGTGGGGCGAAGTTTCAACCACCGGCCCGATCGGTGGCAGTACGGTTACCATCAGCCTGTCGAACGAGGCCAACCGGCAAGGGCATTGGGGACCCGAGCAGGTGTTTGAAGGCAATGGCGATTTGCTGTATGTGCGCGACGAGTTCGGGCGCTATTTCGGTGATCGTCCGCGCCTTGCCGTCGCGCTGGCGCGCACTGCGGCGAACGGCAACAAGCTCAACCTCAACCTCGCCGGCCAGCTCGTCGATATCCGCAACAGCGTGACCGGCACGTCCATTCAGCCGGGTATCGGACAGGTCGACGAATTGTTTCGGCAGACCGAAGACGAATGGAACGCCAATATTGGCGGCGATTATGAATTCAGCCTTGGCACGGGGCGGCTCAAGCTGATCGGCCAGCACCGGATGGAACATAGCCCGGTGATCAGCAGCTTTACGGTGACGCCAGAAGCATCGCCCGCCACAGGGTCGCGCTTCCGCCAGAGTGCCGATGAAAGCGAATCCATCCTGCGCGGCGAATATGGCTGGCGCACCGGCGGCGGAACCGATTGGCAAGTGGCACTCGAGGGGGCGTATAATCTGCTTGATGTCGAGGCCGAGCTTGCCCTGTTGCAGCCGACCGGTAGCTATTTGCCCGTCACTTTTGGCGGCGAGCGCACCAAGGTCGACGAAAAACGGGCCGAGCTGTCGCTGACCTGGGGTCGCGCGCTGGCCAGCAATCTGACTGCGCAGCTTAACTTGGGTGCCGAGTATAGCCAGCTCGCCTCGTCGGGACCCGGCGGGCTGACCCGCAGCTTCATTCGCCCGAAAGGCCGGCTGGCGCTGGCATGGAAACCGGACGCCAAAACCACCGTCAATTATGTGCTGCAACGCCGCGTTGATCAGCTCAACTTCTTTGACTTTGCCAGCAGCGTCGATGTTGCCAACAACAATGGCAACGGCGGCAACGGGTTGCTGGTGCCGCCGATCGTCAACCGGACCGAGCTGGAGGTTGTCCGCGATCTTGGGGCGTGGGGCAATGTCTCGGTCGCGGTCGCCTATGCGCTCGCGCAGGATCTGGTCGACCAGGTGCCATTGTCACCGACTACCGAGGGGCGCGGCAACCTTCCCAATGCGCACCTTTACCGCCTGTCTTCGCGCGCCACGCTGCAACTTGACCCCATCGGGCTGACCGGCGTGCGGATCAACAGCGACTTCACGCTGCGCCGGAACCGCGTGCGCGATCCCCTCACTGGGGCCTGGCGCAACCAGAGCTATGGACAGGAATATGTCGTCGATCTGGGCCTGCGCCACGATGTGAAGGGCACGCCGTTCGCGTGGGGCGCGAATTTCTTTGACGAACGCAATAGCCCCGAATTGCGGCTCGATGAAATCAACGACGAATTCACGGTCGGCCCATTCATCACGGCCTTTGTCGAGCACAAGAATGTCGCAGGCTTCACCGTGCGCGCCGAAATGCGCAACATCGCCAAGATGGAGGATGCGCTGGACCGCACCATTTATGTCGATCGCCGCGATGGACCAGTGGCGGGTTTTGAAAGCCGCCGCCGCGGCTTTGGCCATTTGTTCAAGCTGACGGTGACAGGGACGCTTTAGCGTTCGGCGAGATAGTAACGCTCGCGCGCGTTCAGGTTGTCATCCAGGTCATAGATGATCGGCTGCCCCGTCGGGATTTCAAGCCCGGTAATGTCGGCATCCGAAATGCCCGAAAGATGTTTTACCAGCGCGCGCAGGCTGTTGCCGTGCGCGGCGACGAGCACAACCTTGCCCGCCGCCAGCTGCGGCACAATCGTGCTTTCATAATAGGGCAGCACGCGCGCGATGGTGTCTTTAAGGCTTTCGGTTTGCGGGATGGCGATGCCGGCGTAGCGCGGGTCGGCGGCGAGGTCATAAGCCGAGCCGGGTTCGAGCACCGGCGGCGGGATGTCGAAACTGCGCCGCCAGATTTTAACCTGCTCGTCGCCGTGCTTCGCGGCTGTCTCGGCCTTGTCGAGCCCAGTCAGGCCGCCATAATGACGCTCATTAAGGCGCCAGTCCTTGATCTCGGGAATCCACAGCCGTCCCATGGCTTCGAGTGCCAGGTGCAGCGTCTGGATCGCGCGCGTCTGGACGCTGGTGAAGGCAATATCGGGCAGCACCCCCTTGGCCGCCATCAGCGCACCCGCCGTGCGCGCCTCGTCAGCCCCTTTTTCGGTTACAAGGACATCCCACCAGCCGGTGAAGCGGTTTTCCAGATTCCACTGTGACTGGCCGTGGCGCAGCAGGATGAGGGTGGGCATCGAAAGGCCTTTCGTTGGGCAAGTTCGCCCTCCCCGTAGCGATGCCGGAGCGGTCGGCCAACCCCCTTGAACCGCCGCTGCGCCTTCCTAAATCATCGCCGTCCGGTTGCCAGCATGGGACCGGATGCCGCCGTGGCCATATGGCACGGCGCGCGCATGTTTCGCTTCAACAGAAGGAATATCATTATGCGTAATCTTGACTGGACCCCCTATCGCCGTAGCACCGTCGGTTTTGACCGCCTGTTCGAATTCCTGGAGAATAGCAGCGCGGCTGCGGAGAACTATCCGCCTTTCGACATCGAGCGCACGGGTGATGACCTGTATCGCATCACCATCGCGGTCGCCGGGTTCAAGCGCGAGGAAATCGAAATCACTGCGCACCAGAATTCGCTGACCGTCGCTGCACGCAAGGCACCGGTCGCCGAGGGCGATACCCCGCGCAATCTGCTCTACAGCGGCATTGCGACGCGCGCGTTCGAGCGTCGTTTCCAACTGGCCGACTTTGTGCGGGTGAGCGGCGCGGACCTGGCCGACGGCCTGCTCACCATCGAACTGGTGCGCGAAGTGCCGGAGGCGATGAAGCCGCACAAGATTAACATCGGCAGCGAGCCCACGCCGCTGATTGAAGGGAAAAAGAAGGCAGCTTAATTTACAGTCGGCCGAAAGGGGGCGCGGCGCTTGCGAGTGCCGCGCCCTTTTTTTGCGCGAGCGTTATAAGGCCAGCGTCATGAACCGGCTGAAGGGATCTTCCCTATAGTCAGCGAAGGGCGGGCAAGGCGAAAAGCCGGCGCGCGCATAAAGGCGCACTGCATCATCGAAAGCAGGCGCGGTTCCGGTTTCCAGACTGAGGCGACTCAGGCCCAGATTTTGCGCCGTGGCGATGATGTGGCGGAGCATGGCATAGCCCGCACCTCGGCCCCGGTAATCATAGTGAGCCCGCATCGATTTGACTTCGCCATGGGCCGCATCAATGCGTTTGAGCGCACCACAACCTGCAAGCGTGTCGCCATCCCAGATCGACCAAAAAGTCACTTCAGGTCTGCGCAATCCGGAAAGGTCAAGGAAATGGCAGCTTTCTTCCGGGGAATTTGCAAGCATCCCGGCAAAATGCTGTTCCAGCAGCGCGCGGACTGGAGCGCCCGACAGATCATCTTCGACAATGATCCATTGGGACATCAGATCATTTCTGCCAGTGTGTCGATGCAGGCGTGGGCGAGCAATTTGCAACGTTCGGGTGACCAGCCAGCCACCGGATCGGGCAGGGCCTGATTGTCCTTGAACGGCATTTCCAGCGTCATCGCGATCGCGCCGAAGCGTTCGGCGAGCTGCGTGGTCGACATGGAAAGATTGGCCTGCCCCGGCGCGCTTTCGACATAGCCCAAGGCCGTCTGAAAATCGGGGGTACGCTGTGCCAGGCGGTCGCGGTAGGCGCGGAAGGTTTCGATCTGGCCCGGGCGCATCGACGGGATGCCTTCGAATCCGGCGAGGAACACGGCCGGAATAGCTTCGTCGCCGTGCACATCCATCGCCCAATCGACGCCAGTTTCATCCATACGATTCCGCACGCACAGCACTTCGGGACTGCGCTCGGGCGAGGGTGCGTGCCATTCGCGGTTGAGGTTCACGCCCGCAAAATTGGTGCGCAAATGGCCGCGTCGTGACCCGTCCGGGTTCATATTGGGGACAATGTGCAGCGTCGCTTTTTGGCGCAGCAGTCGCGCCTGGGGGTCGTGCGGGTCGGTAAGCTTTTCGAGTGCGCCTTCCATCCACCATTCGGCCATTGATTCGCCCGGATGCTGGCGTGCGTATAGCCACAGCTGCTTCGGCCCATCACCCATCGTCAGATAGTCGATCGGCTGCCCCTCCAGACTGGTGCCGAGGCAGCGATAGGCGACCCCGTCGCACGCAGCGACCGAGGCGATCAGATCATGGTGCCGTTCCATCGAATAGGGCGCATAATAGGCGACCCACAGGATCGGCGTCGCGGCACTGTGGCGGATGATCAGCGTGCCGCCACCCAGTTTGGCGTCGTAGCTGGTGTCAGCGCGGGTCCAATTTTCGCGGTCCTCGCTGATACAAGCCGCATAGCCCGGCCATCCATCGGGATAGGCGGCACTGGCGAGGCCGGTGATGGCAAGTTCAAGATCATCACCGACCGCGCAATCGACGCGAAAATGGAACCATTGGAAAAAGTCCGACTCGCGGTCCTTGCGGATCGACAGCCGCGCGCGTGTGCCCGCCAGTTCGTCCACGATGATGTTGCCGCTGTCGAAGGCAGCGTTGATGCCGATGGTCATGCGTATGAAAATCCCCTGAGCGCGCGAGCGCGGCGCGCCCTGCCAATGTGATCAGGGGACGCTGATAGTCGTTCCCGATTCGCCGGGGAAGCCCCCGAACAAGGCACCGGCCAGTTTTGCCGCTGCCAGCGACGGCTGGGCGCCTGGCGCCTTGGCCGGAATCGCCGTGGCGGCGCGGCCTTCCCACAGCGCAGTTCCGGTTGCCGTGTCATCGATGCGCACGCCGAGAGTCAGATCAACCCAGCGCCGCGGTCCACCGCCGAGGTTGAAGCCCAGCCCCACGCCTACGCCCGAACCATAGTTGCCCGTGCTGCCGCCCACCCCGACGCTGACCGGCGATGCGCCGTCGCCGCGCCGTTCATTGCGAGCGAGCGAGATGCGGATGGTCAATGGCGCGGGCGCGCCTGTCGCGGCTGGAACAAAGCCCAACTGGCGCAGCTCGGTGTCGACGGCGGTGCGATAAGTCAGGGTTTCGCCGACCATCGCTGGCGCATCGGCAAAGCGATAGGCGGTGCCGGGGGCAAGGCTGGCAAGGGCGGGGATATGGAAGCGCGTTACCTCCACCGGCGGCACAGCGGTGGCACAGCCCATCAGCAGCATCAGTGGGACGGTAAGCGCGATCGTGCGCAAATGTGAAAGGCGGCGAGACATTGGCGCACCATGCGCCAGCCCCGCCGCCTTGGCAATCATTGACCCGTCGTGCGGCCGATACGCCGCCGCGGATCAGCGATAAAAGATATGATTGTCGATCTGCGCGACGCGCGGACGGTTCCAGCCCGGCGACACATGGCGCGCGTGAAAGAACAGCGCGCCCGGCGCGGCATTCTGCCAGCTGCCGTCGCGGGCGATTTGCGCGATGGCAACCGCGTTGCGCCACTGGCGATGCGCGGTGTTGATCGGTGGCATTTGCCCGCCGCGCACGAAGCTGAACTGGCTCTTCTGATAGACCACGCCGCACATTGTTCTCGGAAAGCGGCCCGATTCGGCGCGGTTGATCACCACATGCGCCACTGCGAGCTGGCCGGCGAGCGATTCGCTGCGCGATTCAAAATAAACCGCACCCGCGAGGCAGCGCAGCTCTTCGTCCATGGTTTCGGGCATCGGTGTCGCCGCGACCAAATCGGCCAGCGACGCGGCGCGCACTGGTTCTGGGGCGGGGACTGGCTCGGTGACAGCGACCGGGTTTTCAGATGTTTCCGGAGCAGTAACAGGGTTAATCGGCGCGGTAGGCTGCGGGGCAAGCACCACCGGAGCGACCGAAGCGGCGGCCAGATCGCTGGCCTGACCGGGTTCGGTCAACGCCAACATGGCGGTGGCAGTCAATGCGACCGCCGCCAGGCTGGCAACGTTCAATATGCGACTCATTCAATCCGTCAACAAATGCGGCCGAAGGTCCGTGTCCGTGGCAGGAAAGTGCTGAAAAATCAGCGGCCCGGGCGGATTTCGTCCGTCTGCGTGTCCACTTTCGTCAACATCGAACCGTCCGTTCCGGACCGGCAACGATGTAAAGCGACCTCCGCGATTTCGTGCCGCGCCTATCTTTGTGCAGCGCACAAAAGTCAAGCCCCGTGCGTCAACTCCGCGACGAACTGTGGCGCATCTGGGATATCCAGTTCGATTAACCATAGGTCCGGATCGGCGCGGCAACGGCGGGCAATATAGGCGTCGCGCTCGGCCGGCCCCGCAGCGGATTCGGGCCCGACCGGCTGCCACAAACCGTCAAACTGGCGTTCCAGCAGCGGGCCTTCGGCGCCGCGATCGCGGCACTGGATCAACACCGCGCCGCCATGGTCATCGCCGCGCGCCAGCACGGTCGCAAAGCCTCCGCCAGCGACTGCCGAGCGCAGCAACAAATCGACCAACAGCCGCGCCGGAAGCCGCGTCACGCAGCGTCGCGCGCCTCGCCATCGGCGAGCAGCGCATAAAGCGCCTCGTCACTGCCCGCACCGCGCAGCCGGTCAGCGACCGCTTCGTTGCGCAGCATGCGCGATGCGCTGGCCAGCGCCTTCAAATGATCGGCCCCGGCATCGAGCGGCGACAAAAGCACGAAGAACAAGTCAACCGGGAGGCCATCGACCGCAGAAAAATCAATTGGCCGCTGCAATCGCACGAACAGGCCGCGCACCCCGCCCAGCCCTTCAAGCTTGGCGTGCGGCAAAGCGATGCCACGCCCGAAGCCGGTCGAGCCCAGCCGTTCGCGTTCGAGCAGGGCTTCGGCCACTTGCCCAGCGTCAAGGCCCAGCGTGCGGCTGGCCAGATCGCCGAAATAGGCGAACAGCGCCTTTTTCGAATCAATCGCAACATGGGCACGCACCGAGGCGGGATAGACAAGCGTGTCGAGGGTCATGACGGTTCAGATCGGTCGGCGCAGGCGGCGGGCTGCCCGATTGGGGCAGCGGGCCAACTACGCAGGAAACAACAGGCGAGCTGCCTTTTGCGACAGCCCCGGAAAGGCGGGCCGGATAGTCGGCATTGGGACAAAAATCCAGCCCTTTATTGCGGCTCGACCCAGCCGATCGTGCCATCACCGCGGCGATAGACCATATTATGTGCGCCCGACCGGCTGTTTACGAACAGCAGGGCATTGGTATTGCGCAAATCCATCATCATCACCGCGTCGGAAACGCTGGCGGTGGGAATGTCGACCCGCGTTTCGGCGATGATCGCGGGCGCCTCGCCAGCTTCGCCTTCCTCATCACCGCCGTCGAAAACCACGTAGGCGGCATTGTCGGGTGCGGGTGCGGGCATTTCGCCATTGCCGCTGCGATCCTTGAGGCGGCGCATATAGCGGCGAAGCTGTTTCTCGATCCGGTCAGCGGCGCCTTCGAATGCCACATGCGCATCCTGCGCCTCGCCATGTCCCTTGAGCACCAGGCCCTGCATGACATGCGCCACAATGTCGCAGGTAAAGCTGTCATGCGGGCCCTTGCCAAAGGTGGCATGCGCGCTGATCGCCCGGGCAAAGTATTTCTCGGCGATCGCGTTCATCCGGTTGCCGACATGCGTCTGCAACGCTTCGCCGGTGTCCATTTGATGGCCCGAAACGCGAATCTCCATATTTTCTCTCCTCGGCTTTGCCAGATACCGGCGCTTGGTCAGGCACCGTCGTGCCAGAGCGGCTGCTTTAGCAGGGCAACAAATTCGGCATGGCGCGCTTGTTCGAGCGGCGAAGCGGTGTGCGGGCGTGGCTCGCGAAACAGTCGCCGTGCCGGCTTGGCCTCGTTCGGCCCGATCGCCCGATCGTCGCTTCGCAAATCGGCCCCGAGACCCAGACCAATCTGCCGCCCGCCCGTCATTTCGATATAGAGATGCGCGAGCAGTTCGGCGTCGAGCAGGGCCCCGTGCTTGACGCGGTGCGACCGGTCGATGCCATAGCGGACGCACAGCGCGTCAAGACTGTGTTTCGCGCCCGGATGAAGCTTGCGTGCCAATTGGACTGTGCAAATCATCCGATCGAGGTCGAGGATGCCCAGCCCAACCCGTGCCAATTCGGCATTGACAAAGCCGAAGTCAAAGGCCGCGTTGTGCGCGACCAAAGGGGCATCGCCCAGAAAGTCGATCAGTTCACTCGCCCGCTCGGAAAAGCGCGGTTTGTCCGACAGAAAGGCCAGCGACAGCCCGTGGACTGCTTCGGCTTCGCTCGGCATGTCGCGTTCGGGATGGAAATAGGCGTGAAAGCTGCGCCCGGTTTCCCGCCGGTCAACCAGTTCGATGCAGCCGATCTCGACAAGTCGGTGCCCGCTCTTTGGATCGAGGCCAGTGGTTTCGGTATCGAAAATTATCTCGCGCATCGAAGCTGTAATATTCACCCGTTCAGCTTTGGAAACAAGAGACGATAGACTTTATTTGTGCCCGCATCGTCCCTTTGGGCCGCCCGGTGTCGATCAGAAAGTCGGCGCGCGCGCGTTTGACGCGGTCGGGCGTCTGGAGGCGGCGGATCGCGCGCAGCTTAGCAGGGGTCATGCCAGGACGCGCCAGCACGCGGCGGCGCTGAACCCATTGCGGCGCGCTCACCACCGCAATGGCGCCAACTTTCCGCCAGCCGCCTTTTTCGAACAGCAAGGGAATATCGAGCACCACCAATGGTCGCGCGCGATGGCGCAGGAGAAATCGCCGCTGCGCGCGCGCGACCAGCGGGTGGATGATCGCCTCTAGCGCGGCAAGCTCGGCGCGGTTCGCGAGCACCAGCGCCCCCAGTTTGGCACGGTCAACCCCCTGCTTCCCGGTCGTTCCAGGGAACCGCGCTGCAATCGCCGTCACCGCCGCGCCGCCGCGCGATTGCAATCGGTGCACTTCGGCATCGGCGTCGAACACCGGCACGCCGTTGGCAGCGAACATCGCTGCAGCCGTCGATTTGCCCATCCCGATCGAACCGGTGAGCCCGAGCAGGAAAGGGCGGCGCAGGCGCGAGGCAGGGCGCGGAAAATGCATCAGGCAGCCAGCAAGAGGGCGCGCAGCCGCCCCTCGGGATCGTCGGGCGGCGGCGCTCCAAAGAAAAGCTCGAACGCCACCGCCGCCTGCCCGACCAACATTTCGAGCCCGTCGATGGTCTCAAGACCGCGCGCGTGCGCTGCCGCCAACAAGGGCGTTTCGAGCGGGGCATAGACGATGTCATAAACCAGCGCGTCTTCGGGCAGCGGCGCCAGATCAGGCACGAACACCGGTTGACCCGCCATGCCAAGGCTGCTCGCGTTGACCAACAGCTTGGCCGGCGGCAACGCTGCGTCCAACATCAGCGCCTGCCCCTTCAGCCCAAAGTGGGCCAGCAAGGCGCTGGCTTTGAGCACGCTGCGGGCCAGGATGGTCACCGGTCCCACACCGATTTGCGCCAGCGCGAACAGCACCGCGCGTGCGGCACCGCCGCTGCCCACCACGACCACCGGCGCACCAGCAAGGTCGGCATCGGCAATGGGCGCATAGAATCCCGCCGCATCGGTGTTGGTGCAGGCAAGCGCCGCCCCCTGGCGGAACACGGTGTTGGCAGCGCCGATGCTGGCCCGGATATTGCCCGGATCGGCCACCAGATCCAGCACCGCTTGCTTGTGGGGCAGGGTGACGTTGCAACCGCGCCACAGCGGATCATCGCGGCGCGACGCAACATAATCGGCGAGACCGTCGGGTCGCACATGGCAGGCGCGATAGTCGGCCGCGATGCCCAGCTGACTGAGCCAGAAATTGTGGATGAGGGGCGATTTGGAATGGGCGATGGGATCGCCGATGACGTCGGCATAGGGCCGCGTGCTGCTCATGATGCGATCTCCCCGCGCTCGCGCAGCCAGCCAAGCAGCGACAGCAACGGCAGCCCGATGATCGTCCAACGGTCGCCTTCGGTTCGCGCGAACAGTTGCGCGCCCGCGCCTTCGATTTCGTAGCAGCCGACCGTCCAGCGAATGCGCTCCCAGTGCTGCGCAACATAGGCGGCAATGAAGGTCTGGCTCAACGCACGTACCCACAGCTGCGCCTCGCCAATGTGCCGCCACTGGGGCACGCCATTTTCCGCAACGACCACTGCACAGAGCAAGCGGTGGCGCTGGCCCGACAGGCGCGCAAGTTGAGCCTCGGCTTCGGCAGGCGTTGCCGGTTTTGTTAGAAGACTGCCGTCGTCGAGCGCGAGTAACTGATCGGCGCCGATCACCAGTTGGCCGGGCCGCCGGGCCGACAATTTGAGCGCCTTTGCTTCCGCCAGTGCGTCGGCGATTTGACGCGGAGACTGCCCTTCGGCCAGCAATGCCTCGGTCAGCGCAGCCTCATCAAGCGAGGCCGCTTCGACTGCAAAATCAAGCCCCGCATCGCGCAGCATTTGCGCGCGCCCAGTGCTTTGCGAGGCAAGCAGCAAGCGTGTCATGCGCTGGAACCCGCCCGGTCTTCGGCTAGCTTGATAATCGCCGCCGCGGTTTCCTCGATGGACCGGCGAGTCACGTCAATGACCGGCCAGCCATTGTCGGCGAACATCCGCCGCGCAAACGCCAGCTCGGCCTTGACTGCAGCTTCTTCGACATAAGCGGTTTCGGGGGCCTGGTTAAGCGACAACAGGCGGTTGCGCCGTACCTGGACAAGGCGATCCACACCCGTCGTCAGTCCGACTACCAGCGGACGTTCAAGCCGGAACAGCGCCGGTGGTGGCGGCGATTCAGGAACGATAGGAATGTTCGCGGTCTTGAAACCGCGGTTGGCAAGATAAATGCTGGTTGGCGTCTTCGACGTGCGCGACACGCCAGCAAGGATGATGTCGGCTTCCTCCCAATCTTCCCAGGCAATTCCGTCGTCATGCGCGACGGTGAATTGGATCGCCTCGACGCGCGCGAAATAAGCGGCGTCGAGTTGGTGCTGACGACCGGGGCGCGCCTTTGCCTTCTGGCCCAGCATCCGTGACAGCGCGTCGGTGACCGCGTCGAGCACCGCCACGGCGGGAAGGTCAAGCGCAGCGGTCCGGCGTTCAAGACTGGCTCGCAAATCAAGGTTGACCAGCGTGAACAGGATCAACCCGGGGCTTGCCTTCACTTCGGCCATAATCCGGTCCAGATGCGCTTCGGAGCGCACCATTGGCCAGAAATGGCGCACCACTTCGACATCATCGAATTGCGCAATCGCGGCCTTCGCCAGATTTTCAAGCGTTTCGCCGGTGGAATCGGATATGAGATGAACGTGCAAGCGCATGATACGCCCCGTATTTGCCCGCGCCGCACGCGCTGGCAAGCACCTTTGCGGATGGGGGCAAGCTGGCGGGCAAGGCTGTGGATAGGTCGGGCAAGGCGCAATCCTCCACCGCCGCACCGATTCCCCGCGCAGCTTTTTCCACAGCCAGACGGAATCATCCCCGTCATGTGGATAAGTTTGCGGTAATGCTTCGACTCGCGAAGCTTGCTTCCACGCGCCAGAGTCAAGTTGTTGGCAAAGGCGGGGTCGCGCGCTAAATCCCCGCTGGCGCGGCCCCCAACTATCCATCACAAGGACATTATAATGATATTGGAAATAGGGGAACGGAGCGCGTGACGGAAAAGAGCTTGTTGGCGGTGCTCAAGGGTGAGCGCCGCGATCCACCCCCTGTATGGCTGATGCGTCAGGCAGGGCGCTATTTGCCCGAGTATCGCGAACTGCGCGCGCAGAAGGGCGGTTTCCTCGAGCTATGCTATGATCCCGAGGCGGCCACCGAGGTGACGTTGCAGCCGATCCGCCGGTTCGGGTTTGACGGTGCCATCCTGTTTTCCGACATTTTGGTCATCCCCCACGCGTTGGGGCAGGATTTGTGGTTCGAAGCGGGCGAAGGACCGCGGCTGGCCCCGCCGTTGGCTCAAGCAGCATTGTCGGACCTGACCGCGGTGCCCGAGAGGCTCGCCCCGGTGATTGAAACCGTGCGTCGCGTTGCGGCAGCCCTGCCGCCCAGCACGACTTTTCTGGGTTTCGCGGGCAGCCCGTGGACCGTGGCGACCTATATGGTGGCTGGTCAGGGATCGAAGGACCAGGGCGCGGCGCGGACTATGGCTTATCAGGATCCGGCGCATTTCGGCGCTATCATTGATGCGATTGTCGATGCCACCGTTGACTATCTTTCGGCGCAAATTGCTGCCGGGGTCGATGCGGTGCAATTGTTTGAAAGCTGGGCGGGGACGCTGAGCCCGGCCCAGTTCGAACGCTGGGTCATTGCGCCCAACGCTGAAATCGTCCGGCGTTTGCGGGCGCAGCATCCCGATACGCCGATCATCGGCTTTCCCAAAGGCGCAGGCGGCAAGCTGATTGCCTATGCCCGCGAAACCGGTGTTGATGCCGTGGGAATTGACGAAACCGTCGATCCGGTCTGGGCTCACCAGGTGTTGCCCAAGGATTTGCCCGTGCAGGGCAACCTTGATCCTCTTGCCCTGCTGGCGGGCGGCGCTGCGCTCGACGCTGCTATTGATGCCATTGTGCAGGGTTTTGCGGGCCGTCCGCATATCTTCAATCTGGGCCACGGCATCACGCCGGAGGTGCCGGTGGCGCATGTTGAGGCGTTGCTGGCCCGGCTGCGCGGGGGTTGAGGTCATGGATGCGCTGATCGGCTTCATGGGAGCAGCGCAGCCGTGGGTGAAGGCGGCGCACGTCATTTTTGTGATTTTTTGGATGGCCGGGTTGTTCATGCAGCCGCGCTTTTTTGTTTATCACCACCAATGCGCGGTGGGGTCGGACGAGGATGCGAAATGGATTGAGCGCGAGGACCGGCTGCGGCGGATCATATTAAACCCGGCAATGATCATTGTCTGGGGGTTGGGGCTGCTGCTGGCGTTCAACGGTGGCTATTGGTCGCAGGGCTGGTTTCATGGCAAATTGCTGATCGTGCTGGCACTTAGCGGCTATCATGGCTGGATGGCGGGCTATTTTAAAAGGCTTCGCGCGGGGGAACGACCGCTCAGCGAAAAAGCCCTCCGATTGCTGAACGAAGTGCCGGGTATTGCGGCGGCTGTCGCCGTTGTTCTGGCGGTAGTGCGTCCTTTTTAACGGCTGCTTGATTGACTTGGGTGGGCGGCGCGCCTAAATTGGCAACAAGCAATCGGCTTGGCGCGCGGTCCTCGCGCGACCGGGATCGGTAATGGCGATTTTGACGCCCCCGATGGTCCCAACCTCCTCCAGCGCCGCTGTGGCGGCATTTCCACTTTTATTTTCCCACTTTGGAAAACATCATAATGCATCTGAAAGACCTTAAGAAAAAATCCCCCGCACAGCTGGTCGAAATGGCCGAGGAATTGGGGGTCGAAGGCGCATCGACACTGCGCAAACAGGATTTGATGTTCTCGATCCTGAAAGAACTTGCCGAAGAGGGCGAGGAAATCATCGGGTCGGGCACTATCGAGGTGCTGCCCGATAGTTTTGGCTTTCTGCGCTCGTCCGAAGCCAATTACCTCGCCGGCCCTGACGATATCTATGTCTCGCCCAACCAGGTGCGCAAATATGGCCTGCGCACCGGCGACACGGTTGAGGGTGAGATCCGCGCGCCGCGCGATGGCGAGCGCTATTTTGCCCTGACGAAGCTTGTCAGCGTCAATTTCGACGACCCCGAAGCGGTGCGCCACCGCGTCAATTTCGACAATTTGACGCCGCTATACCCTGATCAAAAGCTGCGGCTCGACACGCTCGATCCGACCGAAAAGGACAAATCGGCGCGCGTCATCGATCTCGTCAGCCCGCAGGGCAAGGGCCAGCGCGCCCTGATCGTCGCGCCGCCGCGCACGGGTAAGACGGTGCTGCTGCAAAATATCGCCAAGGCGATTACCGACAACCATCCCGAGGTTTATCTGATCGTCCTGCTGGTCGACGAACGGCCCGAGGAAGTCACCGACATGCAGCGCAGCGTGAAGGGCGAGGTGGTGTCCTCGACTTTCGACGAGCCTGCCACCCGTCACGTCCAGGTCGCCGAAATGGTGATCGAGAAGGCCAAGCGCCTCGTCGAGCATAAGAAGGATGTGGTTATCCTGCTCGATTCGATCACGCGTCTTGGCCGCGCGTACAACACCGTCGTGCCCTCGTCGGGCAAGGTGCTGACCGGCGGTGTCGATGCCAATGCGCTGCAACGCCCCAAGCGCTTTTTTGGTGCCGCGCGTAACATTGAAGAGGGTGGGTCGCTGTCTATCATCGCCACCGCGCTGATCGATACCGGCAGCCGCATGGACGAAGTAATTTTCGAAGAGTTCAAGGGCACCGGCAACAGCGAAATCGTGCTCGACCGCAAGGTTGCCGACAAGCGCATCTTCCCGGCGCTCGACGTCGGCAAATCGGGTACGCGCAAGGAAGAGCTGCTGCTCGACAAGGACAAGCTGTCGAAAATGTGGGTGCTGCGCCGCATCTTGATGCAGATGGGTACCGTCGATGCGATGGAGTTCCTGCTCGACAAGATCAAGAACAGCAAAACCAACGAAGATTTCTTCGATTCGATGAACCAGTAAGCCGGGGACGTTTTCCATGTTTGAATTTCTGATGGCCGCCACCGGCGCGGCAGAGGGTTTTGGCGGTCCCGCAGGGATGTGGGACGCGATTGTCAAAGACTTTTCCAACATCACCGAGCCGTCGGCCTTTGCGGCCTTCCTGCAGGTGCTGGCGATCGACCTGGTGCTGGCAGGCGACAATGCGATTGTCGTCGGCGCGCTCGCCGCGGGGTTGCCCGCTGAGCAGCGCAAGAAGGTCATTCTGATTGGGATTATCGCCGCGCTGGTGCTGCGCATCGCCTTTGCGCTGGTGGTGACGCAGCTGATGGCGATTGTCGGCCTGATCTTCATCGGCGGCCTGCTGCTGGTCTGGGTGTCGTGGAAAATGTGGCGCGACCTGCGCGATCATGGCGGCGAATCGCCGGGGTCGGCCGAGATTGCTGGCGACGAGCATAGCGGTTTGAAACCAGCCAAGAGCTTTGCGGGCGCCGCCTGGGCCGTTGCTGTCGCCGACGTGTCGATGAGCCTCGACAATGTGCTCGCGGTGGCGGGTGCGGCGCGCGAGCATCCGGGGATTTTGATCGTCGGACTGGTCTTCGCGGTCGCGCTGATGGGCGTCGCGGCGAATATCATCGCCAAATATATCGAGCGTTATAAATGGATTGCCTACATCGGCCTGGCCGTGATCGTCTATGTCGCGGTCAAGATGATTTACGATGGCTGGGTCGACCCGCGTGTGGGCGTGGGGACATTGTTCGGGTGACGGGAACGATGACGGACGGTGGGGATTAAGCCGTTATGACCGATCTCCACCTCACCCGCGTTGCTTTTGGTTGCACCGATGTGCCGATGTTGCAGGCGCGGCTGGTTGAGCGCGCCAGTGACGGCGAAGTGTTTTTCACGACGCGCAACCGTCCGCGCCGGGCAGGTGAAGTGATCGGCGGCTATCTGCATTTCATCATCAGGCATACGCTGGTGGCGCGGCTAGCGATCCTGCGGTTTGACGAGGCAGCGGAGGGGCGCACCAACATCGTCTGCGCCGACCGGCTTGAGCTGGTCGTGCCAACCCCGCGCCGCGCGCATCAGGGGTGGCGTTATCTCGATGCGAAGGATGCCCCGCCGCTGCTCGATTCAGCATCTGGTGTCGGCGATCTGCCGCCCGCGCTTGCGCGCGAGCTCAGCCATCTGGCGCTGATTTAGCGCCGCGCTAGCTGCTTTGCGCGGCCAGCTGGGCGGCCATCATTTCCCACAGCTTGTTCATCGCCTTCATCGGGCGGACCATGACCTTAAAATCGGCAATTTTGCCGTCAGCATCCCAACGGATCATGTCGATACCGTTGACGTGGATGCCATCGACGGTGCGGGTGAATTCGAGGACGGCTTCGTCGCCGTCCACGATCTGGCGCACATAGGCGAAGTCGCCGCCGCCGAGCACATGCGCCGCGGCGTGGAGATAGGCGAAGACCTTGTCCACGCCCGCTTGCGGGGTGTGCACCACCGGCGAGTGGAAGACAGCGTCATCGGCGAGCATGGCGCGTAGCGCAGCGGGGTCCTCGCCCCCGGCCATATAGGCGTGCCAGGCGGCGAGCCCTGCGGTTGCTGCGCCGCTCACCGCAAATGCTCTTCGAAAAAGGCCTCGGTGCGATTGTCGGCGAGGCGGGCGCCCGCCTCGTTACGGCGGTTGCCGGTCTCGGCGGCAAAGCCATGATCGAGGCCAGCATAATCGTGCAGCGTCACGCGCAGATGCGGGTCGAGCGCATCGTGGATCGCCGCCTGCGCCGCCGGCCCGACAAAATGGTCGGCGGTGGGGATATGCAGCATCAGCGGCTTCGCAATCGCGTGCGCTTCGTTGAGCATCGTGTCGATCATCACGCCATAATAGCCGACCGAGGCGTCGATGTCGGTGCGCGCGGCGGCCATATAGGCGAGCCGCCCGCCAAGGCAGAAGCCGACGAGGCCGACCTTGGCCGCGCCTTGCCCGCGCGCCCAGCGGATGGTGGCTTCGATATCCTTGACGCCGTCATCGGCATCATACTGGCCGAAATAGCCCAGCGCTTCCTGAAATTCGGCCTCGACATCGGGGTTGAGCTCGACGCCGGGGGCGAAACGCCAGAAAATGTCGGGCGCGATGGCCAGATAGCCCTTGGCCGCCCATTGGTCGCATTTGCTGCGGATACCGGCGTTGACGCCGAAGATTTCGGGGATGACGATGATTGCGCGCGTGGTAGGTGCTGCGGGGCGCGCGACATAGGCGGGGATTTGGCCTTCACCGGCGAGTGCGTCTATCTTCTCTAACATTGCGCTCATCATCCCTATGCTTGCCAAAGCGGCGCGATGGCGCGAAGCTAGCAGGAGCAAGCCGCGCTGCTCAAGGGGGAAGGCGCCGCTTCCGGAGAAGACTTATGAAAATCAACGTCGAAGTCGATTGCACGCCCGAGGAAGCCCGCCGCCTGTTCGGGCTGCCCGACCTGACCCCGCTGCACGCCATTTACTTGAGCCGCGTCGAGAAGCTGATGGAAAAGGGGATCACCCCCGACCTGGTCGAGAGCATGGTCAAAAACTGGGTGCCGATGGGCGAGGCGGGAATGGGGCTGGTCCAAAGCCTGCTCGGGCAGTTTGGCGGCGGCATCCTGGGCGGCGCGAAGAAGGCCGAAAGTGACGTCAAACCGTCAAGCAGCCGCAAGCGCTAACGGAGTCAACTATTTCAGAAGACACGATTTTTGCACTGTCGAGCGGTACGCCGCCGGCGGGCGTTGCGGTGGTCCGGGTGAGCGGCCCGGCGGCAGGCGCGGCGCTGACCATGCTCGCAGGGAAGCTGCCACCGCCGCGCCGCGCGGTCCTGCGCAGCCTGAGCGATCCGGTCACAGCGGCGCTGCTCGACCGGGCGCTGGTGCTGTGGCTACCGGGCCCCGGCAGCGCGACGGGCGAGGATATGGCCGAGCTGCATCTGCACGGTGGGCGCGCGGTGGTGGCGGCAGTGCTGGGTGCGCTGGGGCAGATCGATGGCCTGCGCGCTGCCGCGCCGGGCGAGTTTACCCGCCGTGCGCTGGACCACGGCCGGATCGATCTGGCCGAAGCCGAAGGGCTGGCCGATTTGCTCGCCGCCGAAACCGAAAGCCAACGGCGGCAGGCGATCTATGCCGCGAGCGGCCATGTGTCGGCGCAGGTTGCGGCGTGGCAGGCACGGCTGCTCGCGCTGAGCGCGCAGGTCGAGGCGGCGCTCGATTTCGCCGATGAAGGCGATGTCGCGGCCGAAGCGGCGGGGTTGGCGCGCGCCGCGCAAGCAAGCCGCGCGCTCCACGCCGAACTGGCGACCTGGCTCGCGCGCCCCGCCGCCGAACGTATCCGCGACGGGCTGGCGGTGGTGATTGCTGGCCCACCGAACGCAGGAAAATCGACGTTAATCAATGCATTGACGCAAAGGGAGGCGGCGATTGTGTCGCCGCTCGCGGGAACCACGCGCGATATTGTCGAGGTGCCGCTGGCGCTCGATGGGATTGCGATGCGCTTCGCTGATACAGCGGGCCTGCGCAATACGACAGCCGACCGCATCGAAGCCATCGGAATCGACCGCGCGGCAGCGGCGGTGGCGGCGGCAGACATTTTGCTTTGGCTCGGCGCGGCGCAAGACTGCCCCAATCACCCGCATACCATCACGCTGTCGCCGCAGAGCGACCGCCACCCGGTCGATCCCGCCGCCGACCTTGCCATTTCGGCGCACAGCGGGGCCGGGATGGCTGAACTGCATGGCGCGATCGTCGCGATGGCGCGCGGCCTGATCCCGGCGGAAGGCGAAGCGGCGCTCCATGCCCGCCAGCGCGCGGCGCTGGGCGAGGCGGCGGACTGGCTGAACCTGCGCAGCGATTCGCCCGAGGCGAAGGATGCCGTCTTGCTGGGCGAACGGTTGCGACTAGCGCGCGTGGCGCTCGACCGCATCACCGGTCGCGCGGGGGTCGAAGATATGCTCGATGCGCTGTTTGGGCGTTTTTGTATCGGAAAATAGCATTTGTTCCACGTGAAACACTCCGCGCGTGCGGGAGGTGGATTTGGGCGTGTCTTTGCGCTATGCGCCGCGCCAATCATGGACAGCAGCAATCTTTTTGATGTCATCGTCGTTGGCGGTGGGCATGCCGGGACCGAGGCTGCGGCGGCTGCGGCGCGGCTCGGCGCGCGCGTGGCGCTGGTCAGCTTCGATCCGGCGCTGATCGGCACGATGTCGTGCAATCCGGCGATTGGCGGGCTAGGCAAGGGGCATCTGGTGCGCGAGGTTGACGCGCTGGGCGGCTGGATGGCGCGCGCGGCCGATGCAGCGGCGATCCATTACCGCATGCTCAATGCGTCCAAGGGCGCGGCGGTGCGCGGACCCCGCATCCAGGCCGACCGCAATCTTTACCGCCGCGACATCCAGCGGCAGTTGGCCGCCGCGCCGGACATCCGCGTCGTCGCGGGCGAGGCGGCGGCGCTGTGCCTGAAGGATGGTGACAGCCGGGTTGCGGGACTGGTACTGGCGGATGGCACCGTTCTGCACGCGCCGGCTGTGGTCTTGGCCACCGGTACTTTCCTGGGCGGGACAATGTTCCGCGGCGAAGAGCGGATGGTCGGCGGGCGCATTGGTGAGGCTGGCGCGCACTTGCTGGCAGCGCAGCTGCGCGGTGCCAACCTGCCGATGGCGCGGCTCAAGACCGGCACGCCGCCGCGTCTCGACGGACGGACGATCGACTGGGCCGCGCTCGAAGAACAGCCGTCGGATGATGACGGCTGGACCTTTTCCACGTGGAACAATCGCCGCACCGTCCCGCAGATTTTCTGTGCGATCACCCGCACCAACGCGCGCAGTCACGCGATTATTGCCGACAATTTGCACCGCTCGCCGCTGTTCTCCGGAGCGATTGGTGCGGTCGGCCCGCGCTATTGTCCGTCGATCGAGGACAAGATTCACCGCTTTGCCGACCGCGACGGGCATCAGGTGTTTTTGGAGCCCGAGGGGCTCGACACGTATCTGGTCTATCCTAACGGCATTTCCACCTCGCTGCCTGCCGATGTTCAGCTGGCCATGCTGCGCACGATGGACGGGCTGGAGCGCGTCGAGATGGTCGTGCCCGGCTATGCGGTCGAATATGACCATATCGACCCGCGCGCGCTTGACCGGACGCTGCAGTTGCGCGCCATTGCCGGCCTTTATTGCGCCGGCCAGATCAACGGTACGACGGGATATGAGGAGGCCGCCGCGCAGGGACTGGTGGCGGGCGCGAATGCGGCGTTGGCCGCGCAGGGTCGCGACCCCTTCATCCTCGAGCGAAGTGAGAGTTATATCGGCGTGATGGTCGACGATCTGGTGCTGCAGGGGGTGACCGAGCCCTATCGCATGCTCACCGCACGCGCCGAATATCGGTTGCGGTTGCGCGCCGACAACGCCGCAACGCGGCTGACCCCGCGCGGCATAGCGATCGGGCTGGTGGGTGAAGAAGTGGCGGCCAGCTTTGCTGCGCGGATGGCGCAGCGTGGACAGGTTGAGGCGCTGTTGGCAGCCCCCGCGACGCGCGATGACCATGCGGCGAGCGGCGCGCCGTGGCCCGCCGATGGGCTGGCGCGGGCGCGCGGCGATTTGGTGGGAAGCGGGGCGAAGGTGGCCGATCTGGCCGCGATCATCCCTGAATTGGCAGAGATTCCGGCGGATATCGTTGCCGAAGTGGCCGAGGACGGGCGCTACGCCCCCTATGTCGCGCGGCACGACGCCGAGCTGCGCGCGCTGGCCGCGAACGAAGCGATATTGCTCGATCCGGCGCTCGATTATCGCGCCATCGGTGGACTTTCGAACGAAATGGTCGAGCGGCTGAGCCGGGCGCGCCCCGAAACATTGGGGCAGGCAGGCCGCATTGCTGGCGTTACCCCCGCGGCGTTGACAGCAATTTTGGTACACAGTCGGCGGTCGGCCGCATGATCGCCAGCGAGGCCGAAGCGCGCAGCTGGATCGAAGCGGTGCTGCAGCCAAGCCCGGCGCAGTGGCAACAGCTCGAGCGTTACGCAGCCATGCTGGTCGCGGCCAATGCCAAGCAAAATCTGCTCGCCGCCTCGACCATTCCCGCGCTGTGGGTGCGGCACATTGCCGACAGCGCGCAGTTGCTGGTGCACGACCGGCGCGACGGGGACGGGCCGTGGCTCGATCTGGGCAGCGGGCCCGGGCTGCCCGGGCTGGTCGCGGCGATCTTGACCGAGCGCCCGGTGTGGCTAGTCGAATCGCGCGCACTGCGCTGCCGTTTTCTGGGTGATGTGATTGACGCGCTGGATTTGGCCCGGCGCGTGACGGTGCAACCTTTGCGGCTGGAGCGGGTGGCAACCACTGCCGCAGCGACGATCAGTGCGCGCGCCTTTGCGCCGCTGCCGCGTCTGATCGACTTATCAGCCCGCTTTTCCACAGCCACGACGCGCTGGTTGCTGCCGAAGGGACAAAATGCCGCAAAGGAACTGGCGCTGCTGACTCCGGCGTGGCACAAGCTGTTCCACGTGGAACAGAGCCTGACCGACGCCGCCAGCGGCATCATCGTCGGCACCGGCACCGTGCAGGAACGGCGGAAAAGCAGATGATTCGCATTGCGATAGCCAATCAGAAGGGCGGCGTGGGCAAAACCACCACCGCCATCAACCTTGCCACCGCGCTGGCCGCATCGGGCTGGCGCACGCTGATTATCGACCTCGATCCGCAGGGCAATGCTTCGACCGGGCTGGGCATCCGGCAGGCGCAGCGCCATGCTTCGTCCTATGAATTGCTGCGCGGCGATGTGACGCTGGCCGAAGCGATTGTGCCGACAGCGGTACCGCGGCTCGCCATCGTTCCCGCGACGGTCGATCTATCGGGTGCCGAAATCGAGCTGGTCGAGTTTCAGGACCGGCTGCATCGGCTGCGTGCCGCGCTCGCAGGCGCTGAGGCGGCGCAATGGGATATTTGTCTGATTGATTGCCCGCCCTCGCTGGGGATGCTGACGCTGAACGCGATGATTGCTGCCGAAATGCTCGTCGTGCCGATGCAGTGCGAATTTTTCGCGCTTGAGGGGCTGGGACAGCTGCTGACCACCGTGGAGCGGATTCGCGGGCGGTTCAATCCCGGATTGTCGATCCTGGGCGTGGCGCTGACCATGTTCGACCGGCGCAACCGGCTGACCGACCAGGTGGCCGACGATGTCCGCGCCTGTCTGGGACCGATCGTCTTTTCAACGGTGATCCCGCGCAATGTGCGGCTGTCCGAGGCGCCAAGCCACGGGCTTCCGGCGCTCATCTATGACCATCGCTGCCCGGGATCCGAGGCCTATATCGCGCTCGCCCGCGAGGTCATCGGCCGTTTGCCGGACCTGCGAAAGGCGGCTTAAATGTCGGAAAAATATAACGAAAAATCGGAAGTAGAGGCGCCGCGCAAGCGCCCGACCGGCTTGGGACGCGGGCTGAACGCGCTGCTCGGCGATGCACTGGGCGAGGTGCGCGTCGACCCGGCGGGGATGGCCCCTGCTGGCGCGGCTGCCAGCGAAGAGCGCGGCGTCGCGCGCATCGCGGTTGCCGCCATCCACCCGCTGCCCGGCCAGCCGCGCCGCCATTTTGCCGAGGCCGCGATTGCCGAACTGGCCGATTCGATCCGGCTGCGCGGGCTGTTGCAGCCGGTGATTGTGCGTCCTGCGCCCGACGGCAATGGCTATCAGCTGGTCGCGGGCGAACGGCGCTGGCGCGCGGCGCAGCGCGTGGGCCTGCACGATATCCCGGCGTTGGTGCGGCGGCTGGATGATGGCGCAACCTATGAGATTGCGCTCGTTGAAAATATCCAGCGGCAGGATTTGAACGCGATCGAAGAAGCGCTCGCCTATCGCCGCCTGATCGCCGATTTCGGCCATGGGCAGGAGGCGCTGGCCAAGCTGGTCGGCAAATCGCGCAGCCATGTCGCCAATCTGCTGCGCTTGCTCGATCTGCCCGAGGAGGTGCAGCAGCTGGTGGTTGAAGGCGCCTTGTCGATGGGGCATGCGCGCGCTCTGATCGGCCATCATGATGCCATTGGGCTGGCGCAGCAGGCGGTGCGCGAAGGATTGTCGGTGCGCGCGGTCGAGGCGCTGGCGCGGCGGATCGAGACCAAGAGCATGAAGGGCGGGGCCAAAGTGCTGCCGCGCGCGCACGACGCCGATATCGCCGCGGTCGAGCGCCATCTGGCCGAGCTGCTGGGTGTGGCGGTGGCAATCCAGTATAAGGGCGCGGGGGCCGGTGCGCTGACGCTGCGCTTTGCCACGCTCGACCAGCTCGACATGATCTGCCAGCGGCTGAGCGGCGAATCGATCTGATCGGGCGCAGGCGGGCGCCGGTCCGAATCGGTGCAAAATCGGGTCCGGTGCAGGATCTGGCAAGCGACACAACGGTCGCGCCGCCATCGGTGCTTTTGGCTTACCCTATGAAATAGAACATCTTTGTGCGGAAGTGCGATGCCGCTGGTAAGCCGATGTTAACTACGCTCGCTTGCAAAAATGGAACCACTTCAGGGGTAAAGGGGCCTTCGAATGGGGTGGGATTTCCATTCGCCAACTTTTTCGCAAGGGACCAAATCCGATGGGCAAAATGAATTTCAAGCGCGCCATGATCGGCGCAGCGGTTGCAGCGGCGGCTCTGACCGTCGGCACCGCGCAGGCCGCGACCGCGACGGGTGATGCCCGCGCCCGCATTCTGCGTCAGCTGACGCTGACCAACACCAGCGATCTGCAGTTCGCGACGATCATCAGCGGCGCGACGGCTTCGACCGTGGCCGTATCGGTGGCCGGCGTTGCCACCTGTGGCCCGACGCTGGTCTGCACCGGCACCACCACCGCCGCCAATTTCGACCTGCAAGGCACCAATGGCGCGGTCGTGCTCGTCGGCGGCGACAACAGCGTGACCCTGAACGGTTCGCTGGGCGGCACGATGACCGCGACGCTCGACTATTCGACCAACTCGGTCACGCTGACCGCGGGCCCGGGCACCGTCGGTGGCAGCTTCCAGGTTGGCGGCACGCTGAGCGTGGGTGCGAACCAGACGTCGGGCGACTATGCCGGCACCTTCAACGTCACCGCCGACTATCAGTAAATCCTTGTACTAATTGGCCTTTCAGCCGGTTCGTACAAACCAGAACAGCAACGGGGAGTCATTGGCGGGTGCCGGTGGCTCCCTTTGCTTTTGGGTTAACCGGCTTACCCGGAAACATGCTTAGCAAAATATCAACCATAAGGCGGCAATCCGTGCGGCTATACGCGGGGGCGGACAATGGGCCCCGGCGTCCTTGCCGGAGAATGACCATGAACCGCCGCCTGTTTGCCCCGATGATCGCCGCACTGGCATTGCTGCTGCCCAATGCGCCCAGCCATGCTGCGGGCGACCTGCTGGTTGCGCCGACGCGCGTGGTGCTCGACGGGTCGCGCGGCACCGAAGTGGTGCTCAACAATATCGGCAGCGCGCCCGCCACCTATCGCATCAGCCTGGAGGTGAAGCGCATGACGGGCGAGGGCGGGCTGCTGGAAATAGAGGAAACAGACGCCAATGCCGCCGAGCGCGCGGCGCTCGACATGATCAGCTTTTCGCCGCGCCGCGTCACTTTGCCGCCGAACCAGCCGCAGGTGATCCGCGTCGGCGTACGGCTGCCTGAGGGCATCGCACCGGGCGAATATCGCGCGCACATGTTGTTCCGCGCCATTCCCGACACCGTTGCCGCAACGGCACCAGCCAGCGGCGCAGCGGGCGGGGTCAATATCGCGCTAACCCCGATTTACGGCATCACCATCCCGATCATCGTCCGCGTCGGCGAGCTGTCGGCCACCGCCCAGATCGGCAAGGCGTGGATCGGCGATGAAGATGGCCAGCCGCATTTCACCTTTGATCTGGCGCGCAGCGGCAACCGCTCGGTCTATGGCGATATTGAAGTGACGCGCCCGGGGGTGAAGGATCCGCTGTTCCTGGCGCGTGGCATCGCCGTCTATCCCGAGGTGACCGACCGCCGCGTCGCCATTCCGGTGCCGCCCGCCGTTGCCGCCGCGCTGAAAGGTCCGGTGCGCATCCGCTATACCGAAGACCGCGAACTGGGCGGTGGTACCATCGCCGAAGCCAGCCTGTCAGTGGAATAGGGACGGGCCCGATACCGGCCAGGCCGCGCGCCCATGGCTGAACCCAATCTCTTGAACTGGGGCCATTTTACTGGCTTCGCGGCGATCGCGCTGATCGGCATGCGGCCGTTCGGCGCGGCGGCGGTTGAGGCGGCGCCAAAGCCGGCGCCGCCCGGACATGACGACTGGCAGGCCAATCAGGACGACCAGTGGCTGTTCGACCTGCGCTCGGGCCAATATCGGTTGGGCGAAGGCGTGCGCGGCTATCAAACGCCCGAAGGGATGTGCGTCGATCTGGCCGACATGGTCATCGGGCTCGATCTAGCGGTGCGCATCGATAAAAAGTTGCGCCGCGCAACGGGCTGGCTGTTTGACGAGCGCCGCACGCTGGCCATCGACCGCGATGCCGGGACCGTCCGCATCGGCAGCCGCAGCATGACGCTGGGCGCCACAACGATCCGCGACACCCCCGAAGGCTGGTGCGTGCAGGTGACAAGCCTGTCGGCGTGGCTGGAAGTGCCGCTGGTGGTCGATCAGTCCAACGCGGTGCTGCGCCTCGACACCAAGGAAAAACTGCCCTTTCAGCTCGCCGCCGAGCGCCGCGCGCGGGCGGCAGGGATTCGTCCGGCGCAAAGCTTTGACCTTGCCAAGCTGCCGGCAGCAACGCGCCCCTATAAAATGTGGCAATTGCCATCGGTCGATGTTGCCGCAAGCCTGGCGTGGGTGAACGATCAGCGCGGCGGCAGCAATCTGGCGGCGCGCTACGAGATTTTCGGATCGGGCGAGCTGCTGCGCCACAGTTTTGATGCGCGGCTGTCGTCGGATGAAAACGGTCTGCCCGAAAGCCTGCGGCTACGCGCCTATCGGTCCGATCCGACCGGGCAGCTGCTCGGCCCGATGCACGCGACCCACTATGCGCTGGGCGATGTGGCGCTGCTTGCCACGGGGCTGGTGTCGCAAAGCAGCGTCGGGCGCGGCGCGGTCGTCACCAACCGGCCGATCGAGCGCCCCGAAAGCTTTGACCGCACCGACTTCCGCGGTGATTTGCCCGCCGGCTGGGACGCCGAGCTTTACCGCAACGGCCAACTGTTGGCCTTTGCCACGCCCAACGCGGCGGGGCGCTATGAATTTCTCGACGTCCAGCTGCTCTATGGCAGCAACCGGTTCGAAATTGTCCTTTATGGGCCGCAGGGGCAGGTCCGGCGCGAAATCAAACAATTGCAGGTCGGGATGGATTCCATCCCGCCGCGCCAGACCTGGTATTGGGCGGGGATTGCCGAAGAGGACACCGACCTTATCAACCTCGCCAACGAGCGCGGCCCGTTCCGCCGCGGCTGGCGCGGTACTTTGGGCATCGAACGCGGCATCGATACGCGCACCTCGCTCGCGGTCTATGGCCACAGCCTGCTGATTGAAAATGTCCGGCGCCATTATGGCGAGGTTGCGGTGCGCCGCGCGCTGGGGCCGACCTTGCTCGAGCTGGCCGGAGCTTTGTCTTCGCGCGGGGGCAGCGCGCTGCGCGCCAACTGGCTGGCGGCGTTTGGTGACACCTATGTTCGTGCCGAGGCGCAACGCGGCTTTGGCGGCTTTGTGTCTGACCGGCTGATCAAGGGCATTAGCGGCAGTTATTCGATTGGCGTCGATCAATCGGTGCGGTTGGGGCAAACCATTTTGCCGCTGCACTTCGACTTGCGTCACGTCACCCGTACCTCTGGCGTCAACAGCGTCGAGGCCACCGCGCGCGCGTCGGTCGGCTTTCGCCGCATCAACCTGACTGGCCAGATCGACTGGTCGCGCAGCAATTCGCCCTTCGGGCCCGATCCGCCCGATCAGGTCACCGCGCGTCTGCTCGCCAATGCCAGTATCGGGCGCCTCCGCTTGCGCGGCGAGGCGCAATTCGCGTTGTCGGGGCAGCAGTCCGACACGCGCTTTGGCATGATTGGCGAATGGGCAGCGGGCAAGAACGCCGAATGGCGCGCCGAGCTGGGCTATGATGGCGGGCTCGACCGGGCACGCGCCGGGCTGGGCTACACCCGGCGCTTCAAGGCCTTTGAGGTGACCGCCGGCGGGGAAGTGGCCAGCGACGGGTCGCTGGCGGCTTCGCTGGCGGTTGCTTTCAGCCTGGGGCCGAAGCCCGGCGGCGGCGTGCGTGCGTCAAGCAAGCGTCTCGCCACCGGCGGCCAGGTCGAAGCGCTGGTGTGGCAGGACCGCAACGCTGACGGCGTCCGCCAGGACGATGAGCCGGTGATGCCGGGGGTCGAGTTAACCGCCGGGAGCAGCTTTGTCGACGCCGCCACCGACAAGGACGGGCGCGCGATGATCGACGGCCTCGAACCCTTCCGTGCCGTATTGATCGGCATCGATGCCGCCAGCCTGCCCGATCCCTATGTCCAGCCAGCCCTGCCCGGCAAAGTCGTGACGCCGCGACCCGGTGTGGCAACGCTGGTGGCGCTGCCGCTGGTGGCGGCGGGCGATGTCGATGGCAAGCTGGTGCGGTCGAGCGGCACCGCGCTGGAGGGCGTGGCCCTCGAACTCGTCGATGCCGAGGGCAATGTCCGCGCGACCACGCTCAGCGAATTTGACGGCTATTTCCTGTTCGAAGGCGTCGCCTACGGCCGCTATACCGTGCGCATCGCCCCTGCCTCGGCGCAGGCGGTGCAGGTTGATCCCGGATTTTCGGTCGCGGCGACGCCCGGCCCCAGCCAGCCACGTGCGCGGCTCGGCACACTGACATTACCGAGCCGCGCGCCGCCACTGGCGGAGGCGGCAGAGACAGCGGTTGATCCCCCGCCGACCGCCGACACGAGTGCGCGCGGACCGCCGGAGGTGTCCCCGGCAGCGACAAGCGCGGCGACAAGCGCAGCAGCATTAACCTTTAATTAGCCACGATGGTTGACAGAGGGTGCTGCAGCGGTGCGCCGCGCGCGCAAAATAGATGACGGACCAACCAAACCAAGGGGTTATCAACGTGACCAATTCGGCAAGCAGCGCGGATGTGGCGATCATCGGGGCGGGACCGGCGGGGCTGACCGCCGCCTATCTGCTGACCAAAGCGGGCAAAAGCGTGACCGTGATTGAAAAGGATGCTGTTTATGTCGGCGGCATCAGCCGCACCGTCGAGCACGAAGGCTTTCGCTTTGACATCGGCGGCCACCGTTTCTTCTCGAAAAGCCAGGAGGTCGTCGACCTGTGGAACGAGATCCTGCCCGACGATTTCATCCAGCGGCCGCGGATGAGCCGCATCTATTATGAGGGTAAATTTTACAGCTATCCGCTGCGCGCGTTCGAGGCGCTGTTCAACCTCGGCATTGTCCGTTCGACGTTGTGCATGGCAAGCTATGTCAAGGCCAAGGCCTTCCCGAACAAAAATGTCCGCAGCTTTGAAGACTGGACCGTCAACCAGTTCGGCTGGAAACTTTATTCCATCTTTTTCAAAACCTATACCGAAAAGGTGTGGGGCATGCCGTGCGACACCATGTCGGCCGACTGGGCGGCGCAGCGCATCAAGGGGCTGAGCCTGGGTGCGGCGGTACTCGACGGCCTGAAGCGCAGCCTGGGCCTCAACAAAAAGCCCAACGACGGGATGGAGACCAAAACCCTGCTCGAAACCTTCCGCTATCCGCGGCAGGGGCCGGGGATGATGTGGGATGCGGCGCGCGACAAGGTTGTCGCCGGCGGCAACCAGGTTTTGATGGGCCATAGCTTCAAGCAGTTGGCGCAGGACCAGACCACGGGGCGCTGGCGGCTGACGGCAACCGGTGCCGATGGCGATGTCGTTATCGATGCCGAACATGTCATCAGTTCGGCGCCGATGCGCGAACTGGCGGCGCGGATCCATCCGCTGCCCGATTGCGCCTTTACGGCTGCGCCGCAGCTGAAGTACCGCGATTTCCTGACCGTCGCACTGATGATCAAATCGCCCGACCTGTTCCCCGATAACTGGATCTATATCCACGACAGCAAGGTGAAGGTCGGCCGCGTTCAGAATTTCCGCAGCTGGTCGCCCGAAATGGTGCCCGATCCCGACATCGCCTGCGTCGGCCTCGAATATTTCTGCTTTGAAGGCGACGGGCTGTGGGTATCGAGCGACGAGAAATTGATCGAGCTGGCGAAGCGCGAGATGGCCATCCTCGGCCTATGCAATCCCGACCATGTCGTCGGCGGTGCGGTGGTCCGGCAGGAAAAGGCCTATCCGGTCTATGACGATGATTATGCCGCCAATGTCGAAACGATGCGTGCCGAACTGGAAGAAAAATATCCGACGCTGCACCTGGTCGGCCGCAACGGCATGCACCGCTATAACAACCAGGATCATGCGATGATGACCGCCATGCTGACCGCGCGCAATATCGAGGCAGGCGCGCGCGTCTATGACATCTGGGGCGTCAACGAGGATGCCGAATATCATGAAAGCGGGACCGAGGGCGAACAGGCCGCGCTGGCATCGGTACGCGAGGTGCCGCAACGCATCGCCAAAGCGGCATAAGGGTCGCCGCCGTGCCCGATTTCATCCGCAACCGGCTGCCGTCGGTCACTTTCCTGCGCTATTTTGCCGCCAGTCTGGTCGCGTTGATGGTCGATATGGCGCTGCTGTGGGCCATGCTGGCGGGCGGCACGCCGGCACCGGCGGCCTCGGCGATCAGCTATTCGACCGGGATATTGGTGCATTGGCTGATTTCGTCGCGGCTGGTTTTTGCCGACGGCGCAGCACCGGACGGCCTGGGCCGCTGGCGCCAGAAGGGGCTGTTCCTGATGTCAGCCTTTGTCGGCCTCAGCCTGACGGTGATGATTGTGTCGCTGGGCGATCTGGCGGGACTTGACCCGCGGCTGGCGAAACTGCCGGCCATCGCGGTGAGCTTCCTCGCCAATTATTGGCTGCGCAAGCATATCGTCTTTTCGTTCCGCGCATGATAGCGACTGCGCGCTCATGCCGTTATCGCTGACATCGCCGCCCCGCACCGCCGCTACGGCGCTGCTCTTGGTGCTGTGGGGGCTCTTGGCGGCCGTAATGCTGGCAACCCATTGGCAAGCCATTATGCAGCTGGCGATGGGCGACCCCGACGATGCGCTGCGGCTGGTGCAGGTGCGCGACCTGCTGGCCGGGCAGCCCTGGTATGATCATCTGCAGTATCGCATCAATCCTGCCGGCGGTGGCGGCGACATTCATTGGTCGCGCTTTATCGATGTCCAGCTGGCGGGGCTGATCCTGCTGCTCCAGCCGCTGCTGGGTGACAGCGCCGAACGCTGGGCCGCCGCGCTCTATCCCTTGATCCTGCTGTTCCTGCTCTTGTGGTTGATGGGCCGCATATTGGGGCGGCTGGGCGACCGTGCCTTTGTCCACTGCGGCCTGATCATCACCGCGACGACCGCCACCTTTCTGCATTATTTCACGCCGCTGCGGATCGACCATCATAATTGGCAATTGCTGCTGTCGCTGGCGATGTTGTGGCTGGCGCTAGGGCCTGCGAGCCTGATGCGCGGGTTGCTTGCCGCGCTGGTCATCGCACTGCACCTCGAAATATCGCTCGAAGGCCTGCCCTATCTGGTGATGTTCGGCGCGCTTTATGCGTGGGAATGGGTGCGCGACCCGCGCGAAGCGCCGCGGCTGACCGGCTTTGCGCTGGGCCTTGCACTGATCGCGCCGCTGTGGGTTTGGGTGATGCGCGGGACGGACGCGGTTGCCGGCGTTTATTGCGACGCCTTTTCGCGGCCCTATCTGGCCGGCGCGGCGATGACGGGACTGGCGATTGTGGCGCTGCTGCGCGTGCCGGCATGGCAATCCAGCTGGCAACGGCGAATCGCGGTGCTGGCGCTGGCCGGGGCGCTGGGCGCGGCGGCCTTTGTCTTGGCCGGTCCGGCCTGCCTTGCCGGGCCGTTCGGCGAATTAAGCCCGCTGGTGCGCGAACAATGGTATGAAGGGATTGGCGAAGGGCACCCGATTTGGGAGCAGTCGGCCATGGCGATGGGCGTGTTCGGCCTGCCTTCGCTGGCGGGGCTGATGGCGCTGGCTTGGACGCTGGGCCGCCCGGAAATACAGCCTTGGGCCGCGCAGTGGCGCCGCCTGGCGGTGGTGGCGGCGGCGAGCTTCATTCTGTCGCTGCTGGTGCTGCGGACCACGGCGGTGACGCATGCTTATCTGGTCCCGGCTTTTGCGCTGCCGGTTCTGCTGTTCCTGCGCCGCGCGCGCGCTGTGCCGTCGGCACTGCTGCGCATTCCGGCGACGGCGGCGACGGTGCTGCTGTTTCCGATCAGCGTTGCAGCACTGGGCAGTTTGGTGATGAACATGGTGGCGGGCGATGCGACGACCGATGTACCCGCCTCCTGCCTGACCCCGCGTGCAGTGGCGCCCGTGGCCGCACTTCCGGCCGCCACTTTGTTCACGCCGCTGGATATGGCACCGGCGCTCCTCGTCGCCACGCCGCATAGCGTGATTGCAACCGGGCATCACCGCAATCACAAGGCCATTCACCAGGTGCTCGCCACCTTCATGGAGCAGCCGGATGCGGCTGAAGTGATGGTGCGAAAAACCGGTGCCAGCTATGTGATGGTCTGCCGCAACCTCAGCGACTATCAGCATTTGCAGCGTATCGCGCCGCAGGGGCTGGCGGCTGCTTTGGGTCGCGGCGATATTCCGGGCTGGTTAGCACCGGTGCCCGAACTCGGACGCGGTCCGCTGCAGGTTTTTCGGGTCAGCGCTGCCGCCCCGTCTAACCCCCAATGAAGACCATCGCCGCACCATTCATGCAGTAACGTTTGCCGGTCGGTTTGGGGCCGTCGTCAAAGACATGCCCCAAATGCCCGCCGCAGCGCTTGCAATGCACCTCGGTGCGCGGATAGCCGATGTCGTAATCGGTCATGGTGCCGACGGCACCCGCGAGCGGTGCATAAAAGCTGGGCCAGCCAGTGCCGCTGTCAAATTTGGTGCTACTGGCGAACAGCGGCAGTTTGCAGCCTGCACAGGCGAATGTGCCCCTGCGCTTTTCCCGGTCGAGCGGGTGGCTGAAGGGGCGTTCGGTCCCGGCCTGGCGCAGCACATAATATTGCTGCGGCGTCAGCCGTTTTTTCCATTCGGCTTCGGTCAATTGCCAGCCGCTCTGCCCCTTGGGGCGCGGGGCAGCGAGCAGTTGCGGGGCGATGAGCGCGGTCGATCCGGCGAGCAGCGCGGCGGAGAAGAATGTGCGTCGGTGCATGCCGCTATATACGGGGCGGGGCGGACTTTGGTTTCACCCGATCAATATCGCTCCAGCTCGACCATCATCTTTTTATAGCCGTGGACGAAGCTGGCGGGGACGCGCGTGGGTTCTTCGAGGACATTTACGCGCAAACGGCGCTTTTGCATTTCGGAAATCAGCGCGGTCAGCTGGAGTTCGGCGACGCGCGCGCCGACGCAGCGGTGGATACCATAGCCAAAAGCCAAATGGCGGCGGGCGTTGGCGCGGTCGACGATGATGCGATCGCCATCGGGAAACACGTTTTCATCGCGGTTGGCCGAAGCATACCACAGCACCACATTGTCGCCTTTGCGGATCAGCTGGCCCTCGACCTCGGCATCCTCGGTCGCGGTACGGCGCATGTGCGCCAGCGGGGTTTGCCAGCGGATAATCTCGTGCATCGCATTGACCGCCAACTCGGGGTCGTGGTTCGCTTCCAGCTTGGCGCGCTCTTCGGGGAATTGCGACAGGCCATAGGCATAGGCCGACATGCTATTGCGCGTCGTATCATTGCCGCCGACGATCAGGAGGATGAGGTTCCCCATAAATTCCTGCTCGCTCATTTCCTTCATCGCGTCGGACTGGAGCATGATCGAGATAAGGTCGTGCTGGCCGGGGTTGGCGGCCTTGCGGTCCCACAATTGTTTGAACGCTGCGCCCATTTCAAAGGCGGTCGCAAGCCGCGCCTGGCGCTGTTCGAGCGTGTCGCCATTTTCGATATCGCCCAGCTCATCCGACCAATAGGTCAGCTTGTGGCGGTCCTCCCACGGAAAATCGAACAATATGGCCAGCATCTGCGTGGTCAGTTCGATCGACAATTTCTCGACCCAATCGAACGGCTGGCCAACCGGCAGGCTGTCGATGACCTTGCTGGTGCGCGCGATGGTGTCGGCGCGCAGCCGCTCGGTTTCGCTGGGGCCAAAAGCAGGCGCGACGGTGCGGCGCTGCGCCGTGTGCTGCGGCGGGTCCATGGCGATGAACATCGGCATGGGGATCGCGCCTTCGGGCAGGTCCTGGACGCGCTGCCCCGCCACCACGATGCCGCCATATTCCCATGAGGAAGAGAAAATCTTGGGCAGCGCCTCGATATGCTGGATCGGCTTGTAGGTCGTGATGGACCAATAGGGACCGAATTTGGATTCGGGACAGTAATTGATTGGCGCTTCGGCGCGCATGCGGCGGAAGGGTTCCTGCCAGCGATCCTCGGCCCAGATTTCGGCGCGGGACACGTCATTGGGGTGTGGAATTTCGGGCGCCAAGCGAATTTGTGTGGCCATGATCGGGAGTTCCTTGCGCAATTTTCCGTCGGTGCGGAAATTCGGTTGCAGAATGCCACTATTTACAGCGATGTCAACGCCGCGCCCGTCGCCACGGCGACCAGTTGCGCCCGCTGAGCACGCCCGAGCGGAACAAGCGCGCGGCAAGCCACACCACAATCGTCAGCCACAGCATCTGCCAGCCGAGTGCGGCAAAATGGATCGTCCGGTCGGGGTCGGTCGCGGCCCGCGCCGCCATCGCGAAGGGCGAGGAGAAGGGAAAGGCCTCGGCGAAGCGCGCGAGCGGGCTGCCCGGCGTGCTCGACGCCGCCGAAGCAAGCCCGAACATGCCAACCTGGAAAATGGTGATGGGCAGCGACAGCATCTGGATTTCGCGCACGGTCGCGGCTTGCGACCCGACGCCCAAGAAAATCGCGCCAAGCAGCAGGAAGGCGAGCACGAAATAGGCAAAGCCGATGGCAATGAAAAAGCCCCAGCCAGTGGCGGGCGCGGCGGCGAGCAAAGCGGCGGCGGCATTAGCGTTGGCGGCGGCGGGGGCCGCCATAGTGCCCGCCGCGACCAGCGCGGCGACCGCGCCGAGCCCGACCCAGAAGCTGATGAACAAGAGCGCGACGCCCAGAAAGCCGATCAGCTTGCCGACGAACACGGCTTCGAGCGGGGCAGCGGCCGCGAGGATCTCGATGACCTTGTTGCTCTTTTCCTCGGCAAGGCTGCTGACCGTCTGCCCGGCGAGCAGCAGTGTCAGGAAAAACAGCACGAACACCGCGCCAAAGCCCAAGGTCTGGCGCAGCGCATTGCTGGGCCCGCTGGTGCCGAGCTGCGCAAAGGTGGCGATGCTGCGCGGTGCGTTGGCCCCCAGATCGCGCGCCGTGAGCGCCTGCTCCGCCAGCAGCGCGAGGTAGCGTCCGGACAGCGCACCGCGCTCGCGCTCCCAGATTTCCGGATTGCCCAGCGGCCCCGCCATTACCGCCAGCGTATCGCTGCCGCTTTCGGCAAATACGGCGCGGATGGCGGCGGCATCGGGGGTCTGATCGACGCTGCGCACCTCAAGCATGGGCGCGGCAAAGCGCCCCGTGGCACTGCGCAGCCGCGCATCGGTGTCGCGCAGCACGGCGACATTGTCCTCGGCCGCGAGCACGACAATGCGCCCCGTGGCGCGGTTGGCATCGGCAAGGCCCGCCGCGCCCGCCCCGCCGACCAGCCCCATGGCCAGCATGAACAGCGGCGCCAGCAGGAAGAGCAGAAAGGTCGGCGTCGCGACAATCGACAGGAAATCGCGCCGTGCGATGACGAACATGGTGCGCAGAAAGGCGTTCATGCTGCTTCCTCCGCTGGGTCGTCGCTCTCAGCAACATAATCGGGCTCGCACTGCCGCACGATATGGACAAAGGCATCGTGCAGCGCCGGCCGCGCGATGGCGAGGCCCGCGACGCCCAGCCCGCTGCTCGTCAGCCGCACGAGCAAGGGTTCGACCGCTTCGGCGGCGATGGCAAAGCGCCATTGGTTGTGCACCGGCTGCGCGTCTGCGGGTAGCATCGCCGCAACGGCCGCCGGATCGGCGCCATCGCGCGGGGTATAGCGCACCTGCATCGGGAGCAGCGCGCGCGCATCATCGACCGTCCCTTCGAAGCGGCGCTCCGAGCGCGCGATAATGGCGAGCCGGTCGCAGAGGCGCTCGGCGTGCGCCATGACATGAGTGGAGAAAAGCACCGTCGCGCCGCGCGCGCGTTCGCGGTGGACGAGCGCTTCCAGCCGTTCCTGATTCACCGGGTCGAGCCCCGAAAAGGGCTCGTCGAGGACGATCAGCTCGGGCTGGTGCACAATCGCCCCGATCAGCTGGACCATCTGCGCCATGCCCTTGGACAGCTTACGGATTTTGGCATTGACGACGCGGGCAAGGCCCAGTTCCTCCATCATTGCCGCGCCGCGACGCCGCCCCTCGGTCCAGTCGAGCCCGCGCAGTGCGCCCATGAAGGCGATCGCCTCGGTGGTTTTCATGCCCGGATACAGGCCGCGCTCTTCGGGCAAATAGCCGATGCGCCCGCGCACGCTGGCGGGGCGCGGGTTGCCGAACAGCCGGCGGGTGCCGCCATCGGGGTCGATGATTCCCAAAAGCATGCGCAGCGTGGTTGTCTTGCCCGCGCCGTTGGGGCCGAGCACGCCGTAAATGCTGCCCTGCGCAACCGCCAGGCTGACGCCATTCACCGCGACATGATCGCCATAGATTTTGATGAGGCTGTCGGCCTCGACGACGATTTCGGACAAACTGCGTTTCCTGATCGCGGCAAAAGTGCCATTCCCTTTAGCCGCTCGCCTCGAGCGAAGTCGAGAGGCCCATCGGAATGTCACGATGCCGATGGGTGTCTCGACTTCGCTCGACACGAACGGGAAAAGAGGGGCTTAAAGGGCAGGAATGACAGCGAAGTTAATGCCAGCGCCTCTGCCAGCGTCCGACGCGCTGGTCGCACGGGTGGAAGCGGCGGCGCGCGCGCACGGCTTTGTCGCCGTTGGCATCGCTGCCGCTGATGCCGCACCGCAGACGCGGGGGCGGTTGCGGCAGTGGCTCGCCGATGGTTGCCACGGCGAGATGCTGTGGATGGAAAGCCGTGCCGACCAGCGCGGCAGCCCCGTGGGGCTTTGGGCCGAGGTCCAATCGGTGATTATGCTGGGGATGAGCTATGCCCCCGCCACCGACCCGCTGGCGCTGGCGGAAGTCCCGATCCGCGGGCGTATTTCGGTTTATGCGCAGGGGGCGGATTATCATGATGTGGTCAAGCGCGCGCTTAAGGCCGTGGCGCGCGAGCTGGTGGCGCTGGTGCCCGAGGCGCAGGTCAAGGTGTTCGTCGACACCGCGCCGGTGATGGAAAAGCCCCTCGCCGAAGCCGCCGGGCTGGGGTGGCAGGGTAAGCATACGAACCTGGTCAGCCGCGACCATGGCAGCTGGCTGTTTCTGGGGGCGATTTACACGACGCTGGCGCTGCCGCCGTCGCTGGCGGGGCGCGATCGCTGTGGTTCGTGCGATGCGTGCCAGCGCGCCTGCCCGACGGATGCCTTCCCTGCGCCCTACCGGCTCGATGCGCGGCGCTGCATTTCCTATTTGACCATCGAGCATAAGGGGGCGATCCCTGAGGAACTGCGCGCCGGCATCGGCAACCGCGTTTATGGCTGCGACGATTGTCTGGCGGTGTGCCCGTGGAACAAATTTGCCGATACAGCGGCGCGCCACCGCGCCTTTCTGCCGCGCGCTGAGCTAGCGGCGCCCGCGCTGGCCGACCTGCTGGCGCTCGACGACGCGGGCTTTCGCGCCGTGTTCGCTGGATCGCCGATCAAGCGCATCGGCCGCGCACGAATGGTGCGCAATGCAGCGATTGCGGCGGGAAACAGCGGCGATGCGGGGTTTGTGCCTGCGTTGGAACGGCTGCGTTACGACAGCGACCCGGTGGTGGCGGAGGCCGCCCGCTGGGCGCTTAGCCAGCTTGCCGCCCATGCAGCAGATGCACCGCCATCGCCGCGCCCAGCACCGGGGCGAGCAGATTGACCACGGGGATGACGAACAACGCCGATGCCGCAAGCCCCATCAGATTGCGGTCGCGCGCGGACAGCGGGGGCATGCCCGGGTGGCGCGCCAGCACCATCGCCTCCAGATCGCGGCCCAGCACGAGCATATTGACGATCAGCACCAGCGCCAATGTCCCCACGCCCGTCACCAGCAGCAGCAGGTAAAAGGGCGCCGCGACCAGATTCCAGCCGACCGCCCGCCGCGCCGAACGCAGCCCCATGCGCACGCCGCGCGCGAAGGTGACGGGCGTCGCGCGCGCGGCGGCGGCGGGATAATGGTCCTCCTCGACGCTTTCGACGATCCCGTCGGTGAACAGACCCATCACCACCATTGCCACCGCCCGGAACAGGAACCAGCCCAGCAAGACTGTCAGGCCGGCGGCGACCAGCGCGGAAAAGCCCTCTGCCTCGGGAAACCAGCGCGGCAGCAGCCAGCCGTCGAGCAACGCCCACAGCCCCGCACCTAGCAGCACAAAGACCAGCAACGACAGCGCCGCCACCGCCGCGACGAGGCGAAAGGTGCGCGCATCACCCAGCTGGCGCAGCGACAGAGTGAAGGCGCGCAAAATCATCGCGCTGCTGTGCCACGGCGGGCCGGACTTGCGCAACCGGCTTGCGTGAACTGCTGCCGAACCTTAGGGCCTCCCCCAACTTCCGTTCGCCTCGAGCGAAGTCGAGAGGCCCGTCGGCATGGCGTGATGCTGCGGGGTGTCTCGACTTCGCTCGACACGAACGGACCAAAAATTCTGCTCATTCCTTTTGAAAGCCTGCCTGCGTATGACCAGCCCCGCCCGCCTCGACGTTGTCGCCATCGGCAACGCCATTGTTGATGTTATCGCCCGTGCCGATGATGCGCTGATTGTGGCCGAGGGGCTGACCAAGGGGTCGATGCGGCTGATCGATGCGGGCGAGGCCGAGCGGCTTTATGCGGCGATGGGCCCGGCGGTCGAAATGTCGGGGGGTTCGGCGGCGAACACGCTCGCGGGGATGGCCGCGCTGGGGCACAATTGCGGCTTCATCGGGCAGGTCGCCGATGACCAGCTGGGCGCGGTGTTCACCCACGATCTCACCGCCACCGGCGTCGAATATACCACCCCGCCATTGAGCGCAGGCGCGCCGACCGCGCGCTGTTTGATCCTCGTCACCCCCGATGGCCAGCGCACGATGAACACTTTTCTGGGCGCGAGCCATTTGCTCGAGCAGAAAATGATCGACGAGGGCATGATTGCCGACGCGGCGATTCTGTACCTCGAAGGATATCTGTGGGATCCCGAACTGTCGCGCGCGGCGATGCGGCGCGCGATCGATGTGGCGCGAGGGGCGGGACGCAAGGTCGCCTTCACCTTGTCCGACGCCTTCATCATCGATCGCCACGGCGACGATTTCCGCGCGCTGCTGGCCGAGGGGCTGTTCGACATTCTCTTTGCCAACGAAACCGAAATTTGCGCGCTGGCGCAAACGGAAGATTTCGAGGCGGCGGTGGCCGCCATTGCCCCGCTGGTGCCGCTGCTAGTGGTCACGCGCGGCGAACATGGGGCAATTGCAGTGGCCGATGGCGTGCGCACCATCGTCGGTGCCGAACCGGTGCATGCCGTGGTCGACACGACCGGGGCGGGCGATCTGTTTGCCGCCGGCTTCCTGTCGGGGCTGGCGCGCGGGCAGAGCATGGAACGCTGCCTGATCAGCGGCGCGGTGTGTGCTGGCCTGATCATCGCGCAAATTGGCCCGCGCGCGCAGAGCGATTTGCAGGCGGCTGTGGCAAAGCGGCTTGGGTAATTCCTATTTTTCCGTTCGCCTCGAGCGAAGTCGAGAGGCCCATCGGCCTTGCGCAGTCCTTCGGGGTGTCTCGACTTCGCTCGACACGAACGGCTTGATAAGCCTAGCCCAATCCAAAACTTCCCCGCAGACCGTCGATCACGAACTGCGCCGCTAATGCAGCGAGCAAAACACCCAGCAGGCGGGTAATCACCGCCTCGGTCTTTTCCCCCAGCACGCGCATCAGCGGGCCGGCCGCGACCAGCGCCGCCAGTGTGACCGCCAGCACGGTTCCAAGCGCACCGAGCACGACCAGCGCGCGGTCGAGCCCTTCGTTCTGCGACACCAGCAGCATGATCGACGCGATCGAGCCGGGCCCGGCAATCATCGGCATTGCCATCGGGAAAATCGACACATCCTCCGTCTCGGGGGTGTCGATGATTTTCTGGGCGCGCTCCTCGCGCCGCTGGGTGCGCTTTTCGAACACCATATCGATGGCGATGACGAACAGCATGATGCCGCCGGCGATGCGGAAACTGTCGAGCTCGATGTGCAGCGCGCCCAACAATTGCTCGCCGAACAGCGCGAAAATGACGAGGATGACGCCCGCGACTAGGACCGCGCGGATGGCCATGTTGCGCCGTTGCGCCGCGCTCGCGCCGTGGGTCAGGCTGGCGTAAATCGGCGCGCAACCGGGCGGGTCGATGACCACGAACAGCGTGATAAAGGCCGAGAAGAAAAGGTCGAGCATCTGGCGCGCGCCCTATTTTGCCGCTGCTGCCGCGACGTCATCGTCGATGACTGGCTGCATCGCACTTCCATCCCACATGCGCACGGTAATCCGGCGCGAACCGTCGCGGCGGACCAGGCTGCGCCAGCTTAGGGTCTGATCGGCGGCCAGCCCAATCGACAGGTCATCGCCCTCTGCCCCGGTTTCGACGCCGACGGCGGGGCGCGACCCGCAGGCCGCCTGCTTTCCTTCGATAAATTCGGGGGCCTCGCGTGGGTTCCCGTCCAGCGGCACACCGTGATCGAGCACCCATTTGAAGCTGCCGTCGCGCTCGCGGAGCCAAACCGTCGTGAAATAGCCAAAGCTGCCCCCCGGGCCGGTCCAGCCGCCGGTGGTCGCGCCCGCGCTGCCATCGCAGCTGGCGTACACCGCGTGCGGCGCCCAGCTGATGCCGGTACCGAGGTTACCGGTTCTCAGCCAGTCAAGCGCGCGCACGCGCTGCGGCACGAACATGACGGCATCCTTGTGCGCGGTTTGGCGGAACGCCGCGACCATGCCCTTGTCCTGCGCCAGCCGATTGAAGGCGAGCTCGGCGGCGATGATGGCGCTGGGGTTGGCCGCCAAGGGTCGATTGCGTTCGGCGCGTGTCTGCGGGCTGACGCACCCGGCCAGCGCCAGCAGGATCAGTCCGATCAGGGCAGCTCGGCGCATCATAATCCCTCCGGTTCGGGCAAGCTGGCGCGGCGGTGCGCGGCGACGATGGTGTTGCGCAGCAGGCAGGCGATGGTCATTGGTCCGATGCCGCCGGGCACCGGGGTGATCGCCCCGGCAATCGCCGCCACCTCGGCAAAGGCGACGTCGCCGACCAGCCGCGTCTTGCCGGGTTCGGCGGCGGGGACGCGGTTGATGCCGACATCGATTACGGTTGCGCCGGGCTTGATCCAGCTTTGCCGCACCATTTCCGCCCGTCCGACGGCGGCGACGACGATGTCGGCGCGGCGCACCACTTTCGGCAGGTCCTTGGTGCGGCTGTGCGCGATGGTGACGGTGCAGCTTTCGTTCAGCAGCAGCTGCGCCATCGGCTTGCCGACAATGTTCGACCGGCCGATGATGACGGCTTCCAGCCCGCTCAGGTCGCCCAGCCGGTCCTTCAGCAACATCAGGCATCCCAATGGCGTGCAAGGCACCAGCGCGGGCAGGCCGACGGCGAGACGGCCGGCGTTGACGATATGGAAACCGTCAACATCCTTGGCGGGGTCGATGCGGTCGAGCACCGCCTTGTCATCAAGATGCGCAGGGAGCGGTAGCTGGACGAGGATGCCGTCCACGGCGTCGTCGGCGTTGAGGCTGTCGATCAGCGTCAGCAACGTCGCGGCATCACTGTCGGCGGGCAGGCGATGCTCCCACCCCGCCATGCCCGCTTCGGCGACCGCCTTGCCCTTGCTTTTGACATAAACTTGGCTCGCCGGGTCTTCGCCGACTAGGACGACAGCAAGGCCGGGGGCACGCCCGGCGTGCGCGGTGAAATTCGCTGCGGCTGCCGCGACGCGCGCACGCAAGTCGGCGGCAAAGGCCTTGCCGTCGATGCACTCGGCAGGCGGCATTGCCGCCATCAGAGCGAATTCAGCGCCGCAAAGCGGTAAAGATATCCCAGCACCGGCCCCTGCAAAATGATGATGATGATCAGAACCACCATCGGGGTGAGATCAAGCCCACCGAAATCGGGCATGATGCGGCGGAAGGGACGGTAGAGCGGCTCGCAAATGCGGTCGAGCGTCATCCAAATTTGTGCGACAAAAGGATTGGTGGTGTTGATGACGTTAAAGGCAATCAGCCACGACAAGATCGCCTGAATGATGATGAACCACCAGGCCACGGTCAGCAGGATGTCAAGGATTTGAATGAGCATCGTCAGCACAGGAAAACTCGCTGAAAAAGGGTTGGCAAGCGGCTCTTAACGCCTAATCAGCGTCCCTGCACCCCTTGCCGTGAATATTTCGATCAGCATCGCGTGCGGCACACGCCCGTCGAGGATGACGGCGGCATCGACCCCGCCCTCGACCGCGGCGGTGCAGGTGTCGAGCTTGGGGATCATCCCGCCGGAAATCGTCCCATCGGCCATCAGCTCGGCGATGCGCGGCGGGTCGAGGTCGGTCAGCAGCGTGCCACCCTTGTCGAGCACGCCGGCGACGTCGGTCAGCAAGAACAGCCGTGCCGCCCCTAGCGCCGCCGCCACCGCGCCTGCCATCGTGTCGGCGTTGATGTTATAGGTGTGGCCGTCACTGCCGATGCCGATGGGCGCAATCACCGGAATGATGTCGGCGGCGATCAGCGTATCGATCACGCGCCGGTCGACCCGCGCGGGTTCGCCGACAAAGCCGAGGTCAACATGGCGTTCGACCCCGATCTGCGGATTGGCGTCGCGCCCGACCTTTTCGGCGATGACGAGGCCCGCATCCTTGCCCGACAGGCCGACCGCGCGCCCGCCCGCTTCGGCAATCCAGCTGACAATATCCTTGTTGATCGCACCCAGCACCATTTCAGCGACGCTGGCGGTTTCGGCGTCGGTGACGCGCAAGCCGCCGACAAACTGCGATTCGACGCCCAGCCGCGCCAGCATCTTGCCGATCTGCGGCCCGCCGCCGTGGACGACCACCGGATTGATGCCGACGGCGCGCAGCAGCACGACATCTTCGGCAAAATCGCGCTGGCGCTCGGGATCGCCCATGGCATGGCCGCCATATTTGACCACGAAAGTCTGCCCGGCATAGCGTTGAAGATAGGGCAGCGCCTCGACCAGCGTTTCCGCCTTGGAAAGCAGATCGGTCATGCGCGGATCGGCGGTCATTGGAAGCGATTGTCCACCCAGCGGCCGAGCGCGACGGCGAGCTGGACGAACAGCGGGACCATGATGATCGACAGGAAAATCTTGGCGGTCAGCGCGCCGATCAGCAGCTGGGGCAGATCATAACCCTCGACCCCGGCAAAGGCGATGGTGATGAACAAGGTGGTATCAACCAGCTGGCTGACGACCGCCGCAATCCCGCCGCGCAGCCACACCATCTTGCCGGTGCCGCTGCGCAGCCGGTCAAAGATATAGACGTTGAGCGTCTGCGAAATGCCGTATGAGATCAGGCCTGCCGCCATCAGCCGCGAGCCTTGCGCCAAAATCAGCTGATATTGCTCCTGCTTGTCCCAGAAACTGGCGGCGGGCAACGCGATGACGATCTGGATCAGCAGCGCCGAGAGGATCAGCGGAATAAAGCCGAAGCGCACCAGCCGGTTGGCCGCCGCAGGACCATGGAGTTCATTGACTGCGCTCGACAGCACAACGAGCTGGAGGAAAGCGAAAATCCCCGCCTCAACCGTCAGCGGCCCGATGGCGACAATTTTGACGCCGAGCACGCCTGCGACGACGACCAGACCGCCATACACGACGGAGAAAAGCAGCAGTGAGGGGGAAATGCCGCGCGGTGGCGGCGAAGCAGCAGTTTCAGTCATCGCCAGCGCTTATCGCCATTTGTCGCAGCTTGGCAATAAGCGTGGCGCGGCGACGAAAAAAGGGGGCCGTTGCCAGCCCCCCTTTTCCAATCCAAAGCTGGCCCGACGCTCAGGCGTAGGCGACCTTGGTGGTCACATTCGCCTTGCGGTTGCGCAGCGCGCCGCCGACCAGGCCAAAGCCCATGATCATCATCGCCCAGGTGGCGGGTTCGGGCACCGCCGCAATCGAGCTCGACAGGAATTCGACGCGCAGGCCGGCGGGGTTGCCCGTGCGCTGTGCGAAGTTGGTGGTCGTAAAGGTCAGCGTGTTGATGCCGGTCTTGAATCCGCTGTTCGCGCCAAACGCGGTCCAGGCGTTGAACGTGCCGCCGGTCGCTGCTAGCGTGGTGTTGTTCAGCTTGATGCTGGTCACGCTGTTGTCGACGGCAAAGCGGCCGGCGAACGATGCGGTGCCGGGCTGAAAGCCGGTCAGGTCGAAATCGAGCTTGTAGATATATGTGTTGTTGGCCGACGGATCGAGCGACTGGTTCGGGTTCGGAGTCGGCGTAATCCAGCGCGAGGTTGTGCTGTTGGCGATCCAGGCGCCGTTGATGCCGTTATTGGCATAGGCGGTGCCGCCTACCAGGTTCCAGTTGGCATCGGGGCCCGTCGCGGTGGCGGCGCAGCCCGCCGTCACGTCGGTGCGGCCGGTGTTGCACAGGCCGACAATCGTCGCGGCTTGTGCGCTGGTCGAGGCCATCAGGCCGGACACAAGGAGAGTGGCAAAAAGGCGCATAATTTCTTCCCCGGATGATCGAGCGAGTTGATGCTCGGCTCTTTGGATCAAGGTCCCTTAACCTTCGAGAAACCAAGAGTCACGCAATTGCTGCGGCGCAGCGAAAAAACTTGTCCTGAATTGGTGCAGTTACCTGATCGTCATCATACCAGCCGCTCAGTCGGGCGGATTATGCTTGCGCAAGAACGCTCCCATCGCCTCGAGCAGCGCCAGCCGGTCGGCCTCACGCGTGAAATAATGGTCGGCGAGCGGCAGCGACAGAAATTCCGATGATTTTCCCACCTTGCGCATCGCGGCGTGCATTTTCTCGGATTGACGGTGGTCGACGGTCACATCGCGCTTGCCGTGGATCAGCAGCAACGGGGCAGTGATGCGATCGACGGCATAGATTGGTGACACAGCCGCAAAGTCATTGCTCATCTTCGCCCATTGGCTGCGGTACAGATTTTCGCGCGACGAGTTGCCAAAGTCGCTGGCTTCCTTGCGGAGGTTTGACACACCGGCGATGGAAACGGCACAGCGATAAAGGTCCGGGTCCTTGGCCAATCCCCACATGGCGGCATAGCCGCCGTAGGAAGCGCCAACGATGCAGGTGCGTTGCGCGTCGGCCAACCCCTCGGCCACTGCCCAATTGAGCGCGTCGGTCAGATCGTCCTGCATGGCAATGCCGATCTGGCCATGCGCCTTTTCCACAAAGGCCTCGCCATAGCCGGTCGAGCCGCGAAAATTAGGCTGGATCACGCCATAGCCCTGTTCGGCCAGATATTGCGCCCAATAGTCATAGGTCAGCGTGTCCTGCGCCCAGGGCCCGCCGTGCGGCATGACGATGAAGGGAAGCGCCTTCGCTGCTCGCCCGCGCGGCAAGGTCAGCACCGCTTCAATTTCCAGCCCGTCGCGCGCCTTGTAGCGGATGAGCTTGGCGCGCGACAGCCGCTTGCCCCCAATCACATCGTTCATGGCGGCGAGCCGCGCCATTTCGCCCTTGGTCGCATCGAAAAAGAATAACAGCCCCGGATTGTCGGGCGTGCTGATCCGCAACAGCATTTTGGTCTGGTCAGCGCTCAGGTCGCTAATGTCCACCCGCGCGGCGGGGGACCGCGCGCTGAGCGCCTGTTGATGCGCGGCCAAAACCGGGTCAAGCCAGTGCATGGGCACATCGGGATCAGAATCGAGCACCCCAAGCAGACGGCGGCCGTCGCGTGAGGTCAAAATGCCGGCAATATTGCCCTTGGCGGACGTGAAGAGCAGTTTCCTCTGCTCCCCGGTCAGCATATCGACTTCGGCCACCGCATCTTCGCCCGCTGGCGTTTCGGCAAAGACCCAGGCATTGTCACCACCATCGACGAATTCAAGCGGTATGGTCAGTCGCTCTTCATCGCGCAGACTGGCCCGCCCGGCGATGCGCATCGGCCCGCCATTTTCGCCGCGATAGAGCAAGTTCGAGCGGGTCGAGGTGTCGCGATAGCTGATCGCGTAGCGCACCCGCCCCAGCCGATCGGCGCCCCATGCGAAGATATTGACGCGCCCAGCCTCCACCATCCGCTTTTTGCCGGAAGCAACATCGACGCGATACACGGCGGGCCAGTAACCATCGGCGTAAATCGAGCTCTGCGCCGCAATCAGCACTTCGGTCGACCCATCGTGCGGCACCCAGATGAGGTCGGCGGTCTGGCCCGCCAGATCCCACAGCAGGCGGGTTGGCTTTCCCGTCGCGCGATCCACGCCGATATAGCGCGTCACATACCAGTTGTCGCCGGCGACCGGCATCAGCGTGTAGAGCTGGACGATCACATGGTCATCATTGACCCAGCGCAGTTCGCCGACTTCGGTCAGCTCGGGCAAGGCAATCATCCGGCCAGCGCTGCGATCTCCCAGCACCGGCATGATTGCCAGCCGCTGTTCGCCACTGACCCCGAGCAAACCGGCGATGTGCGTGCCATCGGGCGACAGGCGCGGCCGTTCGATAAATGGCAATTTGGCAAACGCGCTGGCGGGCAGTTTCTCGGTGGCTGCGGGCTTCGGGGCTGCGACCTCTTGCGCTGCCGCTGGGTTGGCAAGCAACAAGGCTGCACCCATTACCAGCCGCGCAAACAACGCCCCCAACTGCCTGACCATATCCATTGCTCTCCGGCTGCGGGGATAGCCCCCGCATCGCCAAGCAGCTTATTTCAGGCGAATTTTCTTGTCCAGCTGCGCTGCCGCCTTTTCGGCGCGTTTGCGGGCTTTGAAGACGCGCAGCATGTAGCGCTTGTCGGCGTCGGTCAGCGCCTTTTCGGCGGCGACAAATTGTTCCTGCTCTTCCTCGCGGATGTGATGGAGATATTTGTCCTTTAGCGCCTCGAAGCGCTTCAGCCAGCCTTTCTTGCCCATGTCGCGTGCCGCAAGATCGGCGAGCATGTCGTCAATCTGCTTATGCTCGGCGACCGCGTGGCGGCCGTCATCGGTGGTCTTGGGGTTGCGCAGCACGCTCGACCACAGCGCCTGCTCCTCGGCGGCGGCATGTGCCTTGAGCTCGCGGTTCAGCTCCTTGAACAGGCGGGTGCGATCCTTGCTGCCCGCGTCGCTGTCCACGATCATAGCGAGCAGCGCGCGGTGGCGGTCATGATCCTCGACCAGTTGGCCGAAGATCGCGGGGTCGCCGCGAAATTTGGTCGCGGGCGTGCTGCCGATGCGCGCCGCGCGGGTGGGCGCAACCGCTTTGGCCTTGGCGATACCCTTGGCTTTCGCGGCCTTTTCATCGGCACCGGCCGATGTGGTCGCTGTCTTAATTGCTGCCATCGCGGCCTCCCATGCTGCGGCGCTGCCTTCCCTCTCAACGCCGGGCATGGCGCGAGGGTTGCCAGCGGCCATTCAGCGGCTAAACCGGCCCGACGCACTTTGGGGGAAAAACAGCTTCATGCAAAGCCTGATAGGACTGGTCGGAATCCTTGCCATATTGGCGATTGCCGTGCTGTTTTCGTCAAACCGCCGCTGGATCCGGCTGCGCGTGGTCGTCCCGGCCTTTGCGTTGCAGGCGGGGTTTGCGCTGTTGGTGCTGGGGACGCCGTGGGGGCGTGCGATCATTCAGGGCATGTCGGACGGCGTGTCGAACCTCTTGAGTTATGCCAAGGCAGGGACCGATTTCATCTTCGGCCCGCTCGCAGGGCCCGAATTGGGCGGAAACAGTTTTGCCATCGCTGCGCTGCCCGTCATCATCTTTTTCGCCTCGCTCATCTCGATCCTCTATTATTTGGGCATCATGCAGCTGGTGATCAAATGGGTCGGGGGCGGCATCCAGAAGATCACCGGCATTACCAAGGTTGAAAGCCTGGGCGCGGCGGCGAATATTTTCGTGGGCCAAAGCGAAAGCCCGCTGGTGATCCGCCCCTATCTGGCGGGGCTGACCCCGCCGCAGCTGTTCACCATCATGTGCGTTGGCATGGCGGGCGTCGCGGGGACGATCTTGGGCGCCTATGCCGGGATGATTGGCGAACAATTATTGCCTTATTTGCTGGCAGCCAGCTTCATGTCGGCGCCGGGGGGTATTTTGATGGCAAAAATCATCATGCCTGACGATCCCAAGGACATCGGCATCGAACCCATCATCATGCCCGACGCCAGCCATGACGAGGAAAAGCCTGCCAACATCATCATGGCGGCGGCGCAGGGCGCACAGACCGGCGTCAAGCTGGCGGTCGCGGTCGGCGCGATGGTGCTGGCATTCGTCGCGCTGGTCGCGCTCGCCAACGGCTTGCTTGGCGGGCTGGGCAATATGCTGGGGCAAGAGGGCTGGTCGTTCCAAAGCGCGCTGGGCTTTATCTTTGCACCCGTCATGTATTTGGTCGGCGTGCCGTGGGAGGAAACCGGTGCGATTGGCGGCTTGTTCGGCACCAAGGTCGTGCTCAACGAATTTGTCGCCTTTATCGAACTCAGCGCGATGCAGGGCACATTGTCGCCCGCTGCGGTCGCCATCGGTACTTTTGCGCTGTGCGGTTTTGCCAATTTCAGCTCGATCGCGATCCAGATGGCGGTGACCGGCGGCCTTGCCCCCAACCAGCGCCCGATGATCGCGCGGCTGGGGCTGAAGGCGCTGTTGGCGGGCAGCCTGGCCAATCTGATGTCGGCGACTTTGGCGGGGCTGATTTTAAGCATCACCGCGCCGCTGACGCCCGCTGCGCCGCCCGCTGCGCCTGCCGCGGCGCCAACGCAACCCTGACATGGCCAAGCCCGCTTTCCGGGCGCGGAGCAACATGCTAGCATTTGAAGCATAACAAACATCCCGGAGTCGCAAGCGCTGCAAGGGAGAGAGTTATGCAACGTTTCAAGAAGGTCGGATTGTTGGCTTCCGCTGTGCTCGCACTGGGGGGCGGTGTCGCGGTGACAGTGGCGCAGGACAAGATGTGGCGTCCGGCCGAAGCGACGATTTACCGCGATGTGGGTTACAACGGCCCCGCCGTCGCAATGCGCGATAGCAATCCCGACATGGGTCTCGCCTGGCCGGTCAACGCCATCCGCGTCCAGTCTGGCGTGTGGCAATTGTGCGAACAGCGCAACTTTCGCGGGCGGTGTCGCACCTATGATCGCGACACACCGATGCTGGGATCGCTGCGGCGCGGCATAACGGTGCAATCGATCCGCCTGCTCGGTGGCGGTGGCAGCGGTGGGGGCGGCTATCCCGGCGAAATGGCGCGCGACCAGACGGTGCGCGGCAATTTTGCCCAATTCCACACCCAGCCTTCGATGAATGGCTATCGCGTCGAATCCTGTCCGGGCGGCAACGCCACGGCGGCGTGCATGAAGCGCAACGCCGATGCCTTCTGCCGCGCCACCGGCTGGAACGGCAGCGGCAAGGCGCATCAGGAAACGGTGCGTGGCCGCGTCTATCTGGCCGATGTGCTGTGCGTGCGCAGCGGTTATTGACGGGAGAAGGCCCATGCAGATGCGGATTTTGACCGCTGCCGTGCTGGCAGCGGCGCTGGGCGGGTGCGCCTCGGTCGGCGGACCGGGCGGCAGCATCTATTATGAATGCGATCGCGGCACCCGGCTGAAGGTCGACTATTTTCCCAAGGGCGCAGAAGTGTCAGTCAACGGCGGCCGGACGCGCGCGATGAAGGAAACAGCTTCTGCCAGCGGCGCGGCCTACGAAAATGGCTTTGGCTGGCGATTGCACACCAAGGGCAGC
>CAYNXF010000012.1:59332-97249 GCA_964401155.1 uncultured Sphingopyxis sp.
CAGCGGCGCGGCCTACGAAAATGGCTTTGGCTGGCGATTGCACACCAAGGGCAGCGAGGCGATCTGGAACACGGCGGTGCGTTCGGCGCCGGAAATCTGTCGGCAGGTCGCGGTCCCGCGCTAAAGGTCCATCTTCGCCAGTGCGGCCCCAACCTCGCTGGCGAAGATTTCGGGCTCTTCCCATGCCGCAAAGTGCCCGCCCCGCTCGGGTTCGCCCCAATGGACGATGTTGGTATAGCGCCGCTCGGCCCAGCGGCGCGACAGGCGGAAAATTTCCTGCGGAAACAGGCTGCATCCCGTGGGCACGGCAACTTGCGCGCCGGCGAAATTGCGGAAGCTGTGCCAATAGAGCCGCGCGGACGAGGCCGCGGTGGCGGTGAACCAGTAAAGGCTGACATTGTCGAGCATCGCGTCGCGGGTCAGCACGCGCTCGGGATGGCCGCCAACCGATTGGCCGCCGGGTTCGTGCCCGCAATCGGTCCAGCCGTGCAGCTTTTCGACTATCCAGCACATTTGCCCGACCGGCGAATCGGTCAGCGCATAGCCAATGGTCTGCGGCCGCGTGGCCTGGATCGTGGAATAGCCATTGTCCTTGGTTTGATACCAGCCAAAGCGCGCCAGATAGGCCTGCTCCTGCGGCGTCAGCTCGGCCATCGTCGCCGGGTCGGGCTGGCCCACCACCATATTGATGTGGATGCCGGCGCAATGGCCCACATGGTGCGCCCCCAGCGCCGAAGTCACCGCGCTGCCCCAGTCGCCGCCTTGCGCGAAATAGCGCGGGTAGCCGATCGCGACCATCAGCGCATTCCATGCTGCGGCAATATTCTCAACCGACCATTTGGCGACTGCAGGTTTGCCCGAGAATCCAAATCCCGGAAGCGATGGAATTACAAGATGATAGTCATCTGCCAGTGACGCCGTGACGTCAAGAAATTCGAGCACCGAACCCGGCCAGCCGTGCGTCAGGACCAGCGGGCGCGCGGCGGGATTGGCCGAACGGATATGGAGGAAATGGATGTCGAGCCCGTCCACGTCCGCGACGAATTGCGGCAGCGCGTTGAGGCGCGCTTCAATCCGCCGCCAGTCATAGTCGTGCTGCCACGTGGTGGCGAGCTCCTGCGCATAAGCGAGCGGGACGCCCTGATCCCAGTCATCCACGGTCTCGCGCTCGGGCCAGCGTGTATTGGCGAGCCGCGCCTTAAGGTCAGCGATGGCGGCATCGGGGACATGAGCCCGAAAGGCGCGCGGCGGGCCGACCTTCACCTTCACGGCCGCGCCGGAGCCTTGCAGCCGCGCGCCAGGCCGACCCCTTTGAGGAAACCGCGCCGCGCCGTTCCGGCCTGCACGGCGAGCGCATAGCGGCGGCGTTCGGCATTGGCGCCGCTAACCTCGCCGACGATACCGCCGAAGGGGATCAGGCTTTTGCCCGCCGAGCCGATCAGCCGCCCAGCGGTCGCCTCGCGCTTTTCCGAGAGGCTTTTTTCGACCGTCTCGTTGACATCGGGGCCAAGTACGGCATCGAGCTCGCGAATTTCGGTCGCAATCGCCGCGCATTTCGCCATGCCATCAAGCGCATAGGGATTTTCCTGAATGGACGCGAGTTTGGCCGGGATTTCCTTGCCGTCAAATGGCTCGGTCACGGTGTTGCCCACGTCTTTGACCATCGGGTCTTTCAGGATTTCCTCCTGCGCGGCGGCGGGCGCGGCGGCCCCGACTGCAAGGCACAATGCGCCGATCATCCACTTCGCCATGTGCTTTGCTCCTACAGCGCTGGTCCCCCTTTATCTTGTCGGCACTGGTTCGGGTCCTGTCCAGTCGTAAAAGCCGCGTCCTGCTTTCTTCCCGACCCAACCTGCCTCGACATATTGCACCAGCAGCGGCGCAGGGCGGAATTTGGGATCGCCGGTGCCCGTGAACAGCACGCGGATGATTTCAAGGCAGGTGTCGAGCCCGATGAAATCGGCCAGCGTCAGCGGCCCCATCGGGTGGTTGAGACCGAGGCGGCAGGCGGTGTCAATGTCGCGCATGCTGGCCACGCCCTCGCCCAGCGCGAACACCGCCTCGTTGATCATCGGCATCAGCACGCGGTTGACGATGAAGCCGGGGGCGTCCTGCGCATGGACGATTTCTTTGCCCAATCTGCGCCCAAAGGCCTCGACAGCGCCCAGCGTTTCCGCGCTGGTGGCGAGGCCGCGGATCAGCTCGATCAGCCCCATCACCGGCACCGGATTGAAGAAATGCACGCCGATAAAGCGCGCCGGTTTGGGGGCGGCCTGCGCCAGTCGGGTGATCGGGATGCTACTGGTGTTGGTGGCGAGGATGGCGGTGGCGGACAAGTGCGCGCCGATGCTAGCGAAGATGGCGCGCTTAATCTCCTCGCGCTCGGTCGCGGCTTCGATGACCAGATCGCACGGGGCAAAGGCGGCGTGGTCAGCGACCGGGGTGATGCGGGCCAGCAATGCATCAGCGTCGCCGGCTGTCATTTTTTCCTTGGCGACCAGCCGGTCCAGCGCCTTGCCAATCCCGACCTTACCCGCCTCGGCACGCGCCAAATCGACATCGCCGAGCACCACAGCATAGCCCGCACCGGCACTCACCTGCGCAATACCTGCTCCCATTTGCCCTGCGCCGATAACCCCGATCATGTGCATGCAAGCCCCCGAAATTTCTGTTCAGCGCGACGCGCCCGGCACCCACAGCACGTCGCCCGCGCCGTTGCCGTTGGCGGCGCGGCAGGCCACGAACAGCCAGTCGGACAGGCGGTTTAAATAGGCGAGTGCTGCCGGGTTGAGCGCGCGTTCGCTTGCTGCCGCCACGGCGCTGCGTTCGGCGCGCCGCGTCGCGGTGCGGGCAAGGTGCAGCCGTGCCGCGCCCTCGCTGCCGCCGGGCAGAATGAAGCTGGTCAGCGGCGGCATGTCCGCGTTCATCGTGTCAATCTCGTCTTCCAGCCGCGCGACCTGCGATGCGACGATGCGCAGCGTCATCTCGCCCGGCGCAAAGGGATCGGCGCTGTCGTCAGCGGGGGTGGCGAGGTCGGCGCCAAGGTCGAACAGATCATTCTGGATGCGGGTCAGCCGCGCGGCCGCTTCGGCATCGGTCAGCGCCAGAATGGCAAACCCGATCAGGCTGTTGGCTTCATCAACGTCGCCGATCGCCGCCATCAACGCGTCATCCTTCGTCACGCGCGATCCATCGACCAACCCAGTGGTGCCGTCGTCGCCGGTACGCGTATAAATTTTGTTGAGCTTGACCACCCCGAACGCCCGGTTAGGCGGCAGCGGCGAAAATGCCGATCAGGATCAGCAGCAAGATGGTGATCGCCTGCCATTTGACGCGCGCCATCATCATGCGGTTCTGCATCAGCTGATTTTCTTTCAGCGTGCCGTTCAGCTCAGCTTGATGGCTTTGCGCGAAATGAAACAGCCCGCGGCCCAAGGCCACGAGCACCAATGCTGCGGCGACGACCACGCCGATGATGAGAAGTGCGTTCATGTCGGTTCTTTACCCCAACGCCAGCGAATATCCAGCGGGCAGTTGTTGAACGCGCAAGCGTGCGGCCAGTTCCGCCCCGTCCACGCCCGCAGCACGCAGCGCTGCGAGCGTCGCGGGCCGGTCGCGCTTGGCGAGCCGCCGCCCGTCGGGGCCGCACACCAGCGCATGATGATGATATTCGGGCGTTGGCAAGCCGAGCAGGCGTTGCAGCAGCAAATGGACAGCGGTTGCCTCCAGCAGATCGGCACCGCGCGCCACGATGCCAATGCCCATCGCGGCATCGTCGATGGTGCTGGCAAGGTGATAGCTGGCCGGCGCATCCTTGCGCGCAATCACGACATCGCCGTGCGGCAGCGGGTCAAAGGCCGTCGCGGCACCATTGTTGATGGCAATAAGCGGTCCGGCCGCCGCCGCCGCGCGGGCGATATCAAGCCGCCAGGCAAAGACCTTTGTCCGCATCTGTCCGGCGCGTTGCTGGCCCGACAAGGCGCGGCACGTGCCCGGATAGATGACCCCGGATGGCCCGTGCGGCGCGGCCACGCTCGCGGCGATGTCGGCGCGGGTACAGAAGCAGGGATAGGCAAGCCCCATGGCAACGAGCCGTTCCAGCGCGGCGGCATAGGCCGCCAGATGCGCGCTCTGTCGCCACAGCGGCGGTGCCCATTCCAGTCCGAGCCAGGCCAGATCGGCAATCGCGGCATCGACATAGTCCGCGCGCGAGCGCGCGCCATCGATATCGTCGATGCGCAGCGCCATCGTGCCGGCCAGCATCGCGGCCTGCACCGCGCTATAGGCATGGCCCAGATGCAGCGGGCCGCTGGGGCTGGGGGCGAAACGCGTCAGCACTTGTGCCGCACCGATTCCAGATGCGGGGTTTCGCTCGCACGAATCATGCAACATCTGGTGGCAATTCCCCCCTTGACGTCATGAATCGCATCGCGTTGTAATGGCTCCGTCATCAGGCCGCGTCACAGGACGCGCAGGATAGATAGACAGGGGGCGAAGCGCGAGCGACCATGTTCCATCCCGAACTGACCCGACATCCCGATGCTTGTCCTGCGCTGGTGCTGAACGCCGACTATACGCCGCTCAGCTATTATCCCTTAAGCCTGTGGCCGTGGCAGACCGCGGTCAAGGCGGTTTTCCTCGATCGCGTCATCATCGTCGAAAGCTATGCCCGCGAAATCCATTCGCCGACGCGGACTATGGCCATCCCCAGCGTGATTGCGCTGAAACAATATGTGCGCCCGTCGCAATATCCGGCGTTCACCCGCTTTAACCTGTTCCTGCGCGACCGTTTCCAGTGCCAATATTGCGGCTCGCCCAAGGATCTGACTTTCGACCATGTCGTCCCGCGGCGCTTGGGCGGCAAGACCAGCTGGGAAAATGTGTCGACCGCCTGCGCGCCGTGCAACCTCAAAAAAGGCGGACGTACGCCGCAGCAGGCGCATATGCCGCTCTATCGCCAGCCGTGGCGCCCGACGAGCTGGCAATTGCAGGACAATGGCCGCGCCTTCCCCCCAAACCATCTGCACGAAAGCTGGATGGACTGGCTCTATTGGGATGTCGAACTGGAGGCGTAAGTCCAAATCCGTTCGTGTCGAGCGAAGTCGAGACACCTCACGGCGTGGTAGCCATGCCGATGGGCCTCTCGACTTCGCTCGAGGCGAACGGGAAATAAGGGTGCACACCCAAGTTTCCCATGAAACCAAGCTTCGCTTGACCCTTCGCCTGCTGCGGCGCAACAAATGCGCGCCATGGCCACCGCGCTCGATGCCCGTCCTGCGATCACGCAAAACCCCGATATCCGCTACCTTGGGCGCATCCTTGGCGATGTCATCCGCGCCTATGGTGGCGAAAAACTCTATCGCCAGACCGAATATATCCGCTCCGCCAGCGTCGACCGGCATCGCGGGGTGGCGGGGGCCGATGCGATTGATCCGGGGCTCGATGCGCTTTCGCTCGACGATACCATCGCCTTTGTGCGCGGCTTCATGCTGTTCTCGATGCTCGCCAACCTTGCCGAAGACCGGCAGGGCGTGGCCGCCGAACCCGGGGCCAGCGTGGCTGAGGCGCTGGCGAAACTTGAAGGTGAGGGCATTGATGCTGCCGCCGTGCACGCGCTGGTCGAAGCGGCGCTGATCGTCCCCGTGCTCACCGCACACCCGACGGAGGTGCGGCGCAAATCGATGCTCGATCATAAAAACCGCATCGCGCGGCTGATGCTCGCGCGCGACCGCGGCGACATGGTCAGCGAAGAGGGCGACGATATCGAGGTCGCGATCCGGCGGCAGGTCGCGCTGCTCTGGCAAACGCGCCCGCTGCGCACCGAGAAATTGGTGGTCGCCGACGAGATTGACAATGCGCGCACCTATTTGCGCGATGTGTTTGTCCCGGTGCTGCCGCAATTGTACGCGCGCTGGGAAGCAGCGCTGGGGTCGCGGCCCGCGCCCTTCCTGCGCGTCGGCAGCTGGATCGGCGGCGACCGCGACGGCAATCCTTTCGTCACGGCGGAAACGCTCGATTATGCCGCGCGCTCGGCGGCGGGGGCAATCCTTTCGCACTACCTTGATGCGGTGCACGCGCTGGGCGGTGAATTTTCGGTGTCGGCGGGGCTTGCCCCAGTGTCGGACGCGGTGCTCGCGCTGGCCGAAGCGAGCGGCGACACCAGCGCCAGCCGCAGCGACGAGCCCTATCGCCGTGCGCTCGCGGGTATTTATGCGCGCCTCGCCGCCACGCATGTCGCGCTGACCGGTCAGCCACCGCAGCGCCCCTCGCGGCTGGTGGGGGTGCCCTATCCCGACGCTTCCGCCTTGCGCGCCGATTTGGTTGCCATTGCGCACAGTCTGGCGGCGGGGGGTGACGGTATATTGGCCGGGCCGGGCGATCTCGGGCGGCTGATCCGCAGCGTCGAGGTCTTCGGCTTCCACCTCGCCACGCTCGACATGCGCCAGAACAGCGCCGTCCACGAACGCGTGCTCGCTGAACTGCTGCGCGTTGCGGGGGTGCATGGCGATTATGCCGCGCTCGAAGAAGCGGCGCGCGTCGCGCTGCTAACGCACGAGCTCAAGAAGGACCGCCCGCTCGGCGCGGCCTGGCACCAATATAGCGAAGAAACCGCGGGCGAGCTCGCCATCGTCCACACCGCCGCCAAATTGCGCGCCGAATTGGGGCCAGGGGTGATCCGCCAGTGGATTATCAGCAAGGCCGAAAGCCTGTCCGACCTTTTGGAAGTGCATGTGCTGGCGCGCGAGGCAGGGCTGTGGCGGCGCGATGCCGGCGCGGATGATGCGCTGATGGTCGTGCCACTGTTCGAAACCATCGCCGACCTTGATACCGCGCCCGGCATCATGGCCGCCTATTTCGCGCTCCCCGCCATCGCTGCGGTGACGCAGGCGCGCGGGCATCAGGAAGTGATGATTGGCTATTCGGATTCGAACAAGGATGGCGGTTATCTGACCTCGACCTGGGGGCTGCATCAGGCGTCCAAGGCACTGACCCCGGTGTTCGCGGCAGCAGGCGTGCGGATGCAGCTGTTCCACGGGCGCGGCGGCGCGGTGGGGCGCGGCGGCGGGAGCGCCTTTGCCGCGATCCGCGCGCAGCCCGCGGGCACGGTGCAGGGCCGCATCCGCATCACCGAACAGGGCGAGGTGATCGCGGCGAAGTTCGGCACCAAGGACAGCGCGGCGCGCAATTTGGAGGCGATGGTCTCAGCGAGCCTGCTTGCCAGCCTCGAACCGCCTGTGTCGTCGGTCGCGGGGAAACGCTTTGCCGCCGCGATGGATGATTTGTCAGGCCAAGCCTTCGCCGATTATCGCGGCCTCGTGTACGACACGCCGGGCTTTCGCCAATTTTTCCGCGCGATGACACCGATTGCCGAAATTGCGACGTTGAAAATCGGCTCGCGCCCGCCGAGCCGCACCAAGAGCGACGCAATCGAGGATTTGCGCGCCATCCCGTGGGTGTTCAGCTGGGCGCAGGCGCGCACCATGCTGCCCGGCTGGTATGGCATGGGCGCGGCGCTGACGGGCTTTGCCGACCAGGGCCTGCTGCGCGCGATGGCGCAGGAATGGCCTTTCTTCGCGTCAGCCTTGGCGAATATGGAAATGGTGCTTGCCAAATCGGACATGGGTATCGCCGCGCGCTACGCCGAGCTGGCCGCGCATGTGGACGGCGGGCAGGCGATATTTGGGCGTATCCGCGATGGCTGGCACCGCGCCCACGACGGGCTGCTCGCCGCGACCGACCAGACGCATCTGCTCGAAAAAAGCCCGTCGCTCGATGCTTCGATTCGCCTGCGCTTGCCCTATATCGAACCGCTCAACCTGCTGCAGATCGAACTGATGAAACGCCACCGCGCAGGCGAAACCGACCCGCGCATTGCCGAGGGGATTCAGCTGACGATCAACGCGATCGCGACGGCGCTGCGCAACAGCGGGTGAGCGCGCTACATCTTCTAACCCATCGTCATCCCGGACTTGATCCGGCATAACAAGCGACGGTGGCGTGTTATCCTGGATCAAGTCCGGGATGACGAAAAATTGGTAATCCTGATCATCCGATCACCCCTCCAGCCCGCTCTTCACATCGCCGTGCACCAGCCCGCCGTCGACCGTAATCGTATCGCCAATCACATAATTGCCCGACGGTGCGGCGAGGTAGATGGCGGCGGCGGCCATGTCTTCGGGGATCCCGATGCGGCGCGCGGGGATGCCTTTGGCAACGGTATCGGCGTGGTCGCGCGCGACCTTGTTCATCTCGGACTGGAAGGCGCCGGGCGCGATGGCGGTGACAATGATATTGTCGTGGATCAGCCTCGCGGCGAGGCGTTTGGTCAAATAGAGGATCGCCGATTTCGACGCATGATAGCTGTAGGTTTCCCAGGGGTTCAATCGCTGGCCGTCGATCGACCCGATGTTGATGACCTTGGCGGGCTGGCCGTTCGCACCTCCGGCCTTAAGCAGCGGGTAGAGCGCCTGCGTCAGGAAAAAGGGCGATTTGACGTTGAGGTCCATCACCTTGTCCCATCCGGCCTCGGGGAAGCCCTCGAACGGTTCACCCCACGCTGCGCCGGCGTTGTTGATGAGGATGTCGAGCCGCTCCTCGCGCGCTTCCAGCTCTTTGGCCAGCGCGCGGCACCCTTCGACGGTGGACAGGTCGATCGGCAGGCCGATGACCTTGCCCGGATAGCGGCTGTTGAAGTCGGCGACGGCCGCCTCGACCTGCGCAGTCTTGCGCGCGCTGATGTAGATGCGCTCGCACCCGGCGGCGAGATAGCCTTCGACAATCATCGCGCCAATGCCGCGCGACCCGCCGGTGACGAGCGCGATGCGGCCGGTAAGGCCGAAGAGTTTCTGGATGTCCATGAGGTGTGCTCCTTAAAGCCCCTCCCGCTTGCGGGAGGGGTTGGGGTGGGTCAGTGAGAGTCAGAGCCAGACTTCAGGCCCACCCCCATCCCCTCCCGCTTGCGGGAGGGGGGTCTTCAATATCCGTTCAACCGCGCCACGCGGTCTATGTGGTAATGCGCATCGCCCATAAATTCCGCCAGCGCGCGGTCGCGCTTCATATACAGGCCGATGTCATATTCGTCGGTCATGCCGATGCCGCCGTGCATCTGCACGCCCTCGCGCACAGCCAGATTGCACGCGCGCGACGCCTTGGCCTTGGCGACTGACACCATCAGCGGCGCGCCGGCATTATCCTCGTCGAGCAATTGCTGCGCCTTCATCACCGTCGCGCGCGCGACTTCCATTTCGCCATAGAGATGCGCGGCACGGTGCTGCAGCGCCTGAAATTCGCCGATCAATTTGCCGAACTGTTTGCGCGCCTTGAGGTAATCGACCGTCATGTCCATCGCGCCCTGGCCGACGCCGATCAGTTCGGCCGAGGCGCCGGTGCGGGTCGCAGCCAGAAGTGCGTCGAGCACCGCCTGGCCCTGTCCCACTTCGCCGACCACGGCGTCGGCATCGACCATCACCCCGTCGAGCGTCATATGGCTGGCGAGGCTTGAATCGACCAGACGTCGCGGATCGGCGGTCACGCCGGCGCTGTCCTTAGGCACCGCGAACAGGGTCACCCCGTCATCGGACTGCGCGGCGACCAGCATCAGGTCGGCGACATGACCGTGCAGCACAAAGCTTTTCTTGCCATCAAGGCGAAAGCCGTTGCCGCTGCGCGTCGCGGTGGTGGCGACGCGTTCGGGCCGATGCTTCGCGCCTTCGTCAATGGCCAGCGCGGCTATCGCCTCGCCCGCCGCAATCGCGGGCAGCCAGCGCGCCGCCTGCGTCCCGCCCGCTTTCGCCAGCGCAGCAACTGCGCCAATGCTGGTCGACAGAAAGGGCGACGGGGTCAGGTTACGGCCGATTTCCTCGAGCACGATGCCGGCTTCGGCATGCCCCATGCCCAGCCCGCCATGCGCCTCGGGCACCAAAATGCCGGGCAGGCCCATTTCGGTGAAACTGGCCCACAACTCGCGTGAAAAGCCGGTTTCATCCTTGGCATCACGCAGTTTGCGCAGGTGCGCCACTGGCGCATTATCGGCAATGAAAGGCGCAACGCTGTCCTTCAGCATCACCTGATCGTCATTGTGGTAAAGTGGCATTGAGTAGCTCCTGTTCCCCTCCCGCTTGCGGGAGGGGTTAGGGGTGGGTCAGTGCGGCATGAGGCGCGGCGGCGGACAGGCCCACCCCCAGCCCCTCCCGCAAGCGGGAGGGGAGAATTACGCCCCCGGCAAATCCAATATCCGTTTGGCGATGACGTTCAGCATCACCTCGCTTGTCCCGCCCTCGATTGAATTGGCCTTGGTGCGCAGCCAGCTGCGCGCGCGCGCGCCGCCACCCGTTTCGGCGCTGTCCCATTCGAGCGCGGTCGAACCGCCGCCCGCCATCACCAGTTCGTGGCGGCGCTTGTTGAGCTCGGTGCCGACATATTTCATCATGTTCGACGATGCCGGGTGTGCGCGCCCCGTTTTCCACATGTCCATGAAACGCTCGCCCATCGCGCGATAAGCGAACACCTCGACATCGAAGGCCGCCATTTCGGCGCGCAGGATAGGGTCGTCGAGCTCGCCCTGCGCGTTCAGCCCCACCGACTTTGCAAAATGCCCGCCGACGCTGACCATGTCGCCGCCCGCGCCGCCACCCGAAATCATTTCGCGTTCGTGGCCCAGCAGATATTTGGCGACGTCCCAGCCCTTGTTGATCTCGCCGACATATTGCGTTTTGGGCACCTTCACATCGTCGAAGAAGGTTTCGCAGAAAGGCGAATTGCCCGAAATCAGCAGGATCGGCTTGGTCGTCACCCCGGGCGATTCCATGTCGAACAGCATGAAGGTGATGCCCTGATATTTGTTCGCCTTGTCGGTGCGGACGAGGCAGAAAATCCAGTCGGCCTTGTCGGCATAGCTGGTCCAGATTTTGCTGCCGTTGACGACCCAGTGATCGCCCTGATCATCGCCATAGGTCTGCAAGCTGACGAGGTCGCTGCCCGACCCCGGCTCCGAATAGCCTTGGCACCAGCGGATCTCGCCGCGCGCGATCTGGCCCAGATAATGGACCTTTTGTTCCTCGGTGCCGAACGCCAGCAGCGCGGGGCCAAGCATCCAGATGCCAAAGCTGTCGAGCGGCGAGCGCGCCTTGATGCGCTTCATTTCCTGCCGCAGCACCTTGGTCTCTTCAGGCGTCAGGCCTGCGCCGCCATAGGCGCGCGGCCAATCGGGAACGGTGTAACCCTTGGCAACGCAGGCCTCGAGCCAGGCTTTCTGGGCGTCATTCTTGAACACCCATTTGCGCCCGCCCCAGCAGACATCATCCTCGTCCTTTACCGGCAGGCGCATTTCGGGCGGGCAGTTCGCCTCTAGCCAGCTGCGCACTTCGGTGCGGAATGTTTCAAGATCGCTCACGGTCCCGGCTCCTCTCCAATTGACGTTTACGTAAAGCGAATCGGGCTTGCCATGCAAGCACCGCTTTGCGCCGCGTTCGTGCCGTAGCGTCAATCGCGCCGCCGTTGACGGGACGCCCGCCGCGCCTAAGCTGGCGGCAACGGAGCGGGAGAGAGAAGCGATGCGATTCGCCGGAAGAACGGCGGTCATCACCGGTGCTGCGTCGGGCATCGGGCGGGCCACGGTGCTGAAGCTGGCGGGCGAAGGCGCGACCGTGTTCGCCGCCGATATCGACGAAGGCGGCGGGGCCGCCGTCGCCGCCGCGTCGAACGGTGATGTCCGCTTCCAGCGCTGCGATGTCACCCATGTGCCGGATATCATGGCGCTGATGGACCGCGCCGCCGCCGAAACTGGCGGCATCGATATTGTCTTTAACAATGCAGCAGCGGGCGGTGCGCGCGCGAAGATTGACGAGATCGAGCCCGACGATTGGGACCGCACCATGGACCTGGTGCTGCGCTCGGTCGCGATGGGCATCCGCTATGCCGCGCCGCATATGAAGGGGCGTGCCGGGGCATCGATTATCAATACCGCCAGCATCGCCGCGCTGGGGGCGGGATATTCGCCGACCGCCTATGCCGTGGCGAAGGCGGGCGTGCTGCATCTGAGCAAGATGGCGGCCAATGACCTCGCCCAATATGGCATCCGCGTGAATGCCATCTGCCCGGGCTTTATCAACACCAATATCTTCACCGAATCGCTCGCTGTGCCCGAAGCGAGGAAGGACGAGGCCAAGGCAATCATTGCCGCCATGTCGGCGCAGGCGCAGCCGGTCGCGCGCGGCGGCCAGCCCGAGGATATCGCCGCTATGGTCGCCTTCCTGGCCAGCGACGAGGCCGGGTTCATCACCGGCGCAGAGATGGTCGTCGACGGCGGTATCACCACCGGCCAGCGCCACGCCTGGGACCCCAATATGCCATCGATGTTCGACGCCATCCTCGCGATGGAGGAAGCGGCCAAGGCGGAAAGCGCCGCATGAAGGTGGACGCCATGCCAGCGCCAGCGGGCATGGCGGCGCACCTCCCGGTACCGCTGCACACCCGCATCTTTTATGCCATGGGGGCGATCGCTTATGGCATTAAGGATAACGGCTTTTCGGTTTTCCTGCTGCTCTATTACAACCAGATTATCGGCCTCGACCCCGGGCTGGTTGGCCTCATGCTGCTGCTCGCGCTGTTGCTCGACGCGCTGATCGACCCCGCCGTTGGCCATTTGTCGGACCGCACGCGCACGCGCTGGGGTCGCCGCCATCCCTGGCTCTATGCCTCGGCGCTCCCGATTTTCGTCGGCTGGCTGGCACTATGGATGCCGCCCGATGCCCCCGCTTCGGTTCAGCTGCTGTGGTTGCTCGGCTTTGCGACGCTGGTGCGGATGAGCGTGTCCTTGAACGAGGTGCCCTCGATCGCGCTCGCGCCCGAAATGACCTACGATTATCATGAGCGCACCTCGATCATCGGGCTGCGCTATTTTTTCGGCTGGTTCGGCGGGCTTTCCATTTTGGCGGCGGCCTACGGCATTTTCCAGCTTGCCGACCCCAAGCTCGCTACGGCTGAGGGCTTCCGCAGCTACGCCGTCGCCGGGGCGATCATCATGCTGGCCTCGGTGCTGATTTCGGCCATCGGCACGCACCGTCGCTTTGCCCGCCCGATGGACGCTGCGATGCACCAGCCCTCGCTGCGCGACATGGTCGCGTGCCTGCGCTTCAAACCCTTTTTGATCCTGCTGCTGGCGGCCTTTTTTGCTTTCGCCAACCAAGGGGTCACCTTCGCGCTGTCCAACTATCTGCTCGCCTATATTTGGAAATTCGGCTGGCAGGAGCAGGTGATCTACGCCGTCTCGCTGTTTTTTGCGGTGCTGCTGGCGCTGGTCGTCGCGCGCCGCGCGGGCGAACGTTATGGCAAACGCAGCGCGGCCGTGCGCTTTGCCATTGCTACCAATGTCATCAGCATCGCGCCCTATTTATTGCTGGTCGCGGGCCTGTTCCCCGAAAGCGGTACGACTGCCTCACTGCTCGCCTATCTGCCGCTGGTGATGCTGGCGACCACCTGCGGCATTGCGGTGATGATCACCGCCGCCTCGATGATGGCCGATGTCACCACGGCGCACCGCGCCATCAGCGGCAAGCAGCAGGAAGGCGTGTTCTTCTCGGGCCATTTCTTCATGCAGAAATGCGTGACCGGCATCGGCATTTTCCTGTCGGGCCAGATTTTGGTGCTTGTCGGCTTTCCGGCCAAGGCCGACCCGGCGACGATTGACCCGGCGGTGGTGACGCGGCTCGCGCTGGCCTATGCCGCGATCACCATCGTGCTGGGGCTTGCCACGGCCTGGGCACTGGCGCGCTATCCGCTTGAGGATCGGGGCCCGGCAAAGGCAATCGCTTAGGGGGGGTTGGCAAGCGGGGGCGAATCGGTCCAAAGGGTTTACGTGAACGTAAAGGGAAGGATGCGGCATGGAATTCGATCTCACCGACCGGCAGGTCTATTGGCGCGACCGGGTGCGCGATTTCATCAACCGCAAGGTTCGCCCGGCAGCGCCAATCTATAAAGAGCAGGACCAGGCCGGCGAGCGCTGGAAGGTCATCCAGATCGTCGAGGATCTGAAGGCCGAGGCCAAAGCCGCAGGCATCTGGAACCTGTTCATGCCGCCGCGCAACGGCGGGCACCACCATGTCGACGAGACATATGAATTTGAAGGCCCAGGCCTCACCAACCTGGAATATGCGCTGTGCGCCGAGGAAATGGGCCGCATCGGCTTTGCCTCCGAAGTGTTCAACTGCTCGGCGCCCGACACCGGCAATATGGAGGTGTTCCACCGCTACGGCACGCGCGCGCAGAAGGACAAATGGCTGACCCCGCTGATGAACGGCGAAATCCGTTCGGCTTTCCTGATGACCGAACCGGCGGTCGCTTCGTCCGACGCGACCAACATCGAATGCCGCATCGAACGCGACGGCGACGATTATGTCATCAACGGCCGCAAATGGTGGTCGTCGGGCGTGGGCGACCCGCGCTGCAAGGTCGCCATCGTTATGGGCAAGACCGATTTTGCCGCCAAGCGCCATGCCCAGCAATCGATGGTGCTGGTCCCCATGGATACGCCGGGGGTTAAAATCCTCCGCCACCTGCCGGTGTTCGGTTATGATGACGCGCCGCACGGCCATATGGAAGTCGAGCTTAAGGACGTGCGCGTCAATGCCGAGGAAGCGATGCTGCTCGGCGAAGGGCGCGGGTTCGAAATCGCGCAGGGCCGCCTCGGGCCGGGTCGCATCCACCATTGCATGCGCACCATCGGGGTTGCCGAAGAGGCGCTCGAAAAAATGTGCAAGCGGCTCCAGTCGCGCGTCGCTTTTGGCAAGACGATTGCCGAACACAGCATCTGGGAACAGCGCATCGCGCGCGCGCGCATCGACATCGAAATGACGCGCCTGCTGTGCCTCAAGGCCGCGGACATGATGGACAAGGTCGGCAACAAAAGCGCCGCGGCCGAAATCGCGATGATCAAGGTGCAGGCCCCGAACATGGCGCTGCAGATTATCGATGACGCCATTCAGGCCCATGGCGGCGGCGGGGTGAGCGATGATTTTGGGCTGGCGTCAGCCTATGCGCATCAGCGCACTTTGCGGCTGGCCGATGGTCCGGATGAGGTTCACGCACGCGCGATTGCCCGCATCGAGCTGGCCAAGCACGCGGTGGTGAAGGATGCAGCTGGATTTTCGTCGGGTGACGTCGGGGTGTCGCGCTGACCTTACTATCCCCGTTCGTGTCGAGCGAAGTCGAGACACCAAGCGGGGCGCGCAACCGATGGGCCTCTCGACTTCGCTCGAGGCGAACGGAGAATTTTAAGTGACCAAAGCCGCCATCCTGATTGCCCCCAACCAGCCGCTTGCCATCGAGACGGTGGTGGTCGCCGACCCCGGCCCGCACGAGGTGCGCATCCGCACCGCCGCGTGCGGGCTGTGCCATTCGGACCTGCACTTTATCGAGGGCGCCTATCCGCACCCGTTGCCCGCCATCCCGGGGCATGAAGCGGCAGGGATTGTCGAGGCGGTGGGCAGCGAGGTGCGCACGGTCAAGGTCGGCGACGCGGTCGTCACCTGCCTGTCCGCCTTTTGCGGCCACTGCGAATTTTGCGTCACCGGGCGTATGTCGCTGTGTCTGGGCGGCGACACGCGGCGGGCCGCGGGTAGCGCCCCGCGTATCACCCGCCCCGACGGCTCGCCGGTGAACCAGATGCTCAACCTCTCGGCCTTTGCTGAGGTAATGCTGGTCCACGAACATGCCTGCGTCGCGGTGAACCCCGACATGCCATTGGACCGCGCCGCCGTGCTGGGCTGCGCCGTGACGACCGGCGCGGGCGCGGTGTTCAATACGTGCAAGGTCACGCCCGGCGAAACGGTGGCGGTGGTCGGCTGCGGCGGGGTCGGGCTGGCGACGATCAACGCGGCGAAAATCGCCGGGGCGGGGCGCATCATCGCCGCCGATCCGGTGCCCGAAAAGCGCGCGCTCGCCCAGAAACTCGGCGCCACCGACGTCATCGATCCGATGGACGCCGATGCCGCCAAGCAGATTGTCGAGCTGACCAAGGGCGGCGTCGATCACGCTATCGAAGCTGTGGGGCGGCCAGCATCGGCCGAACTTGCGGTCAAATCGCTGCGGCGCGGCGGCACGGCGACTATCCTTGGCATGATGCCGCTCAGCGAAAAGGTTGGCCTTGGTGCCATGGACCTGCTTGGCGGCAAAAAGCTTCAGGGCGCGCTGATGGGGGGCAACCGCTTCCCCGTCGATCTGCCGCGCCTCGTTGATTTCTATCTGCGCGGTTTGCTCGACCTCGACAGCATCATTGCCGAACGCATCCCGCTCGAGGCGATCAATGACGGGTTTGAAAAAATGAAACGGGGCGACAGCGCGCGCAGCGTGATCGTGTTCGCGCAATGACCATCGACGCGCAGGCTGCCTTCACCGGCACGGTCGAGCCCGAAGGGGCAGACCGGCTCGACGAGGCGCGGCTGACCGAATGGATGGCGGCCAATGTCGAGGGCTTTGTCGGCCCCATCCACCTCTCCAAGTTCAAGGGCGGGCAGTCGAACCCGACCTACAAAATCGAAGCGGCATCGGGAAATTATGTCCTCCGCCGCAAACCTTTCGGCCCGCTGCTGCCCTCGGCGCATGCGGTGGACCGCGAATTTCGCGTGCAATCGGGGGTCGGCAAACTGGGTTTTCCCGCCGCGCGCCAATATGGCCTGTGCACCGACGACAGCGTCATCGGCAGCTGGTTTTATGTGATGGCCATGGTCGACGGCCGTACCATCTGGGACGGGGCAATGCCGGGAGCCGACCCCGGCGAACGCCGCGCGGTCTATTTCGCGATGATCGATACGCTGGCGCAGCTGCACAGCATCGATATTGACGCGGCGGGCCTCGCCGATTTTGGCAAGCCCGGCAATTATTTCGGGCGCCAGGTCGACCGCTGGACCAAGCAATACCGGCTGTCCGAAACCGAGCTGATGCCCGAGATGGAGCGCCTCATCACCTTCCTGCCCGCCACGCTGCCTCAACAAACGCGCACCAGCGTGGTCCACGGCGATTACCGCATCGACAATATGATTTTCGCGCGCGGGTCGCCCGAAGTGCTGGCGGTGCTCGACTGGGAATTGTCGACCTTGGGCGATCCGCTTGCCGATTTCACCTATGTCGCGATGGCGTGGGTCACCGAAAATGGCGGGCGTTCGGGGGTGATGGATTTGGACCGCGCCGCGCTGGGCATCCCTGAACTCGACGAGGTGGTCGCGCGCTATTGTGCGGCGACGAACCGCGACAGCGTGCCCGACATGAACTGGTATTTCGCCTATAATTTCTTCCGCCTCGCCGGGATTATTCAGGGCATCAAGAAACGCGTCATCGACGGCACCGCCTCGTCGCAGCACGCCAAGGATATGTCGGCACGGGTTCAGCCTTTGGCGGCCACCGCCTGGGCCTTTGCACAGAAAGCGGGCGCATGAATTTGTTCGAAATGACCGGCCAAGTCGCGCTGATCACCGGCTCGTCGCGCGGGATTGGCAAGGCGATTGCCGAAGCGATGGCGGCGCAGGGGGCGAAAGTGGTCATTTCCAGCCGCAAGCAGGACGCCTGCGACGCGGTTGCTGCGGATATCAACGCGCGCCATGGCGACGGCACGGCCCTCGCCATCGCCGCCAGCATTTCGGACAAAGCCGCGCTCGAGCGGCTGGTCGCCGAAACGCAAGCCCAGTTTGGGCCGGTCACCGCGCTGGTCTGTAACGCCGCGTCCAACCCCTATTACGGCCCGTCGCTCGATATCTCGGACGATGCTTTTCGCAAGATTCTCGACAACAACATTTTGTCGAACCACTGGCTGATCCAGCTGTGCGCGCCCGACATGATCGCGGCGAAATCGGGGTCGGTGACGATCATCAGCTCGATCGGCGGGCTCAAAGGCTCCCCCATCCTCGGCGCCTATTGCATTTCGAAGGCCGCCGACATGCAGCTCGCGCGCAACTATGCGCAGGAATTGGGGCGCCATAACATCCGCGTCAATTGCGTCGCGCCGGGCCTGATCCGCACCGACATGGCGCGCGCGCTATGGGAAAATCCGGAAACGCTGAAACGCTCGACGGCGGCGGCGTGTCTGGGGCGTATCGGCGAGCCGCACGAGATCGCCGGGGCGGCGGTGTTTCTGGCCTCGCCTGCGGGGGCCTATACTACCGGCCAGACCATCGTCTGCGACGGCGGCGCAACCATATCAGGAGGGGCATGATGGGTTTGTTAGCGGGCAAGGTAGCCGTGATAACCGGCGCTGGTAGCGGCATCGGCCGCGCCAGCGCGCTGCGGTTCGCCAGCGAGGGCGCGCGGCTGGTGATTGGCGACCGCGCCGAAACCATCCACGAAACCGCGCGGCTGGTGCAGGAAGCCGGCGGTGAGGTTGTCGCGCAGCAAATGGACGCAGGGTCCGAACCCGATGTCGCCGCCATGGTCGCGGCGGCGCGCGGTACCTATGGCCGCATCGACATCGCCTTTGCCAATGCCGGCGTATCCGGCGGGCTGCCCGGCGTGTTCGACGAAACCCCTGAGGCGTTTGCCGAGCTCTTGCGCATCAACCTGATCGGCCCCTGGCTGATGGTCAAGCACGCGGGCAAGGCGCTGTGGGACCAAGGCCTAAAAGAAGGTAAGGGGGGTGGATCGATCATCCTGACCGCCAGCGTCGCGGGCATCCGCTCGGGTGCGGGGGGCCCAGCCTATTCGGCATCGAAAGCAGGCGTCATCAACCTCGCGATGGTGTCGGCGCAGCAGCTTTGCGAAACCGGCGTGCGCGTGAATGCGCTATGCCCGGGGCTCACCGAAACCGGCATGACCAAGCCGACCTTCGATTATGCCAAGGCCAAGGATGTGACGCACAAATTGGGCCGCCTCAACCCGCTGCGCCGCGCCGCGCAACCCGAAGAGCTCGCCCATGTCGCGCTGTTCCTTGCCTCGGACCTCGCAAGCTATGTCAATGGACAGGCGCTTGCGGTCGACGGCGGGCTATCGTCCTCGCATCCGGTGACGCGCCAGCTGACGGGGCAGACGGCGGTATGAAGCACGGCCTCAATCTCGACCGATTGGCCCGCATTCCCGCTTTCCTCGCGGCCAAATATGTGGACAAGGGGCGCCTGCCGCACGCCGCCACCTTGGTCGCGCGGCATGGCGAAATTGCGCACATCAGCTGCGTGGGTGAGGCGCGCCCCGGCGTCGCGCTGAAAGACGATGCCATTTTCCGCATCGCCAGCATGACCAAGCCGGTCACCAGCCTCGCGATTCTGATGCTGGTCGAGGAAGGGCGCATTGCCTTGTCCGACCCGCTCGTCAAATATTGCCCCGAATTTGCCGATACCGGCGTGTTCGTCGCGGGCGGCGGCGCGATTCCGTTTGTGACGCGGCGGCCTGCGCAGCCCATCCGCATCCTCGATCTGCTGCGCCATACGGCGGGGCTGACCTATGGCTTTCAGGAACGCAATCCGGTTGATGCGGCCTATCGCACGGCAAAGATTGATGATTTCGACGCTGATTTCACGATGGACGGCTTCATCGCGAAGCTCGCCAGCCTGCCCCTGCTGTTCGATCCCGGCGCGCACTGGAATTATTCGATGGCCACCGACGTGCTCGGCGCGGTGGTCGAACGCCTCGAGGGCAAACCCTTTGCGGAAGTGCTGGAGAGCCGCATCTTCGCCCCGCTCGGCATGGTCGATACCGGCTTCAAAGTGCCCGCCGACCAGCAGCACCGGCTGACCGACGCCTATCATTTCCACCCGCAGCACAAAATGGTGCCGTTCGACAGCGGTGATCGCAGCCGCTGGGCCAAGGACCGCAGCTTTCACTCGGGCGGCGGCGGCCTTGTCTCGACGCTGGCCGACTATCATCGCTTTTGTGCCATGCTGCTGGGTGGCGGCAAATTGGGCGACACGCGCCTCATCAGCCGCAAGACGCTGGCGTTGATGACGTCAAACCACCTCCCCGGTGGCGGCGATTTGACGCAGCACAGCATCGGCGTGTTCGCCGAAGATGACAGCGCGGGCGCAGGCTTTGGCCTCGGCTTTGCCGTTACCGTTGATGCGCCGCGCACGGGGATGCCGACGACCAATGGCGATTTTTATTGGGGCGGGATGTTCTCGACGGGCTTTTTCGTCGACCCGGTCGAACAATTGAGCATGGTGTTCATGACCCAGCTGATGCCTTCTTCCACCTATGCCGTGCGGCGCGAGGTCAAGACGATGATCCACGCCGCGATTGATGATTAATGTCTATCCCCTTTTCCCGTTCGCCTCGAGCGAAGTCGAGAGGCCTGGCGCGCACGCACGGTGTCTCGACTACGCTCGACACGAACGGGGTTAGCCAACAAGGAGCCTGAAAATGTCCGAAGCAACCCCCCAGTCCGTGACCCTGCAAAAGGATGGCGACGTCGCGCTCGTCATTGTGAACAACCCGCCCGTCAATGCTTTGAGCTGGCATGTCCGCGAAGGGCTGGAGCGCGAATTTGCTGCCGCGCTTGCCGATGATGGCGTCAAGGCGATCGTGCTGACCTGCGACGGCGCGACCTTCATCGCCGGGGCCGACATCAGCGAATTTGGCAAACCGCCGCGCGGGCCCGATTTCAACGCGGTGCTGAACAGTATCGAAATGGCGACCAAGCCCGTTGTCGCCGCGATCCACGGAACAGCCCTTGGGGGAGGCCTCGAAACCGCGCTCGTCTGTCATTACCGCGTCGCCGTCCCCTCGGCGAAGCTCGGCGTGCCCGAGGTGAAGCTTGGCCTGCTCCCCGGCGCGGGCGGAACCCAGCGGCTGCCGCGCATTGTCGGCGTCGAAGCGGCTGCCACCATGACGTCACTGGGCGACCCCGTCCCCGCCCCCAAAGCCAAGGATATGGGCCTGGTCGACGCGCTCGCAGGCGAGGATTCGCTCCGCGCCGACGCTATCGCCTTTGCCCGCAGTAAAATCGCCGACGGTCCGCGCCCCTCGCGCGACCGCGCCGTGTTCGGCGATGTTGCCGTCATCGAACAATTGAAGGCCGCCAACGCCAAACGCTGGAAGGGTTTTGAGGCGCCCTACGCCAACCTCGCCTGCGTCGAGGCGGCAACGCGCCTGCCCTTCGACGAAGGGCTCGCCTTCGAACGCACCGAATTCATGAAGCTGATGTTCGGGTCGCAATCGGCGGCGCAGCGCCACATCTTCTTCGCCGAACGCCAAGCGGCCAAGATCGACGGCCTGCCCAAGGACACCCAGCTGCGCGACATCAAAAAGGTCGGCGTCATCGGCGCGGGCACGATGGGCGGCGGCATCATGATGAACTTCCTTCAGAAAGGCATCCCTGTTACCATCGTCGAAATGCAGCAGGACGCGCTCGATCGCGGGCTTGGCGTGGTGCGCAAAAATTATGACGCCAGCGCCGCCAAAGGCCGCTTCAAGCCCGAGCAGGTCGATCAAATGATGGGCCTCATCACGCCCACGCTGGGGCTGGAGGCGCTCGCCGACTGCGACCTCATCATCGAGGCGGTCTATGAAAATATGGACGTGAAGAAGGATATCTTCGGCAAGCTCGACAAGATTGCCAAACCCGGCGCAATCCTCGCCTCGAACACCAGCTATCTCGACGTCAACGAAATTGCCGCGGCCACGTCGCGCCCCGGCGATGTCGTCGGCATGCATTTCTTCTCGCCCGCCAATGTCATGAAATTGCTGGAGGTTGTGCGCGGCGATGCCACCGCCCCCGACGTGCTGGCGACCGCAATGGCGATTGGCAAAAAGATCGGCAAGGTCGCGGTCGTCGCGGGCGTGTGCCACGGCTTCATCGGCAACCGCATGCTCGCCCCGCGCCAGATCGAGGCGCAGAAACTGCTCTTGGAAGGCGCAACCCCGGCGCAGGTGGACAAGGTCCACACCGAATTCGGCATGCCGATGGGACCGTTCCAGATGGCCGACCTCGCCGGCACCGATATCGGCTGGCACCGCGACCCCAACCGCATCGAAAATATCCGCGATGCGCTGTGCGCCGAAGGGCGCTGGGGCCAGAAAAAGCAGGCGGGTTTCTATGATTATGACGAGCGCCGCACGCCCTCCGAAAGCCCGCGCGTCGCCGAAATTATCGAGGAATTCCGCCAAAAGGCTGGCATCACCAAGCGCGAGGTAAGCGATCAGGAAATCGTCGAACGCACCCTCTATCCGATGGTCAACGAAGGCGCGCTGATTTTGGCCGAAGGCAAGGCGCAGCGCGCGTCGGACATCGATGTGGTGTGGATCTATGGCTATGGCTGGCCAGTCTATCGCGGCGGCCCGATGTTCTGGGCGGGGCTCGAGGGCACCGACAAGATCGCCGCCGCGCTCGAAAAGCATGGCTTTGCCGTCGCCCCGCTGCTCGCCGAGAAAGCAGCGGCGAAGGCGGGCTTCTGACGCCCGAAGCGCGCGCTCAAGCCGAACCCTATCGTCATCCTGAACTTGTTTCAGGATGACGAACCACCGCCTGCGACGGTGACTGTTCCCCGGCGAAAGCCGGGGTCCAGCGCAACCTTGCGCTCCAGCTGGCTGGACCCCGGCCTGCGCCGGGGGACCGGTGCCAACTCTGCCATTCTGCCCCCATGCGGGACAGAGTGGCGGAACGCCGCTCGGCTCGTCGCAAAACACCCCGGCCAATAGTTAACAAAAGGTAAATTTCGCTAAAGACAGCGGGCGGGCTGCCGTAAACACAGGCATGGCCAGCCTCGCCGCCCTGCTCCTGCTCGCCAGCGCCCCCGCCCCGGCGGCAACCCCGCCCGCCGCGCCGCTGCCCACGCCCTCCCTCAGCACCGTCGGCATCGCCCGCGCGCGCATCCTGCGCCCGGTCGCGGTCACAAACCGCGGTGAGGCGGCGACAACGGATCACGCCGCACCGATGGTCACGCATCAGGGCCGCCGCCGCGACGGCGCACGCGTGCTGGATTGCTATTAACGACGGAAAAAATGGCGCACCCGAAGGGATTCGAACCCCTGGCCTCTGCCTTCGGAGGGCAGCGCTCTATCCAGCTGAGCTACGGGTGCTTCGCCGAAGCGCGGCCCTAGCAGCGCTTCCTTCAGGCTTCAAGCTTGCCGTGGTTCAGCCTTGGCAGCACATGCCTTGCAAACAGGTCGCATTCGGCGGCGTGGGGATAGCCTGACAGGATGAACGCCTCCATCCCCACCGCGCGATAGGCGTTGATCTTGGCGAGCACCTGGTCGGGGTCGCCGACAATCGCCGCGCCGCAGCCCGACCGCGCGCGGCCGATGCCGGTCCAGAGGTTATCCTCGACAAAGCCGTCGCCGTCCGCCGCGCTGCGCAGTTCGGCCTGACGCTGGACGCCAAAATTGGCGGCGTCGAGGCTCTTGTTGCGGATCGCCTCGCCCGCATCGGCGTCGAGTTTGGACAAGAGCCGGTCGGCATAGGCGCGCGCTTCGGCCTCGGTCTCGCGCACGATCACATGCGCGCGGTAACCGAACTTCAGGCTGCGTCCTTTGGCGGCGGCGCGCGCCTTCATGTCGGCGACGACTTCGGTGACCTTGTCCATCGTGTCCGGCCACATCAGGTACACATCGGCGGCCTCGGCAGCAGCATCGCGCGCGACCGGCGACAGGCCCCCGAAATAGAGCGGCGGGCATTTGCCCGAAACCGTGGTGATGCGCGGCGGATCGAGCTTGAGCTTGTAGAACTCGCCTTGATAATCAAGATGCTCGCCATTGAGCAGGGTTTTGAGGATCTGCATCGCCTCAACGGTGCGCTGATAGCGCGGGCCACCGTCCAATGTCTCGCCGGGCAGGTCCGACGAGATGATGTTAACGGTCAGTCGCCCGCCCAGGATGCGGTCGAGCGTCGCGATGCGGCGCGCCAGCTGCGGCGGCCAATCCTCGCCGATGCGCACCGCCATCAACAGGCGGATCTGCTTCACCAGCGGCGCGATGGCGGCGGCGAAGACCGTGGTGTCGACCCCCAGCGCATAGCCCGAGGGCAGCAAAATATTGTCATAGCCGCACTTGTCGGCGGTCAGCACGATGTTGCGGCAATGCTCCCAGCTCGAGGCGAGCGCGGGGTCGGGCACGCCCAGAAACTCGTAATCATCGTCGCACAGCGCCGAAAACCAGCTGACTTCGCAAGGCGGCAAGGTGTCGGTCATGGCAGGGATTCCCCTCTCGCGGCAACGAGTACATTATACCAGTCGGTGCGCGTCCAGCGAACCTGGGTCGCGGTTGCGGCCTCGCGGATCCGGTCGGCATTTTGCGACCCGATGATCGGTATCGGCCGCGCCGGATGCGCCATCACCCACGCAAAGGCTGCGGTGGTACGCGATACGCCTTGCGCCGCCGCGACGCGGTCAAGCGCAGCAGCGACCGCCTCTTCACGCGCGCTGGTGGGGGCCGCGATGCGCCCGCCGCCAAGGGGTGACCACGCAAGGGTCGCCATCCCCATCCGCATCGCGAGATCGAACTGCCCGTCGACCAGCGGGCCGAGGAACAGCGGCGAGAATTCGGGCTGGTTGCTGGCGAGCGGAAGGTCCAGGAAATGCGCCAGCGCTTCGATCTGCGCCGGGGTGAAATTGGACACGCCAATGGCGCCTATTTTGCCTGCTGCATGCGCTGCCTCAAGGCTGCGCGCGACCTCTTGCGGGTGGGTGAGGATGTCGGGGCGATGCACCTGCCACAGCTCGACGCGCTCGACCCGCAGCCGGGCAAGGCTGTCGTCGATGGCGCGGGTCAACCACGCCGCGCTCGAATCATAGGGCATGGGCGGCGTGATCCCGCCCTTGGTCGCGAGCACCATGCGGCCGCGCAGGCCCGGGCTGGCAGCGAAGACGCGCCCGAGCAGTGCCTCCGCCTCGCCAAAGCCCTGCTCGCCAAAGCCATAGATATCAGCTGTGTCGAACAAGGTGATGCCCGCGTCCAGCGCGGCTTCGACCAGCGCCTGCGCTGCGGCCTCGCTTTGTCCGGCAAAGCGCCACATGCCCCACGCAATGGGGGCAACGGCGGGGCCGCCGGGCCCGATCGCCACGGGTGCGGGTGCGGGCAGCAACTGGCTGGCGAGGGGCGGAAAGGTTTCGCTCACGTTGTTATCGTCCTTTTGACTGGTTTGGCGATTTTGGTGCCGCTCGGCGGCGGCGCGGTCGAATCGCGGATGATCAGGTCGTGGCCCAGCCGCTGATGCTCGACCCCGTCTTCGCCGCGCAGCAAGATGTCGGCGGCGGTGAACGCGAGCTCGCGCACCGGCTGGCGGATGGTGGTGAGCGGGGGCCACACCACGCGCGCAAGCGTGGTGTCGTCGAACCCCGCGACCGACAGTTCGTCGGGAATCGGGATCCCGCGCCGATGCGCCACCGCCAACACCCCGGCGGCCATATCGTCATTGCTGGCGAAAATGGCTGTGGGCGGTTCGGCCAGGTCGAGCAGCGTGCGAGCAGCAGCGACGCCGCTGTCGAAATCAAACGCCCCGGGCACCACAAGTGCTGGTTCATAAGCAATGCCGGCACGGTCGAGCGCGCGGCGATAGCCAAACAGGCGTTGGTCGCTCGCCATATGCCCCGGATGGCCGATGATAAAGCCGATACGGCGATGGCCGAGGTTGATCAGGTGCGTCGTCATATCGTCCGCCGCCTGCGTGTCATCCATGAACACCGACGAGGTCAGCGCATGGTTGGTGCCGGGCGAAATGCGGACAAAGGCAATGCCCTGTTCCTCGAGCGCTGCCAGCACCTTGGGGCAATCGGTGACGGGTGAGGATAATATGATGCCGTCGACATGCGTTTCGGCGATTAATCCCCGCACCTTTTCGCCCACTTGTGGGTCCGCGACATCGACCGGCTGGGCCAGCAAACGAATGTCCCCGGCCTGCGCCCGCGCCCAGCATCCCTCTTGGATCTGGTGAATATAATAGGGGCTGTGATTGTCATAGAGCAGCGCGACTTGCCCTGACCTTGTTCCCGCCAGGCTGCGTGCGGCGATGCTGGGGCGAAAGCCCAGGGCCTTGATTGCTGCCTCGACCCGCGCGCGCGTGTCGGCGGTGACATAGCGGTGGTTGTTGATGACGCGCGAGACGGTCTTCACCGACACGCCCGCGCGTGCCGCCACGGCGCGGATGGACGCGCGCTCGTTGCCAGGGCGTGGACCAGGGCTCATGCCAGCGCCCCGGCAGCAGCGGCATGCGCCCGCCCGATGGCCAGCAGATCGGCGCACTTCGCGGCGGCGGCCCGGACGAACACCGGCGGTTTGCCAATCGGCGCGACGAAGTGGCGCTCGCCTGCTGCCACCGGCGTTCCGCTATAGAAATCCAGCCAGTCGTCGGCGGGCAGATAGACATCGCGTCCCGCCGCGCCCTCTGTCACCACGGGCGCGACCAGAAGATCGCGGCCATAAAGATATTGGTCGTAAAGGTCCCAGGTCGCCCGATCATCGGGATAATGCAGGAACAGCGCGCGCATCAGCGGCAATCCGGTCGTGCCCGCCTCGGCCCCAGCCGCGCGGACATAGGGCGCGAGCGCGGCGTGCAGCCGCGTCATCAGCGCGAAATGGGCGAGCAGTTCGGCTGTCGAATCAATTTGCAGATTGTCGTCGGGCCGGTTGCCTTCATGCGTTCGCATGACCGGGGTGAAGGCGCAAAAATCGAACCAGCGGTGCAGCAGTTCCGCCGTCCGGACGATGCCGTGCAGACTGGTGTAACCGCCGCAATCGGCATGGTGCCAGGCGTTGCCGACCAGCCCGGCCGACAATGCGCCGGTAATCGCCGTGCCAATGCCGTCGTGGCGCGAGAAATCAACGAGCTGGTCGCCCGCCCAGTGCAATGGACAATGCGCGCCAACCCCGGTCCAGCCCGCGCGCATGAAAAACACCGCCTTGCCGGTCATGCCCCGGCTGGCGAGCGCATCGGCGTTGACCTTGGCCCACAGAACAGGCCAACGGTTGTGCGCCTCCAGCGGATCGGACCCGTCATGCAGGCGCAGGTCCGTGGGCAGATATTCGCCAAAATCCGCCATCCAGCCGATCAGCCCGAAGTCCAGCATTTCGCGCCCGATGATGCGTTCCGCAAACCAGGCGGCGGCGGCGGGATTGGTGAAATCGACCACGCCTGCCAGAAACTCGCCGAAATCGACGTCATAGGGCACATCGCGGTCCTGCCGCAGCGCCAGATAGCCCGCCGCTTTCGCTTCATGATAAAGTGGGCCATCGACCGCCAGATAGGGGTTGGTATAGCCCAGAAAGCCAATGCCCCCGGCCTTGAGCGCGGCAATATGTGCGGGCAGATCGGTGTAACGCCCCGGGTTCCACTGCCAATCCCAGAACAGCCGGCGGCCGAAGCTGGTCTCGCGGATGCCGCACCAATCCTCGCACCACAGGCCACTGAGCGCGGCACCGGCGGAACGGATAGCATCGAAGCGCGCTATGCTGGCGTCGCCAGCCTTCAGTCCGACGATCGCGCCGCTAATGGCCCAGTCGGGCAGCATCGGCTGCCGCCCGAAGCGTGCCGACAGCTGCGCGACCAGCTCGGTGGGGGCGCCAAGTGTGAACTCAATGGCCTGCGGGATCGCCCAAGCCTCCAGCACATGGACATCATCGGCGGTAAAGTCGAAGAGCTGGTATGCGTCGCAATCGACATGCAGCGCATAGCCTGCCGACGAAAGGAAGGTCGGCTGCGGATAGTTGGTCGTCCAATAATCGCCCCCGGCCATGCCGAAATCGTCCATGATCCGCGTGATTTCCCGGGCCTTGTCGCGCCCGACGCCGGGTTCGCTGGTCCACAGCGGAAAGCGGCGGCCGCGCAGGCCCAAATAGGACATCTGTTCGCCGCAGCCCCAGATTTGCTCGTCGGCGGCGGCGGGCAAGCGTAGTTTCCAGCGATTGAGCGCGGGGCCGAGCGCGGTCACCACCAGCCGCATGCCGGCGATGGTCAGGCGAATCAGGGGCGCGCTGGCCGCATCGACCGCCAGCTCCACCACGTCGGCGGACACAGCTCGGGCGCGGCGCAGCTGATATTCGGCGTGCGGCTGGTCGGTCATGCGGAAATTGCCGTTCTGCATCTCCACCTCGGCGGTGCCGGTGCCAACGGTCAGCACCGGTGCATTGGCGCTGTGCCGCAGCAACACCTGACCACCGCCCACCGTGCGCAATTCGAAAGCCCCGCCGATCCAGCCAAACTCCAGCATCGCTGAACCATTTCCTCTCGCGTTGGCGGCCGTGGACGGGTGTGACAACGATGACACAATACAGCGCATTTCGGCTCGCGCAAGATTGACATGCGCCACGACTTTCACCTATTCCTTGCGCCAGTTTCGCAACGAATTTCCTAACTATGCAGGAAAATCAAATAACTATAGCGAATTTCAGGAGGGACGACCCATGATCAATTTGCCTGCAACTCCCGCTCGAGCATCGCGCCACATGACAGCGATGACAGTGCGCCGCTTTGCGGCTGGTGCGTCGCTGGCCGCGCTGGCCGTCGCGACCCCGGCAATGGCACAGGTCGAAGAGATTATTGTGACCGCCAACAAGGTCGCTGAAAATGTTCAGGACGTGCCGATCGCGGTGTCCGCGGTCACCGGCGACGCGCTGGAGGCAGCGGGCACGACCAGTCTGGAAAACATCGGTGATTTGGTTCCCTCGGTCACCTTCCGCAAGGGCACGACCAGCGCCAACAGTGCCATCTTCCTGCGCGGCGTCGGCACCATCACCTTCTCGATCGCGGCGGAGCCCAGCGTTTCAACCGTGGTCGACGGCATTGTGCTGTCGCGTTCGGGGCAGGCCTTTTCGGACCTCGTTGATATCGACCGCATCGAAGTGTTGCGCGGACCGCAAGGCACGCTGTTTGGCAAGAACGCCTCGGCCGGCCTGGTCAGCATCATCTCCAAAGGTGGCAGCGACACATTCGAGGGCGAGGCTAATCTGGGCGCTTATGAAGGCGGCGAATATCGCGGCCGCCTGACCATCGCGGGGCCGCTTGCCGAGAATCTGACCGCGCGGGTCACCGGCTTTTACGGCAGCTTCAAGGGCCACATCACCAATGTATTCACGGGTGAGGACGTCAATGGCTATGAACGTTATGGCGCGCGCGCGATCGTCGACTGGGAAGGCGATGGGGCGAAGCTGCGGCTGATTGCCGACGGTTTCCGCGCCAATGATGATTGCTGCGCCGAAATCACCGGGGTGACGCGCGGTGCGGTGCTCAACCGCGAGCTGAACTTGCCCGGCCTCAACATTGCCAGCGGCATTTTCCGCGGCGAGAATGAGCGTTTCGTCAATCATAACCTCACCACGCGCACGCAGGACCGCCAGTGGAGCCTGACCGCGCAGGGGGATTTCGACGTGTTCGAAAGCCACACCTTCACGCTGATTGGTGGCTATCGCAACTGGCGTAACGTCGAGTTCCGCGAAGGCGACTTCCTGCCGCGCGCGATTGTCGGCACGGCACAGCTGCACGACCATGGCTCGGTCGAAACCGACCAATATAGCGTTGAGGCACGGCTCGCCTCGGATCAGGCGCTGCCCTTCCGTTATCAGGTCGGCGCCTTCTACTGGCGTTCGGACAATAACCAGAAGTTCCGCCGCGACGACATCACCTGCGCTACCTCGACGCTGCCGGTTGATCCCGTCACCGGCGCGACGCCATGCAACCTCAACGACACGGTCAACACGCTGTTTCCGACTGCCATTTCGAACAGCGATGTCGAAGTGCGCAACTTTGCGCTCTTCGGCCAGTTCACGCTCGACATTACCGAGCGGCTCAGCGTCACCGGTGGGCTACGCTGGACCAAGGACGAACTGGACTTTGTCCATACCCGCGCGCCCGGGTTCAACCGGGTCACCGGCGCACCGGCGACGGGGCCTGGCATTTCGGGTGTTGGTGCGGGCGGCGCCATCGCCAGCGGCGGTAACGGCACCAACGTCTCGGCAGGCAGCTCGAGCAATGACAATTTCTCGGGCAAGGCCGTGGTGCAATATGAGGTTGCCGACGACGTCAATACCTATGTCAGCTATACCCGCGGCTATAAGGGCCCGGCGTTCAACGTCTTCTTCAACCACACCGCGCCCAACAACGCGGTACCGATCGATGAAGAAACCTCGGATGCCTACGAATTCGGTATCAAGTCGCGGCTGGCCGACAACCGCGTCCAGCTGAACCTTGCCGTGTTCCGGGCAGATTATAAGGGGTTTCAGGCGAACAACTTCGTCCTGCTGAACGGCGCCGTAATCACCAACCTGACCAATGCCGGCTCGGTACGGACCGAAGGTTTCGAACTCGACGGCTTGTTCAATGCTGCCGATGGACTGGACTTCAACGCCAGCATCGCCTTTGCCGATGCCAAGGTGCGACGCTTCAACCCCAATCCGTTGACCAACGCGCCCAGCGCGATCAACGGCACGCGGTTGCCGCTTGCGCCCAAATGGAGCCTGACGATGGGCGCCAATTATGAAGCGAGCCTCGAAGGGCTTGGCATCGGCGCGATGGTCTATGCCAATACCAGCTTCAATTACACCGGCGATCAATTCTCCGATCTGGGCAATGCCGGGCCGATTGACAGCTATGGCATCTGGAACGCTTCGCTCGGTTTCTCCGATCCCGACGACAAATATCGTCTGACCTTCCACCTGCGGAACATCACCGACAACAGCTATGTTTTGTTGAATACTTCGGCGGGCCAGCGGCTCCACATTCCGCGCGACGCTGATCGCTACGCCGGCGTGACGCTTCGCGTTGGCTTTGGCGGAAACTGAAGCCCTCGGGATCGCAATGGGGCCGTCGGAGCAATCCGGCGGCCCTTTGCTTGCCCGCTGCTATGCAGCGATGATAGGATGCTGAGGCCGTGAAGATTCTCACCCCGCAACTGCGCTGGACGCTGTTCGGCATCCTGTGCATCGCGGGAATCTTCAACGCGATGGACCGGCCCATCATTGCCATATTAAAGCCTGACATGTCGGCTGATTTCGGCTGGGATGACAAGGATTTTGGCGACCTTGCCTTTTACACGCAGGTGGCCGCCGCGGTATCCTTTCTGTTCACCGGCTGGCTCGTCGACCGGCTCGGCGTCCGGCGATCGATGGTTGCCGGCGTGACGGCGTGGAGCTTCGCGGCGATGGCGCACGGCTGGGCCACCACCATGGCGCATGTCATCACCGCGCGGGTCGGCCTGGGGGCCACCGAGGCGGTGCAGACGCCGCTGACCATCAAAACCGTTGCAACGCTGTTTGAGCCCGACAAGCGCAGCTTTGCCTTTGGCGTCGGCACGGCGATTGCCAGCATAGGTACCATTGCGCTGCCCTTTTTCATTCCCCCCTTGGCGGACGCCTTTGGCTGGCGCGGCGCGCTGATTTTTGGCGGTGTCGGCGGCTTGCTGGCGCTGGTGGCGTGGTTGCTGCTGGCGCGCGGGATAACATTCAACGATGCCGCCGAAGACGAAACGCTCGACTATAACGACGATGCGGCGCCCTATGGCCCGGTGCTGCGCGAGCGGCGGACATGGGCGATCTGTATCGCCAAGGCAATTTCTGACGCGACCTGGTGGTTCATCAACTTCTGGCTCGCTGATTATTACCGCAAAGCCTATGGCCTGACGACCGAACAGCTGGCGGTCCCGCTGGCAATCGCTTTTGCCGGGTCCGCGCTGGGCGCGCTGGCGGCGGGGTGGGTGTCAACGCGGCTGCTTGAGCGCGGGTGGAGCGTCAACCGGGTGCGCAAATCGGTGATGCTGGCATCGGCGCTGCTGGTGCTGCCGCTGCCACTGGTGCTCCAGATCAACGCCTTCTGGCCGGTGGCAATCATGATGGGCGTGGTGATGGCCGGTCATCAGGGTTTTTCCCTGTCGATATTCTCGACCATCACCGACGTTGTCCCGCGTGCCAAGGTTGGCCGTGTGACGGCGTTCGGGGCGTTCTGCGGCAATATGGGCGGCGCAGGCATCGTCAAGCTGACCGGGATTTTGGTTGCGGGCGGCTACGGGTTTATGCCCCTGTTCCTGTTTGCGGCGGTGTCCTATCTCCTCGCGCTCGGATGGCTGCACCTGCTGTTGCCCGAAATCCGCCGCGATCGCGGTGCACAGCCAGCTTTCTAAGCCATGGCCAAGCTGCCCTCTCCTGCCATTCCGCCAGTTGCCGATCTCTACGGCGATCTGTTGCTGGCCGAAACAGGCCCACAGCCACTCCGCATCGCCGATTATTGGCCGGGGGTAGCGGTGGTGGCGGCAGCGGCACTGGCGGCGGCATGGCTTGCCGATCATTATGCCGTGCCGCTGGTGCTGATGGGTCTCCTCATCGGCCTTGCGCTCAGCTTTGTGTCGCAGGACCGGCGCACGCACGCCGGGCTCGACCTGATGTCGCAAACCGCGCTGCGCTGGGGCATTGTGCTGCTGGGCGCGCGCATCACGCTCGACCAATTTGCCGCACTGGGTTTTGCACCTTTTGCCGCACTGGCGGGCATCATGTTGCTTGTGATCATCATGACGATCGCCAGCGCGCCGCTGTTCGGTCAGAGCAAGCCTGCCGCCTTGTTGGCGGGCGGCGCAACGGCGATTTGCGGGGCGTCGGCTGCGCTCGCCCTCTATAGCCTCATCGGCAAACAGGCCGTCGACCAGTCGCGTTTCACGCTGACGCTGGTGGGGATCACCGTGGCGAGCGCACTCGCCATGTCGCTCTACCCGGTGCTCGCCGTGCAATTGGGGCTGACCGATGCCCAGGCAGGCTTCTTGATCGGCGCGTCGATCCATGATGTGGCGCAAGCCATTGGTGGCGGCTTTTCGGTGTCGGCACAGGCGGGCGAGACGGCGACCATCGTCAAGCTGACGCGCGTCGCATTGCTCGCGCCCATGCTCATGCTCGCAGCGTTGTGGCTGGCGCGGCAGGGCGAAGGCGTGGCGTCACGGGGCCGCGTGTCGCTAAAGCTGCCGTGGTTCATCCTCGCCTTCCTGGGGGTGGTCGTGGCGGGCAGCTTCGTGGAAATCCCCTCGCCGGTGCGCGACGGCGCGGCAACAGGGGCGCAGGCGCTGCTGCTGCTGGCCATTGTCGCGACAGCCATGAAGGCGCAGCTGCAACTGCTGCTGGGTCAAGGGTGGCGGCCCTTTGCGCCTGTAGCGGTGGCTACGCTGACAAGTTTTACCGCAGCGCTTGGCGCGGCTCTGGCGCTCTGACATGGTGCCACACTTTGATCTGGCCGTCATCGGCGGCGGCATCAATGGCGCGGGGATCGCGCGCGATGCAGCAGGGCGCGGCGTATCGGTCGCGCTGATCGAGCGCGGCGATCTAGCGCAGGGCACCTCGTCGGCTTCGACCAAGCTGATCCATGGCGGGCTGCGTTACCTCGAACATTATGAGTTCGCTTTGGTGCGCGAATCGCTGGTGGAACGTGAGCGGCTTTGGGGCATCGCGCCGCACATCATTTGGCCGCTGCGCTTCGTGCTGCCGCATGTGCCGGGGATCCGGCCGCGCTGGCTCGTGCGGCTGGGCCTGTTCATCTATGATCATCTTGGCGGGCGCAAACGGCTGCCTGCCGCGCGCAGCCTTGACCTGACGCACGATCCGCTGGGCGCTGCACTACAACCGCGGTTTCGCAACGGCTTTGAATATAGCGACTGCTGGGTCGATGACGCGCGGCTGGTGGTGCTCAACGCGCGCGATGCGGAAAATCGCGGTGCAACCATCCTGCCGCGCCACGACGTCATCGGGCTGGAAAGAACCGGCGACCATTGGCAGGTGACGATGCAGCGCCCCGATGGCAGCCAGCAGCAGTTGACGGCCTCGGTGTTGGTCAACGCCGCTGGTCCCGCAGTCGCGCAATTGCTCGATGCCCAGACGCTTGTCCACAAAACGCAAGCCCGGCTGGTGCGCGGCTCCCACATTGTTGTGCCGCGCAAATATCAGAATGAACGCGCTCTCTTCTGTCAGAACCGCGATGGCCGGATATTCTTTGCCATCCCCTATGAGCGCGATTTCACGCTGATCGGCACCACCGATGCCGATCATCAAGGGCCGATCATCGATGCGCGCGCCAGCGCCGAGGAGATCGCCTATCTGTGTGAAAGCGCCAGCGAATATTTCAGCGAGCCGGTGACTCCTGACCAGATTGTCTGGAGTTATGCCGGAATCCGGCCCTTGATCGACGATGGATCGGGTCGGCCCGAAGCCGCAACGCGCGGCTATCGTTTTGAAATCGACCGGGGGAATGATGCAGGCGCGCCGATCCTGTCAATATTCGGCGGCAAAATCACAACCTATCGCCACCTGGCGGAAAGCGCGGTGGCCGAACTGGCGGCCTTTCTGCCCGCGCTTGCCGGGCCGGGCTGGACCGGCGATGTGCCGTTGCCCGGCGGCGAGTGCGGTATCGACGGCGTGGCGTCAGCAAAGGCCGCAATGGCCGCGCGCTATCCCTGGCTTACTGATGGTGAGGCAGAGCGCCTGTTCCACAGCTATGGTCTTGATTGCGAGCAGTTTTTGGCGGGGGCGCTGCAGCGCGCTGACCTCGGTATCGATTTTGGTCATGGACTAAGCGAGGCGGAAGTTCGCCATCTAGTGGCACGCGAATGGGCCGGCAGCGCCCAAGACATATTGTGGCGGCGCAGCAAGCTGGGTCTGCGCTTCAACGCCGACGAAACCGCGGCGCTCGACGCCTTTGTCACCGGTCTGGTCAGTCCGATCCCGTCGCCCAGCTGACTGTCAGCTGCGCCGAACGAGGTGGGATATCGAGCTTGGCTTCGCTGAAAGTTACCTTTTCGTTCGGCGGCAAGCTGCGCACCGGGGGCTTGATCGTCCAGCTATAGACGATGGTGCCCCGCGCATCGCGCAGCTCGGCCAATATGGGTGGAACGCGCTGTTCGCGGTCGGTGGGGTTGATGATCGTCCCGCTCGCCGCGAAATAAATGGTCCCGTCGGCGAGCTGGCGATAATCTTGCGCCTCGGGCAGCTCGATAACCAGATCGGGCTCGCTGGCAAGACCGGGAACCAAGCCTTGCGCCCAACCAGGCACACCGAACCAATAGAGCGCTGCGGTTGCCGCGATCATCAGTGTCGCCGCTACGGCCGCGATGATGGTCAGGCGGCGCGCCGGATTCCGGCGCGGGCGGCGAAATGGCAGCGGATCGGGTTCGGTCGGTGCCTCGGGCGACGGCGCGGCGCTGGTCGCAGCGGCGGCAAAGGCCCCCGGCGGCGGCACGTCAGCCCTGCCGTCATCGCCGGCGGCCTCGGCAACCGCTTCGGGTGGCATGGCCGGAATGGTCCAGCCGGAAACGGGCTTGACCGGCGGCGGCTCGACCGGTCTTGCGACGTCCGGCGGCGTTTCCGGTTCAGGCGATGGCGCGGGCGGCGGTGGGGCTGGTTCGGTCGCCGCAACCGTTTCTGGCGCGGTTGTTGGGGCGGGTGGCTGGAACCAGCTGTGGCGGCAATTGGCGCAGCGCACCGTGCGCCCCGCCGCGCCGATTGCCGTATCGGGGACCACATAGCGGGTGTGACAAGACGGGCAGGCAAGGATCATGATCGGTCTCTAAGCCGTTCGCGGCGAATCTGGCAAGCGGCGCGGGAATTTGGCAGTGGATTGTTCGATGCTCGGCGCTTTACCTTGGCCCCTTTGCTGTGCAACAGCCGCAGCGATGTTGACCGTAGGGCCCTCATTTGCCGACGTTGCCATCTACGGCGTCGGAGCGAACCGATGAACGTACCGCCGCGCATCCGCGGCGGCGGCGCTATGGTCGAATTTGACCATGTTGGCCTTCGTTATGGCCCCGATGCCGAAGTGCTGGCCGATATCAGCTTTGTGCTGCAACCCGGCAGCTTCTATTTTCTGACCGGCGCATCGGGCGCGGGCAAAACCAGCTTGCTCAAGCTGCTCTATCTGGCGCAGCGGCCCAGCCGCGGCATCGTTCGTCTGATGGGCGAAGATGTGGTGGCGTTGCCGCGCGAACGCCTGCCGGGTTTTCGCCGCCGGATTGGCGTGGTGTTTCAGGACTTTCGCCTGTTGCCGCACCTGTCAGCGCGCGACAATATTGCTTTACCGCTGCGCATCGCGGGGGTTGAGGAAGATGATCTGGCCGGGCCGGTCGGCGAAATGTTGCGGTGGATCGGGCTCAGCGCGCGCGCGCATGCTCTGCCTGCAACCCTCTCGGGCGGTGAGCAGCAGCGCGTCGCCATTGCGCGTGCGGTCATCGCCCGGCCGCAGCTGCTGATTGCCGACGAACCCACGGGCAACGTTGACCCTGAGATGGCGATGCGTCTGCTTGGCCTGTTCGAGGCATTGAACCGGTTGGGCACAACGGTGGTGGTTGCAACCCACGACATCCACTTGATCAGCAAGATCGACAACGCGCAGATGATGCGGCTGGAAAAGGGTCGTCTGTCCGACCCCACGGGCGCGCTGCGCTATCCGCCGGCCAACCGGGCGTGAGAGGGCGGGCCGCATGATCATCCCGCGTGTCCCACCGCAGCACCGCGCCATGTTGGCGCAAAGCCGGATGAGCGGGCCGACGCCGTGGGTGCTGGCCTTGCTGATGTTACTGACGCTGCTTTCCGCCGCCGCCGGGCTGTCGCTGGCGCGCGCGGCCAATGGCATCGGGGGCGCAATTGCCGGGCGGGTGACCGTGCAGGTCGTCACCGCCAACCCCGAGCAGCGCAGCATCGAGGCCGGACGAATCCGCCGCGCGGCGGCCGCCGAACCCTATGTCAGCGCTGTTCGCGCCGTGCCGCGCGACGAAGTGATTGCCAGCATGGGCCGCTGGTTGGGGAGCGCCGGCGGCGAAAGCGATCCGGTTATTGCTTCGCTGCCGCTTCCGGAGCTGATTGACATTGATCTGGTGGCAGGCAGCGGCGCGGCGCAGCAAGCGCGGCTGGCGGCATTGGTGGCGCGCGCATCCCCCGGCGCACGGGTTACGCCGCACGCCGACTGGCTCGGCCCCGTGGCGAGCACGATCCGTACCCTGGCCTGGCTAGCCGGAGCGCTAGTCGTGCTGATGGCGCTGGCCAGCGCGGCGGTGGTCATCATGACCGCCCGTGCGGCGCTCGGCAGTCATTTTGCTACCATTGAGATGCTGCACCTGATTGGCGCGACCGACCCGCAGATTTGCCGCCTGTTCCAGCGGCGCATTGCAATCGACTGCGCGCAAGGCATTTTGCTGGGCGCGCTGGTTGCGGCGCTGCTGATCGGGCTGTTTTCCTGGCAGTTTGCCGGGGTTTCCGCTGGACTGGGCGCCAGCGCCGCCATCGGCGCGGGCGGGTGGATTTTCTTGGCAATGTTGCCACTCCTCGCTATCGCGCTGGCGGCGTTAACGGCACGGGTCACCCTGCTGCGCGCCCTGACTATGATGCTATGATCCAGCGGTTGCTCTCTCTCCTCATTCTCGGCTGGGTGCTGGGCTTTGCTTGGTTCGCCCTGTTGATGCCCATGCCCGCGGCTCCGCAAAAGACCGACGCCATCGTGGTACTCACTGGCGGGCCGGGGCGGATCGACCGGGCGCTCGAACGGCTGGAGGCGGGCGATGCCAAACGGCTGCTGATCAGCGGGGTCGACCGCGACGTCAAACCGCACGAACTGGCGCTGCAATATGGACGGCCGCGCCGCTTGTTCGATTGCTGCGTGGCGCTGGGATTCGAAGCGACCGATACGCGCACCAACGCCGCCGAGGTGGCGGGCTGGGTTGCGCGGCGCAACTATAAGAGCATCCGTCTGATCACCACCGACTGGCATATGCGCCGCGCCCATTATGAGATTGGCCGCCTGCTTGATCCCGAAACGACGGTGGTGACCGACGCGGTGCGCAGCCAGCCTGATTTGTGGACGCTGGTGCGCGAATATCACAAGTTTCTGCTGGGCTTGGCCGGCGGGCTGATTGGCGTATGAGCTATGCCATCGCGGTGATGCGTTCGGCCCTATTCTGGCTGGGCTTTGTGCTGTGCAGCAGCACCAATTCGATTGTCGCGGTGATCGCCATGCCCTTTTCGCGCCGCGCGGTGGTCGCCTGTGTGCGCGGCTGGTCACGCTGGCAC
>CAYNXF010000013.1:0-94971 GCA_964401155.1 uncultured Sphingopyxis sp.
TGGCCAATCCTATCGCCCCGCACTGGCAAATTAGCCCCGGCCTCACCGCCTATCCTGCTGCGCTGACCGATATGGAGGCGCATGCAGCCGCAATTTTCGGGGGCCAAGCGCCCGAGCGCATCTGGCTGCTCGAACATCCGCCGCTTTACACCGCCGGGACCAGCGCCGATCCCGCCGAGCTGCTTGACCCGCGTTTTCCGGTTTATGCCGCCGGGCGCGGCGGGCGCTATACCTATCACGGTCCGGGCCAGCGAGTGGGCTATGTCCAGCTAAACCTGGCGCAGCGCGGGCGCGATGTGCGCCGCTATGTACATGCGCTTGAAGGCTGGGTGATCGCCGCGCTTGGCGATCTGGGCGTGCCTGCACGCCGCGCTGACGGGCGCATCGGTATCTGGACCGATGATGCGCAGGGGCGCGAGGCCAAGATTGGCGCGATCGGCGTGCGCGTCAAACGCTGGGTCACGCTGCACGGTTTTTCGGTGAACGTCGCGCCCGACCTTTCCCACTTCACCGGCATTGTGCCTTGCGGGATCAGCGAATTTCCGGTGACCAGCCTGGCCGCGTTGGGCAAAGGTGATAGCTTTGCACCCCTCGATGCGGCGCTCGAACGACATCTGCCCACCTTTCTCGACAATGTCGGCGCGCCCCGCTAAATCCCGGCTATGCCCAGTAAAACCCGCCTCATTCTCGCCCTCCTTTTCCTGCTCGCCGGCTGCGGCAGCGGTAACGACACCACCACCACCACCAAGTTGGACGCGGTGGAGGTGCAGCCCGGCAGCGCCAGCGACGCAATGATCATGCTTGATGATAGCGATATCGATGGCACTTCGGTCGATGCCAGTGACGGCGCGCTGACCGCCGAAGGGGCTGCTGCGGCCAAGGCCGAAGCGGAAAAGGCTGCGGCCAATGCACCGGTTGAGGAACCATCGTCGGATGCAGAAACTGAGGCTGCAGACGAAGCGCCGGCCGAATAACCGCCGCTAACGCAACCCCAGCAATTTATGCGTCTGTAACGAGAGCCGCCACCGTGGGTCGCGCTGCACCAGCGCTACACATTGGGCAACATTGGCCTCGCGCGCGGGATCGTCAAGCGGCTGGATCAATCGGTGGGAGAAATCCAGCGCGGCCAGCCATTCAATGTCGCTCCCCGGCTGCGGCCACACCAGTTTCAATTCGTCGCCGTTCACCTGCACCAGTTCGCTCCCGGCCTTGGGGCTGATGCAAATCCAGTCGATGCTGCGCGGCACCGGCAATGTGCCGTTGCTTTCGATGGCAATGGCAAACCCCTCGGCGTGCAGCGCGTCGATCAACGCCGCGTCAACTTGCAACATCGGCTCACCACCCGTCAGCACGACATAACGATGGTCGGTGCCCTCACCCCAGCACCCCGCAACCGCCGCAGCCAGAGCTGCGGCATCGGCGAATTTCCCACCACCCGTCCCATCGGTCCCAACAAAATCGGTGTCGCAGAATTTGCAGATCGCCTTGGCCCGGTCTGCTTCACGCCCGGTCCACAAATTGCACCCGGCGAAACGGCAGAATACGGCGCGCCGCCCCGCCTGCGCGCCTTCGCCTTGCAGCGTTAGGAAGATTTCCTTGACGCTATAGGTCATGGCGCGGCGGCATAGCGCGTCGGATCGGGCAGCCCGGCATCGCTGAATCCTTTGCGCCGCAACCGGCAACTATCGCACAGCCCGCAGTGCAGGCCTTCTGGCGTCGGGTCATAGCAGGACCAGCTGAGCCCCGCGTCGATGCCCAGCCGCGCCGCTTCGGCCGCAATCTCGGCCTTGCCCAGATATTGCAGCGGCGCGTGAACGGCGAAGCCATCGCCACCGTCGCCCGCTTTCGTCGCCAGTGACGCGAGCCGGGCAAACTCGTCGATGAATTCGGGGCGGCAATCGGGATAGCCCGAATAGTCCAGCGCATTGACGCCAATGACAATATCCCGCGCGCCGCGAGCCTCGGCGAGCCCCAGCGTGAGCGACAGAAAAATCAGGTTGCGCGCGGGCACATAGGTGACCGGAATATCGTCGCCCACGCCGCCCTTGGGCACCGCAATGTCATCGGTAAGCGCCGACCCGCCAAAGCGGCGCAGGTCGAGCGGCAGGACAATATGCTCGGCCGCGCCCAATTCGGCGGCAATGCGCTTCGCCGCGTCCAGTTCGACGCGGTGGCGCTGATTATAGTCGATGGTCAGCGCAATGATGCGCGCCCCAGCTTCGCGGGCGAGCCCCGTGCAGACGAGCGAATCAAGCCCGCCCGACAGCAACACGACCACCGGTTTGCCCTTGAGATTGTTCATAGCGCGCGCCGTTACGCCGACCACGCGCGCGACACAAACAAAATGGGCCGCACAATTTGCGCGGCCCAGTTTTCGGGCCGAAGCCCAAAGGGAGAAGAATGCATGTCGAAGCCGAAATGCAGCTTTGACCTAGCACCGCGTAGTTAACAAACTGATAATAGACCTAGCAGCCGCCCGCGCGCCGCGCTTCATAGGCATGGCTGAACGGCGCACCACCAGCGATACCCTGCGTGTCAATCTGCACCAGCCGCGCGGTTTCGCGGCGGATGGTGGTGCGGCCATGGCCCGCGCCGGGGCAGGTATAGTGCACCGTCACCTCGGCATCGCCATCGGCGATCACATAGCGCGAACAATTGCCGCGCCCATGCTGAAGCTGGATGAAATTGCGCGCATCGCCCAGGCAAAAGGCGCGCAGCATCGTCGTCCCGCTGCGCTCGCGCAGCTCCCAGCGCCCCTTTTCGAGCGTGTCGAGCATCGCCAGCGACGGTGCCTGCGCGGGCACGGCCACACCGGATAGCGCGGCCACAAGCAGCGCCCCACCAGTTACACGCAGATAAGGAAAGCGGATCGCCATGCCAAAATGTTCCCAGAGCCTTTCCCGGACTATCCGGCACGCGCTCAGTACCGCGACCTTTATGTCTGCAGAATTAAGCGTCGGTTGCCGCGCGTGCAACATCCGCATCAATGGGTGGTGGTGATTTCATCCAACGAAATTGGAAAAACTCTTGAACAGAAAGCGCAATCAACCGCGATGAAGCCATCGTCACCGGCCATCTCGACGCGCTGATCGGCCGGAAACTGGGCCAGTACGCTCGCGAAATAGGCAGTGCTGCACCGGCACCCCTTGGTCAAGTCGGGCCCTGGCTCGACCCGAACCTCATCCTCGTGGAACAAATTCCAGGCGATCCGTTCCAGCGCCAGCGCGGGATCGGTCAGCTCGGCATCGCTCAGCGTCACCGCGATGGTCCGGGCATGTTCCCATTCGGGATGGTCGTGGCGCACGTGCAGGCGGTCTCGGCCGACCTCACCTTCGGGCAAATGCTGAAGCAGCAGACCACCGGCAACGCATCCCTCGCCACGATCATGCCGCGCCGCGACGCGGATCAGGCTGGGGATTTGTTCGGACTGTTCGAAATAATGTTCGGCCGCCGCGGCAATGCCTTCGCCCTCCAAAGGAACAATACCCTGATAACGCTCGCCAGTCGCCGCCTGGTCAAAGGTTATCGCCAGAAATCCGCCGCCGAACAACGCGAACAGGCTGGGGTTTGGTCCAATCTCGGCCAGCCGTTCTGCGTCAAACTGCAAATAGCCGCGCAGCGCGCCGTCTTTCCAATCGCACACCAACAATTCAATCGGTCCACCACCGGTCTGCGCCTGCAATGTCAGCTGGCTGTCCGCTTCTTTCAGCGTCGAGCCCAGCAGCGCCGTCAGCACCAGCGATTCGGCGAGCAGCTTTTCAGCCACTGGCGGATAGGCATGGGCCGCCAATATTTCCTGCAACACGGGCCCCAGCCGCACCAAACGCCCACGCACATGATGCGCCGCCACGGTGAACAGCAAGGGCCGGTCGAACCCGGTGTCGATCTCGTCGCTCACAATTTGCCCAGTGCCCATAGCAGGATGGATTTCTGGGCATGGACGCGATTTTCCGCCTCCTGCCACACGCGCGACTGCGGCCCGTCAATCACCGCGTCGGTCACCTCCTCGCCGCGATGTGCGGGCAGGCAATGGAGGAATAGCGCATCGCCTTTGGCTGCGCCCATCAACCGTTCATCGACCTGATAGGGGGCCATGGCGGCGAGTTTGTTGTGCGCATGCGCCTGCCCCATCGAAACCCAAGTGTCGGTGACGACGACATCCGCGCCCGCCACCGTCTGGGCGGCATCGCGGTGCAGCGTGACCCGCGCGCCCGCCGATTCCGCCGCCTTCACGAAATCAGCGTCGGGCTCATACCCCTGCGGCACGCCGGCGCGGATGTTGAACTTGAACAGCCCCGCTGCCTCGATCAGCGATGACAGGACATTGTTGCCGTCGCCCAGCCATGCCACTTCCAGCCCCGGAAGCGCTTTGCCATTTTCCACCAATGTCAACAGATCGGCAACAATCTGGCACGGGTGCGACAGGTCGGTGAGGCCGTTGATTACCGGAACCGAGGCATGTGCCGCCATTTCCTGAATCTTGGCATGATCATCGGTGCGGATCATGATCGCATCGGCATAGCCCGACAGCACGCGCGCGGTGTCGGCGATCGTTTCGCCGCGCCCCAGTTGCATCTGCTCAGCCGCCATGAAAATGGCGCTGCCGCCCAGCTGCTGCATCGCGACCTCGAACGACATGCGCGTGCGCGTCGAGTTTTTCTCGAAAACCATCGCCAGCACATGCCCGGCGAGCGGCGCATCGGCATCGACCTGCCCCTTGGGGCACCCCACCCGCGCCGCTTTGCGATCAATAGCGTCGGCAATCAACGCGGCAATCGCATCGCCGCCCGCGTCAGAGAGGTTGAGGAAGTGCCGCGTCACGCCGCAACCGGCAGGGCGTAGCTCGCCGCGCCCGCCGACAGCCGCTCGATGCACTCGGCGATATGGCTTTCCTCGATAACCAGCGGCGGTAGGACGCGAAACACATTTTCACCGGCCGCCACGGTCAGCAGCCCGTGATTGTCGCGCAGATGGGCGACGAAATCCCGGCTGACCGCCGGTTCCTTCATCTTGATGCCCAGCATCAGGCCCTTACCGCGAATTTCCTCGAACAATTCATCATGGTTGGGGATCAGCTGTTCAAACGCCGCGCGCAGGCGGTCGCCCATCGCGGTGACGTGCTCCAGAAAACCCGGCTCCAGCATCACATCCAAAATCGCCTGCCCCGCCGCCATCGCCAACGGGTTGCCGCCATAGGTCGATCCATGCGTCCCGAACACCATGCCCTTTGCCGCTTGTTCGGTGGCGAGGCACGCACCCAGCGGAAAGCCGCCGCCAATGCCCTTGGCCGAGGTCAAAATGTCGGGAGTAATGCCATAATGTTCATAGGCCCACATCTTGCCGGTGCGGCCATAACCGCACTGGATTTCGTCGAGGATCAGCAGCAGGCCATGTTCGTTGCACGCCTTGCGCAGCCCCTGGATGAATTCGGGCGTCCCGGCGGTCATCCCGCCCTCGCCCTGCACGGTTTCGACCAGGAAACCGGCCGTCTCGTCATCGATCAGCGCCAGCGCACCTTCGAGATCGTTGAACTTGGCGTAGTCAAAGCCCGGCAGCAGCGGCTCAAACCCATTGCGCATCTTCGCCTGATCGGTCGCCGAAATCGCGCCCAGCGAGCGGCCGTGAAAGGCGTTTTTGAAGGTGATCAGCTTGTAGCGATCCGGATTGCCATTGGCGTCATGATAGGCGCGCGCCGTCTTGATCGCGCACTCGATCGCCTCGACGCCACTATTGGTGAAGAACACCGTGTCGGCAAAGCTGTTGTCGACAATCCGCTGCGCCAGCGCCTCGCCCTGCGGGCTGCCATACAGGTTCGACACATGCATCAGCGTCGCGGCCTGCTCGGCAATCGCCTTGGTCAGATGCGGATGCCCATGCCCCAGCGCGTTCACCGCAATCCCCGCCGCAAAATCGAGCACGCGGCGGCCATCCTCGCCAATCAGATACGCCCCCTCACCACGCACCGGGCGAAACCCGCAGCGGGGATAAACGGGCATGAGCGGCGTGATCGACATAGGTAGGGACCTCCTTCAGGTCAGGCACAGCAAAAACAAAGAAGGCGACCCCATCCGGGCCGCCATTCTGTATACAAGACTATACGAGCGCGGGGTTGGGGGCGTCAACACCTGTGCCACGCGCCGGTGACAAGCTATGCGTCGTTCCCGAACTGCATGGCAACTCCTCGCTACCTCCGCGCATTGTGACGCAATGGACCAGCCCTTCACCCCCACCCGCGCCGCAGGCCTCGCTCGCATCACCACCTTCACCCCGCGCGCGGGCAAGGCATATGCTGGCACCCGCAATTTTGATTTTGGTCCCGGGCGGCACCGCAATGTTTCGGGGCTGTCGCCATACCTACGCCACCGCATGGTGACCGATGGAGAGGTCGCCCGCGCGGTGCTTGCGCGGCACAGCGCGGCGGCCTGCGAGAAGTTTATCGATGAACTGTGCTGGCGCAGTTACTGGAAGGGCTGGCTCGAAATGCGCCCCTCTGTCTGGAGCCGATACACCATCGATGTCGAACGCCTGCGTGCCGACGCGGGCGAGGACCTTGCGCTCGCCATGGCGGGCCGCACCGGCATCGATTGCTTCGATGCCTGGGCGCAGGAATTAACTGGCACGGGTTACCTGCACAATCATGCACGCATGTGGTTTGCCAGCATCTGGATTTTCACCCTGCGCCTGCCGTGGCAGCTGGGCGCGGATTTCTTTCTTCGCCATCTGCTCGATGGTGACGCAGCGTCGAACACGCTGTCGTGGCGCTGGGTCGCGGGGCTGCACACGCCAGGCAAAACCTATCTCGCGCGGCCCGACAATATCGCGCGCTATACCGAGGGGCGGTTCGACCCTGTCGGGCTGGTGCAGGACGCGCTGCCGGTTGACGGCTGGGCGAACCCGGAAGCGCAGCCGCTTCCACCCGAAGCCGCCCTGCCCGCCGGACGCCTGGGCCTGCTGGTCACCAGCGATGATCTGGCCCCCGATGTCGATTGGATCGCGCGTGACCGCTTTGCCGCAATGGCCGTGCTCAACGATGTTTCGGCCCTATCGCCATTGGTAGTGCAGTTCCGCAACGTCGCCGTCACCGATTGCGCCGACCGGCTGGGGCTCGCGATAAAACTGCCCGACATTCCCGCCATCGAAAACTGGGCCGCGAGCGAGGGGCTCGACGCCATCGTCACGCCCTATGTGCCCGTCGGCCCCACCCGCGACGCGCTCGCCGCGCTGAAGGTGCCGCTAGTCATGCAGCGCCGCGCCTGGGACCGCGCTGCTTGGCCGCACGCGCGCGGCGGCTTTTTTGGGCTAAAGAAGAAGATCCCGGCGGTGCTGGCGACGATCCACGCGAGTGAATTGGCGTTAGCGTGAAATCCGAAGACGAGGAGGATTATTGCCATCCCGTCCCCCGCATTCGTCGTCCCGGACTTGATCCGGGACAACAAGCTGCGGTCTGTTGTCCCGGATCAAGTCCGGGACGACGAGTGGTAGGGAATTACTTCACCCGCCACTTCTCAAACCACTCGATCACCGCCAGATTGCTCGCAATCCACTGCGTCGGGCGGCCCATGCCATGGTTCGCCTCGGGCAAGCGGACTTTCATCGCGGGCACATCGCGCAGTTTCAGCGCCTGATAATACATTTCGGTCTGCGCAATCGGCGTGCGGTAATCGGCCTCCCCCGTCATCAGCAGCGTCGGGGTGACCACCTGCCCGACCAAACTCAAAGGTGAACGCGCCCAATAGGTCGCATGGCCGTCCCACGGGTTTTCACCGCTCAGCCAATAGCCAGCGGTCAGCGCCTGAATGTCCGATGACAGCGCCTGCACCGTCCAGTCGGTCACCGGGCGGATCGCGGCGGCGGCGCGGAATTTGCCGGGTTCCTTGGCAATGCCCCACAGGGTGAGCACGCCGCCGCCCGACCCGCCGACGATGAACAGGTTGCGCGCGTCGACATATGGGCGCGCCGCAACCGCATCGACGCCGCTCATCAAATCATCATGGTCCTCGCCCGGATAAACGCCGCCGAGGAAGTTGGCGAACGCCTCGCCATAACCGATGCTGCCACGCGGATTGGCGAACAGCACGAGGTATCCCTTCGCGGCATAGGCCTGATGCGACACCGAAAATTGCGGGCCATAATCGGTGTTGGGACCGCCATGGATGTCGAGCACCAGCGGATATTTCTTCGCCGGATCGAACGCGGCGGGATATTGCAGCCAGCCCTCTATCTCCGCCCCGCCAGCGCGCGATTTCCACGTCACGCGCTCCAGCTTGCCAATATCCTTGCCGGCACGCCAATCGGCGTTGAAATCGACCGTCGCTGCGGTCTTGCCCGACCGCTGCACGCCAAGGCCCGGCGGTCGGTCGGCGAGCTGGGTGGTATAAGCGATGGTCGCGCCGCCAGTAGAAAAGGCCCCGCTGCTGTTGGGCAGATACAGCCGCCCACCGCCCAGCGCGGGAACGACCACACGCACCGCCTTGGTCGCCGGGCTGATTTCGACCAGCCGCACAAGGCCCGCTTCATACATAAGCGCATGGATCGCCTTACCATCGCCGGACCAGCGCGGCGATTGGATGGGGAGGTCGCGGTCGGCGGTCAGGTTGACCGGTGCGCCGCCTGCCAGCGGCACCACCCACAGGTCGGGCTGAATATAGAAGCTCGGGCGGTCGAGCGCGCCGGTATAGGCCACCCATTTGCCATCGGGCGACACTGCTGGCTCGGTCTCATATCCCTTAGCGTCGGTCAGGCGGCGCGGTTCGCCGCCCGCAACAGGAAAGACGAACAAGTCGGCCTCGCGCGCGGTGCGCTCGGCGTCGGGCTGGCGCAGGCCGCTGACGACGATATGCGCGCCATCTGGAGCCCAGGCCAACGGGCTGTCGCCGTCGAGTTGGTCGAAATCGCCTGCGCTGATCTGGCGCGGCTCGCCGCCCGCTGCCGACACAATGAAGATGTGGCGATAGCCCGGCTTCACATAGCCGCCATCGTTCAGGCGATAGGTGAAGGCCTCGGTCACATGTGCATCGGCGGCCCAAGTCGCGCCTTCGGGCTTGGCGGGCATGCCGCCGAATTTGTGCGGCAGCGTTTCGACCAGCCCGGCATAAGCGATGGACGCCCCATCAGGGCTCCAAGCAATTTGCGAAGGCGCGGATTTCAGCGAGGTGATGGGCCGCCCAATCCCCTCTGCGATGGTCATCACATGGATTTGCGGCTTGCCCGCGACTGGTGCGACATAGGCGATGCGCGTACCATCGGGCGACCAGCGCACACCCGATGCGCCATCCTTGCCGCCAATCAACAGCCGCTTTTCGCCGCCGACCGGCATGATCCACACCTCACCGAGCCGCCGGTCGGTGGCGATGTCGGCATAGCTGCGCGTGAAGATGACCTGTTTGCCGTCGGGCGAGACTTGCGGATTTTCCACCTGCGCGATTTTGAACAGGTCGTCGGATTGATAAGGGGTTGGCTGCGCCAGCGCGGACGAGCCAAGGAAACATGCTGCAAAAGCTAAGGCAATGCGATTCATTTCAGCCCCTTCTAACCAACCACTCGTCGTCCTGAACTTGTTTCAGGACAACGTGCCGCAACCTTCGGCTTGTTGTGCTGAAACAAGTTCAGCACGACGAAATAGAGGGCAAGGCCCCTAAACCACCGCCGCTTCCAGCATCCGGATCGTCCCCGCATCGGCATCGATTTCCGCCATCACCCCTTGGGGCAAGCTGAACTGGTCGGCGATATGGCCAAACCATGCACCCTGATAGGCGGGCACACCCAGCCGCCCCAGATGATGCTTCAACACATCGGTCAGCGTAAAGCCGCCATAATTGCCGCTGCTCGACCCCACACAATTGGTGCACTGCCCGAACACCGCGCCCGCGAGGCCGCCGAGCACGCCCGCCTGCCCCAACTGGGTCAGCATCCGGTCGATACGATATTCGGCCTCGTCCACATCCTCGAGGAACAGGATCGCGCCTTTGAAATCAGGCAAATAGGGCGTACCCGTAAGCGCAGTCAGCACCGTGAGGTTGCCGCCGAGCAATCGCCCGCGCGCCTTTCCTTGTGTAATTGATTGCGTCCGCCAGCGCCGCTGCACCAGCCGGTCCTCGTCCGCCGCCGGATTGACCAAAGTCGGCGTCGCGCCGTCGAACGCCAGCGCCTTGAAATGGTCGAGCGAGCCCTTGCCCCACGCACTGCCGCCATTGGGGCCGTGGATGGTCGTGAAACCCGCCTGCGCGGCAATCGCCATGTGCAGCGCCGTAATGTCCGAAAAGCCGATCACGAGCTTGGGGTTGGCGCGGATCAGATCCCAATCCAGATAGGGCAGCAAGCGCGCGCTGCCCCACCCGCCGCGGACCGCCAGAATCGCGCGCACCTCCGGATCGGCGAACATCGCGTTCACATCGGCGGCGCGCTTCTCGTCGGTATTGGCCAGATAGCCGTGCCGTCCCAGAACCGAGGCGCCGCGCTTGGGCTTAAGGCCCATCGCGGTCACGGCTTCCTCGACCAACGTCAGTTGGAACGTTTCATCGCTCGCGGTCGCGGGTTCGATCAGGCCGATGGTGTCGCCGGGGCGCAGACGCGGGGGTCGGATATGGGTTGAATCGGGGCGAATGGTCGTTGCGGTAGCGGCGGCGGGCAACGCCATCGTCGCCCCCAATGCCGTCAAGGCGCTGCGCCGAGTCCACATTATGCTTGCCCCCTACTCACTGCATCGATGTGCAACATGCCCGCGTGCCAATCAAGCGTCGCGCCATCGCCCTGTCGCCAGACCGTCTACCGTCCACTCCCCCACCCGCCAGCGTACCAAGCGCAAGGTGGGAAAGCCCACCGCCGCCGTCATGCGCCGCACCTGGCGGTTGCGCCCCTCGCGGATGGTGAGTTTGATCCAGCTATCGGGCACCGTTTGTCGCACGCGGATCGGCGGGTCGCGGGGCCACAGGGCGGGCGGGGGGATGGCTTCGGCCTCGGCTGGAAGCGTCGGACCGTCATTCAGTGTGACACCCCGCCGCAGCGCCGCCAACGCGGGTTCATCAAAATTGCCTTCGACCTGCACCAGATAGGTTTTGGCCATTTTGTGCTTCGGGTCCGCAATGCGCGCCTGGAGCCGCCCGTCATCGGTCAGCAACATCAGCCCTTCGCTGTCCTTGTCGAGCCGCCCCGCCGGATAGACGCCCGGTACGTCGATAAAATCCGACAGCGTGGCCCTGGGGTTGTCCGCCATGCTGCGGTCGGTGAATTGCGGCAGCACGCCCCACGGTTTGTTGAACAGGATCAGGCGGGGCATGTGTGCGGCCTGCCCAAACTCTCGTCGTCCCGGACTTGATCCGGGACAACAAACTGCACCCTAGGCCCGTTATGCTGAAACAAGTTCAGCATGACGAAAGTTGAGATGTTGTCCGCAAATTTACAGCGCCGCCTTGAACAAGGCCAGCATCCGCGCCCACGCCTTTTCCGCCGCTGCCTCATTATAGGCGCGGCCGTCGGGCGGGCACCAGCCATGCTGTGCTCCGGCATATACCTCCACCTCGTTGAAACCGCTGCGGCCCGCGAGGGCGGCCTTCAGCCGGTCCTTTTCCGCCGGATCGCGGGCATCGTCATTCTCGGCTAGCGCGAACAGATATTGGGCCGTGGTCTGGGCGATGGCGAGGTGCGGGCTGGCCGGTGCGTCGTTAGACTGACGGCTGCCATGGAAACTGCCGCACGCCTTGAACCTGTCGGGCACTGCCGCCGCCGAAAAGATCGTGAGCGGCCCGCCCAGACAATAGCCGGTCACCCCGATACCACGCTTTTTGTCGACCGCCTTTTGCTTGTCGAACCACGCCGCCAGTGCCGTCGCATCACGCGCCACCGCCTCGCGAGTCAGCTTGCCCGCATAGCCGAACAGGCGTTCGCGGATCGCGGGTTGGGTCCAGTCATCCTCCGGCTTCACCACTTCGCCCTTCGCATCGCGGTAAAAGGGGTTGAGCGCGAGCACAGCATAGCCCTCGCCCGCGAGCCGGTCGGCCATCTGGCGAAAGGCAGGGCGCAGCCCGCGAATATCGGGCCAGATCAGCACGGCAGGATGCTTGCCCGTCGACGGGTGGGTGAAATAGGCGTCGGCCGCCCCATCGGGCGTGGCGATGGTCACCATCTTCCCCTTGTCGCCCACGCCCTGCGCGCAAGCGGTTGCCGCAAAGGCCGCGCCGCCCACCGCCACCAGCCCGGCAAAGCCGCGCCGGGTCACTGGCACGCCAGCCCGGTCCAGATCGCCTTCGGTCAATTCATCGCACATCGAATCGCTCCTTATGGTCGGCGACGGAAACGCCTGGAAATCTGGGCAACTTCACACAGTCGTGCACGCATTTCCAACAGGCTGGTAACGTGCCGACAATGCACTCGCGGCGCACCCTAAACGCGCGAGCGATTGTAGGAAAGCCATTCACATTATTGGCACCTTTGACGACTAATAGAGAGCCCTACTCAGGAGCCCATCACCATGCAATTCATCAAAATCCCCTCGCGCGGCGGCAATTACATGCTGGTTGCATCGAACGTGGCCTTTCTGCGCGAGGCCGAAAATGGTCAGACCACCATCGGCATGGTCGGCGGCGCATCGCTGCTGGTGACGGGCAGCGTCGAGGAAGTGTCGGCCATGTTACTGGCGGGGGCGAAGGGGCCGGCCTGACCGGTCCCCTCTACAGCAAATTCGCTCGGTTCAGACCGATGGCACCAAAATGCCATTGACGACGTGGATCATGCCGTTCGACTGCTGCACGTCCGCTTGCGTGACATAGGATTTGCCGCCGTTCACGCCTGTAAGTTCAATCGCCCCATTCACCTTGGTAACAGTAATTGGCGATCCCTGAACGGTGGTCAGCGTGGCAGTTCCGCCCCCAGCTGCGATCAGCGCCTCCAGATCCTTGGCCGTCACGCGGCCGGCGACCACATGATAGGTCAGCAACGTGGCGAGGGCTTCCTTCTGCTCGGGCAGCAAAAGATTGGCACGCTGCGCCGGGTCGATACGGTTGAACGCCTCATCGGTCGGCGCAAACACCGTAAATGGCCCTTCGCCATTCAATGTTTCGACCAGTCCCGCAGCCGCCACGGCCGCGACCAGTTGCTTGTGAATCGGTGACTTGGATGCATTCTGGACAATCGTCCAGCTGGGATACATCGGCTGACCTGCCACCTGCGTCGGCGCTGCAGCGGCGACCGACGCCTTTTCCGTATCAGCTGGCGAAGCGGAAGCCGAAACGGCAGCAAGCATCAAAATGATCGTCAGGTTCATCAGCTATTCTCCAAAAAGAGGACCACCCATCGGGTGTCGACACTTGATCAATGCCCGTGCGGACGGCCTGTTCCTCGATTCAACGCCGCGATGGCTCGCCTGGTCGTTGGCGTGAGCTTGCACGCATCGCCGATCCCCGATTGACCGCCCTGCGTCGGGCTGCGAAACAGGTTAAATGTGGTCACGCCGTAACCTGATCGCCACCGGAGCCACCGGACTTGCCGCCATGCCGCTGCTCGCCAGCAGTTCGCGCGTAGTCGACCTGGGGCTGCCCGGCGGCCCCGGCGAGCGACCGCTGGCTGCCAGCTTCGCCGACAAGCGCGACATGATTGTTCAGCGCGTGCGCCCGCCACTGCTCGAAACCCCGCTGGCGGTATTCGACCAAGGCACCATCACGCCCAACGACCGCTTCTTCGTGCGCTGGGCGGGTGGTGCCATGCCGACTATGATCGACCCTGCGGCGCATCGGCTCACGCTGCGCGGCGCGGTGGGCACCCCCAAGCAACTGACCCTCGCCGACGTCGCCAGCATTGGCGAAATGGTCGAGGTCACCGCGATCAACCAGTGCGCCGGGAACAGCCGGGGATTCTCGCAGCCGCGCGTCACCGGCGCGCAATGGGGCCATGGCGCAATGGGCAACGCGGTCTGGCGCGGGGTGCGGCTTAAAAATCTGCTCGACCATGCGCGAATCGGCGGCAATGCGAAGCGCGTGCGCTTTGCCGGGCTCGATACGCCGCTGGTCGCAGGATCGCCGCAGACAATTAAATCGCTGCCCATCGACGTGGCGCGCCGCGACGATGTGATCGTGGCGTGGGGCATGAACGGCGAAATGTTGCCGCTGCTCAACGGCTATCCGCTGCGGCTGGTGGTGCCGGGCTGGTTCGCCACTTACTGGATCAAGATGTTGTCGGATATCGAGGTGCTCGATACCGACGAAGATGACAGCTATTTCATGGCCAAAAGCTATCGCATGCCCGCCGTACCCGTGCAGCCGGGCGACAAGGATTTCCCGACTGTCCCCATCACGACCATGCCGCCGCGCAGCTTCATCACCAGCCACGCCGACGGCGCGCGGGTAGCGACGGGCGAGCCCGTCGAGCTACGCGGCATCGCGATGGGCGGCGATTGCGGCGTCGCGCGCGTTGATGTCCTCGCGAACGGGCGCAGCTATCCAGCAACACTGGGCCCCGATGAAGGCGAGTTTGGCTTCCGCCGCTGGTCGGTGACATTGCCCGCGACGACCGACCCGATCGGCCCGCGCTGCACCAACGTCAAGGGCGTCACCCAGCCTATGGAAGCCAGCTGGAACCCCAGCGGCTACGCGCGCCACTGCGTCGAATATGTGCGGCTGGTGACGGCATGATGCGCGTCCTCGCTCTTGCCCTGCTGACGCTGCCCATCGCCGCCTGTCAGGACGCTGCGCCGAAGTTCGCCGAAATGTCGGTGACCCTGCCCGATGCCGAACCCGCCTTCCCCGCCGGTCCCGGCGTCGAAGCGGTGACCAACAACTGCGCCGCCTGCCACTCGCCCGACATGATATTGAACCAGCCCAAACAGACCCGCGAACAATGGGCCAAAAGCATCGACAAGATGCGCAAGGTTTTCAAAGCGAGCATCGCGGCAGAGGACGAGGCGGCGATTTTGGATTATCTGGAAGGGGTGAGCGCGGGGGTCCAGTGACTCAGCGATCATCGCCGGTGTCATAAAAGCTCACAATGTCGCGGCTGCCGTGCAGGACGTTCACGATTTCCAACACATCACCAAGATAACGAAAAAAGATCACGTAGCCGCTTTCGGGAACGCTGCGTAGGTCGGTCTTTAGCTCTGAACGTGGCGTGCCAAGTGTCCCTGGTAGTCCGGCAAGCCTCTCAAACCTTGCGTTGAACTTTGCAATCAATGCATCGGCGACGTCGTAATTACCGCTTTCTTCGTCAAGATATGCGGTCACGGCATCCATGTCGTCACGCGCCGCGTCCGAAATGATCAGTCGGCGCATCAGGCTGCGCGTCGCTTTGCCTTCTCGCGCGCAACCCGCGCCGCAGCGATATGGGCCTTCACATCCTCAATCGAGTTTTCGCCGCCCCGCGCAATCGACGCCTCGATCGTCTCGCGCAGCGCCTTCAGCTTTTGCTCGCGCTCCTCAACCAACCGCAGCCCCTCGCGCATAATCTCGCTCGCCGAGGCATAGCGGCCGGTGGCTAGCAATTCCTCGATATAGCTTTCCCAGCGTTCGCCGATGGAGACATTCATGGGTGGGGCCTTTCTGTGGTAGGTTGGCGGAGTGTAGCGCGATAACAGATAATGCACAATTTTTGTTATCAGGAAGTAGCGTTGTAGTGATTGACAACATCAAGTTGTGATGGCATCAACTCCAACATGAAAGCGACGCTCCTTCTGCGGAACCGGATCGAGCTAAGCGATGCTTGCTTTGTCGAACTGGTTGTGTGGCAATTGCCTCGGACGTTGTCTGGCAGTTTGCACAGGTTCAAATATCGGCTGGCGCTGGTCAGCGATCAGATATGCGTGCTGCGCTATGACAATGAAGCGGGCAAAGGCGACCACCGCCATATCGATGGCGTGGAAGTGGATTATGACTTTCGGGGGTTGGAACAGTTGCAGCAAGATTTCTGGGACGATGTGACGAAGTGGATGGCGCGATGAAAAATGTCGTAACCGTAGGGATCGCCTCGCTCGACGAGGTGAAAGAACGGCTCGCCGCCGCCTTTCGCGGTGAGCCACAGGGCCAGCATATATCTTTCGTGACCGTCGATCTGATGTGGAAGACGCTCAGCCCCAAACGCACCGCCATATTGCGCGCAATGACCGGTCAGGGTGAGCTCTCAATTCGCGAAATCGCCCGCCGCGTTGGCCGCGATGTGAAGGCGGTGCATGGCGATGTGCATGCGTTGCTGTCAGCGGGGGTAATTGATCGGGTGGGGAAAGGCGTGGTGTTTCCCTATGATGCGGTGCATGTGGATTTCATGTTGGGGATGGCGGCTTGAGTGTCTATGCTAAATATCCGGTAAGAAATAGAATCCATCTGCATGAATCTTGAACTAACCCCCGATGAACTGGCCATCTATGACGAAATCGGTCTTACGGCTGCTTCGCTTTGGGACGCCTCAAAAGACATTGAAGGCCTCAATACCGATCCGAAAATGTTCTCAATCGTCCTATTTAAGCGGCTTTGGAGCAATCACAGAAGCTTCACCCTTCTTTGGAACAACGACTTCTTCCGTGACGGGGACATCATTCTACGGTCTGGTCTTGAAACGGCGATTTGCATCGCAGCAAACTACAATCTGCGTGAGGATTTTGTTCGACTTTTGCGCCAAGATGCAGCCTTTTCGGTTCAATCTGACATAAAGTTGAACAATCAGAATTTCGAAGAGAAATACATCTTGAAAGCCGAGGCGACACTAAAAATGCTCCTAGACGGGCTACCAGATGGGACGAAAGCGGCGAAGTTGGATTGGAAGACTTTGGCCTAGCAAGGAAACGTGGAGCAACTGCATGGATTTTACCGCTCGCTATCTAGCAGAAGTTCACACGTCACTGGCCTGTCGATATTGCCTGACATGGTAGCTATCGACTCGGGTGATGAAAAGCATAAAGAGCTGAAACAACTAACCAAGAAGATGCACCTGATGATGATGGCAGGCGCGACCTTACATGGCACCTTGATTCATGCTCGCATGATTGAAAATGAAGTTCACAAAGAAACGGCGAGCCAATTGGTTGAACGGATGAACATTCTTTCTCAACATTGGCCTGGAGTTCCGGCGGCCGATCAACTTTGATCGACCTTACGAGTAGGTTGCTCTCACTCCACCGTAACCGACTTCGCCAAATTGCGCGGTTGGTCCACATCGGTCCCCTTCGCCACCGCCACATGATAGGCGAGCAACTGCACCGGCACCGCATAGACCAGCGGCGCGATCAAGGGATGCACCTTGGGCATTTCGATGGTGGCGAGGCACCCCTCGCCCGCTTCGGCAATCCCCTCGGCATCCGAAATCAGTACCACCTTGCCGCCGCGCGCGCGGACTTCCTGCATGTTGCTGACGGTCTTTTCGAACAGCGGCCCGGATGGCGCGAGGATGATCACCGGCACCGCCTCGTCGATCAGCGCGATGGGGCCATGTTTCATCTCGCCGCTGGCATAGCCCTCGGCATGGATATAGCTGATCTCTTTCAGCTTCAGCGCGCCTTCGAGCGCCAGCGGATAATCGGGTCCGCGCCCCAGATAGAGCACGTCGCGCGCGGGCGCGATCAGGTGCGCCATGCCCGCGATATCCGCGTCATGCGCCAGCGCGGCGTTGAGCGCGGCGGGCGCCTCGATCAGGTGGCGGACGATCTCGCGCTCTTCCTCCGCGCTGAGTTTCCCCTTCTTAAGCGCAAGGTGCGCCGCGAGCGCCGCCAGCACCGCGAGCTGGCAGGTAAACGCTTTGGTCGATGCCACGCCAATCTCCGGCCCGGCATGGGTCGGCAGCAGCAGGTCGGCCTCGCGCGCCATGCTGCTGGTCGGCACATTGACGACGACCGCAATGGTTTGCCCTTGTTCCTTACAATGCCGCAGCGCGGCAAGCGTGTCGGCGGTTTCACCCGATTGGCTGATGAACAGCGCGAGGCCGCCTTCTTCCAGCACTGGATCGCGGTAACGGAACTCGGACGCGACATCGAGGTCCACAGGGACGCGGGCAAATTGTTCGAACCAATATTTGGCGACCATCCCGGCGTAGAAACTGGTCCCACACGCGACGATGGTGATACGCTTCACTCCGCCCAGATCAAAGTCGAGCTGCGGCAGCGCGACCGTCTGTTCGAGCGGGCGGATGTAGGACGACAGCGTCTGCGCGACGACGGTCGGCTGCTCGAAGATCTCTTTCTGCATGAAGTGGCGGTACGGCCCCTTCTCCACCGCCGCAGCGCTGACGCCGCTGGTGGTGATTTCGCGCTCGACGGGATTATTGTCCTTGTCGAAAATCTGCGCGCCGTCGGCGGCAATGACGACCCAGTCGCCTTCCTCAAGATAAGCGATCCTTTGCGTCAACGGCGCCAGCGCCAGCGCATCCGACCCCAAATAGGTCTCGCCATCGCCATAGCCCACGACCAGCGGCGAGCCCAGCCGCGCGCCGATCAGGAAATCGGGGAATTGGCGAAACGCGATGGCGAGGGCAAAGGCACCGCGCAGCCGCGGCAGCACCGCGCGCACGGCCTCCGACGGCGACTGGCCCGCCTCGACCTGCTCGCTCACCAGATGCGCGACGACCTCAGTATCGGTCTCGCTTTCGAACGTCCGCCCGCGCGCGGTCAGTTCGTCGCGCAGCGGCTTGAAATTTTCGATGATGCCATTGTGCACCAGCGCGACTTCGCCCGTCGCATGCGGGTGCGCATTGCTCGTCGTCGGCGCGCCGTGGGTGGCCCAGCGGGTGTGGGCGATGCCGATGCTGCCGGGCGCGGGATTGGCGGCGAGTTCCTTGACCAGATTAGCAAGCTTGCCCTCGGCGCGGCGGCGAATGAGTTGGTCGCCCTGCACGGTGCACACCCCGGCTGAGTCATAGCCGCGATATTCCATCCGCTTGAGCCCATCGACCAAGCGATCCGCCACGGGCGATTTGCCGACGATACCGATAATGCCGCACATTTATTTTGTTTCCCAATTTGCTTTATAGGGCACGCGGATTCCAGGCATCTCCGCCGGAAAGTCCTTGGTGTTTCGTGTAACGAGAATTCGACCTGACACTTGGGCCGAAGCAAGAATGATTGCATCGGGGGACTTCAGCGATTTTCGCTGATGCCGAAGCGATGCAGCGCGCCTGCCAATTTCTTCGTCGATCTCGCTTATGGCAAACAGACGAAGAAACTCTTCGGTTTCGGTCGCTGCATTGTCAGGCACGCCGGACATGACTTCAATCCAGGTCATCCGGCTGATCCATGCACGGGTCACGCTCCGCAATTCCGCCCATGCAACAGGACGGTTGTGCAACATATCGATGACGATGTTGGTATCGAAAAAGCGTTCGCTCACGCAGCACTGCGCTTGTTTTTCGGCGGTGCGATTTCGGTCACGTCCGGCCACTCGCCGCGCAATTTCCGCTCATATTCGAGGCCGTCGACCGTCGAGCCATGCCGCTCCCAAAGACCGAAATATTTTTCGAAGCCTTCCTTGCCGCATACTTCCAGATAGTCAGTAACAGCCTCGCGCAAAACCGCAGCGCGCGACTTCCCCTCGCGCTTGGCGATTTCATCCAGCTTGCGGACGTCTTCATCGGGGATTTCGGTGAGGATTCGAGCCATAATGATATATTGATATCATATCATGATATCATGTCAAGGCACGGCACAAAATTCAGATCGCATGAATGGGCCAACATATTTCCCGCCCCTTTCATGACATTTCACAATATCTATCACCGTTCGCGCCACGCCGAGCCTAATGACAACGACAAAGAAGCAAAAAATCAGGCACGTGCGATAGCGATGCACTCACTTCCCCGCCTTCTTCCGCCGCATCGCCTCATGGAACCGATCCGCCCAGCCCGGCTTCACCAGCTGCTCCGCCCGCACCATGCGCAGCTCGCCATCGCCCACGTCGCGCGACACGGCGCTGCCCGCCGCCACAATCGCATCGCGGCCGATCTTCACCGGCGCGATCAGCGCGCTGTTCGACCCGATAAACGCCCCTTCCCCGATCACCGTCTGATATTTGAAATAGCCGTCATAATTGCACGTGATCGTTCCCGCGCCGATGTTCGCGCCAGCGCCGATGGTGGCGTCGCCGAGGTAGGTCAGGTGGCTCGCCTTCGCGCCCTTGCCCAGATGCGCCTTTTTCACCTCGACGAAATTGCCGATCTTCGCGCCTTCCTCCAGCACCGTGCCGGGGCGCAGCCGCGCAAAGGGGCCAATCTCGCAGCCTTCACCAATCACCGCGCCCTCGATATGGCTGTGCGCGCGGATGCGCACCTTGTCGGCGATTTTCACGCCGGGGCCGAAAAACACATTGGGCTCAATAGTCACGTCGCGCCCTACCTCGGTGTCCCACGCGAACCACACGGTTTCGGGCGCGATCAAGGTCGCACCGCCCTCCATCACCTTGGCGCGGCGATAAAATTGCCATTCCTTTTCGGCCGCCGCCAGCTCCTCGCGGCTGTTGATGCCCTGGACGTCATATTCCTCGGTCAGCACGGCGGCACAGGGGCGGCCATCGGCGATGGCGATGTTGACGATGTCGGTGAGGTAATATTCGCGCTGGCGGTTATCGTTGCCAACGCGCGCAAGCAGCGCGAACAGGTCTCGCGACCGAACCGCCATCAGGCCCGAATTGCAGATCGTACAATCGCGCTCCGCGTCGGTCGCATCCTTAAATTCGACCATCTTTTCAATCCGTCCACCGGGCGCAGTGATGACGCGGCCATAATGGTGCGGGTCGATGGCATCGAACGCCAGTACAACGACTGCAGGCGCATCTTCGGCGTGCAGCCGGTCGATCATGATGCGCAGCGTCGCGGTCGGCACAAACGGCACATCGCCATAAAGGATTAGTACGTCACCGTCGAAACCGGCGAGCGCGCTCTCGGCTTGCTGCACCGCATGGCCGGTGCCCAATTGCGGCTCCTGCAGCGCCAGATCGGCGCTGCCCACCAGCGCGGTTTCCAACTGCGCCTTGTCGCTGCCGACCACCACCACTTTTTTTGCAGGGGCCAGCTCGTCAACGCTGTCCATCAGGTGCATCAGCATCGGCCGCCCCGCGATGGGGTGCAGCACCTTGTGCAGGTCCGATTTCATGCGGGTGCCCTTACCCGCAGCAAGGATGATGGCGGCGATGGCGTTGCTCATGGACGCAGTCATTAAGCCGCTTTTATGACAGTTGCTACCCCGCGCCGAAGCACGCACATCACACCCAAGCGCAGGCATCGGCAAGCCAAGATTTCCTGACTGGCGCATGGTTTCGGCAGCGCTACATTTGTCCAATCTTCAAAGGAGCTCTCCCCATGATCGATCTTTACACCGCCGCCACCCCCAATGGCCATAAAGTCAGCGTCACGCTCGAGGAAATGGGCCTCGCCTACACCGTCCATGCGCTCGATTTTCAGAAGCAGGAGCAAAAGGCGCCGGCGTTTCTGAAGATCAACCCCAATGGCCGTATCCCCGCGATTGTCGACGATGGCTTTGCCGTGTTCGAATCGGGCGCAATCATGATCTATCTCGCCGAAAAAACCGGCATGCTGATGCCCACCGACGTGCAGGGTCGCAGCCGCGTCATCCAGTGGCTGATGTTCCAGATGGGCGGCATCGGCCCGATGATGGGCCAAGCCAATGTCTTCTTCCGCTATTTCCCCGAAAAGATTCAGCCAGCGATTGACCGTTACCAAGGCGAGAGCGCGCGGCTGTTTGGCGTGCTCGACGGACAGCTTAAGGACAATGAATGGCTCGCGGGCGATTACAGCATCGCCGACATCGCCAACTGGTGCTGGGTACGCATCCACGAATGGAGCGGCGTCGATATTACGCCCTTTCCGCACCTCCAGCGTTGGATGAACGCGATCGCCGAACGCCCAGCAGCGCAGCGCGGCATCAACATACCCCCGCGCACCCTGCCTACGCCCGACGACAAGGAAGGGCAGAAGAAATTCATCGAGGAGGCGCGCAAGATGGTGGTGACTGGCAAGGATGACTGACGCCGTAACGCGCAGCGGCCTGGCCGAACCTCTGTGGTGGGCATCAGCAGCCATTTTCCTCGCCGCTTTCCTCGCCATGTGGCTCGCCACCGCGTTCGACCAACGGCTCTATGACGGCGCGACATTGTGGGCCAAGCCGATGAAATTCGCGCTAGCGACCGCCGTGCATTTCGCCACACTCGCCGCTGTGGTGCGCTATCTGGGGCCGGGCTGGCAGGCGAGCCAGTTGCTGCTGTGGGTCGCCGCGGCGTCGATCTTCGTCGCCTTTGTTGAGGTTGGCTATATCGCAGTGCAGGCGGCGCGGCAGATGCCTTCGCATTTCAACACTTCGACGCCGCTTTACGCCGCCATCTATTCGCTGATGGCAGCTGGAGCGGTGATCTTAGTGGTGGCATCGGGCGTGGTCGGCTGGGCCGTTGCTGTCGATGGCAGCAGCAACAACCTGTCGCCGCCCGTGCGGCTGGCGGTCACAATCGGCTTGATCGGCGGCACAGTTCTGACGCTGATCACGGCGTTCCGGCTCGGCGGCAATATGAGCCACCATATTGGCGTCGAAGCAACGGGCGCGGCGCGCATGGCGCTGACTGGATGGTCACTAACCGTGGGCGACCTGCGCCCCGCGCATTTCTTCGCCACGCATATGATGCAGGCGGTGCCGCTGGCGGGGATTGTCGCGGCGCGCTTGCTGCCGATGGGTGTGGCGACCGCCGCCGTGATTGCCTTTGCGCTAGCTTGGACAGCATTGACGCTCGGCAGTTTCCAGGTGGCATTGGCGGGCAAGCCGATTAGCGCGCTGTGGGGCCGTTAGCGGCGCCGCCACTTCACCCACAAATGCCGCGCCAACATGAGCGGCGGCATACGCAGCCAGTGCCCGCGGATAGTGAAGATTAGGCGCGTCAAGGGCCGGGTCGGGCGCCCCCAGTCGTCACGCGCGGTGAGCGCGCGGAGGAACAGCCGGTCGGTGCGCGTCGTGGCAAAGGACACCATCATTATCGGCCAATTATAGTCTGGAACCTGTGTCCCAAACAGGTGCCTACTAAGTCGAATTGCTTGGCGCGCCGGAGCGGAAAGGCCATGGAAGTGGGCCTCCTCAATAACATGCAGGCCAAAATCAGGGTCTGCTGCTAGCCCATACTCCAGCAAAATATGCATGTCCCACAAATTACGCAGCCCCCCCGATAAGTCACCATCGGCCATCACATGAGCGGCGCAATGCATGACCATGTCGGCGGGGGCGAGGATCAGCAATTCTCCCCTCCCTCTTGCGGGAGGGGCCGGGGGTGGGCCTGTCGTTTCTGCACCCTCGCTACGCTCTGGCCCACCCCTAACCCCTCCCGCAAGCGGGAGGGGAAGTGCACGTTCCATCATAGCCCCAGCGTCCGGCCTCGCCCGGTGCGTCAGCGGCAATATCGTGTGGTGCACATCGATCATGCGGTCACGGTCCTTGTGGATCAGCGGCGGCAGCTCGTGCATGTGCTGGCGGTAATAGGCGTCGTCGTAGGGATCGGATTTCACCCACTCCCACCCCGCCGCCAGCAGCGCCGCTTCGGCGCGGTCCAAGTCTTCGCGCGCGACCATGATGTCGAGGTCGCCAATCTGCCGCCCTGCCGCATTGGGTAATCCAGCCGCCGCATAGGCCGTGCCCTTTAAGAGCACAAAGCGCACACCCGCTGGTTCAAGCGCGCGGCGCGCCATTTCGGCTTCCCACAGCGCCGCATTTTGATGCACCTTTGCTGCAGTCCGCAGGTCAGCAACCAGTGCAGCAATTTCGCCCGGAACCCCCGCATCGGCCAGCCGCTCGGCCAGCGTCGCTGCCAGTGCTTCGGCGCGCGCGACGCTGATCACGCTTTCCCATTCGCGGTCGTCCAGCGTCGCCGGATCGCGCCGCCCCGCGAGCAAATCGACCAGCGTCCAAACCGCGCTCATGGGGCTACCTCGGCCCACAATTGTTTAACCAGCTCCAATCCACTCGCGCTGTCGGGATAGCTCACCGTCAGCGCAGGCACGCTCGTCACCAGCCGCGTCAACGCCGTGAACCCCACCTCGCCGAGCAAGGCATAGTTGGTCGACGCCTCAGTCAGTCGAACAAACAATTCGGACGGCGCAATGCGCGCGACCGACAGTTCGGCTCCGAAGCGCGGAAACAATATCAGCGCAGGAGTCGCGGGCTGATGCATCGCCGCCAGCGCATCGGGGCGCGGCACCATGTGGCGGATGTCGCCTTTCGGCGTGCCCTTCAGCAGCGGCCCGAAACGTTCGGCTGGGACCCGCGCGGTCATCTCACCAATCGCCGCATTCTTCAAACTCACCGGGCGCGGAAAGGCCAGCGCATTGCCGCCGGCTGGATCGAACAGGGTGAACTCGTCCCCCATCAACCGCCAATCACCGCTTTCGCCCAGCAGCGCTGCCAGCGTCGATTTGCCCGACCCCGACGCTCCCGACATAATGAGTGCACGGCCATCGCGCGCCACCGCGCTGGCGTGGAGCAGCAGGTGCCGCCGCCACCCCAGCGCCATCTGCAAATTCATCGCCATTTCGGCGGCGAGCAAGCCCATCGACAGCGGCAAAGGCAGCGCATCAGGGATAGTGAAATCGCCGCCGATGTGCACCGCCGGACGAATGAAACGTCGCCATGGCCGCGCCGCAAACAGGCGCACGGTGGCATTGGCAGGGCCGCTTGGCGGCGGATAGGCAGCGTAAAGCTGAGCAAGCTGATCAATCGGCTGCGGCCAGTCGCTGCCGACGCGAAAATGCGCTGGACCAATGCTGAGGTGGATGCTGTGCATCACCGCGCCTCGACCAGTCCGAGCGCGGCGAGTTCGTGCAAATGCGCGGCGATCAGTGTCGTCGCATTGCCGTCGGCGGCAAGTTCGAATTTGGTCCGAATGTGGTCAGCGAACGCGTCCAGCGTCCACTCGGCCTCACCCAATGCCTCTAGCATTTCGGGTAGCGGCGACGCCAGCAAATGCGTCTGCCCCGACCGCCGGTCATACACCGCTGTCAGCGCATCTAGTTCCACACGCACCAAATCGCCCGCCGCCGCCGCACTGTAGCGTGCCTCAGCGCGCATCAGCCGCCGCGATCAGTGTCGCGAGCATCGCGTCAAGCTGTGCGCGCTGCTCAGCGCTCAGCGACTTCAGCAATTTCTGCTCCATCGCCAGCGCGGCGGGCACAATTTCGTCATAGAGCGCGCGCCCCGCATCCGACAGAATCAGATGGTGCGAGCGCCCGTCGCTGCGGTGCGCCTGCCGCGCGATCAGCGCGCGTTCGGCCAGCGCCTTGGCGGCGCGATTGACCGTCACCTTATCCATCAGCGTTGCCGCGACCAGCTCGCGTTGCGTCATCGGCTTGCCTTCGCCCAGCACCGCCATCAGCCGCCATTCGGGGATTTTGAGGCCAAAACGGCTTTGGTATTCGCGTGCGATGCGGGCGCTGACCGCGTTCGACGCGATCGACAGGCGATAGGGCAGGAAGGCCTGGAGGTTGAGCATAGTGGGGTTGGTAACGTCATGCGCGAGAAAGCGGAACGAAAAATCAGTCCCGCAACGCCCTGCCCATCGTCGTCCCGGACTTGATCCGGGACAACAAACGGAACGTGGCATGGTATCCCGGATCAAGTCCGGGATGACGATACACAGGCACGAAGCTCAAAACGCGGCCGACACGCCGACCCACACACTCCTCGGGCTCGCCCGCTCAATCGCCCCGCCCGCGCCGAACGCGGCAGGTACCAGCGCATCGAACAAATTCTCGGCGCGCAGCGTCACCTCGATCTTCTCCGCAATCGCATAGGATGCCGCCGCATCCACCGTCGTCGCCGCACGCAGCCGCTGCGTGCCCAGATCATCCTCATTCTGCGCGCCGGTGTGACGCAGTCGCAAGTCCAGCTTCACCGGATCGAGATTGGCAATCGCGCTGAAACTGGCAGCATGGCGCGCCACCTGCGCCGGGCGGCGGCCATCCAGCGCCGCCGCCGCGCCGTCCGCGCGCACCGTTGCATCGGTGAAGGCATAGGTGGCGCGCAGATCGACCGGGCCGATATTGGCCCCCGCCTGCACCTCTACCCCCTTGGCGATGATCGCGTCCAAGTTTTGCCGCTGCGCATAATTGCCGCCCGCCGCAACAAAGCCGACACCAGGGAAATTGCCTGGCCCCCGACCCAGCGTCACATTGGCGATCGCGTTCTCGAGTCGGTTCCAATAGCCGGTCAGCGATGCCGAGAAGCCATAGCTGTCCGACCAGTCAATTCCCCCTTCGCCGCCCCATAGCCGTTCGGGGCGCAGCAACTCATTCGCCGCGGTCGCATCGGCACCCACGCGGAAAGGCCGATACAGCTCGTTGAGCGTCGGCAGCCGCCAGCCGGTGTAGCCCGCCGCGCGCAGCTTCACGTCGCCCTTTTCATAGGCCACCCCGGCGCGGCCCGTCCCCGCCCAGCCTGACCGCGCGGCAAAGCGGTCGTCGCTGCGGATGCTGCCGCCGATATTGCGCTCGGTGCGGAACCCCGGCGCGATCCGCCAATGGTCAATGCGGCCTGACAGGGTAAAGCGCACATCGCCCGCATTGGCATAGCCATCGGCAAAGGTCCCAACCGTCGTGCTCTCACCGCCCGCGACGCGGAAGCGGCCGGGCATGGTGCCAGTGAAAAAGAACTGCTCCTGCGTCTCGCCCTCGACATGTCGCCAGTCAGCCCCGAAGCGCAGGTTGAAGTGGCCATCCAGCGGCGGACGCAGCTCCACCCGCGCTCCCAGCCCGGTCGCGGGGACCCGCTGGATCAGCGCAGGCGCAACACTGTTACGGTCGGCGGCAACGCTCGCAAAGCCGGTGTCAAATTCGCGAAGTTGCGCATAGCCGAGCAGATTGACCTGCCACCCGTCATAAGGCGTGGGATCAAGGATATAGCGGATGCTGGCGTCGAGCCCGTCAACGGCGCTGCGGCTGAAATCAGTGCCACGCTCGCGTCGATCGCGCCAGCCGCGCACCGCGACCTCGATACGGCGGTTGTCGCCAGCGCCGAACCTGGCCCGCAATCCGAGTCCCGCCTGATCATAGGGCGCGGCGCGATCCACGTTGCCACGGTCCACCGCGCGAATAGGAATGAAGCCATCGCCACGCGACCAGCGGCCATCGACAGCGACGGTGCCATCTTCAAGGTAACCACCGACTCCGCCGACCAGATCACTGCTGCCGCGCGATCCGCCCGACAGCGAACCAGCGCCGCCATCGATTATGTCCGAAGACAGGCTGATCGTCCCCCCGAGCGCGCCTGGCCCGTCCACCCCGCTGCCGCCGCCGCGCGTGATGCGCGCGCCTGTCAATGGCACGCTGTCGAACGCGCTCCACGCCACCCAGCCGCCAAACGGGTCGGCCTGCGGCACGCCGTCGAGCAGCACCAGCACGCGGCTCGACGCGTTGCCGCCCAGCCCGCGCAGCGTGACACCCTGGCTCGTCGGATGCGCGCTGCGGCCATCGCTGCGCCGGAACTGCGCCAGCCCCGCTTCGTCGCGCAGCCGGTTCTCAACGCGCTCGCCCAACCCCCGAGCAATATCGGTAATGGTCGTCACTGATTGCATGCTGTCGGACGGTGAAGGCGTCAAATTGCCCCCGGCCGTTACAACAATCGTGTCGATGCGCGGATGATAGAGGATAATAGGCTGCTCGTCCTCCTCAGCCGGAACAGAGAGCACGCTGCCCTGCGCAGCGGCGCTGGCTGGCAGTGCCAGCAGCGATAAAGCCATGGTCCAACGCATCACTCGCCCTTTACGGCATCCGGGTGCGCGCGGCTGAAAGCTTCAAGCGCCATGCAATTGCTTGCGATTTCGACCAACCGGGGAAAGGCGTCGAGCGCGACCTCGTAACGCTGCGCATTATAGACCTGCGGGACCAGAAACACATCGGCAATCCCCGGCGCGTCGCCGCCCATAAATGGCCCGTCGCCCGCCATCGCCTCGAGCGCCTCAAATCCCTCGATGATCCAGCGCGCGATCCAGCGGTCCTTGACCGTCTCGTTCAGCCCCAGATCGCGGGTCAGATATTTCAATATTCTCAGATTGTTGAGCGGATGGATGTCGCACGCCACCACCAGCGCCTGCGCCAGCGCCACGGCTCGCGGCTGCGCTTCCTCGGGGATCAGGCGCGGCTCGGGATAGGCGCGGTCGAGCCAATCGATGATCGCCATGCTCTGGATAATCGGCTCGCCATCGGCGACCAGCATCGGCACGAACCCCTGCGCATTCTGATCCAGAAACGCATCGCTGCGCTGATCCCCGGCAAGCAGGCTAACCTCAACGCGCTCATAGGCGAGCTCCTTGAGGTGCAGCGCAATCCGCACGCGAAAGCTGGCCGAGGAACGGAAATAATCGTGCAGGACGAGGTTGGGCATGGGCAGGCGATCCGAACGCGAAAAACGATAATGACGTGCTGGGCTTGTCGAAGCACGTCTCGCCATTGCGCGCAACGCCCTTCGACAGGCTCAGGGCTTACGGTCGTTCTTCATCCGCCATCTTTCGGCATCGCCGCAATCCATTGCCGCAGCAATGCCGCACCTTCGCGGTGCACGGTGCCGCGTCCGACCTCGGGCATGGCAATTCCGGGCTCGATGCTCTCCAACCGATAAATCAGGATCGACGCATCGGGATCGCCCGGCGCAATTGCGAACTCGCGCCCGCCACTCCCCCGCCCCGCCGCGACGGGGCGTTTGCCGATGCCCAACGCTTTGGTGTCGGTCACATCCCACCCCAGAAACAGCCCGCTGTTCGACGCACTACCCGCCGGATTGTGGCAGTGCGCGCAATTGACGTCGAGATAGGCGCGCGCCCGGCTGTCGAGCGTGCCGCTCTTCGCATTATCCCAGCGCGGCATGATCGGTTTCAGCGCCGCAGGATTGGCAAGGGCCAATTTTGCGGCGCGACCCTCGATGATCAAATTGCCCGCCTTCGGCCCGATCGGCACCAGCTTGCCATTTTCACTATGGCAATCCTTGCACTGGTTTTTGTTGGGCACGGCATAGCTGATGGTCTGCTCCGTGCCGTCCGCTCGGCGAAACGTCACGGGCACGCGCGTCCCCGCGACCTTTAGCGTCGCATCGCGCCCATCGGCATCCCACACATATGGCAGCGCGACCCAACCGCTCGCGCGGTGGATCAGCAGCCGTGTCTCGACCGGGCGCCCGCCATTGACACTTGCCCAGCCAAAACTTTTGACCAGCACCGTGCCCACCGGAAACTGCACCCGGCCATCGGCGCCGACCGTCGCTTTCTGCGCTACTGGCAGCGAAATGAACCGCGCCTTGTCGGCATAGTCACTGAACAACGGGGTGTGCAATTCATAGGGCACGCCCAGCGGCGAGCCCGGATTGTTCGCCACAAACAACCCGAACGCCGACAGTTTTGCCGGCAAAGCTTCGCTATCAATTACCGCCTGATTGACACCAGGCAGCGGCACCGCGCTCGCGCCGCCCGCTCCGGCCAACAGGGCCGCAATCAGGACGGCACTGCGCCTCACCGAACCTTAGCCTCCATGCTTTCGGGCAGCACGACCGCCTTGATCGGCGGCAGCGCGGCGGCGGCATCCTCGACCGGCGTGATGGGTGCGGGCTTGGCGGCGGCCACCCCGGACTTGGGGTCGGCCAGCCCCAGCGTCAGCGCGGCAGCCTCGTCGCCAAACACGATGTTGGCCCCGCTGCCATCCCACAGGAAAGGCGGCAATTTCCCGCCCAGCGCGGCCGCCAGTTCCGGCCCGCCGTCCATCTTGGGATCGAACCCCGCGCGGCCGTGCTGGTTGCCATAGACCGCGACATTGCGCGGCAGCGGATCATATTTCGCATCCTCATACGGATAGCGATAGCCGATCACCATCACATTGGACGTGCCATGTTCGTCGATAACATTGTCGAACACATGGACATCGCGGTTGGCCATCACCAGCACGCCGGTGCCCGTTGGCACACTGGCGACGATATTGCCCTTGGGCGCAAAATTGGGCGTCATATTATTCTGGATGATATTTTCATACACGCGCACGCTGTGCCCGCCCATTTGCGGCAGATTGGGCAGGTCGAACACCAGTACCCCGCCGGTGTTCTTGGTCGCGATATTGCCCGTCACATCGGCGTTGAAACTGTTCTCGATCTCGATGCCCGCGACATTTTCCATCGCGACCGAATCGCGCACGATGATGTTTTTGGACTGGCCGACATAAATGCCCGCGTCCGACGCGCCGCGCACGAACACGCTGTCGACCAGCACGTCCGATGCCTCGACCGGATAAATGCCATAGGCGCCGTTGGTTTCCTTCGGCCCCGCCAGCCATTCGACGCGTAGCCGGTGATAGACGATGCGGTCCGCGCCCTTCGACTTGATGCCGTCGCCCTTGCTGTTGACCACAGCAAAGTCGGTCAGGAACACATCATCGCCGGTGACGAGCAGCCCCTCGCCCGCGCCCAGCTGTCCGGTAAAATCCAGCACGCTGCCGTCGCTGCCCGACCCTGCCCCGCGCAGCGTGACGCCATTGACCGCCAGCGACAAGCCATCGGTCAGTTTGAAAATCCCCTTGCCCAGCTCCACCGTGTCACCGGGCTCGGCCAAGATCAGCGCTTCCTGCAGCCGCTCCTGCGCGCTATCGCCCGCCGCGACGGGAATGGTTTTGGCGGCCAGTGTAACGGGCACCAGCGCCGCTGCGAACATCAGGCCGGCGGCAAATTTATTGCGTTGGAATCGCATAATCCTCTCCCCTTTGCCGTGAATGTGCGGCAAATTGATGGGGATGCCAAGCGCTCAGGAGGATGTGTGCGGCTGCGTCGCGGCATTTTGCAGCCCGGGGTGTGGACGAGGGCGCGGTAAACACAGCTATGGCCCCCACCCCCGGCCCCTACCCTTCAGGGTAGGGGAGAATATCAAGGCGCATCCCCCAAAATCCAGTCCACCCCGGCCTCGGCGTGAATGCGCGTCGTGTCGTAAATCGGCAGGACATTGGCATCGCGGTCGACGATCATCGTGAGCTCGGTGCAGGCCAGCACAATCGCGTCGATTTCCTGCTTGGCAATGTCGGTGATGAAGCCTTTCATGGCTCGGCGAGACGCTTCGGTCACCTTGCCCTGCATCAGCTCGTCATAGATGATATTGTCGATCGCCTCGACGCGGCTTTCATCGAACGGGGACAGCGTGACCCCCTGGCTCACCATGCGCTGGCGATACCAGCGCTCGGCCATCACATTGCGCGTGCCGATAATCGCCACCGCCTTGATGCCATCAGCGCGCAATTTCTCGCCCGTTTCGTCGATTATGTGAATGAGGGGCACCGATATCGCCGCCTGCACCGCATCGGCGACGCGATACATGCTGTTGGCGCTGATCAGGATTGCGGTGGCCCCCGCCGCCTCCAGCCGCTGCGCCGACGCGCTCAGCGCCGTTGCGGCGTGCGCCCATTGTTCCTCGGTCGACAGGCGCGACAGGTCGCAATTGTTCAGGCTTTCAATCAGCAGCGGTGCCGAACAGGTCGCGCTCACGCGCCGCTGCAGGCCGCGGTTGATCAGTCGGTAATATTCCTCGGTTGCGGCCCAGCTCATGCCGCCGATCAGGCCCAATTTGCGCATAAAATTCCCGGGTTGCTGCTGGGAGGGCAGGCTAATGCCCGCCGCCGTTCATCGATTTCACAATGTCCTCGCACATTTTCTTGGCATCGGCGAGCAGCATCATCGTCTGGTCCATATAGAACACATCATTATCGACCCCGGCATAGCCGACGCCGCCCATGCTGCGCTTGATAAAGAACACGGTCTTGGCCTTGTCGACGTCGAACACCGGCATGCCGTAAATCGGCGATGATTTGTCGGTCTTGGCTGCGGGATTCACCACGTCATTCGCACCAATGATGAAGGCGACGTCGGCCTGCGCAAATTCGCTGTTGATATCCTCCAGCTCGAACACCTCGTCGTAGGGGACGTTCGCTTCGGCCAGCAGCACGTTCATATGCCCTGGCATGCGCCCCGCGACGGGGTGGATGGCATATTTGACCGACACGCCTGCTTTCTTGAGCGTGTCGCCCATTTCCCTGAGGGCATGCTGCGCCTGTGCCACCGCCATGCCATAGCCCGGGACGATGATGACGCTTTCGGCCTGCTGCATCATATAGGCGGCGTCCTCGGCGCTGCCGCGCTTCCACGGCCGGTCGACCTTGGCGGCATCGCCCGCGGAAGCCGTCGCGCCAAAGCCGCCAGCGATCACGCTGATGAAGCTGCGGTTCATCGCCTTGCACATGATATAGGACAGGATCGCGCCTGACGATCCCACCAACGCGCCCGTTATGATCATCGCGCTGTTTGACAGGGTAAAGCCCATCGCCGCCGCCGCCCAGCCCGAATAGCTGTTGAGCATCGACACCACGACCGGCATGTCCGCGCCGCCGATGGGGATGATCAGCAGAAAGCCGATGATGAAGCTGAGCGCCACCACGGTCCAGAAGATCCACGGGGACTGGTCGATTGTAAAATAGCCCGTCAGGCCGATGATCGCCGCGAGCGTGCCCAGATTGATGAGATGGCGCAGCGGCAGGATGATCGGTGCGCCCGACATCTTGCCCGCGAGTTTCAGGAAAGCGATGACCGAGCCGCTGAAGGTAATCGCACCGATGGCCGCCCCCAGCCCCATTTCAACGCGGCTGACGGGGTTGATCACGCCGTCGACGCCCGCAATACCGAACGCCTGCGGATTTAGGAACGCTGCGGCTGCCACCGCGACCGCCGCCAGACCGACCAGGCTGTGAAACGCGGCGACGAGCTGCGGCATGTCGGTCATCGCAATGCGCCGAGCGATGACAAAACCAATGATGCCGCCAATAGCAATCGCGCCGATAATCTCGGGCAGGCTCGCCACATCGTGCGTCACCAGCGTGGTGACGACAGCAATCAGCATACCGACCATGCCATAACGGTTGCCCGCGCGCGACGAAGCGGGCGACGACAGCCCGCGCAGCGCGAGGATGAACAGCACGCCCGCAACCAGATAAGCGAGGCTGACCCATGCGGGCACCTCCTGCGCCGATCCGCCGGCGGCAAAAGCCGGCGACGCCCAAAAGACGGACGTCATTGCGAGAAGCGTAGCGACGCGGCAATCTAGAGCGGCCTTAAGCGACTCTGGATTGCTTCGCTGCGCTCGCAATGACGGGCTAGTAAGCATGGCCCCCATCACTTGTCCTTCTTCTTGTACATGGCGAGCATTCGCTCGGTCACGGCAAAGCCGCCAAAGATATTGACGCTGGCCATCACTACAGCAGCCAATCCCAGCCACTTCGCACTGGCCGACCCAGCCGCCGCCGCCGCAATCAGGGCGCCGACAATAATCACCGACGAAATCGCATTGGTCACCGCCATTAACGGCGTATGCAACGCGGGCGTGACGCTCCAGACGACATAATAGCCCACAAAACAGGCCAATACGAAGATGGAGAGGATTGAAATAAAGTCCATCAGGACCCGCCTTTCGCTAAGATATGGGGCTTGGCAATTTCTTCGATCCGCCTGATGGCAACTGCAATCGCGCTTAGGTCGCGGGTGATTGCGTCATCGATTTCGGCGGCACTCATTTCTTTGTTGGCGCAGTTCAAAGTTCGCGGGTCAGGTCGCGCGCGGGCTTGATCAAATGGTTCGCCCAGCGGCGTGCCCTTCACGGCCTGTTCTATTTCGGCCATTTTTCCTCGCACGGGTGCATATCGGGCCGTCTGTTCTGCAGATAGAGGGCCCGGGCATCCCGGCTCGATACTGTCATAGATACGATCAACATTATATTGAAATTCGCTGATAAGTTCTGGCGACAGTGGTGGTGAAGACTGCCCAAACGCACATGCGGCGAGCGCAAAATGCGCAATGATGATGAAGATGCCGGTCTTGCGCCTCACGCGAATGCTTCCCCCGTGCTGGCTTTCCACCCCGTTGCTGGCCGCAAAGGGAGGCAGATGAAATAGCGTTCGGAACCAACAAACACTATCTTCTCCCCCGCTAGTAATAGCGCGTTGTCACAACCACGCCGAACAGTTGTTCGGGCATGGCTTCATCAATTTTGACCTGGATAGTCTCGGCATCGCGCGCCAGCACCGCAAAGCGCGCGCCCAATATCGTCATGTTGATCGGAAAGGCACCGTCCTTCGGCACCTCGTCATAGGTCAGGCTGCCGACATTGTCTTCGGTGCCATAGCGGATGCTGAAGGTCGGCACCGATCCCTTGCCGATAATCGCTGCGCGCCCTTCATAACGCACGCCCACGAAATATTGCTGGCGATCGGTCGCCGGATCGACCGCAACATAAGCCCCGCCCGCCACCGCACCAGGCTTTTTCGGCCGCTTGCGCATGAAATTGGGCAGGCCCGCGATGGCATTGCCTGCGTTGAACGACCCGTCGAGCCGACCGTCTTTGTCGCTGTCGATCAGGCAGCGTTGCAAATTGCCCGACCCGAACAGCAGGGTGCGCGCGGCATTCTGCTTGGGCACGCTGTTCACGCAGAACACCGGTGCGCCGCTGGTCAAGAGGCCGAACAACTGATCGCCCGCCTTGGCCAGCACCTTGCCCGACTTCGCGTCGGTCGCATCTTCACGCAGCTCAACCAGCGACGGCGGCAACAGCCGGTGCTTCACCACATAATCGCCGTCGCGGACCGCGCGCTCGCCCGTCTGCGCGCTGTCCGGCTGCACGATCCAGGCCGTTTCGATATAGTCGGGGTTCGCCGGCGGCGTCAGCAACGCGCTGCTCAGCAGGGCCAATCCCGCGATGCTCATCCCTGCAGCCGCTCGTTCACCACCTTGCCGCCCTGCGTCAGGCGGATGGCGGTGCCGATCTCTTCGTCGAGCACGGGCTTGCCCGCCTCCTTGTCCCAGAACGCCGACAGGAAATTGAACAGGTTGCGTGCGAACAGCGCCGAGGCATCGGCAGGCAGGCTGGCCGGGATATTTTTCGCACCAATGACCGACACGCCATGGATCACGCGCGTTTCGCCCGCGACGCAGCCTTCGACATTGCCGCCGCTTTCGGCTGCCATATCGACGATCACGGACCCAGCGCGCATCGATGCCAGCTGCGCATCGGAAATGAGCCGCGGCGCGGGGCGGCCCGGGATCAGCGCGGTGGTGATGACAATGTCCTGCTTGGCGATATGGCTCGACACCAACTCGGCCTGTGCCGCCTTATATTCATCGGACATTTCGGTGGCATAGCCGCCCGCGCCTTCGCCCTCGATGCCCGCGACACTTTCCACGAAAATGGGTTTGGCCCCCAGCGATTGGATTTGTTCCTTGGTCGCGCTGCGCACGTCAGTGGCGCTTACTTGCGCGCCCAGCCGCCGCGCCGTCGCGATCGCCTGCAAGCCCGCAACGCCGACGCCCATGACGAACGCCTTGGCCGCGTTGACCGTGCCGGCCGCCGTCATCATCATTGGAAAACCGCGGCCATAGGCGTTGGCGGCCATCAGCACCGCTTTGTAGCCCGCAAGGTTGGCCTGCGACGACAAAATATCCATCGACTGCGCGCGGGTGATGCGCGGCATGAATTCCATCGCCAGCGCCTCCAGCCCCAGCGCCGCGTACGCATCGACGCGCGCGCGCTCGCCAAAGGGATTTAGCCCGGCAGCCAGCCACGCACCGCTTGCAAAGCCGTTCAGCGATTTGGGGTCGGGCCCTTGCACGCCCAGAATAATGTCCGCGCCCTTCAGTGTCGTCGCGCGGTCGCCCACACTTGCCCCGGCCGCAGCATAGTCGGCGTCGGCCACCGACGCGGCCACCCCTGCCCCGGCCTCAACCGCGACTTCGGCGCCCAAACCGATGAATTTCTTGACAGTTTCAGGCGTAGCGGCGACACGGGTTTCGCCGTCTGCTGCTTCCTTGAGAACGGCGATCCGGGTCATCTGCAGGTCCGGTCAGGAAATCAGGATGACGACGAGCACCGTGACGGCGGCCGTGATGATAATGCCCGTTTTGGTCCAGGACAAAAACCCATGATAGGTTTGTTCGGCAGATTTCATGTCATGGTCGGCCATTGCCATAGTCCCCTGTCGCTGCACGCGCGCACGATGGCTTGTGCGCTCGATTATTATCGCCCGGAATCGGAACGTCATACAGGTCCTAACGTTAGTGTCGCGCTTGCTCAACCCCGCAGTGTGCAGCGTCAGTGCGCATCGTCACAGCGGGGACGCTTAATTCCGTCTTTACGCATTTCCGATACCCATAATGGAACAGTAGCGATGGAAACGTCGCCGTCATGATGGAAACGCAACGGAACGACATGGCCAGTAACCGCGATATCCGCACCGCCATGCTGGTGGACAGCGAACCGGCGCAACAGCGCTTTATCAGCGCGCTTGCCTCGCGCGGCGGCTGGCGCACCATTATCGCGCCCGATACGGATACAGCGCTGGCGAAGCTCGGCACGCAGGAAGGGCTGGCGCTCGACGCAGTGATTATCGACGAAGGTGCGCCCGGCCATCCGGTAGAGCAATTCGTCACCGAATTGCGCCGTTGGCGTCCCGGCCTTCCCGTCATCGCCATCACAATGCGCACCAGCGTTGCCACCGCGGTTGCCGCAATGCGCGCAGGCGCGAGCGATTTTGTGCAAAAGCCGATTGCGCCCGACCGACTGCTGTCCTCGCTTGACCGGCTTGTCGGCAACACAAGCGGCGAATTGCGCCCGCTCACCGAAAAGCTGCGCGTCCCCCTGGGTTTTGACGAAATCGTCGGCTCCTGCCCCAATTTCCGCAGCGCGCTGGCCATTGCGGCCAAGGCGGCGCGCGCGCGCGTGCCCGTGCTTATCAATGGCAAGGCCGGCGTCGGCAAGGAAGTGTTCGCGCGCGCCATCCACGGCGCCAGTCCACGCGCCAAAGGGCCGCTGGTGCTGGTCGACTGCTCGGTGGTTTCACCGGGGCTAATTGCATCGGGGCTGTTCGGGCATGAGCGCGGAGCGTTTCCGGGCGCGTTCGACCGCCAGATCGGGCGGTTGATGCAGGCCGACGGCGGCACAATCATTATCGATCAGGTCGAATGCATGCCCGCCGAAACGCAGCAGCGGCTGGTTGAATTCATCCAGTCGGGTGAAGTCCAGATGATTGGCGGTACGATCAAACACAAGGTCGATGTTCGCATTATCGCCACCGCCTCTTCGCCGCTCGACCGGCTGATTGCTGACGGCTATTTTCGCGAGGACCTTTATTACGCCATCAGTACCGCACAATTGACGCTGCCCAGCCTGACCGACCGGCGTAGCGACATCGCGCCGCTGACCCGCCACCTGCTGACCCGGTTGGGCCAGCTTCCAGGCCTGCGCCCGCTTGGCATTACCGACGACGCGCTGCGCCTGCTCGCTGCCTATGCTTGGCCAGGCAATGTTCGCCAGCTGCAGGACGTGCTGTTCCGCGCCGCCATCGATTGCAAGGGCGATGTGCTGACGCTCGCCGATTTCCCGGCCGTCGACGCCGCCATCGGCGGCACGGCAGCGCCCGAGGAAGAAGGCACCATCAACATCAATGGCGAGGCGATGGGTGTCACCCTCTATATGCCCGACGGTCATCTGCGTCCCCTCGAGGATATCGAGGCCGACGTCATCCGCCTCGCCATCGGCCACTACCGCGGCCGGATGAGCGAAGTCGCGCGCCGCCTCGGCATCGGTCGCTCGACGCTCTACCGTAAACTCAGCGATCTGGGGATCGACACGGCGGCTTGAAGAACCCGCGCACCCCGGCGGTGCTGACCTAACGCGACCAACGCGCCCATATAGCTGTGGGCAGCAACAACCCCCGCGCTTCCTCGCGGACCGCCAGTTCGCCGCACTCCACCGTGCCGCCCAGCCCAGTCAAGGCACCGCGCAGCAACTCACCGATGGCGAGCGCCGACATGCGCACGGCATAGACAGTCAGGAACAGCGCACGACTATTCTTGTCGAGCAACCTCGCGCAATCGGCGATCAGCGGAGCGAGATCACTTTCCAGTTCCCACCGCTCTCCATCTGGGCCGCGGCCATATTTGGGCGGATCGAGCAATATGGCGTCATAACGTTTGCCGCGTCGCACCTCGCGGCCCGCGAACTTGCTCGCGTCATCGACGATCCAACGGATTGGCGCGTCGGCCATCCCGGCCAGCTCGGCGTTGGCGCGCGCCTGCGCCACGCTTTTCTTGCTGGCATCGACATGGGTGACATGGGCACCGGCGCTGGCGAGCGCTTGTGACCCGACGCCGGTGTAGCCGAACAGGTTGAGGAAGGACGGATTGTCTATTGGGGTCACCTGTCCGCGCAGCCAGCTCCATACCGGGGCCATGTCGGGGAAGAACCCAAGATGCCGGAACGGGGTGCAACTCGCCATGAAGCGCGCTTCGTTCCACCCCAGCGCCCACCCCTCGGCGGGCACAGGGCGATTAAAAAACCAGCGCCCGCCGCCGTCGGCATCGGACGCAGGGATGAATTCGCCGTCGGCGTCCCACTCATCATGCGCCGGTGCCCACATCGCCTGAGGTTCGGGGCGAATGAAGGTGCGCGTGCCATAGCGTTCGAGCTTGCGCCCATGACCGCTGTCGAGCAGCGCATAGTCGGCCCAAGGCTCGCCGGCTAGGGTCAGGAGGGGGATCTCACTGCTCACCCTCCCCTCCCCCAGGGGGAAGGGTTTTTGAAAGTTAGGAGCAACAATGCTTTACCCAAGTGCCCGCTCCAGCACATAATCCCGCACGGCCGCATAATCTCCCGGCAGGCGCTCGTAACGCTCTTCCCGATCGAACAAATTGCCGACGCGTCCGGGCAGCGACGGCCGCAGCCCGGTGGCGCGCTCGACCGCGTCGCGGAACTTGGCCGGATGGGCAGTGGCCAGCGTGACCATGGGGACATCGGCGGGCAGATCTCTGGCCACCGTGCGCGCGGCCGCATAGCCCACCGCCGTGTGCGGATCGATCAGCATCGCATGACGGCTGTGCGCATGCGCGAGTGCCAGCGCCATGCCGTCGGCATCGACGCGCACGCTGGTGAACAGGTCCTGCGCGCCCGCCAGCATGTCGGCGGGGATGGTCATCGCGCGGCTTGCCTCGAAGCCCGCCATCATGCCCGCAATCGCGCCGCCATCGCGGCCAGCGAGGTCGAACAGCAGCCGTTCGAAATTGCTGCTGACCTGTATATCCATGCTCGGCGTCGCGGTCGGCGTCACCGCCCCAGCGCTATAATCGCCGGTGGAAAGCGCGCGGTGGAGGATATCGTTGACGTTGGTCGCGACCACCAGCCGCTCCACTGGCAAACCCATACGCGCCGCCGCATAGCCCGCGAACACGTCGCCGAAATTGCCCGTCGGCACGCTGAACGCGACGCGGCGCTGCGGCGCGCCGAGCCGGACAGCGGCATAGAAATAATAGACGACCTGCGCCATCAACCGCGCCCAATTGATGCTGTTCACCGCCGACAGCGTGACCGCGCCAGTCACCGCCGGGTCGCCGAACATGTGTTTGACCATCGCCTGCGCGTCGTCAAAGCTGCCCTGAATGGCGATATTATGGACATTGGGGGCCAGGATCGTCGTCATCTGGCGCCGCTGAACATCGCTGACGCGCCCTTCGGGGTGGAGCATGAAGATACGGATGCCTTCCCGCCCTGCCACCGCTTCGATCGCTGCTGAGCCGGTATCGCCGCTCGTTGCGCCGACGATGGTCAGCTGCTGGTCGGAGCCCGTCAGGAATCGTTCAAACAGCTGGCCCAGCAATTGCAGCGCCACATCCTTGAACGCCAGCGTCGGCCCGTGGAACAGTTCCAGCAGCCAGTGCCGCCCATCAAGCTGCACCAGCGGCGTGATCGCATCATGCGCAAAGCTGCCATAGGCCGCCTTGCAAAGAGTGCGCAGATCATCCTCGCTCAGGCTGCCCGCGACAAAGGGAGACATGACGCGAACGGCGGTTTCGACATAATCGAGGCCCGCCAACGCGGTGATGTCACCGGCGCTGAACTGCGGCCAGCTGCGCGGGACATAGAGCCCGCCGTCGCTGGCCAGGCCGGCCAGCGTGACGCCGCGAAAATCGAGCGCGGGCGCGCTACCTCTGGTGCTGATATAATCCATGTCGCCTTCCGCCTAAACGCGAGGCCCTAACCCCGCAAGCGTTTGCGCAGCGCGAGGAAGTAGATAAGCGCCGCCGCGCCCGCGAACAAAAACCATTGCACGGCATAGGCAAGGTGATTGTTCGGCGCGTCATCGGGTGCGGGCCGCGCGCTGGCCGCCCAGCCCGCCACGGGTGGATCAGCCAGCAACATCGCGCGTGCGGGCGTGGCTGTGCCGCTAAAGCGCTCAATCAGCCCCGGCTGATCGGGCCCGGGAACGATGATCCCCGCCACTTCGCCACCCTTCCAGTCGAGCTTCCGCGCGGGGTCCGCGTCGGTGCCAATACTCACCAGCACCCCCGGCCCTTCTGCTCCGGTGCGGCAATCGACAATCATCTGATAGGTCGAAGTTCCCTTGGCATCGCGCCCGCCACGCTGGCTGTGGAAAACCACTTCCAGACAGGTCACGCGGCTGCGGCGATAGAGCAGAGCATCGTCGACCGGTGCCAGCACGGGAAAGGTCACTTCTTCCATCATCGCCGCGTTGCGCTGGTGCAGCGCGATCAGCGCCTCCTTTTCGCCCTTGCGTCCCAATTGCCAGACGCCGAGCGCAATCATGGTGGCAAAGGCAACAACAACCAGCAGCGTCGGGATTAGCGGCCAGTGCATACGAACCGGCTCACTCGTCATCGGCGAGCACCCCTTCGCGTGCGCCGCGCCGGACCTCGGCATGGAAAAGCAATCCCTTGGTAAAGCGCAAGCCCCCAACCACGGCGGCAATGGTAAATGGCACCCACAGGACGACATGCACCCAGAAGGGCGGATAAAGTGCGAATTCGAGGCTCATGGCCAGCGCAATCACCACCGCACTGATTATCATCGTCAGAAATGCGGCGGGACCATCGCCGACATTATTCGCGCTGCGGTCATTGCCACAATTGGGACAGCGATCGGCAATTTTCAGCGGTCCATCGAACAGCGTCGGCGCGTCGCATTGCGGGCACAAGCCAGAAAGGGCGGCGCGAGCGATGGTGGGACGCAATGACCCGGCGCTAGGGTCGTCAGGCACGCCCCATACACCAAGGGTCAGGCTGCAAGTCGACGGGCGGGCCGCCGACGCCGGGGGCCGGAAAGCGCGCCTTGAAGGTAAAGGCCTGCGGCGTCGGGCCATAACGATCGAGCCGCCACAGGGCCGCCAGCCCTTCTTCAATGGTTGGGATATGCCCTGCGGGCACCCACCAAAGCGCCTGATAGGCCCCGTCAAACCGTTCGAAATACTCACGGCGGCGCGCCATTTCGGGTGTGTGCGCGCTGCGATAGACATAAAGAAACAACGCCTCGGCATCGGCCCAGACCGACATATTGACCGCGAGCAGCGGGTCAGGCGTCGGCCGCAGCGCCGTGGCATTGCCGCTGTCGTCCTTTAGCCGCCAGATAAAACCGGGGCTGGCCTCAGCAACGGCATTAATCCGGTCGAGCGCGTCGAAAAATGGCTGTACGCGCGGGTCGCCCGCTTCAGCCACCAGGCGGCCGATGTTGATCTGAGCCAGATGCCATTCGGCCACTGCGCCCGTCATTTCCCTGTTCGCCCAGTCGGAGCCATCAATGGACCGGCGCGCCCCAGCCGCCCCACACATAGACGACGATGAACAGGAACAACCACACAACGTCGACAAAATGCCAATACCAGGCGGCGGCTTCAAAGCCGAAATGCTGGCGCGGGGTGAAATGGCCTTTGTACGCGCGCGCCAGGCACACGATCAAAAAGATGGTGCCAACCAGCACGTGGAAGCCGTGGAAGCCGGTCGCCATGTAAAAGGCAGAGCTGTAATTGGATTCGCCAAAGGCGAACGGAGCAACACCATATTCATATGCCTGGATAGCCGAGAATACCGCGCCGAGGATGATCGTCAGCCACAGGCCCTTCTTCAGCCCTTCACGGTCGCCATTGATCAGCGCGTGGTGTGCCCAAGTGATGGTGGTGCCCGAGCACAGCAGGATCAGCGTATTGAGCAGCGGCAGCGAAAAGGCGTCGATGACCTCGATGCCCTTGGGCGGCCATTGTGCGATCAGCGCCGCGCCTTCCTGACCAAACAGGCTTTCGACCGCGCCGTCGACATATTGAACGGGCTCGGGGAATAGCGAGAAATCGAACCAGGCCCAGAACCAGCCGACGAAGAACATCACCTCGGAAGCGATGAACAGGATCATGCCATAGCGCAGGTGCAACTGCACCACCGGCGTATGGTCGCCCGAATGCGCCTCCTTGATGACGTCCGCCCACCAGCTGAAGAAGGTGGCAATCAGCCCGGCAACGCCCAGCCCCATGACCCATTTTCCACTGGGGCCAAAGAAGTCGTCGTTCATGACCATGACCAGGCCAAAGAACATGGTCAGCGCCGCGATCGACCCAATCAGCGGCCAGACGCTTGGATTGACCAGATGATAATCGTGCTGTTTGGCGTCACCAGCCATGTCGCATTTCCCCAACTTGAGGGTCCGTCAGCACCATCGCGGCGGACCCGAGACTTATAACATTTGCGGCGGGCCTTAACTCGGCTTTTTTGCCTCGTCCACCCGGTGGAAGGTGTAGCTCAGCGTAATTTCCTGAATGTCGCGCGTTTCGGGATCATCCTTGATCGCAGGGTCGACAAAGAACAGCACCGGCATGCGGATTTGCTGCCCCGGTTCCAGCACCTGATCGGTGAAACAGAAGCATTGTATCTTGTTGAAATATTTGCCCGCCGCCACGGGCGTGACATTATAGCTCGCTATCCCGCGCACAGGGTTCAGCGAATCGTTGCGCGCGATGAAAATCGCCATATCTCGCGCACCAATGCTCATCCGGTCGCGCGGCCGTTCGGGCTTGAAATGCCATGGCATATCGCGGTCGACATTGCTGTCGAAACGCACCGAAATCGTTTGGCTCAGCACCTTGGGCGGGCTTGCCAGCGCCGCTTCGTCGACGCGCTGCGTCGTACCGCCAAAGCCAGTCACGCGGCAGAACAGGTCATAAAGCGGCACGGCGGCATAGCCGAGCCCGACCATGAAGGCAGCAAGGCCAAAGCCCATCAACGCCGTGCGCCGCTTGGCGGTCAGCGCCATCATGTCGCCAGCCCCAGCTTGGCAATGGTGATTGCGAAAAACAGCACGGCGAGCGCAATCAAGATCAGCGCGGTGACATTGGCATTCTTGCGCTGCCGGGCGCGGAAAGCGGCTTCGTCGAACGGTTCGTCGGTCATGCCAGTACCCACCGGTCAACCACCACCGCCGCAAACAGCAGGAAGAGATAGAAAAGCGAGAAAGTGAACAGCCGCTTTTCGGGCTTCATCTTGTCGTCGGCTTGCGTCTCACGCCGCGCCACGTCGGCGGCAAGCAGGCAAAAAACTGCACTCAACACCGCGGCCGTCACGCCATAAACCTCGCCGGTTAGACCCAGCGGCCATGGTGCGACTGCGCCCACCGTCATGATCAGTGAATAGAGAAAAATCTGATGCCGTGTCGTGCGTTCACCGGCAACCACCGGCAGCATCGGGATGCCTGCTTTGGCATAATCAGACTTCATGAACAGCGCGAGCGCCCAGAAATGCGGCGGCGTCCACAGGAAGATCAGCAGGAACAGCAGCACCGGCAACGCCGCCAGTTCGCCGGTGATGGCGACCCAGCCGATCAGCGGCGGGAAGGCCCCTGCGGCACCGCCGATCACAATATTCTGCGGCGTGCGCGGCTTCAGCCAGGCGGTGTAAACGAACACATAGAACAAAATAGCCCCGGCCAAGATGATGGTCGCCAGAAAATTGCTGGCCACATACATCAGCAGCAACGAAAAGGCCGAAAGGCCGACGCCGAAATGCAGCGCGGTTTCGCGCTCCATCCGTCCTGCGGGCAGCGGGCGTTTGCTGGTGCGCTTCATCACGCCATCTATATCGGCCTCATACCATTGGTTGAGAGCACCCGATGCCCCTGCCCCCAGGGCTATGGCGAGGATTGAAGCAAAGCCCAGCACCGGATGCACCGGCGCCGGCGCGGCGAGCATCCCGCAAAGCGCGGTGAACACCACCAGCGACATGACGCGCGGCTTGGTCAGCGCGAACAGGTCGCGCCAGTCGGCGGGCATCGTGGCCGTCGGGGTCAGGCTGGTTGCCATAATCTGTCCAAATGCGTTGCCCCGCCCGGTGCCATCACCAAGCGGGGCCAAAGCCCATTACGCGATGCGCGGAAGCGTGTTGAACTGGTGGAACGGCGGCGGGCTAGGCAGCGTCCATTCCAGCGTCGTCGCCCCCTCGCCCCACGGATTGTCAGCGGCCTTGCGCCCCGCCACCAGCGCCCAAGCGATGTTGACGAAGAAAATCAGCACGCCGACGGCCATGATGAAATAACCCGTCGTGGCGATTTCGTTCCAATAGGAATAGGCTGCGGCATAATCAGGATAACGACGCGGCATCCCCTGGTTGCCCAAGAAGTGCATCGGGAAGAACAACACGTTCACGCCGATGAAGAAGACCCAGAAATGCAGTTGGCCCAGGAACTCGTTGTACATCTTGCCCGACATTTTCGGGAACCAGTAATAGAAACCAGCGAACAGCGAGAAGACCGCGCCCAGCGACAGCACATAGTGGAAGTGCGCGACGACATAATAGGTGTCGTGCAGGTTGGTATCGACCCCGCCATTGGCGAGCACGACGCCGGTTACGCCGCCCACAGTGAACATGAAGATGAAGCCCAGCGCCCACACCATCGGCGTCTTGAAGCTCATCGATCCGCCCCACATGGTGGCAATCCAGCTAAAAATCTTGATCCCCGTCGGCACGGCGATGACCATCGTCGCGGCGGTGAAATACATCTTCAGATTGACGCTCATGCCGACGGTGAACATGTGGTGCGCCCACACGACAAAGCCGACAACGCCAATCGCGACCATGGCATAAGCCATGCCGAGATAACCGAACACCGGCTTGCGGCTGAAGGTCGACACAATCTGGCTGATCAGCCCGAACCCGGGCAGGATCATGATGTACACTTCGGGGTGACCGAAGAACCAGAAGAGGTGCTGGTAGAGCACCGGATCACCGCCGCCCGCCGCATCAAAGAAGGTCGTACCGAAATTGCGGTCGGTCAGCAGCATGGTGATCGCCGCCGCCAGAACCGGTAGCGCCAGCAGCAACAGGAAGGCAGTGACCAGCACCGACCACACGAACAGCGGCATTTTGTGCAGCGTCATGCCCGGTGCGCGCATGTTGAAAATGGTGGTGATGAAATTGACCGCGCCCAAGATCGACGCCGCGCCCGCAAGGTGGAGCGAGAAAATCGCCATGTCGACCGCCGGTCCGGGGGATCCTGACGTCGACAGAGGGGCATAGACGGTCCAGCCCGTGCCCGCGCCATTGCCGCCCGCACCGCCGGGCACGAAGCTCGATGCCACCAGCATCACCAGCGCGACCGCGGTCAGCCAGAAGCTGACATTGTTCATGCGCGGAAAGGCCATGTCGGGCGCGCCGATCATCAGCGGGACAAACCAGTTGCCGAAGCCGCCGATCAGCGCGGGCATGACCATGAAAAACACCATGATCAGGCCATGCGCGGTAATCAGCACATTCCACATATGCTTGCCCGCGGTGGCGCTATTTTCGCCGCCCATCATCGCGGCCCAGCCGGGCAGATATTGGATGCCGGGTTCAGCCAGCTCCATCCGCATCATGCCCGAAATGGCCCCGCCGATAATCCCCGCGACAATCGCAAGGATGAGATAGAGAGTGCCTATATCTTTGTGGTTGGTCGACATGAACCAGCGGACGAAAAAGCCCGGCTTGTGGTCATGATCGTCATGCGCATGGGCATGCGCCTGAAATTCGGACGGTGCAGTGGCGGCAATGTCGGTCATTGCGAATACCCTCAGTTGGTAGCGGCGGCCGCAGGCGCGGCAGCGGGAACAGTGGCGGGAGCAGCAGCAGGTGCAGCAGCGGCCGGTGCAGCAGCCGCGGGAGCGGATGCAGGCACCGCATCACCCGGCATCTTGCCGCCCTTTGACCGCACCCAGGCGGCAAATTTCTCGGGCGGCAACGCCTCGACCGCAATCGGCATAAAGGCATGGTCAACGCCGCACAATTCGGAGCACTGGCCGTAATATACGCCCGGCTTGTTCACCGTGAAGGTCGTCTCGTTGGCGCGGCCGGGCACGGCGTCCATCTTGGTCCACAGCGCGGGCACCGCAAAGCTGTGGATCACGTCGGCCCCGGTGATGATCAGCTTAACCTGCTGCCCAACCGGCACCACCATGCGGTTGTCGACCGCAAGCTGGAACGGCTCGCCCGATGCCTTGGCGGCGGGTTCATCGAGCATTTTCGAGATATATTCACCAATGCCATGGTCGGGATATTCATAGCCCCAGTTCCACTGGTAACCCTTAACCTTGATCACCACCGCGTCGGCGCTCGCAGGCTTATATTGCGCGGCGAGCAGGCTGAGCGAGGGAAATGCGATCGCGATCAGGATCAGCGCTGGGACGGCAGTCCAAACCACTTCAATGAGCGTGTTGTGCGATGTTTTCGACGGCACCGGGTTGGCCTTCGCGCGGTAGCGCAGAATGACCCACAGCAGCAGGCCCAGCACGAACAAGGCCACCACTGTCATGATCGGCAGCAGCACATGATTGTTCAAATTCTTGGCGCGCTGACCCAGATCTGTGGCTTGCGGCTGAAAATCTATGCCGCGCTGCACCGGCTGGCCGATGCCATCGGTGGGCTTCATCGGGACATAGGTCGCGTCGGCCGCCGGTGTCGGCGCTTCTGTCGCCGGTGCCGCTGTGGCCGCTGCCGGAGTCGCCGGTGCCGCCGTGGTGGCTGCAGGCGCGGCGGGCGCAGCGGTGTCTTGCGCCAGCGCGGGCGCTCCGATTGCCAGCGTTGCGGCAAGTACCAGTGTTTTCAACATCTTCATAGCGGACGCAGCCTGCCCCTTGCTGAATTAAACATACCCGCAGGATGCACCGCCGGAACCGGCCCTGATGTCGCGGCGACGCGGCATATCAGTCGGGATATTCCGGGGCCTATAGACCCGCTTGCCGCTGGCCTCAAGCGCCTCTAACACTATTTTCAATCGCTTGCCGCAACCCCTCCCCTTCCGCTACGGCAAGCAATATACTGCAACGAAAAGAACCATCAAAATCATGACCGAAGACGAAATTCTCGCCGAGTTCCGCGCCGCCGAGGCGCTGCTCAGTGGCCATTTCCTGCTCTCATCGGGCCGCCACAGCGCGCATTATTTGCAATGCGCGCGCGTGCTGATGGACCCCGACCGCGCCGGGCGACTGGCGCTGGCATTGGCGCAAAAGCTGCCGCGCGACCTGCGCGCCGAGATTGATGCGGTCATTTCGCCAGCGATGGGCGGGGTGATTATCGGCCATGAAATGGGCCGCGCGCTGGGCAAACCCGCCATGTTCGTCGAACGCCCGACCGGCACCTTCGAACTGCGCCGCGGGTTCAGCATTGCACCCGGTGCCCGCATCCTGATGGTCGAGGATGTCGTCACGACCGGCCTGTCATCGCGCGAAGCCATTGCCTGCATCGAGGCCGAGGGCGGCACGGTCATCGCAGCCGCCGCGCTGGTCGACCGTACGGTCGGTAGCATTGAGCTCGGCGTGCCCTTCACCTCGCTGATCGCCATCAATTTCCCAACCTATGCTCCGGATGAGGTTCCCGCCGACTTGGCGCAAATCCCCGCCGTCAAGCCGGGGAGCCGCGCGTCGGCATGAGCAATCATCTGCGCCTTGGCGTCAACATCGACCATGTTGCGACCATCCGCAACGCGCGCGGCGGCGACCATCCCGATCCGGTGCGCGCCGCCGAAATCGTCGCAGCATGCGGCGGCGACGGCATCACCGCGCATCTGCGCGAAGACCGGCGCCATATCCGCGACGACGACCTCGCGCGCATCATGGCCGCGACCGACCTGCCGCTGAATCTGGAAATGGCGGCGAGCGAGGAAATGCTCGCCATCGCGCTTAAGCACAAACCGCATGCCGCCTGCATCGTCCCCGAAAAGCGCGAGGAGCGCACGACCGAAGGCGGCCTCGACGCGGCGGGCCAGCACAACCACCTCGCCCCCATCGTCACGCGCTTGGCCGACGCAGGCATCCGCGTCAGCCTGTTCATCGAGCCCGATGTGCGCCAGATCGACGCCGCGATTCGCCTGCGCGCACCGGTGGTCGAATTTCACACCGGCAAATATGCGCATTTGCTGCTCGACGGGAACCGCGAGGGCGCTGAGGCCGAACTCAAACGCATCGCCGATGCAGCCGCGCTTGCCGCCAAAAACGGCATCGAACCGCACGCCGGCCACGGCCTGACCTTTGACAATGTCGTCCCCATCGCCGCCATTCCGCAAATCGCTGAACTCAACATCGGCCATTATCTGATTGGCGAGGGGATTTTCATTGGGTTGGAAGCCGCGATATTGAAAATGCGCGCGCTGATGGATGAAGCGCGGTGAGTTTTCGACAGAAATTTATTGAAGCTCAATGGCGCTGGATGAAGCGCTTTTTCATTATTTGGCCGTTCTGGTGCGCATTAATCATTGGAATTAACATCTGGAATGATGCAACCAATGGGTTGTCCTTCAATTGGCGCAATTTTGGGTTTGGCGTTGGCATCATGCTTTTCGGCGGCGTCGTGTACACTTTCTCCCGCCTGATTTTCAAATTTACGCGAGCATATGTGGAACACGACGAGAGCCGCAGATGATCATCGGCCTCGGCTCCGACCTGTGCAATATCGAGCGCATCCAGGCCTCGCTCGACCGCTTCGGCGCGCGTTTTGAGCAGCGCGTCTTCACCGACATTGAGCAAGCCAAGGCGAACCGTCGCCCGTTTACGAAGGCCGACACCCTCGCCAAACGCTTCGCCGCCAAAGAGGCGTTTTCGAAAGCCGTCGGCACCGGCTTCAAGCGCGGCGTGTTCATGAAAGACATCGGCGTCGTAAACGCCCCTTCGGGCGCGCCGACACTGGCGCTGACCGGCGGCGCGGCGGCGCGGCTGGCGGAACTGACCCCGGCGGGCCATTCGGTCCGCATCCACCTCACCCTCACCGACGACCATCCCTGGGCGCAGGCGTTCGTCATTTTGGAAGCGATCCCCCTCTCCCCATGAGCAACACAATCAACGAACTGCGGGAAAGTCCATGGAAAATCCTGCGCGACATCATCGTCATCCTGGCGCTGGTGGTTGGCATCCACACCATCATCGCCAAACCATTCTACATTCCGTCGGAATCGATGATGCCGCTGCTGCGCAATGGCGACCGGCTGGTGGTTAGCAAATGGCCCTATGGCTGGTCCTATGCCTCGGTCAGCTTCCACCTCGCGCCGCAGATGAAGGGCCGCTTGTGGGGCAAATTGCCCGAACGCGGCGATATCGTGGTGCTCGAGCATCCGGACCAACGCGTCGACTATATCAAGCGCGTCATCGGCCTGCCCGGCGACACCATCGAAATGCGGCGCGGCGAGCTGATCCTCAACGGCAGCAAAGTGAAGCGCGAGGTCCAGCCGCTGCTGCCAATCCCCGTCGATGCCAATCTGCCCAGCGGCGACAGCGCCTTCGCCGGCCGCATCCGTACCGACACGGGGGGCCAGCGCTGGATTGACGTGCCAATCGTCCGCGAAACGCTGCCCAATGGCGTGAGTTACGACACGATCGACCTTGGCCCCGACTATCGCAACGACGTTTTCGGACCATACCAGGTGCCCGAGGGTCACCTTTTCCTGATGGGCGACAACCGCGACGGCAGCGCCGACAGCCGCGTCTCCGTCGCGGAAAAAGGGTTTGGCGGCGCGGTGCCGTTCGACGTAGTATCGGGGCGCGCCGAGATGGTCACCTTTTCCACCGACGGCACCGCCATCTGGTACAATCCCCTAAGCTGGTGGAACGCCTTGCGTTCGGGCCGCGCCGGGACCAACCTGCGGCCGGATCGTGAAGCGGGGGCGAAATGAGCGAAGCAACCGAAGAAAAAGCCGAAACGCAGACCCCTGGGCCTTCGGAGTTCCGCGACCCGCTGATCCGCGACGAAATCAAGCGCGCGGGCGTGTGGATCGGCATGCTTAGTTTGGTCGCGCTGGTCGTACTGCTGGCGCAGCCGATCCTGCTAATCCTTGCCGCCATCGTCTTTGCAGCGGGCCTCGACGGCGGAGCACGGTTGCTAGGTCGCGTGCTGCCGATTGGACGCGGCTGGCGGCTCGCGATCGTGCTGCTTGCTATCCTCGCTTTCCTTGCCTCGGTGTTCATTTCGGCGGGCAACCAACTCGTCGTGCAGGCCGCGACGCTACAAGAAACAATCCTGCTGCAGGTCGACCGGCTGCTTGTCTGGGCTCGCGCGCAGGGGTTGACCGAGGCCGATTTCGACCCGTCGCAACTGGTCGAATATGCCATGGGCTCGGTCGGGCGCGTTACTGCCGCTGTCTCGTCGTTGGTCGGTGGCATCACTGCGCTCTTTTTCATTGTCGTGCTGGGCATTTACCTCGCCGTCGAGCCGCGCCTGTACGAGCGCGGCGTCGGCTGGTTGATGCCGCAAAGCGAGCGCGCGCATTTCTATGACGTCAGCGCAGCCATGGGCAAAACGCTGCGACGGCTGATGGCCGGGCGCATCTTGGGCATGCTCGTCGAGGGCATCGCTACTTGGGCGCTGCTCGCGATTTACGGCATCCCGATGGCAACGTTACTCGGCGTCCTCACCGGGCTGCTGGTGTTCATTCCGAATATCGGCGCGCTGATTTCGGGCGTGCTGATGGTCCTGGTGGGTTTTTCGGTCAGCGTTGATGCCGGGCTCTACTGCCTGATCGTCTATTTCGTGGTCCAGACGGTCGATGGTAATATCATCGTGCCGATGGTCGCCAAACGCACCGTCGACCTGGCCCCGGCGCTCGTGCTGGGCGCGCAAATCTTGTTCGGCGCATTGTTCGGCATTTTGGGCCTCGCGCTCGCCGACCCCATCATCGCGATGATCAAGGTGTTTTTGGAAAAGAACGCCGCGCGGGCGAGCGGCGGGGCGGCATCGACCCCTGTTTCGTCGTCCCGGACCTGATCCGGGATAACAAGCCAACGCTGGCCCGTTGTCCCGGATCGAGTCCGGGACGACGATAATGGGGATATCAGCGCGGCGGCGGTCCACCTGCGCCCGGCGGCGGGCCACCAGGGCCACCCTGCATTTGCTGCATCATTTGCTGCATTGCGCGCACTTCGGCCTCTGAGCGGAAGTCAAGCAGTTCGACGTCAAAGGTAAGCGTGCTGTTGGCAGGGATCGGCCCCTGCGCTTGCGCGCCATAGCCCAGCTTTGGCGGGATGGTGACGGTATATTTCCCGCCCTTCTGCATGCGCTTCAACGCTTGGCTGAATCCCGGGACCACTTGCCCCACTGCCATCGGTGTCTGTTCATTGGCATCGAACACAGTGCCGTCAGCTAGTCGCCCTTCATATTTGATCAGCGCAATGTCAGTATCGGTGGGCGACGGTCCAGTCCCCGCCTTCACGGTCGTAAAACCGATCTGGTTTGCCGACGCTTGCCAAAAAGCAAAGCCCGCACCCAGCGCCGCGAGCAGCAATAGGCCGATCCATAAGGTCGCAAGGCCGCTCTTCGAAACGGGTCGCAGCGGGACGGCGGTGGCGCTCATGGGCTATTCCTTGGCTGAAGCAGATTGAGCCGCGCCTATAGGCGGCGCGGGCGAAGCCGGTCTAGCAAAAATCACCGCGTCATTGCGAGCAGAGCGAAACGATCCAGAGCGGCTTGCCACTGCTCTGGATTGCTTCGCCCATGGCTCGCAATGACGGATGTCAGATGCAAAAAAGGGCGCCGCAGTTTCCCGCAGCGCCCCTTTTGGCGTGTCGCTAAGCCGACGGGCTTACTTAACCCCGTCGCGTTCCATCCGCTTGCGCTCCATCTTGCGGGCGCGGCGGACGGCGGCGGCGTGCTCACGCGCGCGCTTTTCGCTGGGCTTTTCGTAGTGGCGGCGCAGCTTCATCTCGCGATAGACGCCCTCACGCTGCAACTTCTTCTTCAGAGCGCGCAGCGCCTGGTCGACATTATTGTCGCGAACGATGATCTGCATAAACCAACCGACTCCTGAACCGTCACAAAAGGCTGGTTGCCGCCGCGATTCGCGGACAGCCCACAGCCAGAAAAAGGGGCAAAACAGGCCGCACCGCGCATCAGGCGGTGTGACAATGGGCGCGCATTAGGCAGATTTCCGCCGAAATGCAACCCCTCTTGCCGCTCCTCCGCCGGATATGGCATAGCGGCGGCAACGAGGGAGAATGTCATGGCCACCCAGCTTAAACGCAACAGCAAATATAGCGAAGCCGAATGGACCGCGCGGCAGGAACTGGCCGCCTGCTACCGCATTTTTGCGATGATGGGTTGGGACGAACTGATCTTCAACCACATTACGGTGAAGCTGGATGATCAGGAGGGGGCATTTCTGATCAACCCCTATGGCATGCATTTTAGCGAAGTGACCGCGTCCAGCCTGGTCAAAATCGACATCGACGGCAACAAGCTGGATGCCGACAACCCCTGGCACGTCAACAAGGCGGGCTTTGTCCAGCACGGGCTGTTCCACCGCCATTTGCCCGACGCCCATGCGATCATCCACACCCACACCACCGCGACCATGGCGGTATGTTGCAGCGAGGGCGGACTGCAACCAACCAGCTTTTATGCATGCAATTTCATGGGCCAGCTGGCCTATCATGATTTTGAAGGCGTCACGGTGCGCGAGGAAGAGGGCGAGCGACTGCTCAAAAACCTTGGCGACAAGCGCATCCTGATGCTCAAAAACCATGGCCCCGTCGTCATGGGCAAAACGCTGCCCGACGCCTTCATTAAATATTGGGCGCTGCAGCGCGCGTGCGAAATCCAGCTTGCGACTGCCAGCATGGGCGCGGCCATCACCGTGCCGCCCGAAGTCATCGCGGTGCACCAGCGCGATCTTTACATGGCGGCAATTCCTGGCCAGTCGGGCCGCGCCGAATTTGACGCCATGGTGCGCAAGGTCGACCGCATCGACACCAGCTGGCGCGACTGACATCGTCTAGATGCCCCGCCTGTCCGTTAATGAGCGGCCCATCGAATATCGGATGGACCCCGACACGCCCTTGCTATGGGCGCTGCGCGACGCATCGAATCTGACCGGCACCAAATATGGCTGCGGCACGGGCGATTGTGGGGCATGCACCGTCGATATCGACGGGCAGGCGATCCGCAGCTGTCTGGTCACCCTGGCCGAGTGCGAAGGGCGCTTTGTCACCACCATCGAAGGGCTGTCACGTGATCGCAGCCATCCGGTTCAGCAGGCGTGGGTGGCCGAACAAGTGCCGCAATGCGGTTTCTGCCAATCGGGCATGATCATGAGCGCGGTGGCGCTGCTACGCCGCAACGCCGACCCAAGCGATGATGAGATTGACGCGGCGATGACCGGCATCTGCCGCTGCGGCACCTATCCGCGCATCCGCACCGCAATCAAGCGCGCGGGCCGCGTGCTGCGCGGCGAAGATCGCATCGCGGCGGCCCCGCCGCCCGGTATCCGCCCCGAGGATGCCGCGGCAGAGGTACCCGCGCTCACGCCCCGCGTTCGATAGGACCTGTGCCTATCCTGTCACCTTCCTGACACCCCGGTTCAGCCCGGCGTCAGCAACATCGGCCTAATCCCCGAATCGACCGGTCCTGGCCCTTGCCAGCGACCGGCGGAGTGAACACCGATGAAGAAAATGCTTGTTGGCCTGCTGGTGGCGGCCACCGCGCTGACCCCGCTCAGCGCCCATGCCCAGCGCGAGGGCCGCGAAGGCCGCGGCGACCGTGACCGCAGCGAGCGCAGCGAACGCGCCCCGCGTGGGCCCGAAGTGCGCCAGATGAACCGCCAGGCGCGCACCGAACGCCGCGAAGCCCGCAGCGAAGGCGTCCCTGACGCTCCGCGGCGCGAATGGCGCGGCAATGGCCAGGGCGGTAATGGTCAAGGTGGCGACGGCGCGCGCCGCGACCGTGGTCCGGGCTACCAGCCCGCAACTCGCGGCCCCGGTCCGGCCTATGACCGCAACCGCGATGGCAATACCGACCGGCGCTGGGACCGCAACCGCGACGGCAATGTCGATCGCAACTGGGATCGCAATGGCAATGGCCGGGTCGATCGCCAGTGGGACCGTAACCGCGACGGTAACCTTGATCGCCGCTGGGACCGCAACGACAACAACCGGTTGGATCGGCGCTATGATCGCAACCGCGACGGCAATCTCGACCGCCGCTATGACCGCGATCGTGACGGGCGCTATGACCGTTATGACCGGCGCGACAACCGCGGCTGGAACCGCAGTTGGCGCAATGACCGCCGCTACAACTGGTACGGCCACCGCAACCAGTATCGCGACCATTATCGCGCCGGCCGCTATTATGCGCCCTACCGCGACCATCGCTATTCGCGCTTCTCGATCGGCATCCGTCTGGGCGCGCCCTTCTACAGCAACCGATACTGGATCAACGACCCTTGGAGCTATCGCCTGCCCGAAGTCTACGGCCCCTATCGCTGGGTGCGCTACTATGACGATGTGCTGCTCGTCGACATCTACTCGGGCGAAGTGGTCGACGTGATCCACGATTTCTTCTGGTAAGCCGCCCCTCGGATTTACCGGAATACTGGGCGGCCCCGCTTAGGTAGGGCCGCCTTTTTCTTGTGCCCGCTTGCCCTTGCCGCCAAGTCCCGCCACCATGCTCCTGCAACAGCGGGAGATGGACATGCGCACGACGATTTTGGCGGCGGCTTCGGCACTGGCATTGGCAAGCGGCACGGCATCCGCACAAACCAGCATCATCTATGCCGGGCGGCTGATAACTGATCCCGCGAACGGGACTGGCGGCCCCGCAACCATCACCGTCACCGACGGGCGCATCACCGCCATTGAACAGGGCCGCGCGCCTGCACCCGAAGGCGCAATCATCCATGACCTGTCAACCAAAACGGTCCTTCCCGGCCTGATCGACCTGCACGTCCATCTGACCGGCGACCCCGGCGGCGATTATCGCAACGAAGCGGTTGAGCCCGAAGAATGGGGCGTTGTGGTCGGTGCCAAAAATGCCCGCATCACGGTCAAGGCCGGTTTCACAACGGTGCGCGAGGCAGGGTCAGCGCAATATACCGCCTTCTCGCTGCGGCGCGGCACGACCGAGGGCATCATCGTCGGCCCGCGCATCGTCGCTGCCGGTCCTGCGCTGTCCATCGTCGGCGGCCACGGCGACGTCACCGGCTTTACCGAGCATGTCCATGACGCGCTCGACTATGGCTATACCTGCACCGGCGCGGTCGAATGCGCCGAGAAAGTGCGCAAGGCGTCGCGCGCGGGGGCCGATGTTATCAAAATTACCGCGACCGGCGGGGTGCTGTCACAGCAAGGGCGCGGGCTGGAGGGGCATTTCACCAATGCCGAACTCACCGCCATTGCCGATACTGCCCATTCGTTGGGCCTGAAGGTCATGGCGCATGCGCACGGCGCGCGCGGGATTGAAGCGGCCGCAGCGGCAGGCATCGACACCATCGACCATGGCACTTTCGCTGACGACGCTGCACTCAAGGTGATGAAGGCCAAGGGCACCTATATGGTCCCCACACTGATGGCGCTGGAGGGCGTGCGCGAGCGGCTGGGCAAGGGCATCTACACACCGACGGTTGAGATCAAGGGCCGTCAAGCAGTCGAAGCGGCGGGGCGCCAGGTCACCCGCTCAAAACAGCTTGGCGTTCCCGTCGCCTTTGGCACCGATGCCGGCGTGTTTGAACATGGCCGCAACGCAGGTGAGTTTGCCTTGCTCGTCAAATTCGGCCTGACCCCGCAAGAAGCCGTCGCCAGCGCCACCACCGTGGCCGCCAAGGCGCTCGGCATGGAAAATGAAATTGGCAAGATTTCTGTGGGTTATAGCGCAGACTTGATCGCCGTCGACGGTGATCCGCTCATCGACGTACGCACGCTGGAAAACGTCCAATGGGTCATGGCGCGCGGGCGGGTTGTCGAATAGTCCAACCGGCCATCGACCAAAGCCGGCTGGGCTTCGACCAGCGACAGCTATGCTGCTTGCGTGCGGTGCCATAGCCGCGCAAGACACCGCCATCATTGGCGCGTCGCGCCAGAATACAGAGGATCATCCATGACCATCCGCACTCTCTTTGCCGCTGCGCTGCTTGGCACCACCGCTATCGCCCTGCCCGCCTTCGCCCAGACCGCGCCCGCAGCCACCGCTGCGCAGTCCGAGCGCGACAAGATGTTCGCGCTGTTCGCCGCTGACGATGAAGCCAATCTTAAGCGCAACCCGATCAGCGCGCTGTTCCGCGGCGATTTGCGCTACGCCGACAAGATCGGCGATTTCGGCACCGACGCCTATAATGACGCCGAACGTGCGGCGGCGCAGAAAAACCTTGCCGACCTGGCCAAAATCGACCGGGCGAAGCTAAACCCCACTGACCAGATCGTCTATGATGTTTTCGCCTGGAACCAGCGCGAGGCGCTCAAGGGTCTGACCCCCGAAATCCTTGCACTCACCGATGTAAGGCCGATCAATCACTTCTTCGGCATCCACACCTTCTACCCCGGCTTTGCCAGCGCGCAGGGCGCGGCTCCGTTCAAAACGGTGCTGGACTATGACAACAACGTCAAACGTCACGCCAATTTTGTCGAAATCATCGACCGCAGCATCGCGCGCTTCAAACAGGGCCAGGCCTCGGGCGTGGTCGAAACCAAGCTGACCATCAACAATGTCATCGCGCAGCTTGATACCCAGCTCGCGCTGCCGCTGGAAGAATCGCCCTATTGGGGACCGGTCAAGGCAATCCCAGCCGATTTCAGCGAGGCCGACAAGGCACGAGTCACCTCCGATTTGCGCAAATCGCTGACCGAAGGCGTGTTCCCCGCACTCACCCGCCTGCGCGATTATCTCAAGACCAGCTATCTCGCTGACGCGCGCGAGGGCGTTGGCCTGATGTACATGAAGGGTGGCCCCGCGCTCTATCAGCAGCTTGTCGAAGGTTCGACCACGCTGAAAATGACGCCCGACGAGATTCACAACATCGGCCTCAGCGAAGTCGCGCGCATTCGCCGCGAAATGGAAAAGGTACAGGCCGAGGTTGGCTTCAAGGGCACATTGCTCGAATTTTTCGACCATCTGCGGACTGATCCCAAGCTCAAACCCGCCAGCCGCGAGGCATTGACGCAGGGCTATTATGACATCGGCAAAAAGGTCGATGCGGTGATCGGCTCCTATTTCAGCGTGCTGCCCAAAGCCCCGCTCGAAATCCGCCCCTACGAGGAATATCGCGAGAAATACGAAGCAGGCGGCAGCTACCAGTCGGGCACCCCCGATGGCTCGCGCCCCGGCATCTTTTATTTCAACGCCTATGACCTGCCCAGCCGCACGACGCCGGGCATGGTGACGCTCTACCTGCACGAAGGTGCGCCGGGGCACCATTTCCAGATCAGCCTGGCGCAGGAAAATGAAGCGCTGCCCGCCTTCATGCGCTTTGGAGGCAATACCGCCTATGTCGAGGGCTGGGCGCTCTATTCCGAAACGCTGGGATATGAGATGGGCTTCTATAAGGATCCCTATGCACGCATGGGCACGCTAAGCGACGAAATGCTGCGCGCGATGCGGCTGGTGGTCGACACCGGCTTGCACAGCAAAGGCTGGGGCCGCGACCAGGCGATCGAATATATGCTGGCAAACAGCGACATGGGCCGCACTGACGCCACCGCCGAGGTCGAACGCTATATCGCCATCCCCAGCCAGGCGCTGGCGTACAAGATCGGCGCGCTGACCGTCCAGCGGCTGCGCAAAAAGGCAGAGGCCGAAATGGGCGCCAAATTTGACATCCGCGCCTTCCACGAACAGGTGCTTGGCACCGGCGCGCTGCCACTGGCCGTGCTCGAGGACAAGATCAACCGCTGGATTGCGGCAGGAAAATAGCCATTTTGGTGATGACTGGCGCTGCAACGGCAGCGGCGGTCATCACCATGTCACGCTAGGGGCAAAGCTTCCCGCCACGGCGGAAATGTGCCAGCATTCCTCCGCAGCCGGAGGGGAAAGCCATGTCCAATATCCGCTATATCAAGGTCCGCGAAGCGTTCCTGCGCAGCGCCGCCGACCCCAAATCCACGGCCGAAAACCATCTGCTACTGGGCGACTGGCTGGAACTGACCGGTCCTGCCGACGCCAATGGCTGGACCCCGGTGAAGGCGCGCGGCGATTCCGGTTTTCTGCATCAGGACGATTATGGCACCGTCCGCCCGCTTGAGGTCAATTTCGTCGACATCGGCCAAGGTGATGGCTGCCATATCGTCCTGCCCGACGACCGCGTGCTGCTGATCGACGCCGGGATCGGCACGAACATGGCGCGCTTCCTCAGCTGGCGCTACAATCTGCGCGGTCGCCGGGTGAAGGGTGTTGACGGGGTCGATCCCAATGATGCGACGGGGCGCGATCCCTTCACCATCGACACAGTGGTGATGTCGCATCCCGACGAGGACCATTATGGCGGGCTAACCCCGATTTTTGCCAATCCGAAACTGCGCTTCAACCGCGTCTTCCACAACGGTATTGTCGAACGCCCGATCACCGCCGTCAACCAGATCGCGGGCCTGACCTATGCCAGCGGCGAGGATATTGGCGGCTATGTCACCGTCGGGAGCGAAAAATTCCTTTGGGAAATGGTGCAAAGCGACGCCGAAATGAAGGCGTTGTCGGCGGCGCATCCAACAACGACCAAAAGGTTGCTGACCGCTTTTCGCACCGCCATCGCCAACAGCCCCAATGTGCAAATCGCATCGCTGTCGGTGCGCGATGGCACCATGCCCGGCTACGCCGGGCCTGCCGCACCGGTTTTCACCTTGTTGGGCCCTGTTGGCCAGGATGTCACTTTTGGCGGCCAAACGCGCTATTGCCTCAAGAAGCTGGGCAATGAAGGCGTGACCAAGAACGGCCATTCGGTTGTCTTCCGCATGACATTTGGCAAATTGTCGATGCTGCTCGGCGGCGACCTCAATACCGAAGCCGAGGATCATCTGGCCTCGGCGCATGGCGCGCTGACCGGCAGCCTGTCAAAGCTGTGGCAGGATGCAGTGAAGTTGCGCCGCAAGGGACCCACGCGGAGCGCCGCCGAGACCAACAAGTTACAGCAACTGGACGTAGATCTCGACGCGGCGGTGACCGCCGGACGCGCAACCTTTCGTGTCGACATCGCCAAGGCATGTCACCACGGCAGCCACCACTTTACCGAACCCTTCCTGCAAATGATTGACGCCAGTGCGATGATCATTTCCAGCGGCGATGCCGAGCCGCACAGCCACCCGCGCCCCGATGCGCTGGGTGCCTTTGGCAAATATGGCCGCGGTATACGCCCGCTCATCTTTTCGACTGAATTGGCGCGCAGTACGCGCGAATCCAGTCCGTTATCGCGCTATGTCACGATCATTGAAGGCTTCCGCAGCCGTATCGCCGCCGCGACGTCTGACGCCCAGCGCGCTGCCATAGACAAGGAAATGGAGGAGTATCGCGACCGCCACGTCGCCGTGTACGGCATGATAACCGTCCGCACCGACGGCGATTTGGTGATCATCGCGCAAAAGCTGGAGGAGCCGCGTGGTTCAACCAAATGGGACATTCACGAACTGGTTTGGAACGCTGCGCTGGGCGAATATGAATATGTGCCCAAGGGCGGGCATTAGCGCGGACCGTTGCGCTGATCGCCAAATCGCGCTCTAATCGGGCGCATGCCCGCCGTCCGCCTCTTGCGCAGCGACACGCTGTTCACGCCCGACCAGTGGCGCGCGGTGACCTCCGTGTCGCCGTGGCGTGGGGCTTGGCTGGTGGTGCATGCCTGGGCCGTGGTGGCGCTGGGAGCCTTTGGGGCAGCCATGGCATGGCAATGGCATTGGGCCGCTGGCTTGGCCGCAACGCCGCTTGCCTTGGCGCTGCTCGGCGGGCGGCAATTGGGGTTGTCGATCCTGATGCACGACGCCGCGCACGGGCTGCTCCACCCCAATCGGCGGGTGAATAACTTCCTCGGCCAATGGCTGACCGGTGCGGCGACAGGGTCGGACCTCGCTGCCTATCGCACCTATCATCTGCGCCACCATAAATATACGCAGCAGGCCGAGGACCCGGATCTGCCGCTGTCGGCGCCCTTCCCCACCACCCGCGCCAGCCTGCGCCGCAAAATGCTCCGCGACTTGACCGGGCAGACTTTCTGGAAACAGCGTAGCAGTCAATTCGGCTTGGCTTTCATTGGCTTGAAGGCCATACTTCGCGGCACATCTGAATCCAATCAGCGCGACACGCGCGCGGGCACGCCGTTCAACAAGGATGCCGGGGACAAGACAGCGCTCACTGGCGGCAATGGCGGCGCGGTGATCGTGACCAAGGCGGTCGCACGCTTCCTGGCCGTCCAGATCGTCCTGCTCGCTCTGTCGCTGGCGCTTTGGGGTTGGACGCCTTTCCTGCTGTGGCTCGCCGCGCTGGCAACGACCTTTCAACTGTTCCTGCGACTGCGCAATATCGCCGAGCATGCCTGCACCAGCGTCGGCAGCGACGACCCCCTCACCCACGCGCGCACAACGCACGCCAACATGCTCGAACGCGCCACTGTCGCACCCTATTGGGTCAATTATCACGCCGAACATCATCTGTTCATGGGCGTGCCCTGCTACCGGCTGGCCGAGGTGCACAGCTTGCTCGGCGAGCGCGGCCACCACCCACAGATGACCATCGCGCCGAACTACCTCGCCGTGCTGCGCCAAGCTACAGCCAGCGCGCCCGCTTGAAGCGGACGTAAAGCCCGATACAGATGCTCGCCATCACCCCGACAATCAGGAAATAGCCATATTTCCATTGGAGTTCGGGCATGAACGCAAAATTCATTCCGTAAATCCCGGCAATCGCCGTCGGTACCGCCAAGATTGCCGCCCATGCCGCCAATTGCCGCGTGATGGCGCCTTGTCGCTGCTGTTCCAAGAGCCCGCTGGTCTCGATCACCGACGTCAGCGTGTCGCGTAACCCCGCGACGCGGTAGTTCACCCGCCGCACATGGTCGAGCAGGTCGCGGAAATAGGGTGCGGCTTCGGGGTCGATCTGCGGCAATTCAATGTTGATGAAGCGCGCGACCAGATCCTCCATCGGCCCCAGGATGCGCGTCAGCCGGAACAGGTCGCGCCGGAGGCTGAACAATCGCGCTGTGCCGGCGCGGTCGAGGAAATTTTCCAGCGCGCGATCCTCCATCGCCAGCACCTGCTCTTCGACCGCGTCGATCACTTCGAAATAGCCATCGACGATGAAATCGAGCACCGCATGCAGCACATAGTCAGGGCCCATTTTGAGCAGCCAGGGCGTGGCCTCCATCTGCTGGCGCACCGGCATATGGTGGCGCTCCGACCCATGGCGGACGGTGACGATAAACTGCCGCCCGACAAACAGGGCGGTATTCCCATAGGCGATGCGCTCGGCCTCCTCGGGCCCCTCCAGATGCATCGTCCGCGCGACGATGAAGAGATGGTCGCCATAGCTTTCCATCTTGGGCAAATGGCGCGGGTCAAGCGCATCCTCGACTGCCAGCTCGTGCAGCCCCAGCTGCTGCTGGATTGCCGCCAGTTCGCGATCGCTCGGCTCGTGCAGCCCGATCCAGAGAAAATCGCCGGACTTCTCCAGCTTTGGAATTACTGCGCACGGGTCAAATTCGGTCAGCAGCCGTCCGTCACGATAAATGCGTGCGGCGATGACGGTCAAGCGAGCGCCTCGGCGATCAGCTTGCGCGTATTGGCGACGCCATAAAGCGCAATGAAGCTGCCCATGCGCGGCCCCGCGCTCGACCCCAGCAACGTCTCATAAAGCGCCCTGAACCAGTCGCGCAGCTGTTCAAACCCGCCTGCCTTGCCTACCTCATAAACGATGGTCTGGATATCTTCGGCCGCCGCATCATCGGCCAGCGTCGCCAGTTCGGCATCAAGCGCGGCCAGCGCCGCCGCCTCGGCTGTATCGGGCTTGCGGCGCGCCAGCGTCGTCGCCACCACATCGCGATTATACGCAATGGCATGGCCGATCAGCGCGTCGAGCTCGGCGTCCTGTCCGGGCTGAGCGTCGGGCACATAATTGCGCAAATAGGCCCACACCTGCTCGTTCGTCGCCGATACACCCAACACCCCAACCAGATTGAGCAGCAGGCCGAAGCTGACCGGCGGCGCGGCCCTAGGAACCTCGCCATTGTGAATATGGTGCGCCGGATTGCCCAGCTGTTTGTCCAGCGGCTGGTCGTGCCAGGCGGCGCGGAACTTGTAATAGTCGTCGACCGCACCCGGAATGATGCCCAGATGCAGCTGCTTGGCGCTCTTGGGCTCGCGATAGGCATAGAGCGCGACGCTCTCACGCGGGGCATAGGTCAGCCATTCCTCAAGCGCGAGGCCGTTGCCCTTCGACTTGGAAATCTTCTCGCCCTTTTCATCGAGGAACATTTCGTAAATCAGCCCTTCGGGCTTGCGCCCGCCAAGCACCTCGGCAATCTTGCCTGACTGTACGCCGCTATCGGTCAGATCTTTGCCATACATTTCATAATCGACGCCCAGCGACACCCAACGCATCGCCCAGTCGACCTTCCACTGCAGCTTGGCCAGCCCACCCAGCACCGACTGCGTTATGCGATCGCCCTCGTCATCGAACGCCACCAGCCCGACTTCAGCATCGATCACCTCGACCGGCACCTGCAACACGGCACCGGACTTGGGGCTAACCGGCAGCACAGGCGAATAGGTCGCCGCACGCTCTTTGCGCAGCGTCGGCAGCATGATGTCCATGATAGCCTGATAGTTGCGCAAGACATTCTTCAGCGCATCGTTAAACGCGCCGCTTTCGTAGGCTTCAGTCGACGAACGAAACTCGTAGTCAAAGCCAAAGCGGTCTAGAAAGTCGCGCAGCATCGCGTTGTTATGATGGGCAAAACTTTCAAACTTGCCGAACGGGTCGGGCACGCGCGTCAGCGGATGGCCCAGATACTCGGCGAGCATCGCGCCGTTCGGCACATTGTCGGGCACCTTGCGCAGCCCGTCCATATCGTCGCTGAACGCCACCAGCCGTGTTGGCGCACCGCCGGTCAAAGCCTCATATGCGCGGCGCACCATCGTGGTGCGCAGCACCTCGTTAAACGTTCCGATGTGCGGCAGGCCCGACGGACCATAGCCGGTTTCAAACAGGACTGCTTCGCCACCGGGTTTGCCCTGCGGATAGCGCTTTGCAATCTTGCGCGCTTCCTCGAACGGCCAGGCCTTGGACTTTTGCGCCTCTTCGCGCAGCAATGCGGGATCAATACGGGTCATACAATGGGCCTTAGCGGCAATAACTGCGCCCAATCAACCATTCGTCATGCTGAACTTGTTTCAGCATAACAGACCAGCACGGTTTGTTATCCCGAACCAAGTTCGGGATGACGAAACGCCGGAGAATGCGGTAAGCCCCGACCATTATGGTTACTAGACCTTAACCATAGTGGGTCAATTTGACCCTCATGGATACGCAGCTTGCACCAATTCAGCGCTTTCATGCGCGCACCGCCGTGACCATCGATGTCACCATCGTTGGTGTGCTGGAAAGCTTTGATGCCACCATAGCTGACCTGTCAGAGGGCGGCGCAATGGTGGTGGGGGGGAGTCTGCCCGCCCGCTCGCGCTGCGAAATCCATTATGGAGGCGAGATTGTCTATGCCACGGTCATGTGGGCGGAGCCTGATCGCATGGGGCTGCGCTTTCCCTTCCACCTTTCCGAAGGCCCGCTCTACCATCGGCTGATGATGGCGCGCGGCCATCATCAGCGGCGCTACTTGCCCGCCGCGATGCGCGGCCCAGGAGGATTTGGTCGGCGGGGGCTCTGACCCGCCTTGCGGCCCGGCATTTGCCGCCCTAGCACGGCCATGTGGCCGCTCCGCTTCCTCTTCCTGCCTTGCACGCCAGCCATGCCGGCATTTGGCTAACCGATGCTGCCGGGCATGCACGCCAAGTAGATCGCGGCGCCGCGATTGCAGCCGCGGCCGCGTCCCCGCATCTGTTGATCAATGCGCCCTTGACCGGCGAACGGCTGGGCTACGGCGAATTGTCGGGGCTCGACCTGCTTGAGCTGTTTGCGTTTGTCCATCCGGCCCGCTTTGCCGTGCCGACGGCTGACGGACTGTCCGCGGCGCTTGGCCTCGCCGCCCCTGGCGACGAGGCCGCTATCGCGGCGCATCTCCAACGGCTTGCGTCCGCGCTGCTCACAGCCGCCGTTGACCCTGCATGGCCCGAACGCGATGGCGCCTGGCACAGCGCGGCAGCGCTGTCGCGCCAGCGCTGGGGCTGGGCGCCGTTTCTGCTCGACCAGCTGGAACCCCCCGGCGATAAGGATCGCTGGTTGTTTTCGCGCCTGCCCGAATGGCAGGACGCCCCGCCCCGCCCCGCCGCCAAATCCATCACGCTCGATCCCAGCGACGTCGCCGCAACGCTCGCCCGCCTTACCGGCAGCACAGCTGAAGACCGTCCTTCACAGCGCGATTATGCATTGACGACGGCGCAAATCTTCGCGCCGCGTGTCACGCGCGGCCAGCCCAACATTGTCATCGCAGAAGCCGGCACCGGCATTGGCAAGACTTTGGGCTATCTTGCGCCTGCCGCCAGCTGGATCGCGGCTTCGGGCGGGGGCGTCTATGTGTCCACCTTCACCAAGGCGTTGCAACGCCAGTTGGCGCGCGAGACCGAACGACTCTATCCCGACCGTTCCCATCACCGTACCAAGGTGGTGGTACGCAAGGGGCGGGAAAATTATCTCTGTCTACTCAATCTGGAGGATGCGCTGCAGGGCGGGTTCAGCGGGCGTGCCGCCATTTTGGCGCAGCTGGTCGCGCGCTGGGCCGCCTACAGCCGCGATGGCGATATGGTCGGCGGCGATCTGCCGGGCTGGCTGCCTGCGCTGTTCCGCCGCAATGGCACCACCGCGCTGACCGACCGGCGCGGCGAGTGCGTCTATGCCGCCTGCCCGCATTATCGCAAATGCTTCATCGAACGCTCAATTCGCGCGGCAGGTGATGCCGATATCGTCATCGCCAACCATGCGCTGACAATGGTGCAAACGACGCGCCCGCGCGATGCCGCCGGACCGCCGCAGCGGATCATCTTTGACGAAGGCCATCATCTTTACGAGGCCGCCGATGCTATTTTCGCGGTCGCGCTGACCGGCGGCGAGGCGATCGAGCTGCGCCGCTGGATCATTGGCCCGGAGGGCCGCGCACGCGGGCGGCGGCGCGGGCTGGCGGCACGGCTGGCCGATGTGGCCAGTTACGATGGCGAGGTCGAGGCCGCTGTTCAAGCCGCCAATGATGCTGCGCTGGCATTGCCCGGCGACGGCTGGCTCAAGCGATTGGCCGACAATCAGCCGGCCACACCGGTGGAAACGCTGCTTGCCACGGTGCGCGCAGCGGTCCTCGCCCGGGCATCCAGCGACGCGCAGTTTGATGCTGGCTATGGCCTTGAAACCGAGCTTGCAGAACCCGATGGGCGGCTGGTGGCAGCCGCGGCTCAGGCCGCCGATGCACTCGGCGCGTTGCAGCGTCCGCTGCTGGCGCTTGCCCGGCGTCTCGACGCGGTCATCGAAGAAGCGCCCGACTGGCTCGACGCACAGGCACGCAGCCGGATCGACGGCGCGCGGCTGTCGCTGGGTACGCGCTGCGAGCTGATTGCGGCCTGGCTGGCCCTGCTGGCGCGCGTTGGCGGCCCGAGCGATCCCGATTTCGTCGATTGGCTCGCGCTCGACCGCGTCGATGGGCGTGAGCTGGATTGCGGGCTGCACCGCCACTGGCTCGACCCGATGCAGCCTTTTGCCCGCCTGATATACGAACCCGCGCACGGCGTGCTCGTGACCAGCGCCACGCTGCGCGCCGGCGGCAGCTGGGCCGACGCGCGCGTACGCACCGGCACGCGCCACATCGATGCGCCGGTAGTCGAAGAGAGCTTCCCCAGCCCGTTCGATTTCCGTCGCCAGGCCGAAGTGTTGATCGTCACCGACATCGCGCGCGGCGATTTGGCCGCGCTCGCGGGCGCATACGCGCGGCTGATCGAGGCGTCAGGTGGCGGCACGCTCGGGCTGTTCAGCGCGATCCGGCGGCTGCGCATTGTTCATGCGCGCCTCGCTGATCGGCTCGCGCGTGCGGGGTTGCCGCTGTTCGCGCAGCATGTCGACCCGCTCGACACCGGCACCTTGGTTGATATTTTCCGCAGCGATCCCGCAGCTTCGCTACTCGGCACCGATGCTTTGCGCGACGGCGTCGATGTCCCCGGCGACTCGTTGCGGCTGGTGGTGATGGAAAGCATTCCTTGGCCACGCCCCACCGTGCTGCACAGCGCGCGCAAGCTAGCGGGCGGTGGCACCGCGTGGGACGATATGGTCGTCCGCGCCCGCCTCGCCCAGGCCTTTGGCCGTCTGATCCGCCGCGCCGATGATCGCGGCCAATTTGTCATCTTGTCGTCAGCGGTGCCTTCGCGCTTCCTCTCGGCCTTTCCGGCTGACACGCCGATATTGCGTCTGCCGCTCGATCAGGCCGTTGCGCGTGTCCGCGCCGTCCAGGCCAATTTTCCTGCGCAAGCGACAAGCGCCTTTCCAGCGTCATGACTTTGCGGCACAAGTATTTTGAAGGGCGGTTGCGAGGGGAAGTCTGTTGAAGAGCCTGTCGATTCTGCGCCACGCCAAATCGGGCTGGGATGCCCCGGTTGACCGCGACTTTGATCGCCCGATCAACGCGCGCGGGCGGCGCGGCGCGACCCTCATGGGCGAAATGTGGAGGGGTAAGGGCTGGCCGCTCGACTGGATTGTCGCCTCGCCCGCCGTCCGCGTCACCGAAACGCTCGACCATTTTCAGCCTGCCGCGGGGCTTGCCGACCTCGAACCGCACTGGGAACGCCGCGTCTATCTCGCCTCCGCTGCCACATTGCTTGATGTGCTGCGCGAAACCGGCGCGTTGGGGGACCATCTGATGCTAGTCGGCCACAATCCGGGGCTGGAGGATCTAGCAATGATGCTGGTGCCCTATGACGCGGGCAATCCGGCACGTATGGCCATTGAAGAAAAGCTGCCCACCGCCGCGCTGGTACGTATCCTGTTCGACATCGACGACTGGAGCGCCCTTAAGGAAAACAGCGGCATACTCGACGCCTTCATCCGCCCGCGCGATCTCGACCCGACATTGGGACCGGGGATAGACTAACTTTCCAGCGCGCGTTCAAGCCGCTGCCGCAAAGTCATCAATGTTGCCACCATAATGGCGGGTCGCGGCGAAGCGGCAGGCGGCGATACCTCACCGGCCTGGCCCGCCAGCGCCTTGCGCGCGCCCTCGACCGTAAAGCCTTCGCCGTTCAGCAGATGGTGGATGCGTTCCACCAGCGCGACATCTTCGGCGCGGTAATAGCGCCGCTTGCCCGACCGTTGCAGGGGGCGTAGCTGCGGGAAGCGCGTTTCCCAATAACGCAATATGTGCGTCGGGACGCCAACGCGCGCCGCCACTTCACTAATCGACAGCATCGCTCCGGCCGCCTTGCCGTCTGTTCCTGATGCTGAGTCCGTCATTCGGCTCAAAAGCGGCGGGTCAGCCCGCCACCGCTCCGCGCATCGACTGGCTGGCACGGAAGGTCAGCACACGGCGCGGCGAAATTGGCACCTCGACCCCGGTCTTGGGATTGCGGCCAATGCGCTCGCCCTTATCGCGCAGGACAAAAGTGCCAAAGCTGCTGATCTTCACATTCTGGCCATCGGCCAGTGCGTCGGCCATATGGTCCAGAATCGATTCCACCAGCCGCGCCGATTCATTGCGCGACAACCCGATGTTGCGGTTAATCGATGCGGCGATGTCCGCGCGCGTCAAGGTGCCTTCAGCCAAAGTTTCTCTCCCCCAAAGCCGACGCCAATAATCCGCCGCGCCCCAGTTCGCGGCGAGTCTGCAACCAGAATGTAACAGCTATTGATTGCGCCGCATAATCAAAACGAAAGACCGGCGTCATCCTACCGTGTCTCACATTCGGACGAGCGCAGCTCCCCAGGTGAAACCGCCGCCCATGGCCTCCAGCGCGATCAGATCGCCCGCTTTGATGCGCCCGTCGCGCACCGCGACGTCCAGCGCGAGCGGCACCGACGCCGCCGACGTATTGGCGTGGCGATCCACCGTCACCACCACGCGCCCGGGTGCGAGGTTCAGCTTGCGCGCGGTCGCGTCAATGATCCGCAAATTGGCCTGATGCGGCACCACCCAGTCGATGGCTTCGGCCTCAAGCCCCGCCGCATCCAGCACCTCGCCCAGCACGGCGGCCAAATTGGTCACGGCATGGCGGAACACCTCGCGCCCGTGCATCCGCACATGGCCGACCGTGCCCGTGGTCGACGGCCCGCCGTCGACATAAAGCATGTCGCCATAGCGTCCCTGCGCGTGCAGCTTGCTGGCCAACACGCCCCGATTGCCCCCAGTTTCGGCCGACAGCACGACCGCTCCGGCGCCGTCACCGAACAATACGCAGGTCGTGCGGTCGTCCCAATCAAGGATGCGGCTGAATGTTTCGGCACCGATCACCAAGGCATGTTTGGCCTGCCCCGCGCGTAGCATCGTGTCGGCGACGGTCAGCGCATAAAGAAAACCCGAGCACACCGCGCCCACATCAAACGCCACGCAATCGTCAATGCCCAGCAGCGCTTGGACCTTGGTTGCGGTGGCGGGAAATGTGTTGTCGGGTGTGGCAGTCGCCAGCACGATCATGCCGATGTCGTCAGGCTCCAGCCCAGCAGCGGCCAGCGCCGCGCGCGCCGCACCGGCGCCCAGCGTCGCCGTCGTCTCATCGGGTTCAGCAATATGCCGCTGGCGGATCCCGGTACGCTCGACAATCCATTCGTCGCTGGTATCAACCCGCGCGGCAAGTTCGGCATTGGTGACGATGGTCCGCGGCAGCGCTGACCCGGTTCCGGCAATCACGCTTCTGATGGTCACGCGCTTTGCGCCCGGAAATTGCCCAGATCTTCAGTCACCTGCCGCGTAATGTCCTTTTCCACCAGCTCGGCGCAGACATGCACGGCATTGGCAACCCCCGCCGCATTGGCGCTGCCATGGCTTTTCAGCACGACGCCATTCAGGCCCAGGAACACCGCGCCATTATGATTATTGGGGTCAAGATGGTGCTTGAGCAGCTCGGTCGCAGGACGCGAAATCAGGAAGCCGATCTTGGATCGCAACGAACTGGTAAAGGCACGCCGCAGCAGGTCGGTCACAAAGCGCGCCGTGCCCTCGATGGATTTGAGCGCGATATTGCCCGCAAACCCATCGTGCACGATCACATCGACGTCGCCGCGCGACAATTTGTCACCCTCGATAAAGCCCTGAAAGCGCATCGGCAGCCCTTGCGCCGCACGCAGCATCGCCGCGGCATCGCGAATCTCGTCGGTGCCCTTAAGTTCCTCGGTGCCGATATTGAGCAGCGCCACGCGCGGTTCGCTCAATCCCATCACCATGCGCGCATAGGCCGACCCCATGATCGCGAACTGCACCAGATTATTGGCATCGCATTCGGTGTTGGCGCCCAAATCGAGCATAACGACATCGTTGTCGCCCAGCGTCGGCAGCAGCGCTGCGAGCGCGGGACGGTCAATCCCCGGCATGGTGCGTAGCGCCAGCTTGGCCATTGCCATCAGCGCCCCGGTATTGCCCGCCGACACCGCGCCGCCCGCATCACCCCGCTTTACCGCGTCGATGGCGAGCCCCATGGAACTGCCGCGCGCCTTGCGCAGCGCCTGGCTCGGCTTGTCGTCGCCGGTGACAATCCCGTCGGTGTGCAAAATTTCGGATGCGGTGCGCAGATTGGGATGGTTATCAAGCGCGACCTTGATTTGCGTCTCGTCACCGACCAGCAGGAATTTCAGGCCGTCGTGCCGGTGCCGCGCTGCGGCCGCGCCCGCGATCATCACGGGCACGCCGCCGTCACCGCCCATCGCATCGATGGCGATTCGCGGTGTTAGCCCCATAAAATTTTTCCGGTCAGATGGAAGCGTCAGGCGCCGATGGCGACGACTTCGCGGCCGTTATAATAGCCGCACTTGTCGCACATATTGTGCGGACGCTTCAGCTCGCCGCAGTTTGAACATTCCTGAAAGGCTTCAACCTTCAGCGAATCGTGGCTGCGGCGCATGCCGCGCTTCGACGGAGAGGTTTTTCGCTTGGGGACGGCCATGACTTTTCCTGCTTCAATCTGTTTATCAACAACAGCATCCCCGCAGCGCCACTACGCTAGCTGTCCAGCGACGCATCAACCGCCCGCCGTTCCCGCTTCGGGAGCCGGAGGGAGCCTCAACGCCAGAAGGTGTCGGGATGCCGGACGGGCGGCGCTATAGCGATTCCGGTCTGAAAGGCAAGCCTTCATTGGAATGGCCGCACCCCTTGCCAGCGACGCAGCGAATACTATTCTGGGGGCAAGAAACCAAAAGGGGGAGCAACACTATGACAATTTTGCCGATCAGCATGACCTTGGCGGCCGTGGCCGCGCTTATCAATATCTGGCTGATGATCCGCTGCGGCCGCGTCCGCACCAAGGAACAGGTAATGGTCGGCGACGGCGGTAACGAGCCGCTGATCCGCCGAATGCGCGCGCACAGCAATTATGTCGAAAGCACCGCTTTCGTGCTGATCCTCATTGTGCTGATCGAACTGGCGGTCGGCCCTGCAACCTGGCTCTGGGCCGTTGGCGGCCTCTATTTCGCCGGTCGCATCGCGCATGCCATTGGCATGGACGGCGCCACGAATGCCCGCTTTGTGGGCACGCTCATCACCCTGCTGACGCAGGCCGGGCTAGCCATCACCGCCATCGTCACTGTCTATCTGACGCCGATTGAGGTGGTCACCGAAGGCCCGATACCCAGCGAAGCCGAAGTCGTCGCCCCGCACTAGGATCAGGCGCGAACCATCCCCGTCATACTGTCTGCAACAAAAGGATTGGTGCGCCGTTCCTGCCCGAAGCTGCTGGTCTGGCCGTGCCCCGGAACAAAGACAATATCGTCGCCGAACGGCCACAGCCGCTGGGTGATCGACGCGATCAAATCGCTATGGTTGCCGCGCGGAAAATCGGTGCGGCCGATGCTGCCCTGAAACAGCACATCGCCGACCATGGCCAGCTTTGACGGGCGGTGGATGAACACCACATGCCCTGGCGTGTGCCCCGGACAGTGCACCACATCGAGTACCAGACTGCCAACCGTCACCGTGTCGCCATGCGCCAGCCAGCGGTCGGGGACAAAGCTTTGCGCGACCATGCCCCAGCGCGGGCCGTCGTCATCGAGCTGATCAATCCAGAACCGGTCATCCTCGTGCGGCCCTTCGATCGGCAACGCCAGTTCCTGCGCCAGCATTCCGGCCTGCCCGCAATGGTCAAGATGGCCATGCGTGATCAATATTTTCTCAAGGATGACCCCATGCTGGGCTGCGACCGATTTCAGACGGTCCAGATCGCCGCCGGGATCGACAAAGGCGGCTTTGTTGGTCGCCGTGCACCACAGCAAGGTGCAATTCTGCTGGAGCGGGGTGACAGGAATGATGACGGCTTTAAGCGGGGGCTGGGCTTGGGTCATGCCGCCCATGTGGCGCGACTATACGCCTATCGCAAGGTCATAGTATCGCCGCTCACCTCGACGCCTTGCAGGCGTGAGAGAAAACTTTGGCCCAGCAGGCTGGTCGGCATGTCGGCGTCGATCACCGCCGCCTGTACGCTAACCACGGTCAGCCCATCCACCCCGACGCTACTGAGCTCGACCGGGCGGATGGGTACCACGCCGCCCGCCGTGTTGGCGCTGCCACCTTCAGGCAGGCTGTCGACATCGATGCCGATCGCCTCGGCATCGCGGCGGGTCAGCGCGATGATCGAAGCGCCGCTGTCGACCATCATCCGGACGCTCGATCCGTTGACCATGGCGTCGACATAGAAGTGCGAATCGGCGTCGCGTTGTAATCGCACCTCGCCCCCATTTTTGTCGGGGATAGAGCTGCCCGGCCCCGATTTCTTGCCGATGCGAGACCAGGGGCCATCGTCGGTGGTGGCGGCCGCGACGGCCGCATCATCACCGCCCGGCACGCGCACGCGCGACACGCCACCCACCACAACGGCGAACAGCACGAAGAAGATCGACAGAGTCAGATATTGGCGAAACATATCCGCGAAGCTAGCGCGGCATGATTGGCGTTCGGTTAATCGGCTGGCACGGCTGGCGCATCGATAAAGGCCCGCCACTGTGGCGGGTCAAAGCGGATGCTATAGCTCAGGCGCACACAGGCGTGGCGGACACGATCTTCGGCCTCGGCCAGCGTCGTTGGCCAGGCAGCGCCACTGTCCAGCGCGCGCCAGCAAATGACCGCATCCGCCTCTGGCCTGTCGGCAATGGCGGCGTAGGCCTTGCCGCCCTCGGGCGGGACCCATCCTAGCACCATCTGTTCATAGGCGTCTGCCTTGGCCAGCACGCGGTGAAAAGCCATCTCCTCGTCGCCCAACAGCACGGCAATGCGCGTGCGGTCGGCATCGGCGAGCCACTGCCCACCGAAATATTGCCTCCACGCCCCATCTGCGCCGTCGCCCAATGTCAATGCCAGCGCCTGTCCGGCATCGTCGAACCGTTCATACCAGCGCGATTCGGTGTCCAGCGGAGCAAGCCGCGATGGCGCGCGCACGTCCTCGCTTGGCGGCAGGCTCAGTTGTGCCGCCGCTGGAACCGACGCCAACGCAAGCATCGTGACGGCGAAGATTCTCGACATGCAAACAGGCTCGCTCATTACCCCTGACCCGCCGATGAATGGACCGCCAGCGCATCGCGCAGCCACGCTGGCGCTGTCGCCGCGTCGATGCTTTCGACACGGCGATGCTCGACCGACCAGCCCAGCTCGGGATAGGCGACGATCTGCCGCGTCGCATCCGCATCGGCCAGCGGCACCACCAGCACGCGCCGGTTGACCTTTTGCCGCCAGTTCATCCGCGCGGTATTTTCCTGGCCCACATAACAACCCTTGCTGAAGCTGACGCCGTTCAGCTCAGCAGCGTTGCATTCCAGCCACAGATATTTGTCGCTGCCAAGCTCGCTGCGCCCTTCGGCCACGCCCAGCGCCAGCCGGTGCGCGCGCCAGACATCATCTGCTGCTTCGCCGCCATGCACAGGCGCCAGCCAGCGACGGCCCAGTGCGGCAAGGCGCGGGTCGGATACGCCCATCTCGCCTGCCGCTGCCCAATGCACCACCAACGTCTCTTCGCGCGCTATCGTGATTGCGCGGCGCAGCCGATACAGCGTCAACCGCTTCGCCAGATCGCCCGCCGCATCGCGCCCGCAATCGATCAAGATGTCGTTGCCGTCAGCCCAGATAAGAAATTCGAACAGACATTTGCCTTGCGGGCTAAGCAAACCTGCCCAGCACGGCAGCGTGCCCGCGACATCGTTGGTCACCAGCCCCTGCAGAAACCCGCGCACGTCCTCGCCTGACAAGCGGAGGAGGGTGCGGTCGGTCAAAATGCTGTCAATCATAGAGTGAAGATAGGCTGCATGACTGTGCAAAAAAAGCCCCTCCCGCTTGCGGGAGGGGTTGGGGTGGGCAAGTCTTTTGCGTAAGGCATCGGCCATAGGCCCACCCCCAGCCCCTCCCGCAAGCGGGAGGGGGGAGACAACATGACCGACCGCCTCACCATCCGCCGCCCCGACGACTGGCACGTCCATCTGCGCGACGGCCCGGCGCTCGCCGACATTGTCCCGCACACCGCGCGCCAGTTCGCGCGCGCTATTGTGATGCCCAATCTGTCCCCGCCAGTGACGACGGCAGCCATGGCTGCCGCCTACCGCGACCGCATCATGGCGACCGTTCCATCGGCGACTGACTTCACCCCGCTCATGGTTGCCTACCTTACCGACCGTAGCGACCCTGTTGACCTCACGGCAGGGCATGCCGACGGCATCCTCACCGCCGCCAAACTCTACCCCGCCCACGCTACCACGGGCAGCGCGCACGGCGTCACCGACGTCGCCAACCTCGCTCCCGCACTCGAGGCAATGCAGGCCATTGGCATGCCGCTGCTCATCCACGGCGAGGTCACCGATGCGCATGTCGATATCTTCGACCGCGAGGCAGTGTTCATCGACCGCATATTGACCGGCATCGTTCGCGATTTTCCTGATCTGCGGATTGTCTTTGAACATATCACCACGCGCGAGGCGGTGGATTTTGTCGCGGCGTCAGGCCCCAACATCGCCGCCACCATCACGCCGCAGCATCTCCACATCAACCGCAATGCCATGTTCGCGGGCGGCATCCGCCCGCATGCTTATTGCCTTCCCGTGGCCAAGCGCGAGGTGCACCGGCTGGCGCTGCGTGCGGCGGCGACGTCGGGCAATCCCAAATATTTCCTCGGCACCGACAGCGCCCCGCACGCGCGTGAGGCCAAAGAGGCGGCTTGCGGCTGCGCGGGCATATTCAACGCGCCCTTCGCGCTCGAAAGCTATCTCACGGTGTTCGATGAGGAAGGCGCGCTCGACAAGTTTGAGGGCTTTGCCAGCCTGTACGGCCCAGCCTTTTACCGGCTGCCTGTTAACGACGCGACCATTACACTGGAACGCGTGGCTGCGTCCGTTCCCGCCAGCTTGCCACTCGGCGACACGGCCATTATCCCCTTCCACGCGGGCGAGGAGTTAGGATGGCGCTTCGCTGCCTGACCGGCTTAGTCGCCACATATCCCAGCTATACAGCATCAGTCCCGCCCATATCAGCGGAAAGGTGACCAGATGTGTCGTGGTCAGCGGCTCGCGATAGAGGAAAATCGCCAGCAAAAACTGAATGGTCGGCCCGATGTATTGGATGAGGCCGATGGTGGCATAAGGCATCTGCCGCGCCGCAGAGGCAAACAAGAGCAGCGGCACCGCCGTCACCACCCCCGCCGCCAGCAGCAGCGCGTCGGTCTGCGTTCCCAGCGTGCCAAAGTGCCCGCTGCCGTGCACCGTCCACACTGCCAGCGCACCTAGTGCCAGCGGCAGCAGAATGATCGTCTCGCTCGCCAGCCCGACCATCGGCCCCACCGGCGCGACCTTGCGGATTAGGCCGTAAAGACCAAAGCTCAGCGCCAGCGACAGCGAAATCCACAGCGCATCGAGCGCGCCCGTCGCCAGTATCGCGACCCCCAGACCCGCCAGCGCCACCGCCAACCATTGCCAGCGCGTTAGCCGCTCCTTCAAGAACAAATAGCCCAGCAATACATTGAGCAGCGGGTTGAGGAAATAGCCCAGGCTCGCCGCCGCGACATGGCCGTTGGTCACCGCCCAGATGTAAATCAGCCAGTTGCCCCCGATAAGCAGCGCCGTCGCTGTCATTGGTACAAGCATCGCGCGGGTCGTTAGCGCCTCCCACAGCGCTGCCAGCCGCCGCCGGAAATAGAGCATGGCGAGCAGCAGCAGCACCGACCACACGATCCGGTGCGCCACCACCTCAAGCGGCGGCACGGCTTTCAGCAGGTTGAAGTAAACCGGCAGGAAACCCCAGATGAAATAGGCTCCCACAGCTTGGGCAAGCGCTGCGCGCGCAATCGGCTGGCCCGAGCTGGCGGTCATTGTCGGCTCAGAAAATGCCGCCGCCCAGGAACAGCCGCAGCGCGCAAATTCCCATCACCACCGCGCAGAAAATCTGTCCCGATTTCCGGTCCGACATCAGCCCCAGCAGGAAACCGAAAGCCGCAATCGGCAGGATGATCCAATTCGCCCAGCCAAAGAAGGGAACCGTGGCGCGGATGGCCAGCAGCAGCGCCACGGCGCCGATCAAAATGGAGAGGACGTTCAGCATGGGCATTGTTTCGCATGCCCCCCGCTTGCGCGCAAGCACAGCGACGCTATGACCCCGCACCAGAGGGGAACTACCATGCTCAACGGCCCGCTGCTCGTGACCGAGCGTCTGATCCTGCGTCCACCTGCGCCCGACGATTTCCCTGCCTACGCCGCCTTTTGCCAGGAAGATGGCACAAACGACTTCATCGGTGGCAAGCAGGAAGCCTCGCCCGCGTGGCGCCAGCTCTGCTCGCTGGCCGGGGCTTGGCATATTCGCGGCTTTTCCATGTTCTCGGTGATCGAGCGCGCCACTGGCACCTGGGTTGGCCGCGTCGGCCCGTGGGAACCCGAAGGCTGGCCCGGCAAGGAAATCGCTTACGGCGTCAGCGCGCGCTTTGCAGGGCGGGGCTATGCTTATGAGGCCGCTGTTGCCGCCTGCGATTTTGCTGTCGAGTTTCTCGGTTGGGACGAACTGATGCACTGCATCGCGCCCGACAATATCCGCAGCCAGGCGCTGGCGAAGCGCTTGGGCGCGGTTAACGTCGGCCCCACGGCAATGCCCGCCCCCTATCAGGATTACCCCGTCGACAAATGGGCCCAAAGCGCCGCCCAATGGCGCGCGCGCCGCAAGGAGATGAAGCCATGACCGAAAATTGCGTCGATCCCACCCGCACGGCCTTTGATGCCTTCAAGGCGCTCCCGCGCGACACGCCGATCCACATGATCAACCTGCTGCGCTTTCGCGAAAAGGCCGCCTATCCGGCGGAGCACGCACTGGCGAACAGCGGCCTGTCCGGCGCGCAAGCCTACGCCAATTATGGACGCGAAAGCGGCCCCATTTTCCAGCGCGTTGGCGGCTCGCTCGTCTGGCGCGGCAAGCCCGAGGCGGTGTTGATCGGCCCCGCGGACGAACATTGGGACATGGCGTTCATCGCGCAATATCCGCACGCCGGCGCCTTCATGGAAATGGTCACCGATCCCGCTTACCAGCTGGCGGTGGTTCATCGCCAGGCGGCCGTCGCCACTTCGCGCCTGATCCGCACCGCCCCTTTGCCGCTCGATTCCCGCAGCGGGACGGTCTTCGGCTGAAATATACCGCCGCGTTAACGCTGTTTGCTTACCCGAACTTAACCATGACGCGGCATTGCCGGGCCAAAGGTTAAGGGAGTGTTACCATGGCGCGCGGCGGCAGGATCATGCTTGGAATGACGATCGGCACGGCGCTGCTGCTGTCCGGCTGCTTCCGTGAGCCGCAGGATAAGGCCAAGCAAGACGCGCTCGACAAGGAATTGGCGGCGCAGCAACTCGGCCCGCTGCAACAGGAAATCATCGTCGATCCCAAGAAGGCGGCACAAACCCCTGCTGCTGCGGAAGGTGCTGCGCGCGAGGCGCTGGGCGGCAAGGTCCTCGCGGCCCCCGCCGCCAAACCCATGGAGCCGTGCGATGGTTGCGCAGCCGCCAAAGAACCTGTCACGCTCGGCGCGCTGGCGAACGATCCTTCGAAGGGCAAATGCGACGCCAAACTGACCTATAACAACGACTGGGCAAAGCGCCTGCCCGCTGCGTTCACCGTCTATCCGCGCGCGCTGGTGCGCGAGGCTGCGGGCGTTCAGGGCGGCCTGTGCAACATCCGCGTCGTCAATTTCCAGACCGCCGCGTCCAAACAGGCGGTGCTCGACTATTATCACACGCTCGCCACGCGCGCAGGCTACACCAGCGACCACCGGGTCGAGGGTAAGGAACATATGCTCGGCGGGACCAAGGGCGACCTCGCCTATGTCGTCATGCTGCGCAGCGATGGCGCGATGACCGACGTCGATCTGGTGGCATCGGGCGGGCGTTAAGCCAATGCGTCGATTTCAGGCCCACCCCCAGCCCCTCCCGCAAGCGAGAGGGGAGCGAGACTTGGCGCGCCGAAGGTGCGCTTAGTCGCAGCGGGGTGGGCGCGGGGTGGCGCCGAAGTCCCGCTTAATGGCAAAAGGTCTAAATCAACCCCGCCAGCGGGCTCGACGGGTCGGCATATTTGCGTGTCCCCATGCGCCCTGCCAGATAGGCATCGCGCCCCGCCTCGACCGCCAGCTTCATCGCGCGCGCCATGCGCACCGGGTCCTTGGCCTCGGCAATGGCGGTGTTCATCAGCACCCCGTCGCAGCCCAGCTCCATCGCCACCGCCGCATCGCTTGCCGTGCCGACGCCGGCGTCGACCAGCACCGGCACCTTCGCGCCCTCGACGATCAGGCGGATGGTGACGCGGTTCTGGATGCCAAGCCCCGACCCGATTGGCGCCCCCAGCGGCATGATCGCCACCGCGCCCGCTTGTTCCAGTTGCTGCGCCGCGATGGGATCATCGACGCAGTAAACCATTGGTAGAAAGCCCTCTTTTGCCAAAACCTCTGTCGCACGCAACGTCTCGCGCATGTCGGGATACAGCGTGCGCGCCTCGCCCAGCACCTCCAGCTTGACAAGGTCCCACCCCCCTGCCTCGCGCGCCAGCCGCAGCGTGCGGATCGCATCGTCGGCGGTAAAACACCCCGCGGTATTGGGAAGATAGGTGATTTTCGCGGGGTCGATAAAGTCGGTCAGCATTGGCGCCGACGGATCCGACACGTTCACCCGCCGCACCGCGACCGTCACAATTTCGGCCCCCGACGCCGCGACAGCGGAGGCATTTTCGGCAAAGTCCTTGTATTTCCCGGTCCCGACAATCAGCCGTGAAGTGAAAGTACGGCCCGCTACGGTCCAGCTATCGCTGCTCATTCGCCCTTAACCCCCACCCACAAAATGCACAATTTCCAGTCGGTCACCCTCGGCCAGCTCTACCGTGCCGAGCGTCGAACGCGGAACAATTTCCAGATTGCGCTCCACCGCCACCTTGGCCAGCGGCAACCCCAGCGCCTCGACCAGCGCGGCAATGCTGCCGGGCTCCACGCGGCGTGGTTCGCCATTCAGGGTAATGGAAATCATGGGCGCAGCTTTGCTGTCACAAAAGGGGCATTACCACCCCCATATAGATGTCAGTGGCGGCAGGGCAAGCGGCGGTCGGCGTTCCGCGTGACATGGTCGCCGCGATCGCATAGCATCGCGCCGGGGAAATCTGATGGAGAGGCAAGGCAAGATGAAACAGGTCATTGGAACTCTGCTCGCAACCAGCATGATCATGGGCTCGCTCGCGCCGGTGTGGGCGCAGACCCGGCCGTCGCCGGTTCCTCAGACGCGGCCAACGCCGCTGCCCATGCCGATCCCTGAAACCCGGCCGACACCGCTGCCCGCACCGCTGCCTTCCCGCCCCACCTATCCCAATCGCCCGGGTCAGGGCGGCAACTGGCAATATGGCGGCTACCGGGCCGAAACCACCTGCAACGCGCGTTCGAACAGCCAGCAACGCTGCCGCGTCCGCACCGAAAACCGCGTGACTTTGGTCAACCGCTATAACGGCAAATGCCGCCTCAACCGCGACTGGGGCTTTGACAACACCAGCATCTGGGTGCGCAACAAATGCCGTGCCAGCTTCGCCTATGGCTATGGCAATTTCTATCCCAACCCCGGCTATGACTATCATGATGATGACAAGGGGCCCGATGCCGCGCTGATCGTCGGCGGAGTGGCCGTCGCGGCGGGGCTGATCGCGCTGCTTTCCAGCAACAGCAAGAAGAAAAAGGATGAACCGGCTGCCGTAGAAACCGCAACCCCGCCGCCGCCCGCTGGCAATGGCGGCACCGCGATGATTGACGCGGACCTGTCCTCGGTCGCCGCCAATGTCCGCCCGTCGCTGCAAACCTGCCTCAACGAAGCCGCACGCCAGATCGGCGCGACCGGCGGCACCCGCGTGCGCTTCGACGGCATCACCAAGCTGGAGGAAGGCAATGGCGGCTGGCGCATCAACGCCAATCTGACCGCGAGCTACGGCGGCAGCGACAGCCCGCTGCCGATGTACTGCCGCGCCACGCCGACCAAGGTGGTGGAACTGGACTTCATCGCCTGACGAAAAATCCTCCCTGTGCCCGCAGGGCATGGGGAGGTGGCAGGCCGCAGGCCTGACGGAGGGGCGTGGTGCGTCGAGGCACCGCTGCCCCTTACCGCACCAGCGCCGCCCCTCCGTCGCTTCGCGCTACCTCCCCACCACTATGCGGCAGGGAGGATCTGTCCGGCCATGTGTCGTGCGAATGTGCGCGGAGGGGCTCGCTCCTCCATCACGCGGTCCGGCCGTAAAACCGTCCTACGGCCGCGAGTTTCACCGTGTTTCGTGCACAGCGAAGCCTATAGCCAAGGCCAGAGCGACTGGCTAGCAAGCGGGGGAGCCCATCCGGCTTCACCCGAGCGAGGTCTTCATGAAAATTGCGACGCGGTTGCTGCTGGGCGTTTTGGCTTGTGCGGCCAGCACTTCACTCCTTGCCCAAACTCCATCGGAATTCGGGTCACTTAGCGACAAAGAGATATCGGCGCGTTTTGACGAAGCACTGACCCGCGATCCGAGAAATTTCTGCGAAGAAATCAGCCCATTGCTGGGCGAGATGCTCAAGCGGCCTGCTTTTTCACACATAACAAATGCTCAAAAACTTTCGTCCGACTTTCAGTGCGCGGTCGCAAGCGAAAGTTGGGCTGTCGCACACGCCCTGATGATAGAAATTGAGCAGATGTCAGGCCGCAGTTTTGGGACTGCTGGATTCTATGTGTCCAGATATGCGGAAAATGACGTCGATGCAGCAAAGCGTCTACTAACATTGGCAAGTGCTGGCGACAGTACACAAATACGCGAGATTGCCGATGAAGAATATTATTACTTCTTCCGCGATCTAGACGAACGCAATCAGCATGATCTCGCATTGACCACTGCTTTGGCCTTGGCCGACTTACCTAGCGCCGCGAGCATCTCGCCAGACATTACATCATTTGTCGCGAAGACCGTAATTGATGGGGAGGCGCGCAAGGGCCGCTTTGACCGAAGTGTCGAATTGCTCGGTCGGCTGAGGGAGCCTTCAACCATTACGACCTTGTTGTCAGCGCGGCGATTTGAACCGATCTGGCCGGAAATCGAGAGGACTGCGGGCGACAACCTAGCAACAATCATCAACGACCGAGTAGCTGCGGACCGTGTCCGGTTCGCCGCGGATACAAACAATCGCAAGGCCTTTCAGCAACTCGCGCATTCCCTCCACTTTGCAGGGAAGTTTGAAGATGTGATCGTGCACGTTTCTAGCTTTGGTGATGGGGCTGAAGAGATCCTAAGGGCAACTTCTGAGGACGCGTGGGCACTCAACGTAAAGGCGTATGCGTTGGACGTTCTGGGACGGGAAAGCGAAGCAGAGGCACTGTTCGATCATTTGGTCGCGATACCATACAATCCCGAAACTAACGGTTGGCTCGTCAATTTTGCTATCAACCGAGCATCTCGGCTCTTGGAGTTGGGCAAGCTGGAAAAAGGCTTACAGGCTGCAAATCTGGCGGAGCAAATCGCATCCAAATCTGGCAGTCCTTATGCCAAGATGTTGGTTCGGCGTGACAAGGTTTGTGCGCTTGAAGGGTTGCAACGACAGGGCGAAGCCAGCGCGATCATTGCCGCGATTGTTGAACACCGGAAGGAAAGTTATGAGGCGGCGGCAACGGCAATGATTTGCGCCGGCCAGCCTGATCGCGCCGCGCAGTTCGTCATAGAGGCACTCAACGATCCATCTGCGTCTGATGGCATGGCCAACACGCTACAATCCTCAGGCTTCCAGCTTTTCTACACCCAATCTCGTATACCAACGCTACGTGACGCTCTGTTGATGCGCCCCGATGTCCGCGCAGCATATGACCGCGTAGCGCGCGACATTCCTGACCGCTTTGTTCCGCTTGCTGGAAAGCGGCGAGCGGAGCTCGTATCGAAAAAACGGTAATGGGGAAGACACGGAAAAGCTGATTGCATCGCATTCGGGCGCACATATAGGAAAGCCATGCCCACCCCCCTCATCTACGTCCTCAACGGCCCCAACCTCAATCTGCTCGGCACGCGCGAGCCCGAGGTTTATGGCACGACCACGCTCGACGAAATCGCGGGCCGCCTGACCGAACAGGCCACTCGCCTCGGCGTGCGTGTTGATTGCCGCCAGTCGAACCATGAAGGCGTGCTGATTGATTGGCTGCACGAGGCGCATTTTGCCAGGGCGAAGGCGGTGCTGCTCAACGCGGGCGGCTATACCCACACGTCGATTGCGCTGCACGATGCGATCAAATCGATCAGCGTGCCGGTGATCGAGGTGCATCTCTCGGACCCAGCAACGCGCGAGCCATTCCGACATGTGAGCTACATCGGCATGGCCGCGCACAGCGTTGTCGCCGGACACGGGGCCGACAGTTATACGCTGGCGCTGGACGCCGCCGCCGCTCTCTGACAATAGGGGACGCACAAACGGGGCGCGTCGCGGGCCGGGGCCTGCGACCCACAAAACAGGAACTGCACATGGCCGACCACAAGGCGCACGGCATCAACATCGATCCGGGCTATATCCGCGAACTCGCCGAAATGCTCGATGCCACCGGTCTCAGCGAAATCGAGGTCGAAGATGGGGAGCGCAAGATCCGCGTCGCCCGCACCATGACCGCCGTGGCTGCGCCAGTCGCGGTGGCAGCTGCGCCTGTGCCAGCGGCGCCCGCCGCTGCCGCGGCACCTTCCGTCCCTGCTGCACCCGCGGCCGATGCCTTCGCTGGTGCGACCAAATCGCCGATGGTCGGCACCGTCTATCTCTCGCCCGAACCGGGTGCCGCGCCCTTTGCGGCCATCGGCGCGGCGGTGGCCGAGGGCGACACCATCCTGATCATCGAGGCGATGAAGGTGATGAACCCGATCACGGCGCCCAAGGGCGGCACGCTCAAGGCCGTGCATGTCGAAAACAGCCAGCCGGTCGAATTTGACCAGCCGCTCTTCACGATTGCCTGACGCGCCGTGTCCATCGAAAAACTCCTGATCGCCAATCGCGGCGAGATTGCGCTGCGCATCCACCGCGCTTGCCATGAAATGGGCATCAAGACCGTCGCGGTGCATTCCACTGCCGACGCCGACGCCATGCACGTCCGGCTGGCCGACGAAGCAGTGTGCATCGGCCCACCTGCGGCCAAGGACAGTTATCTCAACATCCCGGCAATCATTTCGGCAGCCGAGGTGACGCACGCCGATGCCATCCATCCAGGCTATGGCTTCCTGTCCGAAAACGCCCGCTTTGCCGAGATTATCGAAGCGCATAAGATCGTTTTTGTCGGCCCCAAGCCCGAACATATCCGTACCATGGGCGACAAGGTGGAGGCCAAGCGCACCGCCGTGGAGCTCGGCATGCCGGTGGTCCCCGGCTCGCCTGGCGCCGTCACCTATGGCGCCGAATGCCGCGCCATGGCCGAGGAAATCGGCTATCCCGTCCTGATCAAGGCGGCATCGGGCGGCGGCGGGCGCGGCATGAAGGTGGTGCCCGATGCGGACAGCCTCGAAAGCCTGATGGGGCAAGCATCTTCGGAAGCCGAGGCCGCGTTCGGCGACCCCACAGTCTATATGGAAAAATATCTCGGCAATCCGCGCCACATCGAATTTCAGATATTTGGCGATGGCAAGGGCAACGCCATTCATCTGGGTGAACGCGATTGCTCGCTCCAGCGGCGGCACCAAAAGGTGCTGGAGGAAGCCCCCTCGCCGGTCATTTCGGCTGACGAACGCGCGCGCATGGGCGGCATCGTCGCCGCCGCAATGGCGAAAATGGGCTATCGCGGCGCGGGGACCATCGAGTTCCTGTGGGAAAATGGCGAATTCTATTTCATCGAAATGAATACCCGCATCCAGGTGGAACATCCCGTCACCGAAATGATCACCGGTTTCGACCTCGTCAGAGAGCAAATTCGCATCGCGGACGGTCGCGGGCTTTCGGTTGCCCAAGAGGATCTGGAGTTCCGCGGCCACAGCATGGAATGCCGTATCAACGCCGAAGATCCGCGCACATTCATGCCCTCGCCGGGCAAAGTCACCGCCTATCACCCCGCCGGCGGTATGCACGTTCGTGTCGATAGCGGCCTCTATGCCGGCTATTCCATTCCGCCCTATTACGACAGCATGATCGGCAAGCTGATCGTTTATGGGCGCAGCCGCGAAAGCTGCATGATGCGGATGCGCCGTGCGCTGGAGGAAATGGTGGTGAGCGGCGTCAAGACCAACATCCCTCTGCATCAGGCGCTGTTGTCCGATCCCGACGTCATCAATGGCAATTATACGATCAAATGGCTCGAACAGTGGTTGGCGGAACAGGAAACCGCGACGTAAAATTGCGCAAAGGCATCTTTTCGGAACCTGAGGCCTGGGTTAATGGTTGAAGCATGATGCGCACTGCACTTCTCGCTCGCCCGCTTGGTTTCACTTTTGCAATGCTCCTGCTCGGTGGCACTGCGTCGGCACAGCTGCGCGGGCCCAATATCGACCCAGAGGGCGAACGCGTAATCGTCCCCGATGTGGTCGAAGACAAGGCCCCCGAAGTGGCCCCGGCTGCTGCCATCCAAATCCCGGACTGGAGCGCCGAAAACGCCACCGCCCTGCTGCGTGCCATCGAGGCCGCCGGATCCGACGGGCTGTTCCCAGCCGACTACGCCCCCGAAAAGCTGGCGGCGGCGATCGTGGGCGGCAACGGTGATGTGCTCAACGCGGCGGCGACCGACAGCTTCCTGCTGCTCGCCACCCACCTGCGCGATGGGCGCACACCCAATGCCGCGCGCAAACAATGGTTTATGAAGGACCATGACGCCGACACCACACCGCTGGTGCCGCTGCTGGTCGCTGCGCTAAACGGCAATGACGTGCCCGGCAAACTGGCGAGCCTCAGCCCCGAACACCCCAGTTTTGCGGCGCTGAAAGCCGCCCTTCCCAAGGCGAAGGACAAGGTCGCCGCCGATCGTATCCGCGTCAACATGGAACGCTGGCGCTGGATGCCGCGCACCCTGGGCGAAAAATATGTCGTCACCAATGTACCCGAATATATGACTCGGGTGGTGCATGGCGGCACCGTGATTGCGACGCACAAGGCCGTGGTCGGCGCCGTCAAAACCGCGACGCCGCAGCTCAACCCGATGGCGACAGGCATCATCATCAACCCCGACTGGAAATTGCCGCGCAGCATCATCAACGAAGGCATCGGTGCCACCATCGCGAGCAATCCAGCGGCGGCGCGCGCGCAGGGCTATACCTGGACTGGGACGGGCAAAAATCTGTTCGTCACCCAAAAGCCGGGGCCCGGCAATGCGCTGGGCATGATGAAGATGGAAATGCTCAACGAGCACGCCATCTATCTGCACGATACACCGTCCAAGGGCGCATTTGCGGCCGCCGAGCGTGCCTTCAGCCATGGCTGCATCCGCACCGAACGCGCATTGCATTTTTCCGGACTGATGGCTGTCTTGTTCGGTGGTCAGACGCCGGAGGCCTTTGGCGAGGCTTACGCGAGCGGTGAAACCACGCGCTTCGCCTTTGAGGAGCCCTTCCCGGTCTATGTCGCCTATTGGACCGTCGCGCCCACCAGCGACGGCAAACTGGCGACCTATAAGGACCTCTACGAGCGCGACACGCCGGTCATTGCCAGCTTTGCCAAGCCCGGTCGGCCAGCGGCGACGGTGTTGGCGAAAGCGGAGCCAGCGGTCACGCCAGCACCGGTTGGGCGTTAGGGTAGGGTCAGCCCGCTCGCGGCCAGCACCACATTGCTCTGATCGAGCGGCGCAGGCGGCGGGACCGCTGGCGCACTATAGCGATCGGCCACCAACAAGCGGCCCGGGCCCAGTTTGTACATGATCTCGGGCAACAGGTCGGCGCCGAATACAAAACAGCCCTCGCTGCGCCCCAACTTGCCCTGCTCGGAAATCAGCGTCGGTTCGGCATACCAGGCCCCATGCACGACAATGGCCCGCGCTAAGGCATTGCTGTTGTCATATTCCAGCCCGTGCAGGCGCATCGACGATCCGTTGGCGCCCCAATAATAGTCAGCAGTGCGATAGGCTCCGCGAGACGTTGCCAGACTGCCGATGCGGTTGGAGAAGTTTTTGAGCCACCCGTCATGCTCGGGGTCAGACCCTCGTCCATGTGTCACCGGAAAATATTGTACCGCGCCCTTGATCATATCGACCAGCGCAAAGCGCGGCGCGCGCGAAGGTTGGCCGAAATCGACCACACCAACGCGGTCGGTCAGCGCGATATTTTGCCCGTGGCGCGCAAGCTGCTCGCGTGCCACCGCCACAGGATCGAAGGTCTGCGGCATCGCGCCGAACGGACTGAAAATCTCCGCCCGTGCGGGAAGCGCTGCTCCGGCGACCATCGCACCGAGGCTCCCCAGCATTGTTCTGCGTGCAACTGGCAATTTCGCGACCATGACCCTCCGCACCGTCTTTGCACGGCATCTTGCTACCGTGCATCAAGCGGTGATGGTATCAAAGCTCAAGTTGCCGCAGCGTTAACTGCGAGCAAATGTGCTTATTCCGCCACGAACCGAACCTAGAATTTCACCCGCACCGTTCCACGCACGTTGAACGGAGCGCCGGTCGAGAAATTATTGTCGTTATGCGCAAAGGGGAAATAGCGCTCGCCCAGCAGGTTTTCGGCGTTCAGCTGGAGGTCGATCCGCTCGCTGATGGCAACGAACAATGCGGCATCAACCCGCGTGTAGGCGGGGATAACGGCCGCGTTGCTGATCGAGGCAAAGCTGCGCGACTGGTGATAGGCACCAAGTCCGATGCCCAGCACATCGTTCACCTCGATACGGTTCCACCAGCTCAGCTGGTGGCGCGGCACTTGCGCCACACGGCGGCCCGCTGGGGCGGCACTGGTCGTCGCCGTGATCTCGGCATCGGTATAGCTATATCCCGCCGCAATCTGCCAGATTGGCGTGATTTTTCCGGTCAGCCCCAGTTCAAACCCCTTGCTGCGCTGTTCGCCGGTTAGCACGACCGTGCCCGCAACCGCGCCCGGCGCGCGGGTGTTCGACCGATCAAGCTGGAACAGGGCGGCGGTCAGCGACAGGGCACTGGCGACGTCCCATTTCACCCCAAACTCATAATTATCGAACTCCTCGGGCTCCAGCGCGGCGCTCGTTAGGTCAAGCCCGGTAAACTGGTCACCCGATTGCGGCAGAAAGCTTTTGGCATAGCTGATATAAATTGACGCCTTGGCGTCTGGCTTGAACACCAGCCCCACGCGCGGCGACCATAGATCATCGGTCCGCGCAAATTCAGCGCCCGTGAACAAATTGGTCGCGGTCAGGTCAAACCGGTCATAGCGCAGCCCGGCGATTACCTCGACCATCTCGCCAAAGCTAATCTGGTCCTGAATATAGAGCGACAGCTGCGACAGATCGCTGGTCACTGCCCGGTTGCTGTTGCCGGTCGGTCCGGCAACGAACAAAGGCGTCGGAATGCTCAGCGGATCGGTCAAATTCACCGTTACACGCCGATTGGCAGAGGCCAGACCACCGCCGAAAAACCCATTGATCCGCTCGTTATAAGTGTCTTGCGCGGTAAACTCGGCCCCGACCAGCAGCACATGGTCGATACCGCCGGTCGACCCGCGCCACACCAGATTGCTTTGCGCAATAAACGTCTCACGCTGCGTCGGGTCGGCATAGGCCTCGATGCCCACCGTTGGCACCGCACCGCTGCGATTCACGGCGGTAGCGGCAAAGACGTTGCGATAAATTTTGTCATAGTCGCCATATAGTGCCTGCGCGCTAAGCGTCAGCGTGTCGGTTAACGCCGCCTCGCCGCGAAAGCGCAGGATATGCGCTTCCAGATCGCTGTTGTTCACCCCGCGCACGCCAAAGAAGGTGTCCCGAAAGCCTGTAAGCGGCGTGGTCGGTGCCGCGAGCGATCCGACGAACTGCCCGGGCACACCGCGATCGACCACGCGGTCGTCACGCACATATTCATAGCCCAGCTCGACCTTCACTGTCTCGCTAAGTTCGGCCCCGACCACCGGGTTTACGGCGTAGCGCTCCCCCGAAAAGGCATCGCGATGATTATCCAGCGATTCATAAAATGCGTTGATGCGCAGCCCCGCCGCCGTCCCCAGCGTCGCATTGACATCACCCGCCAGATACCAGGCACCAAAGCTGTCGAGCGAGGCCGTCGCTTCGGCCCGGTTTTCGCCGACCAGCGCGCCCTTGGTGATGCGGTTGATCAGCCCGCCGCCGCCGCCGCGCCCGAACACCATCGCGTTTGGCCCCTTATGCACCTCGACCCGCTCGATATTATAGAAGCTGCGGTAATATTGGACGTCGTCGCGCAGGCCATCGACGAAGAAATCGGCCGTCGAATTGTTGCCGCGAAAGGTCAGTTGATCGCGGTGCCCCTCGCCTTGCCCCGCCGACACTCCGGGCACCAGCCGCGCCAGATCGGTCATCGATCGGATCGCCTGATCCTCCAGCTGTGCTTCGGTCACCACGGTAATCGATTGCGGGACGTCGATGATCGGCGTGTTGGTCTTGGTCCCGGTCGTCGTTTCGATGGTGCGATAACCGTCAAGCGTGCCAGTGACGATAATCTCGCGCCCGTCGGCCACTTCCAACGCTGCGACGCCGCCCACGTCCCCAGCAGGTAGGCCGGTGTCTGCAGCCAGCACAGGCATTGCGGTGCCGACCAGCAAAATGGCGGACAAGGTCATTCGGATCATGGAAAAAACGTCGCTTTCTAAAGCCACCCCTGCGGCTGCAAATCGACTAATGCGAATAATTCGCAATGGCAAGATGCGAATAGGTCGCAAGTGCAAAAAAAATTGCTGGTTCACCGCGGTGAGGGCTTTTGCTACTAAGCCGCGATGCAAGCGACCATCTGGCACAACCCCGGCTGCGGCACCTCGCGCAAGACGCTTGAGATATTGCAGGCCACTCAGGGAGTGGAATTGACCGTCATCGAATATCTAAAGTCGCCCTATGCCGAAGCAAAGCTGCGACAGCTGATCGCCGATGCGGGTCTGACCCCGGCACAGGCGCTTCGTCTGCGCGGCACCGACGCCGACGAACGCGGGCTTGCCCAAATGGATGATGATGCGATCATTAGCGCGATGGTCGCCAACGCAGCCTATGTGAACCGGCCTTTTGTCGAGACCGAAAAGGGCGTGCGCTTGTGCCGCCCGCAGGATGTCGTCCACGACATCCTCTAGGCGGCGCGAATACCCCCCGCATCCAAGGCATAGCGCGTCACGGGACCCGGCATCTCGTCAAACAGCAACGCCTCGGTCCCGGTCAGCCAGCACTGGCCACCCCCCGCCGCAAGCCTTGCATAGAGCGCCCCACGCCGCGCGGGATCGAGATGGGCCGATACTTCGTCCAGCAACAGTAGGGGTCGAGTGCCCCGCGCGCGCGCCACACAATCGGTATGCGCGAGGATCATCGCAAGCAGCAGACCTTTCTGTTCTCCGGTCGAACAGCGTTCCGCCGCGCGACCAGTTGCGCGGTGATAAACCAACAGGTCGTCCCGATGCGGGCCGCGGGTTGTCCGGCCCGCGTTCGCGTCGATGGTGCGCCTCGCCGCTAATGTCGCCGCAAGTTCCGCAGCGTCCCACGTCGCTATGCGCTCAACACCCTCTCCGGCGACCAGTTTGAGCTGCGGCACGGGAAAATCGTCGCCATCGCTTGCTATCGCCAATTGGCGCCCAAGCGCAGCGATGGTGTGCAGCCGTGCCGCATCCACCGCAGCGCCATGCTCGCCTATCTGCCCCTCCAGCGCCGTCATCCACCCCACATCATAACCGCCTGGATCATTTAGCAGCTTGTTTCGGGCGCGCAGTGCCGCCTCTAGTCGATTGCTGTGCACGGCATGCCCCGGTTCCAACGCCAGCACCAACCGGTCGAGGAAGCGCCGCCGCGCGCCTGCACTATCCATAAACAAGCGGTCCATCGCCGGGGTCAGCCACAACACCGCCAACCATTCGCCGAGCGACGATGCCGCTGCCGCCGCTCCATTGATGCGTACCTGCCGCCGCGTCGGGCGATCGCCGGTCACGCCGGTGCCAACCGCGACGCTGCCTTCGTCCGTCGTCCAGTCGGCGAAAACGGCGAAGCCCGCCTCCTGCCCATCGCGCGCCATGTCGGGCAGGGCCGCCCCGCGCAGCCCGCGCCCGGGTGCCAGCAACGACAACGCCTCTAATATATTGGTCTTGCCTGCACCATTGGCACCATAGAGCGCCACCAGCCCCGGACCGGCGCTCAATTCAAGCGCGGCATGGTTGCGGAAATTGGTGAGAGACAAGCGGGCGATGGCCATACTCCGCCCTGCCTAGCAGCATCGCGCGCCGATGATGAGGCCCATCTTTTGCCCACTTGAAACTATATGCTATCGTATTTGACGCCAACGGACGGGATTTTTTTCGGTTTCAGCGCATTTTTCTCGCGTAAACGACAAATTCTGGTCCAAAAAACCCCGCTTAACTGCCAATGAATGAATTTGGCACGGCTCCTGCATTACCCTTGGCATGGACGGGATGGCCCCGCCCACAACTGGAAAGGAAGAAAATGATTATGTCACGCATCAACCTCGACGCGGTCCGCAGCCTGGCGGTTGCCGCTTTCGTTTCGCTCTATGCCTCGGTCATGATGGCCGCCGCGATGGGCGTCGACAATGTGGGCCGTCTGGTCGTTTGACCGGACGGTTTCCACCCAGAAACCAAACACAAAGGACCAAGAAGATGAAACAGGGTTTCCGCAAGAATCGCGTTAATGGCATGGCCTTCGGCGTGTGTGCGGGCCTCGCCGACCAGTTCGGCTTCGATGTCATGTGGACGCGTATCGCGTTCGTCGGCCTGACGCTGCTGGGCTTTGGCCTGCCGCTGCTCCTTTATATCGCCATCGCGATCATCGCCGACTAATCTCCCAAAACGAAAAAGGCCCGCTGGTCAAACCAGCGGGCCTTTACAAGTCTTCAGGTCTGATGCGGCGATTACGCCTCGTCGTCGCCCTCACCCTCGGGCCGGTCGAGCACCACCACATCATCGGTGGTGAAATCCTCACCCTGCACCGCGCCCAGCGGATCGTCGCCAATCGCCGCCTCGGGACCCTGTGCCAGTTCGGCGGCATGCTCCTCGGCTGCGCTTTGTGGCGCGATCAGGCTGGCCTGATTGGCTGCACGCATCGCTGCCCGCAGCGCCGCATCGCGCGACGAAGCCGTCACGCGCGCACGGTTCATGGCTGCGCCGGTGCCCGCCGGGATCAGACGGCCAACGATGACGTTTTCCTTCAGGCCGTTGAGCATGTCGACCTTGCCCTGCACCGACGCTTCGGTCAGCACGCGGGTGGTTTCCTGGAATGACGCCGCCGAGACAAAGCTGCGCGTCTGCAGGCTCGCCTTGGTGATGCCGAGCAGCACGGGGCTACCCACCGCCGGCTGCCCGCCCTTGGGCAGCTTGGCGTTGACTTCCATCATCTCCAGATAGTCGAGCTGTTCGCCGGGCAGCAACGTCGTGTCACCGCCGTCGGTGATCTCGACCTTCTGCAGCATCTGGCGCACAATCACCTCGATGTGCTTGTCGTTGATCTTCACGCCCTGCAGTCGATAGACTTCCTGGATCTCCGCCACCAGATATTCGGCCAGCGCCTCTACACCCATGACGTCAAGAATGTCGTGCGGGTTGGGCGAACCGCTGATCAGCGCGTCGCCGCGCTTCACATAGTCGCCTTCCTGCACTTCAAGTACCTTGGACTTAGGGATGAGGTATTCGACAGCATCGCCCTCTTCCGGGACGATCGCAATCTTGCGCTTTGCCTTGTAATCCTTGACGAATTCGACGCGGCCAGAGATTTTGGCGATGACGCTATTGTCCTTCGGGATACGCGCTTCGAACAGTTCGGCGACGCGCGGCAGACCGCCGGTGATGTCACGCGTCTTGCCCGCTTCGCGGGTCACACGCGCCAGGACGTCACCCGCCGCCACTTCCTGTCCGTCCTCGACCGACAACATCGTGCCGACCGCGAGTAGATAGCGTGCCGCTTCACCGCTCGCTTCGTCGAGCAGGGTCAGGCGCGGCTGCAGGTCTTCCTTCTTGCCGCGGCCTGCCGAACGATATTCGATCACGACGCGCTGGGCGATACCGGTGGCTTCGTCGACCTGTTCGACCAGCGTCTTGCCCTCGGCCAGATCCTGATATTTCACCACACCCGGCTTTTCGGTGATCAGCGGCATGGTGAACGGATCCCATTCGGCAATCCGTTCGCCCTTCTTCACCTTCGCACCATCGGCAAACATAATCGCAGCACCATAGGGCAGCTTGTGGACCGCACGCTCGCGCCCGTTGGCGTCGATGATCGCGAGCTCGCCCGAGCGCGACAGCGCCAAACGGCGGCCGCGGCTGTCGACGATGGTCGCCATGTCGCGATATTCGATGGTGCCATCGGCCACGCTTTCCAGGTTCGACTGTTCGTTGACCTGCGCCGCGCCGCCGATGTGGAAGGTCCGCATCGTCAGCTGAGTGCCAGGTTCACCAATCGACTGGGCCGCAATCACGCCGACCGCTTCGCCGATATTCACCGGCGTCCCGCGCGCAAGGTCGCGGCCATAGCATTTGCCGCACACGCCCAGCGTTGATTCGCACACCAGCGGCGAGCGGATCTTGATGGCCTGCACTTCGGCCGCCTCGATCACGGCGACAGCCGCTTCGTCGAGCAGCGTGCCGGCAGCTGCCAGCACCTTGCCATCCTTGTCGGTGACATCTTCCATCACGGTGCGGCCGAGCACGCGCTCGCCCAGCGATGCGATGACCGAGCCGCCCTGCACGATGGCCCGCATTTCGAGGCCGCGGGTCGTGCCGCAATCATCCTCGATCACCACGCAGTCCTGCGACACGTCAACCAGACGGCGGGTCAGGTAACCCGAGTTCGCCGTCTTGAGCGCCGTATCGGCGAGGCCCTTGCGCGCGCCGTGGGTCGAGTTGAAATACTCGAGCACGGTGAGGCCTTCCTTGAAGTTCGAGATGATCGGCGTTTCGATAATCTCGCCCGACGGCTTGGCCATCAATCCGCGCATGCCCGCAAGCTGCTTCATCTGCGCCTGGCTGCCACGCGCGCCCGAGTGCGCCATCATATAGATGGAGTTGACGGGCTTCATCCGCCCATTCTCATCCTTCGGCGTGGCGCGGATTTCGTCCATCATCGCGGTCGCGACCTTGTCGCCGCACTGCGACCAGGCATCAATTGCCTTGTTATATTTTTCTTGCTGCGTGATCAGACCGTCCTGATACTGCTGCTCGAAATCCTTCACCAGCGCGCGGGTTTCGTTGACCATGCCTTCCTTTGAGGCCGGAATGATCATGTCGTCCTTGCCGAAGCTGATACCAGCCTTGAAGGCGTGCCGGAAGCCAAGCGCCATGATGGCGTCGGCGAACAGCACCGTCTCTTTCTGACCGGTGTGGCGATAGACCTGATCGATCACGTCACCGATTTCCTTCTTGGTGAGCAGGCGGTTGACCAGCTCGAAGGGAACAGTGTGCGATTTCGGCATACATTCGCCGATCAGCATGCGGCCCGGCGTGGTTTCGAACCGCTTCATATATTCGCGGCCCGCCTCGTCGGTCTGCGGCACGCGGCTGGTGATCTTGCTGTGCAGCGTCACCGCACCGGTGAACAGCGCTTGATGCACTTCGGCAAGGTCGGACAGGATCATCCCTTCGCCCGGCTCGCCTTCGCGCTCCATGGTCAGATAATAGAGGCCCAGCACCATGTCCTGCGACGGCACGATGATCGGCTTGCCGTTGGCAGGGCTGAGGATGTTGTTGGTCGACATCATCAGCACGCGCGCTTCCAGCTGCGCTTCAAGGCTCAGCGGGACGTGCACGGCCATTTGGTCACCGTCGAAGTCGGCGTTGAATGCCGAGCAGACCAGCGGGTGCAGCTGGATCGCCTTGCCCTCGATCAGCACCGGCTCGAACGCCTGGATTCCCAGACGGTGCAGCGTCGGCGCGCGGTTCAGCAGCACCGGGTGTTCGCGGATCACCTCGTCCAGGATGTCCCAGACTTCCTTGCGCTCCTTCTCGACCCACTTCTTCGCCTGCTTCAGGGTCATCGACAGACCCTTGGCGTCGAGACGCGAGTAGATGAACGGCTTGAACAGCTCGAGCGCCATCTTCTTCGGCAGGCCGCACTGGTGCAGCTTCAGCTCCGGACCGGTCACGATCACCGAGCGGCCCGAATAGTCGACGCGCTTGCCGAGCAGGTTCTGACGGAAGCGACCCTGCTTGCCCTTGAGCATGTCGGACAGCGACTTCAGCGGGCGCTTGTTGGCGCCGGTGATGGTACGACCGCGGCGGCCGTTGTCGAACAGCGCATCAACGGCTTCCTGCAGCATGCGCTTTTCGTTGCGCACGATGATGTCAGGCGCGCGCAGTTCCATCAGCCGCTTCAACCGATTGTTACGGTTGATGACGCGGCGGTAGAGATCGTTCAAATCCGACGTCGCGAAACGGCCGCCATCCAGCGGCACCAGCGGGCGCAGCTCGGGCGGGATCACCGGAATGACCTGCAGCACCATCCATTCAGGGCGGTTGCCGCTTTCGATAAAGCTTTCAACAACCTTCAGCCGCTTGATGATCTTCTTGGGCTTCAGCTCCGACTTGGTCTCGGCCAGCTCCTTCAGCAAATCCTCACGCTCGGTCTGCAGATCGAGCTGTTCAAGCAGCACGCGGATCGCCTCGGCACCGATGCCGGCGCTGAACGCGTCTTCGCCATATTCGTCCTGCGCATCGAGCAATTCGTCTTCGGTCAGCAGCTGGAATTTCTCCAGCGGCGTCAGGCCGGGTTCAAGAACGATATAGGCCTCGAAATAGAGCACGCGCTCGAGCTGCTTGAGCTGCATATCGAGCAGCAGGCCGATGCGGCTGGGCAGCGACTTCAGAAACCATATGTGCGCGACCGGCGCGGCCAGCTCGATGTGGCCCATGCGCTCGCGGCGCACTTTCGTGACCGTGACTTCGACACCGCATTTTTCGCAAACGATGCCCTTATACTTCATGCGCTTATATTTGCCGCACAGGCACTCATAATCCTTGATCGGGCCAAAGATGCGTGCGCAGAACAGGCCGTCACGCTCGGGCTTGAACGTGCGATAGTTGATTGTTTCGGGCTTCTTGATCTCGCCGAACGACCACGAGCGGATGCGCTCCGGGCTGG
>CAYNXF010000014.1:0-87877 GCA_964401155.1 uncultured Sphingopyxis sp.
AGATGTCGCTGCTGCTGCGCCGCCCGCCGGGCCGCGAAGCCTATCCCGGCGACGTGTTCTATCTGCACAGCCGCCTGCTCGAGCGCGCGGCGAAGATGAACGACGCCAACGGCAATGGCAGCCTGACCGCGCTGCCGATCATCGAAACGCAGGCGGGCGACGTGTCGGCCTATATCCCGACCAACGTGATTTCGATCACCGACGGCCAGATTTTCCTCGAAACCAACCTCTTCTATCAGGGCATCCGTCCTGCGATTAACGTCGGTCTTTCGGTGTCGCGCGTGGGTTCGGCGGCGCAGACCAAGGCGATGAAGAAGGTGTCGGGCTCGATCAAATTGGAGCTGGCCCAGTACCGCGAAATGGAAGCTTTTGCGCAGTTCGGGTCGGACCTTGATGCCTCGACGCAGAAGCTGCTCAACCGCGGCGCGCGCCTGACCCAGCTTTTGAAGCAGGCGCAGTTCCAGCCGATGCCGTTCGAAGAACAGACCGCTTCGATCTTCGCGGGCACCAACGGCTATCTCGACGCCGTGCCGGTCGCCGATGTGACGCGCTATGAACAGGCGATGCTCGCCTATCTGCGCAGCGACCATGCCGGCGTGCTCAAGGAAATCCGCGACACGCGCGATTTGACCGACACGGCGAAGGCCGGGCTGGTCGATGCGCTGACCGCGTTTGCGAAGATTTTTGCTTAAATTGCCTGTTCCCCGGCGCAAACCGGGGTCCAGAGCGTCCATTCTCACTGGACCCCGGCCTGCGCCGGGGAACATGAAAGAAACAAATGGCTAGCCTTAAGGAACTTAAAGGGCGGATCGCCTCGGTCAAATCGACCCAGAAGATCACCAAGGCCAAGAAGATGGTTGCCGCCGCCAAGCTGCGCAAGGCGCAGGCAGCGGCAGAGGCCGCACGCCCCTATGCCGCGCGCCTGGAGGCCGTGGTCGCCAGCCTGGCCGCGAAGGTCAGCGGCGACAGCGCGCCGAAGCTGCTGCGCGGCACGGGCAAGGATCAGGTCCATCTGCTCGTCGTGATGAACAGCGACCGGGGCCTGGCCGGTGCGTTCAACAGCAACATCGTGAAAGCGGCGCGCGACAAGGCATTGAGCCTGCAAGCCGAGGGCAAGACGGTGCGTTTCTTCCTGGTCGGCCGCAAGGGCCGCCCGGTGATTGCGCGGCTGTTCCCCGGCCAGATTGCCGAACATTATGAAACGACGGGCCTGCGCGACATTGGCTTTGTCCAGGCCCGCGCGATCGCCGACCAGCTGATGAGCATGTATGACGCAGGCGCGTTTGACGTGGCGCATCTGTTCTTCAGCAAGTTCCGATCGGCCCTGGTGCAGGAAGCCACGGGGCAGCAGATCGTCCCCGTCGCGCCGCCCGCCGATGCGCCGGTCGCATCGGGTGCTGCGGTGGAATATGAACCCGGCGAGGAGGAAATCCTGGCCGATCTGCTCCCCCGCAACATCGCCATCCAGATTTTCAAGGGCCTGCTGGAAAATGCCGCGTCCGAACAGGGCGCGTCGATGACCGCCATGGACAATGCGACGCGCAACGCGGGCGACCTGATCAGCAAGCTGACCATCGTCTACAACCGCCAGCGTCAGGCGGCGATTACCACCGAACTCGTCGAAATTATCGCAGGCGCAGAAGCGCTCTAAAGTCTCCAACCGAGGAAGCAGAAAATGGCCACCGCCGCAAAAACCAAGAAGCCCGCTGCCGCGAAAGCCGCAACCAGCAACAATGTCGGCCGCATCGCGCAGGTGATCGGCGCCGTTGTCGACGTGCGCTTCGACAATGAACTGCCCGCCATTTTGTCGGCGCTGGAAACCACCAACAATGGCAACCGGCTGGTGCTGGAAGTGGCCCAGCATCTGGGTGAAAACACCGTGCGCACCATCGCGATGGACGCCACCGACGGGCTGACCCGCGGGCAGGAAGTGACCGACAGCGGCGCGCAGATCACCGTGCCGGTGGGTCCGATGACGCTGGGCCGCATTTTGAACGTCGTCGGCGATCCGATTGACGAGCGCGGCCCGGTGGGCAGCGACATGTTCGCCCCTATCCACGCCAAGGCCCCCGAATTTGTCGACCAGTCGACCGAAGCGGCGATTCTGGTCACCGGCATCAAGGTGATCGACCTGCTCGCCCCCTATGCGCGCGGCGGCAAAATCGGCCTGTTCGGCGGCGCGGGCGTCGGCAAGACCGTGCTGATCCAGGAACTGATCAACAATATCGCCAAGGGCCACGGCGGGGTGTCGGTTTTCGCAGGCGTTGGTGAGCGCACGCGCGAGGGCAACGACCTCTATCACGAATTCCTCGATGCCGGCGTTATCGCCAAGGACGCCGACGGCAACCCGACCCCCGAGGGGTCGAAGGTGGCGCTGGTGTTCGGCCAGATGAACGAGCCGCCGGGCGCGCGAGCGCGTGTTGCGCTGTCGGGCCTCACCATGGCCGAATATTTCCGCGACCAAGAAGGGCAGGACGTGCTGTTCTTCGTCGACAATATCTTCCGCTTTACCCAGGCGGGCTCGGAAGTGTCGGCGCTGCTCGGCCGCATCCCCTCGGCGGTGGGCTACCAGCCGACCCTGTCGACCGACATGGGCGCGCTGCAGGAGCGTATCACCTCGACCAATAAGGGTTCGATCACCTCGGTGCAGGCGATTTACGTGCCTGCGGACGACTTGACCGACCCCGCACCCGCCACCTCCTTCGCCCACTTGGACGCGACCACGGTGCTCTCACGCGCCATTTCGGAGCTCGGCATCTATCCCGCGGTTGACCCGCTCGATTCGACCAGCCGCGTGCTCGAACCGCGCGTTGTGGGTCAGGAACATTATGAAACCGCCCGCCGCGTTCAGGAGACGCTGCAGAAATATAAGTCGCTGCAGGACATCATCGCCATTTTGGGCATGGATGAGCTGAGCGAGGAAGATAAGCTGACCGTCGCGCGCGCGCGCAAGATCCAGCGCTTCCTGTCGCAGCCCTTCCACGTCGCCGAAGTGTTCACCGGCATCCCCGGCAAGTTTGTCGCGGTCGAAGACACGATCAAATCGTTCAAGGCGGTGGTCGACGGCGAATATGACCATCTGCCCGAAGCCGCCTTCTATATGGTCGGCGGCATCGACGAAGCGGTTGCCAAAGCGCAGAAGCTGGCAGCGGACGCGGCGTAATGCATCTCGCCGCATGGTTTCCGCACTTGCTGTTAGCAGCCGCTGATCCGACGGCCGCTCAGCTAAGGGAAATTTTGCGGGATCTGCCCAATTTTGCCAGTGAAATTGCCTACGATTTTTGCCCAAAGCTAATGAATGGCGAGACTACGCTGGAGAATAGCGCTGACTTGAGAGATTTGGGTTTCGTCGCGAAGCCGGAAAGCATCCAGAATGTTGGCTTCCCCGGTTTCTCTCGGTTGCGTCAAACTCGCCGCGATGGAGTAGTAACCGTCGGGGGGGTGTCCGGTAAGGTTTGTGAGGTGACAGCGTCCGGACCTTCAGCAGGCATAGCATATCGGCAGATGCGAGGGAGCGTTTACTCTCTCGGTCTCGACCTTGAAGCAGATCCAGCGAACTCCGGGCCGCGCGACAATGGAATGGTGGAAGCGCTCAAGATGCGATATTCCAGCAGCGGGCAAGTGCAGGTCAGGTTTATCAATACCACTGCGGGTGAAGGCGCCCCGTCAGCCACTTTCCAGATCATTTTTCAGGAGCAATAAGGTGCCCCTCAAATTCGAACTCGTCACCCCCGCCCGCCTCGAGCGCAGCGAGAGCGTCCATATGGTCACCGTGCCGGGGACCGAGGGCGAATTTTCGGTGCTGGAGGGGCACGCCCCCTTCATGTCCACGCTGCGCAACGGGCCGGTGGCGGTATATGCCAGCGCCGGGGCCGCGCCCGAGGTGATCAATGTCAAGGGCGGCTTTGCCGAAGTGAGCGAAACGGGCCTGACCATATTGGCCGAACGGGTTGTCGCTTAAGCGCGCTGCCGCTGCGGCGGTGCTGGCGCTGACCGCGCAACCGCTGACCGCGCAGGAAGCAGCACCGGACAGCGGCGCAGCGCTCGCGGAGACCACCTTGCGCGGCTGTTACCGGCTGATGGCTGGCGAAATCACGCTGGGAAAAGGCTTGGCCGAAGACAATCAGGTGCTGATCGATGCCGGGCTGGAAGTCGGGCTGCAGAAAGCGGCCTATGACGCGCTGGGGCGCGATGCAACTGGCCTGATCTCGAACTCGTTTATCGGCCAGCGCGCGAGCGGGGACGATGTGGTGGTTTTTGCCGCAGGCGGCCGGATGCCTGGATGCCGCACCATCTTGCTGAGCAAGGACCCGGCGACCAACGGCGATGGCACAGCGACGGCGCTTGTCGCCAGCGGCTGGAAAGAAGTTTCCGCTTCGCAGCGAACCCCGAATGTCCAGCGTCGCATCTTCCTGAAGGTCGATGGCGCGGGCCAGCCGTTTCTGATCAACATGTTCGTGGGATCGCTGCCCGGATCGCAGTTGCGCGTCATGACGACGGTGAATCCGGTTCCGCCCGAAGTAACCCTGCCTGAAGGCAGCTAATCCGGCCGCGCGCCCATCGGGCGATAGCGCCATTCCATCGCCTTGGTCCCGTCCATCAACGACACGCGCGCGCGCAGCTCTTTGCCTTCGCGCCAGTAACGGATGCGCTGCGGATAATCATGCGCCGGGTTGGCGAATTCGAGCATGCGATCACCCGACGCCACCAGCGGAAAATGTGCCGCAGCGTTGCCAAAGGGCTGGGCGATAAACACGAGATTGCCGTCGGGCATTCGGACGATCCGGCTATGTTCAAACACCGTGATCCGTTCGCCATCGCCCACCCGCGCTGCGCCGATCATCAGCCCCCCGCGCGGCGGTGTCCAAAACTCGTCGGCCCACCTTCCGCCCTCGCGTGCTTCGCTCCAGGCACCGTGCAACCAGTCGGGCAGTGCCATCTGCTCGCTGGCCAGCACCGGGGCGGCCAGCGCCAGCGCGCCTGCAACCACAATCATCCGCAGCATTATGACTTGCCCTCCTGCCCCCCGGCGCGTCCGCCATACCACAACCACAGCCCGGCGGCGATGATCAGCGCGGTCCCGGAAATCGCCACTGCATCGGGCCAGTCGCCGAACCAGACAATGCCGATCAGCGTGGCAGCAATAATCTGGATATAGACAGTCGGTGCAATCGCCGCCCCCGAAGCGCGCAACGTGGCGCGATAGAGCAGCCAGTGGGCGGTCGAGGCAGTCACCGCAACTAGCGCACAGCGCGCCACTACGCCGGCGTCGGGCCAGGCGATGACCAGCCCCGCCGCCCCGCTGACATGCCCCGTCAGCGCAACAACCAGCAGAAATGGCGCGGCAAAAGCGGCGACAAAGAACTGCGCGGCGAGCGGCGTTACGTCTGCGCCGCTGCGCCGGTTGAGCAGGACGAGCGCCGCCATCCCCACCGCCGCGCCCAGTGGCAGCAGCGCGGCGGGGCCCAATTCCGCGACATTGGGACGCAGGACAATCAGCACGCCAGCAAAGGCCAGCAGGATCGCGCCCCATGTTCGCGCACCGATGCGTTCATGGAGCAACCACGCCGACAGGAGCGCGGTGAGCATTGGGCTGACAAATTGGATCGCCGTCGCTTCGGCCAGCGGCATGGCATAGACCGCCAGGAAGAACATGCACGAAGCGAGCGCCAGCGCCGCGCCGCGCGCCGCCTGCAACCCGAGACGTGGCGCAGCAAATCCGGCGCGGCCTTCGCGGAGCCACAAAATCACGCCCAGTCCAGCCGCACCCAACGCAAAACGCAGCGCCGCTGCCGCCGTACCCGGCCATTCACCCGCGATGGATTTAACCACGCTGTCGCCCAGCGAAAGCAACGCAAAGCCGCTCAGACCAAGCAGCCAGGCCGCGCGAATATCCATCTTTTGCGTCATTTCATCCTTCGTAAAGGGCAGTGGAGGTGCATTAGGATAATGTCAAAGTTTCCGGCTTATTCACCTTTATCGGAGAGGTTTGTGCGGCACTTTGGCGGCACAAGCCGTCTAATCGATTGAAGAAGCGGGATAGGAAACGATGAGCGCATTTGGACGTCGCCCCGGAGCCGCTGGCCGCCCTGCCTTTGGTGTGGCCCGCCCGATGCAAGGCAGCGGCCCGGCGGGAGCCACAGCCGCACCTGCCGGCGGTGCCCAGTTCCCGGCGCTCGATGCCGTTCCCCTGCCGATCAGTGATGCCGGTCCCGCTGACCCCCAAAGCGATGCCATTGACCGGCTGAACGCGCGCTCCACCGCCGAGGCGATGGAGCCCGCGCGGGTTGAAGGGTTCGAAGCCAGCGTTCACAAGATAAAGGAACAGGTGTTGCCGCGCCTGCTCGAACGCGTCGACCCCGAGGCGGCGGCCACGCTGTCGAAGGACGAGCTGACCGAAGAATTCCGCCCGATCATCCTTGAGGTGCTCGCCGAGCTGCGCATCACGTTGAACCGCCGCGAACAATTTGCGCTGGAAAAAGTGCTGGTTGACGAGCTGCTGGGGTTCGGACCGCTCGAAGAATTGCTGTCGGATCCCAAGGTCAGCGACATCATGGTCAATGGTCCCTACCAGACCTATATCGAGCGTGAGGGCAAGCTGCAGCTTTCCGGAATCCAGTTCCGCGACGAGCAGCATCTGTTCCAGATCGCCCAGCGCATCTGCAACCAGGTCGGCCGCCGCGTCGACCAGACCACCCCGCTGGCCGACGCCCGTTTGAAGGACGGAAGCCGCGTCAATGTGATCGTCCCGCCGCTGAGCTTGCGCGGCACCGCCATTTCGATTCGTAAATTCTCCGAAAAGCCGATCACGCTCGACATGCTGTGCCAATGGGGCGCGATGAGTCAGAAAATGTGCACCGCGCTGAAGATCGCCGGTGCCAGCCGGTTCAATATCGTGATTTCGGGCGGCACCGGTTCGGGCAAGACGACGATGCTCAACGCGCTGTCGAAAATGATCGACCCCGGCGAACGCGTGCTCACCATTGAGGATGCTGCCGAACTTCGGCTGCAACAGCCGCACTGGTTGCCGCTCGAAACGCGCCCGGCGAACCTAGAGGGCAACGGCGCCATTCATATGGGCGACCTCGTCAAAAACGCGCTGCGTATGCGCCCCGACCGCATCATCATGGGCGAGGTTCGCGGCGCCGAATGTTTCGATTTGCTCGCCGCGATGAACACCGGCCACGATGGATCGATGTGTACGCTGCACAGCAACTCACCGCGCGAGTGCCTTGGCCGTATGGAAAATATGGTGCTGATGGGCGACATCAAAATTCCGAAGGAGGCGATTTCAAAGCAGATCGCCGATTCGGTTGATCTCATCATCCAGATCAAGCGTCTGCGCGACGGTTCGCGCCGCGTGACCAACGTCACCGAGGTCATCGGGATGGAAGGCGACGTGATTGTGACGCAGGAACTGTTCAAGTTCGAATATCTTGACGAATCGGCCGACGGCAAGATTGTCGGCGAGTATCGCGCGATGGGGCTGCGTCCCTATACGCTCGAAAAAGCGCGTCAATATGGGTTCGATCAGCCCTACCTCGAGGCGTGCCTATAATTTGATCAAGCCCAGGGACAGCGCTTTAACCGCTGCGGCCGTGCGATCACCAACCTCAAGCTTTTCGAATATCCGGCGCAAATATGTGTCCACACTCGAGGGAGACAGCTCCATCAGGCGCGCCATCTCTTTGGTTGTCCTTCCGGCGGCCACATGCGCCAGAACTTCTTGCTCGCGGGCAGACAGGTTCACTATCCTGATTTGGCTTTTCCGCACCAGCTCGACATAGCGCGCATAGGCCGCTGTCCCCAAGCTCGTGATTGCATCGATGCGCTTGTCGCTAGGATCGGTCACGGGTGGCGCAAAGGTGATCGATAACAGGGCGCGGTGGCCAAATGGTCCGTAGAGCGGGATGGAAACTCCGTCCTCGGTGTGGTGGCCCACGAAATCCCGAAAAATTTTCCGCCGTTCCGGCGACAAATTGAACGCGGCGCCATCTGCAATATCGCGCCAAAGCACAGGCTTGCCACCGTCAATGATGAGGTCGGGAATCAAAGCTGTTCCGCGCCGCAGCGCATCGCGATATCGATCCGCTAAGGAACCGAGAAAATTCCAATTGTAAAAATACGTACCGGCATTTGCTGACGCATGAAACGGAACCGGCACCGTCACACTCAGCCTGGTGGCACCCATGGACTCAGCCGCGCTCCGAAAATCGGCTATGACCTCTTCCGGATCTGCGTAATGTGCAAAGCTGTTTTGCTTGGGAAAAACCATCTCTGCCTTCCGAGCGATTGAGCTATAACTCGGTGCAAAGTGGTGAGTTCCAATCCTGTCCGAACTCTAACCAATCATGGTTAATCACTAGCAATATTCCAAAACATTACAGTTTGATAAGGCCCATTGACAAGGCTTTGATCGCTGCAGATGTGCGGTCCTCAACCTCCAATTTAAAGAAAATGCGCCGTTGGTAGGTGTCGACGCTACTTGCGGACAGGCCAAGATTTCTGGCCACCTGCTTCTTGCTGCAACCACCAGCTATCTGTGCCAGTACCTGTCGCTCGCGGTCCGACAGGGCGAGGCTGGGAACAAGTTTCTTGCGCTGCAACATAACATATTGCCGGTGCGCGAGCATGGCGACGCGGGTCAATTCCACCACGCGAGGCTCATCAACATTTTCAATTGGTGTCGCAAAGGACAGCGAGATTAAGGCCTGATGCCCATAAGGGCCATAGAGCGGAATAGAAATTCCGTCCTGGCCGTGCGCGCTGAAGAACTCGTTCAGCACCTGCATATTTTCGTTGGAAATCGCTGACCACTTGGCCATGTCACGCCATAAGATCGGCCGCGCACGATCGATTATTGCATCAGGAATGCGATCGATCCGCATCGCCAATATGGCACGATATTTGGCCACCCATTGGTGATCGAGGCCCCAATGGAAAATGCATGTTTCGGTGGCGGCGCTGAAATGAAATGGCTGGGGCGCCAGGATAGCGCACCGATTGACTCCCATCCCCACCGCGACATTCTGAAACGCGCCAATTACTTCTTCGGTTGACGCGATATCGGAGAATGTGACTTCACCGGTTGTCTGCCTCATGGTCGCCCCCCCAGAAAAACAGCCTTACATGCATCACTTCATGCGCAACGCGATCCATTCGTTTCAATTTGGTACAGTCGTGTAGCGCTTGCTCCCGCAATTTTGCAAGATCGTTCTACGGGGAATTACCGTCCCGCAATTACGTGACAAGAAAAATGTCGATTGTTGATCTGTCGACATATATACCAACGTGGAGGGTTTCCCCAACGGCTTTGGAGGGATAATGATATATTCCGAGAGCGAAAAGCAGCAATTGCGAGAACTTTTGCGCTTGGTTCAGAAGCTGGAGGAAAGCGTTAGCCAGACGCTAAACAGATCAGTAGAGCGAAGATATTGCAAAGGAGAGATTGAATTCAAGCAAAGGCGTGACCAACTGTTTCCAGCCGGGTATTTTTCAGATCCAGCCTGGGACATTCTACTTGATCTTTATGCCGCCCACCTAAAGCAGCAGCCGGTTAGCACAACTGCCTTAGGTTTGGTAGCAGGCGTTCCACAAACAACTATGCTGCGCTATTTGGACCTGATTGTGCGCGATGGATTTGCGCGCAAAATAGCGGATAGTCGGGACGGGCGCCGCGTCTTTGTCGAACTGACGCCCTTGGGCGTTGACAAGATGGCGTATCTGCTGAGCGACGAAGCGTCGGGCAATAATCTGAAAGCTATTGCATCCTTGACGAATGAGATGGCAAGCCTGATGCCGAATGCAGTTTCGCCTGTGCATCAGCATCCGTAAGAAGCAGTATTTGCTCGCGAACATCGGTCAATCGCGCAGCAACTAGGCCAAGGTCCAACCGGTCTGCTGTGGAAATGCATCGTTCGATATCGCTCACAAACTGCTCAATTTGAGCGGCGCAGCGCACACCGGCCTTTATCGATGACACTGATATTCCTCCGGACCCGGCGACGTTTCTTGTATCTTTTGTTGATTAGCACAGTTCGCAGTCCATCGAAAGCGTATCTCGCAACTGGCTGATCCGTCGGCGCTTGCTAATGCTCTCCCTAGTTTTGGTAAGGAGATCAAGCAGAAGGCCTACGCCTTCAACGCCAGCGCAAAAGCAAACAGCGCCGTCATCACGCCCGCAACGCTGATCAGCGGCCAAGGCATGAAGCCGACCCGATCCAAGTCGGCGCGGTTGCGGCGGCGGTAATCGGCAAACGCCGCGACCGCGGTCAGCGCCGTCGCGGCAACCCCAAGCGTCAGCATGGAACCTTGCATGGCGACCTTCGTTGCTCCACTGTAACGAACTCGCGGGTCCCGGCCGGGATGCCGCGCAAGCACATACTAAACGGGAGACGCGCTATGCGCCTTTTAGCCAAAGTTGCAATCCTGCCGCTGGCCGCCGGACTGGTCGCCTGCGCCAGTTACGCGGACGAAGCCCCTGCTGCAAAGAGCACCGCGAACGCCAAGGCCGCAATTGACGCCGCCGTCGCCGCGCCGACGCGCACGCCTGCCAATTTGGCGCGCGACAAATATCGCAACCCTGCCGCCACGCTGGCCTTTTTCGGGCTGAAGCCCGGGCAAACGGTGGTCGAGCTGTGGCCCGGCGGCGGCTGGTACACGGAGATTCTGGCCCCGCATGCCAACGCCGGCGGCGGCACCTATTATGCCGCGGCACCGTGGGAACGCGGCCTGAACCGCATCAAGGAATGGCAGGGTGCCAAGCCCGAGCTGTATGGCAATATCAAGCTCGCCGAATTTCCGAATGCCGGCACCAATCCCAAGGTCGCCGATGGCAGCGCCGATGTCGTGCTGACCTTCCGCAACGTCCACAACTGGCGCTTTGGCGGCGCGGACAATACCGCCAACGCCTTTCGCCAGATCTTCACCATGCTGAAGCCTGGCGGCACGTTGGGCGTGGTCGAGCACCGGCTGAACGAGGATCAGCCCGTCACCATGGAAGAAAAATCGGGCTATATGAAGGAAAGCTCAGTCATCGCGTATGCCGAGGCCGCTGGGTTCAAGCTGGTCGCCAGAAGCGAGATCAACGCCAATCCCAAAGACACCAAGGATTATGAAAAGGGCGTGTGGACGCTGCCCCCGAATTTGCGCGAGGGCGACAAGGATCGCGAAAAATATCTCGCCATTGGCGAATCGGATCGCATGACGCTGAAGTTCGTCAAACCGGCGAAATAATCGGTTCGGGGTCGATGCCGCCACAAGTCATCGACCCCGCGCTGCTACTCAGCGCCTATGCGCAGGGGCTGTTCCCCATGGCTGATGGCGCGGACGACCCGTCGGTGCATTGGGTCGAGCCGCGCATTCGCGCCATCCTGCCGCTTGACGGCTTTCGCCTGTCGACCAGCCTGAAAAAGGTCGTAGCGAGCGACCGCTTCACCGTGACCACCGACACGGTATTCGCCGACATTGTGGCGCTTTGCGCCGAAGCCGCGCCCGACCGGCCCTCGACCTGGATCAACAGCGTCATCCGGGCAAGCTATGCCGCATTGTTCGCGCGCGGCCACGCGCACAGCATCGAATGCTGGCAAGGCAGCACGCTAGTGGGCGGGCTGTACGGCGTCACCTTGGGCCGGGCCTTCTTCGGCGAATCGATGGTCAGCCGCGCCCGCGACGCTTCGAAAGTCGCGCTGGCGCATCTGGTCGCACGGCTACGGGTGGGCGGCTGGCAATTGCTCGACTGCCAGTTCATCACGCCGCACCTCGCTTCGCTGGGCGCAATCGAATTGCCCCAGCGCGACTATCTGAAACTGCTTCATTCGGCTTTGGCGGGCGGCTCGGGCGCAGCCGGAGCAGGCGGCGCGGCAGGCGCGGGCACACCACCCTCGCCGCCATTTTCCGCCGGGGATTGGGGCGCACTGGATGCCGCAGGCGCGGCTTTGGGTGCAGCCCCCGGCACGGCGCGTTCGACCAACTCGCCGCCCGGAAAACGCATCCTGCAGCTTTTAACGAACACGTCGTAAATCGGGTGCTGGACAATGTTGCGGTCGGGTCGCTCCTTGAACAGCCAGCCCGAAAAAACGCGATACCATTGGTCGTCACGTTGTTCCTGTACGCTCAATTGCACGAACGCGCCGGTTTCGGGCGGCGATTCCCATGGCGGCGTGGTTTCGCAGGCACGCAGCCGGACAATGGCACGGCCCACCCGCGCATTGTCGCCGGGGCGCATTTCCAGATCCTGCACCAACCCGTTGCGCTTGTTGAGCAATGCGATCACGGCGACGCGCTCGGCCATCGGCGTCACGCCAGCGGTGCCGCCCTGCTGTTTGGGCGCCTGCGCGCGGGCGATCTTGGGTTCAATCTTGGACGACACCGGCCCGCCGTCGGGGGCCTGATTACACCCCGCCAGCAGCAGTGTGGCGAGGCCAACAGCAACGCAAAGCCGCCGACGCATCAGCTACCCGGCTGCCACGCTTCATAATCGCCCGTCGCCGCGGCGCGCCGGCCACCACGCTCAAGCGCGCCGGCCGGGCGATAGGCCGCCGCCGTGCCGGTCAGATTGGGCTCGGGCGGCGCCTGCCACGCGCGCGACGCCGGCAGGATGGCATCGGGCAATTCATCGAACGTGCCGTGCAGCCAGCCATGCCACTCGGGCGGCACCCGGCTGGCGTCGTTGTTGCCATTATAGATGATCCAGCGCCGTTTGCCGTCGCGGCTGCGGAAATAGCGGTTACCCTGCGCATCCTCGCCCACAGCCTCGCCGTGGCGCCAGCTATCGAGCAGCGTACCGATGGTCGCGCCATCCCACCAAGTGAAAATTTTGCCGAACAAACCCATAGCTCGGCGCTTAGCCGCTATGATAGGCCAAGGGCAAGCGCCGAACTATTTCCAGCTGACCGTCGCGCTTTCATCCAGGCCCAGCCGCGCCGCCGTGCCACCCGCAACTTCCAGCACTGCCGCCACCTCGCCGCCGCTGACCACCGGCTCAAGCGATTCAGGGATTGTGTTTTCGGCAATGCGGTCGACGCTACCGTCGGCGCGGATGAAGATGATATCGAGCGGGATGAAGGTATTTTTCATCCAGAAGCTCGCAAATTTGGGCTTGGGAAAGGGAAACAACATGCCGCGGTCGGGGGCCAGGCTGGTGCGGTGCATCAGCCCGCGTGCCTGCTCCTCGGGCGTGCGCGCTACCTCGACCGTGAAACGGTGGGCTTGGTTGCCCTGCCGCACCGTCACCACCATCTCGGCCGCCGCGCCCGCTTCGCTCCCGCCGCTGGCACAGGCGGTGAGCGGCAATGCAAAGCCCGCCATCAGCACCAACAGGATCAAGCGAAGCGAGGCAAGAATTTGGTTCATCGCTGCACGCTATCGCGCATTGCCGTGATCGTCCAGTTCGGCGAGCGCGGCGGCGTCGCCCGGTGCAATTGCCAAGATGCGCCGCGCCGTCGCGCTGTCATGCCCCGCACGCAGGAATGCTGCCATGACCTTATCGCGAGCCTTGGGGTCGGCAGGCATCCCGGCACCGAATGGCCCCAGCCGCCGCCGCCGCGCAAAGGCAAGCGCGGTGGACAATCGGTCGTTACGGGCATGTTCCAGCACGGGCGCGGCCACCTCGGTCTTGATCCCGTCGACGTTCAGCTGCGCCCGCAGCCGCCGTTCGCCGAGGCCGCGCCGACCCAGCGCATCGCCACGCTGCGCCGCAAAGGCGGCATCATCAACAAAGCCCAGCCGCGCGCATTTCGCGACTGCCGCCTGCACCGCATCGCCCGAAGAGCCTGCATCGTCCCAGCCGCGCTCGAAAAGCTTTCGCCCCAAATAGCGGGCAAGTCGCGCCTCGCTGGTGGCGAAGCGGCCGACATAATGCAGCGCCAGCGCCTCTAGCGCGGCTCGATCTAGCGGGCGCGGCTTGGTACGGGTAGCAAGATCGGAAAATGTGCGGCGGGCCATCGCCATGTTTATGCCACAGTCGGGCCTGATTGCGAACGATTGTCGGCGGCATCTCCCACAGTCACCGACGGCGGCTCCCTTGGGTCGCCCCCAACAAGATAATGTCGCGGGAGGTTGGTCATCATGATGGATCGCGCAACGGACGCGTCGCTGACGGACCGATCACCCCCCAAGGAAACCGCATTGACCACGACCGACACAGCGCTTGCGCCGACCGCCACGACCGACAGCCTGCCCCGCCGCTTTTCCGATTTTGCCACGTTGGGTGAAGCGCTGGATTATGCGGCGAAGGGCGCCCGCGGGCTCAATTTCCACGATCCGCGCGGCAATCTGGCGCGCCCCTATCCTTATGCCGAACTTCGCGCCGATGCGCTGGCAGCCGCCTACCGGCTGATCGCGGCGGGCATCAAGCCGGGCGACCGTATCGCACTGATCGCCGAAACCAGCCCCGAATTTGCCGCCCTGTTTTTTGGCGCCATCTACGCGGGGGCCTGGCCGGTACCCCTTCCGCTGCCGACCTCCTTTGGCGGGCGCGACAATTATGTCGCGCAGATTGGCGTCCAGCTCGACAGTTGCGATCCGGCGATCCTCTTCTACCCGCCCGAAATTGCCGGCATGGCGGGCGATGCGGCGGTGGCAAAGGGCGTAACCGGCATCGATTGGGCCAGTTTTGCGACGCGCGCCGCACCGGTTGCCGAGCTGCCGCAGCAGCGCAGCGATGAAACCTGCTACCTCCAGTACAGCAGCGGTTCGACGCGCTTCCCGCACGGCGTCGCCGTCACCCACGCCGCCCTGCTCAACAACCTCGCCGCACACAGTCACGGCATGGAGCTGTGCGAGACCGACCGCTGCGTGTCGTGGCTGCCCTGGTACCATGATATGGGCCTCGTCGGCTGCTTTCTCTCGCCGGTCGCCAACCAGGTATCAGTCGATTATTTGAAGACCGAAGATTTCGCGCGCCGCCCGCTCGCTTGGCTCGACCTGATCAGCCGCAACAAGGGCACAACGCTCAGCTATTCGCCGACGTTCGGTTATGACATTTGTGCGCGCCGCATTTCCAGCCAGAGCCATGTCGCCGACCGTTTCGACCTGTCGCGCTGGCGCGTCGCGGGAAATGGCGCCGACATGATCCGTCCCGACGTGATGCAGGCCTTTGTCGACGCCTTTGCCGATGCCGGGTTCAAGGCCAGCTCCTTTCTGCCCAGCTATGGGCTCGCCGAAGCCACACTGGCCGTGTCAATCATGCCGCCGGGGGAAGGCATTGTCGTCGAACTGGTCGAGGAAACCGAGCTTTCGGGTGCAGCCAACGATAGCGAGCGCCCCACGCGCTATCGTGCCATTGTCAACTGTGGCAAGCCGGCGCGCGATATGACCATCGAGGTGCGCGACGAGGCTGGGCGCGCCCTGCCCGACCAGACGGTGGGTAAAGTGTGGTGTACTGGCCCGTCGCTGATGACCGGCTATTACCGCGACCCCGAAGCGACCGCCGCCTGCATGGCTGACGGCTGGCTCGACACCGGTGACATGGGCTATATGTCAAAGGGTTACGTCTATATCGTCGGGCGCGCCAAGGACATGATCATTATCAACGGCAAAAACCATTGGCCGCAGGATATCGAATGGGCGGTCGAACAATTGCCGGGCTTTAAGTCGGGCGATATCGCCGCCTTTGCGATCACTGCGCCCGGCGGCGAGGAGACCCCCGCCGTGCTCGTGCAGTGCCGCACCAGCGACGAAAAGGAACGGCTGATCCTGCGCGAAACCATCCGCGATCGGGTACGCGCCATCACAGGCATGAATTGTCTGATTGAACTGGTTCCGCCGCGCACCTTGCCGCGGACCAGCTCGGGCAAGCTCAGCCGGTCAAAGGCGCGCGCGCAATATCTGTCGGGCGAGATCCAGCCTTTCCGGATGGCGGCGTAATGCGGACGGACTTTTTTTCACCAACTGCCCCAAAAAGGGACATTTCGCAAGGCTCGCTTACGCCTCGGTAACCACTCTGGCCTACACCGGCGGGGTGACCACAGGCCAGAATTCTTCAACCGCGCACCAGTTGCAGCAAGTGCCGATTCGCACCTTGCTGGGCTTCGGCCCACGCGGTGAGGATGTCACGGCGCTGCGCGCGCTGCAAATGGCGCCGCTGAAGGGCAAGGGCACGCTGCGTCTCGTGCTTAATCTGATTGTCGCGCTCGTGGGCGCAACCAACATCGCGCGCACCGCCAGCCCGATCCTCGCCGGGGTGTGGTTCACCGTCAGCATTGCTTTCGCGCTGTGGTCTTGGAATGATTTCAAGGCCATGCACACTGGCAACAGCGACCTTGCGGTCCGCGACGAATTTTCCAAATGCAACCGCCATGCGGCGATGACGACGCTGCTGTGGGTGCCCATTTTCTGGCTGCAGGGGTTCAGTCCCACTGTCACGCATATCCTGCCGCTGTGGACCATGGCGCTGCTATTGATGGTCGCGCTGACGATCCTGGTCAACAGCATCCCGTTGACCTGCATCATCTTCATTTTGCCCGTCAGCCTGTCGGCGGCGCTGGCCTTTGCCATGGCGGGCGAGCCGGTGCTGGGCCTTGTCGTGTTCATCATCGGCGCCGCGCTAGGGCTGGCGACGGTGCGATCGGCGCAAGGCTATGTCTTGTTTCGCCGCGCGGAAGCGACGCTGCATGAAAAGAGCGAAACGGTCAGCCTGCTGCTCAAGGAGTTTGAGGACGCGTCCGCCGACTGGCTGTGGCAGACCGACCCTGGCCGGCGGCTGGAACATGTGTCGCCGCGCTTCGCTTACGCGCTAGGTATGACGGTCGAGCAGCTGGATGGCATGCCGCTGCTGCAGGCGATCTCGGGTGACGCCTGGGAAAGCGGCGTCTTTCCCCCGGCCATGCACGACATGGCCGAACGCATGAAACGGCGCGAAAGCTTCTCGGCGATGATTGTGCCCGTCACCATCAACGGCAAGCGCCGCTGGTGGGAGCTTGCCGCTTCCCCGCGCGTCGATGAAAATGGCCGCTTTCTGGGCTTTCGCGGCGTGGGCTCCGATGTGACGTCGGAGCATCAATCGGCGTCCGAAATCGCGCGCATGGCCAGGTTTGACAATCTTACCGGCCTGCCCAACCGTCTGCACCTCAATGAATCGCTCGAAATTGCGCTCAAGGACGCCACCGCGACACGCACGCGCTGCGCCCTGCTCATCATTGACCTTGACCGATTCAAGGCGGTCAACGACACACTGGGTCATCCGGTGGGTGACCAGTTGCTGGCGCAAGTCTCGGCCCGGCTCAAGGCGCTGATGCCGCGCAACGCTGTGTGCGGCCGCCTCGGTGGTGACGAATTTGCCGTCGTTATGGCCGCCCTGGATCAGGCATCGCATGCGGAAAAACTGGGACAACGCATCATCGAGGCGGTCAGCCGCCCCTATGTCGTCGACAATCACCAGCTGTTCGTCGGCGCCAGCATCGGCTTTGCGCTGGGGCCGCAGGACGGCGCGTCGGTTGAAACGCTCACCCGCAATGCCGACCTTGCGCTCTACAAATCCAAGGATCGGGGCGGCAATGTCGTGGCGCAATATGATGCCTCGCTCCACGCGCAGGCCGAAGAACGGCGCGTCATGGAACAGGAATTGCGCGGCGCGCTGGAACGCGGCGAATTCCGCCTTAACTTCCAGCCAGTGGTTGAGGCGGCCGACGGCACGCTGGATGGGTTCGAGGCGCTGGTCCGCTGGACCAACCCGCGGCTAGGAGCGGTCTCGCCCGCCAAATTCATTCCGCTGGCCGAAGATGCGCGGTTGATCGGCCCGATCGGCGAATGGGTGCTGCGCACCGCCTGCATGGAGGCATGCCGCTGGCCCTCTAACCTCAAAATCGCGGTCAATGTGTCGGCCGAACAGCTCACGGATCCGCGCTTTGCCTCGGTCGTGGTGTCGGCGCTGGCACAGAGCGGCCTGTCCCCTGCGCGGCTGGAAATCGAGGTCACCGAAAGCGTGTTCCTGCGCGATGGCGGCGGCGCGACGCAGCTGCTCGACCAGTTGCTGGCCTTGGGCGTCCGGCTCAGCCTCGACGATTTCGGGACCGGCTATTCCTCGCTCGGCTATCTACGCAAGACGCATTTTTCGACGATCAAGGTCGATCGCACCTTCGTGCAGGGGGCGGCCAAGAACAAACCCGAATCGATCGCGATTATCCGCGCGGTGGTCGCGCTCGCCGACGCGCTGGGCATGTCGACGACGGCCGAAGGGGCGGAAACTGAGGTTGAGGTGGAAACCATCCGCGCGCTCGGCTGCCGCAAAATTCAGGGCTATTATTATGGCCGCCCGATGGCCGCCGAAGACGTCATGGCCATGTTTGGCAGCGGCCACGGCCACGTTGTCAGCGCCGCCTGAGCTTACTCGGTTCCCGCCACCGGGGCTGCATCACCGTCGGCGATATCTTCAAACCAAGCCTCGACCTCGCCAGCCAGTTTGATCGTCATCGGCTGGCCAAAACGGTCCTTCGATTTGCCTGCCGCGACGCGGATCCAGCCTTCCGAGATCGAATATTCCTCAACATCGGTGCGCACCTTGCCCTTGAAGCGGATGCCTATGCCGCGCTGCAGCACCTCCATATCAAAATGCGGCGAGCGCGGGTTGGTCGACAGATGGTCGGGCGGCGTATCGGTCATGGGAGAACTCCGTTGGTTTAGCGGGGCGGCTAGAGCAAGCGCCCGCGCTAATCAAGCTTGCCGCCGCGCAGCACACCCGCCAAAGCCGCCCCATGCCTGCCGCGACTGCCCCTTATGATGCCATCATCCTCGGCGCGGGCGGCGCGGGCCTAATGGCTGCGGCCACCGCAGCGCAGCGAGGGCGGCGCGTGCTGGTCATTGATCATGCGACCGAACCGGGCAAGAAGATCCTGATCTCCGGCGGCGGGCGTTGCAACTTTACCAATGTGAATGCCACCGCGAACCATGCCGAGGAACGCTATCTGTCGGCCAACCGGCATTTCGCCAAATCGGCGCTCGGCCGCTACACGCCGCAGCATTTCATCGACCTCGTCACCGCGCACGGCATCGCTTTTCACGAAAAGACGCTGGGCCAGCTCTTCTGCGACGCAAGTGCACGGCAAATTGTCGCGATGCTGCTCGACGAATGCGCGAAGGGTGAGGGCGCGGTGCAGTTCGCTTATGGCGCCCCCATCACCGACGTCGCGCACGACGGACAACGCTTTCGCGTGCGCTATGGCAACAGCGTCAGCACCGCGCTGCTGCTGATCGTTGCCACCGGCGGGCCCAGTATCCCCAAAATGGGCGCAACCGGTTTCGCTTACGATCTCGCGCGCCAGTTCGGGCTAAAGATTGTGGAGCCGCGCCCCGCGCTCGTTCCGCTGACGCTAGGCGGCGAGGATGTTCTGTTCCGCGAACTGTCGGGCGTATCCGCCGACGTCGTCGCGCGCTGTGGCAAGACCCAGTTTCGCGAAGCCGCGCTGCTGACGCACAAGGGGCTGTCTGGTCCCGCGATCCTGCAAATCTCCAGCTACTGGCGGCATGGTGAGGCCGTCGCGCTTAACCTGTTGCCCGATCATCGCGCCGGCTGGCTGAATGCCGCCAAGCGCAGTGCCCCGCGCACCACCCTGCGCGCCGCCCTCGCCGCCGCGCTCCCCGTGCGCCTCGCCGAGGTGCTAGCCGAGAGGCTGCAATGCCAAGGCAATCTCGCCGACACCCCAGACCGCACGCTTGCAGCATACGAGGCCCAGCTCGCCGCCTGGCCCTTTCACCCCAATGGCACCGAAGGCTATGCTAAGGCCGAGGTCACGCAGGGCGGCGTCAGCACCGCCGAGTTGTCGCAGCAAACGCTGGAAGCCAAAAACGTCCCCGGCCTGCACATCATCGGCGAAGCGGTCGACGTCACCGGCTGGCTCGGCGGCTATAATTTCCAATGGGCCTGGGCCAGCGGCGTAGCTGCAGGGGAGGCGGTTTAATAACTACGCCGCTTCCTTCTTCCGCGACGCCTTCTTGCGCTCGTGCGGGTCGAGGATGGCCTTGCGAATGCGGATGTTTTTGGGCGTCACCTCGACCATTTCATCATCGTCGATATAGGCGATCGCCTGTTCCAGCGTCATGCGTTTTGGAGGCGTTAACCTGATGGCGTCGTCCTTGCCGGTCGAACGAAAGTTCGTCAGCTGCTTCGACTTCATCGGATTGACTTCAAGGTCTTCGGGCTTGGCATTTTCGCCGATGATCATCCCTTCATACAGCGCTTCACCGGGCGAAACGAACAGGATGCCGCGTTCTTCCAAGGGGCCGAGCGCATAAGCGACTGCTTCGCCCGCACCGTTCGAAATCAGCACGCCATTCTGGCGCCCAGCAATCACGCCCTTGTACGGGCCATAGCGGTCGAACAGCCGGTTCATGATGCCGGTACCGCGCGTATCGGACAGAAACTCGCCATGATAGCCGATCAGGCCGCGCGAGGGGCCCGAAAAGCTGATGCGCGTCTTGCCGCCGCCCGACGGGCGCATGTCGGTGAGCTCGGCTTTGCGCAGCTGCATTTTTTCGACGACCGTGCCCGAATGCTCGTCATCGACGTCGATGACCACCGTTTCATAAGGCTCGGTGCGCTGGCCATTCTCATCGGTTTGATAGAGCACGCGCGGGCGCGAAATGCCCAGTTCAAAGCCTTCGCGGCGCATCGTTTCGATCAGCACACCCAGTTGCAATTCGCCGCGCCCGGCGACCTCAAAACTATCCTTGTCGGCGCTTTCGGTCACCCGGATCGCGACATTGGTCTCGGCCTCGCGCATCAACCGGTCGCGGATCATCCGGCTCGTCACCTTCGTCCCCTCGCGCCCCGCCATCGGCGAATCATTCACCGCAAAGCGCATCGACAGCGTCGGCGGATCGATCGGCTGCGCCGGGATGGGGGCGCTGACGCTGGGGTCGGCGATGGTGTTGGCGACGGTGGCATTGGTCAGCCCCGCGATGGCGACAATGTCGCCCGCGCGCGCTTCGTCGACAGGCACACGTTCAAGGCCGCGAAAGGCGAGCAGCTTCGATGCGCGCCCGGTTTCAATGACCTTACCCTCGGCGTCGAGCGCATGGATCGGCTGGTTGACCTTCAGGCTACCCGACTGGACGCGGCCCGTCAGCACGCGGCCAATAAAATTGTCGCGGTCGAGCAGGGTGACGAGGAAGCTGAACGGCCCATCTTCGTCCAGCCCCGGCGGCGGCACATGGTTGATGATGGTGTCGAACAGCGGTGCCAGATCGCCATCGCGCGCGTTCATGTCGTGGCTCGCGAAACCAGCGCGGCCCGAGGCGTAAAGGATCGGGAAATCGAGCTGCTCGTCGCTGGCCTCGAGCGTCAGGAACAGTTCAAACACCTCGTCCAATACTTCCGCGGCGCGCGCGTCGCTGCGGTCGATTTTGTTGACGACGACGATAGGGCGCAGGCCCAGCGCAAGCGCCTTCCCAGTCACGAATTTGGTCTGCGGCATCGGCCCTTCGGCAGCATCGACCAACAGGATGACGCCGTCGACCATCGACAGGATGCGCTCCACCTCGCCGCCGAAATCGGCGTGGCCCGGGGTATCGACGATGTTGATGCGGACCATGTCGCCTTCATGCTGGCGCTCGACGCTGGTGCATTTGGCGAGAATGGTGATTCCGCGCTCCTTCTCCAGGTCATTGCTATCCATCGCGCGTTCTTCGACGCGCTGGTTGTCGCGAAAGGTGCCCGACTGGCGGAACAACTGGTCAACAAGGGTGGTTTTGCCGTGATCGACGTGCGCGATAATGGCAATATTGCGGAGCGACATGGGGGAGCAAGCCTTATGGGAGCGGGGGGCAGCGGAGCTGCCGGTTGCGCGCGCCCTTAGCGGCTATCGCGCTGCGGCGCAACAAAAGCGAGGTTGGCGGGATTGTAGAGCGACAACCGCTCTCTTTCGCGCAGCTGCTGTTCCAAGCCCGCCGCGAACCGCGTGCGCCACGCTGCGGCTGAAACGGCGAATTGCTTCGGGTCTGCGGCCTCACCCGCTAATGTCTGCAGCGCGCGCGAGGCGGCGAGCAATTCGCGTTGCTGCGGACGAAAGGGTGTCGCGGCATAGCGCTCGGCAATCAAACCCAGCTGGTGCCTCGCCGCAGCAACCAGCACGCCCGCCGCAACCGTGTCGCCGCGCCGCGCCATGCCGACTGCTCCGTCGAGCCCAGCATCTACCAACCGCAACTGCCCGCTGAGCGTGCGCGGCATCAACGCGACACCGCTTGCACAGGGCCGGATTGCCCGCACATAGGCGGCAAGCGCACCCAGCATGGCCGGGGTCGGTTCCTGCCCGGCAAATTCCTCGACAATCAGCGTGCGAATGAACGGCTCGAGCGCGCCCGCTGCCGGATCGCGCGACACTTTGCCGGGAAGCGCCAGATCGGGAATCGGCACCGGATCAAACCGCCCGTTGCCGCGCGCGGCGCTGAAGAAGCTGTTTGTCACATCGGCGGTTCCGGGCGCGCCCGACACCCCTGCCATCACAAAATGCGCGTTGCTGCGACCATTATTGTGGCAACTAGCGCAACTGAGCCCGCCCTTCGCCGCCTGACCACCCAGCAACGCCGGACTGTTGAACAAAGCCTCGCCCGCCCGCACGTCCACCGTCTGGCTGGTCAGGCAAACGGCAGGCTGCGTCGTCATCGCGTCCTTCGCCGCCTCCGGCGCGGTCCAGCGGAGCATTTCGAACGGCGACGGCGCAGCGGCAGGCGCAGCCACCGCCAGCGCGCCTGCCAATCCGAACCCCCCGATCAGCTGGCGGATGGCGACTTCTCCGCTATCCAGCGCCGCAGCTCGTCGGCCTCATTGCAGCCAAAGCCGCAGATCGCCTCCAGCTTCGCCAGATGCGCCTTCGCCCCCGCAACATTGCCGCGCTCAAGCTTCAGCTCGCCATAATATTCCAGTGCGCCGCGATGCTCGGGAGCAATCGCCAGTGCCGCCTTATAATGGCCCTCGGCCACCGCATAGCGCCCCAGCTTGCGGTTGGCGAAACCCAGATAGGTCAGCACGTCGGGATGCGGCCCCGCCGCCCAGCGCGCGGCATCCAGATAGGCGATGGCTTCATCATAGCGCCGTTCGTTAATCAGGCTGACCGCGGTCACATAAACCTCGTCGGCGCGCGCCGCCTCCGCCAGTTGCACATCAGGGCGATAGGGCAGCGCGGCTTGCGGACCCGCCGCCACTGCTTCATTCGCCTTGGCAATGGCGTCGGCCAGCTTGGCCGCGTCGGCACAGCTGCCCGCGCAGGCGGTCTGCATGGCGCTCAGCGCCTCCATCTGCGGTTTGGCCTTCTCCGCCTGCCCCGACCGGGCGTGGGCAATTGCCAAATCGCGCCGCGCCTCGATCAGCTTGCCGTCAATCTTGATCGCAGCCTCCAATGGTTTCACCGCTTTTTTGAAATCACCAAGGCCAATGTGGCTGGCACCCAGCAGATATTGCGCGCCTGCCTCCTTGGGGGCGGCCGAGACGACCTTTTTGAAATGATCGACCGCCGCCTTGAAATCGCCGGCGCGATAGGCCGTCGTGCCCTTTTGGTATTCGACCATGGGGTCATAGGCCGGGATCGACGGGCTGGGTGCCGATCCGCCACCCCCGCCGCCGCCAGCGGCCAAGAGGGGAAGCGGCACGAGCAAAGCAGCTGCCAGCAGGGGGAAGATGATACGCGACTCGGTCATAGCTTTCTCTCCTTCGCCCCCGCGCAGGCGCGACGCTATCATTGCGCCGCTTGCCGTCAAAGCGCCATTGCCAGAGGGGCAAAGAAATTACATTTTCAAAGTTTCAATACTTATTGAAACTTTGAAAATGTCGGCATATGGCCAGGCTATGGACTTTGCCCTCACCCCCGATTCGCCTGCGCCGAACGACATGACCGCGCCGCCGCGCCTCTCCCCGCTGGCGCAGGCCTTTGTCCTGCATTTCGGTGAGATGGGCAGCCGCTGGGGCATCAACCGCACCGTCGGGCAGATTTACGCGATGCTGTTCCTCGCCGAAGCGCCGCGGCATGCCGAGGAAATTAGCGAGGCTTTGAGCCTGTCGCGCGGCAGCGTGTCGATGGGCCTCAAAGAACTCGCCAGCTGGAACCTTGTGCGTCTCCGCCACGTGCCGGGCGACCGGCGCGATTATTATGAAACGCCACGCGACGTGTGGGCGATTTTCCGCACGCTGGTGGAAGAGCGCAAGAAGCGCGAGATTGACCCGACCCTGACCACGCTGCGCAGCCTGATGATCGAGCCCGCCGTCGATGCCAGCGATCGCTTCGCACAGGCGCGGATGGCCGAAATGCACGAACAGATCGAGCTTTTGACCGACTGGTATGACGAGATGCGCCACCTCGACACCGACCGCTTGCTGCAATTGCTGCGGCTGGGGTCGCGTGTCGTCAAAATGCTCGAAATGAAGGACAGAATGCTCGGCCGTGGCAAGGGCGCCGCGCCCGATTCGCTGGAGAATGGCGATGGACAGTCTTGACCCGCTGATGCTGGCGCGCATCCAATTTGCCGCCAACATCAGCTTTCACATCCTCTTCCCCACCATCACCATCGCGCTTGGCTGGGCGCTCTTGGGGTTCAAAATCGCCTACAACCGCACCGGCAACGAGGCGTGGATGGACGCTTATAAGCTGTGGGTGAAGGTCTTTGCCTTGAGCTTCGCGATGGGCGTGGTCAGCGGCATCACCATGTCGTTCCAGTTCGGCACCAACTGGCCGGGCTTTATGGAGCGTGTCGGCAATATCGCCGGGCCACTGCTTGCCTATGAAGTGCTGACGGCTTTCTTCCTTGAAGCTGTGTTCCTCGGCATCATGCTGTTCGGCTTTCGCCGCGTGCCGGGCTGGGTGCACACGCTGGCGACCTTTCTGGTGGCGGCGGGCACAACGCTGTCAGCCTTCTGGATCATCGTCCTCAACAGCTGGATGCACACGCCCGTCGGCTATGAAATCCGCGACGGCGTGGCGCACGCGATCAATTGGGGCGCGATTATCTTCAATCCGTCGATGCCCTATCGGTTGATGCATATGTTGCTTGCCTCGGCGCTGACCGTGGCCTTCCTGCTCGCCGGGATCAGCGCGTGGCGCTGGCTGCGCGATGGCGGCGGCGACGGCGTGCGCCGTGCCCTCAAAACCGGCGTCTATGCCGCCTCGCTGCTGATCCCCGTGCAGATTTTCGTCGGCGACTTGCACGGGCTCAACACGCTGGAGCATCAACCCGCCAAGATCGCGGCGATGGAGGCCAATTGGGAAACGCGAGGGCAAGTCCCGCTCGTCCTGTTCGCACTGCCCGATGAGGCTACGCGCAGCAACAAGTTCGAAATTGCCGTGCCCAATGGCGCAAGCCTGATCCTGAAGCATGAAGCCGATGGCGTTGTCCCTGGCCTTAACGATTTCAAGGGCGAGCATCCGCCCGTCGCTCCTGTCTTCTGGGGTTTCCGGATCATGGTGGGCATTGGCATGCTGATGCTGCTAGTCAGTTGGACTGGAGCCTGGCTGATCCGGCGGCGCGGCGTCGATGGGCTGCCGCGCTGGTATGCCTATGCGCTGGTCGCGATGACCTTTTCGGGCTGGGTCGCCACGCTGGCGGGCTGGTATGTCACCGAAATCGGGCGCCAGCCGTGGCTGGTCACCGGCATCTTGCGCACCGGAGAAGCGGCCGGGCCGGTCGGCGCGACGATGATTGCGGGCTCATTGACGCTTTATCTCGCTGTCTATGCAGTGCTGCTCGCCGCCTATATCGCCGTGCTCTACCGCTTGGCGCGGCTGGGCAGCAATGCGCCGCAAGGCAAGCCGATGTTCCCGCTGCCCGGCGTCGCTGAAGGGCCCGCGCGCGGCCAGTCCGAGCCGTTGGTGGAGGCACGCACGTGACGCCCTTTCTGCCGCCCGAATGGCTGCCCGTCATCTTCGCGGGGCTCATGGGACTGTCGATCCTGCTCTATGTCATCCTCGATGGCTATGACCTCGGCGTCGGCATGCTCAGCCGCCTTGCGACCGATCATGACCGCGACCTGATGGTGGCCTCGATCGGCCCTTTCTGGGACGCCAATGAAACCTGGCTGGTGCTGGGCATCGGGCTGCTTCTGGTCGCCTTTCCGGTCGCGCATGGCGAGATTTTGACCCAGCTCTACATCCCCGTCGCATTGATGCTCGTCGGCCTGATCCTGCGCGGCGTCGCGTTTGAATTCCGCGCCAAGGCCGAACCCACCAACAAACATTACTGGGACAATGCCTTTTTCGGCGGCTCGCTGCTCACCGCCTTGTGTCAGGGCTATATGCTGGGGGCCTATGTGCTGGGCTTCGACCAGAGCCTTGCCGCTGTCCTTTTCTGCCTGCTCGCTGCAGCAGGCTTGGCTGTGGGCTATATCTTCGTCGGCGCCTGCTGGCTGATCTACAAGGTCGAGGGCGAAATCCAGCGCCGCGCCGCGCGCTGGGCCGAGGTGACCTTGTGGCTCACTGCGCTCGCGATGGCGGTGATTTCCATCGCCACGCCGCTGCTGTCCGAGCGGATATTTGACCGCTGGTTCCGCTTGCCCGAGTTTATCGCGCTGCTGCCCATCCCGCTCGCCGCCGCCGCGTTATTCGTCGGCCTCGCCATTTTCCTGCGCCGCCCCCAGCGCGCTGACGATGCGCTGTCCTGGGTGCCATTGGCAACCGCGGGCATCCTGTTCGCGCTGGGCTTTATCGGCATCGCCTACAGCTTCTATCCCTATCTGATCGCCGACCGGCTCGACATCTGGCAGGCCGCCGCCAGCCCCGAGGCGCTGAGCATCATCCTGATTGGCACCATCTTCGTGCTGCCGGTGATTTTGGGATACTCACTGCTCGCCCACTGGATTTTCCGGGGGAAAGCAACGCAGCTCAGCTATTATTGAGACGACGGACCAGCAACTCTACCGCGGCCGCCGCCCGCGCCGCCGCCGCGCGCAGATTGACGTTGAAATCGCCCGCGCTGGCGCCGTTGGCGTCGTCGGTGGTTGCCTTCACTGCGGCCCAGGGTAGGCCCAGCTTCGTCGCCACTTGCGCCACCGCCGCAACTTCCATGTCGACTAGGTGGCACCCCATTGCCACCAGCCGCGCGGCGAGCGCCGGATCCTCGACAAAAGCATCGCCTGAGGCAATGCGCGCGTGCGGCAGGCAGAGCCCGGGGTCCATCATCGCCGCAAAGGGCCGGTCGGCGGCATCGCCCATCGGCCAGTCACCCGCCGGATAAGGGACAAAGCCGTCGGGCCGCGCCGCGCCATAATCATGCTGCACGGCATCGGCGAGCCAGAAGGTATCGCCCGCAATGCTGGTCAGCCGCCCGCACGTCCCGCTCATCAGCAAAGCCGCAGGTTGCACCCGCTCGGCCCACAGCGTCGCCGCCGTGGCGGCGTTGACCTTGCCCAGCCCGCAGGTGACGATGGTCGCATCCCTCACGCACCGCAGGGCAAAGGGCGCAGCGGCGATGGCCTCGCCCTGCCCCGCGAACAGCGCGTCCGCCTCTTCGGGCAGCGCGGCAAGAATCAGCAATCTGGTCACAGCACCAGCTGCGTCTGCGTCACCAGCGCGACATCGCGCCCGTCGGCGGCGGTCAGCCGCGTTTGCCACACCGACAGCGTCTTGCCGATCTTCACCGGGGTGGCAACGCCGGTTACCACACTGCCCTCGGATGCCGCGCCCAGGAAATTTGTCTTGCTCTCTATGGTCGTCGTCCCTTTCGCGCCCTCGGGCAGCGTCAGAAAGGCGCCGACCGCGCCCAGCGCATCAGCAAAGGCCATCACCGCGCCGCCGTGGAGGATATGCCCGGCGGTGCATAGGTCAGGTCGCACCGTCATCGTACCGACCACGCGGTCCTTGCCCGCTTCGGTCACTTCGACGCCCATTAACGTCGAAAAGGGCATGGTGGCGGCAAGGTTCATGGCACGATTCTCCTTTCGGCAGTCACGCCACCACAAGCCCAACTTGCGTCGCGGCGCAAGGCACGCAACAAGCGCCGCAATGCTCGCACGCTTGTTCCCCGACCGTTTTGTCCTGATCCTGCTGGCGACCATTGCCGTCGCCAGCCTCGTGCCGGTGCGCGGCGATGCCGTGGGCTTGGCCCAAGCGATTGCCACTGCCGCCATCGTGCTGCTGTTTTTCCTCAATGGCGTGCGCCTGCCGCGCCATGAGGTGTTTGCGGCCGCACGCAACCTGCGGCTGATTGGCGCGGCGCTGGGTTTCTGCTTCATCGCCATGCCCGCCATCGGCTGGCTGCTGTACCGCTCGACCGAGCCGCTGCTGCCGCACCTTATCGCCCTCGGCTTTCTCTATTGCGGCATCCTGCCCTCGACCGTCCAGTCGGCCACCGGCGCGACCGGCATGGCCAAAAGCGATGTCGCGGCCAGCGTGGTCCTCGCGGCGCTGCTCAATCTCGTCGGCGTGGCGCTCTCTCCCATCTTGTTCGCATTGCTCGACGGGCGTGCGGCGGTGATAAACAGCGATGCCGAACTGCGCATCGTCCTGATCCTGCTTTTGCCCTTCATCCTTGGCCAGATCGCCCGCCGCTGGCTGCGCGATGCCGTGACCGCGCGACCGGTGCTGGTGCGCACGCTCGACCGCAGCGCCATCGCCATCGCCGTCTATGTCGCCTTTTCGGGCGCGGTTGTCGGCGGGCTGTGGGACCGGCTGAGCGCGCGCGACATCGCCGTCATCAGCGGCGGGATCACCATCTTTCTGGCCCTGGCTTACGGCGGCGCATGGGCGCTGGGCCGGCGCGTTGGCCTCGCGTTGCCGCAGCGCGCCAGCCTGATGTTCGCGGGCGCGCAGAAAAGCATCGCGGTCGGCGCGCCGCTGGCGTCCACCCTGTTCACGCCGGCAACGGCGGGCATGGTGCTGGTCGTCATCCTTGGCTATCATATGGCGCAACTGATGGTCGCAGCTTGGCTCGCGCCGCATATCGCAGCGCGCGTTGATGCCTCCTCAACCGTCCTAGTTGAATAATACAGTGCGCCATGCCATATCGGCGCGTGCAAGGGGTGTGAAAGGTGACAAGTCATGAGTGAACCGACCGCAACGGCCACCGCCACCGACGATCTGGTGCTGACCCCGCCCGATCCGCTGCCCCCCGTCAGCCCCGAAAAGGCCGCCGGCCTTGTCCCGCTGTCGGGCGAGCAGAAATCGAAGCTGGAGGAGCGCGTCGACGGCTTCATCGACGATCTGGTGGCGCAGGACCCCAATAGCCCCGCTTTCGGGCAAAAGGTCGATCAAATCACCAACATGGGGCGCAAGGAAATGCTGGAGGCAGCCAGCCTGTCGAACCGCTTCCTCGACCGCCCGGTCAAGGCGATGGACCGCGACAGCGACATTGGCCAGAATCTGATCGAACTCAGGAACACCGTCGAACGGCTCGATCCGTCGGCCAATGGCAAGCTGCTGTCCAAGCGCGGCTTCCTCGACAAGTTTTTCGGCAGCGGCGTTACCAATTATTTCGCCAAATATCGCTCGGCGCAGACGCACATCAGCGGCATCCTGACCGCGCTTGCCAATGGCAAGGACGAGCTGATCATGGACAATGCCGCGATCGACGTCGAACGCCGCAAGCTGTGGGAGGCGATGGGCAAGCTGGAACAGATGGTCCATATCAGCCGCACGCTCGACGAGCGGCTTGAGGCCAAGGCCGCCGAGCTTGACGGCACTGATCCTGCCAAGGCCAAGGTGCTGCGCGAAAGCGCGCTTTTCTATGCGCGCCAGCGCACGCAGGATTTGCTCACCCAAATGGCGGTGACGGTGCAGGGCTATCTCGCGCTTGATCTCGTGAAAAAGAATAATGTCGAGCTGGTGAAGGGCGTCGACCGCGCTTCGACCACGACCGTTGGCGCCCTGAAAACCGCGATTACGGTCGCGCAGGCGATGACCAACCAGAAACTGGTGCTCGAACAAATCACCGCGCTCAACACCACCACCGCCAACATCATCGACGGCACGTCGAAAATGCTGAAGGATAACACCGCGCGGATCCACGAACAGGCCGCAACCAGCACGATCCCGGTGGAAACGCTGCAGCGCGCCTTCCAGAATATCTATGACACGATGGACGCGATCGACACTTTCAAGCTGCGCGCACTCGATACGATGAAGGCAACCGTGACCACGCTGGAGGGCGAGGTTGCCAAATCCAAGGGCTATATCGCGCGCGCCGAAGGCGCATCACAGGCGCAGGCCAGCGTCGGCGGCGCCGACAGCCCGCTCGCGTCGCTCGAAGGCTGAAGGCGCACACCATGGTCAGCGAAGTCGACCGCGTGGTTGCGCAAGCCGACGCCGCCATCGATTCGATGCGCTGGCGCAACCACCATATCGGGATGAAGAGCCGCGCGCTGAAGCGCGAACATGGCTGGAAGAAGCTGGGGCGGATGCTCGCCGCCGTGGGCGCGATTGTGGTGGGTGCCGGGTTGTTTGGCGCGATCATCCAGCCGCTGGGTTTCCTAGGCACGATGGCGACCTTGCTGGCCATTTGTGCCGCCGTGTTCGCGCTCGCGGTCTGGCCCAAATTCCCCGAACAGCGCGCCGAGGAATTGCCCAAGGTTGATTTGAAGCAACTCGCCGGGCGCACCGAAATCTGGCTGGAGGCGCAGCGCCCGGCGCTGCCCGCCCCCGCCAAGACGCTGGTCGACGACATTGGCGTCCAGCTCGACCTGCTTGCGCCGCAGCTGCAGGCGCTCGACCCCACGCTCCCGGCGGCGGCGAGCATCCGCAAGCTGGTGGGCGAAGATCTGCCCGAACTGGTCGGCGGTTACCGCCGTATCCCCGAACCGCTCCGCCGTGAGGCGCATGCCGGACGCACCCCCGACGACCAGCTGGTCGAGGGCCTGAAACTGATCGAGCGCGAAATCGGCAGCGCCGCGCGCTCTCTCGCCGCGGGCAAGCTTGACGAGCTCGCCACGCGCCAGCGCTACCTCGAGCTCAAATATCAGGGCGCGGGCGAGGATCCGGCGCGCGATTGACGTCCGCCGCCGCTGAGCAGCACCAGCAGCACAAGCGCCACTGGCAAAGCGACCAGCCAGCCATCGAGCGCCACGCCCAGCGCGCGCGCCAGCACCACCCCGGACAATAGCGCCGCAATCAGCGCCGCCACTTCGTGCAGCAACCCGCGCGCATAGCGCCGCTCGGCGGTGTGCAGCCGGGCCAGTTCGTCAATCGCAACATCGACGCGCGCGACGAAAAGCCGGTCAGGCGCGCGCGAAGGCGGAGCCAGCAGCGCGCCCAGCGCGCCTTCGAAATCCTGCTCGGTCATTCGCGTTCTCCTGCGGCGACCAGCCGCTGCAATTTCTCGCGCCCGCGCAGCACCAGCGATTTGACCGTCCCCAGCGGGACGCCCAATATCGCCGCGGCTTCGCCGTGCGAATGGCCATGGCCCAGACACAGGGTCATGGCTGCCCGCTCTGCGTCGCCAAGTTGCGCGAACAGCCGTTCAAGGTCCAGCGCCGCGCCACTTTCGGGGGCAACCGCCTGCGCATCGGCGTCATACTCGCTCGCCAGCCAGCCAGCGCGCCGCGCATCGCGGCGGCGGCGGTCCAGGAACAGCCGCCAACCGATGCCCGCCACCCAGCCGAACCAGCTGCCTTCCCCCCGATAATCGCCCGCGCGCTGCCACGCACGCAGCAAGGCCTCCTGCGCCAACTCGTCGCCCTCCGCCGCGCCCGCAACGCGGCCCAGAAAGCCGCGCAGCCGCGCTTCGTGGCGCAGCACCAGCCGGTGGAAGGCGCGGCGGTCGCCCGCCGCCACCAATCGGGAAAGGGACGCATCATCATCCGCGTGCAGCGGCCTGCTCCTCGGCCTGTTCGCGCTTCTGCAGGCGGCGGCTGACCATCAGCGCCGCACCGACCAGCAAGGGGAACAGCGCCGCGCCGAGCGATCCCCGGATGACCTCTTCCTCGCCCAGAACCAGTCCGAAACCGGCAATGGCAAAGCCGATGGCGATCAGCACCAGCGCCAGCCGGTCGTCACCGCCCTTGGGCTTTTTGGTCTCTTCGCTGGCCAGATCATAGGGCTTGTTGAGCTTCTCAATCAGCGACCCGGCATCGCCCGACTTCGCCTCGATTGCCTTGCGCACCGAACGGTGGATCATGAAGGCATGGATGATGCGCGCGAGCAGGAACATGCCCACCAAAAACATCGACGCAATCACCGCCGTGTTAAATACTTCGAATAGCTGATCAAAAATAATGACCACATCCGACTCAGGCGGCTTGGCGGGCAGATAGGCGGCGACCTGCGACGGATCGACATATTGCGCCACTTGTTCGGCGGTGATCGGTGGCTGCGGCGGCTGCACCGCCACACCGGCGCGCGCGGCCTCGGCGGCCTGCGCGGCGGCATCAACCGGCGCGGCCGCCGCCTGGGTGACAATCATCTGGGTCGTCAGCATCTGTCTTCTCCTGTCCGCGCAGCGCGCCGCGCGCAAGCCATGGTTGCGCCGGTGGCGGACAGACGGGACGCACCTGGCCCGTTTGTGGAGAGGCAAAGCCAAAGCCCGCCGCCCGCCACCGACGCCCCGGCATCAGCGCCGGGACAATCGTGAGACGGGACGAAGCGGACGATTGGATGCACGGGATCAAATTATTCTGTCAGAAGCCAATCACCACGCCCATACCGGCGTGGAACTGATCAGCGCTGCCTTCGCTCCGCACAATCGGGCTGTCGGCAAAATTGCCCAGCAGGCGACGATAGCCCGCCTCGGCAACGATCGCCCAGCGCTCGGTGACCGCATAACGCAGGCCGGCCGTTGCGCCGACATCCTTGATCCCGCCATCGGGACGATAGGCGGCGAAGCCGCTGGCCAGCGCCCCAGCGTCGGTCACGCCGAAATAGGTGCGGGCATAAGCGGCATTGGCATAGCTGGCCGTTGCTTCAAGCGATGCGCCAAGCTTGCCGGTGACAGGAACGGTCCAGCGAATGGTTGCATCGCCAAGCCAGCCGTCGTGGACATCCGACACGTCGCGCATTGCGGCGAGCGAGAAGCGTAACCGGTCGCCGTTGCCGATCGGGCCGCCAATCGTCACCGCCGCCTGCGCGCCGACTTCAAAGGCATCGTCGATACGCCCGAGCGCTTTTACGGCGGCGCTGTCGATGTTCTTGGGGTCGCGCTTGAAGGTCCAGTTGACGATGGGGCCGAACTCCAAAGCTTCGCTGCTCAGCAGATCCGCCGACAGCGCGGTGCCATCGAAGGAAAGGCTGCGGTCTTCCCAGGTGATTGTGCCGATGACCAGCGGCGCGATGCGGTAGTCGTTCGAACCCATATAGTCCGGCGCAATCGCGATGCCGCCGCCGACTTCGCCGCTGATGGCGTTGGCTTGCGCTTTGGGTTCGCTTTCTGCTGCTTGCGCCAGCTGCGGCAACAGCACGGCACCAATGATGGCGATGGCAACGCCAGCAATATGGCTGGCCTTGGTGGTGGGGAGAGTATTGAACATAATATTTTCCTTGTGAACACGGCAGAGAGAGCCAAGCGTGCCGCTGCCGTTGGCGGCGCGCCCGATGCGGTAAATTTTCAGATGGAGGTCAGGCCGCGCGCGGGGCCCGGATCAGCGCCGTGCCAGTTGCAACCAGCCAGCCGGTCAGCGCCAGAAATCCGCCGATAGTGGCGAGCGCGAAACGGTCGCCCGATGCCCCCAGCGCCAATGCCAACCCTTCGCCGGTGCCGATCGCCAGCAGCAGCGCGGTCAGACCGCCCGCAATAGCGCGACGGCGTGCGCGCTCGCCCCATTGCAGCACCGCCAGCGCGGCGACGAACAAGGCGGTCAGCAGCTGTCCCAGATGCTCGCCAATCGCGACGCCGCCATAGGCGTTGATCAGCGCCAGTTCGGCGGCCGCTGCTGTGCCGTGCAAATGCGGCACGACAAACACCCAGCGCGCCAGCCCAATGGCTTGCAGCGTCCCCGCCAGCGCGGCGAACAGTGCCGCACCCAGGGCCAGCGCGGGCCGCGTCGCCATCCGCCGCGGCGTGATCGCGAGCGCTGTCCCCAGCGGGACCAGCGCCAAGGCGGCGAGCATGAAGGCCCACCAGATCAGCACCAGCGCGGGCCCGGCTGCGGCGAAAGCCTGCAATATGTCGGGCGCAGGGCGCCGCAATATCGCGGGATAATCAAAACGCAGCGCCAGCAACACATAGGGCAGGTTGAACCCGACGCCGAGCGCGATCGCGGCCCAGCCGGTCAGCGGCGCGCGGCTCATGATTGCCTCCAAAAGCGGTCAAGTCCCTGCTTGCTGGCTTGGCGGGCCAAGATGGCGAGCAACGGCTGCTGCGCCCAGCCTGGCAGCGCCGCCAACGTCAGATCGGCATGCCGGATCGCCAGCGCCATCGCAGCCAGGCTGCGCGGCATGCCATCGGCGCGCGTACGACCTTCGACAGCAAGGCCGGTCATAATCCGCAGGAAACGTTCAAATCCATCGCCCGGCGCAACGGTGCAAACAAAGGTCACATCGGCGTCGCTGTCGTTGCGAAAGCCATGTGCCTCGCCGGGATGGACGGTGATGCTGTCGCCGGCGTTCAGCCGTTCCCAGTGCCCCTCGGTCCAAAAAGCCAGCGTGCCGGCCTCGACCGCGAAGCTCTCGGTCAACCGGCCATGCCGGTGAACAGGGCTGCCCGCTGCACCCGGCGGCAGCGTCGTGCGAAAGCGCAAAGGGCCCGCTTGGCCCGTCAGCGGCGAGGTCAAAATGGTGGTCCGGTCGCCGGTGACCGGATTGTCGAGTTGGTGGGAGAGCATGAATTGGTTCCTGTCACTGTGTGGTGACAGTGCATTTATCACCATGCGGTGACATTGCAAGCAAAAAATCACCAAGCAGTGACATTTTGCTTGTGCGGCGCATCGTGTCCGGCCATGTTCACCCCATGACCCAGTCCAAATCCTCGGCCAAAGGCCCGCGCATTGGCCGCGCCGGTATGAGCCAGCAGATATTGGATGCCGCCCGCGAAACCTTGGCGCAGGACGGATTTGCCGCCTTTGGCGTCAACGCCGTCGCGCGCGCGGCGGGCTGCGACAAACAGCTTATCTACCGCTATTTTGGGGGCCTCGACGGTTTGGTTGCGGCAATCGGGGAAACGTTGGCCGATCGGGTTACTGCCGGATTGACCCAGCCCGATCCGCCGCCTGCCAGCTATGCCGCGCTCATCGAAGCTTTGCTGCGGCGCTTATTCGACCTGCTTGTACAAGATGCGCTGGTGCGCCGCATCGCCGCTTGGGAGCTTGCCGATCCATCGCCGCTGACGCTACCGCTGGCCGCCGCGCGCTCGGCTGGCCTGCAGCAATGGGTGGCAGCAATGCGCGGCAATCTGGCACCGCCCGCCGGCATCGATGCCCCGGCGGTCAACGCGCTGCTGATTGGCGGCGTCCAGCAGCTCGCGCTCGCCGCTGCTGCGGCGCAACCGTTTGCGGGCCTGGTGCTTGATCCCGCGGGTACAGCGCGCGCGCAGGCGGCCATCGCGGCACTGGTGCACAGCGTCTATGGCAGCGGCAAAAACTGACAGAAAAATGGATGCCCCGTGAGGATTCGAACCTCAATAGACGGAATCAGAATCCGTAGTCTTACCATTAGACGACGGGGCAATCGGGGGGCGCAACTAGGGTTGGCGGTCCGCTGTGTCAACCCATGCACCGCATTGCGCGCCGCGCAAGCCGCTTGCTCAGCCGCATTTCCGCGCTAGCATCAACCGCGTCAGGAGCGTGACAGTTCCGGATTGGCGGGGAGGCCAGTTTCGATGCGTCATATCGCCATCATTGGTTCGGGACCGGCGGGCTATTATACCGCCGAGGCGCTGCAAAAGGCGGGCGACATCGCCGTCGATGTGCTCGACCGGCTGCCCGTGCCCTATGGCCTGATCCGCACCGGGGTCGCGCCCGATCATCAGTCGATCAAGGCGGTCAGCAAACGTTATGAAAGCGTCGCGCTGACCGACAATGTGCGCTTTGTCGGCCATGTCGCGGTCGGCACAGACGTTAACATTGACGAACTCGCCCAGCTCTATGATGCCGTTGTGCTGGCCACCGGTGCCCCCGACGACCGCCCGCTCGGCATCCCCGGTGCCGATTTGCCCGGCGTCATCGGCAGCGCCGCCTTTGTCGGCTGGTACAATGGCCACCCCGATTTTGCGGGCCTTAACCCGCCGCTCGATACGCGCGGCGTGGTGGTCATCGGCAACGGCAATGTTGCGCTGGATGTTGCTCGCATCCTATCCAAGACGCCCGCCGAACTGGTCGGCAGCGATATCGTCGCGCACGCGCGCACCGCGCTGGCCAGCAGCGCCGTGCAGCGCATCCATATCCTCGGACGGCGCGGGCCACACCAGATTGCGATGACGCCAAAGGAACTGGGCGAACTTGGCCATCTTGAACGCGCAAGCCCCCGCGTCGACCCTGCCGATCTGCCCGATGTGGGTGACGATGCGCTGCTCGAACCCGGCATGCGCAAATCGGTGACACATTTACGGAGCTTTGCCGCCAATCCGGTCGCGCGGCCGGTAACGATCGAATTTGACTTTTTCGCCATGCCGGTCGCGATCGAGGGCGATGGCCAGGTCCAGCGCGTGACCGTCGAACGCACGACGCTCGACGCCGATCTGCGCTCGGTCCCCACTGGCGAGCGCTACATCATCGATGCCGGGCTGGTGATCGCCTGTATCGGCTATCAGACGCCGCCGATCCCGGGCGTGCCATACGAACATGGCCGCGGCCGTTTTGCCAATGATGAAGGGCGCATTCTGCCCGGTCTCTATTGCGTTGGCTGGGCGCGGCGCGGGCCGAGCGGGACGATCGGCACCAACAAGCCCGACGGCGCGCGCATTGCCGAAATGGTGCTGGAAGACGTGGGGCGCGGCGCGGGCAAGGCCGGGCGGCCCGGATTGGATGCGCTGCTCGCATCGCGCGGCGTTACCCCTGTCACCTTCCGCGATTGGCGCAAAATTGACGCGGCCGAGATTGCGGGCGCGCTCGACGGCAACCCGCGCGAAAAATTTGTGTCGGTCGAGGCGATGCTGGCGGCGGCGCGCGGGTGATGCGCGCGCGGGCCCGCACGGTCCTGCGCTGGCTGCTTGCACTTTTCTATGCCGTCGCGGGATGGGCGCATTTGGACCGTCCCGAAGGCTTTCTGGCGATCACTCCCGCCTGGGTGCCGCAGCCCGAACTGGTGGTTGCACTCACCGGCGTTGCCGAAATCGCCGGTGCGGTCGGCTTGCTGTGGAAACCCGTCCGCCGCTGGGCCGGCATCGGCCTGGCACTCTATGCGCTGTGCGTCTGGCCCGCCAATTTCAACCACGCCTTCAACGACATCGCTATCAGCGGTACCGACCTCGACTGGTCCTACCACGGCCCGCGCCTGATCGCGCAGCCGCTAATCATTTGGCTCGCGCTGTGGGTCGGCGAAGTGACCGAGTGGCCTTTCCGCCCGCGCTGAACCCTTACCGCACCGGCGCTTCAACCGGCGGCTGGCCCTTTTGGCTCGCCGCATAAGCCTCCACCGCCCTCAGCACGCGCAGCATATTGCCGCTGGCGATCTTTTCCAGCTCTGCCTGTGTATAGCCACGCCGCGCCAGTTCGGCGAACAGCACGGGATAACCCGCGACATCGTCCATCCCCAGCGGCGCCGAATCCATCCCGTCATAATCGCCGCCCAGGCCGATATGGTCGATGCCAATCTGGCGCTTCAAATGGTCGATATGGTCGGCCACCTTGCCCACCAGCGCGCGCGGCGGCGGGTTGGCCTGATCCCACGCTGCCAGCCGCGCCGCCGCTGCCTTCGGATCGCCCGAATATTGCGCCTTCAGCCGCGCATCCTCGGCGGTGCGTTTCAGCCCGTGCTCGCGCACCGCGGGGTCAAGGAAAGCGGGCAGGAATACCACCATCACAACGCCGCCATTGGCTTTCACCGCAGGCAGCACGCTGTCGGGCACATTGCGCGGATGGTCGTTGACCGCGCGCACCCCCGAATGGCTGAACATCACCGGGGCCTTGCTCGCCGCCAGTGCGTCAACCATCGTCTCTTCGCTCACATGGCTGAGGTCGACGATCATGCCGATGCGGTTCATCTCGCGCACCACAGACACGCCGAAATCGGTGAGCCCGCCATGCTGCGGTGCGTCGGTCGCCGAATCGGCCCACGGCACATTCTTGCTGTGCGTCAGCGTCATATAACGCACGCCCAGCCCGTGCATTTCGCGCAGCACCGCCAGCGACGAGCCAATGCTCTGCCCGCCCTCGATGCCCAGCATACCCGCAACCTTGCCCGCCTTCATCTGCGCGGCAAGCTCGCTGCTGTTTTCGGCGAAACCCAGATCGGCGGGATAGCGCGCGATCAGCCGCTTCATCACGTCAATCTGCTCGATCGTTTGCTGCACCGCCACCTGCTCATTGGCGTTCGACGGCACATAGACCGACCAGAATTGCGCGCCGACGCGGCCGCGCCGCAGCCGCTGCAAATCGGTGTGCATTGCAATGCGCGGCGGCGTCTTGCCCGGTTCGGCGGTGTCGGTGGTATCGACAAAGTCAAAGTCGTTGATGACATTGCCGACCCGCTGGCGCAGCGCCCAGGGGACATCATTATGCCCGTCGAACACCGGCGCGGCCTTGAGCGCCGCCTCGGCGACGGCTTCGGGCGTTTTCGGCGCCGACTTGCCGCTTTGCGCGCAGGCGGGGGTGGATATCAGGGCGAGTGCGGCGAGGCCGCTGAGCAGGGCGTATTTGGTCATCCCGCAGTCATAGCTGGCAGTGGCTTGACGGCAAGCCCCATCCCGCCCAGCCTTTGCACCATGACCCATTTCGACGACTGGCGCGCGCGCTCACCCTATTATGATGAAACGCATGAGGCTTTGGCGCAGTCGGTGCGCCGCTTCGTCGCGCAGGAAATTGCCCCCCACATCGACCGCTGGGAGGCAGAGGGCGAACTACCGCGCGAACTTCACAAAAAGGCTGCCGCTGCCGGTATTCTCGGCCTGCGCTACCCCGAACAATATGGCGGGCACAGCGAGGGTTTTGACGCCTTCCACGGGCTGGTGGTGACCGAAGAACTCGCCGCCGTCGGCGCAGGCGGCCTGTCCGCCAGCCTGATGACCCACGGCATCGGCCTGCCCCCGATCCTCGCGCTGGGCAGCGAAGAACTGAAGCAGCGCGTCGCCCCGCCGGTCTTGGCAGGCGACAAGATCATCGCGCTCGGCATTACCGAAGCCGGCGGCGGCAGCGATGTCGCCAACCTCAAAACCACCGCCGCAAAGGATGGCGCGGATTATATCGTCAATGGCGGCAAGATGTTCATCACGTCGGGCATGCGCGCTGACTGGCTGACCTGCGCGGTGCGCACCGGCGGTCCGGGCGCGGGCGGCATCTCCTTGCTGCTGATCGACATGGCCGCGCCCGGGGTGGAACGCACAAGGCTCGACAAAATGGGCTGGCGCTGCAGCGACACCGCAGCGATCCATTTCAGCGACGTTCGCGTTCCTGCCGCCAATCTGATTGGTCCCGAAAATGGCGGCTTCATCGGCATCATGCGCAATTTCAACGGCGAACGGCTGGGCATGGCGATGGGCTGCTGCGCCTATGCCCGCGTCGCGCTCGCCGAGGCGGCCGAATGGGCGCAAAACCGCGTCACCTTCGGCAAGCCGCTGGTCGGCCACCAGTCAATCCGGATCAAACTCGCCGACATGGCGCGCCAGATCGACGCGGCGCAGGCATGGGTCGATCTGTGCGCCTGGCAGGTCAAGGAAGGCAAAGACCGACCCGCCGACTTCGCCATGCTCAAGGTGCAAGCGACCCGCATGCTCGAAGCTGTCGCGCGCGAAGCCGCACAAATCTTGGGCGGCGCGAGCTATATCACCGGCAGCAAAGTCGAACGCATCTACCGCGAAGTCCGCGTGAACGCGATTGGTGGCGGCAGCGAAGAGATTATGCTCGATCTGGCGGGACGGCAGCTATTCGGAGGGCGGAAGGCGTGATGACTGATGCTTTCCAGGCCCCCGCGGGTCTCTTCGAACGGCCCAAATAAGGGTTGCCGTTGAGCCGATGATGGTGGCTATTCCGGCGCAAGCAGCAACAAAGCCAGCTCCGTCAAATGCTAGCTGTATCATCATTTGCCCCCTTTGGTGGCGCGTTGCATGGGCCGGTCAAAATGACCTTGCAGTGCATCACTTTGCAATTGCGTGAGGGCCCTTTCCCAACTCTCGACAAGTGTCCGCCGTCTTTTCCAAGCAAGGCGTCGACCGGGCGTATCCGCCTCGACGCGGAGCCTTGCAACGCTTCTCAATGCAGGAGGCTGATGATGAAGCGGCAGTGGCACAAAGTAATCGGCACCGGAGTTTTCGAAGACATAGGGCCGCTCCTCGCTGACCAACGCGTATGCCGCATCGTAAGCGAGCCTGGTCAAACGGCCCCCATCGTCTCGCTCGGAAACTTGGTAAAGCCCAGCCGGATCGAGGGGCATCAACGGCTCAGCGTCCAACTCGGCACTTTCGAAAAGCCAAGGCTCATAGAAGATGGCGCCGATCTGCTTTAGCTGTGCTACCCGCTCCCAAAATTTCGACCAGTCAGGTCCGCCGTCTTGGCGGCTTTCAACAACATGGGCACTGACCCATTCACCAGAAGCGTTTTGGTATGTTCCTTCTTCAAGTGCCCAAACCGCGTGAACGCCAACTTGGGCCACTTTGCGGGAAATCACTTCAGCGTTTGGATGGCCACCATTGCGAAGGTTACCTATTGGAACGCCAAAAGTAGCATCGGTATCAACCATGCCGTAGAGGTCCACCAACATACGCAGGACCATTGCATCGCCCGTCTCGCGAACTCGGCGAAAAATTGGATTCTCCCCTTTTAATCCCGTTAGCCCTTGCACAGGCAGAAAGATTGGCTCCGCATCCAATGCGAGTTCAGGCAATTCATACTGAGGATACAGGCGGGTCGATCTGTCTGTGTGCTTGACCAAATTGCCTTTGATCAATTCTTCAATAGCGTGCCTTGCACGGGGCTTTCCGATTCCCAGATATTGCTCGCAGGCAGATGCCGACCATTTCGTAAAGCGATGGTCGCTGCCGGTACCAGCCAACAAAGTGAAGTACGTAAGGATCAAGTTGAGGCGGTTGGTAGTGGGAACGCTCCAAAGCGCCTCCCAAACGTCTTTTCCAATGGCAAAAAAGCTGCTGCCTTTGCCTTCTCCCCGACGCCTTTTTTCGGGCTGAATGATTTGGTTTGACGCAGTTGTCGAGTTCATCACAAACGTGCCGTAGCACATTAAATCGACCCCATCAAGGTTTTCAAGGTTATCTAGGTAATCAAGACATGCGGAACAGATCAAGGGAAACAAGACCCGCCGAGCGGGCGCAGCATTCGCCGCGCAGCACTCTTCCGTGAACGTGACTGTTATCTCCTCGACACAACAGGGTCTTGGCGGCACATTAAGCCCCATGAACGCCCACACCCCCTTCCCCGCCGCCGCCGAGGCCATCCTCCCCGATCTCGTCGCACTCCGCCGCGCCATTCACCGCGAGCCGGAAATGGGCCTCCACAACCCGCTGACGCGCGACAAGGTGCTGGCGGCGCTTGACGGGTTGCCCATTGAATGGCGGCAGGGGCCTTCGACGACGGGCCTGATCGGCATCCTGAAAGGGCCAGCGAACGGCCGCACCGTCCTCCTTCGCGGCGACATGGATGCACTGCCGCTGACCGAGGACACCAATCTCGACTACGCCAGCACCACCCCGGGCGTCATGCACGCGTGCGGGCACGACAGCCATGTCGCGATGCTGGTCGGTGCGGCGAAACTGCTGTGCGATGCGCGCGAGCGGCTGGCGGGAACGGTCATGTTCATGTTCCAGCCGGGCGAGGAGGGGCATCACGGCGCGCGCTTCATGCTCGACGATGGCTTGATCGACCCACTGCCTGATGCGGCCTTTGCGCTGCACATCATGCCCAACGCGCCGCACGGAGTGTTTTCGACCAAGCCCGGGCCGCTACTCGCCTCGTCCGATGTGCTGACTATCACGGTCAAGGGCGCGGGCGGGCACGCGTCGATGCCGCACGATGCGGTCGATCCCATTCCCGTCGCCTGCGCCATTGTGCAGGGCATCCAGACGATGATCACGCGCCGTATCAACGTGTTCGACCCGGCGGTGGTCACCATCGCGCGCATCCAGGCGGGGACAACCAACAATATTATCCCCGAAAGCGCCGAGCTGCACGGCACCATCCGCACCTTGAGCCCCAAGCGCCGCGCCATGGTGGCGGACGAGCTCAACACGCTCGCCCCCGCCATCGCCGCCGCGCACGGCTGCACGGCCAAGGTCGAAATAGTGGAGGGCTTCCCCGTCACTATCAACGACGCACGCGCCGCCGCCTTTGCCGAGAATGTGGTGATCGGCCAGTTTGGCGAGGCAGGCTGGCGCGCAATGGAGCATCCGGTGATGGGCGCCGAAGATTTCGCCTATGTGCTCGAAAAAGTGCCCGGCGCGATGCTGTGGCTGGGTGCGAGCCATCAAGGCAGCGACTGGCGCGCGTGCTGCGGGCTGCATTCGAACCATATGGTGATGGATGACAGCGTGATGGCGCGCGGCGCGGCCTTGCACGCGGCGCTGGCGGAACGGTTTTTGGCCGAGGGATTTGGGGTCTAAACCCCCAGCACATCGCCCATGCTGTACCGTCCCGGCGGCTGATCGAGCAACCACGCCGCCGCGCGCACCGCGCCGCGCGCGAAAATGCTGCGGCTTTCAGCACGGTGCGCCAGCGTAATGACCTCGTCGGTGCCCGCAAAGATCACGCTGTGATCGCCCGCCACGGTGCCGCCGCGCAAGGATGCAAAGCCGATCGCCCCCTCCGCCCGCGCGCCCGTTACCCCGTCGCGCCCACGCTCGCTGGTCGCCGCCAGATCAATCCCGCGCGCGTCCGCCGCCGCCTGCCCCAGCAGCAGCGCGGTGCCGCTTGGCGCATCGACCTTCATCCGGTGGTGCATTTCGGCAATCTCGATATCCCAATCCGGCCCCAGCCGCGCCGCCGCCTCACGCACCAGATGCGCCAGCAAAGTCACCCCCAACGATGTATTGCCCGTCTGCAGCACGGCAATATCGCGCGCGGCATCGTCGATCAGATAATGGTGGCGCTCTTCAAGGCCCGTGGTGCCGATCAGGATCGGTATCCCCGCGCCCAATGCAGCGTCCACATTGGCCTCGAGCGCTTGCGGCGCCGAAAAATCAACCAGCACATCGCTCGCCGCCGCCAGCGCCGCGATGTCGTCATCGCGGTCGACTCCGCCCGCAAGGATATGCCGGGCTTCGGCAATCGCCGCGACCAGCGCCGCACCCATGCGTCCCTTGCTGCCAATGATTCCAATCGCTGCCATGGCCGCAGCCATAACGCGCGAGGGACCAAAGTCGAGTGCGCTATTCCGCCGTCGCTTTCAGGAACCAGATCCGCTGCTCGGCTTCATCGACCCAGCCATCGACCAGCGCGCTGGTGGCAACATCACTCGCCGCATCGGCCGCCTCCTTCAGCGCTTTCAGCTGCTCGACCAATCGCCCGTTGTCGGCGGCCAGTTCCTTCACCATCGCCTGCGGGGCGAGGCCCGCATCATCCTGATCGGTAATGGTCTGACGCGCCGCAATTGCGCCGATCGAGGTCAGCGCAGGCGACCCCAGCTTGCGCGCGCGCTCGGCGACCAAATCGGTGATGGCGAAAATCTGCGTCGCCTGTTCGTCGAACAACAGATGCAGATCGCGGAACTGCGGCCCCGTGACATGCCAGTGGAAATTCTTGGTTTTGAGGTAAAGCGCAAAGGCGTTGGCCAGCAGGCCGTTGAGCAGATCAGCGACTGCGGCGCGGCTGTTGTCGGTGGGGCTCATCACGATTCTCCTCGATGCTGTGCGCGCTTGTAACACATGTGAGCGTCCAAAGAGCCAACATCGCAATTGTCAGCCTGATCGGACGGGGCGATTACACCCCGAAAGCGCGGCGCAGCAGCATCGCCGCCCATAGCAGCAGCACGGCCGCCGCCGCCCAGCGCACCCATTTTGCGCCCCGGCGTTCCAGCAGCGCCGGCCCCAGCGCCAGCACCGGCAGTATCGCCAGCAACAGGCCGATCAGTCCGCCCGCCATGGCCCAAGGCACGGCCCCCGACAGCGGGCCCAGCGCAAATATCAGAAACTGGTTGCGATCCCCCAGCTGGATCAGGCCCAGGCGAACGGCCAGCCCCACGGACGAGGCGCCGGCAAGCCCCGTTGCATCATGGGGGCGCCGCCGGGTCCAAAGCAGCGCTGCGGCCGCAGAGACCAGCGCCATTGCCGCGAACAGATTGAGGACGCCAAGCCCGAGGGTTTGGGCGGCAATCAGCGCACCACTAACCGAGACGACGGCGAGCAAGCCAAAGCTGGCGAAGAAAATGGCAACCACGCGCCGCCGGTCCGGTCGCCCTGCAATCAATAAGTGCAACAGCTGCGCGCTACGCCCGTCGGCATTGGCCAGCAGCACCGCGGCCAGCACCGTCATGATCGCATCCATGCGGAAATGCGTTAGTTGGTAAAGCGCACGGCGACCAGCGCCGCCCACGCCTCGTCCGCCGCCGCGGCGTCGATGTCGCCCGGCTGCGCCAGCGCTGCCGCCATGGCGTCAAGATAGGTCAGGATTACCGCGCTGCGCCCGCGCGCCGCAATCGCCGATTCCAGCTGCCCAGCCAGCATCGCCACCTGGGCCAGTCCTTCGCGCCGCGCCTCGGCGCGGATCGCGTCAACCGTGCGCACCAGCTGGCCCAGCGGGCAATGCTGCGCTGCCCCGGCGAGCACGGCAATGGCTTCGCCCAATTGGCGTTGTGCGGCGCTGGGAAAGTCGTGCACGGCCTGGTTCATCGCGCCAACATGCGCGCATATGGTTAAGCCGGGGTTAGCGGGCGAATGCTGCATGTTCCCCGGCGAAAGCCGGGGTCTATGCCGTCCGCCGCTGCGCCGCTGGACCCCGGTTGTCGCCGGGAAGCGGCGTAGGCGAGCACGTCACGCCGCGCGGCGCTCGGCGGCTTTCGCCCGGTACATATCGCGGTCGGCGGCAGCGAGCACATCGGTCTCGTTCATGTCGCCTTCGAGCGTGGCAATACCGAAACAGGCCGACAGCGGAATGGTGCGCCCCTCAAACTCGGTCGGCACCTCGCTGAGCAGATGGGCGAAGCGTGCTATCTGCGCCTTGGCGTCGTCGGCGGTCATATGGTCGAGCAGCAGCCCGAATTCATCGCCGCCAATCCGCGCGGCAATGTCGCCGCCACGGATCGCGCCCGCCAGCCGATTGGCGATCTCGATCAGCGCAAAATCGCCCGCCGCATGGCCATATTCGTCGTTGATCGCTTTCAATTGATTGACGTCGACATAGACGAGCGTCGCACAGAAATTGTCGCGCGCTACCCGCGCGATGCGCTGGTGCAATGCGGTGATGAAGTAACGTCGGTTGTAAAGCGGCGTCAGCGTATCGCGTTCGGACACCCGCTCCAGCTCGGCGACCGAAATTTTCAAAATACGGTTTTCGCGACGCAGCGCGTCGAGCTCGCGGCGCAGTTCGCAGATGCGTTCGTCGCGCGGGTCGGAGGCAATTTCGCCGACCGTCGCTTCGCCAACCGGCTTTGCTACACTGCCATCCATGCACTGTTCCATCCGCTCGCCCGCCGGTTGCGGGTCTATGCCGATACCGCGCTTCTGGTCCGCGGCCTCGACTTCATCCCTTTGCGTCCTAACGCCAAAGCGATACCAAGCCGTAAACGCCCGATTTGCTGTTTCCCCTGCGCGGCGGACGGGTTAGAGGCGACACGGAGCAGCAACAGGGGCGCGACGAGAGATGGCAACAGCTTCGCCGCAAGTGGGCATCATCATGGGCAGCCAGTCCGACTGGGCGACCATGGCGCACGCCGCCGAAACACTCGTCGAATTCGGCATCGCGCACGAGGTGCAGATTGTGTCGGCGCACCGCACCCCCGACCGTATGGCGGATTATGCCAAGGGCGCAGCGGTGCGCGGCCTGAAGGCGATCATCGCCGGCGCGGGCGGCGCGGCGCATCTGCCCGGCATGGTCGCGGCGATGACGCGCGTGCCGGTGCTGGGCGTGCCGGTGCAGTCGGCGGCGCTGAATGGCATGGACAGCCTGCTCAGCATCGTCCAGATGCCCGGCGGCGTGCCGGTGGCGACCTTTGCGATTGGCAAAGCGGGCGCGATTAACGCGGCGCTGTTCGCCGCCGCGATGCTCGCCAATGATGATGCGGGACTGGCAACCAAATTGGACACATGGCGCGCGCGCCAGACCGCTGGCGTCGCCGCGGCCCCCACTAACGATGCCGGGGGGCACGGCTGACGGTGCTGGACCCGGGTGCGACCATTGGCATATTGGGCGGCGGCCAGCTCGGCCGCATGCTGGCGCTTGCCGCAGCGCAGCTCGGTTATCGCACCCACATCTATGCCCCTGACGCGCACAGCGTCGCCGCCGATGTGGCCGCGCGCCACACACAGGCGGCGTGGGACGACGAACCGCGCCTCGCCGCCTTCGCCGCCGACTGTGACGCCGTTACCTATGAATTTGAAAATGTGCCGGTCGATACGGTGCATTTTTTGTCGGGCCATGTCGCCGTGCGTCCCGGCGCGAACGCGCTGGAGGTCGCGCAGGACCGGCTGGCCGAAAAGAATTTCGTTGCCGGTCTGGGTGGGCAACCGGCGCGCTTTGCTGCCGTGCCCGACCGCGCCGCGCTCGACGGTGCGCTCGCCGACCTTGGCACCCCCGCCATCCTCAAAACGGTGCGCATGGGCTATGATGGCAAGGGGCAGGCGCGGATCATGGCCCTTGCCGACGCCGACACGGCGTGGGCGACCATCGGCAAGCACCCCGCCGTGCTCGAGGCCTTTGTCGACTTCGCATGCGAATTTTCCGTCATCCTCGTGCGCGGGATCGACGGCGAGGTGCGCTGTTGGGACAGTCCGCACAACATCCATGTCGATGGCATTCTTGCCAGCGCGGCGCTTCCGCCGCCGGCTATCGTTCTGGAACAACAACAACCCGCGCGCGCCATCGCCGCCGCTATTGCTGCCGCGCTCGACTATGTCGGCGTGCTGACGTGCGAATTTTTCGCGGGGCGCGATGGTCCAGTCTTCAATGAAATGGCCCCGCGCGTGCACAACAGCGGGCATTGGACCATCGAGGGCGCGGTGACATCGCAGTTTGAAAACCATATCCGCGCCGTCGCCGGACTCCCGCTGGGCGACACCGCGACACGCGCCTTGCCGGTAATGATGCACAACCTGATTGGCGCGGACATCAACCGCGTCGCCGACCTGCTCGCCGACCCCCGCGCCCATGTCCACCATTATGGCAAGGCTGAGGTGCGCGAAGGCCGCAAGCTGGGGCATGTCACTTGGGTTGGCGCCGGGGCGGGGTCCGATCCCGCATGAACCATCCCGAAGTCACATTGGTGCTGGCCCGCGCGGCCAATGGCATCATCGGCGCCGATGGCAAAATGCCGTGGCACATCCCCGCAGACCTGCGCCGCTTCAAACAGCTCACCACTGACCGCCCGATGATCATGGGCCGCAAGACCTTTGACAGCCTGCCCGCGCTGCTCGAGGGGCGGCGGCACATTGTCCTGACCCGCGACGAAAATTGGACCGACGATGGGGCCGAGGTCGCGCACAGCGTCGCCGATGCGCTGCGCATGGCCAATGCCCCGCACGTGATGGTGATCGGCGGCGCCGAAATTTACCGGCTGTTCCTGGCCATAGCCGACCGCATCGAGCTGACCGAGATCGCGCTGGAACCCGATGGCGACACGCGCATCGACGCGCCCGACCCTGCCGATTGGGAAGAGGCGGCGCGCGAGGAACATGACGCCGATGACAAGGGCCGCCCCGCCTTTGCCTTCGTCACCTATTTGCGGAGAGCCCAATGAAAAAGCGCGTATGGATCCCGCTCGCCGTTGTCGCGCTCGCCGCCGCCGGTTTCTTCGGCTTTGCCCCCGGCTACATCGAGGGCAGCATGAACCGCATCGACGGCAAGCCCCTGCCCGCGATCCGGCCCGAGGTCGCGGCGCTGCACAAGACGCTGACCATAGTCGATCTGCACAGCGACACATTAATGTGGCGGCGCAGCGTGCTCGATGCGGCGGATCGCGGCCACATGGACTTGCCGCGCCTGCAAAACGGCAATGTTGCGCTGCAAATCTTCTCCAGCGTTACCAAGACGCCGACGAACCAGAATTACGACGCCAACAGCGCCGACGGCGACAATATCACCCCGCTGGTGATCGCCCAGCTGCAACCCGTGCGCACCTGGGGCAGCTTGCTCGAACGCTCGCTGTGGCATGCGGCGAAGCGCGACCGCGCCGTCGCGGCGTCGGGCGGCGCGCTGCTGGCCGTCGACACGCCTGCGCAGATCGCCGCACTGACGACCGCCCGGCGCGGCGCCAATCCGCCCGTCGGCGCCATGCTCAGCATCGAGGGCCTCCACAATCTCGAAGGCCAGCTCGCCAACCTCGACAAACTCCACGCCGCCGGTTTCCGCATGGCGGGGCTTACCCATTTCTTCGACAATGAACTCGGCGGCTCGATGCATGGCGAGGCGAAGGGCGGGCTGACCCCCTTCGGGCGGCAGGTCGTCGCGCGCATGGAAGAACTCGGCATGATCGTCGATATCGCCCACCTCTCACCGAAGGGGGTCAGCGACGTGCTCGCCATGGCGCGCCGCCCCGTCGTCTCGAGCCACGGCGGGGTGCAGGCGACGTGCAAGGTCAACCGCAACCTCAGCGACGGCCAGATCCGCCGCATTGCCGCCAATGGCGGCCTGATCGCCATCGGCTATTGGGATGGCGCAGTGTGCGACACCTCGCCCGCCAGCGTCGCGCGTGCGATGAAGCATGTCCGCGATCTGGTCGGCGTCCAGCATCTCGCGCTCGGCAGCGATTATGACGGCGCGACCACGGTGCGCTTCGGCACCGACGGCCTCGCACAGGTCACGCAGGCGCTGGTCGATGCGGGCTTTACCGAGGCTGAAATCCGCGCCGTCATGGGCGAAAATGCGCTGCGGGTGATCGGCGCAGGGATTGTGCCGATGGCGAAGGCGCAATGACCATTTCTCCAACCGTTCGCCTCGAGCGAAGTCGAGACACCCCGAAAGCGTGCACCATACCGAGGGGCCTCTCGACTTCGCTCGAGGCGAACGGATAGGTCCGATCATGACACGCCTCGACGGCCACCATCCCATCCCCGCCCCCTTGCGCGGCGGGGTGATCGCGCTCGGCAACTTCGATGGCTTTCACAAGGGCCATCAAGCCGTCGTCGCCCGCGCGGTGCGCCACGCGCAGCACGAAGGCCGCCCCGCGATTGTCGCCACCTTTGATCCGCACCCGGTGCGCCATTTCAGGCCCGACACCCCGCCCTTTCGCCTGACCACGCTCGACCAGCGGCAGGAGCTGTTCGCCGCCGCCGGGGCCGATGCGATGCTCGTGCTGCCGTTCGACGCCACCCTCGCCGCGACCACGGCAGAGGATTTCATCACCGAACTGCTGCTCGCGCGCTATGGTGCGGCGGGCGTCGTCACCGGCGCGGACTTCGTGTTCGGCAAGGGACGCGGCGGCAATGTCGTGACGCTCGCCGACCACGCCCGCCGCCTTGGCTTCTTCACCGAAATGGTCGCACCCGTCGATGACGACGACGAAGTGGTGTCCTCCAGCCGCATCCGCGCCGCGCTGGCCGAGGGCGACTGCGCGACCGCCGCGCGCCTGCTGACCCGCCCCTTCACCGTGCGCGGGACGGTCCAGCACGGCGACAAGAACGGCCGCAAGCTGGGCTTTCCCACCGCCAACATCGACATGGGCAGCTATCTGCGCCCGCGCTATGGCATCTACGCCGTCACCGGCCACCTGCCCGATGGCCGCGTGCTGAACGGCGCCGCTAACCTCGGCATCCGCCCGAGTTTTGACCCGCCCAAGGAATTGCTCGAGCCGCACTTCTTCGATTTCGGCGAAGACCTCTACGGCCAAGAAATCGACGTCGCCTTCCAAGCCTTCATCCGTCCAGAGGCAAAGTTTGACAATATGGACGCGCTGATCGCGCAAATGGCAAAGGATTGCGACGAAGCGCGCGCTCGCCTAAGCGCGCTGGCACCATGACCGAAGCCAAAGCCCCCGTCGATTACCGCGACACCGTCTTCCTGCCGACCACCGACTTTCCGATGAAAGCCGGGCTGCCGCAGAAGGAACCGGCGATTGCCGCCAAATGGGAGGCTGAAAAGCTTTACGACCAGCTGCGCGCCGCGCGCCGCGGGCGGCCCAAGTTCATGTATCATGACGGCCCGCCCTATGCGAACGGCGACATGCACATCGGCCATGCGCTCAATCACACGATCAAGGACATGGTCTGCCGCACGCAAAATCTGCTGGGCAAGGACGCGCCATACGTGCCCGGCTGGGATTGCCACGGCCTGCCCATCGAATGGAAGGTCGAGGAGCAATATCGCAAGAAAAAGCAGGACAAGGACCAAATCCCCCTGCTCGAATTCCGCGCCGAATGCCGCGCCTATGCCCAGCATTGGGTCGACGTCCAGCGCACCCAATTGAAACGCCTCGGCATCATGGCCGATTGGGACCACCCCTATCTCACCATGCAGCCCGAGAGCGAGGCGACGATTGTTGCCGAACTTTTGAAACTCGCCGCCGACGGCCAACTCTATCGCGGCGCCAAACCGGTGATGTGGTCGCCGGTGGAAAAAACCGCCCTCGCCGAGGCCGAGGTTGAGTATGAGGATATCACCTCGACACAGATCGACGTGGCGTTCGAGATTGTGGAATCGCCCATCCCCGAACTGGTCGGCGCGCACGCGGTGATCTGGACAACGACACCCTGGACGATCCCGGTCAACCAGGCGATCGCCTATGGGCCGGAGGTAACGTATCTACATGTCCAAATCGAGGGTGTGAGATACTTTTTCGCTGAAGCGCTGTTGAGTTCGGTTCGCCATCGATATTGCAACTATCGGGGCCTCAATGACGTCGACATAGTAGTGCCGACCGGTATTTCCCAGGCCAACGCGAGAATTAAAGGCTCGGACCTCGCCGGAACCATCGCGCGGCATCCGATGGCGAAGCTGTTCTCCGGCGAAAGCCGGAGCCCAGGGCGGCCTGACGCAAACGGTGCGGATGCGGTGCTGGACCCCGGCTTTCGCCGGGGAGCAGAGGGTGAGGGTTCCAATCTCAACCCAACCTCCCCCCTCGCCGAATTTTTTCTCCGCCCGCGCCCCTTCCTGCCCGGCGATTTTGTCACCACCGACTCCGGTACAGGTTTGGTCCATATGTCGCCCGACCATGGCGAGGATGATTTCGACCTGTGCAAGGCGCACGGGCTAAACCCCGTCTTCGCGGTCGAGGGCGACGGCAAATATCGCGCCGACTGGGGGTGGCTCGGCGGGCAGGGCAGCGTCATCAACCCCAAATTCAACGCCCCCGACGGCCCGATCTGCTCCGACCTGCGCGCGGCGGGCGCATTGCTTGCGGCGAGCGCGGACTATCAGCACAGCTACCCGCACTCGTGGCGCTCCAAAGCCAAGGTCATCTATCGCTGCACGCCGCAATGGTTCGTGCCGATGGACAAGCCGATCAAGGGACTGTCCCGTAGCGCAGCGGAGTGGACTGTCCCGCAATCTGGTGGGGAGGGGACAGTCCCTGAAGGGACAGTCCCCGATGCAACCCTCCGCCAGATCGCCCTCGCCGAAATCGCGCGCGTGCGCTTTACCCCCGACAAGGGCCGCAACCGCATCGGCTCCATGGTCGAAGGGCGCCCCGATTGGGTGCTGTCGCGCCAGCGCGCGTGGGGCGTGCCGATCACGCTGTTCGTGAACAAGCAAACCGGCGACTATCTGGTCGACCCCGAGGTCAACGCCCGCATCGTCGCCGCGGTGCGCACGCAGGGCATCGACGCCTGGACCCCCGAAACCGCGCACAGCTTCCTTGGCGACGCCTACAACGCCGATGATTGGGAAGCCGTGCCTGACATCCTCGACGTGTGGTTCGACAGCGGCACCAGCCACGCCTATGTCCTCGAAAGCGGGCGCTGGCCCGATTTGAGCTGGCCCGCCGATATCTATGTCGAAGGGTCCGACCAGCATCGCGGCTGGTTCCAGTCCAGCCTGCTGCACAGCTGCGCCACGCGCGGCCGCGCGCCCTATAACCAGATCCTGACCCACGGCTTCACCATGGATGCCAAGGGCATGAAAATGTCGAAGTCCTTGGGCAACACCGTCGATCCCAACAAGGTCATGGAGACTTACGGCGCGGACATTATCCGCCTTTGGGCGCTCTCGGTCGATTTCACCGAAGATCACCGCATCGGCGATGAAATATTGAAGGGCGTCGGCGACCAATATCGCAAGCTGCGCAACACCTTTCGCTACCTGCTCGGCGCGCTCGCCGGCTTTGGCGAGGAAGAGCGTGTCACCGACATCAGCGCAATGCCCGAGCTCGAGCGCTATATGCTCCACCTCCTCGCGCAGCTCGACGCGACGTTGAAGCAGGCGGCGGAAAGCTACGACTTCAACAGCTACACCCGCGCGCTCGGCGATTTCTGCAACGAAGACCTCTCGGCCTTCTATTTCGATATTCGCAAGGACAGCCTCTACTGCGACATCGGCCCCGCCGCGCCGCTTGGCACCGCCAAGCGCCGCGCGTATCGGACGGTGCTTGATACCTTGTTCCACGCCCTCATCCGCTACGCCGCGCCGGTGCTGGTGTTCACGGCCGAGGAAGTGTGGCGCACGCGCTATCCCGATGGCGGGAGTGTGCATTTGCTGGAATGGCCGGTGCTTCCAACCAACGATGACGCCAAAGTGTTCAGCAACCCTTCCTTGGTGCGCTTTGCAGAGGAAAGCGGCTGGACGGCAATCCGACGCGCACGCGATGCGATCCTGAAGGAAATCGAGCCGATGCGTCGTGAAAAAGTCGTTCGGTCAAGCCTGGAAGCCGACGTGAGCTATCCGTTTGCTTCGCTTGGCATTTCGGCTGAAGACTTTGCTGAGGTGTGCATCGTAGCTTCGATCTCGGAAGGTGAGCCTAGGGTCCAAGTTACCACCCACCACAAATGCGGCCGCTGCTGGCGTCATCTGCCGGAGGTGACCGAGGACGGAGCCTTGTGCAATCGCTGCACCGATGTATTGGGCTAATCCCAACACCGTAGCCCTGAGCTTGTCGAAGGGCGTGGCGCGGTCATGTGCCCGCCGCGACGACTGCTCCAGCCCGCTGGACGCCCTTCGACAGGCTCAGGGCTACGGTGATATCATCAGGACCAATGCTGCGCCATGACCACCCGCTCCCCCCACCTGTCGACCGGCCTGTCGATCGCCGCGCTGGCTTTCTTCCTCGACCAGCTCACGAAATTCGTCATCGTCGATGTGCTGACGCTCGAACGGCGCGGCAGCATTACGGTGGTAGAGATTTTCAACCTCACCTGGGCGGAAAATTGCGGGATCGCGCTGTCGCTCTTGTCCAAATGCAACGACACCACGCGCTGGAGCCTGGTTGCGCTGACCGGCATCGTCGCGGCGGCGGTGTTCGTTTGGATGACGCGCGAAAAATCAAAGGGCGATGTCGCCGCGCTCGCGCTCATCTTCGGCGGCGCGCTCGGCAATATCGTCGACCGCGTGCGCTATGGCTATGTCGTCGATTTCGCCGATCTGCATTTCGGCGATTTCCGACCCTTCCTGATTTTCAACGTCGCCGACGCATGCATCACCATCGGCGTGCTGCTGCTGGTTGCGCGCGCATTGCTGTTAAGCGACAAGTCAGATAGTGAAGTCGACAAAGGCGAACCGGCCAGCGCGGCCAAGGAGTAAATGCCACGTGACTGCCAAGCGTAAAATTGCCGCCACGACGTTGATCGCCGCCACCTTGGCGGGCTGCGGCTCGACCAGCCTGTTCAACCGCGACCGCCCCGACGAAATGGCGGTGCAGCGGCAGGCCCCATTGGTCGTCCCCCCCGATTTCGCACTGACCCCGCCCGCCCCCGGCGCCGCGCGCCCGGGCAGCGAATCGACCGCCGAGCAAACGCTGCGCGCGCTGTTCGGCGGCCCCTCGGCGCGCAGCGCGAGCGAAGCGCAAGTGGTCGCCGCCGCCGGTGCCACGCGCGCCGACCCCGGCATCCGCAGCCAGGTCGCCGATCCGGGTGTGCAAGTCGTCGACAAGGGCCTGATCGTCCGTGACATCCTCGCCGCCCCCGAAGGCGACGGCCAAAGCGCGCAGGCGGCGATTCCGGGGCGATAAGCCGTTCAGGCAAAGGGATTGCGGATCGTCAGCCGGTTCGCAATCACCAGCCCGTCCTGCATATCCTCGCTGAAAAGCGTTTCGGCCTCGGCGGCCATTGCCGCCGCGACGATCCGCGCGTCATAGAATGACAGCCGGTATCGCTCGGCCAATTCGCGCGCAGCCACATGGGTGCCAAAGTCCATCGCTGCGGGAGTGCCGCACAGGTCGATGAAAATCGCGACCGCCTGCGCCACCGCATCCCATCCAAAACCAAGTTTGCGGATGGCTACATTGATAAATTCGTTGAGGATCTGGACCGTCAGCGACCCGCCGCCCGCCAGCAACGCGCGCGCGGCGTCGCCCTTTGGCCCCGCCTCGACCGCATAGACCAGCACATTGCTGTCAAAAGCGCGCGTCACCGCGCATTGGCTTCGTCACGGTCAAAGCGAAAGCCTTCGGGAAAGGGCCGCGCCAGCCCCTTGAGCGCCGCCACCGCCGCCTCGCGCCGCTGCGCTGCGCTGATGACCGCCAATTGCTTGCCATCAATCGCGCGCAAATCCACCTCGTCGCCCTCTTTCAGGCCCAAAGTGCGCGCCACATCGGCGGGAATCCGGACGGCCAGGCTGTTGCCCCATTTGGCGATCTGCATGAAACTAGCTCCGGCTAGATATACAATTATCTAAAGTATATCCAAGAGCGCCAATTAGCGCAAGTCGCTCACGCCACCCCGCCAACCTCGCTCACCACGCCGGCGCTATTGTGGCGCAGCGCTTTCAGCACGCAGTCCACAATCTGCGGCGCATTCAGCCCCGCCGCGTCATATTGTTTGTCGGGCGCATCCTGGTCCTGGAACATGTCGGGCAGGCGCAGCGTGCGCAGCTTCAGCCCCGCGTCGATCAGTCCTTCATCGCTCGCCAGCGTCAGCACATGCGCGCCGAGCCCGCCGATGCTGCCTTCCTCCACCGTCACGCACACCTCGTGCGTCGCCAGCGTGCGGCGGATCAATTCCTCGTCGAGCGGCTTGGCAAAGCGCAGGTCGATAACACTGGTCGAAAGCCCGCGCGCTTCGAGCGTGTCGGCGGCCTTCAAGGCCTCCGCGAGCCTTGTCCCGAGCGAGAAAATCGCCACCTTTTTGCCGTGACGCACCACGCGGCCCTTGCCGATTTCCAGTTTCTGCGGCACTTCGGGCAGCGGCACGCCGATGCCCGATCCGCGCGGATAACGGAACGCAATCGGCCCATCGTCATATTCGGCCGCCGTATAGGTCATGTGCACCAGCTCGGCCTCGTCCGCCGCCGCCATCACCACCATATTGGGCAGCGTCGCCAAATAGGTGACATCGAACGAGCCGGCATGCGTCGAGCCATCGGCACCAACCAGCCCCGCGCGGTCAATCGCAAAGCGCACGGGCAAATTCTGGATCGCCACATCATGCACGACCTGGTCATAGGCGCGTTGGAGGAAGGTTGAATAAATCGCGCAGAAGGGCCGCATTCCCTGCGCCGCCAATCCTGCGGCAAAGGTCACCGCATGCTGTTCGGCAATGCCCACGTCGAACGCACGGTCCGGATGCCGCTTGGCAAAGCGGTCGACGCCCGTGCCGCTCGGCATCGCCGCCGTAATCGCCACAATGCGCGCGTCGCTGTCGGCAAGGTCCGCGAGCGCGTCGCCGAACACATTCTGGTACGCGGGCGGACCCGGCGGGCCCTTTTGCTGCTCGCCGGTGACGACGTTGAATTTCTGCACGCCATGATATTTGTCAGCCGCCGCCTCGGCAAAGCTGTAACCCTTGCCCTTTTGCGTGACGACATGGATCAGGCACGGCCCTTCGGCGGCATCGCGCACATTTTCGAGCACCGGGATGAGGTGGTCGAGATTATGCCCGTCGATCGGCCCGACATAATAAAAACCCAACTCCTCGAACAAGGTCCCGCCCATGGCGAGGCCGCGCGCATATTCGTCGGTGCGTTTGGCGGCGATATGCAGCGGCTCGGGCAAGCGCCGCGCAAATTTCTTCGCGATCTCGCGCAGTTCCAGGAAGGGCCGCGACGATACCAGTTTCGCCAGATAGGCCGACAGCCCGCCCACCGGCGGCGCAATCGACATGTCATTGTCGTTCAAAATCACGACCAGCCGGTTGCCCGCCTGCGTCGCATTGTTCATCGCCTCATAGGCCATGCCCGCCGACATCGACCCGTCGCCGATCACCGCGATCGCGCGCCCCGGCGCATCCTTCAGCTTGTTGGCAACGGCAAAGCCCAGAGCGGCGGAAATGCTGGTCGAGCTGTGCGCCGCGCCGAACGGGTCATATTCGCTCTCGCTGCGCTTGGTAAAGCCCGACAAACCGCCGCCCTGCCGCAACGTGCGAATCCGGTCACGCCGCCCCGTCAATATCTTGTGCGGATAACATTGGTGCCCGACATCCCACACCAGCCGGTCATCGGGGGTGTTGAACACATAATGGATCGCGGTGGTCAATTCGACCACCCCCAGTCCGCTGCCCAGATGCCCGCCAGTCACGCCGACGGCGGCGATCATCTCGGCGCGCAGTTCATCGGCAAGCTGGCGAAGCTGGTCAGGGCGCAGTTTCCGCAAATCGGCGGGGACATTTACCGTATCGAGTAACGGCGTCGAAAGGCCTTCGGTCATCACGCCAGCATATCGGCCCCCATTGTAACTGTCGAACAAAAAGGCAAAGTGCCAAAACCAGACAATCGGGGGAGGCGGAAGATGGCAAAGCGCAAAGTGGCAACCGGCTGCGGGCTGGTGGCGGTGTTGCTGGTCGCGGCAATCACGGTCGCCTTTGCGATGCGTGAACGCATCATGCTTGCCCTATTCGACCGCGCGGTCGCGACGGCGATGTCGCCGCCACCCTATGCCAACGACGGGCTCCACATCCTGTTCTGCGGCACCGGATCGCCGCTGCCCAGCCCCGACCGCGGCGAAGCCTGCACCGCGGTGATCGCGAACGGCCAGCTTTTCATCTTCGACGCGGGCGAAAGCGCCGGCCGCAGCCTCAGCCGCATGGGCGCGCCGCTGGGCCGCGCGCAGGCGGTTTTGCTCACCCACCTGCACAGCGACCATATCAACGGCCTTGGCAATCTCGCGCTGTTGCGCTGGGTCGGCAGCACGGCAAAGGCACCGCTACCGCTGGTCGGCCCCGTCGGCACGGCCGAAGTCGGCGCTGCCTTCAACGCCGCTTACCGGATTGATGCGGGCTATCGCACCGCGCACCATGGCGCGGGTATCGCGCCGCCGTCAGGCGCGGGGCTCGCGCCGCGCGAGGTTGACCCCGGCGTCGTCTATGATGCCGGCGGCGTGCGTATCACCGCCTTTGCCGTCAAGCACGACCCGGTCAGCCCCGCTTATGGGTACCGGGTCGACTGGGACGGCCGCAGCGTGACGATCAGCGGCGACACCGCCGCCACCCCCGCGCTTGGCAAAGCCGCCGTCGGCACCGACATATTGGTCGCCGAACTACTCAATCCTGCACTGGTTACGCGCATGTCCGCCGCCGCCGCCAAGTCCGGCCAGCCCGCGCGCGCCAAAATCTTTGCCGATATCATCGATTATCACATCACCCCCGCCGAAGCGGGGCAGGCGGCGCATCAGGCGCGCGCGCGCCAGCTGGTCTTCACCCACATCGTCCCCGCCGTGCCGCGGTTTATGGAGGGGATGCTGGTGAAGGGCGCAAGCGCAACCTATTCAGGTCCGGTCAAAATCGCCGCCGACGGCGACGTCATCACCATCGCCGCCGACCGGAGCATCACCCGCACCAGCCGGTTCTGAACTGGCCACTGCTGATTTGGCCGCTGCATCCACCTGCGCATACAGCCCGCGCACCATCATGTCGGTGAACACCAGCATCACGCCAATCCCGCTGACCAGCAGCACGATGACAAGCGCCGGAAAGGGCCCATAATGCTTCACACCGCCCTGCCGCGCCGCGACCGCGACGCCCAATGCGACCAGCATCATCAGCCAGCCCATGCGGCGGGGGATGGGAGTCATCCGCCGCCACCCAGACTGGTCAGCCACAGGATGACGAAGAAGCCATAGAATAGCGCCATCACCACCAGCGCGCCCCGCCGCCACAGCGGCGGGCGCAGCCCGGGCGGCAACATCGTCGTGTTGACATACAGAATGTGCAGCGACGCAATCACCATCACCACCCCCGCAACATTGGCGCTGATCTGCAGCAGGAAAAAGGGCGCGGCCAGCCCCATGGCGATCAACCCCCAGCCGACAAAAATGGCCAGCACGCTGTAATAAACGCCGCGCACATCGCCTTTGCTCCAGCGCCGCACCCTGCGGCTACCCGCCCACAAAATATCGGTCACGGCGCGCGTCGTGCCTTCCAAAATGTCGAGCTGGGTTTTGAACAACAACCACGCCCCCATAAAGGCGACCGCGATGGCAAGGCCCGTGCCCGCGCCAAATCCGTCGGCCAGCGCGGCGGCGACGCCCAGCCCGCGAATGTCCTCACCCGTGCTCAGCACCGAGGTGTAGAGGATGGCGGGCAACGCCATGCCCAGCAGCGCGCCCACAAAGAACACACCCCACTGGTCGGCGCGCACGATGCGCCACCAGCCGCGCCAACGGTCCATATTGGCGGCGTCGGGCGCAAACACGCTGCCGGTATGCGCCAGCGGTACGGCCTTTTCGCCCGCCGCCGCGGCCGAGATAAAGCCGACCACCCCGCCCATCCCGAACCCCTTGTCGCGCGACCAGTTTGACAGCGTCAGATTGCCCACCCCGCCGACGCCCGAATAGGCGGCGAAGGCCCCGATCAAAAACCAGTCGGCGTCTTGCGGCATGAAATTGAACCCGCCGTTCAGCCAGTCATACCCCGCAAAGCCCGTCGCAGCCGCGACCCAGCGTTCGGGCGGCGCGACGATCACGCACAGGATGAACAGCCCGGCGAGCACGGTCGATACCAAAATCCAGTTCAATATCTCCAGCGTATGTTCGATCCGCCGCCCAACCAGCAAAATCACGACACAGGCGAGGTATACGCCGACGCCGATCCAATAAACCTGCCCGCTCGCTGCCTCGTCCGCCAGCTTGCCCGCAAACAAATAGAATATCGCGCCCGCCGCCGCGCCCGCCCACGCCGGCCAACCCGTTTGCGCCAGATAGAGCAACGCGTACACGCACGCCCAGAAACGCGCGTGCGGCCGCGTCCGCATGAAACCGATCACCGCCGGTTCGCCGGTGTAGAGCGTATAGCGCACCAGCTCGGTATTCAGCACCGTCTGCAGGAAAATCGCGATGCTCGACACCCACAGCAGGGTCAGCCCATATTTGACGAACACCGCCGGGCCGACCAGCCATTCGCCGCTGCCAATCGCGCTCCCCAGCAAAATCGCGCCGGGGCCGATGACAGCCAATATCTGCAATCCCTGGGTCGGCGGCGGTGCGGGCAGATCGGCCCGGTTCCATGGCTCCAGCCCCGTGCGTGCTTCGACTGCCGCCATTGCCCCACTCCCCCTGGCGCAATCATGCGCTTCAGAAAGGCGGTTTGTCCATCGGATGTTGGGCAGAGAATAACATGGCTTTTCGACCGGGTGATCAGGCCGGATTCGGGCTATCCTGCCGCGCCAACGCGTCGCTTAATACGGCTCAGCGCGATTGGCGTAATCCCGATATAGCGGGCGATTTCAGACTGCATCAGCCGCGCGGCAAGCTGCGGTTCGTCGATCATCAACCGCCGGTAGCGTTCCTCGGCGGACAGGCACAGCAGCATTTCCTCACGCGCCTGCTTGCGCCGCAGCACCCATGCAGAAAAATCGGCAAAACCGCGCAATATGTCAGCATCGCCGCCAAATACGGCTGACACCCACTGGCGGGGTAACCGGACATATTGGGCGGGTTCAACACAGGCCGCCGCGTAGCGGACTGCGCCGTCGCCAGCGTCTCCCGGCTCTGCGCCAAACAAGCCATGATCGACGATGAAGCTTTTGATCCATTCGTCACCGCCCGTCGTGCGGTAGCTCAGCTTCACCAGCCCCGACACGAGCACAAACACCGCATCGCACGTATCGCCTTGTTCGAACAGCCCAGTGCGCGGCGCCGAGCTGCTCACCTGCCACAGTCCGTCTGCTTCTGCCCGCGTGCGCAGCTGGGCAATCAGGCGCGTCACCAGAAAATCTTCGCTGGATAAACCCGGGTTAATCGCGACTTGGTGCTGCTGTGGCATGGCGAGGTGAAAGCAAGGAAAGTCCAAGGATTGTCAAGTCTGCTCGCCAACCTATCACATATCCTGCTAACCGGCGCGACGTCGGGTATTGGCGCTGCCATGCTGGCGAAGTTGCTCGCCGATGGGCACCGCGTGACGGCACTTGCACGCCGCGCCACGGCTCTGGCCCCCCAAGAGCGCCTGACCGCGCTCGACTGTGACCTCGCCAATCCCTCAGAGCTTGACGCAGTGCTCGAAATCCTCCGCTCTGCGCCGCCATTCGACATCATCATCAACAATGCGGCGCTGCAATCACCGCTGGCGCTGCTAGATCCCCGCTTCGACCCGGCGATGCTGATGCATGAAGCAGGTATAAATCTGGTCGCACCGGCCCGCATTGCGCAGGCGCTGGTTCCCGCGATGATCGCACGCGGGAAACCGGCTGCTGTCGCCAACATTTCATCGGGGCTGGCCTTCCACCCCAAGACGACCACGGCGCTCTACTGCGCGACCAAGGCGGGCTTGCACAGTTTCTCGCAAAGCCTGCGCTATCAACTGGAGGGGACGCCGGTCCGTGTGATCGAGGCCATTTTGCCTCTGGTCGACACGCCGATGACGGCGGGGCGCAGTAGTGGCAAGATGGATGCGCAAAGCGCGGCTGCGGCGATACTGGACGGGATCGACAGTGGCCGAAGCGAAATCCATATCGGTAAAGCGCAACTGCTGCGCTGGCTCAATATGATTGCGCCAGCAATCCCGCGCGCAATCCTGAAACGCGCATGAAGGATTTGCTGAAAGTCGCCGCTGTGCTTGCGGTGGCCTTCGCGCTCACCCTGCCGCTGCTGCGTGGGACCGGACTGATCACCGAAGACGGCGTGCGCGCTTTTCTCAACAGCGCGCACCAGATTCATGTCGGATGGTTCGCCCTCATCGTCATAGCACTGCTGCTGTTCGACCTGTTGGTCGCCATTCCGACGATGACCACCATTTTGATGGCCGGCTATTTTATGGGCCCGCTGCTGGGCGGTATCGCATCGGCAGCTGGGTTGATGTTGCTTGGAACCACCGGCTATGGCCTCGGGCGGCGCCTGGGCCGGCCGATCCTGCTACGCCTGTTCAAGGACGAGCGCCGTCTTGCCGACATTGAAGCCGCCTTTCAGCGCAATGATCTGCTGGTGCTCTTCGCCTGTCAGGCGCTGCCCATCCTGCCCGAAGTCAGCGCCTGTCTGGCAGGCGTATCGCGCTTGCCCTTCGGCCGTTTCTGTTTCGGCTTTGGTGTCGGCGTCATCCCCTTTGCCTTCATCGTGGCGTGGGCTGGGTCGGCCTCTACACTCGCTGATCCGTCCCCCGCCATCTACACCGCCATCGGCGTGAGCGTGACTTTGCTACTGGTCTGGACATTGCTGCGGCGACGCTAGGCTTGTGCCAAGCCGGGACTCGGGTCAAACCGCCCTTAACGCCTTGCAAACCTTAACGTCGCAATCATCGCTTCGAAAGGCGAATCGACCATGTTTCAGCGGCACGGCGACCAATTCACACCAGCATCCGGCGGCACCGGCGACAGCGCATTGGCGGGCATATTGGGTGCCTTTTCCTACGCGCTCGACATGACCGAGGGGCAGCCGGCGGGGCACAGCATCCGCGCCTGCTGGATCGGCACCGCGCTTGCGCAGCATATCGGCATCACCGGTGCGCTCCTAAGCGACATTTACTACGCTGTGCTGCTCAAGGATTTGGGGTGCAGCGCCAACGCCGCACGCGTCGCGCAATTGTTTGTTGGCGACGACCGCCAGCTCAAGCATAATTTCAAGCTGATCGGCCCCAAGCCGGAGGATTTCGGCGGCTTCATCATGACCGAAGTGGGCGTCGGCGCGATCGACGATATCCGCTCCTCGGCCATCGACCATTTGCTCGCCAACGCCCCGACCGAAATGACCGACATCATGGCCACCCGCTGCACACGCGGGGCCGATATCGCGCGGCAGCTGCGCTTTTCAGAGGATGTCGCGAACGCCATCGCCCATCTCGACGAACATTGGGACGGCAGCGGCCTGCCGCTCGGCATCGCGGGCGAGGCGATCCACATGGGCGGGCGCATCGCGCTGCTGGCGCAGATCGCCGATGTGTTTTTCACCGCTTATGGCCCGGAGGAAGCCCGCACCGAAATCGCGGCGCGCAGCGGCAGCTGGCTCGACCCCGCGCTCGCGGATGCTTTCCTCGCCCTGTCGGCTGAGCCGGATTTCTGGGCGCCGCTCGCTGCGCCCGACCTCGAAACCCGCCTGTTCGACCTGCCTCCCGCGCGTGTCGATCGTCCCGTCGATGCCGTCTATCTGGACGATATCGTTTCCGCCTTTGGCCAGGTTATCGACGCCAAAAGCCCCTATACCGGCGGGCACAGCGAGCGCGTCGGGATGATTGCCGACGCCGTCGCCGCCGAAATCGGTCTGTCCGCGACAGCGCGGCTGCGGCTGCGGCAGGCGGCAATGCTGCACGACATCGGCAAGCTCGGCGTGTCGAGCCACATTCTGGAAAAGCCCGGTCGCCTCGATGAACAGGAATGGGCGGTCATGCAAAGCCATGCCGCCGAAACCGGCGCAATCTTAAGCCGCATTGCGGCGATGGCCGACATGGCGATGGTTGCCGCCGCGCATCACGAACGATTGGATGGCAAGGGCTATCCGCTCGGCCTCGACGCGCGCAGCATCGGCCTGGAAACGCGGATTATCTCGGTCGCCGATTTCTTTGACGCGCTGACCGCCAACCGCCCCTATCGCGCGGCCATGCCGGTGGACACCGCGCTCGGCATCATGCGCAGCGAAGTCGGCGGTGCGCTCGACGCCGCCTGCTTCGCCGCGCTCGAACGCGCGCTTGCCGCCGGCAAGCTCGACTTTGCCCCGGCTCCGGCCCCGGCCATGCCGCAGCGGCTAGTCGGCTAGGAAAACAATCTTCGGCCCTGCCTCATCCATGGCATCGGCCGCGTCACAGAAGCTGGCGGTGCGGTGCGTCACGGCTTCGGGCTGCAATTTGCCGCACGCGATGCATTCCAGCACAGCGGGCACACTGGCGCGCGCGTGCACGCGCCCGGTGTGGATGCTGATTCCTTTGTAATAGGCCTGGTGCAGCGGTACCGGCGTGGTTGTGCCCAGATGGATGCTTACCACCGTCAGCACGCCGTTGGCCGCCGTCGACTGCACCGCAAAGCCCAGCGCCGCGGCGTCGCCCGCTGCCTCGACCACAATGTCATATTGTTCGGGCTTGCGGCCGTCGCCCAGCGCCAGCGGCGCAGCCACAGCCCCCAGCGCCGTCGCACGCGCGCGCCGGTCGGCATCGTCGTCAAGATAGGTCACACGCGCGGCGCCCAGCGCCACCGCAGCAGCAGCGGCATAAAGCCCTACGCTTTGCGCAAGCCCGCCGACCACCAGCACGCTCGCCCCCGGCCGGTCAGCGAGCGGCCCTGCCACCCCGCGCCAACCGTCGGCGATATTGTCGGATATGTTGGCCGCCACCGCGACATCCATCGCCGCTGGGATCGGCACCAGCATATGGTCGGCAAAGGGCACATGCACCGCGTCGGCAAAGCCGCCACCAAAGTCGGGGCGCGGCCCGGCAGCCAGTCCATAGCTGGCAAAGGGTGGAAAGGCGGCGCAGCTGTTGGTCCACCCTTTGCGGCACGGGTCGCAGCGCCCGCACGACAACTGGAACGGCACAATCACCCGCGTCCCCGGCACCACCGCGGCCTTCGATCCCGCATCGACAACTTCGCCAACCATCTCATGGCCAAAGGCAAAAGGGCCGGGAAAGGGCACACGCCCGGTGACGATATGATAATCGAGGTCGCAGCGCGCGACCGCCAGCGGGCGAACAATTGCGTCGGTATCGCAGGTCAGCTGCGGTGCTGCAACGTCGCGCCATTCCAGCTTGCCGGAGGCGATGAAGGTCAGCTGCCGCATCACCCCGCCCCTTCGCGCTGCTTCGCCAGCCGCAGCAGCAATAGCGCCGTGACCACCAGATAGGCCGCAATGATGATATGGCGAACGACAATGCTGCTTGCGCCGCCCGCTGCATTGACTTGTGCGGCGTCCGCGACCGGCATGACGACCGCGACGGCGGCAAACAGCCCCAGCGCGCGAAACTGTCGCGATGCCAGCAGCGCCGCCGTCACCAGCGCCAGAAACGACGCCCTGCTGGCATAAACCTGCACGAACCCGGCATCGGCATCGGCCGCGCCAGCCAGGCCGAAGCGCGCCGCAAAGGCCGTCGGCGCGGCGAATGCCTGCCACGCATTATAGGCCATCATCACCGCGATCAGCGCCGAAAGCCAGACGGCGGCGCTGCGCCAGGGAAAGGGGGAGGAAGGCGATTGCGGCATGGTCTAGTCTCCTGTCCCGCTGGACCTTAGCAAAGCTGGCGCGCGCGCCTTATATGCGATATCGCAAATCTGTTTTGCATAGTCGCAACGATATGCCAGTCTCCGCCGTCATGGCTCTGCCCGATGCGACCGATCTCGACGCGCTGGTTGCGCTTGCCCGCTATGGCAGCCTGAGCGCGGCGGCCAAGCGGCGCGGCGTTGCCGTGTCCACTCTGTCGCGGCGCATCGACGCCGCCGAAATCAATCTCGGGCTCAAGCTGGTTACCCGGCATGCGCGCGGCGCGCGGTTGACCGAAGCGGGCGAACACATTGCCGCCGCCGCCGCGCCGCTGTCGGGCCAGCTGGACCGCGTGGCCCAGCTTGCCGACGCGCTGATTGCCGGCGCGGTGCTGCGTCCGGTGCGGTTGTCGGCGACCGAATTCATCGTGTCCGATGTGCTTGCGCCCCAGCTGCCCGCACTGCTCGGCGGCCCGGCGCCCATCGCGGTCGAGCTCCGCTCAGAAGCCGATGTCATCAGCCTCGCCGCGCGCGATGCCGACATCACGGTGCGCATGGTGCGTCCAACCGGGGCCAGCCTGGTCATCCGCAAGCAGCGGCCCATCGCCCTGTCACTCTACACTTCCCGCGCGTACCTTGGCACCCGACCACCCGGCGCGCTCGATCTCGCTGGCGAAGCGCTGCTCGCCTATGACGACAGCTATGGCGCGCTCCCCGAAACCACCTGGATTGCCGCGGCAGGCTTGTCTCAGCGCGTGGTGCTGCGCTCGGGCAGCACGCGCGCGCTGCTCACCGCGACGCTGGCGGGCGCGGGCATAGCGTTGCTGCCCGATGTCATCGCCATCCGCCATGCCGAACTGATCGCGATACCCACCGGCCCACGCATTCCGCCGCGCGTCCCCTACATTACCTTTCACCGTGACCTTCAACACGACCCTGCGGTGCGGCGCGTTGCCGACTGGGTGATCGGCTGTTTCCAGCGGCTGACGGTTCACGCGCCCATGCACGGATAATTGACCCGGTCGCCGATTGACGCAGGCGATGCGGCCTAAGGGGCAGTACCCTAGGGTCGGGACCCTGGATTGGTGTGACCCAGCGCTGCCGCCACGCGCGCGCGCAGCACGGGCAACAGCTCGGCTTCAAACCACGGATTTTTGCGCATCCACCCGGTGCTGCGCCAGCTGGGGTGCGGCAGCGGGAACAGGCCCGCTGGTCCGGCCGCAAAATCGCGCACCGCCTGCGTCATTGTCCGCCCCGGTGCCCGCAGCAAATAATGGTCCTGCGCATGATGCCCGACCAGCAATGTCAGCTGCACCATTGGCAGCAGCGCGCGCAGCCGGGCATGCCACAGCGGCGCGCATTCGCGGCGCGGCGGCAGGTCGGCCGATGCCCCCTTGCCCGGATAGCAAAAGCCCATCGGCATCAGCGCAACGCGGTCCGGATCATAGAATTGCGACGGCCTGATCGCGGTCCATTCGCGCAGCCGTTCGCCGCTGGGGTCATTCCATGGCACGCCGGACGTGTGCACCGCCGAACCCGGCGCCTGCCCGATGATCAGGATAAGCGCGCCTGCCCCCGCCTGCACCACCGGGCGCGGGCCATGCGGCAGGTCGGCGCACACCGTGCAGCCGCGAACCTGTGTCAGCAGCCCATGAAGCGCGCCGCTCACGCCCCGACCAGAAACATGTTGATGGTCAGCCGCCCGCGCGCCGGGTCGGCGGTCAGCGCGCCTGCGTCGGGGATGACCCCCGAATGCAATTGCCGCCCGCGATACAGCACCAGCCGGTCGGGCACTGCTTCGACCTCGTCAATCCGGTCGAACCAACCATCGTCACCATAATAATAGCGCGCGGGCGGCGTGCCATGTTCGCGTGCATCCTGCGCCAGCGCGGCATTATAGGCATCCTCGCGCGGCGGGGTGATCGTCTCGAAACCGGTGCGGCGGTGGCGATAAAAAGCGGTGCCGCCACTTTCCGCCCCCAGCAGATAATGCATGACCGCAATCACCTCGCCGCCCGCATGGTCATAATGCGGAATGCGCTGGAGCGGCGCGAGCGCTGGTTCCGCCAGCGTCACGAGCGAAAAGGTTGAGGCATCCAGCCGCACCCCTCGGGTAAAGCCGAACACGCTTTGCATGATCCGCATCATCAGGTCGCGCCGCCGGTCGAGGTAGCTGGGGTCGGCCCACGCGCGGATGCCGGGATAGGAAGCGCCCGCATGCTGGTAAGTCGCGGCGCGCCCCGCCGCGAGCAAATCTTCCGCCATCCCGCTGAACCCGTCGATCACCACCAGCGGCTCGCCTTCGCGCCCCATGCGGCGCACGCTGATCCGGGCTTCGGGCAGGGACGTCATGCCAAAGGGATGCGCAGCGCGCCGGGTCAAGTCAATCCGCCAGCAGCAATTCCGGTCCGGCCCTGCGGCACCGGCTCTCACTGATCCCGGCAATTGCCTCTCCCGGTTCTCGCCGGACCATCGCCCGGCCAGAGGACGCCAGCTCGCCCCTCGGTCATTGGTCGGCTGCGGCCAGCACAAGTTCCGCCGCGGACTGGGCGATGAGAATTGGAAGGACGGCGGGCCCGATAGGCGGTAACCTCGACGAACGGATTTGCGAATAGCCTTCGTCAATACCAAAATGTCAAAACTCCGGGGGAATCCATGGAATTCACGCATAAACGCACCGTGACGGTGATTGCCGTCTTGCTGATCATCGCAGCGCTCAACCAGTCGCTCTACACTGCGCTTTATATCGCTAAAGTCGATCTGCCCCGCCAGTTGCTGTGGGGCGGGGAAGGGCTGCTATTCGCCATCCTCGCCGCCTTTGCTGGATCGGCGATGGTGCGCTCCAAGGGGCTGACGCTGGCCTTCTCGGCGATCGCCTTCAGCGCGGTGCTCAACATGGTGCAGGTCGGCGTCGGGTTGACGCTGTTCGGACCGTTCGGCGAGGCGGCGGGCAATGTCGATGGCCTCGCCCCGGCGGCGGGCGCGATCGTCGCCTATTCCTTCTTCGTCTACAACGCCGCAAAGATCTTGCTGGGCCTCGCCGCGCTGGTCGCGGGGCTGGCCCTGAGGGCACAGGGCGGCAAGCTGCTTGGCGGCGCGAGCGCGGTGGTCGGCGTCATCGCCATGATCGCCAACACACTTTCGATGGCGGGCGGGCGCGACGTGATGGGCGAGATTCCTCTCGCGGGCGGATCGGGCGTGCTGGCGACGCTGCTGCTGGCAGTCAGCCTTTTGCGGGCGACGCGGGAGGATTGAGGCCGCCCGCGACCCGCCGCGCGCGTCTCGACAGCGCACGCGAAACCCTCTAATCTCTTCCCTTCCCCGGGGAGCCGCTTGGCTGAGAGGGAGGGCTCGCATCCTCCGACCCGTCGAACCTGAACCCGTTAGCACGGGCGGAGGGAGGGAGCGTTTTGCGCCACTTCTTCTCGGCCGTTCCAGCGGAATTGTTCCCCGGCGCAAGCCGGGGCTCAGAGCAGCACCGGATTGCGGCGTGCGCCCGAAAACGGTCAGCTCATCAATGGAGGAATAGCATGGCCGACCGTCCCGCCCGTACCGAACGCCCCGCCGTCACCACCGGCCCGATCCGCGGGTCGCGCAAGATCCATGTCGGCACCCCCATGGGCCTGCGCGTCGCCATGCGCGAAATTCACCTTGAGCCGACCAGCGGCGAACCACCCGTGCGGGTTTACGACACCAGCGGGCCCTACACCGATCCCAATGCGAGCATCGACATCGACGCCGGCCTGCCCGAGCTGCGCGCGCCCTGGATCCGCGCGCGCGGCGATGTCGACGAAGTCCCCCAGCGCGAAGTCCGCCCCGAAGATAATGGCCAGCTCGGCCCCGACCGATCGGGCGGGGTCAAGCCCTTCCCCAACGTCAAGAAAATGGTCCTGCGCGCGCGGCCGGGTAGCAACGTCAGCCAGATGCATTATGCCCGGCGTGGCATCATCACCCCCGAAATGGAATATGTCGCCACGCGCGAAAACCTCGGCCGCGCGCGCCTCGCCGAATATGTCCGCGACGGGATGAGCTTTGGCGCCGCCATCCCCGACTATGTCACCCCCGAATTTGTCCGCGACGAAGTCGCGCGCGGCCGCGCCATCATCCCCAGCAACATCAACCACCCCGAAAGCGAGCCGATGGCGATCGGGCGCAATTTCCTCGTCAAGATCAACGCCAATATCGGCAACAGCGCGGTCGCATCCGACGTCGCGTCCGAAGTCGACAAGATGGTGTGGAGCATCCGCTGGGGCGCCGACACCGTCATGGACCTGTCGACCGGGCGCAACATCCACGACACGCGCGAATGGATCATCCGCAATTCGCCCGTCCCCATCGGCACCGTCCCCATCTATCAGGCGCTCGAAAAAGTCGGCGGCGTCGCCGAAGAGCTGACGTGGGAAATCTTCCGCGACACCCTGATCGAACAAGCCGAACAGGGCGTCGATTATTTCACCATCCATGCCGGGGTCCGCCTGCCCTACGTCCCGCTCGCCGCCAAGCGCGTCACCGGCATCGTGTCGCGCGGCGGCAGCATCATGGCCAAATGGTGCCTCGCGCATCATCAGGAAAGCTTCCTCTACGAACGCTTCGATGAAATTACCGAGATTATGAAAGCCTATGACGTCGCCTACAGCCTCGGCGACGGCCTGCGCCCCGGCAGCATCGCCGACGCCAATGACGAGGCGCAATTCGCCGAACTCTACACGCTCGGCGAGCTCACCAAGCGCGCCTGGGCGCAGGATGTCCAAGTGATGATCGAAGGCCCCGGCCATGTGCCGATGCACAAGATCAAGGAGAATATGGACAAACAGCTCGAGGTCTGCGGCGAAGCCCCCTTCTATACCTTGGGCCCGCTCACCACCGACATCGCGCCCGGCTATGACCATATCACCAGCGGCATCGGCGCGGCGATGATCGGCTGGTACGGCACCGCGATGCTCTGCTACGTCACGCCCAAGGAGCATCTGGGCCTGCCCGACCGCGACGATGTGAAGGTCGGCGTCGTCACCTATAAGCTAGCCGCCCACGCCGCCGACCTCGCCAAAGGCCACCCCGCAGCCCAAGTCCGCGACAATGCGCTCAGCAAAGCCCGCTTCGAATTCCGCTGGCGCGACCAGTTCAACCTGAGCTTAGACCCCGACACCGCCGAGCAATACCACGACCAGACGCTCCCGGCGGAGGGCGCAAAAACCGCCCACTTCTGCAGCATGTGCGGCCCCAAATTCTGCTCGATGAAGATCAGCCAGGAAGTGCGCGAATTTGCGCGGTTGCAGAATCAGGAAGCGGGCGGGTTTATTGCTGCTGAGGAAGCCGAAGCGGGCATGGCGCAGATGAGCAAGGTCTATGATGAAACGGGGCGCGAGCTCTATATGGGGGCTGGTGATCGGGAGCATGATTGATCGGGCCAGCCCACCCGACCTAGAATCCGCCGCTTAAAAGGGAGAGAGAGTCCATGGTCCGGCTGATGCCCATATTGATCGCCGCCGCCGCAACGCTCTGCGCGCCCGTCTATGCGAACCCGGCCCCGACAGAGGTCGTCGTGCGCGTCATCAGCCAGGACGCCAAATGGGTCGGCGATCTAACCGGCGGCGCCGAAGTGCGCTTGGTCGACGTGGCCAGCGGCGCGCTGCTGGCCGAGGGAAAAGTCATCGGCAGCACGGGTGACACGCCCGCGATCATGGCGGCACAGGGTCGTTCGCCGCTGCGCTCGACCGACGGGTCAGCCGCGTTTCGCACCACCCTGTCCATCGAGCGCCCGACGCTGGTCCGCGTCGAGGTGCGCGGGCCGCTCGGCTATCCCGACACGATGCAGCGCGCGACCTCCGAACGCTGGCTGATCCCCGGTGCAGCGATGGCCGGAACCGACGGCTGGGTGGTCGAACTGCCGGGACTGGCCCTCACGCTGGTCAATTCCGCCGCCGTTCCGCGTCAGGGCAAGCCGCAGCAATTGACGGCGCATGTCCAGCTGATGTGCGGCTGTCCCATCACGCCGGGCGGGACATGGGATGCCGCCGAATACAGTGTCACGGCCGAGGTCCTGCAATCCGGCGCGCCGACCGTCCGCTTGCCGCTGGACTTTGTCGAGGCCCCCGGCCGCTTCGGCGCCCGCTGGACACCCGCGCAGCGGGGCCAGGCAGAACTCGTCATCACCGCCATCAATCGCCGCACCGGCAATGCCGGCGTGCTGCGTATGCCAGTGGTTGTTGAGTGAAAGAAGGCAATTCAGGCGTTTTGGGGACAGGGAGCATGATTGATAGGCCTGTCAAACGCGTCCTCGACGTCCGCTTCGACGAACACAGCCTGATCGTCGACCTGTTGGACGGACGGACCATATCGGCCCCGCTGGCGTGGTATCCCCGTTTGTTGAACGCCACCCCCGACCAGCGCAGCCATTGGGGAAAATGCGGCGGCGGCTATGGCATCCATTGGCCCGATATTGACGAAGATTTGAGCACCGAGCGGCTGCTAAGGGGTGCGCCTACGGTGAGGACGGCTTAATTAGGGGTTATTGCACCTGTCACCGTAATTAAAGTAATCTGCCGACGTAACTCATTTCTAATAAGGTATGGGTAATATCGAAGGGGACGCCTGGTGGCTAAAAGGGACAACGAGCTAGATGACGACTTCGACTCGTTCTGGCTTCGAAAAATTTATCCAGAGGCCGGAGCGGCATTATCATTTTCGCAAGCGCCCCTTGGGACGTTGAAAGATAGTGCCGTCATTGCCCTCGATGCCAACGTGCTCCTTCTTCCATACCGTCTGGGAGCAACATCCTTAAGCGAGTTGAGCAAGCTGTATGCCGGCTTAGCCAAGGCTGACAGGATATTTCTGCCAGCTCACTCTGTTCGTGAATTTCTCAAAAACCGCGCTCATCGATTGCGAGACGTTCTTCGCGATCTTAGTAATCAGGCAAGCCAAATTAACGTTGTGGCTGACACGAAGATTGGATTTCTTGAAGGGGATGCCGACTACGATAAAGTAGTTAAGCTTTCTGCAGAAATTAAGTCTGCAAAGACTGAAACTTTAAAAGCAATCAGTCGCATATCTGAAAAATTGAGAAACGGCATCGGACACGATCCGGTGTCGGATGTATACAGAAACGTTTTTGATGGACGAGTCATTGATTTAAGTGTGAAACAATGTGATGAAGATCTATTGAAAGAAATGCGGTGGCGTTACGCTCATTCTGTTCCTCCTGGATACAAAGACAGGAATAAGTCGGACGAAGGGATTGGAGACCTGATCATATGGAAGACGCTATTACAGATTGGTGAGGAACGAAAAACAGATATGATCTTTGTAACCGAGGATGCCAAGAGCGACTGGTGGGTCCAATCTGAAGGAGTATTTCAGCCTCGCTTGGAGCTTGTCGAGGAATATAGAAGATCATCTGAAGGTAAAACGATTCATCTCATGCCATTATCAGCTTTGCTCGAACTTCTCGGAGCCAAAGCAGACGCTGTAGATGAGGCAAAGAAAGCTGAAGAAGCTCGTCGACAACGCCTCAATGAAATCGCTCATCGGGCCCAAGTTCGACTAGTTGCCGCTCATGCTGCAGATACTGCCAACGTAAATGAACTCGTTGGGCTAAGTCGAGCAGATTTAGCTCAACGCCTCGATTCCGCTTCCAAAGAAGCTAGTGCTCTCCTGCATGAAAAGGTTAGCATTGATCGCGTCCTGCGGGATGCTGAGGCCATCACGTCACTCAGCGAAGAAGAAGTCGTGAACCTCATTAGAAAGCGAGATGAAATAGAAATTCGTCGACGGGAAAATGGTAGATTTCGTCGTCGCCTAGATGACGCGCTTCGCGCATACTATCTTGGTCCAGAAGAATAGAATTTGAGAGGCAAGAGATTCAAGATTACTAGAAATTGATGGGATTAGTGGATCACAGGGATTACGGTGACACTTTACCTAACCCCCAAACCCGCTGTGCTTCCCACCCACGGGGACACGCAATAGCATGTCCCCGCTCCCCTAACCCTCCGCGCCCTTTGCGGACCTCTGCGCTCTCTGCGCGAAACCCCTTCTCCGGCGCTTGTCCCTTTCGGCCAAGGGCCGTTCCCCGGCGAAGGCCGGGGTCCAGAGCGTTCGGACGCGACCGTAGGAATTTGACGCGCCGGGCCCCGGCTTTCGCCGGGGAACGGTCCTTTCCTTGTCGCACGGGGATAAATGCCCCCTTTCCTACATGTTCCTTTTATGTTCCTTGCCTGGGGATGAGCACCACACCCACCCCCGACTCGCCCGCGCCCGCCTCCGCCACGCCGGACGCCGCGCTCCCCGCCAACGTCATCATCGACCCCACCCCGCCCACCGCACTCGACGCGCACGGTCATGATCCCGCCGCCTATGACTGGGTGCCCGTGCTGCGCAAGCGCCGCGCCGATGGCTGGTCGCCCGACAAGCAGCGGCGCTTCATTGGCGAGCTCGCTGACACCGGCTCGGTCGAAACCGCGGCCTATGCCGTCGGGATGACGGTGCGCAGCGCCTATGCGCTGCGGCGTGCGCCGGGGGCGGACGGGTTTGACCGGGCGTGGAGCGCCGCCACGGACGCCGCCGCCAAGCGCCTGCTCGACGAAGCCTTTGAGCGCGCGCTGGTCGGCACCGACGAACCCGTGTTCGACCGTGAGGGGCGGCGCGTCGGGCGGCGGCTGCGCAAGAGCGACCGGCTGCTGATCTTTCTGCTGCGCGCCTATATGCCGCAGCGGTTTCGCTATGCCGTGCATGATCGCATGACCGAAGGCGAAGCGCCGCCGCCCGCGCCGCTCGATGTCGCCGCCGCGCTCGACCGCCTGCTGCCCACGCCGCCGCCCGACCCTGCGGCGCTGCTCGACCCGGGCGAGCTGTCGATTGCGCTGGAGGTTGCCGATTTATGCGACGGCGAATTGCCACGCTGGCACCGCGACGATCCGCCCGAACCGCTGGCGCCAGCGCCCAACCATAAACTAGAGGCCATGCTCGACGTGCTGCGCGATCGTCGCGGCCCCGTTCCCCCCGAATTGCTCGACGACCCCGCAGCCTTTGCCGAAAAGCTGTGGGACGAGGCCCATGCAGAGGAAGAGGAGGAGGAGGAAGACGATTACTAAGCACCAAAGTTCATCGGCGCTGCAAAAGTTGGAAATATCGGTGAACTTTGGTGAAGTTTGGATGGCGCGCGGGCGAAACTACCCCGGCACCACCATGAAAATTTCGCCATCGAAATCGACGATGAACAAATTGCCCGCGCTGTCTTCGCCGAACGACACCAGCTGGTTGATCGTCCCCGCATCGGGCGCGAAATCTTCGTTGCGGCGCTCGAACGCGCTCGATGCCAGCGTGCTGCCGTCGACCAATTGGGCCAATGGCACGGTCCAGATGTTGCCGCGCACAAAGTCGGCAAAGACATAGCGGTTCTGAAGGCTCGTCACCGGGCCGCGATAGACATAGCCGCCGGTGACCGAGTTGCCCTGTCTGGGCCCGGTGCCATGGCTATATTCGGCGACCGGCGGGGTCAGCCCGGCGGGGGCGGTGCCGTTGAACGGGGCGGTCCCCTCCAGAAAGCGCCAGCCGAAGTTGCGGCCGGCTTGGGCCGTGGTAGCCATGCTGATCTCCTCGCGCGCGCCCTGGCCAACGTCGCCGATGATCAGGCGGTTGCCGCTGAACGACGCGCGGAACGGGTTGCGCAGGCCATAGGCAAAGATCCACGGATCGCCGCCGCCGCCGATAAAGGGGTTGCCCGGCGCGGGGACATACAGCGTGGGCGACGCGGTGTCGGGGTTGCGCGCCAGCCGGAGGATCTTGCCCAGCCGGTTATTCAGGTTCTGGGCGTTATTCTGCGGGTCGCCGCCGCCCCCGCCGTCGCCGATGCCGACATAGGCATGGCCGTCGGGGCCAAAGCCGATCCAGCCGCCATTATGGTTGCTGAAATCGGCGTGCGCCGTGCTGAGCACGGTGGTGAAGCCGGCGGTGCCCAGCACATAATGGCGCACCTGCACCGCGCCATCGGGGGCGGTGGCGACCGCAAGCAGCGCCTGGCTCGCCGCAAAATCGGGCCGCGCGGCGAGGCCCAACAGGCCGCGCTCGCCATCGGTCGACAGACTCGCGGCGGTGAACAATAGGGTGCGGGTGCCATTGGCGGGGTCGAGCCGGTACACGCCGCCCGTCTTTTCGGCGACCAATATCCGCGTGTCGCCGGGGATCGCCGCGACATACAGCGGCTGCGAAAAGCCCGTGCCGACGCGGCGCACGGCAATGCCCTCGCGGCTGTTGGCGACGGTGATGTTGACATTCTGATCGGCGCTTGCCTGCCCGTCGGACACGCGCAGGGTGATGGCATAGACATTGTCGCCATCGGCATCGCCGGGCAGGTCGAAATCGGGCGGACTGGCAAAGCTGACCGCGCCGGCGGGCGTGATCGCAAAGCGCGCGGCATCGGCCCCGCCGGTGATGCTAAAGGTCAGCGGGTTGCCGTCGGGGTCGCTGGCGGTCGCCTGATAGGCGGCGGTCACATTCTCGCTCACCCCGGCGGTCTGCAGCGATGTGAACGTCGGCGGACGGTTCGCGGCGGGCGGCGGGTTGCCGCCCCCGCCGCCACTGCCGCCGCCGCAAGCGGTCAGCGTCAGCAATGCGAGCAGAGAGATTGGGGTGCGCATGACCAGGAAGCTATCGCAGCGACCAAAGGCTGTCGAGCATGGCGGCGGCGCGCGTTAACCCGCTTTTTGCCCTGTTTGCCGGTGAATTTGCTTGTTTGCGCGAATTGGCCTACAGGGCGGCTTGCTATCGTCGCCGCAGACGGACTTTTCGGCACCGGGCCCGCGTCTTTACCGACACGATTCTGGCGCACCCAAACTCCACTTCACGACCCTGGCTACCCCCGGCGTGCGCTGTTGCACGGCGGATCACTATGTTTCGTGAAAGGAACACTCCCATGCCAACCGGCACCGTAAAATTCTTCAGCACCGACAAAGGCTATGGCTTCATCGCCCCCGAAGACGGCGGCGCGGACAGCTTTGTCCACATCACCGCCGTTCAGGCCGCGGGGATGCACACGCTGGATAAGGACCAGCGCATCACCTACGATATCGAAGTCGGCAAAAACGGCAAGGCGTCGGCGGTCAACCTGACCAACGCCTGACGATGGATTGACGGGCGGCGGGGCTGGCTTCAGCCCGGCCGCTCTTCGATCACCAGTCCCGGGACATGGTTGGCCAGCCGGGCCGCCCAGTCGCGATAGGGCCAGGGCATGACCTCATCCGAAGGAAAGGGCAGCAGTTCGCCGTCGCGGCCGTAAAGGAACAGCTCGTCAGCATCGCTGCCCTCGACCACCACCACGCGCGCAATATCGGCAAGCTTCAGCCTGCCCGCATCGGTCGCGCGGCCATCGGCAACCCGCCCTTGCCACCACACCAGCTCGCGCGTCGCAGGATCGATAAAGCTGCCGCGGCTGGGATTGACGATCAGCAGCGCCGCCCCGCCCAACGCGAACAGGACGCCAAGGCCAAAGGCCAGGGGCACCAACCAGGGCGCACATTCGCCATCGCTGCTGCAATTGGTGGACGGGTCGATACTCGCCCCGGCAAAGGCGAAGACCAGCCCGACCAGGAACATGCCCCACCAGCGCACATCGCGCCGCGCGCTGCGCTCGAACCACAAGATCGGGCTCTCGGCTCTAACCACGCGCCAAATCCTAGCGCCAATTCCTTACCATGTCCTAATCCGGCCGACCCTTGCCCGCGCCCGCCGTCTGGCGCATGGCTGGCGCATGCTCGACCAGATTCCATCCTCTCCTCGCGCGCTTGGACTTGCCGGATTGCTGCCGATGGCGGCGCTGCTGGCTGTGGCCATCGGCGGCGGCGATGGATGGCGCTTCGGCGCGCTGGCGCTCGGCTGGTTCTATGCCGCGCTAATCTTCAGCTTTCTTGGCGGGCTGTGGTGGGGACTGGCGGCGGCGGCGGGTCCGCGCGCACCGGCTTGGCTTTACGGCGTCAGCGTGGTGCCAAGCCTTGTGACGCTGGCAACATTGGCCCCGTGGCTGATCGGCGAGCCTTGGCCGGGGCCGTCACTGGTCTGGCTGGGTATCGGCATATTCGCATCACCGCTGGTCGACCGGCGCGTCGCCGCGCTGGGATTGGCGCCGCCCTGGTGGTTGCCGCTGCGCCTGCTGCTCTCATCGGGGCTGGGTCTGATGGCCGTCGCCATGGGGCTGGCGGCATGAGTAGCGATCCCTTCATTCCGCGCGATGATCTGGCAGCGATAGAGTCGGACCTGTGGGCGCGGCTCGCGCGCGGCAAGGCCGACCGCAAATCGCCTTGGCACACTCCCGTGGTCGGCACCGCTGATGGCGATCTGCGGGTCATGGTGCTGCGCCACGTTGATCGGAGCACAGCAACGCTGCGCTTTCACACCGATGCCCGCAGCCCGAAGGTTGGGGCGGTGGCTGTGAACCCACGCGTCTCGGTGCTTTTCTATGATCCAGGAGCAAAACTTCAGCTGCGCTGTTCGGGCAGCGGCCTGATCGCTACCGCCGACGCCGTGTCCGACGCGGCCTGGGCCGGCAGCGCCGCTACCAGCCGCCGCTGCTATCTGGCGCCGGTCGCCCCCAGCAGCTCTGCGGATGCCCCCACCAGCGGCCTGCCCGAAGAATTTGAACAGCGCTTCCCAACGCTGGCCGAAAGCGAGGCCGGTCGCGACCATTTCGCGACGCTCACCGTGACGCTCGACCGCGTCGACTGGCTCTATCTCGCGCACGACGGCCACCGCCGCGCCCTTTTCACGCGCACGGGCGTTCAATGGCAGTCAGGCTGGCTTGTTCCTTGAAGCCGGTCATTTTCGGCCACGAGCATAGCGTCGAGCGTCGTTGCTGCGCTTTGCCACCCCGGTGCAGCAGCTTCCCACAATGGCCCGCTCGCAGCCTTCAGTTCGGCAAGGCACAGCGCCGTCCATGCCCGATAGCGGGCACTGGCGATCGGTCCATAATTGCGGTGCAAATCCACCCAGTGCGCTGCGCTGCCCGCGGCCCAGCGCTCGGCGCTGGCCAGCGCGAACAGCAGTACGAATGTCTCATCGGTCATCCGCAGCACCGCCGCATCGACATTGATAAAGCGTGCCACTTCGTCGGGATATTCAGCCAGAAACCGGTCGAAGATCCGGCGCGACAAGGCGCGCATGTCGGCCACAGCCATCAGACACGCCTCCATTGCTGCCAGCGTCGGGGCATCAACTTTCATGGCAGCTCGGGCAAACGCCAGTCGATGGCGCCGCGTCCATGCGCATCCAGAAATGCGTTAGCCTTGCTGAAATGGCGGCAACCGAGGAAGCCGTTATGCGCCGACAGTGGCGAGGGGTGCGGCGCGCGCAACACCAGATGCGGGCTGCCTGTGCCCAGCTGCGGCACGGCGGCCGCCTTGCGTTGCGCATGGCTGCCCCACAACAGGAACACCGTCGGCTGCAGCGACGTCGCGACCTCCGCGACCACGGCATCGGTAAAACGCTCCCACCCGCGTCCCTGATGTGACGCCGCCTGCCCCGCCTCTACCGTCAGCACGGCGTTGAGCAGCAACACGCCCTGCGCCGCCCAATGCGCCAGATGCCCATGGCGCGCCGGGGCAATGCCCAGATCGCTGGCGAGCTCCTTGTAGATATTGGCGAGGCTCGGCGGAACACGCACCCCCGGCTGTACCGAAAAGCACAAACCATGCGCCTGCCGCGGTCCATGGTACGGATCCTGACCGAGAATCACGACCCGCACCGCATCGGGCGGGGTGGCGTCTAGCGCGGCAAACCATTGACTGGGGCGCGGATAGATGGTCTTGCCCGCCGCGCGCTCGGCGGCCAGAAACGCCCTCAGTTGCGCCATATAGGGCTGATCGAATTCGCTGCCCACGCGCGCCAGCCAGTCAGGATGCAGTTTGACCTCGCCCATCCGCCAACGTTCGGCGATGCCGCGCGCGCTGTCCAGCGACTTGTCGCGGCGCACGCAGCCCGATAGGCAGTTTCCATGATTCAAACACCAACTTCTGCCCTCGCCCGTCTCGAAGCCACCGTCCGCGACCGTATTGTGGCCGGGGAAGCGGAGGCGAGCTATGTCGCCAGTCTGATCGCCAAGGGCCATGGCCATATAGCCCGCAAGGTGGGGGAAGAGGCACTCGAGCTGGTCATCGCCGCTGTCGAAGGAGAAGAGTCCGAGATTGTGGCCGAAGCGACCGACTTGGTGTTCCACCTCACCGTGCTGCTCGCTGCGCGCGGCATCGGCTGGGACGCGATCGAGACCGAACTTGACCGCCGCGCGGGCACCTCGGGCCATACCGAAAAAGCCGCACGCACGGGAGCCTCGCATGCCGATTGACGCCACCCAGCCCTATGACGACCGCAATATCTTCGCACGCATCCTGCGCGGGGAACTGCCATGCAACAGTGTGTATGAGGATGAATGGGCGCTCGCTTTTCACGACATCAATCCGCAGGCGCCAGTGCATATCTTGGTTATCCCCAAGGGCGCTTATGTCAGCTGGGACGACTTTTCGGCGCGCGCGGGGGCCAATGAAATTGCCGGCTTCATCCGAGCGGTGGGGCAGGTTGCGCGCGATCTGGGGCTGCCAGCACCGGGATACCGCTTGCTCGCCAACATCGGCGGACACGGCGGGCAAGAGGTGCCGCATTTCCACGTCCATCTTTTCGGCGGCCAGTGGCTGGGGCCGATGCTGATGCGCTAGACAGCAACCCGGCCTTGGCGCAAGCTGTGGCGGCGGCTTGACGGGGGGATTCGCGGGCGATGGCAAAGCACCTGGACAAGCCGAAACCGCGGCAGTGGCCCAAGGCTCTGCTCGCGCCGCTGGCGCTGTTCGCCGCCACCGCCGCCAGCGGTGATACGGTGCCGCAAGTCGTGCTCGCCACGCCCGGCAGCGCATCGGCTGGCGACACCAGCATCAACCGTTTCACCCTGCGCTTCTCCGAGGCGATGGTGCCGCTGGGCGAGCCGCGCGCGCGCGCGCCCGCCAAACATAACTGCCCCGTCCCCGGCGCAGGCCGCTGGGTTGATCAGCAAACTTGGGTGCTGGAATTCGACCGGGCGATCCCGGCAGGCAATAGCTGCGAAGTGACGCTGAACGACCGGCTATTCACCCAACGCGGCACCGAAATCACCGGCAACCGCAGCTTTCCTATCGACACTGGCGGCCCCACGGTTCGGGCCATATTGGCGGGAGGCTCGTATAGCGGGATTGAGGAAGACCAGGTTTTCTTAATCGCGACCAATGCGGCCGCTGATCACCCCTCGATCACTCGCTATGCTTATTGTGCAGTTGACGGCATTGGCGAGAAAATCCCGCTCGACTTGCTGCCCGCTGCAACGGCGCGAGAAATCCTGACCGGTCTTGGCAACGCTGACTGGGAACGGCAGGATTTTCTGACCGCCGCCGGGTTGCCAACGCAAATCCCCTCTGCAGGCGCCGAGCGTGACATTTTCTTCAGCCGCATTGTCACCGCCAAATGCCGTCGTCCGCTGCCGCCAGGGCGCGACATGGCGCTGGTTTGGGATGCGCGTATAGCTCAGGCCGGGGCGCCGACGCGCACCGCAGGGCGCGACCAACGTTTTGATTACAGCGTGCGCGCGGCCTTCTCCGCGCGCTTCACCTGCTCGCGTGTGCGCGTCGCTGCGGGTTGCAACCCGCTCAAGGACATCGTCGTCAGCTTCACCGCACCGGTTCCGCGCAGCACTGCGCTCGCCGCGACGCTGCGGATGGCCGACGGCAGCGTGCGCACGGCGACCGCCCCGGGCGATAATGATGCGCACCTCACCCAGGTGCGCTTTACCGGTCCCTTCCCGCAAATGCAGCAGGCGTCCGTGATTTTGCCCGCCGATCTCGCCGACCAGTCGGGCCGCCCGCTCCAGAACGCAGCGCGTTTCCCGCAGGCGGTCGCGATCGACCGCACCCCGCCGCTCGTCAAATTTGCCGCCTCTTTCGGCATTTTGGAAGCGCGCGAGGGCGGCGTGCTGCCCGTCACTGTGCGCGGCGTCGAACCCGAACTGGCGCGCGCGCAACTGTCGATTAGCGGGGCGACATTGCGCGTGGTCAATGACGACGCCGCCGTGCTCAAATGGCTCGACCGCGTCGAGGACGCCGAAGATACCGACTATCGTGAGACGGACGACGGCAAGGGCGGCACCTTCACCGTCAATTACACCGGCACCAAATCAGTGTTCGCCGCTGCACCCGCTGGCACGCCTGCACGCAGCGCCCTGACCTTGCCGCTGCCTGGCAAGGGCAAAGAGTTTGAGGTTGTTGGCATTCCCCTGACCGAGCCGGGTTTCCATGTTGTCGAACTGGCCAGCCCCGAACTGGGCGCGGCACTGCTAGGGCGCAAGGCCACGCGCTATGTCGCCTCGGCGGCGCTGGTCACCAATATGGCGGTGCATTTCAAATGGGGGCGCGAGGCGTCGCTGGCTTGGGTCACCTCGCTCGACACCGGGCAGCCGGTCGCGGGAGCTGAAGTGCGCGTTACCGACGCCTGCACCGGACGCCGCCTGACTAGCGGCATTACCGACGCGCTCGGACGGCTTGCGATTACGCGCGGCCTACCCAAGCCCGAAACCTACTCTGATTGCCCCGACGATGCGACCGCCGCCAACGGCAGCGAAGGCCATGCGCTGATGGTCTCAGCGCGGTCGGGCGATGATTTCAGCTTCACCCTGACTGACTGGGGCGATGGTCTGCGCCCCTATGATTTCGACCTGCCCTATGGCTGGTCCGAACGCACCGACATCTTGCACAGCATATTTGACCGCGCGCTAGTTAAAGCAGGCGAGAGCGTCAGCATGAAGCATATCCTGCGCCGCCCGGTCGGCGTCGGTTTTGCCTTTGCGCCCACGCTGTCGGGTACGCTCCGGCTGGCGCATCGCGGCTCTGACACCAGTTTCGAGCTACCCTTCGCCATCACTGCGGGCGGTGTAGGCGAGAATATATGGAACGTTCCCGCCACCGCACCGATGGGTGATTATGACCTGCAATTCGTGACCAAAGACGCCAAGGGCGAGGAACGCACCATTTTCTCCAGCCAGTCGGTGCGTGTCGATGAATATCGTCTGCCGACCATGCGCGCCACTGTGACCGGCCCAAAGGAACTGCCGGTGCGCCCGGCTGCGGTGCCGCTGAACCTGTTCGTGGGCTTTCTGTCAGGCGGTCCCGCGGGCGGCTTGCCCGTCACCATGCGCACCGCCTTCACGCAAAGCTGGTCACCGCCGGAGGATTATGACGGTTGGGATTTTGGCGGAATGCCGGTCAGCGAAGGCACGGTCCCGCTCGACGATTCGGGCAGTGAGGCTTCTTCCCCGCTGCCGCTCGCGCGGACCGTGCCGCTTGCGCTCGGCGCCGATGGGACCGCCCAGACCAGCGTCGAAATCGACCAGCCGATTGTCGAACCCACGCTGATGACGGTCGAAATGGATTATGAGGATGCCAATGGCGAGGTGCTGACCGCCAGCCGCCGCATCCGCCTGTTCCCATCGGCGATCCAACTCGGCGTCAAGACCGATGGATGGCTGATGCGCGACAGCGACCTGCGCCTGCAATTTGTTGCGCTGGGCCTCGATGGCAAGGCGGTCGCGGGTCAGCCCGTCAGTGTCGCCGTCTATCAGCGCGAAATCACCACCGCTCGGCGACGGCTGATGGGTGGATTTTATGCCTATGATAACCGTATGACGACGACGCGGCTGCCGGTTGCCTGTTCGGCGCGCACCGACAAGCTGGGCCGCGCTGCCTGCGCGTTCGCGCCCGGCGTTTCGGGCGAGGTCACCGTGGTCGCCTCCACCCGCGACGCGGCGGGCAATGAGGCACGCGCGGTGCGTACCGTCTGGCTCGCGGGCGATGACGAATGGTGGTTCGGCGGCGACAATGGCGACCGCATGGATGTGATCCCCGAAAGCCCGCGCTATCGGGCGGGCGACACGGCGCGTTTTCAGGTGCGAATGCCGTTCCGCGAGGCGACCGCGCTGGTCACGGTCGAGCGCGAAGGCGTGTTGTCGAGCTTTGTAACCGCGCTCAAGGGGACCAACCCCGTTGTCTCGGTCAAACTTCCCGCCAGCTATGCCCCCGATGTCTATGTCTCGGTCATGGCCGTCCGCGGGCGCGTGACCGGCAACGAAAGCTGGTTCCGCAAGGCCAAGCGCGCCGTGGGCTTTGACATTACCACCAGCGAGGGCGCACCACCAACCGCGCTCGTCGATCTTGCCAAACCCAGCTACCGCCTAGGCATCGCTCGCATCAAAGTAGGGTGGGAGGGCAATAAGCTTGGCGTCAAGTTAACCGCCGACAAACCCAAATATGCCGTGCGCGAAACCGCCAAGGTCGCGGTGCAGGTCACCGCCCCCGGCGGCAAGCCGCCGGCCAACGCCGAAATCGCTTTTGCAGCCGTCGACGAGGCGCTGCTCCAGCTTGCCCCCAACGACAGTTGGCAATTGCTCGATGCCATGATGGGGCAGCGCACCTTGGATGTGCTCACCTCGACCGCGCAGATGCAGGTGGTTGGCAAAAGGCATTATGGCCGCAAGGCGCTTCCCCCCGGTGGTGGCGGCGGCGAGGATATGTCGGGTCTGGCGCGCGAAGATTTCCGCCCGATGCTGTTGTGGAAGGGCCGCGTGCCACTGGACGCCAAGGGCCGTGCCATCATCGACGTGCCGCTGTCCGAAAGTCTGTCCTCCTTCCGCTTTGTCGCGATCGCCACCGCTGGACCTGCGCTTTTCGGCACCGGGGAGACGAGCGTACGCACGGTACAGGATCTTGGCGTGTTTTCGGGGATTCCCGAACTGGTGCGCACCGGAGACCAGTTTGACGCGCGTTTCACACTTCGCAACGGTACCGACAAGGCGATGACGGTCACTGCGACGCCAACGCTTACGCCTGCCGTCGCCACGGGCGACCCGCTGACCGTTACCATCCCGGCGGGTGGTGCGGTTCCGGTGAGCTGGACGATGACCGCGCCCGATACCCCCGGCACGGTCAGCTGGGCGGTCGATGCGGTAACGAAAGACGGCACGCGCGACCGGGTGGTTGTCGAACAGACGGTCGAACCCGTTGTCCCCGTCGAAACCTGGGCCGCCACGCTAATGCCTGTCGGTGCGAACAATAGCCTGCCCATCACTACACCCAGGGGTGCTCTCGACGGCGGCAGCGTCGATATCCGGCTGTCGGCAACGGTAGCGCCCCCGCTCGGTGGCGTGCGCGACTATATGGCGCTTTACCCGTGGAATTGTTTCGAGCAGCAACTATCGCGTGCGGTGGCATTGGACGACACGGCGCGCTGGCAGGCGCTCGCGGGCGAGCTGCCACTCTATCAAGATAGCGACGGTCTGATCCGCTATTTTCCCAGCGACCGTGTCAAAGGTTCGCCTGAGCTGACCGCTTATGTGCTGTCGATTACATCGGCTAGCGGTCTTGCCATCCCCGACGGCCCGCGCGCCAAGATGATATCGGCGCTGCAGGCGGTGGTAGATGGGCGGCTGGGACGTGAAGCGCTTGGCCCGGGCGACTTGCGGCTCGTGCGCCTCGCAGCGCTCGCCGCGCTCGCCCGCAACGGCGCAGCCAGCGCAGCGCTGGCCCAGCGTATCGACATTGCCCCTGCTGCCATGCCGACAGGCCTGCTCGCTGATTGGCTGACGGCGATTGACCGTATTCCTGGACTGCGCGGCGCGGCGGCGCTGCGCACGTCCGCCGAAGCCGAACTGCGGAAGCGCCTGGTCTACGAAGGCACCCGCCTTGACCTTATCGACGCAGCCAATGCGCCATGGTGGATGATGGTCAGCGGCGATGAAATGGCGATCAAGCTGCTCGACGCCGTGCTCGGACGGCGCGGTTGGGAAGCTGACGCAGGCAAGCTGATGGTCGGCATCGCCCAGCGCCAGCGGCGCGGCCACTGGGACACCACTCCCGCTAACGCCTGGGGCGCGGTCGTGGTGCGGCGCTTTGCCGGGCTTTATCCTGCCAGCGCGATTGCCGGAACAACCCGCGTCACTTTGGCAGGCCAGAGCGCGATGCAAAGCTGGCCCATAGCCGTAGATGCCGCACCGCTCAGCCTGCCGCTTAGTGCAGGTCCGCTAAACCTCCAGCATCAGGGCGGCGGCGCTCCATGGGCGCTGGTCGCGATCCGCGCTGCCGTGCCGTTGATCGAGCCCTTGAACGCCGGATACCGCATCAAGCGCAGTGTCAGCATCGTTAGGGCCGCAAACAAGGATCGGCTGACACGCGGCGATGTCATTAAAGTGCGGATTGAAGTGACCGCGACGGCAGGCCGCACCTGGGTTGTCATTGCCGACCCCGTCCCGCCCGGCGCGACCATTGTCGGCAATCTTGGTGGCCAGTCGCAACTGCTGGCCGCCGAGGTCGAAGGCGAAGGTTCGCAGCCAAGTTATGTCGAGCGCGGGCGCGATAGCTGGCGCGGCTATTTCGCCTGGCTGCCGCAAGGCACGCACAGCGTCGAATATGTCGTCCGCCTCAACGGCTCGGGGCGATTCAGCCTGCCGCCGACGCGCGTTGAGGCGATGTATTCGCCAGCGGTCAGCGGCGCATGGCCCAATCAACCCATGACCATCTTCGCCGGCAATGGCCGCTGATCGACTTACCACGACGCACCCAAACGGCAGTATTCAGCCGCCGCGCCGCGTGCGCTGGTGGTGGCTGGTGTCGGGCTTGCTGGCTGCAGCGCTGTTGGCTCTGATATGGTGGACGCGCCCGCCGCCGATGCCTACCTATGCCGAAGTGCGCGCCGCGTGGCAGCCCAGCGAGGCGTGGCTATACGATCGCCATGGTGTGCTCCTCGACAGCCAGCGCATCGATTTCCAACGCCGACGCAGTATGTGGGTGCAGCTGGAAAGAATCGGTGGCACCGTGCCCGCCGCCGTTATCGGCGCCGAGGACCGCCGTTTTCGCAGCCACAATGGTGTTGACTGGCTTGCCCTGGCCGGTGCTGCGCGCGCGCGGCTGAACGGCGACCGTTCGCGCGGTGCATCGACCATAAGCATGCAGCTCGCCGCGTTCCTCGCCCCCGAACTCGCCGCGCCTGGCCAGCGCAATTTGTTGCAGAAGCTGCGCCAGATGCGTGCCGCGCTGGCACTCGGGCATGATTGGACACACGACCAGATTTTGGAGGCCTATCTCAATCTTGTGCCGCTGCGCGGCGAGACGCAAGGAATCGGGGCTGGGGCAAGCGCGCTTTTCGGCAAAAGCCCGGCCCAAATGGGCGCACTCGACGCGCGGCTGTTCGCCGCGCTACTCCCCGATCCCGCCGCCGGTCCCGAAACGCTGGCGCGCCGTGCCTGCCGCAATGCCGATGCAGCGCAGTGCGAGGCGTTAACCAGCGCCGCTGCCACTCTGACCAGTGGCGAAAGGGCCGCCTCGCTCGACCCCGGCCTCGCCCCGCACCTCGCCGTGCGGCTGCTCGACAAGCCGGGGGCACGCATTACTTCAACCCTTGACGCTGCGATCCAGCGCGCCGCTGTCAAGGCTCTGCGCCGCCAGCTCGATGCGCTTGGGCCAACGCGCGTCCGTGACGGCGCGGTGGTAGTGCTCGACAACGCCAGCGGCGCAGTACTTGCCTATGTTGGCGGGGTGGGCGGCAAGTCGACCGCCGCAGCCGTCGACGGGGCGAGCGCGCGGCGACAGGCCGGATCGACCCTGAAACCGCATCTTTTCGCGCAGGTGATCGAGCGCGGCTGGCTGACCCCTGCCTCGATCCTCGACGACAGCCCCGTCCAACTCGACACCGCCTCGGGGCTCTATGTGCCCAAAAATTATGACCGCAGCTTTCGCGGTCCAGTCAGCGTGCGCGCGGCGCTGGCGGGCTCGCTCAACGTACCTGCTGTGCGCGCACTCGTTCTTGGCGATGTTCAGGACTTCCGCGACCGGCTGTGGGATCTGGGCTACCACGGCATTGTCGAGGACGGCGAATATTATGGCTTCAGTCTCGCGCTCGGCTCGGCCGAAGTCTCGCTACTCGAGCAGGCCAACGCCTTTCGCACACTGGCCAATGGCGGGCGCTTTACGCCGCTGCGCCTGACACCGGCCGCACAACCGGGCGACGCGCGGCAGGTGCTCAGCCCCGCTGCCGCCTTTATCACTGGCGATATCCTCGCCGATGCCTCAGCGCGCGCCGATGCCTTTGGCGCGGACAGCCCGCTGCGCCTGCCCTTCTGGGCGGCAGTGAAAACGGGCACGTCCAAGGCAATGCGCGACAATTGGTGCATCGGCTATTCCGACCGGTTCACCGTCGCGGTTTGGGTCGGCAATCTGGAGGGCGATTCGATGCGCGCGGTATCGGGGACCAGCGGTGCTGCGCCGGTGTGGCGCGACGTGATGCTGGCATTGCACGCAGGCCGGCCCGGCCGGGCACCCGCTATGCCCAAAGGGGTCGAAGCGCGCCAGATTGCGCTGCCCGGCACGCGTGAACCGCCGCGCCGCGAGTATTTCCTGACCGGCACGGGGCAGGCGCTGGTCGCCGCCGCCCCGGCCACTGCGCGCGCACCGCGCATCGCCAGCCCTGCCAATGGCAGCATCTATGCGCGCGACCCCGACATTCCAGCAGACCGCCAACGCCTTGCCATACGCGTCAGCGGGGCAGCAGCGGGCCACCGCCTGCTGATCGGCAAGCAGCCGCTCGGCGACGCCGAGGTCGGTGCCAGCATCGCCCCGCGCCCTGGATCGCACCTTGTCAGCTTGGTCGATCCGGGCGGTCGGACCGTCGACCGCATCCGCTTCACGGTGCGTTAAGCCGCGCCGAAATTAAGTTGCGCTAAGTTGGCAAGCGACTAGGGTCGCCGGTCATTACGAACGCCCAAGGGGAGACTATAAATGGCGACGAACGGGTCGGGGGGAGTGCTGGCGCGCATGATGGCGCGCAAGAGCATCGCCCAGGTGCAACGCGAAACCGAAAAGAGCGAACTCAAGCGGACCTTGGGCAAATGGAATCTGCTGCTACTGGGTGTCGGCTGCATCATCGGCGCGGGCATCTTCGTCCGCACGGGCAATGCTGCCGCGATGCACGCCGGACCGGCTGTGTTGCTGGCCTTCGTGGTTGCCGGCCTTGTCTGCGCTTTTGCAGGCCTGTGCTATGCTGAACTATCTTCGACCCTGCCCGTGTCGGGATCGGCTTATACATACAGCTACACAACGCTTGGCGAATTTGTTGCCTGGATTATGGGCGCTCTGC
>CAYNXF010000015.1:0-17020 GCA_964401155.1 uncultured Sphingopyxis sp.
TGCTGGTCGTCGTGGCCGAGGTTGCCAGAAGACCGGTCAGCGTGTCGCCATTGACAAGGCCGGTGCCCGCACCCAAGCCGCCGACCTGGAAGGTCAGCGCCGGGTTGGCATCGCCATAGATGCGGCTTAGCGGATCGGCCGTAATCGTCAGACTACGGAGGGCGACCGTCAGGCCGCCGATAGCGGTCGCATAACTGATCGTGTAATTGCCCAGACCCGTGCCCAGCGCGTTCGACGCCAGCAGATCATAGCGGCCAACCGAACTCGCCGCATCAGCCGCGCTCGATAGTGTCACCGTATCGACCCTGTCGCCGTTGACCAGACCAACCCCGGTCGCCGAACCGCTCAGCGGATTTGCATCACCGTAGATGCGGCTGAGCGGGTCGGCGGTGATCGTCAGGCCGCGCGGGGTGATCGCCAGCTGGCTGCCGACATAGGTTAGCGCGTAATTGCTGCCCGCGCTCAGCGAACCTTGCGTGATCGCATAGCTGCCCACGTTGCTGGTGGTAATCGCCGCGGTTGCCAGCAGACCGGTCAGCGTGTCGCCATTGACCAGGCCGGTGCCCGCACCCAGCCCGCCAACCTGATACGTCAGCGACGGGTTGGCGTTGCCATAGATGCGGCTTTGCGGATCGGCGGTGACGGTCAGGCCGCGCGGGGTGACTACATAGGAACTCGGAACATAGACATAGCGGTAGCGACTGTCATTGGCGCGCACGTTGCTGCCGGTGATCTGGTAAAGGCCTGCATTACTGGCCGGCGTAACCGATGCAGAGAACACACCCGGAGAAATTATGCTGTCGGCCGACTGGTAAATACCATCGGCTTGCCGCAGCCCTAAAAATTGAACATTTATTGGCGCTGCAGCGCCGCCATAGACGCTGGTTCCGTCGGTCAGAATAGCGACAACCCGGGATACGCGAAACAGCTCTGGATAGTATGCCGATGTCGACAGGTTGTTTTGACCAATCTGGTTTGGCGGTGCCCAGATGTTGGTAAAGTCAAAGCCAAGCCAGGTTGTTCTGAATGCGTTCAAATCCTGAGCCTGCGCGGTTGTCAGCCCCGTTCCACCACCGGCACTGGTTGCTATGCCGGTTGTTTGGATGTCCCAATAACTGCTGCTGATGGAGGAAGCGGAACCAACACTGCCAACCAAGCCCCCGGTCGAGTTTGTGCCGGTAACCAAACCCGTTGCATATGCGCGAACAATAGAAGAATTTGATCCAGTATTTGCACCAACCAATCCGCCGACACCGAATGTACCGCTTGTCGGTCCTGTTGCATAAACATCTTGCAGAAGCCCCTGATTGAAGCCCACCAAGCCTCCGACAAATGACCCGCCCGTTACTTGATTGCTCGAATATGACCGGGAGACAACACCGCTGGCTTGTATCTGACCCACCAATCCGCCGGTTGCGTTCCCACCTCTGATGCTCCCCCCCACAACGCCAATGTTCGTGATCGTGCCCGACAAATTTGCGACCAATCCTGCGGACGCAGCCGTTGGCCGATTGACGAAGAGGTTCCTGATGAGATTTCCGCCGCCATCTAATAATCCGTTAAAGCCAGTGACCGCTCCGAAAGTGACCGCTCCGAAAATCGGGAAAAAGCCGCCACTGCCCCAGATACCTGCTGGATTGGCAGCCGCTGTAGCGGTGGCATCGATGTCGTTGACGATGCGATAACTGGCCGACGGGAGGATATTGATGAGCTGCAACTGATGAAGATTTTCAACCAATCTTACCCCGGTTACCGGATCCGGCCTGGCAGCCTGCCAGCGACCGATAGGCCGCAACCCGGAAATTATTCCTGAGCCATCGCCCTGATACCATTGATTCACAAAGTCGAAGCCGAAATAGCTCGACGCTTGCCGGGCCTGGGCCGCTGTCAGGCCCGTGCCACCGCCTGCGCTAGTCGTCCTGCCGGTGGTTTCTGTATCCCAATATGAATTGGTAATTGTACCGGCAGTTCGCGACCCGACCAATCCACCCAGTGCTTGCGGATTGGTGCCCGTCGGACGAACAGCACCGCTAGCATAACTTGTTATGATTGTTCCGCCATCGAGGCGACCGACCAAGCCGCCTATACTCGCGTTTCCTGTTACTTCCGCAGTTGAATAAGCGGAAATCACCTGAGGCACTGTGGCAACGGTACTCGCCAAATTGCGTCCCAGAACCCCGCCAACATTAGTTCTTCCGGCTATTTTTCCGTCTACATATACTTGAAATATGGTCCCTGTTCTACTTGTACTCGCAATTCCACCAACATTATCTCGTCCAATTATATTTGCGTTTACAAGGCTCAAATTTTGAACAATCCCGCTGATGAATCCACTGCCAGGTAGTTCACCGTTACCAAATACTCCAAACAAACTCTGATTGTCCGTATTTGGCCGATTTATGTATAAATTTGATATTACATGACCCTGTCCATCCACAAAATTTTGGAATGCCGACGCTCCATTGCCACCAAGTGGAAGAAATCCTTCACCGTTATTCCAAGTGGTTGTGACGCTGGCGTCGATATCCTTTGTCAAAAACGCGGACGCAAAGGTTCGAAGATTTAAATTGCGCAAACCCTGCAGGCCATAAATATCTTCAATGGAAAAGGGGGTGCCAAAACCTGGTGTATTACCATCCCCTCCTCTATTCCTTATGAATGAGGTAGTAGCTAGATTTCCACTAATTCTGAAATCCCGAGCAAAAAAATTTGGCAATCCACTGGGTCTTCCCTGGAGGAAAAACCCGTTCTGGAGATTAAACCGGTTAACAACAATCGCGCCATTGGGGGCAATATTGACAGCTGAAAGATTCAGATTCCCATTCGGGGCAGTGATATCGCCGCCAAGCACAATATTATTTGCCGCTGTTAACGTCAGGGTCGACGGCGATTGCCAGCTGATACTAGTGGCCAGACCAATATTCCCTGCCTGGCTTCCCGTTGTGCCCGTCGTGATCGAAACATTGGCGGTCGCCAGCGCGTTCACCAATGTCGTGACATTGATGATGCTGTCATTGCCCGTTGGCGTAAAGCCGGAGACGTTGCTATTGGCTGCGTCCGAAATCCTTACATTATAGGGATCGAGCAATAGCGTCCCATAAGTCTGGCCGCGCAAATCGGCCGAGCCTTCGTAATTCAGCAGCACCTTGCCGGACACTTCGGCGTCGCCGCCCGTGCCGGCCAGACTGCGCGCGCTAATGGTGCCGCGAAAATCGGTGACATTGTCGGACCACAGCACGATGGTGCCGCCATCGCCCGCTTGGCCGGCATCGGCGCGGATGGCGCTGGCAGTATCCACCGTCAATGTGTCGGCGCGGGGCAGATCGCCCTGGCCTTGCCAGTCTCCGCCGATCCGGATGCGACCACCACCCAAGGCGCCCGATGCATCAAGGCTTGCCCGGGAAAGCGTTATCTCCCGGCCGGTGATGGTAATGCTGCCGCCGTGCCCCGATGCGCTGGCGACATCGACCGTACCCGACAAATAGACATTCCCGTCCGATCCGGCGACCGACACCGCCTGACGTATGGTGGACAGGTTGACCACGCGCCTGGCCGCGGCCATCGCCGCCCCTGGCCGGAAGGCAACCATGCCGTCATTCAGCGCGCCGGCACTTTCGATCCCTTCCTCGGGCACTGCGACCTGCAAGAACCCGTCACCCGAAAAATCGATCGTCGCGGTTGTCCCGCCGGCCAGCGAGATATGCCCCATCGGCGCGGCGATCAGCCCGGTGTTGCGCACCTGCCCGCCGATCAGCGCTGCATAGCCGCCCGGCGTGATCCGGATTTGGCCGTCGTTGACGATGGAACCGCTGGCCGCGCTGGCAATGATCTGGCGATCGGTGGCGAACAGGGCATCGGGGGTGATATCCAGCGTGGACGCGACCAGGCCGGCGGCTCTGATCGTGCCGGTTTTGGTGATCAATATGCCATTGGGATTGATCAGATAAACGCGGCCGTTGGCGGTCAGATTGCCCGCGATCGTCGAAGGGGCCGTGCCCGAGACGCGATTAAGCAGCACCGATTGGGTGTTTGGCTGGGCGATGTCGACATGAGCACCGGAGCCGATTGAAAAGCTCTCCCAGTTTATCGCAGCCTTTTGGGTCGCTTGCGTAATAACGAGGCGCCCGCCGTTTGGCGATCCGATCGTCACCTCGCCGGCAACCACCGTACCACCAGTGGGCGTTACCGGTTGCTGTTGGGCCATGGCCGATATCGGGACCAGCGCAGTGCTTACCAATAAAGACAGGAGACGACGGCTCATGGTTCCACCTTCTTCCTTCGCATGCTTCGCCCGGTATCGAGAGGGGCGGGGCGTGGCGGTCAAAACTGCGCCTGAACGGCAAAGGTGAAGCGATCCGATCGACCGGTCTCTCCTTCCCGGTGACCCGTGGCATATTCAAGATTTATCGCGAGATTCGCTAGCGACTTGCGCCGGGCGATGATGAACCGTGCACCAGCCCCGAAGCTGTTGGCAGAGGTCACCCGCCGTTCAAGCGCAGTGGGCCGTTGCAAACGCACGGCCCCCTGCGCGCCAAAAACATAGGGCACCAGCACACCCAGCAGGGTAGTGCCCCCGCGCGCCAGCGGGAATTGCGCCTCGCCGCGAACGACATAGCCATCATCGCCCTGCAGCGCCCCGTTGGGAAACGCCGACAATGTATTTGGCCCGGCAATGCCGATCTGCTCCGCATTGACCAGCGCCTGGCCAAACCCCAGCTGTGCCTCGGCACGCACATTCAGCGCGAGATAACTGGCCAGCGGCTGTTGCAAACCCGCGGCGATCGAGACCAGCTGAAACGACGAATCTGCGCCTTGCCGCGACAGGGGGACGCCGCTGCCGGCGGCCTCGCTAGCCGAGCGGGCGCCCAGCCCATCTATGCCGAACGAGCCAGACAGGCTGGAAAATGCTCGGCCATCGCCAGGCAGAGCGGCATCGACATCTCCGGTCAGCCGCACAATGCGTAGGCTGTCCCTTGATACAGGCTGGTCGATAGGTGGCAGCAAGCGGATGTGCTCGTCCTGCACATCGAACCCGATCTGTGTTGCCAGCGTCAGCAATCGGCGGCGCACCACCGGGTAGCGCAGCCGCCACGCTAGCCGTTCAAATTTGCTTGCGAAGCCAATGTTCAGCGTCGACGGGCGTGGAGTGGCACGCGCATCGGTTGCCTCGAAATTGACCGTCAAACCATTGTCGCCAATCGGCGCCACAATGCCTGCTGTCAGCGCCCGATTCCGCGGCGTAGGGTCAAGGAAGCTGGACCCCTTGTCGAGATTGGGCAGGCCACTGACCCGCAGATAGATTTGATCGCCAAGGCCAAGCCACCCGCTCAAATTCAGGCCCAGCGACACTGAATAGCGACCAAGCGGATCCGACAGCATATTGTCCACCGACAGCGATCCGCTGACCGGCTGGGAAGTGGCGGTGATGATGAGCGTCGTTGCCTCTTCAAACTTGCCTTCCCGCAGGGTCGACTGAAGTTGCAACCCAGGTACATCCGCGGCGATCAGCAATTTGCGTTCAATGTCGCCAAGCGTAATGCCACGCTGGCCGACAAGCGACGACAGCAGTGATCGGACGCGTCCAACCACTCGCGAAGGCACCGCGGACAAATCAAGGTCGGCGATATATCCATCGACGATGGCGAGCGTGAGCGTTCCGCCGTCGATCAATCGCTGTTCAGGAACAGCGACCCGAACGAGAATGTGCCCCGCAGCCCCGAAGGCGCGCTCCAGGTCCCGTACTTCAGCAAAAATCGTCGCGACCGAGACTTTTTTGCCCACGAGCGCCGCGCGGAAATTGGCCCACACCGCATTTTGGATTTGAATGTCCGCACCGGTGCCAACAATAGCAATGTCGGCAAGCGTCACCGAAATGGATTGAGCGTCGGTCGGAACATCCTGCGCCCGGTCGTCCAGTTGGATAGACGGTGCCTCGACCGACGGTGGCCTGACTTCCGTTGGCGGATTGACCGGTGGCGTTATCTGGCTCGCGGATTGCGCCAGTGCGCGCGATTCAAGCATCAGTGAGCCAAATCCAGCCGCGACGGCGAACATCGCAGAGATCCGCGCCGCAAACGAAGACCGGGCGCCACTTCGCAACGTGTCAGCACACATTCGATTATTGCCAACTCCCAACCGCAGCCGCTCGCCCCTCCGCCAACTGAAATTGACCCGAAACTATGGGTTTCCGCCACGTCTCCCGGAAGCATAAATCTTTGCTCCAATAGAATACCTGTGTAGCCTGCTTGAAAGACTACGATAATTAAATAATATGAAACTGAGTTTTTCAGTCTTCGACATAATATCTGTTGCGCCTGAATGGGGTATAATATTTCCATATATATCAATTAGAAAACTCAGATTGCCGTGGTAAACAACATATTTATCAGGCAATTTTCAGATAATTTCGATTAATGAAAAAGACTTTTTCATTTTCGTCTGTTCTCAAATCTCGGAAGAGGCGATATGCGTTCCCGCAAATGTCCAGTTTGCGAGTCAACAATTCAAAATCTTCGAATATGGAGCAAGCATCGCGGCTTCGCAGTAAATCATAAACGAGTAGAAATAAATTGAAGCTATGTGGCGTATATTTTGGTCAAATCTCCCAGATATCACAGTTTGCATGATTAAAATGATATGACACAAAATGTCTATTATCATTTTGTAATTGCAAATTAATTACTTATATTCAGAGCAGTTGTCAGAGAGATCAATCAATATATTTCAAATATTTTAAATACGAATAGGACAGTATTGCAAAATTTCTATTTATTTTGAAAATCAATCCAGTGCTATAGTTTATCTTTATATTTATTTCGCAATTGGTCGGCTTCGGGGGCGGGCCGGTCGTTAGGATTTGCGGAAAGTCATCGCCATCATGTTGAGGCTTTGGCTGGGGGGTGTTGTACATTGTCGATTCGGCTTTTTGTGTCCGGTGCTGACCAAGGCAATGCGCGGTGTGGTCCAGTTGTTGGCCGCCAGACATACAGCTTTCGGTCGCGTAAACAGCAGCTCCGTGGCGGTTCATGGCTTGCCTATTACGTGGTGGGCAGTGCGCTTTCGCTTGCCGGGGGTGCCCAAGCCGCGCAGGCCCAGTCAGCCTGTCCTACACAGATAGCCAGCGCCCCGCTTGTCAGCCCAATTGTTGTTGACGCAGGCACAACTTCTCCGGCCCTGAATGTGGGCAACAATAAAGAAGTTCTGGTTTCTTCCGATGCCTTCGTCACCAGCTCGCTCGCTGCTCTTGACCTACCAAATCAGCAGGGGGCCTATGCGATTGATGGAGCGGGCGGCAACAGGATCATCATCTGTGGCAACATCGGCACGAGTGCCGCACCCCCCGCGCTGTCAGGTGGAGGCGTTCGCCTCGGACCGGACAGCGCCATTCTGGTCGCCAGCGGTGGCCTGATCTTTGGCAACCGTGGCGGGCCGTCGATTGCTCCTGGAGTGGAATTCCTCGGTGCCGGGTCGAGCGTAACGGTCGATGCCGGCGGGCAAATCCTGGGACAATTTGCCCCTTCCATCCGAGGTAATGCGCCGGTGACGGTCACCAACGCCGGCGTGATTGTAGTAACTGGCGCCCAGGGTTTCGAAACGTCGGCCATCGATCTAACCGGCGGCGTGGGATCCACCATCACCAACAGCGGCACGATCTCCAGCGGATCGGCCACGGCGATCCAGCTTCGCGATGCCCGGGGTGTGATCGATGGCGTGACCCGGCTCACCAACAGCGGAACGATTGTCGGAACCGGTGGCTTCTTTGCGCGCAGCGGCGGGATTTCGCTGCGCCGCGGCCTGATTGATATCGCCAACACGGGCCAGATCCAGAACATTCAGGTCGGAATCAACGCGGATGCGGATGGATTTGCTCCTCAGAGCGGATTAACGTTGGCAAATCAGGCCGGCAATATCGGTATGGTCATCATTACGGCGTCAAGTCAGGATTTCCGGCCTGATCTGCCCTATGACCTTGACCTGACCAACGCCGCCGGGGCGACCATCGGCTTTATTCCCGGCATTGAACTCAGTACCGGCATCCCGTTGGGCGAAAGTCTGGTCGGCATATCCACTCTGGCGGCAGGACGAAACCGTATCAGCAACGCCGGACTGATACAGGGTACGTTCAATGGCATCCGCTTCGCGAGCGGCGATACCATCATCACCAATCTGGCAGACGCAATCATTCGGAATCCGGACCAGACGATATCCTTCCCTGCCGCGAACGAGGGTTATGCCATTTACGGTGAGGGCTCAATCACGGCTGATGTAGCAAGGCCGCTCATTGACAATAGCGGGACAATTTTTGGCGCCTTTGGCGGTGTGAATACCCGGCTTGGCGACGCGACAGTGATCAACCGGTCGGTCCGCGATGCTTCGGGCAACGTCATTGGCGGCGGCAGTATTGGTGGCGGTGCATCCGGCGTTACTATTGGCGGCGGATCAATCATCAATGAGGCCGGTGCGACGATCTCTTCAGCAAATGTGCGCTCGCCGGGCTCGAGCGGCTGCATCATGCGACGTGAGTCGTTCGGCGTCACGTGCACGGAGCTGCGTAGCGCGGTGTTCTTCACCAATGCCGGGTTGGTCGGATCGCTGGACAATCGCGGCGAAATCACCAGCCAATCCCGAACCACTTTACTCTCGTTCAGCCCGCTGAGTCTGTACAATGGCCCTACCGGCCGCATCGAAAATCTCGGGGCGTCCTTTGGCGCCGTGGAGGCTAGCGGCGGGTTGGCCACCGATTTCGTCAATGAAGGCGTGATCCGCTCGTCGGGCACCGTTGTGCAGATTACTGGGACGAGCGGCCAATCGCTCGACCACGACATTATCAATCGGGGCTCTATCATCGGGGTTAATGGCGCAACAGCTTTACTGACGTTCGGCAGCTCAGCGCGGTTAGTAAATGATCTTGGCGCGCTGGTAGAAGGGGGTATCTCGCTGCAGGGGGTTCAAATTATCCCCAATGGAGCGGGAACATCGCCGACCAGCGGGTCGGTTCTGAATAGCGGAACGATCAATGGAGGCATAAATCTGAGTTCTGGCGGTGATGTCGTCAACCAATCGACGGGATCCATTGTCTCCACCCGGCAAGGTTTTGCAGCGGTTACTGCATTGGAGTTCTCCAATCCGCTGAATTCATTTTTCAATTTGACAAATAGCGGAACCATTTCTGGGGTCGACCGAGGCATTCACTCGGTGGCCTCGCGCGCTCAGGTAACGATCACCAATCTGACGGGCGGTTCGATCATCGCGAACGACCCAAGTAACAGATTTGGACGAGGCAACGGCATCGATGTGGGTGGCACCTTGTCGCTCGTCAATCAGGTCGGCGCCTCGATTACAGGAAGCCGAAGCGGGGTGGTTGCTCAACGATCCACAGATTTTTTCAACGCAGGTACAATTTCGGCCAGAGAATTTGGCGTTGATATTTCGGACCTACTGGCTTCTCCATCGGGTCAAACTATCTTTCGAAACAGTGGCTTAATAACCGCGACGCAATTCAGTGGGGTCAACGCGTTTGTCAGCGGCACAAGCCGATTTGAGAACAGCGGGTTAATCGGCGGCGGGTCGGCAGGACTTCAGGTTGCCGGTTCGCCGACACAGTCTATCGCTATATCAAACAGAGGGCAGATCACCAGTTCCTCGGGCCACTCGGTCAATCTGGTAGGTGGCTCGCTGACGGCGTTGGAGAATTCAGGGTCAATCGTCGGCCGCCAAAATGGTTTGAACCTGCGAAACATCGCCAACGCAACCATTGTCAACCAAACAGGCGGTCTGATCGATACCACTTCCACTGGCAATGGCTGGGCGGGTCTGGCCATCTTTAACGGATCCGGCGTCATCATCAACCAAGCTGGCGCGACGATCAGTGCTTCGGCCGGAACGAACGAGGGCGGTGAATCCGCCATATTTATCGGGGCAGAAGCGGGCTCCGTGCGGGTTGAAAATGATGGCGTCCTGAGCGGCGTCTTTACCTTTTTTGCTTCCAATATGACGGACCTGGTCAATCGTGGCAGCATTTTGGCCACGCAAGTAACCAATGGCGATGCCATCAATATTCTGCTCGGCGGGGTGTTCCGCAACGAGGCCGGGGCAATCGTCACCGCCACCCGCGACGCCGTCTACTTCTTCGACGATGCGGACAACGGCACCATAACCGAGGTTTACAATGCTGCGGGCGCGACAATCACCGGGGATTCGGATGGCGATGGCATTGGCCTCGCCATTTCTGCCGACGACAGCGGCCAAGCGGTCTCGGGTATTGAGCGCGTCTTTAACGCAGGTACCATTGTTGGCGGCATTTTTCTGGGTCTGAACGACGATCGGTTGGAACTGGCATCAACGGGCACGATCATCGGTGACGCCTCAGGTGGCGAAGGCGTCGATGTGCTGCGGATCGATACAGCAACCGGGTCGACTCGCGCTTTGGCCGAAGGGCAGTTTGCCGAGTTCGAAGAAATTGTGCTGAACCCGACCGCTGGCGCGGACGGCCGTTATTTGGTGACGGGGGCCGCGGATCCGGGAGCCACGGCGACGCTGGACGCCGGATTGATTGGTTCGTCGCTGACGCTGGCCGGGGGCGAACTCAACCTGCGCGACACGGCAAGCTCGGTGCGCGCGGAAACGATATCGACGGCGGCCAGTACTTTGCTCTCGGGCAATGGCACGATTTTTGGCGATACCAGCGTGGCCGGCACGATCGCGCCGGGCAATAGCGTCGGTCATCTGAAGATCGACGGCGATCTGTCGCTTACTTCGACTTCCTTGCTCGACTTTGAACTGGGCGAAGCCGATGTGGTGGGTGGCCCGCTTAACGATCTTATCACCGTAAATGGCGGCCTCGTGCTCGATGGTCAGCTGACGGTCAGGCAAAGCGCAGGCGGCTCCTTCACGCCCGGTGTATATCGCCTTATCAATTATCAGGGTGGGCTTGCCGCTTTTACCGACAACGTCTTGACCATTGCAGGCGGATTGCCCGGTGGCCAGTCGGGATTGATCCAAACCTCTGTTGCGAACCAGATCAATCTGCTGGTGACTGCAGGCTCTGGCCCCGTCAATGTGCGCTATTGGGACGGGCCCAATTTTGCACCAGGCAATATCGTTGGCGGCCGCGGCGGCACGGCCGTCTGGAATTCAACCAACACCAATTGGACCACCGAAACCGGCAACGCCAACGCGCCCTGGGATCGGGCTATTGGCGTTTTCGGGGGGCAGACTGGTCTGGTCACCGTCGAAGGATCGCAGGCGTTTCAGGGTCTTCAATTCGTCACCGACGCTTATCATCTGGTCGCGGGAGCGGCCGGCGCGCTCGACCTCGGAACAGGCGGATTTGTTTTTGTCGACACAGGTTTGGTTACCCATATTTCGGTTGGCATTAACGGCGTCGGTCGTCTCGACAAGCAGGGCCATGGCCGGTTGCTGTTGGATGGCGTGGGTGGCTATGCGGGCGGCACAACCGTCACCGCCGGAACACTGGCAGTGGGCAGCGATACGGCATTGGGAGCGGGTAAGGTTGATCTGGCTTCGGGAACAACCCTGCAAGCGGCTGCGGATGTCAGCTTGGCCAATGCGTTTGCGACCAGTTTGCAGACCGGTGAGCGGATAACCATCGACACGCAGAGCTTTGACCTGACGTTGGCAACGGCGATTGATGCTGGGAACAGCGGCACGGTTCGCAAGATCGGCAGCGGCACGTTGGCGCTGTCGGCCGGCGGGTCGGCGGGCACGATCGCGCTTGATGCCGGCACGCTGGACGTGGGCGGGGCGCTGAGCCTTGCAGGCGGGATCACGGCCGCGTCGAACACCCAGATTGTCTTCAATTCGACAGCGACGTTGCCGACCGTTCAGACCCCGACGGGAACGGGGGTGCAGCTGAGCCTGGCGGGTGAAAACATCACCATCGACGTGCGTGCGGGCGCCCGCCTGAATGGCGTCGGTGGTCCGCTGATCCGCTCGGTCGGACCGGGCAGCGGACCGTTCTCGCTGACCAATGCCGGGTCGATTACGGCGCGGGCTTCGACCGGGGGCAGCACTTCGCCCGGCAACGCTAATGCGGACGCGATCGTTGTCGCTGGCGCCAACGGATCGACGATTGTGAATTCGGGAAGAATTTCCGGCCAGAACAGTGGCGCTGCAATCAATTTTCTGGACAGTCGCGGCGCAAATGGTGTGACGTCGATAACCAATATGGCGGGCGGCACGCTCGGCGATCCGTCTACAATTGGGATCAACCTTCAGCAGGGAAGCTTTGTCGTCAGAAATGCTGGGACGCTCGCTGCGGTCCGGCTTGATACCGACGCGGACGCCGACGGCTTTACGCGCAGCAATTCGTCACTCGACTTTACCAATTTGAGCGGCGGTGTGGCGGATACAGTCCTTGTCGGCACGTCGTTTTCCAGCCAGATGCCCTTGGCCAACACATTGGAATCAGCCAATTTCACCGCCGTCAACGAAGCTGGTGCCTCGGCTACCGGGTTCGTCTATAGCGCCTTGGGGCAGTTTCGCGTCACCAATCGCGGCAACCTCGAGTCCGCCGCGGTCGCCGCAATCCGGTTTGCCGGCGATGACACGTTGATCATCAACGAAGCGGGCGGGCGTATTCGTCAGGATGGCCTGACCCCTGAATCGGCTTTGTTTGGCACCCTACCGATAGAAAATGTGGCCATTTTTGGCGCCAATCCGGCCCTTTATGGCACCGCGATCCCCCGTATCGAAAACAGTGGCGATATCATCGGGACGCTGCGGGCGATCGAAGTCCGGGGCGAAGCGCAGATTGTGAACAACAGCGGCGGCCTGATCGGTATCGCGCCGCCCACGGGTGGGAGCGTGCTGACTTCCAATGGCGACAATTTCACCGTGGCGATTGCTCTTGCAGACGGTTTTGTCGAAAACCGCGCAGGCGCCCAGATCGCGGGTGGCGTCAGAATTGGCGGTCGCGGCTTCGAAGCGTCCGATCCCCAGAGCGATGGATACATCCTCAACACCGGCACCATCACCAACGACAATGTGCTGTTGAACCCAAGAAACAACACGAACCTGTTTTCTTTTGGTCGGGATATTGCGCTCGACGGCGTCGTTTTTGATGGCGCAGCGCGACTTTACGGCGCCACAATCGGGTCGGCGCACACCGGCACAATCAGCGGAGGCCGAACCGGCGTCCTCGCTCTCGGGGCATTGACAGAGGATCTGGTCAACGCCGGTAGCATCAGTGGCGGAACCGATCGCAACGGTTCATTTGTACCGGGCTTTGTTGACGCAAACACCTTTCAGGAAGCCGGTGTCTTCATCGTCGATGCCAACGGGCATGCGGTTGTCAACAGCGGTACGATCAGCGGGCACGACGCCGCCGTCATCTTCAGCGACCGGTTTCTTTTCTTCCCGTCACCCGACGCACCGTTCGATGGCGTGCCCGATGGCGGCGGGGATATGGGCTTTCTGCGCAATCTGGCAGGCGGTGAAATAAACGGCGGTGTGCTTTTCGAACGGCTGGTTCCTTTTGACGACCCGGATCTTCCCTTTGTCATGTTGGTTGACGAACCTGAATCAACCAGCGGAAGAATAGCCGGGCGGGTCGAAAATGCCGGCATCATTCGTGGCATCGCTGGCAGCGCCCTCAATGGCGCGGCCATCAAGGCGCACGGCGGGGTTGAACTCGTCAACTTCGAAGGGGGATCGATCCTTTCCGACGGCAACACATTTGATAATCAATTTTCGCAGTTCAGTTTCCTGACTACCACCTTCGTTCACGACCTTGATCTGGATAACCGTGGCCTGATCCAGGCGGGGGGTACCGGGGTCAACCTTGAAACCCCCGGGATCAGCGAGCGTGATGCGGGAATTTTTACCTTTACGCCGACGGCGACCAGAGCAGACATCAACATCAGCAATGCAGCGACCGGGCGGATCATCGGCGGAGCCAATGGTGTCGCGGCAACCGGAAATATAGCGCTAAACACGGCCGGCGTGATCCGCGGCAACAACGGCACCGGCATTAGCGTTATCGGCGATCTCTCGCTGTCCGTGACCGAGCTGCTGGCCAATCCGGACCCGTTGGCCAGCCCAGTCGATCCGCTGCCACCATCAATATTCGGGTCAGTAACGGGCGTAAGCACCGCCGCGCTGATTGCGCAGGGACCGCCCAACTTGAATACGTCGGCCGATGACGCCCTTATCTATGGAGCGACGGCCCGGATTTCCAATGACGGCGTCATTGTCGGGCAAACCGGCGACGGGCTTGATCTGGGCGGCACGTCGGTCGTGAGCAACACAAACCGGATTTCCGGCGGCACCAACGGCATCGCGGCGCGGACGTTGTTCTTGGACAACGCAGCCCGGCAACGCGATCTGGTCGATCTGACCGTTGCGAACAACGGCGGCACCATTGTCGGCGGCGTCAATGGTATATTGGCCGTGGGCGGCCAGATACGCCTGACCAACAGCGGGCGGATTACCGGCACCGCAGGCAACGGCATCGACATTGCCGATGCGACGTTTACGTTCAACTTTGGAGGGCCAACCCCGTCGACCGAGAGCCAGAACAGCTCAACCGACATTGCCAATGCAAGCGGCGGCCAAATTGTCGGCAATGTCATTGGGGTAAATGTGGCACGGCTGGCCGATGCCGCGGCTGATACGGATGGCATCGCGCTGGACAATTTCGGCACCATCGCCGGCGGTGATGCCGGGGTCGTTGTAGGCGACCTGAATGGTGCCACGATCATCAATCGCACCGCTGCGCTGATTGCGGGCCAGGGAGCGGGCACTGCGGTTAGCGGCATCAGGATCGGTGCGGGATCCGGGTCGATCGTCAACGAAGTTGGTGCCACCATTCGGGGGAGCGGCAATGGCGATGGTTCCGGCGGCGCGATCCGTTATCAGGACGGCGCAGGTGCCGGGAATCTGGCGGTTACCAACGCTGGCTTGCTGGATGGCGACGTCTATTTCAGCGGTGGTGACGATGTGCTGACGCTGCTTATTTCGGGCACAGTTGCGGGTGTATCGGCGGGCGGTTCGGGCGTTGATGCGCTGCGGATCGATACGGCGACGGGATCGACGCGCACGCTTGCGGAAGGGCAGTTTGCGCAGTTTGAGAATATTGTCCTCAACCCGACCGCTGGCGCGGCCGGCCGCTATGTGTTGACGGCGGCAGCCGATCCCGCTGCCGCAGCGACGCTGGACGCCGGATCGACCGGCTCGTTACTCACATTGGCGCGGGGCGAGCTCAACCTGCGCGACGCGGCAAGCTCGCTGCGGGCCGCGACAGTGTCGACGGCGGTCGGAACTTTGCTGTCGGGCAACGGCACGATTTTTGGCGATACCAGCGTGGCCGGCACGATCGCACCGGGCAACAGCGTCGGGCATTTGACGATCGACGGCGATCTGTCGCTTACCTCCACGTCCTTGCTCGACTTTGAACTGGGCCAGGCCAATGTGGTGGGCGGCCCACTCAATGATTTGATCACCGTCAATGGCAGCCTCGTGCTCGACGGCACTCTTACCGTTGCCCAAAGCGCAGGCGGCTCCTTCACGCCCGGCGTTTACCGCCTTATCGATTACCAGGGCGGGCTTTCCGCTCTTACGGATAATGGGCTGGACTTGGGCGGACTGCTTCCCAACGGGCTTTCCGGCGTCGTCCAGACCAACATCGGCAACCAGGTCAATCTGGTTATCGCCGGCGTGGGAGTGGACATCAGCTATTGGGATGGGAACAATTTCAGCGCCAACGGGCTGGTCGATGGCGGCCCCGGCGTGTGGAACAGCAGCAATACCAATTTCACCCTGGCTGATGGCAGCGCCAACGCGCCGTGGGATAATGACATCGGCGTATTTGCGGGTCCGGCCGGGGGCGTGGTCAGCGTTGAAGGCGTGCAGGGATTTGCCGGGCTGCAGTTCGTGACCGATGGATACCAGATTGTCCGCGGGGAAACCGGTGCCGGCCTGACATTGGGGACCGGGGGTTTCATCTTTGTCGATAGCGGCATCGACGCGCGGTTTGACTTGGGCATTGCGGGCAGCGGCGCCCTGAACAAACAGGGCAATGGCCGACTGATACTGACCGAGGCAAACGGTTATGCGGGCGGCACGGTGGTCAATGGCGGCACCTTGTCAATTGGTCATGATCTGGCGCTGGGGGCGGGCGGGCTGCAGCTGGCCAACGGCACCACGCTACAGGCGTTCACGCCGGGGCTGAACCTTGCCAATGCGGTGTCGCTGGTCGGACCGGGTGCGGTCGTTGCGACGGTCGACACCCAGGCGTTTGACCTGACGCTTTCGGGGCAGCTCGCCGGGGACGGGCGGCTTGTCAAGGCTGGCACCGGTGCCTTGTCGATTGCGACTGGCGGCCAGCTGGCGGGGGTCGACGTGACCAGCGGCCGGCTCAATCTGGTCGGAACCGCGGCGCTTGATCTGCAAGCATCGCTGACCTTGGCGGATGCGACCCAGCTCAACCTGGCGCAGGGCAGTGTGCTGAATGTCGGGCTGCTCGGCGTTATAGGCGACGCTGGTCGCCAGACCATTGTCAACGCGGGCACGATAAACGGCGCGGTGGCGCTGGGCGACGGGGCCGATGCGATCGACCTGGCGGGCACGATAAGTGGCCTGATCGACCTTGGCGGCGGCGATGACTTGCTGACGCTGCGCAACAGCGGCAGCATCGGACCGTCGGCAAGCGGCGGTGCGGGCATCGATCAGCTGGTGTTTGACGTCGATGTCGGCGCGACGCGCGCCATCGATGGCAGCGCCTTTGCGGACTTTGAAGATATTGAGAAGACCGCGGGCGGCACCTTGCGCGTTGCCACGGGGACGCTGGCCGGCCAGAGCTTTCGCGTCGGCGAGGGGGCGCTGGAGCTTGCCAGCGGCAGCGCGGTTACCCTGAGCGGCACCGCCAGCTTTGTCGGAACAACGCGGCTGGATGTCGCATCGGGCGCAAGCCTTGCAGCGGCCAGCATCGGCGGCGACGCCGGTCGTCAGACCATTGTCAACGCGGGCACGATTAACGGCGCGGTGGCGCTGGGCGACAGGG
>CAYNXF010000015.1:17120-78456 GCA_964401155.1 uncultured Sphingopyxis sp.
AACGGCGCGGTGGCGCTGGGCGACAGGGCCGATGCGATCGATACTGCCGGTCGCATCAATGGAACGATCGATCTGGGCGCGGGCGATGACGGCTTGATCCTGCGCGCCAGTGGCACCGTGACCGCAGCCGCGCAAGGCGGCTCCGGCGCCGATACGCTTGCCATCAATACGGCAGCGGGTGCCGAGCGCACCATCGATGATGGCTTTTTCATCGGCTTTGAAGACATCACGCTTAATGCCGATGCTGATGGGCTTGGCCGATTTGTGCTGACCGCCGCAAGCGACCCGCTGGGCAGGGCAACGCTTGATGCGGGGACCGGATCCACCGGCACGATCCGCCTGGCACAGGGCGAGATCAATCTGCGCGACGCGGCAAGCTCGCTGCGCGCTGCGTCGATCGATATTGGCGCGGCCGCGCTTTTGTCGGGGGTTGGCTCGGTCTATACCGGTGCTGGCAACGCATTGTCCGGTCGGCTGAACGTTGCGGGCACCATTTCTCCGGGCAATGCCATCGGATCAATCGGTACCTTGCGGATCGTTGGAGGATATCAGCAATCTGGGACCTATGTGGTCGATTATCGTCCACCGGCCGACCTGACGAATATCGTCAATGGCAGGCTATTGGGCCGCAATAGCCTCAATACCCCAGGGCTGGCACCCGGTTCTCAGGATGCCGATCTGCTGGTCATCAACGGTGCCGGGACGCTGACTGGCGGATCGGTGTTGCTCAGGCCGCAGGGCAGTACCGCGCAATTCGCGGCGGCGCTGACCGCGCCGGGCAATGACCGCAACGAAATTCGCTATCAGATTCTGCGTGCCGATGGTGGGTTGGGGAACACCCGATTGGTCGCGCTTTCGGCTGGCGATACGACGCTGGAATACCCCACTGCTAACGACGTCGATCTGGTTATTCGGGGAGAGGCGGGGCCCGTGCTCGTTTTGGACGGCCCGCCCCCGGAGGTCATCATCGACCGCGTCATCGGGGATGCGGTCGGCCAACAACTGGCAACCAACTTGTCGCGCGTAAGCTATGATTGCGACGTGCCGACCGGCAGTGCAACGTCAACACCCGGGAAAATGTGTCTGTTTGGCCAAGTTACGCAGAGCCTGAACTCGTTGTCGTCCGCCACGGATGGCGATGCGCGCGCGGCAAGCTTTACGCCAGATTCGCTATACACCGGTTTTCTGCGCCGCGTTTCAACCAACTGGCGGCTTGGCCTTGGCGTAGGCTATAGCACGACGGATCAGCAGCTTGATAACGTCAATGACTCGGACGTGGAGGGAATCTCGCTTGCCCTGCTGGTTCGGCGAGATGCAGGCCCGGCGCGGTTTCGCGCTTCGGCAGGCGGAGGCTTCTACCGCGCAAGATATAACCGCGCCTCGCTGTTCAGGGATGGCCGCTCGCTTGCCGGCACCTTTGACGCCAGCTTTATTAACGGCACGATCGAGGCGGAGAGGTGGTTCAACGCTGGTGAGCGGTTGTCATTTGCTCCCCGGGCAAGCGTTGATTGGCGCGTTGAATTGCGCGACGCCTTTGTCGAGACGGGCGATGCGCTGGATCGTTTTTCCGCACGGTCCGAAAATGTTGTGAGGGCGCGGACTTCGCTTGGTGGCGTTGCGCGGATGGGGTTCAAGCTGGGATCGGCCCCAGCATTTGTCGAACCCGCAATCGCTTGGAACCATGAGTTTGGCGACATCGTGACGTCGGTCGCCGGCGAATATGTTGGCAGGCCCAACATTGCCGTGCAGTCTGGGGTGCGCAGCCTGCCGCGCGACTCAGTTCAGTTCAGTCTGGGCGCGGCGGCCGAATTGTCGAAGCAGGCGACCTTCAGGGTTCAATATGACAGGAACGACAATGCGGGCCGGGCAGCGCAAAGCGTCGCCCTTAGATTGTCGGTATCGTTCTGAGAGAATGAGCCGCGCGCTTTTCTGGTTTACTGCACCGACCAATGGGCAGCGGCAGCGGAACGTAGCCCCGGGGCCCGTTCAAGACCGATGTTCCTAGCCTGATTGTCGAGGGGCGCTGTTGCTATAACGGTGCCAAATGATGATGCTCGTGTAGGCGGCTTGTGGGGCTTGGACGTCATTGGCTTTGGCAAAGGCCAGGACAGTCTGACGCGTTCCGCCGTAGATGGCCACATCGATTTCGACAACAGCGCTGTCGAGCACGTACTTGGCCTGCGGACTCTGACGAGGGCGGCAAATACGACGCCGATCTAGAATTGCAAGCCAGCCGACATCAACCCACGCAATTTGATTGACTGTGACGAACACCAGCCTGCCCACCAGGTATCCGGTCTCTCCCGTATCCACCGGCTCGTTCGCCTAGCCCAAAATCAGCGCTTATATTTGAATATATACCTTGTTATGCCTTCAGAGATAGTGCGGGATTTGACCGAAGGCGATCGACAAGGAAATCATATAATAAACGAGTTCTCTTCGTAATCTTATTACCTTCTGAATGCAATATGCTAATTGGTATGATATTTGTTTGGACGTCAGGAAAAATAATCTGCAATTGGTCTAATTTAATATGCTCATAGACATCATGATACATTAGAATTGCAATTCCATATCCTGAAATTGCTGCGTCTAACACAAATCTTTCTGTATTGAATGAAATAGATGGCGTAAGTCGTATCGAAGTTTTATAGTGTGGAAACCCAAGTATTATCCCGTTATCATTGAAATCAGATGTAGATATGATTTTTCTAGAACTCAATTCTGATGGATTTTGAGGAAGTCCGTTCATTTTAAAATATTCAGGTGATGCACATAAAACTATTTTTGACATGCCAATACGCGTCATTACATAAAATGAATCTTCTAGTTCACCAAGACGCACCGCAATATTTATCTTATCACTAACTAAGTTCAGATGCTTATCTGTAAATATTGTATTGATCCGAATGTCGGAATAAATTTCGGAGAATTCCCCAATCAACTGCACAAGAAAATTCTGACCGAAATTTTCAGGTGCGGTTATGGTCAATTTTCCAGAAATATCATTCTTATCAGACTTTATTTTTTCCTCAGCCTCACGAATTGCATCAATTATAGCTTTACAATCATTATAGTACTGCTCCGCTGCTTCTGTGGCTTGAACGTTTCGAGTTGACCGTAGCAACAAGCGCGATCCTAATTTGTTCTCTAGATTGTTTATTGCACGAGTGATCGTGGGTGGGCTTACTCCAAGAATATCAGCTGCCTTGGAAAAACTACCATGTTCAATCACTTTCATGAAAATGCTCATTTCCTCAAGCTTGCTCATATTGGTTCTTGATCTCCTGCATAGTTTTCTGGCGAATGCTCCGCTTTGGATTCGGTTGTTATCGCAGGTAGGTAACAGTTTGAAATTTTGTTTCAGATAATAGTCTTTTACGGAGATTGAAATAATGCTCGGAAAGACCGCGCGCACGAGCCCAAGCTGGAGTGTTTCAGGTTAGCCAGGAAGGGTGTCCGCAGGCGCACCATATCGGTGGCACGCATTAGGATATGAGGCTGTAAACCGTGATTGATGACGAGGTAAGCACACCAGCGTGATCCAGTTAAATAACGCAAAAATATAGACATTTATTCCGATCCATGGCGTGTGGGCCTTCGGAGGTATCGCGCGCATTTGGTTGGTGGGAAACGGCTGAGGTCCGAGCGAGCATGACTCCACCTGCCTCAGTTATGGGCTCGGCAGCTAGACTTGGCTGCCGAGGAGAGCGTGGTGCCGCCCAAGGTCGCTCTGGCTGAATCTCGGAAATCAAGGCCGAAAGTCGAAAGAAACACATCCAAATCCGACATATGTGGCTTCTCATGAAGCCGAAGCCTAATCGCTTATAACAGATACGGACTAATTCCTGTTTGCCGCAGGCGATCCTGCAGTCGGTAACTTATCGGGCAAGCAATATTCCTGATGCGGGCCCCTTCCCCAGAGACAGGTTGCCGTTACAAAGTGATGACTGCCTGCTCCTCTAACCCAATGGGTCAACGGCTTGCGAAGCGGTTTGGCTCGCGAGCAGTTTCCGCCTTGTTTTTGGCGACCCAACGCGGTCTTTCGTCATTCATTTTCCCGGAGATCATCATCCAAACGTCGCATGGCAATGCTTGGGTTGGGGTTGGTGGGGATCTGTATGCTTGATGGTCAGCGGCCCGCGCTTTGGCACGCCAGCAGCCGGCGTCCAAACGCACCTTCTTCAGTTTGCAATTTGGGCAAAAGTTCGGAGGGAATATACGCATTGCCGCGCATCGACGTTGCAGATCGTGTCTGCCTGTCATTGTCACATCGCTTACCGACTGCCAATCCGTCGAGACACGCTAGCCTGATCGCCGAGGCCATACGGCATCTGTTGGATGAGGCCGATTTCCATGACGAAGCGTTAAGGCGGTCCGCTGCTATTGGAAAGGTGCAACCCCAGTGTGCCAAAGCCGCCAGGCGGCTGGCGGCAAGGATCGTGGCATTGCTGGATTTCCTTCGCTGTCCTCACCGGCTGGTCAGGGTCGAAGGCCGGGCGCTTCTCCACATCATCAACGACCCAGTATCCCTCGATATCTTCGAGTGGCTAGCTGGCGAGAATTGCGAGCACGAGGGCGCGCTTGAGGTAAAGCTCGAAGAAATGTCATCGTTCCTGTCGCGTCCTACGCGGTCCCAAAACGCTGATTGGTCATCTTGTATCTGGTCTGCCGTGCCTGATGGTCCAGTCGGGTCCGGATTGCTGTCGCGCCTTGGATTCCTCGATCACGGTCAGACCGGAACGAACCCCGGTTCGGGAGGGCTCTTGGACCTAGCAAGGGCTTTACGGAATCTCGGGATCCTGCAATCCCAGACCCTCAAGTTGGTCAGCGCAATCTGGGGTCAGGCGTCCTATCGGAGTACCGTATCGCGCTCTCGTAATCAGGACTTGGTGCTTGAAGTCCTGTCTTTATCGGGGACTAAGCAAATCGGATCACCCGAGTGGCAAGCCAACGCGGCATATGTCTTCGAGCGTTGGCATTTTCCGTTGCATTCGGTTTTCAGCAGGATCGTTCAGCTGGCGACGGCCGTGGGAGACGATCAGGTCTGGCACGATCGTCTGTGAAGCGCCCCTCGGAAAGTAGGAATAGGCGGCTGTGTGGTGGGCGCTGACGGGCTCGAACCGCCGACCCTCTCGGTGTAAACGAGATGCTCTACCAACTGAGCTAAGCGCCCCCGTGCGGGGAGGCGGGCCATTGCCACAAGCCCGCCCTTTTCGCAAGTCCAGCCCCTATGCCGCCAATTTCCTCAGCACATAATGCAGAATCCCGCCGTTCATGAAATATTCGACTTCGTTCGCGGTGTCGATGCGGCAAAGGGTGTTGAAGGTGAAGGTGGAACCGTCTGGGCGGGTGACTTCGACCATCACCGTCTGGCGCGGTTGGAGGTTGGCGACGCCGGTGATGGTAAAGCTGTCGTCACCGGTCAGGCCCAGCGTCTGGCGGGTCGTGCCTTCTTCGAACTGCAAGGGCAGCACGCCCATGCCGACAAGGTTCGAGCGGTGGATGCGCTCGAAGCTTTCGACGATCACCGCGCGGACGCCGAGCAAATTGGTGCCTTTGGCTGCCCAGTCGCGCGAAGAGCCGGTGCCATATTCCTTGCCGGCGATGACGACCAGTGGTGTGCCGTCGGCCTTGTGCGCCATGGCGGCGTCGTAGATGGGCATGACTTCGCCGTCGTAGCGGCTCATGCCGCCTTCGACGCCGGGGACCATTTCATTCTTGATGCGGATATTGGCGAAGGTGCCGCGCATCATCACGTCGTGGTGGCCGCGGCGCGCGCCGTAGCTGTTGAAGTCGGCCTTGCTAACCTGATGTTCCATAAGCCATTTTCCGGCCGGGCTGTCCGCCTTGATGCTGCCCGCGGGGGAGATATGGTCGGTGGTGATCGAATCGCCCAATATTGCCAGAGGCTTAGCGCCCAAAATGTCGCTGACCGGGGCGGGGGTCATCGACATGCCGTCGAAATAGGGCGGGTTGGCGACATAGGTGGAGCCCGCGCGCCACTGATAGGTTTCGGAGCCTTCGACCTTTATCGCCTGCCAATGTTCGTCGCCGTCATAGACGCGGGCGTAGCGCGCCTCGAACATTTCGCGGCTGATGTTCGCGGTCATCAGATCGTGGATTTCGGCGTTGGTCGGCCAGATATCCTTAAGATAGACCGCGCTGCCATCGGTCGCGGTGCCAATCGGCGTCGTCGTGAAATCTTCGGTCACTGTGCCCTTCAGCGCATAGGCCACCACCAGCGGCGGCGAGGCGAGGAAGTTGGCGCGCACGTCGGGCGACACGCGGCCTTCGAAGTTGCGATTGCCCGAAATGACCGAGGCGGCGACGATATCATTGTTGTTGATCGCCTTCGAAATCGGCTCGGCCAGCGGGCCCGAATTGCCGATGCAGGTGGTGCAGCCATAGCCGACAAGGTTGAAGCCCACCGCGTCCAGATCGGCCGAAAGGCCCGCGCGGTCGAGATAATCGGTCACCACCTGGCTGCCCGGCGCAAGCGACGTTTTCACCCACGGCTTGGGCTTCAGCCCGAACGCATTGGCCTTGCGCGCGACCAGCCCCGCGGCGACGAGGACGCTGGGGTTCGACGTGTTGGTGCAGCTGGTGATCGCGGCGATAACGACGTCGCCGTCGCCGATGTCATGATCCTTGCCCTCCACCGCGACGCGCTTGGCGCCGTCATGCTTGTACACGCTGGCAAGGTCGTCATTGAAGACATCGTCGACCTGCGTCAGGATAACCCTGTCCTGCGGGCGTTTCGGCCCGGCGAGCGACGGCACGACGCTGCCCATGTCGAGTTCCAGCGTGTCGGTGAAAACGGGGTCGGGCATGTCGGCCGACAGCCACAGCCCCTGTGCCTTGGCATAAGCCTCGACCAGCGCGATCGTGTCGGCGCTGCGCCCGGTGAGCTGCATATAATCGAGCGTTTTTTCATCGATGCCGAAAAAGCCGCAGGTCGCGCCATATTCGGGCGCCATATTGGCGAGCGTCGCGCGATCCGCCAGCGTGAGCGAGGCGAGGCCGGGGCCGTAATATTCGACGAAGCGCCCGACCACGCCCTTCGCGCGCAGCATTTGCGTGGCGGTGAGCACCAGGTCGGTCGCGGTGACCCCCTCGGCCAGCGCGCCCGTCAGCTTGAAGCCGACCACTTCGGGAATCAGCATGGAAACCGGCTGGCCCAGCATCGCGGCTTCGGCCTCGATCCCGCCGACGCCCCAGCCCAACACGCCCAGGCCGTTGATCATCGTGGTGTGGCTGTCGGTGCCGACGCAGGTGTCGGGATAGGCCACCACCGCGCCCGACGCGTCCTCCGACGTCCACACCGCCTGCGCGATATGTTCCAGGTTCACCTGGTGACAGATGCCCGTGCCCGGCGGCACCGCCTTGAAATTCGACAGCGACTTCGACCCCCATTTCAGGAAGTCATAACGCTCGCCGTTGCGATAATATTCAATTTCGACATTTTGCTCAAAAGCCTTGGGGTGGCCGAATTCGTCGACCATCACGCTGTGATCGATCACCAGATGGACGGGGACCAGCGGGTTGATCTTTGACGTGTCGCCGCCCAGCCGCGCGATGGCATCGCGCATCGCGGCAAGATCGACGACGCACGGCACGCCGGTGAAATCCTGGAGCAGCACGCGCGCGGGGCGATATTGGATTTCGGTGTTGCTGGTGGGGTTTTTCTGCCAATCGACCAGCGCCTGAATGTCGGCGGTGGACACGGTAAAGCCGCCATCTTCAAAGCGCAGCAGGTTTTCCAGCAGCACCTTCATACTGAACGGCAGGCGCGACACATCGCCCAGCTTTGCCGCGGCGCGCGTCAGCGAATAATAGGCGTAATCCTTGCCGCCAACGGTCAGCGTGTCGCGGGTTCCGAGCGTGTCTTTGCCGGTGGCGGTCATGGTGGAAGAGCCCCTGTTATGCGCAGCGGCAGGAGAGTCGCGCGCGAATGAAAACCGGGCTTTCGCTTAGGCCGGAGGGCGGGGGGATGGCAAGGGGGGCGAGGAGTCTTGCGCTGGGGCGTTGTTGCAGATCGTGTCCGTGTGTGGGGACGTCTTAAGTTGGGCCGATTGCGGACTGACTACTCTTATCTCAGAAATTCAGCAAAGCGGTCTTTCAGCTGACGACCCAGTTGCGGCCGCTCGCGGTCAGCTGTTGGCATAGGCAAGTTTCGGCATTTTGATTTGACAGCGTCATTGTCCGCAAGGGGGTGGGTTATTCAAACAGGCGCCGCAAACCGGAAACTCGGTGCAAGGCCGTTGGCTCTTATCAAACAAGCCAGTGCCCAGGGGTCATGGCTTGCATGATGCAATGGCATGGGTGCCAACCGTTACGAGGCGCTAGCTGCCTTGGTCTGAACCGATTTTGCCATGGGTTGCCTGCCGAGGCGCGCGGGCGGTCAGAGCCGCTTATGTGCCGCAGTCCACCAATAATTCACTTGAAGCAACATGAGAAATTGCCATGAAACGATCCATCGTATTCGCCGCGCTCGCGCTGTCATCGCTGCTGGCGGCGATCCCGGCTAAGGCCGCAACGCTTGCCAATCTGGCCTTTTTGAAGGGCAGTTGGACCAGCAACCGCAGCGGTTTTATCATTGAGGAAAGCTGGACAGACGCGCAGGCTGGGGTGGTGCTCGGCATGTCGCGCGGTGTCCAGAACGGCGCTGTCCGTTTCCTGCGTTTCGCCGTGGTCGAGCAAGTTGGCGATACCGTTGTGATGCGCTTCAAACGCTATAATCCTGATTATAGCTCATGGGAAACTGATGGACCCAGTGTGATGCGACTGGCGTACGCCAATGACAGCGAAGCGGTGTTTGAGGCGACAGACATCACTTCAGACGTCAGCCGCATCATCTATCGCAAGCGCAGCGATGGCTCGATCGATGTGGTCGCCAATCGCAAGGATGAGAATGGCCCCTATCTAGTCGAATTCACCCTGCACTCGGCATCGGAACTATAACAATATGTGATTTCAGTTTGCGCCATTGGCCATGCATTTTCCTGGCATCTCACAAGGAAATATTGCCATGGTGCGCCGATATTTACCGAAAGGGCTGACCCTCTATATTGCATTTGTTTTCATCCAGTCGCTGTTTTTCAAATTCACCGACTCGCCCGAGACGCAATATATCTTCAGGACGCTTGAGAATTGGGGCGCCTCGCTCGGCTTTCCCGGGCTTTTCGCGCATGACGGCATCTTCTCGCAATATGTGGTCGGCACAACCGAACTGGTCGCCTCAACCATATTGCTGCTAGCGCTGACCAACCGTTTCCGCTGGCTGCGGCCGTGGGGCGCGCTGCTGGCGCTGGGCGTCATTTCGGGCGCAATTGTCTTTCACCTGTTCACCCCCTTGGGTGTTTCGGTGCTCAACACCGACGGCACGCGCGATGGTGGCCAGCTTTTTGCGCTGGCATGCGGGGTTTGGATTGCGGCCGCACTGCTTATCTGGTTTAGCCGCGACGACATATTGCCCATCCCAGGTATGCGCCGCAGTGCCTGATCTGGTCGCCATTGCCGGTGACCCGCTGCTGCTGGCGCTGGCTCTGTTTGCAGCGACGTTCATCGCCGAAGATGCGGCGACAATCGCCGCAGGCATTTTGGTCGGCGCGACTGGCACTGATCCGCACCTGGCGCTGAGCGCAGTCATCATCGGGACGGCGTTGGGCGACCTGAGCCTCTATGGCTTTGGCCGCTGGGCGGCGACGACAGGGATTGGCGCCAAACTGCGAGACCGCGATGACATCAGCCGCGCTTTGACCGCATTTACGCGCCAGATGTTGGGGCTGTTGATTATAGCGCGATTTGTCCCGGGAATGCGCTTTCCGGTGCTCACGGCCAGCGGCCTTGCGACCGCACCATTCCGCCTCGTCGCTGCCGTCGTGCTGCTGACCACGCCTGTCTGGACGACCATCCTATTCGAAATCGCGCGTCAGGCGGGGGCTGGTGCTGCGGGCGAACTGGTCGGCACGGCTATTTGGCTGGCCATCGCGCTCGCCCTGCTGCTGCACGCACCGCGCAAGATGGGCCGCGCCATCATGAAATAAAAAATGACGAGAGGATAAGAATATGAACACGGCCTATCGAGACTTGCCGATTACAGCGTCACACCCCGAAACCAGCACTGCTATCCATGATTTCGCATTTGAACTTGCCAGCCATGGACGCGGTGCAGGCGACATATTGCGGGCCGCAGAGGCCGATCCTGAATCAGCGCTGGCGAATGCCTATGCTGCGGCCCTATTCCTGACATTGATGACCCGCGAGGGGCAGCGGCGCGCAGCCAATCCGCTCGCATGTGCGTTGGCGCGTTATGGCGATTGCCATCCCCGCGAACAGCAAACAATCGCCGCCATCACCGCTTGGCACACGGGCGATGCGCCGAAAGCCGTTGGTCTGTTGCGCGCAACTGTTCAATCATGGCCGCACGATGTTGTGGCGGCGAAACTTTGCCAAATCCTCGAAATCGGTTTGGGCGATGGGCGCGGCATGTTGCAAACCTCGGGCATGGCTGCTGCCGTCGATGGACGATCCGGCTATGCGCTCGGCCTCCATGCCTATGCGCTTGAACAAGCCGGCGAGTGTGGTCTGGCGATGCGCTTTGCGCGCCGTGCAATAGAGCACAACCCAGGCAAAGATCCGTGGGCCGAGCACGTCGTTGCCCATGTCTTTGCAGCCGATGATCAACCAATCGAAGGGCGCACATTCTTGCACGCTCATGCCAGCGGCTGGGATCGCTGCTCGTCGTTCATGCTGACGCATAATTGGTGGCATTTGGCGCTGTTCGAAATAGAACTGGGCAATGGAGCGGCTGCATTTGAACTGCTGCGCGACCGGGTCTGGGGCGTTCGCAAGGAACATGCTCAGGACCAGATCAATGCCATCTCGTTGTTGGCCCGGCTCGAGCTGACAGGCATGCAGGCGCCAAGCATTTGGGATGACATCGCGCACCATATCGAGGATCGCACCGGTGACCGGATCAACGATTTTCTCGACCTGCATTATCTCTACGCTCTGGCCCACGCCGAGCGCGATGGCAAGGTACGTGCGATGCTGGAACGGTTCGATCCCCAAACGCCGGTGGGGGCAATCGCACACGGTATCGCGGCGCACGCCAAAGGCGAATATCGGTTGGCGGCGTCGATGATTGCGCCTTTTCGCCGGCATTTTCATGCCATCGGGGGTAGCAATGTGCAGCGAGACCTGTTCGAGCGGATCTTCATTGATAGCGTAGTCAGGTGCCGCGATGTAGGACCGCCGCATGTCAGCGTCGCATCGGCAGTTCAGTTCCCAGTCGCGGCATGAATTGCCATCTGGCGGTGCAATAAGCCACAGCAAAAGGGGCCAAGTGCGCTCACGTCCACTCGGCCCATTAGCCCGCAAAAAGTCCGGGTGCGCAGGGACATTGCGCCTGCGCACCCGGTTCAGGTCAGGCGACCGCCTTGGCCGACCCGATCACGTCTACCAGCTCACCGCCCATCGCTTCGTGCAGGATGAACCCTTCAAGTGGATCAAAACTCCCCTTCCAGGGGGCTTGCTGCAAGGTTGCACGGGTGTGCTCATAGCCTGCTTCCCAGCGCTCACGGATGCCCGACGGGCTGAAATCGACGTCCTTGCTATGGTCTTCGCCATCGAGCGCAGGGGCGAGCAGCCGGACTACATGCATCCGCGTCTGGCAGGCATAGTGCATCAGGTCTTCGGCATTATTGTCCTTGAATGCCTGTGCGGGGACCAGCTTGCCGAGTTCGTTGATGACGTGGCGCAACCGGTGAATCTGGCGTTGGCGGCGGATATGCGACGCGGCCCGGCTGGCATATTGCACATCCTTTTGCCGGTTCATGACCTGCCAGATCGTTTCCGGCTCGGCACCGTGAGGGTTCCATAGGTGCACGGCAAACACCAGCGAATCGCGGCGTGGTTCGTCGTCAAAAATGGCCTCAACCGGCGTGTTGGAGATGATACCACCATCCCAGTAAAGTTCATTGTCGATCCGGACGGCGGGGAATGCTGGCGGCAGCGCCCCCGAGGCCAGGATGTGGCGCGCATCGATCCGGGTGTCGCGCGAATCGAAATAATGCATCTCGCTGGTGCGCACGTTGGCGGCACCCACCGCGAGGCGGCAGTCGCCGCTATTGATCAAGTCGAAATCGACCAGATCATCCAAAGTCGCGCGCAGGGGCGCGGTCGAATAGTAACCGGCGTCTTCAACGCCAAGCGGCGAATGCGGGCTCATGAAGGCAAATGGGTTTGGTTTGAAAAAAGCTGGGATGCCGCCCATGATTGCGGCCATGGTCCGCAGCGGATTGAGCGCCGCGCCCAGCGGCGTCTCAAACAAATGGCCATGCTCCATGCGCGTCCAAAATTCCTTGAGCCGCGCCAACCGGTTTTCGACCCGATTTCCGGCAATCAGCGCAGCATTGATGGCCCCGATCGATGTGCCGATTACCCAGTCGGGCTCAATCCCGGCCTCGTGCAGGGCCTGATACACCCCCACTTGATAGGCACCGAGAGCTCCGCCTCCTTGGAAAACAAGAACGACTTGTCCAAGATCTTCGATTCTAAAGTCTTTGTTTCTAGCCATTTGTAAATCCTTTCAGTTGACCGGTGTTTCGCCCGTGATGAGTCGGGCGTGGCGTTCGAACGTCAGATAACTCCACAGCCAGTTCGCACCGACGAGCAAACGATTGCGAAAGCCAGCGAGGAACCAGATGTGCGCGACGCACCACAGCAGCCAGGCGGTGAATCCCGACAGGTGGACACGACCCAAATCGGCAACCGCGCGTTTTCGTCCGATGGTCGCCATGCTTCCAAAATCGCGATAACGAAAAGGCGGCGGGGCACGCCCAACCGATGCCTCGATGATAGCTCTGGCGCAGTAGAGGCCCTGTTGTTTGGCCACCGGAGCAACGCCGGGGAGCGTTCGACCATTTCCATCAGTGACGGCGGCGGTGTCACCAATGACGAAAACTCGCTCGTCGCCCGCTGGATGCAGGCCATTGTCGACCGGCACGCGGCCAGAACGATCACCCTCAACCCCCAGCCAAGCCGCTGCGGGGGATGCCTTGACACCCGCCGCCCAAATGATTGTGCGGGCAAGGATGCTGTCTTCGCCAAGGCGAATACCATTGGCAAAAATTGCATCAACCCGTGCGCCGGTTATGACCTCGACGCCAAGCTGCCGGATCGCGGCGTCGGCGCGCGCCGAGAGGGCCGCGGGAAACCCGGGCAACAGCCGCGGCCCCGCCTCGATCAGCATGACCCGGGAGCAATGCGGCGTGATGCTCCGAAACTCTTTCGAAACCGATTGGCGCGCCAGCTCGGCTATCGCACCTGCCATTTCGACGCCCGTTGGACCGCCGCCAATCACGATGAAGGTCAGCAGGGCATCACGCGTCGCTTTGACCATTTCGGTTTCGGCTCGTTCCATCGCCAGCAAGATGCGGTGGCGCACGGCGGTTGCGTCTTCCAGCGATTTGATGCCCGGGGCATATTCTGCCCATTCGTCGCGGCCGAAATAGCTGTGCTGGGCACCGGTCGCGATGATGAGCCAATCATAACTGAGGTCACGGCCGCGCTCGAGCTGGACTGTTCGCTTATTCCGGTTGACCCCGGTCACGCGGTCGAGCAGCACGCGGCAGCTCTTTTGATGTTTCAGGATCGTCCGAATTGGCGCAGCAATATCTGCTGGCGACAGACCCGCAGTGGCGACCTGATACAACAGAGGCTGAAAAATATGGTGATTGCGTTGGTCGATCAACGTGATGTCGACATCAGCGCCATTCAGCCCACGGGCAGCAGCGAGCCCGCCAAACCCGCCGCCGACAATCACGATATGCGGCCGGCGCAGCGGACGCTTACCGCCGGAGCTCGGGGTAGCGTTCGAGCTCGGCAAGGACGCCACGGAGCGGCTGGTCGTAACACTGTTTGTTGCGGACATCATCATGCTCGCGCTTAACGTTGAATCGGACAGCGGGCTTGTTGGTGCCTGCTGCGATTCCAGAGGTGCGGTCCATGTCATCTCTCCTTCGCTCCAAAAGTTACTGGGCGGTCCAGCCACCATCGACGGGCAGTGCGGTGCCGGTGATCGAACCCGCGGCGTCGCTGCAGAGGAAGAGCGTCAGCGCGCCAAGCTCCTCGACAGTGGCAAAGCGTTTGTTCGGCTGGGCCGCTAACAGGACGTTGCGAATGACTTCGTCACGGCTGATCCCGCGGGCCTTCGCCGTGTCGCCGATCTGGTTCTCGACCAGCGGCGTCCACACATAGCCCGGGCAAATTGCGTTGCAGGTGATGCCATGTTCCGCGCCCTCGAGCGCCACAGTTTTGGTCAGTCCAATGATGCCATGTTTGGCGGCGACATAGGCGCTCTTGAATGGCGAGGCGACCAAACCGTGCGCCGAGGCAATGTTGACAATGCGACCCCAGCCGGCCTGCTTCATCGGGCCGAAGGCAGTGCGAATGGTGTGAAAGGCCGACGACAGATTGAGGGCAATGATGGCATCATATTTGGCTGCGGGAAAATCCTCGATCGGCGAAACATGCTGGATGCCCGCATTGTTGACTACAATGTCGCAGCGTCCGAACTGAGCGATGGTCTGGCTGATGAGCCCTGCTGACTGGTCGGGGTCGAGGAGGTTGGCACCATTGTATCCCACCGTCGTGCCCGCTTCGGCTGCCAGGCTGGTGCACAGCAGGTCGATTTCCTTGGCGTCGCCAAGACCATTTAAGACGATTGTCGCACCGGCATCGGCAAGAGCGCGCGCAATACCCAGACCAATCCCACTGGTCGAGCCGGTAATGACGGCAATGCGCCCGTCGAGCGGGCGCCCGGTCCCGGGTTTTTCCAACTTTTCTTGCAACATGGCTGGGCTTCCTGCGTTTGGAGAGGCCCGATCATTCCTCGGTATCCGCCTCCGGCGGAAATGCCGGTTGGGCATCAATCCCATGACCTTAATCGAATTCCCGGCCTTGGCGGACAAGTCTAGTCATCGTGCATGCTGCCGGGACCGGGATGCTCTACCCAGCCCCCCCGACCCCGCTCCCGGCAGCGACCGCCTTTCAGAAGCAAAAGGAAATGATTATGAACAAAGCGATTTTTTCGGCGAGTGCCCTCGCGGCTCTGGCCTTTGCTAGCCCGGCGATGGCCGGTGAATGTCCTGCTAATCAGGTTGGTGCCAATGCGCTGGCCGGCGCCGCTACCATGCCAAAGGATGTGACCGACACCGTGATCGGTGACATCGACCTGGGCCCCGAAATCAATGTCGATGGTCGCAGCCTGCGCCTGCGCCGCTTGGTGCTGCAACCGGGCGGGATTGTGCCGATGCATGGCCACGCCGACCGACCCGCGTTGATCATTACGTTGTCGGGTGAAGTGACCGAATATCGTAGTACTTGCAAAGTGCCGATCATTCATCGTGCTGGCGAAGTGTCGCAAGAGCATGGCGGGCTGACGCACTGGTGGAGGAATAATGGCAAGACCGAAGTCGTGCTGCTGTCGGCTGACGTCTTCAACGATATGGCGAAATAGCGTTAGGGTCGTCCGCGGCCTGTCTCAGCGTAGGACAGTGCCGGGCCGAATAATGCTGAACACTGGCGCTCTGTCCTCCCCGGGGCAGGGCGCCAGACCCGTTTATGGTGTTTTTATGCCTATGTTCCGGGGCCAGGGCCCGTGCGCTCGATACGGTGAACGTGATCCACACCCAAGTCCGTAGAACAGACCTTCCGCGCATTTCTCAATCAACGCGCTGCACGGCGTGCGACCAACAGCTAGCTCCAAAGCCGCTCGGCATAAATGGCGACGAGGATCGTCAAGCACATCGTGCCAATACCGACCCATGCATAGGGATAGAGCAACGGCATGCCGACCAGGATTAGCCCGTCATTGCTGCCCGGGATTAGCACGCTGCCTAGGCCCATGGCGGCGCCGCCCACGAAAGTGCGGACAACGGCCGCAGCCGTGACTGGATTTGGCGCGGTGGTGCCATAGATGATGCCTGCGATCATTGAGCCGCCAAGCAGACCGGCAAGCAGCAATAGCCGAACTATCACGTCACCCGGCATTCCCATGGCCACCTCGGCCAGCAAATCGGTATAGGCCCAGGCGCCAGCCACAACAAACATGACTACAAAGGCAATGCCGATGACAACGGTGGCTTCATGCGGTGCCCATATACGGTCGGACAGACGGCCTTGGGTAGAAATTGCGGTGGCAGCAATGCGCCAGACCGCAAATACGACGAAGGCAACGAGACCAAGCGACGGCAACGACATCAGCGGAGACATCGCTGGCATGGTCCCAGAATATTGCCGATGGGGAAGCAATGAAAGGACCCATGCTCCACCCAGAAAGCCGAGCGGGGTCGCCAGATAAGCCCAATCACCTGCGCCGATTCTGGCGACTGTGCCGAAAACGCAGGATTTGTTGACATAGGCACCAGCGCCCAGCAAGAAACCGCCGATCACGGTAGCCATGCTCACCGACCGCCCTTGTGGCAGGTCGGGCAAAAAGCCGAAGGCGCGCGCCAAAAGCAGGCCGCCTGCAACCCACAACGCCGCTTCCAGCAATCCAAAGAAACGACCGCATCGGCCAGTTTCGACGACTTGTGAAACGGCGGCGACGGTGCAGGTTGCCCCGCGCTGGATGGCATAACCCATTACCAGCGCGCAGAGCAGGGAGACGGCGAAGCCGACGGTGGCAAGTCCGACTGTCATGGCCGCCTCTCCCCGGCATTTATCGTGTGGCGCTCGATGCGATCGATGCGGCTACTTCGGCGGCCATCTTGAACTGCGCGTCGCGGTCGCGGATGGCATAGCGATTGGCGATGTGGCCAAAATCGGTCCATGCCACGCTGACGCTTCCGTCTGCTTCTTCAAGGATCAGCATGCGCACAGGCCAATCGAGGCCCGAATAGGGATTGGACTGCAGGAACTGGACACCCAGCGGCGGGTTGCCGAACAGGATCAGCCGCGACGGGCGAATGTTCAAATTGGCGCCTGCACCCAATTGCCCCTGGTCGATCTCGATGAAAAATTTAATGCCCTTGGCGGCGATGTCAGCCTTGATGCGAGCAATCGTTTCATCCATGCCATAGGCGCTCTTCACGCGCACAACGCCAGCGGCGGTTGCCGTCGGTGCCTCGGGTGAAGCATAGGACGCCGCCGGGACAGACAAGGCCATCGCAGCAGCCATGGCAAGTACAAGTTTCGTCATGAAAAATTCCTTCGGGTGAGCAAATGTAAAGGTTGGTGATGTCGAAATTTGCCACGTTGCATTGGCTGACAGAAATCGCCTTTGTGCATCGCAGCAATGCCTTTTGGGCATTTCATTAGCTGGCCCTGTGGACACTAGCATTTGGATAAGACCTGGAACTGGTTTATCCTGCGCAGGGTCGCGGAGAGATTTGGCAATGACTATATCGATCGTCGACGAGCTCGAACGCGCCTTTCACGACGTGCGCGACGCACAACTGCCCTTGGCCGACCGACTGGGCTTCATTGCAAACCGCGTTCGCGAACTCAGCACCGAATTTGCAGTCGCGGTCGATCAATTTGTCGCTCAATTGGAAACCGCCACTGTCGGCAGCACGGCCCCCCAGGTGGGCGAAGTGATGCCAAGCTTTTTGCTCCCCGACGACGACGGGCATTTGGTCAGCATGGATCGGCTGTTGGAGACAGCACCGCTGGCGATTGCCTTTCATCGCGGTCATTGGTGTCCCTATTGCCGTCTGAACGCAGTGGGATTGGCAGAAATTCAGGATCAAATTGCACCCGTACGCATCGTCGCGATTTCGGCGGAGACCGGACAGTTTACCCGGCAAATCAAGGCAGAAGCTAAGGCGCGCTTCCCGTTCCTCACCGATGTCGGCAATGGCTATGCGCTGTCGCTCAACCTCGCTGTCTGGGTGCCTGATTTCATGTCCTCGCTGATCGAGGGTGCTGGGTGGGATATTCCCAAATATCATGGCCATGCAGGATGGATCCTTCCCATCCCGTCGGTGTTCATTGTCGGTCAGGACGGGGTGATAAAGGCGCGGCATGTTGATCCTGATTATCGTCGTCGGATGGAGCCAGCCGATATCATTGTGGCAGCCAAAGCTGTCGCCTTGGAGCATTTGGCAAAGCAATGACTGGTAATGAATCCACCGAGGCAACCACGACCATCACATCTGAAGATTCAATCGAAGCGCTGTTACAGTCGCTGCGCCACAACGGGCAGCCGCTGAATGATCAGCTTGATTGCGTCAGCAGGGCGATCGCACAGTCCGATCCGGATTACGCGCGTGCCTATGACCTGTTGGTGGACAGGTTAAGGAGCGCCCGTTTGGGCGAGGTCGCGCCAAAGCAGGGCGAGGAGATGCCTGACTTCCTGCTTCCCGACGAAGGTGGGCGCCTGGTCAGTCTCGCATCGCTGCGCAGGGAAGGCCCGGTTGTTGTTGCCTTCGTGCGCGGTCATTGGTGCCCTTACTGCCGCCTAACCACAGCGGCTCTGGCGAGCATTGCAGCGGAAATAAAGCCTGCACAAATCGTTGTGATAACTCCGGAAATAGGCAAATTTGCAAAGGGCCTGCGCGATGACAGCGGTGCGCAATTCCCTTTCCTAATCGATTTTGGGAATGGCTATAGCTTGATGCTTGGCCTCGCTTTTGTGCTCGACGAACACCTGTCGGCAATGCTTCGTGCTGATGCATGTGACATCCCTGCATTCCAAGGGGCAGAGGCCTGGGTGCTAGCGGTTCCGGCAGTGTTTGTCGTCGGCCGCGACGGCAACATCAAAGAACGCTATGTCAATCCGGACTTCAGGCAGCGCATGGAAATCGACGCCCTGAAATACGCAGCGCTAGCGGCGTTAGCCAGCGACGGCTGACCAATCGGCCCCTCTTAACAGATTGAGCAAGGCGGCGGTCTCTCGCGAGCGGGGTCGGCCGGCGACCGAATAGACTGCGATCATGCGGCGCAGATCCAGCCCCGTGAAATTCAGATGCTGCACATTCGCCCATTTTAGGGCTGTTGCAGGAACAACGCCGATACCGAAACCTGCACTAACCAGCGTTTCCATGTCGCGGTTCGAATCAACTTCGTGCGCGTTGGCGACATTCAACCCGGTTGCCCCCAGAGTTTGGCGCTCATAATCGGTCAACTCTGCGCCGCTGTGCAGTAGGAATCGTTCCTCGCGGATCAGCTCGACATCCAGGTCAACGGCATTGCGCGCGGCCAGCGCGTGGCCGCTGCCGACAACCAAATCGAAGGATTCGGTGAACATCGGCCAAGCTTCAAGCCGGTCCCAGCTATCACCAAGCGGTCCGGCCATTGCCAGATCCGCATCGCCCGATTTCAGCAATTCGGCAATTTCGCTCGCGCTACCCCGCCGCAACTTGAGCTGAAAACCAGGAAAAGCTGCATACATTTCATTCAGCGCGCCCATCAATAGATCAAGCGAAAGTGAGCGCGACACGGCGATGGAAAGGCAGGATACTTCGCCCTTGGCCACCGCCTTGGCGAGCGTTTTGGCAGCTAGCGCACTGTCATAACATTGCCGCAGCATCGGCAACATACGATTGCCAAGGTCGGTAAGGTGGGTGTTGCGCCCCTCGCGGCGGATGAGGTCGCCGCCCAGTTCATATTCCAACTGCTTGATCGCTCGGGTCAGAGCTGGCTGGGTCACATTGCATTGTTCGGCCGCGCGCGTGAAATTAAGCGTTTCCGCCACTGTCACAAAATAGCGAACCTGTTGCATTTCCATCGCAATTCCCCCTGCGGCGGACGGATGACCTGCTGGATATTTGATGCCCGGCCCCCCAAGCTAGGATGAGCAATAACCCTGACCAGCAGAAAAGTAAATTGAGGCGGATTGCAGATGTCTGGACCAGCCTAATTGGCTATGCCGCCATCGGGCGAAGCCGGGCGATTGCCCTGCGGTGAAGGTTATTCATCAGCGCGTTAGTCCATGAACATTTCCGGTTCCCGCAATGCGTCATAATCGGCCTCAGTCGCAAAGTCGCTGATATCCTCCGAAAAGCGCCACGCGCCTTTTTCCGCCCGCAGGGTAACGGTGAAACGTCCATAGTTGCTCGTTGCCTTGTGCCCCATGTTGACGATGATCCGGTACAGCCCCGTTCTTGTACTGCTTTGGGCTGCTGCTGGGTCGAGCTTGAAGTTCATGGCCAGCGTCCATTCCGGCTTGATCGGCGTCAATATTTGCTCGATCGTCTGCCTGATCGTCGTCGCCCCCACATATTCTTGGGGCGGCATTCCTGGATATTGGAGAATGAGCTTGGCGTCCTCAGTATAGGCCTCGGCGGCCCTCGCAGGATCCTTTGAGCGATAGGCGTCGCGTAGTGCGGCAAAGGGTTGTCGCAGCTCGTCGTTCGATTGCGCCATTGCAGGCGTCGATGCCAGCAGGAATCCGCCAAGAATGAACAGCGGTGCGCGCGACAGGCTCGTCAATCCTAGGCATTCTTTACGGGACATAACGTCAGCACATAACGCCGACACACCCACCCAGCACTGAGCTATTTGTTATGGAAAGTATAACGCTTGTGCATTTCTGATCTGCCCCCTTCTGAGTGGCGCAAAATCTGTTTTAGATTTGGCCACGAAGGAGGAATGGAAAGGCGGGAAAGCACAAGCCGGAGGAGATCTGCGTTAGGCCGAGATCGTGCTGGCGCAGGGCGAAACGGTTGCGGATGCGTGCCGCCGGATCGGGACAACCAAGCAGAGCCACTACCGCTGTCTCAAGGAATATGGCGGCCTGACGATGGATAAGGCCCGGCGGATGAAAGAACTGGAGAAGGAAAACGCCTGGTTGCGGCGGACGGTGTCGGCGCTGATCACCGAAATCCAATGCGGTCTCGTGCTCGACCCTACCAAAAATGCGTTCGGTGATTGAACACCTATTTTTCTCTTTTTTTCGTAATAGGGAACCCCATTCAGAGAAGGTTTCGCCACAGACTGCGTGGCGCACCACGCAGTCCACCTAGATAAGAACGATAGTGATGGTGGCGTGTGAGCGCGGCCTTTTCCCCCAAGGGTCAGGACCCATTACCTACGCGGCCGAAAACGCAAACGGCTGCACGGTCAGTTTAACGCATCACCACACAAAACCTGGTTTTTCCCTGCGCGTTTGGCGAGGTACATCGCCTTGTCAGCGGCGCTGAGTGCATCGCGCGGGTTGGCGAAGCCCATTACGTCCACCACCCCAGCAGAAAATGTAATGCAGCCGATGCTTTCGCCATTGGTTCGGTTGCAAAGTGGCGTTGAACCGAGCCGCGTCCGGACATCATCCAAGCGCTTCTTGGCAGCTGCGACGTTCAACTGGGCAAAGAGAACAACGAATTCTTCGCCGCCATGACGCGAAACGAAGCTGCTTGTCGAAGCAAGACTCGCCAGTTCCGAGCCGACCTTGCGAAGAACACGATCGCCTGCGTCATGACCATGCACATCATTAACGCGCTTGAAATTATCGATGTCGCAAAAGGCCACGCACAAGGGATAACCGCCCTTTCGAGCACGTTGGATCTGGCGCCCGAAGTGTTCCTCGAACGCACGTCGGTTCGGAAGGCCGGTCAACGTATCGGTCTCCGAGGCAAGCTTCGCCTGTTCAAGGCGCTGTTGCAGCCCCTGCGTATATTGTTCGCTGCTCTTCATGGTCAGGACCAGGTCGCGCGTCTGTTCAATCATTTGTTGGGCTAGGCGGGCCAAGCCTTCGGGCGTTGTTGCCTTGTCATGATTACCCGCTGCAACATCGGTCAATTTGGTTTCATACCCTTCTGCGGCAAGCCGGGTGTCGCGCGCGTTGACAGCAAACTGACTGACTTGACATTCGAATTCGGCCATTAATTGGTCAAGCTGCGAGCGATTTTGCTGGGCATAATCAATGTCAATCTGGTCCAGCCACTGGTCGTTTATCCCAAGTCCCGACTGTTTACGTGCAGCGTACCGATCATTTAGCCAGCTGTCGCGCCCATCGAGCAACTCATGCACCAACATCAGGCGGCGACCATTGAGGTGCAGGTCGTGCGCCGAAAAAAAGCCGCCGATAGCTTCCAGCAACAATTGCCGAGCCTGTGCGGCCAGTCCGCTTCGATTATTGGTTGGGTTGACCTCGATTGCAATGCCGTCGGCAACACGTTGCCCATGCCCGAACAGCCGCTTCGCACTTGTTATGAAAAAGGATTCTGCAGCTGACATTTTGCGGGTCGCCTTCTTTCCAAAATTACGGTTCTGTCTGAGGCGTAGCGCGTCAACCTGCTGCGTCCATTTGGGCACTCAACTTGGTTAACGCTGCTGACTTGATCTGACAGACGCGAGCGGAGCTCACCCCAAGAACGGCTCCAATTTCGGCAAGATTAAGCTCTTCGTAAAAGAAAAGCTGGAGCACGAGCTGTTCGCGCGTGTTTAGCGCGGCTAATGATTGTTTGAGCAGGGCAACCAAATCAGCTTTTTCCAAGCTGGCGTCGGCCCCAAGCTGGTCAGTGTCCACAAGCTGTGCGGCCAGCCCATCGGCATCATCGAGCGACGAGGGTGATGTGCGGCTGCCCAACTGTTCAAAAGCGAGGAAGTCGTGCGCCGTCATGCCCAATTCTTCGGCGATTTCGCTGGTCGCCGGCGCACGGTGCAACATCTGTTCCAGCCGCTGACGCGCCAGTCCCAGACGCCGCGCCGCCGACACTGCCGCGCGTCCCACGGGCGTTTCGCGGCGCGCATGATCGACCATCGCCCCGCGCACCCGGATTGTGGCATAGGTTGCAAAGCTGTGACCCTGGTCCTGATAGGTCCGGCTCGCTTCGATCAGCGCGATCATGCCGACTTGGATCAGATCGTCCAATTCAGCCGATCGAACGGCACGGCCATGCACCAGCCAAGCTAGCTTGCGTACCAGCGCCCGATGCGTACGCACCAAGTCCTCCGCGCATGTGCCATATGCCGACCGTAGCCCGGCTTCGGCATGCCGATATTGTTCGGCAGTTTCATGTTTCATCATGCATGCTCCCGGCGTGCGAGGATTCTTGCGGCAGAAGATGACGCTCTGCCGTACCGATCGTTGCGACGATTTCGGTGGGTTTTGATGGCGGCAATTCGAGGTAGGATAGCACCGTCACTTCGTGAAATGCGGACCGGACCAGCCGCGCCAATGCGGCCCGGCAAAGCGGCGACACCACCACCGCAAAGCTACCTGTGGACACCATCAAGGGCGCCACCGCTTGACCTATCTGGTCGATGATGCGGCGTGCGAGTTCAGGTTCGAACGGTGTTTCAGCGCCCGCATTGGTACGCACCCCCTGAACCAGCAGCATTTCGAGTTCAGGCTGAAGCGTGACGACCGGCAGTGGCAAGCGCGACGGCACGATCGTCTGGACAATCAAGGCCCCGATGCGTTGCCGCACCGCTTCCACCAGTTCGCCGTCGGCAAGGGGGACGCCGGCGACGGCAACCATGGCTTCGGCAATCTGGCGGAAATCGCGCAGCGGGACCCGTTCGGCGAGCAACGCACGACACAGGGCGGCGATGCGCGGCAAACTATAGGCTTGCGGCGTTAAGGCCTGGGCCAGTTGCGGATAGGAGGTTTTGAGATGATCAACCAGCGCCTGCGCATCGTCGATGCCGAAGAGCTCCTCCGCCGCGCGGGTGATGCAATGGTTGAGGTGCGTGGCCACCACCGTTGCAGGATCGACCACCGTGTAGCCTGCCGCTATCGCCTCGCTCTGGGCGCTCCGCGCGATCCACAACGCGTCGATACCAAAGGTCGGATCCTTGCACGGCCGACCATCAATCGGGCCAGTCGCGGCACCAGAATCAAGTGCCAGCAGCTCCCCGGCAAAAACTTCATCTTCGCCAATCACGACCCCGCCAACGGAAATGCGATAGCCGTTGCCCGGCAGCGCAAGATCATCAGCGACACGTACAGGGGGCACCACGAAGCCAAGCGCTTTGGACAGTTGCCGGCGAATGCCGGTCACGCGCGCCATCAATGGCGCACCCTTGCGCTCATCAATCAAAGGAACAAGGGCATAGCCAACGTCCAGCTGGCACGGAGCCGCCGCACTAACTTCGTCCCAAGCGATCAGATGCGGATTTTCGGGAGGCAAAATCTCTTCGGCCACCGGTTCGGGCGCGTTCGCCAGCCGGCGGCAATGCCAACCCAGCGCCAGTGAGGTGGCGGCGGCAGGCAACATGACCGTTTGCGGCATCGCCGGGATCATGGCGAGCAGCAGGAAGATGCCCCCCACCGCGAACCATACCTGCGCCGAGGCGAACTGGCGGCCGATCTGGCCACCAAGATCAAATGGCGAGGCCACGCGTGTCACAATTGATGCTGCCGCAATAGAGAGCAGCAAAGCCGGGATCTGCGCCGCCAGCGCGTCGCCGATTGCCAGCGTGACATAGGCACTGCCAGCTTCGGGCAGCGAAAGGCCGTGGCTGAAAACACCAAGGAGCAAGCCGCCAATGATGTTGACGAACAATATCAGCACCCCAGCGATGGCATCGCCCTTCACAAATTTGGAAGCACCGTCCATCGACCCATAGAAATCGGCCTCAGTCGCGACGTCCTGGCGCCGCGCTTTGGCTTCGTCGGCTGTGAGCAGGCCTGCCGCAAGTTCGCTATCGATCGCCATTTGTTTGCCTGGCAAGGCATCAAGTGTGAAGCGGGCGGACACTTCGGACACGCGCCCGGCGCCTTTGGCAATGACGATCAAATTGATGATCATCAGGACGAAGAACACGAACAAGCCGACAATGTAATCGCCGCCAATCAGCACTTCGCCAAAGGCCTCGATCACGTGGCCCGCGGCCGCTGTGCCTTCATGCCCATGCATCAACACAACTCTGGTCGAGGCCACATTGAGAGCGAGGCGGAACAAAGTCGCGAGCAACAACACCGTTGGAAAGGCGGAAAAATCGAGCGGACGTGCCGCCGACAGCGCAACCATCAGCACCGCAAGGCTGATCATGATGTTGGCGACGAAACCGATATCCAAAATCGTCGGCGACACCGGCACGACCATCAGGCCGACCAAAAACAACATGGCGGCAGGCAAAAGGAGCATGCTGGCCATGCGGCCGCCCGAAAGATCGGCGGGCATCATACCGGGCGCCCCGTTGGGCCAAGCGCCGCCAACCGTCGGTACGTGTCAGCGGCAAAAGCGAGCGACAGTTTTTCCGGCATCGGCCGCATTTCAAGCAGCGGAAGCGTTGCCCGTTCGTTGGCCGGCATGTTGCGACGGGCCGCGCTATGCGCAAATGCCGGAGCCGTCATCGCAGTCCCGCCCGGCAAGGTTGCGGCGTTGCCGTCATCCAGCTTGTGGCGAAAAAGTTCGCGGATTTCGCCCAGACTGCGCGGGACGCCGGCGGCAGAATAGAAAATGCTGCGATTGGCGGCCGCCGCGTCAGGTAGCAACGGCGCCGCTGCCTGGTCCGGATTGCCCTGCCATGCCTGGATGAATTTGACAGCACCTGCCCCCCCCAAAAAATGGGCGAGATAAAGATCGACGTCCTCAGGCGTGGTCCCGGTACGGGCCGTCAGTAGGTCACGGTTATCAGCCGTCAGCATGGCCGCCATGCTGGCGGACGCTGCTGGGTCACCGCGCAGAGCGAGGACCGATGCACGCATTGCAGGGTCTGCAATGTCGTAGCGACCTGCGGCATTGCGCTGAATGGAGTCGGCCGCCCAGCCATAGCCGTGGGCAGCGCCGTGCCGGTGCAGCGTCGCTAGCCAGGTCTGGTTGGTGAACTGATAAAGCCCGTGCGCCGAACTGGTACGCGCTTGCGCGGACGGATCGAAATTGCTTTCCACGCGGGCAACATCGATCAGGAAGTCAAATTCGACGCCGGTGCGGCTCGCCACATCTGCCACAATCGAAGCGACCGGGGGGAGCCTGTTGGCAGAAGTAATGGGCAACGCAAGGTTCGACATTGGTAGGTTTTCCACGGTTGTGGCAAACCACCAGCAATCATCGTGCCAAATCGGCTAACCTTGCTTATTTATTCATATTTTCAACAATATAGGCCTGACTTGAGGTGACGTTGGCCACGCAGATCGGCCAAGCTGTCAATACGCTGACGCGTCCATTGGCTGTGAAGATTGACCTCCATCGATAGGGCTCGCAGTCGCGCGATGAAATCGGCGAGCTTATCACGGTCAGGGCGGCCCAGCCGGTCCACGAAAGCGCCGTCTATACCACTGACAGCAACGGCGAGGGCTTCGCTGGCGGCATGAATGGCCGGCGCATCAAATGTGCGAATGGCCGTAGCGAGCCCTTCCAACGCCGCTTCCATTGCCGGAAAGTGCGGGTTCATGCTTCGCCCGAATCTACAAGTACATTTGCAATTGCCAGCGCGGTGGCCGCAACCATGATCGAATAGTCACCATTGGCAATCTTTTCGCGCAGCGCCGCGACCCGCGCGGCATCGACTGGCGGTGCCTCACTGGCAATGCTGGCTGCCATGGCCAGCACATCGGATTGCGGAACAGCGACGTCCTTCGTGTCGGCGGCCACGGCTGCGACGCGCGCGCCAGCCGCCAACGCCGAGGCGGCAGTCTGTCTTCCCGTTCTGCCGACCGGGCTTAAAGCCTCTATCCTGGCGTTCTTTTCCAACATCGCAGGCCTCCATCGCGTATGGGACGAACAAACGCCCATCATCATGGCAACCATTAACGACTTCTAAAGCGATTGATTAAGCGCTCACGGTCAAAAATCTTTCCGGCCGCAGGTGCACACCTATTCGGCCAGCATCGCTTGTCCCGGCCCAAGCAGCTTCACCTGCAGCATTGCCTTGCTGCCTTCAGCCCGGGCGAAGATCATGTCGCCGACCCGGCCGCTGGCAGCCGCCACCACATCATAGATCAGCACAAAACCATCGCGCTGCACACGCAGACGCAGGGGGTCTCCTCGTTTGATCACCAGCGCAGCCGGCGAGGCGACGGTGCGGTCCGGTGCTTCAGCTGGAGCGAGCGCGATGCGCATGCGCCAGCCGAGCGGCAGGCAACGCGCGGCAATTGCATGGCGATCTTGCGGTTCAATCACGGCCAACTCGGGACATCGCGGCAATTTGATGCGGTAATCTATTGGTATCGCCTGCTGGCCAAGCGTTGCAGCCAAAGTGGCCGCACGTTGGTTCAGCAGATCGAGATTTTCAAATTCCTGTCCATTTGCTGGAGTCGCAGTCAGCGCAAGCCCCATAAATAGACCCATCATGATGTCGGTTCGCATACCGATGCCCCTACTCCGATTTCCCGCAAGCAGCTTTCGGCCGCCGGGTCACGAAATCGCAAAGCAGGAACTGTGCCAATTGGCCGTTTCACAAGCGGTACCGCGAGCCTGACTTTATCGGCGTCAAATTTTTGGCAGTGCGCCATTGCGTGGAGGGCCTGCCCCAACCCAACCGTGTTAACAGCATGAATATAAACGCTTTACTCCAAATGGCATGATAGCTGCATCACACACCCTGTCGTATGTTCAACCCGCCTGACGGTGCCGTCGGCATCGAGGACGGGAGAAAGGAGAGCGACATGGGATTTGACCGTGCTTTGGGCATCCATGCCACCGCATTGCAGCTGCGCAACCAGCGCATGATGCTGCTTGCCTCCAACATCGCCAATGCAGCAACACCAGGATTCAAGGCGCGTGACCTCGATTTCTCGGCTGCACTTGCGGCGGCGGAAAGCGGTCGGCCGATGGAAGCAGCGGTTCGGTATCGCATTCCGGTTCAACCCTCACTGGACGGAAACACGGTGGAAATGGGGACCGAGCAAACCGCCTATGCCGAGAACGCGATGGGGTACCGCGCCAGCCTGTCCTTCCTGAATGGCCGCATCAACACGCTGAGCCGCGCGATTAAGGGAGAATGAGCATGCAGGCCGGATACTCCGTTTTCGACATCAGTGGCCGCGCCATGGCGGCGCAGATGGTGCGATTGAACACCACCGCTTCCAACCTCGCCAACGCAGGTTCGGTTTCGGGCAGTGAAGCCAGCGCCTATCGTTCCATGAAGCCCGTGTTCCGGACGCTGGTGGACCAACAGGGCCGCGCAACCGTTGGCATTGATCAAGTGGTCCATTCGCGCATGGCCCCGTCGAAACGCCATGACCCTACCAGTCCGATGGCCGATGCCGAGGGCAATGTGTGGGTTGCCGCAGTCGATACCGCCGCTGAACTCGTCGAGATGGTCGAAACGGCACAGCACTACCGCAGCAATGTCCAGGCGCTCGAAACCGCCAAGGGCTTGATCAACGAAACTTTGAGAATGGGACAGTGACATGGAACTTCGTTCATCCACCGCCATCAACCTTGCCACCGCGCCGCTGGCCACAAAAACCGAAGGCACACAGCTTGGCCAGGGAGATTTCCTGCGCCTCATGACTGCCCAGTTGGCGCAGCAGGACCCGTTCAACCCGGTCGATAATCAGGAAATGGTGGCCCAGATGGCACAGTTTTCCAGCCTAGCCGGCGTATCCGAAACCAACGACAAGTTGAGTGCCATCGGCGAGCAGCTGCAGGCGCAGACCGACCTGCTGAAACAGCTCAGCGAATTAGCCGCCAGCTTTGCCGCTGGGGCAGCCAAATCCACTTCCGACCAAGCGAAAGGATAAGAGCATGACTTTCTATACTTCCCTATCGGGCCTGAAAGGCGCGCAGACCGACATGTCGGTCATTTCGAACAATATCGCGAACGCAGGCTCGACGGGCTTCAAGCGTAGCCGCGCCCAGTTTGGCGACCTGTTCGCTGCTTCGCCGACCCAGTCCACCAAGACGATCGCGGGACAGGGCCAGCGGCTGATCGGCATCAACCAGCAGTTCACTCAAGGCACACCCGAGGCGAGCGACCGCACGCTCGACATGGCGATCGCCGGCGAAGGCATGTTCATCGTCAAGGGCGATCCGCCGCGGGATGCCGTGTCCTATACCCGCAACGGATCCTTTTCGGTAAACCCGGCACGCGAGGTGCTCGATTCAACGGGCGCAAAGCTTCAGCTGCTACCGGTCGATGCCAATGGTAACGTCACCGACCGCACGCTCGGCGGCATGTACGACCTGGTCCTGCCGGTCGCTTCGCCGACCGACCCCACTGCGGCCATGGTCAATGTGTCGGTCAATTTGGAAGGGCTGGTTGTCGCCACTTTCGCTGATGGCACCGACCAGACACTGGGCAAGGTGGCGCTGGCCACCTTCCCTGCGATGGAAGGGCTGCGGCCGGTAGGCGATGCCCATTGGCAGTCGACTGGCGACAGCGGGCCTCCGACCATTGACGGTGCCACCAATGGCCCCATGGGCGCCATCCGGTCGGGCGCGCTGGAGCGGTCGAACGTGGACATAACCGAGGAGTTGGTCCTGCTGATCGCCGCGCAGCGCAATTTCCAGGCCAATGCCAAGGCGATCGAAAGCGCGTCGAACATTACCCAAAGCATCATCAACATTAACTGATGACGGGTTGCGACCGTTAACGAAAGGGTGATCATGGACCGCCTTATCTATACCAGTCTGACGGCAATGCGCGGCAGCATGGCGCGCCAAACCGCCGTCGCCAACAATTTGGCCAATGCCCAAACCACCGGTTTCCGCAGCGAAATCGCGCGGGCCCAAGCGTTGTGGCTGGATGGTACGGGCATGGACAGCCGCGCCTTTGGCGTCGAGGAAGTGGTTGGAGCCGACATGCGGCCTGGCGCCGTAACGGCGACTGGGCGGGACCTGGACATCGCGCTGCAGGGTGATGCACTGCTGGCGGTGCAGGCACCTGACGGATCCGACGCCTATACGCGGCGCGGCGATCTCCAGCTATCGCCAAGCGGCCTCCTGACCACGGGGGACGGCCACCCGGTTCAGGGGGATGGCGGTCCTATCACTCTGCCCCCGGCCGACAGCATATCGATCGAGGCCGATGGCCGCATTTTGATCGTTCCGACAGGCGGCGATCCATCGCAGCCGCAGGAAGCGGCTCGCCTGCGGCTGGTGAGCGGGGCGGGGCTGGAGATTTTAAAGGGGCTGGATGGCCTGTTTCGTGCTGGCGGGGGCGGCGTGTTGCCCGATGACCCAGATGCCCGGCTGGTCGCGCGATCGTTGGAAGGATCCAACGTCAACCCGACGTCGGCATTGGTCGAAATGATCGAGGCCAGCAAAGCGTGGGACACGCAGTTGAAACTGATCGGCAGCGCGCGCGACCTGGATAACGCCAGCGCCAGCCTGATGCAGCTGCCAAGCTAAAGGAGCAAAATCATGACCTTCGGAGCATTGCACGTCGCACGCACCGGGCTCGATGCCCAAAATTTCCGCATGCAGGTGATTGCCAACAATCTGGCCAACGTGAACACAACGGGATTCAAGCGCGACCGCGCAAGTTTCGAGACGCTGGGGTATCAGTTGATGACCCAGCCCGGTGCGTCGGCATCGGCCGAAAACCGCTATGCCACTGGTCTTAACCTGGGAACCGGGGTGCGAATTGCCGGCACGTCGCGCATCGAAACCCAGGGGACTATCAATCCTACGGGCAGCGCATTGGACCTAGCCATCGACGGTGCCGGATTTTTCCAGGTGCAGCTGCCCGACGGCCGTATCGGCTATACCCGTGCTGGCAATTTCAGTCGTTCGGCCGAGGGTGTGGTGGTGACCGGTGACGGCAAGCCGCTGGAGCCCGCGATCCAGATTCCCGACGACGCCACCAACGTATCCATCGCGCCGGACGGCACGGTTTCGGTAACGGTGGCGGGCCAGGCCGAGGCGACCGAAGCAGGCCGGATCGAGTTGGCACGTTTTACCAACCCGTCGGGTTTGCTGGCAATCGGCGACAATGTCCTCGTCGAAACCGCCGCTTCAGGCGCCCCGCAAGTTGGCGTCGCCGGCGAAGAGGGCCGCGGATTGCTGCGCGCCGGGATGCTTGAAGGATCGAACGTCAATGTCGTCGAAGAGCTGGTCGACATGATCGAGACCCAGCGCGCCTACGAAGTGAACAGCAAGATGATTCAGGCCGCAGACGAGATGATGAGCAATGCGACACAGACGCTCTGACGTGGCCGGCGGGGCCATTGCTGCGCTGGCCGCACTGGCGCTGTCTGCTGCACCCGCAGCGGCGAAGGACAAAGTCGCTCCGGATGCCTTCGCGCCAAGCGCGCCGCCGCCGCCAATCGCCGCGCCGGCCAGTGGCAGCATTTTCGGCGGCAGTTACACGCCGCTGACTTCGGGCGGCCGTGCCAGTCAGGTCGGCGACATATTGACCATCCAGCTGGTCGAGCGCACCGCTGCAAGCAAAAGCAGCGGGTCGGCAACCCAGCGCGAGGGCGAAATCAGCCTGACGCCGCCTGCCACGGGCCCCCTGTCCTTTTTCAACCCGTCCGACATTGGCATGGGCGGCGGACAGCAATTCAATGGCCAAGGCAATGCCGCCCAGGCCAACAGCCTGTCGGGCGAAATTACGGTCACCGTGGCCGCCGTTTATCCCAATGGCACAATGTTGGTGCGCGGCGAAAAGCAACTGACGCTGAATCGCGGCGACGAGTGGGTGCAGATTTCGGGACTGGTCCGCGCCATCGATATTGGCCCCGACAACCGCATTGCTTCGACCCGCATCGCCGATGCCACCATCCGCTTCACTGGTAAGGGCGATGTTGCCCGCGCCAGCCGACCAGGCTGGTTGCAGCGCTTTTTTTCCATGATCAGCCCGTTTTGAACGGAATTTTGCCATGAACCGCTTTGTCCTGTTTCGCCTGTGCCTGATACTGCTGCTGGGATTAACCTGGGTCCCGTCGTCGGCCAAAGCCGCGCGCATCAAAGACATGGGGCAGATCGAGGGGATCAGAACCAACCAGCTGACCGGCTATGGCCTGGTGGTCGGTCTGGCCGGAACCGGCGACGATAGTCTGGACTATTCAACATTGGGCATGCGCGGCGCCATATCCCGCTTTGGATTGACGCTTCCCCCGGGCGTTAATCCCTCGCTCAAAAACGCTGCGGCCGTGCTGATCACTGCGGAACTGCCACCGTTCGCAAAGCCCGGACAACGGCTGGACATAACTGTATCGGCGATCGGAAAAGCGAAGTCGCTGCGCGGCGGCACATTGGTGCTGGCCCCGCTTTATGGAGCGGATGGCCAAATCTATGCGATGGCGCAGGGCAACCTAGCGATCGGTGGACTGGGCGTTGATGCTGCCGACGGCTCAAAGCTGACCGTCAATGTCCCGTCAAGCGGCCGGATCGCTGGGGGAGCTACGGTGGAGCGGGCTGTCAGCAATGGTCTGGCATCGGCCAGCGAGTTGATGTTCAACCTGCACCAGTTCGATGTTACCAATGCGCAGCGCGTTGCCGACACGATTAATCGGTCCGTTGCCCCCGGCCTCGCCCGCATGGTCGATGGCACCAGCATCGCAATTCAGGTGAGCGGCGATAGCGATACACGCATGCGATTGCTGTCGCGCATCGAAAACCTGGAAATCCAGCGCGCCGACCCGCCCGCGCGGGTGGTCGTCAACGCGCGCACCGGCACGGTGGTCATTAACGGCAAAGTGCAGGTGGGTGCTGCGGCAATCACCCAAGGCAAGCTGACGGTCTCCATCAAGGAAAGCGAGACTATCGTCCAGCCTGCGCCCTTCAGTCGCGGCGAAACGGCGGTGGAGCGCGATAGCAGCATCGCCGTCGATGAAGCTCAGGCGCAGGTCGCGCTGGTCAAGCCGACCGCATCGCTGGCCGAGTTGGTCGACGCGATCAACCGGCTTGGCGTGCCGCCAGGTGACCTGGTCGCGATCTTGGAGGCCCTGCATCAGGCAGGCGCGCTGACTGCAGAGTTGGTGGTGATATGACCGCCGCCCTGCCCCCGATTACCGCAGCCACGGCCCCGCCGCCCGCGCCACCGACAGCCGCAACGGCGAATGATGCCCAGGTGCGAGAGGCCGCCGAGGCTTTTGAGGCGATTATCCTGCGCCAAATGCTGGCCACAGTCCGGCAAGGGCGGCTTGCCGACGATGTGTTCGGTTCCAGCGCGACCGACAATTTCCGCGAGGTGGCCGATGCCCGTCTTGCCGACACTTTGGCCGCGCGGCGTAGCTTTGGGATTGCCGATATGGTCGAGCGCCAGTTGCGTACTGGCCAAGGGAGCAAGCCATGAGCGACATTCTAGGCATCGGCGCCAGCGGCCTGCGGGCTTATTCGCGGGCGCTGGCAACCGTGGGCGACAACATCGCCAACGCTCAGACCCCCGGCTATTCGCGGCGCACTTTGGCGCTGCAGGAAACAATTGGCGCGGGCGACACTTTGCTGACGCGCAGCCATGTTCGTCCCGGCGGGGTCGAAGTGGTGGGCGTGGTTCGCGCTACCGACCAATGGCTGGCCGAAGAGGCCCGACTGGCGACATCCGATGGTGAACGCAGCCGACTGGTGTTTGACGCCATGCAGGGCATCGAAACCGCACTTGCCGATAGCAACAATGGTGTCGCAACGGCAATAACCGCGCTGCTTGGCACCGCCGATGCCCTGACCATAGACCCCGCAAATCCAGCTCTTCGAAGTCAGTTTCTGGATAATGTTGGCGCCGTCGCCGGGGGGTTTCGGACTGCTGGCGAACAGCTTGAACGTGTGGGCAGCGCCAATCTTGCGGCTGCCAATGACGATGTCAGTCAGTTTAACACGGACCTGCAGGCGCTGGAAAAGGCGAATGCGGGGCTGCGCCGGGCGCGGCCGGGGTCGAGCAATGAAGCTGCGCTATTGGATGAACGCGACCGGTTGTTGGAGCAACTGGCATCACGTCTGGATATCGCCGCCAGCTTTGGCAATCGCGGGACCGTAACGTTGCGCGCGGCGAGCAGCGGTGATCTGTTGGTCGGTGGTGGGACCTTTCAAACGGTCAGCATGACCGCCGATGCCAATGGCCGCATATCCTATACGGTGGCAGGACAAGCATTGGTCGCGAGCAGCGGGGCTCTGGCTGGCCGCGCCGATGCCGCCGACCGCATCGCCAGCGAACGCACTGCCCTAGATACCGCAGCCGCGACCATTGCAGACACCCTCAACACCACCCATCAAGCCGGCTTCGACGCGAATGGCGCGGCGGGCAGCGCGCTGTTTACCGGAACGGCACGCGCCGTCACCTTGACCGCAGCGCCGCTGACACCTGACGCCGTAGCCGCCGCCGACGGGACCGGCTCCAGCGGCAACATGATTCGCTTTGGCCAATTGCGCACCAGCGCAGGCCCCGAAGCCATCTGGGCCGATTTGCAATCGCGGCAAGGGCAAGCAACGGCAAGCGCCAAGGCGCTGAGCATTGCCGGATCGTCACGCCGCGAAGCCGCGCTCGCCGCGCGTGACGCGGTCAGCGAAGTCGATCTTGATCGCGAGGCGGCCGACCTGTTGCGGTTCCAACAGGCCTATACGGCTGCCGCGCAAACCATTCAGGTGGCGCGCGAAACGATGCAAGCCCTGTTCAACGCGATTTAGGGGAGCATGACATGATCAATGCTGTCGGCAACCGGCTATCCCGTGAAATTAATCGCCAGTCGCGACTGGCCGATCAATTGGAGCAAACCCAAATCCAGGTTTCAACCGGCCAGCGCATCCAGCGCCGTTCGGACGACCCTTCCGGTTTTGCGCGGGCGTCCCGCCTTGAACAGGAAAAAACGGCGGTTGCCGTCTGGACCCGGAACGTGGACCAGGCGATGTCGCGCGTGGCCCAAGCCGATAGCGTGATGGAATCCTCAAGCGATTTGTTGGCGCGCGTTGGTGAACTTGTGCTGGCGGCCGGTGGCCCCGTCAACGCCGCTGACCGCAATACGATTGCAAACGAGATCAGTGCTATAGCTGACGAGCTGGCCAGTCTGGGTGCAACTACCGCTCCCAATGGCGAACCGCTGTTTCTGCCAGGCAGCAACGGCCGCATGGCGCGGTTCGGCAGTGATACCGTTTTTGCGGCGCTGCCAGGACGCGATACGGCCATGGCCGTCGGCGGGCGCAGTATCGCAGTGATAGTGGCCGATGCCGCCACTGCGGTCCGCGGCGGCGACGCTGCGCTCATCGCCGCTGCAGGAAATGAGGCCAATGGGGCGATCGCCCACCTTGCCGATCAGCGCGCCCAGCTGGGCCTTGCTGGCGCGCGGCTCGAACGGATCGGCGAGGCGCTAGCCACGCGCGATATCGAACTGGCGGCGGAACGATCTGAGCTGATGGACACGAATTTGTCCGAAGCGATTGCCCGATTGAATGCGCAAACATTGACGCTGGAAGCGGCGCAAGCAGCCTTCGCCCGGATTAACCGGCAGACCTTGTTCGATTTATTGCGCTAACGCCCCTTTAGGCATCGCGCTGTGGACCGTTAATCATACTGCATGGGCAGCGCGGTGCCCCACTGCCACAAAAGTGAGACACTAACGCATGCTGCCGGTTATCGGAATCATCCTGCTGATCGTTTTGGTATTCGGGGGCTTTGCGCTGACCGGCGGCAATCTTGAGCCCGTCTTGCATGCCATGCCGCACGAAATGCTGATCATCGGCGGTGCGGCGCTGGGTTCGCTGGTGATCGGCAATTCGGTGAGCGAACTCAAATCGCTCGGCGGCGGGATGGGCAAGGTGTTCAAGGGCCCGTCCTATGGCAAGCAGGATTATCTGGACTGCATCGTGTTGGTGTCGACCTTGATGAAAATCATGCGCACCGACGGGCCGGTGGCGCTTGAGCCACATATTGAACAGCCCGAGAGCTCGGCGTTGTTCCAGCAATATCCGAAGCTGCTGAAGGACCAAACGCTGGTTCACCTGATTTGCGACACGCTGCGCCTGGTCGTCGTATCGTCGGGAACGCTTGACCCGCATGCGGTGGAAGAGGTGATGGATAATGCCGTCAAAACGCACCATCATCACGCCATCAAGCCCGCCGAGGGTTTGCAGGGGCTCGCCGATGCGTTGCCGGCACTGGGCATCGTCGCGGCGGTGCTGGGGGTCGTCAAAACGATGGGATCGATTGACAAGCCCCCCGAAATTCTGGGCGGGATGATTGGTTCGGCACTGGTCGGAACATTCCTGGGCGTGTTGCTGGCCTATGGTCTGGTCGGGCCGTTCGCCAACCGCGCCAAACAGATCGCAGAGGCCGACGGGGCGATTTACCACACGGTGAAACAATTGATCATCGCATCGCTGCACGGCCATCCCCAGCCGCTGGTCATCGAGGCAGCGCGTTCAGGAATTGCGCACAGCAACCAGCCGAGCTTTTCGGAAGTCTTTGATGCAGCGAGAGGCCGCTGATGGCGCAACTGTCAAACCAGCCGGTTCGCCCCATCATCGTCAAAAAGATCACCGTCGCCGGACATGGTGGTCACCATGGCGGCGCGTGGAAAGTCGCCTATGCCGACTTTGTCACGGCCATGATGGCGTTTTTCCTGCTCATGTGGCTGCTGGGTGCTACCACCGAAAAGCAGCGCAAGGCACTGGCGGACTATTTCGCCCCGACGATCGTCAAAACGAAACAGGAAAGCGCTGGGTCGAACGGAATGTTTGGCGGCGATTCTATCGTGTCAGCCGACAATTATCCGCACCGGGCCGGGCAAACCGGCACGCGGTCAATCACCATTCCGCGCGACGTGACGGGGGGACCAAAAGAAGCGTCGGGTCGCGAGCGGGAAATGGAACGCGAAAAATTCAGGATTGTTGCCAAAAATATGGTGGCGAGTATCGGCAAGCGCGACGAGCTGCGCCGGCTGGCCCGTAACCTGCGCTTTACCGAGACCAGTGAAGGATTGCGGATCGATATCGTTGATGACGCCGAGTTTGCCATGTTCACCAGCGGCAGCAGCCAGTTGACCGCCAGCGGCGCGCGCCTGTTTCAAACTGTCGCCGAAGTGGTTGCACAGGTTCCCAACCAGATCATCATCCGCGGCCACACTGATGCCACGCCCTTTTCAACGGGGTCAGGAACAAATAACTGGCGCTTGTCCGCCGAACGCGCCGAAGTCACCCGGGCGCTGCTCGAATATCGCGGCATAGCGCCGCGCCGGTTCCAGCGCATCGAGGGTGCGGCAGAACTTGAACCTTTTGTACCTGGGGACAAATTCGACCCGCGCAATCGGCGAATGTCGATCACATTGGGTTGGCAATATTCCGGGAATTAACCCCGCGATCGCGGCGGTTGACTGGCGGGACCTTTTGCGCGTCCTGCGGTCTAGCCCTTAGGGCTTTCACTTACCCTTGCCTTATCCGCCATTTACCATCCTTGCCCGATATCTGTTGGCGTTCGGGTATAGGAACCAGCAGGGGCCAGAAATGCAAAATTTGTCGATCAGCGATGTGGATGTGCAGGTGGAGGCAGCTCTGATTGGCCAAAGCGAGGCAATGCAGCGCTTGCGATCAATGATTGTGCGGGTGGCGCGGACCAATGCCTCGGTGTTGCTGACCGGGCCTTCGGGGTCAGGCAAGGAATTGGTGGCGCGTGCCATTCATGACGCCAGTTCCAGAGCAAAAAATAATTTCTCTGCTGTCAATTGTGGCGCAATTCCCGCCGAGTTGATCGAGTCCGAACTATTCGGGCATGAAAAGGGCGCGTTTACTGGCGCCATTACGCGCCGCACCGGTCATTTCGAAGCCAGCAATGGCGGCAGCATATTTCTGGATGAAATCGGCGACATGCGGTATGACATGCAGGTCAAACTGTTGCGCGTGCTAGAGGAACGCAACATTACGCGCGTCGGCAGCAGCGAAACGCGGGCCGTCGATGTGCGGGTGATCTCGGCAACGCATCAGGATTTGCCTGATGCCATTGCTGCTGGCCGGTTTCGCGAGGATCTGTTTTTCCGTCTTGCCGTCGTCGTGCTTCGCGTACCTTCGCTGGCAAGCCGCATTTCGGACATCCCCGCGCTTATCCGCCATTTTCAGCGCAACGTCGACCCGGCGGCCAAATGCCGCTTTGCCCCCGACGCGATGGAGTTGCTGATGGAGCACGACTGGCCAGGCAATGTGCGCGAGCTGCGCAATCTGGTCGAACGCGCCAATACCCTGCATCCCGGCGAGACTATCCGGCAGCGCGACACCCGCATCCTGCTCAATCCGGCGGCTTTACTGGCCGAGGATTTTGTCGATGATTGTGCTCAAATCGAAGACAACGCCGATTTTGCGCGCACCGATCGGTCAGCGGGCCCTGCACGCACACCGCAACCGGGCCGACCAATTGACCTGAAGCGCGAGATTGAAGCCATCGAACTGGAACAAATCCATGCGGCGCTCGACCTTGCCGACGGAATTATTGCCGACGCGGCGCGGCTGCTAACGCTGAAGCGCACGACTCTGATCGAGAAAATGCGCAAATATGGTTTGCAGCAGCAGGCCGCCTGACCAAGAAACGGTTCAGCTAGCAGGGCGCCCAATCTGATCCCACGCGGCGCGAAGCGACGCGACGCCATCGGCAATTTCGGTAAGGCCGGCGACATCATTGATGGCGGCAACGGCGTCAAAACGGCGGCGCATGCTGTTGTAAATCTGTGACAGCGACTGTGCCAACGTGCCGCCCGCAGCATGATCCAGCCCCGCGTCCAGCGCAATCAGCACCATCCGCACGCGGTGCGCCGGATCGGTCGTCGCGATCGGCTGACGTTGCCTGGCAAGGACCAGAAGCACGCCCAGTGCGGTTTCCAGTTCCTCATACAACATTGCCACCAATTCCACTGGATCGGCCGCAGCAGCACGGCTTTCATGCTGGACTTGGCGATAGGCGCTGGAAGCGCGCACAGAGACAGCGTTCAGGGGCATGGATGGTCAGGATCAATTGCTGTTGTTGTTGTTCCAGATGTCGATTTGCTGCTCCAGATAGGCCTGGGTTGCCCGGAACGCGCCCACCTGAATGTCCAGTCTGGCATATTGCCGTTCGAGCCGTGCAGCATAGGCCGCCTCGCGCTCTTCGACCCGCGCCAAACTTTCTTCCAACTGTTTGCGACGGTTTTCGAGCGATTTGGCCACACGGTCGATCGCCCCGTCGGTGCCAACGGCGCGGTCCCGCAATGCATCCATTACCCCAGCCAAGCCAGGATCGGTCGATGCGGTTTGGGTGGCGCTGCGCGCCGGGTTGAACAGTGCCTCGACAGCTTCCGGATCAAGCGCGATGGCGGCTTCCAGTTTGGCATTGTCGAGCAGCAATGTGCCGTCGCGCGTGGTACTGATGCCAACGTCGCTCAGCCGGTTGATGGTGGGGTGGCTGGTCAGTGCGGTGCCGGCAATTGCCTGGAGCTGGCTGCCCAGCTGACGCAGGTCAGAACCGGTGCCCGATAACCGCGCGGCCGCCGAGACGTTGTTCTTTAGCTGATTGAATACCGAAACAAAGTCGCCCAGCGCTTGGCGAATGGCGGCCGTCGGGCGGCTAGCACCGATGCCAACATTTTCGCCTGCCGCCGCCTTTTTGAGGTTCAAGGTGATACCGGGCAGGATATCGGTGATTGTATTGCTAGCGCGCGCAAAGGTAACCCCGTCGATCCGCACACTGGCATCGCTGGCTGTCTGAGCAATGGCAAGTCCGCCACCCGTGGTAAAGGCCGCCAAAGCTGGATCGGCGCCTGCGCCAAGCGCAACGGTGAAGCTGTTGGCCGCACCGGTTTCGCCCTTTACGATCAGGCGAAAGCCGCCGGCGTCGCCGACAATAGTTGCGCGCAAGCCCCGGCCCGCAGCATTGATTGCGGCGGCCAGGCCATCAAGGCTGTCATTGGTTGCATCGATGGTGACTGCAAAACTGGTCGTGCCGACGACGATGTCGAGCGTACCCTGCCCGACCGGTGCGGTGCGCGACGTGACCACCCCCGATGCCGCACTTTGTGCGCGCGCCAGTTCGATGACTTCGACCGTCGCTGCAAACGCTGATGCGCTGGTGCCTGGGCTGGCCACGGCATCCAATATGCTGGTGTTGGACACCGTCGGAGCGCTTCGCAGCGTTCCGTCGCCGACAATCTCGGCGAGCGAGTTGGCAAGACCGTCGAGATCGGAGCGCGCCAGTGCGACCGCGCTGATGCGCGCCTGATTCTGTTCGGCGAGCGCTGTAATGCGACCTACCTTGGGCTCGCGCGATGCCGCGGCAAGATCGCGCACGAGTTGCGGCACGTTGAGGCCGGACCCTGCGCCCAAACTGGAGACGATGTTATTTTGCATATTGGCTCCGATCCCTGTTCATAACGGTCGCGATTGGGCGACTTTAAGCCTCGCGCCGCCCATGAGCGTCAAACCGATGCGACGACGGCACATCGACAGGCGGCGGTGACGCGCCAGCCGCCTGGGCATCCAGCCGGAAGACGAACGCCAGCACCATCGCCACGGCAACGAAAAGTTCCTCAGGAATGGTCCGTCCTGCCCGTACGCTGAAGTAGAGGGCGCGGGCGAGTTGGGGATATTCCAGCACGGCAACGTTGGCGTTCGCCGCAAGCTGACGGATCGCCAGGGCGGTTTCGCCGCGACCGCGCGCGACAACAAGCGGAACCGCATCGATCCCCGGGCGATAGCGCAGTGCAACGGCGAAATGGGTCGGGTTGGTGAGCACCACGGCGGCCTCGGACACTGCCCGCCGCGCCGATCCGGTCAAAATCTCGCGCTGCCGGGCGCGCTGATGCCCCTTCACTTCAGGGGAGCCGTCGCTCTCGCGCGTCTCCCGGCGCAGCTCATCCACGGTCATCATCAGGCGGCGACGGCGTTGCTGCCACTGCGCGGGCACGTCGATCAATGCAATGGCCACCAGGCCGACCGATAGCGCAAACAGGGCATTGATAACGGCCGTCCCGGCCATGCGGCTGGCACCGACGACGTCAGCCGCCGCCAAGCCCATAATCGCCGGCAACTGGCCAGCCAAAAAGACATAGCCAATCGTGCCGAGTAACAGGACCTTGGCCACTGCCTTGCCCAGTTCCACCCAGGCGTGCGTTCCGAACATGCGCTTGACGCCTGCCACCGGGCTCAACCGGTTGGCCTTGAACTGAAACGCCTTGTTCCGCCAGCCGAGCGAGCCCAGCGCTGCCGTGCCGAGGATGCTGACCAACAGCGTGGCGCAGAACAACAACAGCATCGGGATGCCCAGCTCAGCCAGTTCGCGGGTCAAGGCACTTGCAGGGGCAAATTCTTCGATGTCGGGGCGGGAGAAATTCAACCCCTTGAGCAGCAATTGGCGGCATGCATGGATAAGCCAGCTGCCCGCCCCAGCCAACCAGAATGCACCGGCGAGCACCGCCAGCGCCGTCATAAGCTCACGCGACAACAGTACGTCACCTTGCTCGACCGCCTTGGCAATTTTTTGGGCCGTCGGTTGCTGTGTCTTCTGGCTCTGGTCGCTGTCCTGCGCCACGGTCAGAGGCCTGCGACAGAGCGGGCGAGTGCAAGGGCATCACCCAAGATCAAGGCAATGGCATCAGCCATCGTAGGAACCGCCATGGCCATCAGCACCGTGCCAAACAGCAAGGTGGCGGGCAAACCGACGGAAAATAGGTTAAGTGCCGGTGCCGACCGGCCAATGACCCCCATCACCAGCTGGACCAGCACAAGCGCAAAACCGACGGGCAAAGCGATGGCAAGGCCCGCTTGAAACATGGCGCTGCCAAAGGCGATGATCGCGCCTATGGCATCGCGGGCTGGCCAGGCATTACCTACGGGAAAGGCCGTGTAGCTCTGAGCAATCGAAGCGATGAGCATCAAGTGTCCGTCTGCGGCAAGGAAAAGCGCCGTAGCCAAGAGCGCCAGAAATTGGCCAACGGCGGTATTCATGCGCCCACTGTATGGATCGACCATCATCGCAAAGCCGAGGCCCATGGTGTTGCTGATCGTTTCTCCGGCGATCAGCGCCGCACCGAGCGCCATTTGCAGCGTGAAGCCGATGGCGAGACCCAGCACAATTTCCCCGCCAATCAGGAAGAAGCCCGTCCAGCTGATCAGGCCGTCGGCGGGCAGGCCCACCGTCCCGCTGCCGGTCATTGGCAGGCCGATGGCCACCGCGAGGAGCAGGCGCAACTGTACCGGGATATTGGCCGATCCGAACACCGGCGCAGCGAGCAGCGCAGCACCGGGTCGCAGCGCAGCCAGCAATACGAGCTGCAACATGGCCTCGACATTGGGCGGGACGAGCGTGTCCATGCGCCGGATCAACGCACCAGCAGCGGGATTTGGGCAAACAGGTCGCGGGTGAAATCCGTCAGCAGAACCAGCATACTGGTGCCAAACAGCGCCAGGCACACCGCCGCAATCACCAGTTTGGGCACAAATGTTAGCGTCTGTTCGTTAATTGAGGTTGCGGCCTGGACCATGCCAAGCAGCACGCCGGTTACGAGTATGGGCAGCAGGATCGGGGCTGCAGCCAGGCATAGTACCCACAAGCCGCTTTGCGCGATGCCGATGAAGAAATCCGCTTCCATGACCGCCTATCCTGCAAAAGAGGCGGCAAGCGAGCCCATCGCCAGTGCCCAGCCGTCGACAAGCACGAACAGCAACAATTTGAATGGCATAGAAATGATCGTCGGCGACAGCATCATCATGCCCAGCGACATCAATGCCGACGCGATAATCAAATCGATGATCAGAAACGGCAGAAAGATCAGGAATCCAATCTGGAAGGCCGTCTTGAGCTCGCTCGTCACAAATGCTGGCAACAGGATGGAAAAGGGCGTGTCCTGTGGCCGCGCGATCGGCGGCGCCTTGGCAATTTCTGCAAACATGGCCAGATCGGATTTGCGCGTCTGTTTCAGCATGAAACCGTGCATGACGACACCAGCGCGTTCGACCGCTTCCGTCAGTTCAATTTGTTCGCTGCCATAGGGTTCGACGGCGACCCGGTTTATTTCGGTCAACGCGGGTTGCATCACGAACAGTGACAGAAACAGGCTAAGGCCCACCAGCACCTGGTTGGGCGGGGTTTGTTGCAGACCTAGCGCATGGCGCAAGATCGACAGGACAATGATTATCCGAGTAAAGCTGGTCATCATCAGCAGCAGCGACGGCAAAACCGTCAGCAAACTCATCATGAGCAAAATCTGTAGCGAAAGCGACAAGGGCTGACCCGAACCGCCCAGCTCGCCGAGCGCCCGATCGAGCCCTCCACCAGTTTGTGCCGCCGCCGCCGGGGCAATGCCAAGCGCTAGCACCATCGCAGCAAAAGCAACCGCCAGGCGCCGCACGGCGCGCCGTTCAATCAACATGGAACTCTCCCTGTGTATCGGAGGCGATCCGGCTGATGCCCTGGCGCGAAACGGCGACCAGAATCTGTTGTCCGGCAAATTCGACAACCGCCAGTTTGGCGGCTGGCCCAAGCGGCAGCACGCTGACCAGATCGACTGCGCGCGGCCGTTTGGGACCAACGAGCGGCGTGCCTTCATGAAGACGTTTCCAGAACCACAGGCTGCCCCAAGCCATTGCGCCAAGCAGCGGCAATAGTATGAACAGGCGGAGAATATATTCGCCCATCACGCCCTCCGCTCGAGGCCAGCAAGACGGCGTTCGGCGGCAACGATTTCGGCAATCTTGATGCCATAATTGTCACCCACGCTGACAACTTCGCCGCGGGCGACCAACGTGCCGTTGGCCAATATGTCGAACAGGTCCGAGACGTTGCGATCCAGCTCGACGACCGACCCTTCGCCCAGCGTCAACAGTTCGGCGAGCGGCAGCGCGGTCGTCCCAACCTCTACCGAAACCCGCATCGGCACGCTGGCGAGCAGGTCAAAATTGGGGGTGGTGCGCAAATCTGTTTCCGGACCGGCCGGCCGCGGCGCGCCTTTTGGCATGTTGCTCATATCACTCATCACTTATTCCTTTGCCCAAGAGTTTCGATGTTGATGGCGACGCGGCCATCGACCTCGCCAAGCGTTCCGGTGGCCAGCGTCCGGCCGGCCACAACCACCGGCACCTGGCGCGGTAAGGTGAAGGGGATGATGTCACCGACGGACAGCGTCAGCATACGACCGACGCTAATTTCGGGGCGGGCTAGCACCGACGAAACGGGCAACGAGACATTGCCCAGCGCATGGTGCAGCGCGTTAAGCCAGCGCCGGTCCATTGGCGGTGACGCTGGTTCTGAGGCATTTTCGCTGGTTCCGGTACCGTCCGTCATGCAGTCGGAATGACAGGCAAGCAACAGCGTCGCATTTCCGAACGGCGCGCCGGAAAGCACCAGCTGCTGCACCAGTACACCGCTATCGCCGTCGGATGCGAGCGGATTGCGCGCAACCAGAAATTGCGACGTCAGCGGTGCAGCAGTCTGCGCTGCGTCGCGCCATGCAAAGGCGAGCAACTTTGCCAGCTCTTCACCATAGCGGTGAGCAAAGCGGTCTTCTGCGAAGGACAATTCCTTGTTCATTTGGACGCGCGCGCCCGTTCCGCCATAAAAAATGTCCACCAGCTGGCCCAGCAGCGCGGGCACCATGGCCAGCGCCATTGGCGATGATCGTCCAACGTGCGAAAACTTCCACAAGAGGTGGCCGCCAGCAGCCTCGCCCCAGCCCAGCGAGGTCATCGCATCCACCGGCTTGGCGGAAACATTGCACTGTGCGGCGCCCATCTGGCGCAGATGTTTCTGCAAATCGGCGGCAAGGCGTAGGCCGATGCCTTGCAGCAAGGCCGCCGCCTTACCGTCATTGGCGCTGCGCAGCAGCAATGGGCCATCGACGGATGGCACCGACGCATCAGTTGCGGCCAATTTGGGCGGATCCGACGCGTTCATCACAGTCACTGGATCACCAGGCTGGTGAAGTAGACATTGTCGATGCCGCCAAAGCCCTCCTTGCTGCGCAACACATCGTTGATCGCAGCGGTCAATTGGCTTTGCAGCCGCTGCTTGCCCTGCGAAGTGGACAAATAGGCCGGGTCCTGTTCCGCCAGCACCATCAGCACAGCCGAACGGATCGGCACGGATTGCCGCTTGATGTTGGCGATGACCCGATCATCATAATAGGTAGAAAGACTGATCCCGACCTGAAGGAAGCCGGATCCGTCGGCCAAATTGGTGGTGAAGTTTTCGCCCATGGCATGATAGGCCACCGCATATTTTTTCGGATCGGGTTTCAGCCGGTCATTCGGGACACTTACCGTTCCGACACGGGGTGCTTCCTTGCCCTCTTCACCTTCGCTTTCCTCTGCACCCTCGGAACGCAGAACGAGCTTGGGGTTGTGATTTTGCTCCTTCGGCTCAGCGCCCATCACATTGACGCCAAAATAGAGCCCCGCACCGGCACCACCGCCGACCAGCACCAGCATGAGGCCGCCGAACACCATCAGGCGTTTCAGCTTCGACGGCTTTTTTTTGGCCTCCTCGACGGGTTGCTTTTCCTTGGTCATCGCTCAGCTCCTGTTTCAGGCTAGTCGGTCCGTGCCCGACCCACGGGTGCGCAACGGCACGGGGTCGGCCGCATGGCCGGTTTCAACAAAACTCCATCGCTGATCTGGGTGCGACCGGTCGTTATCGCGGCGATCGTTGGCCCAGCCTTGGGCCTGCATGCCGATTTCAGCCGCGGCAATCCGCACCCCATTGTTGCGCAGGTCGTCGACGAGACGGGCCTGAGCGCCCGCCAGCATGGACTGTGCTGCAGCACTCTCCGCCGCGACGCGGACCGATATACCTTCGCTGCCGGTCTGCACCGACACTTCGATTCGGCCCAGATGACGCGGCAGCAGCTGGAACCGCAGCAAGCCATCTTCGTCCTGCAGGGCGGCAATATCCTTTGCCAGTGAAGCGATCCAACGGTCGTCGGCTCCAAGATCAATCAACCGAAGCGGCACATCGTTAGCCAAAGAGGCGGGCAGGGTTGTCGCCGCAGGCGAAGATGACGACGGCCCCGACGCCTGCGAAAGCATCAATTCTGTAGACCCTCCGCCCAGGTCTGCCCCCGTACTGTCGGAGGCCAGCAACGCGCTGGCCAAAGGCGTCGCTGCAATCGGGGGTTCAGCCGCTATTGTCGTTGCAAGATCGTCGGGCGACGCAGGAAGGTTGCGCCGCAGCACGGGATGATCGGCGGACACGGCCAACGCGGCAGCAGTGATCACCGCCGGTGCGCGCGCCGCGATTGCAACATCGGAAACATCGGCTGCAGCGGCAGGCGCTGCAGCCAAAGCCACGGGAGCAGACGCGTCGGGCTGCGTTGTTTGTAACGCTGCGACATCCGGCACTGGCAGGTCAATCTGGCCCAATGCTGCGGCGTCCCCGGCAGCTGGACCAGCCGCAGCGGAATCGACCCGGATGTCCGTCGGCGCGGCTGCGGGCAGCATGACATGACCTGGCGCTTCGGCTGCTGTGGCTTTGCCTGACCAGGAAGCGCGCGACGGAAACCGGCCGGCGGTCGGCACAGGGGGGGTGTCCAGCGCCGCCGGGGGCGTCGCGAGAACGGCCGCTGGTGTCACGGCAGGCGCCGCAGCATTGACCGGCGCGCCACCATTTGGCGTCGGCAGCGGAACCCCCGCCGCGCCAGGCAACTGTCCTGGGACCGAGGGCATCAGGGGAAAGTCACCCTGGCCGGTCGTTGCCGTCGTCGCCGTCGCCGACGGCAACAGCGAGGGGGCCGCGGCAGCCCCCTCCGCGGCGACCTCCGGGGCAAGGCTTGAGGCGTCCAAAAGCCCGGCGAACCCGGTCGGCGTTACGGTCGGCGATAGCAGCGGCAACGGCCGCGCCAGCCCGCGCATGTCATTCAGCCCGGATGCCACGGTCATCATTGTGCACCCCCTGCAATCAAGCGCAGCCGCATACCGGCGGGGCGGTGGATGCGGTTGGCGTCGCGAAAGTGCTCTGCCGCGCTGGCGGCCTGTTGTTCTTCCAGGGCGAGTTGGCGTGTGGCGGCATCTTCGCGCGCGGCCGCAATTCCAGTGTCCCGCGCCAGCATTGCGTGCAAATCTGCGGCGGCCTGCATCGGTTGTTCCAGCGCGGCCCGGGCGAGATCGAGCCGATCCGCCATTTCACCAACCATCCTGAAATCACTGCCCACTGCCTGATGTTCGGATACGGCAAGCTCGCGACGCAACCGGTCCAGTCGCGCGGACAGGTCGATCAGCCGCGACAGGTCGGATTGCGCCTGCGCCAACCGCGCTTGGGTGCGCCGATGCTCGCAGCCGCGCAGCCGCACGAGTTGCTGTTTTCGGCTTATCCGGTTTGTCATGCGCTGAATCCTTGCTGAAGTTCGTCAATCGAGTTGGTAAGCGGCACCAAAGCGTCGGCGGCTTGGCCGATGAACGCCCGCTGTTCAGGGTGCCGGGCGATCGCTTCGTCAATTTCCGCGTCGTTGCCGGGCACATAGGCACCCATCAGCATCAGATCGCGATTTTCCTCGTACAGCGACCAGAGCCGCCGAAAGCGGGTTGCGGCGTTGCGATGGTCTGGCGTCGCACAATCCGCCATGGTGCGCGACAGCGAGCGCGAAAGGTCGATGGCCGGAAAGACACCTTGTTCGGCCATCGACCGCGCCAGGATGATATGGCCGTCGACAATGGCCCGCGCGGCATCGACTACCGGGTCGTTCATATCGCCGCCATCAGCCAAAACCGTGTACAGGGCTGTAATCGATCCGCCTGTCGTGCGATCGATGCCAGCCCGTTCGACCAGTGCCGGGATGAGGCCGAAAACCGACGGCGGATAGCCCTTCATCGTTGGCGGTTCACCCAATGCCAGCCCGATTTCGCGCTGCGCATGCGCCACGCGCGTCAGGCTGTCGATCAGCAGTAGAACGCGGCGACCCTCGGCGCGGAAAGCCTCGGCAATGGCCGTGGCGCGGCGCGCGGCACGCAGCCGCAGGACCGGAGCATGATCGCCCGGAACCGCGACGACCACGGCCTTGCGCCGGACCGCGGCAGGGAGGCGGGTTTCGACAAAATCCGACACCTCGCGGCTGCGCTCGCCGATCAGGCCAACGACGATGACATCGCATTCGGCCCCGGCCATCATCTGGCCCATCAGGACCGATTTGCCGACGCCCGACCCGGCGACAATGGCGACGCGCTGACCCTCACCAATTGTTAGCAACGCATTGATCGCACGCACGCCAACATCGAACGGCCGCGTGACCCGGCCGCGCGTTAAAGGATTAGCAGGCTTTCCACCCAACGGCCAATGGCGGGTGGCCGTGGCCGCTGGCCCACCGTCGAGTGGATCGCCGTTGGCATCAATGATCCTGCCGAGCAGTTGCTCGCCGACGGCGACCTCGTTGGTGTCGGCTTTGGGGCGGACCGGAGCGCCGGTCGCCAGAGAGGCGTCGTTGGCAAAAGGCAGCACCAAACAGCGGTTGTCGCGGAATCCGACCACTTCGCCCGCCATGGCGCTGCCGTGTGCCAAATCGATGCTGACCCCCGCACCTACTGCCAGCGGCGGCCCGGAAACTTCCAGCATCAACCCCTCGCTGGCGATAACTTTACCCAGCTGGCGCGGCGCGATCTGCGCCAGTGCTGCGTTGCCAAGAACGGCTTCGGCCGTTGCCAAGAGACGGTTGCTCATGCTGCACCGCCCACCGGATTCAGGGCCTGATGCAGCGCGTCGAGATAAACGGGCCGACCGTGCTCCACCCATCCTTCGCCGGTAGCGATGCGCAAGCCACCGCGCGGGATCTGCAGGTCGCTGCGTAGCTTGATGCCAAGATCCACGTCCGCGATGCTGGCGATGTCGGCGGGGTTCAAATACAGAATGCGATCGCGGTCGGCATCAGCCAGAATGGCACTCGCTTCGCTTACCCGAAGCTGTAGCCACGCCGGGTCGACCGGAACGTCGCCAACAATTTGATGGACCAGATTCTCCACGGTTGTCGAAATCAGCTGTCCGAGCTGCGGACAGGGTTCAGCCTGCAGCGCTTCGGCGCTTGCTACCAGCTGCAACAGAGCCTGGCGTTCGGTGTCGAAGCTGATCCGGGCCAGTCTCTCGCCCTCGGCAAGACCCCGCTCATAGGCCGTTTCGACCGATTCACCGGCAATTGCAGCCGAATGACTCCGGCCGGCTTTGGCCGGCAAGCACGGACGAAAGGCCGTATCGCGCCGCATCGCCGTGGCGAGGTCGACATGCTTGGCTGTCTGTGGCTCGGCTGCGTCAAACATATTCGCCGCTCCCACCAGCGGTCGCGATTTCGCCGCTCGCTACCATGCGCCGCACGACCAGCATGATGCTGCGCTGCGCTTCTTCGACGTCGCTGCGTTTGACGCGCTGCATTTCGGCCATTTCGTCGGCAATGGTCTCCGCTGCGCGTTTCGACATGGTTGCAAGGCACAGTTGCACCATATCCTCGTCGGCACCTTTCAGCGCCAGGCCCAGCGTTTGTGCATCAACGCTGCGCAGCACATTACCAAGCGTCCGCGCGTCGAGTTCGCGCAGATTTTCGAAGACGAACATTTCTTCCTCGATCGCATCGGCAAGCCGTTTGTCCATTTTGCGCAACGCGCGGATGGTCTGTTCCGACAGCGGCTTGGGCATCAATTTGATAATCTTGGCGACTTCACCCGGGCCACCAAGGGCATGGCGGGGCGTTTGCGGCGCAGCCAAGGTTGCGGCCGCAAGCACCGCTTCCAGGTCCTCGATGGCCGCCGCCGCAACACCGTCCAACTGCGCGGCGCGCATCATCAGATCAGCCTGCTTCCGGCTGTCCAGCGGGGCTACGGCTTCGGCAGCGACCTCCGGGACCAGAACCGACAGGATCAGAGCGCTCACCTGAGGATGTTCCGTCACCAGAATTTCGCTGATCTGGGCGACGTCCATCCAGCGCAAAATGGCCAGCGATGTCGCGCTCTTTTGTGGCGCCAGCTCAGCCAGAATATTGTCGGCGCGGACATTGCCGAGCGCCTGATGCATAACGGTGCGTATGCGCGCATCCGCGCCCACCGCCAGTGCGCTAACGTTGCGGCTTTGTCCGACAAATTGTTCGAGCGCCATTTCCACGGCGTGCTCGTCGGCATCTGCGGCACCGTACATTGCTTTCGCCAGCCTGCGCACCTCGTCCTGGTCCAGATCGCGGACGACTGCCGCGGCGTCGGCCTCATCCAGCAGCATCAGCAGGATCGCGGCAGCGTCAGCACCGTCGGGCTGGCGAAAACTGCGCACGGGACCAGTCGTTTCAGGGGCCGTCGCATCAGCCATTGCCGCGTTCCTGCATCAGCTGGCGGATGACCAGCGTGGCACGGGCCGGGTCCTGACGGACGAAATCGCGGACCAGATTGGCGCGGGCTTCGTAACTGGGGGCCGCCTCGATCATATCGATGGTTATCGGGCCGTAAGCGGTGGGACGCGGCCGACCCGCGCCGTCGCCGGTCACCGCGAGCAATTCTTCTGTTAGTGCTTCTTCGCGCGCAGCGCGGGCCGCCGCGCGCGATTTGGCTGCCCGGATCAGCGGCCGCCCAATGAACAGGAACGCCAGAAGCGCCGCCAGCAGTCCGCCTACTTGCTGTGCGAGCGGGAGGAACCAGGGCTGTTCCCAGAAAGCCAGCTCGGTTTGCTCAGGCTTGGCGAACGGTCGCTGGCTGATCGCAACTTGATCACCGCGTTCAACGTTGAAGCCGATGGCGCCTTTAACCAGTCCTTCAAATTTGGCGAGGTCGGCTTGGGTAAACGCTTTTTTGCCCTGATTGAGCGCGACAGCAACCGACACGCGGCGCAGCGACCCTTGCGGCTGATGCGTCACCGAGATTTCCCGGCCAATCTCATAGGACCGGGTCGTGTTTTCGTTGCTCTGGCTCGCGCCAGCCGATGGCGCGGCCGGCAACGGTGTTGGCGCGGTGTTGGTCACTACTGCGGGCGCGGGCGGCGTGTTGGAAGTTGCTCCGGGAATGCCGGCGGCAGCGGTGCTGCCAGCCTGTCCACTGGTCGAGCGTTCCACTTGCTCGCTGCGCAGGGCACGATCGGCTTCCGGAAATGTCTCCCGTGTAGCCTGCGATTCGGACATATCCACGTCTGCGCGGACCTCGACCGTATAATTGCCCTGACCAAGCATCGGACTGATCAGACGATCAATCGACGCGCGCAGTCGATCTTCGATGCGCGACTGGAGCTGGAATATTGCCAGATCGGCATCAGCGGCGGTTTCCGACAGCAAGGCACCACGCTGGTCGATGACCGAAACATTCGCCGCATCGAGTCCGGGGACCGACGACGCAACCAGAAAGCGGATGGCCTGGACTTGCCCGTCGGACAGGCTGCGTCCGCCCTCTAGCGTCAGCATGACAGATGCGGTTGCTGGCCGATTTTCCTGGACAAAAGGCGATGGCTCTGGCGTGCCAACATGAACCTTGGCGACCTGGACAGCATCAATGGCTTCAATGGTTCGGGCAAGCTCGGTTTCACGAACGGCCCGCAGCGTTTCTCCTTCAACCGCGCGACTGGCTCCCATCGGCAGTTCGGCCATCAGCGAATTTCCAGTTGGCTGCGCTTTGGGCAGCCCTTGCCCGGCCAACGCGATCCGCGCCTGGTGCACCTGATCCTGCGCTACGTTTATTGATCCGCTCTGCGGATCTATCGAATAGGCAATACCGGCAGCCTGCAAAGCCTCACTGATCGCTGCTTTGTCAGTCTCGGCCAAACCGGCATAGAGCGGCGTTTGGGCGGGACTGCTGAAAACCATGTAAGTGCCGCCAGCTAGCGCCAGCGCAGCGATGATGGCCAGCGCCGGCATCGCGCGCTGGACCGCCGGCTGCTGCAGCACACCGCCAAGGTTGGCGACGCGGTCGCGCATCGGTGTGACACCGGTTGCAGGGTGCGGATCCGTCGCTGGTACGGTCAAGGCTCTGCTATCAGCCATTGGATCAAACCGGCATGTTCATGATGTCGCGGTACGCGGTCAGCAGTTTGTTGCGGACCTGCAGGGTCATTTCGAAACCCAGCGACGCTTTCTGCCGCTCGATCATGACGCTGACGATGTCATGCGTTTCGCCGCGCTCATAGGCTTCGCTCCCTGCGCTTGCCTTGGCCTGCTGCGCGCTGACCTGTTGCAACGCAGACTGGATAGCCGCCGTGAAGTCTGTCGCGCCATGCGGCGTGGATGTCAGCGAGTCCGCTGATCGCCCGGCTGCGCGCTGCAGCGCCTGATTCTGGTCGACGATCGCGCTGCGCATTTCCAGCAACCGGTTCTGACTGATTGTGTTCATTGCGGCATACCCTGTTCAGCAACATGTCGTTTGTTGTCGTCGCAGGAAGTTGAGCAAAGACCGTGCCAAAATCATAAACTATTGTTTTATATATTATTCTCCTCCGTCTGCCGCGATCAGTGAACCGATCCGCCAAGTTTCTGACGCATCTTTGCTTAATCCGGCTGCGCGACGGTCGTTAACGATGTCGTGGCCGCTCGCCGTGCCATCCCACGTCACAGGCCGGTTGGCCGGAAAGGATTGAAAATGACTGTTATCAACACCAATGTGAGCGCGCTTCGCGCCCAGAACAGCTCGCGCACTGCCAACAAGATGCAGGCCATGGCGATGGAACGCCTTGCCAGCGGCAAGCGCATCAACTCCGCCAAAGACGATGCCGCCGGTCTCGCCATTGCCACCCGCATGGACGCCAAGGTGCGCGGCTTGAACCAGGCCGTTCGCAATGCCAACGACGGTCTGTCGCTTGCGCAGACCGCTGAAGGCGCGATGGGCGAAATCTCGAACATTCTGGTGCGGATGCGCGAACTGGCCGTCCAGTCGGCCAACGGCACCAACGCAGCGTCGGATCGCACCGCGATCCAGACCGAAGTCACGGCGCTGATTGGTCAGATTAACGACATCGCCGGTCGCACCGACTTTAACGGTGTGAACCTGTTCGACGCAGCAACGACGTTTTCGATCCAGACGGGCGTCGATACCGGCCAGACCGTATCCATTGCCTTCACGTCGCTCAACGCAACGGGCCTTTCGGTCGGCACGGTCGATCTGTCGACCGCAGCAGGCGCATCGAGCGCGCTGGCGGTGGTCAGCACGGCAATCGACACGGTTGCGACGCAGCGTGCCAACGTTGGTGCGGCGCAGAGCCGCCTGGAAGCCACCGTCAACAATCTGACGTCGACTGCTACCAATCTATCGGAAGCGAAGTCGCGCATCCAGGACGCTGACTTCTCAGCGGAATCGACCAAGCTGGCGGCGGCCCAGATCCTGTCGCAGGCATCGACCGCGATGCTTGCCCAGGCCAACCAGAGCCAGCAGGGCGTTCTGAACCTGCTGCGTTAAGCAATCCAAGTGGTGGCTATAAAGTGGCCACTTGCTGCACCTAGCAACGCAGATTGCCCCGGTCGAACGGTCGACCGGGGCAATTTCGCTGCTTGGCTTTGGTTGCGCAAAACCAGGATCCTGACCCTGGCTTTTGATCAATGGTGAGAGCAGCCACCGGTGCTCATTCGCCAGATGCCGCGGGGGCTAGCCTTGATGATTGCTAGCTCAATCCTCGCCCGGCTCCTTCGCCGCCTCGGCCGCCATTTCGCGGTCCAGCTGCTCCGCGTCGGCCTTCAGCTGCCTTTCGGTATCGGCATATTGCTCGTCAAAGCTGGGCGCACACGCGACCAGAGCGAAGATCAGTAAAAACGGTATGGGGCGCATAGTCAGTAATCCTTGCGGTAGCGCACGTTGAAGTTCGAACCGCCAAGCGAGCTGACTTGGCTAAGCAGTGACAAGGCCGGGGTTAGGCTGATTTCAATCTGGCTGGCGGTATAGCCGCGCGCGTCTGTGACGATTTCAACATAGACATCGTTCGTAATATATTGGCCAAGCGCCACGGCTATCCCACGCCCATTATCCTGGTCCGCACCAATGACACGCAGCCGGTCGATACCGGCCGCCGATTGCAGCACTCCCACCGGGTCCAGCCCGCCTGCGCCGCCACGCAGGCTGTTGAGCGAAGCGGCGAGTTGTACCGCCTGCAAGGCCGACAATTCGGCCACCGAATTGCCGAACAGGATCCGCGCCAGAATTTCGTCCTGCGGCAGTGCAGGGGTGGAGGCAAAAGTGATTTCGGGTCGTTCGCCCGTCCCTTCGAGCAGCACGCGCACGGTGGTTCCGTCCACGACGCTTGCCGCCGCGATGCGGAGCGAGGGGTTGGTCGCTGCGCCGCCATTGAAATTCAGCCGCCCGCTTTCCAGCTCGAAAGATCGCCCGGCAAATCCCAACGTGCCGCGCACCAGCGCCATGTCGCCGGAAATCAGCGGCGCGCCTGAGGTGCCGGTAATGCGCAGATCTGCGCGCCATTCGGACTCCAATCCCATGCCGGTGAGATATAGCTCGTCGTCGGCCTGTAACCGGATGTCGAGCTTCCAATTGCTGGGTAGCGTACTGATAGGGTCGGCATCGCCGGTTTCGCGCAGCCGCCCCGCCGGGCTTTTGCGCCGGACTCCGGTCAGTGTGCGGACCTCGAGCGCCTCCTGACGGATCATCTTGAAGCGCGTTCGCGGCAGTTGCAGCGTACCGCTGACCACCGCATCGCCGCCCTGGGTGTTGGTGACGCTAATCTGACCTGTTGCCGCGGCATTGATCATTTCGCTGCGGGCGATTCGCGCGCGATCAAGATCAAGGTTGAGTTGCACCGGAAAGCCCTTGGCCGAGCTCAAATTGACGAAGCCGCTACCGCTGATAGTGCCGTCGCCCGCTCGCGCGGTCATCTCGCTCACGTCGAGCTGGTCGTTGGTGAACTCGCCGCGCAGCCGGATCTGCGTCAACCGCGTGCCAAAATTTTCATTCTCGTAAACTAGGTCATTGGCGCGCACCACGCCGGTGATCTGTGGACTGTCAAGTCGCCCGGCGAAGTCGGCCGCCACCCCGATGTTCCCCGTCAGGCTCTGGTCGGGCAACGCCGCCAACGAAAACAGAATTTCAGCGGGGCCATTATAGCGCAGACCCCCCGACAGCGGAGCGCCCAACAACCGCTCGGTCCAGTTCGCCGCGCCCGGCGGCAGCGGTTTCAGCTCGACTTGCAGCCGCCCCACCGTCGCCCCCCGTCGCTGGACCACCGCGCGTATGCTGCCACCTTCGGGCAGCAGGCGCCCGACAAGGCTGGCATCGACTGGCTGCGACATTTGGCCCATGCTGGTGCGGGTAAATCGCGTGATGCTGAGCCGCGCCTCAGCGCGCGGAAGTGCAGCCAATGACGGCTGCTCCCAATCCAGACTGCCGCTGGCGCGCCCACCTAGCCCCAGCCCCGGCAGCAGCGGGTTCAGCACCGCTAGATTGACCCGGTCGAGCCGCGTTTCCAGCATGAGCCCTTCGCCATAAAGGCCCGCCAGCTGCACCCGGCCGTCGGCCACCGCGATAGTGCCCGGCATTATCTGATAGCCCGCCTGCTCCGGCTCGATGCGCAGCGGCTCGACAGTAGCAAAATCAATGCCATTGGCGCGTCCGCGCGCCGTGAAGCGCCACAACGCCGGCGTCAGCGCGCCGCTGGCTGCCACGCGGAATGGTGTGTCTGCGGCCCGACCCTCCGCCAACAGCTGCACCGTGCCGTTGCCGCCGCGGTAAGCAATTTTGCCGCGTCCGGCGACAATCTCGGTCGTCGCCTGCATGGCATTTTCCACTTGCACGTCGGCGGTGATCTGCGGCTCGTCGAACAGGATGATGTCGGCATTGATGATGCCGCGCCGGACGGCCAGTCGCTGGGTACCCTGCAGCACCATATTGTTCGCCGTCGCCGCGACCTTAGCGCGCTGGTATCGGCCCTCGGCGGAAAGCGCGATGGTGCCGTTAAAGCCCGCTCCTGACGCCGTCAGCGTCCCAGCAAAGGGCCCGGCCGCGACCTGCCGTATGCGCCCGGAAACGCCGATTCCTGCCATGTCGCCGCGCAAAATGTCGATGGTCAGCGGCCCGTCACCCGCCAATATGTCAAGGTCGCCGCGCACCGGGCCATAATCGGTCGCGCCGGTAAGGCCGACGGCATAGCCAATGCGGCTGCGCCGGACGTCGGCCATAACATTGGCGAGGCCAATCCCAAAGCCGGGCCGCGTGGCGGTGATACGGGCGCGGGGCTGGTCAAAGCTGCCCGTCAACGCAACTGTCATCGGACCATAGTTGTTCGAAAAGCCGCTGCCGTCGAACACCACCCGCCCGCTGCCCGGGACGTAGGTGCCGCTGCCGCGGTTCAGCCGGAACTGCGAAGCGACGACATTGGCGTTGCGTATGCGCAGCACGCCGTCGGTGCCATAGGTGATATCGGCGGTCGCAAACATCTGCCCACCCAGGAAATTCTGCACCCCCGGGCTGAACAAGCGGGTTGACCGTCCCCGCACCGTCCCGTCCAGCACAAACCCGCGCGACTGCGACCTGAGTGCAACGTCGGCGTCGATATTGAACAACCCGACCGATTCGACGCGGTACGCCCCGACACGTCCCTTTAGGCCGCCGGAATACAGGCCGGAGGCAAAATCACCGACCAATACTGCCGTCGCGTCGATACGGTCCGATTTAACCTTCAGATTATCCGACAACACCCGACCATTGGCATAGGCCAGATCGCCGTTGAGCCGCACATTGGTGAGCAGCTCGCCAAAGGCGGGGTTTATGCCGGATACCCGGCGTGCACGTGCGTTTACCGGAATGATCATGCGGTCAGCACGGCTGCGCGTTTCGCCGCTCGCCACCAGCCCCTCCACTATCGTCGCGTCAAAGGCGAGGCGCGCTGCGGTCAGATTATACCGCACCACCGGCGCGGCAAAATCGCCATTGAGCAGCAGCCGTGCCCGCACGTCGCGGCCGCTGAAATTGGGCGCCAGCACGGCGGGCCGCGCGACACGTATATCCAGCGCCAGATCGCCAAACCGGCCCCTGCCCAGATCAATGACCCCGTCAGCGCCCACGACGAAGACGGACGAAGCAAGGCTGCCTTTGACATCGGCCACGCGTTCCGCCAGCGCGGCGGTCAGATCAATGTCGGTGCGCGCGCCGAACAGCCGCGCGCCCGCCCCCTGCGCCATGATCGGCGCCGCCGTGACAAAGCCCTTGGCCGAAAACTGCCCGGTACGCGCAGTAAGCGCGACATCGGCTATCGGTTCGGCTCCCGCGCGTCCAGTGAGCCGCCCGTCCCAGCGCTGCCAGCTGCCGTTGCCGCTCAACTGCGCCGTCATCGGCACCGCGCGCCCGCTCAGGCCCGCGATCAAGCCGCTGGCTGGGGCGTTGACGGCAAGGGCTAGGTCGAATTGATTGTCGTCCGGTACTGCGTCGAGCTTTAACAGCAAGCGGTCGCCGCGATCGGACAGTAGCGCCGCATCGACCACCGCGCGCCGGTCGGCAAGATGCGCTGTCCCCGTCAGCCGCGCGACGCGCTCTTCGCCTGCTATACCCGCAGCCAACACAATGCGCTCGATAGCAAGCTCGCCGATGCGGATATCGAGATCGGGGAGCAATGGCTCGCCCCGGTCGGGCACGATCCTGAGTTCGGGCAGCCGCTGAACCCGCATCTCGCGCGCCGCCAGCCGGTTTACTGCGACAATGCCGCGCAAATAGCGCAGCGGATGCCAGTCAAGCTGCACCTCGGGAAGCCGGGCAAACACGCCCTGCGGATCGCGGATGCGCACATCCTTTAGCGTCGCTGCGCGGTAGAGTGACCCGTCGATCCGCCCCACCTCAAACCGCAGGCCATTTTCCAGCTCATAACCGCTGATCTGCCGCGCCACAAATGCCCGCCCGGACGCGCTGTCGAGCCACAGATAGGCCGCACCGACCAGCATCAGCACAATTGCTGCGAGCGCCGTGACCCATTTGAGAAGGCGCACAGATACGCTCAAAAGGCCTGACCCAACGAGACATAGACGGTGAAGCGCGATTCGCCCGGCTGGCGGTTGATTGGCGTTGCCACATCGAGCCGCATCGGCCCGAAATTGGTGTAAAAGCGGCCACCAATGCCGACGCCAAAGCGCCAGTTGTCAAAGCGCGGCAGGCTGCTGGCATAAACCTGGCCGGCATCGACAAAGCCCGCGACGCCGAAATTGCCGAAGCGATAGCGCACCTCGGCGGCCGCCTCATTCTGGCTGCGTCCGCCAAGCGGATTACCCTCGATATCGCGCGGACCCAGCTGCTGATAGCCAAAGCCACGCACCGATCCGCCGCCGCCGCCATAGTAGCGGCGCGACGGCGGCAGCGACGCGCGCGTTGTCCCGCTGATGGCCCCGACCCGCGCACGACCTGCCAGCACGATATTGTCACCAATGGGCTGATAAAAGCTGCCTTCCATCAGCCCGCGCAGATAGAGGCGCGAACCATCGCCCAGCGCGGTTTCGGGCGACAGGCGCAGCGTCAGACGATAACCGCGCTTGGGATCGAGCAGATCGTCCGACGTGTCAAAGCCCCCTTGCAGCGGTAGCGCCGCGACATAGTAAAGTTGCCGGTCGCGTGCCGATCGCAGCACATCGAACCGCGTCTCCGACGTAGCGAGCAATTCAAAGCCATAGGCATAGGTGATGCGCTTCTGCCAAATGGGCGTCGATACCCGCGAAATCGTGCCGCTGAGCCGCCCGGTGTAGGCGTTGAAGGCATCAAAATCGCTGCGCTCGGCGGCTAGCGCCAGCTCGACAATGCGGTCGCGGCTGCCGGCATTATTGCGCCGGAAGGTACCCGACAGTGACTGTTCCTGCGTGCCGATGACCATCGCCGCCGTCAGCGCGCCCTCGGGCGGAAACATGTTGCGGTGCGTCCAGCTACCTTCCAGCCGCAACCCCTGCCCGGTGCTGTAGCCCGCGCTCGCGGCTAGCGTGCGCGGTGGCCCGGCCTCCTGCCGCACGCGAAGGTCGGCATAGGGCGTGCCGTCTGGCGCAACGCGACTGCTCGGGACTGGCTCGACGGATGCTGACGACAACAGCCCGGTGGCGATCATCGCCGCGCGCAGATCATCAATCTTGCGCGCATCATAGAGCTCGCCGGTGCGGAAGCGGCGCAACAGCGCAACATGTTCGGTATCGAACGCTAGGTTGCCCTCGGCAATAATCTCGCCGAAATAACTGCGCGGCCCCGTGTTAACTGGCAACATATAATCACCAAGCCCGGTGGCTTCGTCGAGTTCGATATCGCGCTCGCCCACCGCTGCAAAGGGATAGCCATTTTCAGGCAGCTTGAGCGCCAAATTGGCCTCGGCTCCGATCACATCGTCGGCAACGATTGAGTCGCCCAGTGCCAGAGGAAAATGGCGGCGGATGAGGTCGCCCGGCACGGTCGGCGCGGCGATGAAGGCGATTTCGCCAAGGAAATAGCGTCGCCCGGGCACGGCCGCCAATACAATGTCGATTGTTTCGCCGGCCGCCGCATCACGGTTGAAGCGCACCTCAACGCCCGCATCGAAAAACCCCTCGCTGATCAGCACGTCGATGAGCAGTTGGCGATCACCGCGGGTCGCCCCGGCCAGATCGGCACGGCTTTCGGCACGACCGTTGCGATTACTCAGTGCGGACAGGGCTCGGAACCGGCGCTGCACCCGCCCCAGCGCGTCGCCGGTTTCACCCTGACTGGCCAAACCCTCGACTTTATAGGCAAAGCGGACCTGCTGTGCCGCCGCGTCATTGTTGCCGTCGGCGCTGACCGGAGGTGAATCAAGATTAAACTCACCGATGGGCGGAAGCGGTTGTTCCAGCAATGGGTCGAGAGCTGGCGCGTCGGTCAGCCGGTTGGTGACGTCGGGCGGCAGCGCGGCATCGCGTGCATCCTCGGCAGTCGTCCAGTCGGCGATGCTTTCCAGCGGTGGATCGTCGAGCGACGGCACTTCGCGCGCAAATTCATCGTCAGTGATAATCGGCTCGCCGGCTGCCGGCTGGGCAGACCCGCTAGCTGGCAGCTCTTGTGCCAGCGCGGGTTGTGCAGTCAGAACACAGACCGGCAGAACAGCGAAGATGCACAAAAGCCGCAACGTCATACAATCGGCATAACCAAGCGTGCGCGCTATTGCTCCAAGATAATGGATAGCCTGCGATTGAACGTTCCGGCGTTACGGCGAGGGCAGTGACTACTCCCAATAAGCAGGAGACGGTTAAGCCACGGCGTCCAGTAAGTGGGGAATCTGACAATGGCGAACCACGCTGGCTCTGCCAAACTCCGCTTACCATCAACCCTTCATCAATGGTCGCCACCAGCCCTCATTCGCCAAATACCAAGCGAGCGTTTGCGCAAAGCCTTCGGTGAAGTTGCGCGTGGGCGCATAGCCCAGCTCTTCGCGCGACTTGGTTTCGTCGATAGCGTAGCGGCGGTCATGGCCCTTGCGGTCTTCGACAAAGGTTTTGAGCGATGCAGTCGGCTGTCCCTTGGCGGCGGGCGCGTCGGGATAGCGCTTCGCCAAGTCTGGCTCAGCGGCGAAGGCGGCGTCGACGCCTTTGCAGATCTCTTCGATGACCATGAGGTTGGGCAGCTCTTGCCCGCCGCCGATATTATAGGTCTCGCCCGCGCGGCCGCGCGCGATGACAGCTTCGATCCCGCGGCAATGATCCTCGACGTGCAGCCAGTCGCGGACATTCATGCCGTCGCCGTAAATGGGCAGCGCCTTGCCCGACAGGGCGTTGATCAGGAAGAGCGGGATCAGCTTTTCGGGATATTGGTAGGGCCCATAATTGTTCGAGCAATTGCTGGTCGTGACGTTGAGGCCAAAGGTGTGGTGATAGGCGCGCACCAGATGGTCCGACGCGGCCTTTGACGCCGAATAGGGCGAATTGGGGGCGTAAGCGGTGGTTTCGCTGAACGCAGGATCATCGGGGCCAAGCGAGCCATAAACCTCGTCGGTCGAAACATGGTGGAAGCGGTGCGACCGCCCCGACCCTTCAAGCCACACGCTCCGCGCCGCTTTGAGCAAGCTGTGGGTGCCCACGACATTGGTTTCGATAAAGGCGTCGGGAGCGCTGATCGAGCGGTCGACGTGGCTTTCGGCGGCGAAGTGGACGACGGTATCGATGTCGTGTTCGCGCAGTAGCCGCTCAACCAAGGGCGTATCGCAAATGTTGCCAACGACCAGCTCAACCCCTGGCACATCGGCAATGGTCGACCGGTTGCCCGCGTAAGTGAGCGCATCGAGTATAATCAACCGGTCGCCCGGTTGACGTGCCCGCCAATAGTGCATGAAATTGCCGCCGATAAAGCCAGCGCCCCCGGTCACGAGCAAATTAGCCAAGCGTCTGTTCCTCTTTCAGCATGGTGCGGAGATTGACGCGCCAGTGCGGCGTCGCGTCGCCCAATAGCGCGCGCGTCGCACTATCGTCGAGGAGTGAAAAGGCCGGGCGCCGTGCCGGAACGGGATAGGCGCTCGATGGGATTGGGCGAATGGGAATGGCGCGGGTCAGCATTCCCAGCGCCAGTGCCTCTTCCTGGATGGCGACAGCAAAGTCATACCAGCTCGCCACCCCGGCATCGCGGTGGTGGAAAATGCCCGTCGCTCCCTGTCCCGCAAGCGCCCAGATGGTCGCCGCCAGCCCGCTGGCTAGCGTAGGCGCGCCAATCTGGTCGTGCACGACATTCAGCGCGTCGCGCTCGCGCATCAGCCGCAGCATGGTGCGCACAAAGTTTCCGCC
>CAYNXF010000016.1:0-74895 GCA_964401155.1 uncultured Sphingopyxis sp.
GTTTCGGGCTTCTTGATCTCGCCGAACGACCACGAGCGGATGCGCTCCGGGCTGGCGATGCCGATCTTGATCATGTCGAAGGTTTCAGGCTTCGCGACCGGGTTCATGAAATTGGTAAGCTGGTTCATCATTTCGCTCCACTGCCCCCCGCGCGCGGCGCGGGGGGTGAGGCAAGATTGTTATTCGGCGGCTTCGGGCAGGGCTTCAGGGCCTTCGTCGGGGTCTTCCTCCGCATAGGAGGACAGTTCGACGTTGAGACCCAGCGAGCGCATTTCCTTGACGAGCACGTTGAACGATTCGGGGATCCCCGCCTCGAACGTGTCGTCGCCCTTGACGATCGCTTCGTACACCTTGGTGCGGCCGATGACGTCGTCGGACTTCACCGTCAGCATTTCCTGAAGCGTGTAGGCCGCGCCATAGGCCTGCAGCGCCCACACCTCCATTTCGCCGAAACGCTGGCCACCGAACTGCGCCTTACCACCCAGCGGCTGCTGGGTGACCAGGCTGTAGGGGCCGATCGAGCGGGCGTGGATTTTGTCGTCGACCAGATGGTGCAGCTTGAGGATATATTTATACCCCACCGTCACTTTGCGGTCGAACTTTTCGCCCGTGCGCCCGTCATACAGGTCAACCTGACCCGATTTGTCTAGGCCCGCACGCTCGAGCATGTCGGACACATCGCTCTCGCGCGCGCCGTCGAACACGGGCGTCGCAAACGGCACGCCGAGGCCAAGGTTTTCTGCCAGTTCGATCACTTGCTCGTCGTTACGCGCCGTGATTTCCGCAGCATATTCATCGCCATAGGCTGTAACCAGCGCCTCGCGCACCGCTTCGGGCGGCTTGCCGGCTTGCGGGTTGGGGTTGGCGATCCGCCAATCCTCCAGTGCATCCTGCACTTGCTTGGCCAGCCCGTGCGCGGCCCAGCTGAGGTGCGTTTCCAGGATCTGGCCGACGTTCATGCGGCTCGGCACACCAAGCGGGTTGAGCACCACGTCAACCGGCTTGCCATCTTCAAGGAACGGCATGTCTTCCTGCGGCAGGATGCGGCTGATGATGCCCTTGTTGCCGTGACGGCCAGCCATCTTGTCGCCCGATTGCAGCTTGCGCTTGATCGCGACGAACACCTTGACCGACTTCAGGACACCCGGTGCGAGCTCGTCGCCGCGCTGCAGCTTTTCGACGCGATCCTCGAACTTGTCGTTGATGCGCTTGATCGCCTCGTCATACTGGCCTTTGATCGCCTCGAGCGCGGCTTGCGCGGCATCGTCGGCCACCGCGACCTTCCACCAGTCGCCCCGGTCCATCTCGACCAGCATCGCCTCGGTGATGACATCACCCTTCTTGAAACCCTTGGGCATGGCGCTCGACGCCTGACCGATCAGGATTTCCTTCAGGCTGGAGAAGGTCGCCCGGTTCAAGATTGCGCGCTCGTCGTCGGCATCCTGCTTCAACCGTTCGATTTCTTCGCGCTCGATCGCAATCGCGCGCTCGTCTTTGTCGATACCGTGGCGGTTGAATACCCGCACTTCGACGACCGTTCCCGACACGCCCGGCGGCAGCCGCAGCGAAGTGTCGCGCACATCGCTCGCCTTTTCGCCGAAAATGGCGCGCAGCAGCTTTTCTTCCGGCGTCATGGGGCTTTCGCCCTTGGGCGTGATCTTACCGACCAAAATATCGCCCGGACCGACTTCGGCACCGATATAGACAATGCCCGCCTCGTCGAGGTTACGCAGCGCTTCTTCACCAACGTTGGGGATGTCGCGCGTGATGTCCTCGGGCCCAAGCCGCGTGTCGCGCGCGGTGACTTCAAATTCTTCGATATGGATCGACGTAAAGACGTCATCCTTCACGATACGCTCGGAAATGAGGATAGAATCTTCGTAGTTGTAGCCATTCCAGGGCATGAAGGCGACGAGCACATTCTTGCCCAGCGCCAGTTCGCCCAGCTCGGTCGACGGACCGTCGGCGATGATTTCGCCCGCACGGATATTGTCGCCCACCTTCACCAGTGGCCGCTGGTTGATGCAGGTATTCTGGTTCGAGCGCTGGAATTTCTGCAGACGGTAAATGTCGACGCCCGACTTGCCGGGCTCGACCCCGTCGGTCGCGCGAATGACGATACGGGTGGCGTCGATCTGATCGACCACGCCGCCGCGCCGGGCCGCAATCGCTGCGCCCGAATCGCGTGCCACCGTGCGTTCCATGCCGGTGCCGACCAGCGGCGCTTCGGCACGCAGCAAAGGCACGGCCTGCCGCTGCATGTTCGAACCCATCAGCGCGCGGTTGGCGTCGTCATTTTCCAGGAACGGGATCAGCGATGCCGCAACCGAAACCAGCTGCTTCGGGCTGACGTCCATCAGGGTCACCTGCTCGCGCGGGGCCATCAGAAACTCGCCGCCCTCGCGCGCCGAAATCAGCTCGTCGACAAAGCTGCCGTTGGGGTTAAGATCGGCATTGGCCTGTGCGACGGTGTGCTTTTGCTCTTCCATCGCCGACAGATAGACGACTTCGGCCGTCACCTTGCCGTCGACGACGCGGCGATACGGCGTTTCGATAAAGCCATATTTGTTGACGCGGGCAAAGGTCGCGAGGCTGTTGATCAGCCCGATGTTCGGCCCCTCGGGCGTTTCAATCGGACAGATGCGGCCATAATGCGTCGGGTGGACGTCGCGCACTTCAAAGCCCGCGCGCTCGCGGGTGAGACCACCCGGCCCAAGCGCCGACACGCGGCGCTTGTGCGTCACTTCGGACAGCGGGTTGGTCTGGTCCATGAACTGCGACAGCTGCGACGAGCCAAAAAACTCGCGCACCGCAGCCACCGCCGGCTTGGCGTTGATCAGGTCATTGGGCATGACCGTCGACACATCGACCGAGCTCATCCGCTCCTTGACCGCGCGCTCCATCCGCAGCAGGCCAACGCGATACTGGTTTTCAAGCAGCTCGCCGACCGAACGGACGCGGCGGTTGCCAAGATTGTCGATATCGTCAATCTCGCCCTTGCCGTCTTTCAGGTTCACCAGCTCCTTGACCACGGCCAGAATGTCATCGGCGCGCAGCGTGGTGATGCTGTCATCCACGTCCAGCCCCAGGCGCATGTTCAGCTTGACGCGGCCTACCGCCGACAGATCGTAGCGTTCGGCGTCAAAGAACAGCCCTGCGAACAGCGCTTCGGCCGTTTCGCGCGTCGGCGGTTCGCCGGGGCGCATGACGCGGTAAATATCCGACAGCGCCTGATCGCGGTCTTCGGCCTTATCGGCCTTCAACGTGTTGCGGATCCACGGCCCCGTGTTGTTGTGGTCGATGTCGAGCAGGACCAGCTGGTCGATACCGGCCTTGTCCAGCTTTTCCAGATTGTCGGCCGACACCTCGTCGCCCGCTTCGATATAAATCTCGCCGGTGGTCTCGTTGATAAGGTCATAGGCCGAATAGCGGCCAAAGATTTCCTCGGTCGGGATCAGCAGCGTATCGAGCCCATCCTTCGCCGCCTTGTTGGCAAGGCGGGGCGAGATTTTGTGGCCAGCGGCGAACACGACTTCACCCGTCTTGGCGTCTACAACGTCAAAGGCAGGCTTCGCGCCGCGCCAATTTTCCAGGATGAAGGGCACTTTCCAGCCGCTTTCGGCGCGCTGGAACACCACGCGGTCATAGAAATAGTTGAGGATATCCTCACCATTCATGCCCAGCGCATAGAGCAGCGACGTCACCGGCAGCTTGCGCTTGCGGTCGATGCGGACGTTGACGATGTCCTTGGCGTCGAATTCAAAATCCAGCCACGAACCGCGATAGGGGATGACGCGCGCGGCGAACAGATATTTGCCCGAAGAATGCGTCTTGCCGCGGTCATGGTCGAACAGCACACCGGGCGAACGGTGCATCTGCGACACAATCACGCGTTCGGTGCCGTTGATAAAGAAGGTGCCATTCTCGGTCATGAGCGGCATGTCGCCCATGTAGACGTCCTGCTCCTTGATATCGAGCACGCTGCGCGTTTCGGTTTCGCTGTCGACCTCGAACACGATCAGACGCAGGGTCACCTTCATCGGCGCGGCATAGGTGATCCCGCGCTGACGGCATTCTTCAACGTCATACTTCGGCGGCTCAAGTTCGTAGAATACAAAGTCGAGCTCGGCGGTGCCGGCGAAATCGCGGATCGGGAAAACGCTGCGCAGCGTTTTTTCCAGGCCAGAGACATAGCCGATCGACGGATCGGAGCGCAGAAACTGTTCGTACGAGTCGCGCTGCACTTCGATCAGATTCGGCATTTCCACCGCTTCGTGGATGTTGCCGAACAATTTGCGGATGCGCTTGACCGGGGTCGCTGCGACCGTCTGACCGGCGGCCGATGCCGCTGCCTTTGCCTTGGTTGCCATGGGTGACTAATCTCGCCTTATGAATGACTTGGGGCGCGAAACCGACACGAAAAAGCCGCAAGTCTCCGTTGCCGGAAACCGCAGCTTTCAATACGCCTGTCAGTGTCGGGCACCCAATTCTGTGGAACCGCTGCGCAAGGGCGGCTCGCTTCCCGGATGCCTGATGACGACGGATATAGGAATTACCGGCATCGCTGTCAAACGCTGGTCGGCAATCCGCTGTTCATCGACGCCTGTTACCCGCTTGGCCGCTTGACCATTGACGAGACACAACAATGGCGCTTTGAAGCCGTTGAGATTCAATCCATTCCCAAAAGGTCCAAGGTCATGAAATTTCTTGCCATCGCTGCCGCGTTCGCCCTGATCCCCGCTGTGATGGTCAACGCGCAGCAGGCGCCCGTTGCCAAGCCCAAGACCGAGGCCGGGACGATGCGCCTTTACAAAGGCCAGAACTTCTCGGGCGAAAACTATATGGTCGATACCCCGCGCTCGTCGCTGATGCTGGAAATGAACGTAGGCAGCATCGCCGTTTTTCCAGGCGAGAAATGGGAAGTGTGCGACAAGCCGCGCTTTAAAGGCAATTGCAACATCGTCGACCGTGACATGTCGGGTCTGGGCGAAGTCGCAATTCAGTCGGCACGCCCCGTCAAGCAATAAGGGTCGACGTCAGGCGGCGGAACGCGCCGCCAGTACTTCCTGGGTGACGCGGTGCGATCGTTCGTTGTCAACGTCGATCGCGGCCGCGCCGTCGCTTACCAAAACCGGCACGAGCTTGAGGCGCAAGGGACGGCCCAGCCGCACGAACGCCTTTTCGAGCGGCCCCAATCCAAAGCGGAAACGCAGCAAGTTGATGAGGCCGAAGGCCTTCAGCACGCGCATCGGTTTCTTGATGAATTGCCCGCCGCCGCGAAAAGTCTCGGCGGCACGCAACGCCTTGGCGCTGCCCAGCCAATAGGCGTTGCAGTTCGACACCTCGACATCGGCAAAGGGATAAAAGCGCCGCTGCCCGTCGGGGTGGACGCCCAGCACATCGCCCTTGCGCGCTAGGCCCACCGCTGCATCAGCTCCGGCCGCCTCTGCCTGCTCGTCAATTTCGCGGATCGTCGCTGCGGACAGCAAACAGGCATCGGCCGTGGTTACGAGCAACGGGAATGCGGCGCCTTGCGCCGCGGTCAGCACTGAGTCGGCCAGATTGTCAGCAGCCGCCACAAACCGCACGCGGGCGAGATCGGCTGGTGACATCTGCAGTGCCAGCTCATCAGGCAGCCCGGCATAGTGGCTCGAAACGACGATATCGCTAGCGCCACTGGCGATGGCGGCATCCAGCACATAGAGGATCATCGGCCGGCCCGCGACCGGCACGAGGCATTTATCGGCGACACCATGGGCCGCCGCCAGCGCGTCGGTGCCGCCCGGGCGGCGACCGGCCATGATCGCAATGGTGGCGGGCATGGTCAGCCCACCCGCTCGGCCAGACCCTGACGGATCAGGCTTTCGGCCAAAATGGTTTCAATCAGGTCGGATTGGGTCAAGCCCGCCGCCACCGCCGCGCGCCCGAACACTTTTTCCGACCACAGGTTGCAGCTGAGGTTGACCTCCAGAAACTGCACCTCGCCGTTGGCCTCGTTCAGCCGATACTCGAAGCGCCCGAAATCGAACGGCCAGAAAATCTCGATCAGCTTCTCGGTCATCGCGGTGATGCGCGCGACAACATCGGCGGGCTGCTCGAAATAATCGAGGCTATATTTCTGGCTGCGGTCGACCAGATCGCGCTTTTCAGCGTAAGTGCGCAAATGGTCGGGATCAGCCTGGCGGAAGATCATCATCGGCAAGATGTGCGGCCGCCCATTCAGGGTGATGACCGGCACCTCGACATCGCTGCCGGCAAAGAAGGGCTCGACGATGGCATCGTGCCCCTCAGCATGGATGCGCGCCACTGCTTCGGCAATACCGTCGCGGCTGGTCGCATCACCGATGCCCCAGCTTGCCGAGCTGTTGTTGGGTTTGACCACCCAGCGCTTCGCATCCGGCGCCCGCATCGGATCAATCGGCGCGCCGCAGCGATAGACCGTCCAGTCCATCGTCGGCACGCCCATCCGCCGCGTCTCGCCCTTGGTCAGCGCCTTGTCATCCGACGCCCCGCGCAAGATCGGCGATGCGCCCAAATAGGGGATGCCCAGCCGCGTACACAGCAGCGGCAACAGCATTTCAGAATTGAAAAAGCCTCCCCGGTTGAGCATCGGCCAAACAAAGTCGGCGTCGGGCTTTTCAAACAGCGCCTGATAATTATTGGCGAGCTTCAGGTTGATGCCCAGCCCCGCCAGCGTGTCGCGCATTTCCAGATGATAGACGGCATGATTGCCATCCTCCGGATGGAGCGCACCGTCCCAAAAGACGTGCTTGGCGATATACATAATGCGAAGGTCGCGGCGCGCGGCATCGCTCAAGCGGGTGGGGGTGATTTGTTGTGGCATAGCGTCTCTTTCGGCGGGTCCGATAGCGGCATCGCATCCCGTTTGCAATTCACCCGCCCACCAGAGTAAGGGGCGGCGCGGCCCCGCCACGACCTACAGGAGTTTCTCCCCTTGGCCACCGATTTGCAGGCGCGCGCCGCCAGTTCCGACGAAGCCGCCATATTGGCCGCTATCATCACAGGCGGTGACGAACGTATTCGGCCCGGTCCCGACGGGCGCAACAAATATTTCGCCACCGTCACGCCGTTCGAAGGGCTGGCTTTTGGCAGCTCGACGATCAGCAGCATCACTGCCGATGCCTTGGCGTATCTCGCCGAACATTGGACGCACCGCCTTGATGACCTCGCTACGGCGGCGGGATATGCCGCCGCGCTAGATGAGCTACGCGCCCGCATTGTCGCACTCTACAGCAATGGCGACAGCGCCATTGTCATTGCCGCCTCTGGTACCGACCTTGAATATGTCGGCCTTGCGGCAGCACCGTCAACGGCGGGACCAATTTGCGGCATATTGTTGGGCCGCGACGAAGTTGGCAGCGGCTGTATCCACAGCGCGGCCGGTCGCTTCTTCGCCGACCGTACCGCCATCGGGGCAGCAGTAACCACCGCCGACCCCATCGACCCGAGGCACGCCGCCAACCGGCTGGTCGACGTTCCCATCCGCGATGTCGACGGCACCCCGCGCGCCAGCGCCGCAATCGCCGCCGACCTTGCCGACCGCGCCGACGAGGCCATTGCAGCGGGTGAGCATCCGGTCATCCATGTCGTGCACGGCTCAAAAACCGGGCTCACCCTGCCGAGCCTTGATGATTGCGCTGTCCTCTCCGCCCGTTTTGGCTTGGCCGCCACCATCGTCGTGGATGCCTGTCAGCTACGGATCAGCCCGGCGGCGGTGCGCGCCTACCTGGACCTCGGCTGCGTCGTGCTCGCCACGGGCAGCAAGTCGGCGAACGGCGCCCCGTTCAGCGGCTTTGCGCTGGTGCCGCACGCGCTGGTCAGCGCGGCTGCGCCACTTACCGATGGCTATCGTCTGCTGGCTCGCAGCGCCGAATGGCCCGCGATCTGGCCCGGGCGCGACCGGCTGGCCGACGAATCCAACCCCGGACTTGCACTGCGCCTCGCGGGCGCGCTGTTCGAAATCGAACGCTTCAGCGCCATTGACGAAGCCCGCGTGGTTGAAATGGTCGATGATTTCTGCGCCGCGTTGGCGACGGCGGTCACCAAACATGGGCTTGCTCTGCTGCCAACGGACGGCCCGGACGGCGCCATGCCCGCCTGTTTGGCGGCAACGCTGGCGACGCTTGATATGAGTCAGCGCTGGCCAATGCTCGATTTCGACGCGGCGGGCAAAATCCACCACGCGCTAACACATGCCGCGCCGCCCCCGGGCCAACCCGCATTCCGCGTCGGCCAGCCGGTCCGCGCCCGCCGTCTCGCCGAAGGCCACTTTGCCGCGACGCTGCGCCTGTCGCTCTCCATGCCGATGATGGTGGAACATTCGGCGCTGGACCGGGCGGCGTCGCAGCAACGCTTGGCGGCCGAACTCGACTACATCCTGGGCACCATTGCTGCGCGCTGCGCCGCTGCCTGACGTTCGAGCACGAAAAAGGGCGGCACCCTTGCGGGAACCGCCCCTTTCTTGTCCGAAACGGACGCCGCCTGAATTACTTCAGTTCGACGGTCGCACCAGCGGCCTCAAGGCGCTTCTTGAGGTCTTCTGCCTCAGCCTTGTTGACGCCTTCCTTGACGGCCTTCGGCGCGGCTTCGACCAGCGCCTTGGCTTCGCCCAGGCCCAGGTTGGTGATGGCGCGGACTTCCTTGATCACGTTGATCTTGTTGCCGCCGTCACCGGTCAGGATGACGTCGAATTCGGTCTGCTCTTCAGCAGCCGGGGCAGCGCTACCAGCGGCCGGGCCAGCGGCCACGGCGACAGCAGCGGCGGCCGAAACGCCCCACTTTTCTTCCAGCATCTTCGACAGGTCTGCCGCTTCAAGAACGGTCAGTGCCGACAGGTCGTCAACAAGCTTTGCAAGATCAGCCATTGTATTTCTCCAAAATTCCGGGACGCACCCGGTTCATGTTTCAAAACAGGGTACGATAATTATGCTGCATCCTTGGTCGCATATGCGCCAAAGACCCGCGCCAACTGGCCAGCCGGGGCAGAAGTGATCTGCGCCAGCTTCGTGGCCGGAGCCTGCACCAGACCAATGATCTTGGCGCGCAGCTCGTCGAGCGAGGGCAGCGAGGCCAGAGCCTTCACGCCGTTCACGTCGAGGACGGTATCGCCCATGCCGCCACCAACAATTTCAAGCTTGTCGTTGGTCTTGGCAAATTCAACTGCGACCTTGGCTGCCGCGACCGGATCGGTCGAGGTGGCCAGAGCAGTCGGACCGGTCAGCATGTCTGACAGACCGGTGTAAGCGGTGCCTTCGAGCGCGATATTGGCAAGACGGTTCTTCGTGACCTTGAAGGACGCACCGGCATCCCGCATAGCCGTTCGCAGCGCCGTCGACTGGGCGACGGTCAGGCCCAGGTTGCGGACTACCACAACCGAGGCTGCTGAGGACAGCGTTGCGTTCAGCGTCGATACGGCTTCGGCCTTTTGAGCACGATCCATGCCATAACTCCACTCTAATTGCCCGGCGGCGGACCACCGGACGGTTTGAACCACAGGCAGGCGCGCGCCGGGGCGCGCACCAAACTGCAAACGAATGTCCTAAGGGGGTAGCCGGGCCGAACGCGCACCTGCGGCGGGCGAAAGGGCCGTTTTATGACTGTCCCCGTCTCGGCTGGAAATTAAGCGCGGGAAAACCCCGTGCACCAACTGTCTCGGACGGAGCTGACCGGCAAAACCGATCAACACGCCGCGGCGCATAGGGCCTATCGGTCCTAAGTCAAGCAAAAGCGTGCAAATCGGGTGAGGCGAATGGCAAAAAATTTGTCCGGACCAGTCGATTTGCCACTGGCAATATCAAGACAATTGCGGCTTAATGACAAAGCGTTGACAGACAAGAGTCGTCGCGCGCCAAACGGGGGAAATTTTCATGCGCAGTTTGACCGCTATCCGTTCGTCCTTGCTTGCTGGCGGCACGGTCGCCGCCCTCTTTGCGATGCCTGCCTTGGCGCAGACCGCCGAAGAAAGCCAAATTGCGCTGCCAAGCGCAGCGGATGAAACGGTCGACACCCGCGAAATGGTTGTCACCGGATCCCGCATCAAACGCGATCCCAACGACAGCGCCCTGCCTCTGCAGGTGATTGGCACGGCCGAGCTGGAGCGCGAGGGTATCAGCAGCCCCGAACAGCTGGTCCAGTATCTCACCGCCAATGGCACCGCAGGCGACAATCTTGCCTCCAACGCCGATGTCGTTGACGGGCAGCAACGCGGCAACAATGGCGCTTCGTTCGCCAACCTGCGCGGTCAGGGATCGTCGGCGACGCTGGTTCTCCTCAACGGCCGCCGCGTCGCGGCCCACGGCCTCAACGGCGGCGCGGTTGATGTCAATCAAATCCCGTTCGCGGCGCTGGAACGCGTCGAAGTGCTGAAGGACGGCGCGTCGGCCATCTACGGCACCGATGCCATCGGCGGGGTCATCAACTTCATCACCCGCACCGATTATCAGGGCCTCGGGCTGAGTGGTTTTATCGACATCACCGAACGCGGCGATTCGCCGCGCTATCGTGCTTCGGCCATTGCGGGCTACGGCGATCTCGACGAGCAAGGCTTTAACATCATGGCGTCGGTCAGCTATTCGACCGCCAAGGCGCTGCGCGGCGACCAGCGCGATTTCGTCAATACTTTTCAGCCTGATCGCGGCCTCTCGGTCGATACGCGCGGCACGCCCTTTGCCACCTTCATTCCGCTGGCGGGCACGGCGTACCAGAACGCCACCGCACCTTTTCTGCCCGGTTCAACCACGTTGCGCGCCACGGGCGGGATTAACGTGCTCGATTTGCCGGGTCAGGCGGGCTGCGGCGCGGTTGATGGTCAGGCTCCTTATGATCCGGTAATCTGGGCTTTCCCGCAGGCCGAATTTGCCTGCGCATGGGACACGGGCCGCGCAGCGGTGCTGCAACAGCCGCTCGACACCTGGACCTGGTTCGGGCGCGGGGTGTTGGCGCTGGGCGAACACCGCGTATCGCTCGAAGTCACCGGGTCGGACGCCACGGCGGCGAAGCGCTTCTCCAACCTTCAGCTGACCCCGAACACAACCACGCAAAACTATGCCTATCGCCGCATCGTCGGTGTGAACGAGGCGCAGTTTGATCGGCTGGCAGGCATTTTGACCAGCAATTTCCCGACATTTGGCCCGCTGCTGGCGGCAACACCGGCCCTCTCCTATCGCTGGCGCTGCATCGAATGCGGCCCGCGCGAAATCACCACCGACACCCAGACGCAAACCTATGCTTTGGCGGCGGAAGGGCCGTTGTTCAAAGGCTGGGACTATCAGGTCGGGGTATCACGCGCGCAAAGCGAATCCGAATCGGTTCTGGGCAGCGGATATTATTTCCGCGGAACATTGGCCAATGGCACCAATGATCCCAACGCGCCAATTGCCCCCGGCGCGACCGGCGCAGGGATTATCGGCGTCCTCAACAGCGGCGTGCTGAACCCGTTTCTGTTCCCGGGTCAGACCCAGTCCGCGCAGGCGCTGGCCATGCTCGACGCCGTGTCAGCCGAAGGCACAATCCTTTACGGCGGCCGCTATCGCCTCACCCAAGTCGATGGCTCGGTTTCGGGCGATTTGTTTGAGCTTCCAGGTGGCACGGTGCAGGCCGCTGTCGGAATCGACTACCGCCGCGAAACCTACAAATTCAACGGCGACGTGCGCGCAGCAGCCGCGCGCCCCGTGATTATCGCGGCCCCGTTTGATGACGGCAATGCACTGGCCGGGGTCAGCCGCGATATCAAGGCGGCCTATGCCGAAGTGTTGTTACCCATTTTCGATGGGTTCGAACTCACTGGCGCCATCCGCATCGACGACTATGATGGCTTTGGCACCACAACGAACCCGAAAGTTTCGGCAAAATATCGCCCTGCGCCTTGGCTGCTGTTCCGCGGGTCGTACAATACCGGGTTTCGCGTCCCGTCGTTCAACCAGATTTTCAACGGCCGGACCGAAGCGCTGTACACCGGACGAGGCTTTGCCGACCCTGAAACCTGCGCTACCCCGCTGGCCCCCAATCCGGCGGTGGCAGGCTGCGCCGTTGTTGCCAACGTCGATATCATCAGCGGCGGTCAACCCAACCTAGCACCCGAGACATCGGAACAATTCACGGCGGGTATCGTGATCGAACCGTCGGCTGATTTCAGTCTTGCGGTTGATTGGTGGAAAATCGACCGCGAAGGCACGATCCAGATCCTGAGCATCGATCAGCTGCTGGAAAATTACGCCGACCTTCAGGAACGCTTCATCCGGGGCGCAGGCGGCGTTTTGGAAGCCATTGAACGCACCTGGGTTAACTCCGGGAGCACCCGGACGCAGGGCATCGACGTCGCCGGGCGCGCACGCTTCGATGTCGCCAAGGGCGATCTCACCATCGGGATGGACGGCACTTACCTGCTCCAGAAAAAGGAAAAAGTTGTTCCAACTGCGGCTTTTGCCGATCGTATTGGCGTCTTCACCTTTGCCGGCGACCTAGGGCTGCGCTGGAAACACAATGCCTTCATCAACTGGTCAAACGAAGACTTCATGGTCAGCCTGTCACAGATTTTCCGCTCGGGCTATGACAACCAGCAGTTACCCGGCGTTGCCAGCGGAGCTATCAACCCACCCAATGATGTCGAGCGCGTGAGCGACTATGTGACCTATAATTTCTCGCTCGCCTACACCGGCATCGAAGGCTTCCGGATCAACTTCGGGGTGAAAAATCTGTTCGACCGCGACCCGCCATTTGCCATCACCTACGACAGCAACCTGGGTTCGGGATCGAGCTGGGAACCCCGCGTCGCCGACCCGCGCGGCCGCGCCTACACGCTTAGCGTGGACACGAAGTTCTGATATGGAGCGCGAGGCTGGAGTTTAATCCGGCCTCGCTCTCTTGTCGGAGTGTTTGTCATGGCCGGACTTGGCGGTATCGCGCCCATCGCCTTTTTGCTGGTGCCGGAGCGCGATGCTGCGAGTAATTTCTACACCGAAAAGCTCGGTCTGACTTTGGTCTCGGAGGATGATTTCGCGCTCGTTTATGACCTCGGCGGCACCATGCTGCGGGTCAGCTTCGTCCCCGACTATGCCGCGCACGCCCACACCGTCCTTGGCTGGCGGGTCGATGATATCGAAGCCATGGTCGACGAGCTTAAGGCGCGCGGCGTGGAACTTCTGATTTACGACGGTTTTGGCCAGGATGAGCGCGGGATTTGGTCCGCACCCGGCGGCGGTGCCAAGATCGCCTGGTTCAACGACCCGTTCGGCAATAATTTGAGTTTGACTCAAAGTTGAATGGCCGACCACCGTCACGGGTGTTGCCTGTGACGGCGATCAACATTTATCATATCATTCGCTGATTTGGCCCGTGCCCGTCCCTTTCGTGCCGGTGCCGTGATAGGTCATCGTTCCACCTTTTTTGGCGTATTTGCCGGTCTTGCCATAAAGTCCGCCGACACACGCAGTCGTCATCTTAGCAGCATCGACAACATTGCAGCCCCAAACGCTGGAATAGCTGCCGTCGGGACCCGATGAATCGCACGTCCCATGGAACATGAAAATCGCATCATTCGGCGGCTGGGTGTTGGAAATACAGGTGAACTTTTCGGTCGATTTCTTGCCATCAGCCCAGGTCACCTCGCTGGTGCCGGTCCAGTAGCGCCCCTGCATCACACGCCCATCGGGTCCGGTGGTTCCCGTCGTAACCGCTCCTGCCGCTTCTTGCGCGTTGAAGGTAAAGGTTTCGGCAACGGCAGCTGACGGCGCGAGCAGCATAGCGGCTGCTAAACAGCAGATCATTTTCATAACATTCTCCCCACAGACGATGTTAGCGCGCGAGGTTCACGCGCCCTTTACAAGTCATCCCCGAGAGAATTGCGACCCATTCCATGTCAACCGAACGACAAGGAACATTCGGTCAGAAGTGATTTGCGCAGTTGAGGTTAGATTAACCACGTCGCGATGCAACTATTATGAATCGCTTGATTCCAACAGCATCGCGTCAATCGCCTGCACAAGCGCCACATCGCGCTGCGACAACCCATCGTAATCATGCGTGGTCAGTAAAATTGTGACGCGGTTATAGACATTGGACCATTCGGGATGGTGGTCCATTTTCTCAGCAACAATGGCCACCCGTGCCATGAAACCAAAAGCCTGCGCAAAGTCGCGGAATGTCAGAGTACGGACGATTGCGTCGCGCGCGTTGTCGTGGACCCAGTCGGGATGCGCCGCTAGCAACGCCGCCCGCTCCGCTTCGTTCAACCGCGCTACCGCCATCGCTTGCTCCTTTGCCCCGTCAGCCATAAGGCGAAGCGCGATGGACAACAAGCCGACCCCTGCCCCCTATGCCGGTGCCGCGCCCGACGAGGACGCGTTCCTCGCGCTTGCCGAAGCCGCGCTAGCGGCGATGCCCGACGCCTTCCGTCCCCATATCGCCGGCCTGCTGCTCAGCATCGAGGATGTCGCGGATGCCGAAACCCTAGCCGCGATGGAGATCGAGCATCCCTATGATTTGACTGGTCTTTATTCCGGCCGCCCCCTGACACAAAAATCGGTCGAGGAATCGGGTGCAATACCCGACGTTGTGACACTCTATCGCCTCCCCATTCTGGTCGAATGGGTCGAAACCGGCGAACGGCTCGATCACCTGATCCGCCATGTCCTGATCCACGAAATCGGGCATCATTTCGGCTTTTCGGACGATGACATGCACGCGATCGAGGATGGCATTTGACGCCGTTGCTGGCCTGTAACGACCTAACCTGCATCCGCGGCGGACGGCTGCTGTTCAAAGATGTCGGCTTCGCGCTCGTACCGGGCGAGGCATTATGGGTGCGCGGCCCCAATGGCGTTGGCAAGTCCAGCCTGCTCCGTCTTGTCGCCGGGCTGCTGCCGCCTGAAGCGGGCACCGTCACCCGCCCTGCGCTGTTGGCGTTGGCCGACGAACGCGCTGCGCTCGACCCCGAGCTCCCTCTTGCGCGCGCGCTGGCATTCTGGGGCCCGCTTGATGGTGCGGATCCCCCCGCCATTAGCGCAGCGATGGACGCAATGGCCCTTGCCCCGTTGGCCGATGTTCCTGTCGCCATGTTGTCCACGGGCCAACGCAAACGTGCCGTGCTGGCGCGCACCATTGCCAGCGGCGCGCAACTGTGGCTGCTCGACGAACCGGGCAACGGCCTTGACGCCGCTTCGCTCGACATGCTGCGCGCAGTCATTGCGCGGCACCGCGCCAGCGGCGGCGCCATATTATTCGCCTCGCATTTCGATTTGGCTTTGCCTGACCAACGCGAGCTGCGGCTCGGAGCGCGCGCATGATCCGGCCGCTCGCAGCGCTGTTCGCCCGCGATCTGCGCCGCGCCTGGGGCAGCGGCAGCATCTGGCTGCCGATCGTCTTTTTCCTGCTGGTGGCGACACTGTTTCCCTTCGCCGTCGGCCCCGACCGCGAACTACTCGCGCGCACTGGGGGCGGCATCATGTGGGTTGCGGCGTTGCTTGCGGCCCTGCTCCCCGTGGATCGGCTGGTGCGGCCTGACTGGGAAGCGGGCATGCTCGATCAGTTTGCTGTGCGCGGTCTTTCCGACGAGGTCGTGGCGATGGCCCGGATAGTCAGCCACGCGCTCGGCTTCGGCCTGCCCTTGCTCGTCGCCCTTTTTCCGGCGTCGGCGCTGTTGGGTCTGGATGCGCAGATGGTGGAAATTATCGCGCTGGGCTTGGCCATTGCCGCGCCCGGTTTGGCGACACTGGCGGTCCTCAGCGCCGCGCTAACCGCGCCGCTCAAGGGCGGCAACGCCATCGCCGGATTGCTGGTCCTGCCGCTGGCGGTGCCACTGCTGATTTTCGGCGCTGGACTGCTTAACCCGGCGGGAGCGGGCGCACTCAAACTGCTCGCGGCGTCGAGCCTGCTGCTGACGGCAATTGGGCCCTTTGCCGTTGGCGCCGCGCTAAAGGCCTTGCGTGAATAGCCTGCCATGCCCTGCCCTCCCGTCGGCGCGAGGGGAGCAGGCCATCCCAAATGAAAAAGGGCCGGAGTTTCCCCCGGCCCTCTCGTGTCTCATGATCTAGCGAAGGGCTTAAGCGCCCGCGACATCCGCCACATCAACCTTGACGCCTGGGCCCATAGTCGAGCTCAGCGCGATCTTGCGGACATATTTGCCCTTCGCGCCTGACGGCTTGGCCTTGATCACCGCTTCGACAAACGCGTCGAAATTCTGGCGCAGCTTTTCCTCGCCGAACGACAGCTTGCCAAGGCCAGCATGGATGATCCCAGCCTTTTCGACGCGATACTCGATCTGACCGCCCTTGGCGGCCTTCACCGCTTCGGCGACGTTCGGGGTCACGGTGCCCAGCTTGGGGTTCGGCATCAGGCCCTTGGGACCCAGCACCTTACCAAGACGGCCGACGATGCCCATCATGTCCGGCGTCGCAATAACGCGGCCATAGTCGAGGTTGCCGGCCTGCATGTCTTCCAGCAGGTCTTCGGCACCAACCTTGTCGGCCCCGGCGGCAAGCGCGGCTTCGGCCTTGTCGCCGCGCGCGAACACGGCAACCTTGACGTCCTTGCCGGTCCCGGCGGGCAGCGTCACAACGCCGCGGACCATCTGGTCGGCGTGGCGCGGATCGACGCCCAGGTTCATCGCGATTTCCATCGTCTCGTCAAACTTGGTCGAGGCGAGCTCGCGCACCGTCTTTATCGCTTCGTCAACCGCGAACAATTTCTGATTGTCATGCTTTTCAGCCAGCATCTTGGCCTTTTTCGAAAGTGCCATGATCAGCCCTCCACCACTTCAAGGCCCATCGAACGCGCGCTGCCTTCGATAATCTTGGTCGCCTGCTCGATCGAATTGGCGTTCAGGTCCTTCATCTTGATCTCGGCGATCTCGGCGAGCTTTGAGCGCGCAATTTTGCCTGCGCTCAGCTTTCCGGGTTCCTTCGATCCCGACTTCAGGTTCGCGGCCTTCTTGATCAAATAGGTCGCGGGCGGCGTCTTGGTGACATAGGAAAAGCTCTTGTCGGCATAAACGGTGATGATCACCGGCGTCGGCGTGCCCTTTTCCAGGTCACCAGTCGACGCGTTGAACGCCTTGCAGAATTCCATGATATTCACGCCGCGCTGGCCCAGAGCCGGCCCGAGCGGCGGCGACGGCGTGGCGTTGCCAGCCGGCACCTGCAGCTTGATATAGCCGCTAATCTTCTTGGCCATGATGGCCTCCTTCTTCTCTCTGTCGCCCCGGACGCGGTCCGGGGCTCAAGTTATGCGGTCAAACAGCGGTCCGAAAACCACCTCCCGCGCGAAATCCACGCCCGAAGGCGCGGAAGCGAGCGCCGTTAGCGCGCGACTGCCCGAAAAGCAAGGACAACCTCCGTTTGTGCGGCAATGATATCGGTTGCCGTTCAACATGTGCCTTGCGCGCGCCGAATCCCGAATCTATCGATTGGCAAATTGGGGGAATTTCATTGCGTTACAAATTGGCCCTGTTGGGCGCCTTATGCGGCGCTGCGCCGCTCCTTGCCGAAGCACAGGACGTGCTTCCGGCGAGCGACATAGCCGCGCCCGTCGCCGCGACGAGTGTCACCCTGCCCGCGATGACGGTGGTGGACATCGAGATTCTGGCACCGCTCAATTCGAAGACGAGCAAGATGGGCGAGATGTTCCCCATCCGCCTTGCCGAACCCATCATGTTGGACGGCAGGGTCCTGGTTCCGGCAGGCGTAACTGGCGAAGGCGAAGTGATCCACGCGGCCAAGGCGCGTGCAGCAGGCAAGGCGGGGGAGATGATCCTCGCGGCGCGCTATATCGACTACCAAGGCACCCGGATCGTTCTACGTAGCTTCAAATTCGGCCCCAGCACCGGCAAGAACAACGCAAAAGAGGCGCTTGTCGCTGGCGCCGTCGTCGCTATTCCACTGACTTTGCTAATCGCTGGCGGCAATGTCGACGTGCCGCTTGGCACCCGCGCCCATGCCAAGACGGCGGCTGACACCATATTCACTGAGGGAGAAGAATGAACATGCGTTCCAACAAATTGCTCGTGGCAGTCGGCGCGCTGGCGCTTTTGACAGCATCGGGAATCGCCACGGCCGCCGACAAGGCACCGGTGGCCATCGGCGCGCCCGAAGCGGGCAAGGGTCAGGTCGTCTTCTATCGCACCGGCGGCCTCATGGGTGCAGCGATCGCGTGCAATGTGCGCGAGGACGGCAAACTGATCGGCGGTCTGTCTGGCGGCAAATATTTCGTCGCCAGCTTTGCGCCGGGCAAGCATGTATTCACGACCAAGTCCGAAGCCACCGACACGCTCAACATGGAAATTGAATCGGGCGAAACTTATTATGTCCGCTGCACAATTGGCGCAGGTGTCATGGCCGGACGCCCCAACCTGTCGCCGGTCGACAAGGCAGCGTTCGACGAAAAGTCGGCGTCGCTCAAACTGAAGACGGCTGAGCAGCTCAAAAAAGAAGCGGACAAGGACGCCGCGAAAAAAGCGAAATAACGCATCGGGCCAATGCAGGCGGGGGCTGCTAGCCTCCGCCCCAATGGCCCGGCTTACTTCATCCGTTCAACCTGTTCGAAGTCCAGCTCGACCGGGGTCGGGCGGCCAAAGATCGAAACCGACACCTTGACGCGCGCCTTGTCAAAATCGAGCTCCTCGACCAAGCCGTTGAAGCTGGCAAACGGGCCCTCAAGCACCTTGACCTGATCGCCGATTTCATAATCGACGCGCACTTCGGTCTTGGGCCGCGCGGCGGCCTCGGCCTTGCTGTTCAGGATGCGTGCGGCCTCGGCCTCACTGATCGCCTGCGGCTTGCCCGACGAGCCGAGAAAGCCCGTCACCTTCGGCGTGTTCTTGACGAGGTGATAGACGTCGTCGGTCATCGTTAGCTTGGCGAGCACATAGCCAGGGAAGAATTTCCGCTCGGTCTGCACCTTCTTGCCGCGCTTGATTTCGGTTACCATCTCGGTCGGAACTTCGACTGACTCCACCAGCTGCGACAGCCCCAGCCGCTCGGCATCGGCGATCACCTGATCGCGCACCTTGTTCTCGAAACCCGAATAAGCGTGAATAATATACCAGCGCGCCATGTGCCCCAATCCAAATCCTGTTCAAATGCGGCGGGTGGTCAGCCCGCCAGCGACGTCAGCCAACGCACGGCCATCCCAAAAACCGTGTCGATGCCCAGAAAGAAAAAGGCCAAAATCGTTGCCATGATGAACACCATGATGGTGGTCATCATCGTTTCACGGCCCGTGGGCCAAACGATTTTGCGCGCCTCGGCACGCACCTGATTGACGAATTCGCCGGGGCTGGTCTTGGCCATAAATCTGCTTTCCTTGGCTGCCCGGACCATAGCCCCCTCCACCGGCGGCGGGCCGGTGCGGTGAGAACCCTGATGTCGGGATAGGGGGCATTTAGTGCGGTTGCGGCGATGTTGCAAGGGGCGGCTGCGGCACCTCGTCGCGCGGCCAGCACTGGATCAACAGCACCAGCAAAAGGGCGACCACCAACCATCCCAGCGTCGGCAAGCCCGAGAACAGCCAATGGATCAGATCGGCGGAAGAAGCGGCATTGCGCGCATCAAATCCGCCCGCGTCGAGCAGCGCATAGGAAAGCGCAATCGCGCTGGCGACGCCGATCTTTTGCATCAACATGGTGATCGCAAACAAAAATCCGGTGCGATCACGCCCGCAGCGCGCGGCATCATAGGGTGCCAGATCGCTGATCATACCATAGATGAACAACAGGCCGACAAAGCCCGATCCCAGCAACAGCGTAAAGCCCAGCGCCTGCCCCAACCCGACCGGCCGCGCAAACAGGCTGGCGCATAAAATCGCCGCCACAAAAAGCTCCATCGCGATCATGCCGCGTCGTTTGCCCCAGCGCCGCGCCACCCACGTCCACAGCGGGGTGCTGAGCGCCCCGCCGACGAAGGTTGCGAACAGCAACAGCGAACTACTGTCATCAAGGCCCAGCACCCCATCGGCAAAGAAGACAAACAAGGACGTCAGCGTGCCAAAGGCAAAGCTGTTAAAAAATTGGATGGCATAGACCAGCAACAGCGGGCGAAAGCGCAGCGTCGCCGCGATTTCGCGCCGCCAGTCCATCGTCACCACCGGCACCGGCGCAGCGGGCGGCAACCGCGTCGTCGCATAAAGCGCCATGGGCAATGCCAGAGCGACCAGACTGGCATAGGCGATAATCCGCCCTTGCAGGCTCAGACCCGGAATCAATGCCTGCGCCGCTGCCGGCGCGGCAAAGGCAACGACCAGAAACAGTTTCGACGTCCATTCGCGCGCGCCGAACAAGCGGCTGCTGGCATCGCTCGTCTGTGCCAGTCCCGATCCCCAGGACAGATAGGACACATCGTAAACGCTAAAGCTGGAGTAAAAAAGGAGCAGCAAGGGCAGCAGCAGCCCCAGCGGAAAAGTGTCCCCCACTACCACCAACAACACCAGCAACAGCGCCAGCGGCACGGCGGCGCGCCACATCCACGCGCGGTGCGGCGTCCCGCGCGCGGTGCTGCGGTCGATCCAGGTGCCGATCAGCGGATCAATCACCCCGTCCCACAGCGTTGAGATTGAAAACATCAGGCCAACGAGTCCGACCGCAATCACCCCGCCCTCGCTGATATAGGGCGGCAGATAGACGCTGAACGGCAGGCCAAGGATCGCGACCGGCCCAACCGCAACGGCAAAGGCGACCACCTTGCTGCGCGGCAGCACGGTGTCAGACGGTTTGGACAAGCGCTCGGCCATGTAATGCCAAGCATCGCACTGCTTAGTCCAATGTCAAGAAATCCGCGCGCTAAGCACAAATTTACCACTTTGTGCCAGTGGCTTATCCGCAAATCTCGGACGGGAGGATTTCATGGAACGTGCCGCGTCCGGCTTTGGCCGCAAGCCGGTGTTGCCGGAAGGAACCGGCTAGTATCGCGGCGACGCCGACCCTGCACGTGCAGTCCCGCGTCCGGTGCCCGTTGCTGCGCCGCCGGTCGCGACCCAATCTGTCCCGTCACCTTCCCCTTCCGCCGCCGTGGCCGCGGCCCCGCGCATCAACGGCGGCGATGTCGACTTCCAGATTCTGGGCCATGAACTTCAATTTCTGGAGATCGCACTTGACCCTGGCGAGGCAGTGATCGCCGAACCTGGCGCGCTGGTGTGGAAGGATTTTGCTATCAACATGAGCACCACGCTCAGCGACGGCAGCGCAGAGGATGAAGCGATCATCAGCAAACTGCTGGGCGCAGGCAAGCGCGCCTTGATGGGCGAAGGGCTGTTCACCGTTACGTTCACCAACCAAGGCTTTGGCGGATCCAAACCGGCACGCATCGCCTTTTCCGCGCCGGTGCCGGGCAATATCGTCCCGCTGCGCCTCGCCGATCACGGCGGCAAGGTGATCTGCCAGAAACAGAGCTTCATCGCCGCCACGCGCGGCACCCGCGTCGGGCTGAAACTCATCCCCGGTCTCACCCGCTCCAACGGGGCGAGCCGTGCCCGCGCCGTCATGACCGGTATGTTCGGCGGCGAAGGCTTTCTGATGCAGGTCATCGAAGGCAGCGGCCACGCCTTTGTCCATATGGGCGGCACCGTCATCGACCGCGAATTGGCGGCCGGCGAGCGCATCCATGTCGATCCGGGCTGCGTCGCGGCCTACACTGACAGCGTTGATTACAGCATCGTTTCGGCCGGCGCAGGGCTGCGCAACAAGATGTTCGGCGGCGAAGGCTTTGTCCTTGCGGCCATCACCGGACCGGGCCGGGTGTGGATCCAGTCCATGCCTTTCGCCCGCCTCGCCGCGCAATTCGCCATGATGCAGGCTGGGGGCAGCGTAATTGGCGAACTGGGCGAGGAAGCCGCTGTAGGTGCGGGCAAAGCGGTGGCAATCGGTGCCGCCGGTCTGGCCGGAGCAGCCATCACGTCAAGTGGCGCCCTCGAAGAAGAGGGCGTACTGGGCTCGCTCGGCAAGCTGTTCGGCGACTGATCGCTTTCCTACACGCCAACAATCTGGCTTAAAGCGGGGGATGCGCTTCATCCCGCCAATGACCTGCCCGCGCGAAGCAGAACAACATGCAATACTGTGTGAAGTTGCGCAGTTTTCTGCGCCTTTCGGGCCTGGCAGGGGCAGCAGGACTCGAACCCGCGACCCTCGGTTTTGGAGACCGATGCTCTACCAACTGAGCTATACCCCTAGGCCGGACGAGGCCCATAGCCGCACAGCACCACTTGGCGCAAGGGGGCTGATCGGTGCCTAACCCGCGCGAAGCGCCGTCCACCACTACGCCGGTCAATTTGCTTGGCGGCATCGCGCTGCGGCTCGGCGCGATGCTGGGCCTCGCTTTGATGTTTGTAACGGTGAAGCTGGTGGCCGACCAGGGCATCCACATCGCCGAAAGCCTGTTCTGGCGTCAGGCCTTTGCCCTGCCCTTCATCCTTTTGTGGGTCATGACCCATGGCGGACTAAGGGCCGTCCGCACGCAGCGCATTTGGGCCCATGGGCGCCGCGCGGCGATGGGGCTGACCGGCATGGCGTTGAACTTTGGCGGGGTCATTCTGCTGCCGCTGGCGGAAGCGACGACGATCAGCCTGTCGGTGCCGATCTTCGCGACCATTTTCGCCGCGCTTTTGCTGCGCGAGCCAGTCGGCCGCGCGCGCTGGAGCGCGGTCCTGCTGGGGTTCGTCGGGGTGTTTGTTGTGCTCCAACCCGGCGGCATGGGCGCGTTTGACGGTCCGCATATGACCGGTGCACTGGTCGCGCTGGCCGGCGCTATTGTAACGGCGCTGATTACCATTGCGGTGCGCGATTTGGGGCGCACCGAAACCACCGTCGGGATCGTGTTCTGGTTTACCGCGCTATCGCTGATACCGCTGGGCGCAGCGTTACCATTTGTCTGGACCCCGCACAGCGCGGAGCAATGGGGGTTGCTCGTGCTATTGGGTCTGTCAGGTGCCGTTACCCAGATGCTCCTCACCGGTGCCCTGCGCCTGGCGCCGGTGTCGGTCGTCATTCCGATGGATTATTCCAGCCTGCTGTGGTCGGTGGCTTTCGGCTGGTGGTTTTTCGGCACATTGCCTGCCACGACAACTTGGCTGGGGGCACCAATCATCATCGGCAGCGGGCTGTTCATCGCGTGGCGCGAGCATGTCAAAGCCGTCGAGCGCGCCAAGGAGATTGCCGCATGACCGCAAAGCCGATGCTGTACCACTGCGCCGATGCACGCAGCTTGCGCTGCCTGTGGGCTGCCGAAGAGGTGGGAATGGACATTGACCTCACCGTCATGCCCTTCCCGCCGCGCGCCTTCGCGCCCGAATATCGCGCCGTCAATCCATTGATGACCATCCCCGGCTGGGTTGAAGGTGGGCGGCTGATGACCGAATCGGTCGCCATTTGTGAGCGCATTGCCACGGATACACCGTCGGAGGTCCGCTCCGACGAGGCGGATTATTGGACCTATCGCAATTGGCTGCACCGCGCCGATGCAACGCTCACCTTTCCGCTCGCGATCATGCTGCGCTACACACGGGTCGAGGCTCCTGAACGCCGGCTGGTGCAAGCTGTGGACGATTATCGCGCCTTCTTCGGCGGCCGCGCCCGCAGCATCGAAGCGGTGCTTGCCGACGGCCGCGACTGGCTGGTCGCAGGGCGTTTTACCATCGCAGATATCGCCGCCGGTTATGCCGCTTTCCTAGCGCAAAGCGTTGGCGCGAATCAGGAATTGGGCGAAGCCACGCAAGCATGGCTTGCCCGTTGCACCAGCCGCCCAGCCTTTATCCGCGCACGCGAACGGCAAAGTGCCTGACAAACATCATTGACAGTCGAACATGTTTGTCAGTAAAGAATGTTTGTCACCCGAATCGGTGGCGGACGGGATAAAGCGTGGAAAACCGGATCAAGGATTTGCGGATGGCCAGGGGCTGGAGTCAGGGCGAACTGGCGTCCCGGCTGGGCGTGACGCGGCAGACGATCAACGCGGTCGAAACCAACCGTTATGATCCCAGCCTGCCGCTCGCGCTGCGCGCGGCCAAGCTGCTCGGTGTGCCCGTCGACACCCTCTTTCTCGACGATTGGGAGCCACAGGAGTGAGCATGATGAACATCGCATCCGACCCCGGCAATGCCCCCAGCGGCGGTCGTTGGCCATTGTGGCAGCGCACGGCGCTAGGCGGGCTATTCGGGGCAGCGTGCGGGTATGGCGGGTTGAAACTCGCCCAGCGCTGGCTGCCTGCGGGCGCCACGTTCCAGGACCTTTCCCCGGCGCAGGGTGCTGCCTTCCTGCTGGGCTTCATTGCCTTGATGGTCGGCCTCATCTGCCTCGCCATGTCCTATAGCCGCCGGCTTTATGAGAGCGAGAATTGGACCGCTGAGGCCGGCCCCGACGAACATCGACAAATCGCTCCGCAACTACGCCTGTCGGCGATCGCGCTGCTCGCGATGGGTGCCGAATTTGTTGCGCTTGGCCTGCCGGTCGAGCCCATGCGCGCGCCGTTGGTGATTGGCGCTGTGATCGCCGCGCTGTTGATCCAGCTGTGGGTCAATTGGCGTGTATGGCAAAACAGCGATGAACTCCATCGCGCCATCGTGCTCGAGGGCAGCACGGTCAGCCTCGCGCTGATTTTGTCATTGCTAACAGTCTGGGCACCGCTGGCGCTTTATGGGCTTGTCGGCTTTGATCCGCTGAGCATCATCCTGCTCGTGTCGCTTTTGTGCATCATCCCGACAATCTGGCTGACCGTGCGGCGCGGAATGATGACATGATCGACGATTTGTTCCTTCTTGCTCTTACTTGGAATGGCCGCGCCGAAGGTGATTGAGTCGGACTACCGGGCTACGTAGGCCAGCAATTACGTTGGCCATTTCGGAATCTGCCTATGCCCTTGCTTGATCGCTTGTTGACCGGACGCTTGGCCAAAGGGCGGCTGACTATCATCGGCCACGACGGTCGTCGCCGTGAATTTGGTGATGGTGACGCCCGCTGGCCGCGCGCCACGCTGCGTATCCATGATCCCGGCGCTGAACGGCGCATCCTGCTGAAACCGCGCCTCGGCCTCGCCGAAGCCTATATGGAAGGCGCAGTCAGCGTCGATAACGACGATGTAATGGCGCTGATCGAGCTCGTACGGCGCAACAATCCGTGGGAGCGCGGCGGCGAAATTGGCGATCCCAAGCCGCTGCGCAAGCTGCTGGGCGGGCTGCTGCGCCCGCTGCGCCAGCTCAACACGATGGTGCGCTCGCGCGAGAATGTTGCGCACCATTACGACCTGTCGAATGATTTCTACCAGCTGTGGCTCGACGATGACATGCAATATAGCTGCGCTTATTGGCCTGATGCTGTAGCTGACCCCGGCGGCCCGTCACGCAGCGCCCTGACACTGGAGGCAGCGCAGGAGGCCAAAAAGGCGCATATCGCAGCCAAGCTGCGGCTTGCGGCGGGACAGCATGTCCTCGACATCGGCTGCGGCTGGGGCGGCATGGCGATGTATTTGGCCCGCCACGCGGACGTGACGGTCCACGGCATCACGCTCAGCGCCGAACAGCTTGAATTGGCCCGCGCACGGGTGATGGCCGCAGGCCTAGCGGAACGCGTGACTTTTGAACTGATCGACTACCGCGAACTCGCCGCCCGCGAACCCGGCCAGTATGATCGCATCGTTTCCGTCGGCATGTTTGAACATGTCGGCGTGCCGCAATTCCCCAAATTCTTTCGCGCCTGTGCCTCGCTATTGCGCGACGACGGGGTGATGCTGCTCCATACCATCGGCCGGATGGGCAAGGCGGGGGCGACCGACGCTTTCACGCGGAAATACATCTTCCCGGGTGGCTATATCCCAGCGCTGTCTGAAATCGTCACGGCGAGCGAGCCAGTCAAGCTGATCGCGGCCGATGTCGAAATGCTGCGGATGCATTATGCGTTGACGTTGCGGGCATGGGACAAGCGGGTCACCTTGAACCGTGCGGCGGTTGTCGCGCGCTTCGGCGAGAAATTTTACCGCATGTGGCGCTTTTACCTCGCAGGAGCGACGGCCGCGTTTGAATATGGCGGCATGGCGAACTACCAGCTGCAGTTTATCCGCCAGCGCCGTGCGTTGCCGCTGGCGCGCGACTATATCGCGGGGGACGAGGCTGCGCTGCTCCGCGCGAGTGAGCCAGCGGTACGCAACCCACGCCGGGTCATCCGGCCCGCGGCTGCCTTGCCATAAGGCTGACCTGAGCTCGGCTAATTGACCTGCCGCTCCATGCCCTCCCAATAGGGAGCGCGCAGCTCGCGCCGTAAAATCTTGCCCGATGGATTACGCGGCAGCGCCGCTATCACGTCAACCGATTTCGGCACTTTGAAACCCGCCACCTTCTCACGCGCCCAGTTGATCACGCTGTCGGGATCGATAGTCACGCCGGGTTTGGGCACGCACACTGCCTTCACGGCCTCTCCCCATTTGGCGTCAGGCACGCCGATGACCGCGACCTCTTGCACTTGCGGATGGCCGAAAATGGCGCTTTCAACCTCGGCGGGATAGACATTCTCGCCGCCGGTGATGATCATATCCTTTACCCGATCGTGGATGTACAAATATCCATCGTCGTCCAGATAGCCCGCATCACCGGTCGCGATCCAGCCATCGTCGGTCATCGTGCGCTTCGTCGCGTCGGGGAGGTTCCAATAGCCGAGCATATTGTTCGACGATCGTGTCCACACCTCTCCAACTTCGCCTACATCCAATGTTTCGCCTTGGTCGCCAACAATTTTCAACTCGACCCCCGGTAAGGGCTTGCCAGCCGAGCGCATGCGCGGGTTGCCATTGGGGTCATGATCCTCGGGCGGCAGCATACAAATGGTGCCAGTCGTCTCGGTCATGCCATAGGCCTGCATGAACTGTGCCCCGAACACCTGCACCGCCTCGCGCAGCAGCTCGAGTGGAATGGGCGCCGCGCCATAGATCACATATTTTAGGCGGCTATAATCGACCGTGCGGCAGCGCGGATGCATCAGCAGCATGTGCAGCGCGGCAGGAACGATGAAAAATCGGGTCACGCCGCCCTTTTCGACCGCATCAAAAACTGCATCGGGGGTGAATTCGGGCAGGATCACGCCGGGCAGGCCGGCCGAAAGCGCCATCACGCCGAGCCCCGTACCGCCAATATGCGCGCACGGCATAGCAACCAGCACAGCTTCGTCATCATCCCATTGCTGATAGGGCAGCTGCGCATCGGCAACCACGCGGCGCAGGCCGAACAGGTTCCAATTCGACAGCACAGCACCCTTGGGATTGCCAGTCGTGCCGGACGTATAGAGCTGCAACACCGCATCGTCCCGCCCAGCCCCCACAAAATCGCCGCGCGGGCTGGTTGTCATCCACGCACGGGTGGCATCGGCGGTCATCATGTGGCGCACGCCTGGCAATTGCCCGGCAAGCGCAGTCGGCGCGTCGTCGAACCCGTCGCCGAGGAACAAGATCTGCGCCTGCGTGTCGTTGATGATATAGGCCCATTCGGGCGGCGCGAGCCGCCAGCCCACGGGCACCATCACCACGCCCATTCGCGCCGCTGCGAAGAACAAGGTGAAGTACAGCTCACTGTTCTTGCCTAGATAAGCAACCCTGTCGCCCTTGCGCAGGCCCAGCGCCGCCAGCCCACCACAAATGCGTGCGCTATTCTCCTCCAGAGCGGCATAGCTTTGCACCCGGTCCCCTTCGCGCAGTGCGATGGTGGCGGGGCGCTCGGCCGCCCAATGGCGGATGAATTCGTCAAAGGTGGACAGATTTTCCGCGGACACAGACTTCTCCCGGACTGGTGGTGCGCTGACGGCACCTTTCCCGGCCAAGGTTGCGCAAATGATTGCCGCTTGCAACGCCCAATTCGGCTGGGTGATAGTGCATCGTTCGACCAACCGCTAACCCTCTCCGGCAAGCGGCATCGCCGGTCATTGCTGTGTCATCCGCTATCGCCTAAAAGATTATTCTCTTTCAGTTTTCCGGGGTCGTTCTTCATGCATCGCCAAACCATGCTGCTCGCCGCGCTGGCCTTCACTTCTGCGCTCGCGGCACCGGCCACACTGGCACAGCAAGCCAGCGAAACGACCGACAACCGTGAAATCGTGGTCACCGGCCGGTCGCTCAAGGACACAGCCGAAGCCCTCGCCGCGTGTCTGGCGCGCGGCTGCCCGCCCGATGAAGATGTCGCGGCCACGCTGGCGCATGCCGAAAACCAGTTCATCAGCGGCGAATATGTGGACGCACGGTCCACCCTGCTGAAGTCGCTCGGTCGCAACCGCAAACATGGACAAGCCTATCCGGTCCCCGTGTCCGACCTTTTGCGCGCCAACAGCCGCGTGGCGCTGCATATGGGCGAAGGCAAGAATTTCCAGCTTTCCGTTCTCGATATGCGCGATACCTTGAAAAAGGGCGTCGGCGCCGATGACCCGCGCACGCTGGTGGCGCAGATCGAGGTTGGCGATAGCCGCGCCAAGCTGGGTCACCCCGAAGAAGCGCATCGCATTTACAAGGACGTCGAAAACCGCGCCATCGCGCTTGCACAACCGCGCGTCGCCATGTTCGCGCGACTGCGCGGCGCGATTCTGAAATATACGCTCGCCGAAAAGGCCAATCTGCCACAGGAAAAGAGCGAGGGGCGCGCGGCGTTGCAGGACATTGTCGACAACCCGCTGCCCGGCGCGAGTGAATTTGGGCTGGCCGCGCGGGTCATGCTGGCGCGTGCCGACCGCAAGTCGGGTAATGAGGAAACGACTGCCGCTATCTTGCGCGAGTTCGCCGCCACCGGCGGCGCGACCCGGCCAGTGCTGTTGTTCAGCGAGCCGATCGAGCGCATCGACTTGACCAGCAGTGCCGGCGACGGCCAGGCCCCCGGCAATACCACGTCACGCCTGACTGCGCTGAACACTAGCGACCAGTGGGCCGACGTCGGTTTTTGGGTCAATCCCGACGGCCGCGTCTCTGACGTCGAAGTGCTGCGCGGCAAGGGCAATCGCCAGTGGCTCAAACCCGTCTTTGCGCACCTCAATGGACGAATTTACGCCCCGCTCAAGAAGGATGGGAATGACGGCACTCCTGGATTCTACATGATCGAGCGCTATACGCTGACGGCGCGCTTCACGAATGATGCCACAGGGTCACGATTGCGTACGCGCGAAGCTACGCCGCGTATCGAACGGCTGGATATCACGCCCGAGGATTATGCGCCGCCAAGAGACGTGGCATCGGCGGGGCGGTAAACCAGCATCAAATTGTTGGCGGGCATCGCTACGCGCCGATACAATTTCAGTCCTTGCTTTGCTGCAGCTGCACTGACTTCACGCACGTTGCGCAGACCCCATGCCGGGTCCCGCGCCCGCAGGCTGGCGTTGAACTCCATATTGCTTGGCGCAGTGGCAACGCCATCTTCGATGAACGGCCCATAGAGGATCAGCGGCTTCCCCTTGCCGAGCAATCGCCCGGCCCCTGCCATCAGTCCCAGCGTCGCGGCCCACGGGCTAATGTGCACCATGTTGACGCACAAAATGGCATCGGAGGAAGCGACAGGCCAACCGTCCGCTGCAGCATCCAGCATCAGCGGAGCGCGCACATTTTGCGCCCCTGCATCCCCGACCCACGCCACAATCGAAGCGAGGGCCGCCGGATCAGGATCACTCGGCTGCCAGTCGAGCGCGGGAAATTGGTCCGCGAAATAGACGACATGTTCGCCCGACCCGCTCGCCACCTCCAGCACTAAGCCTGACGACGGCAATTCTGCAGCCAACACCGCCGCAATCGCCTCGCGGTTACGCGACGTCGCCGGAGCATGACGTTTTCCGGCGGAACGCGCCGCCTCCCCCGTCAGCCTCGGCCCATCGCTCACCTGACACGCCGGTTCTTGCGCCGCGCTGCTGGTTCGCGCAGAACCAGCCAGATCAGCAACCCGACCGGGCCTGCCATCAGTGTGGCGAACAGCACCGGCACCTGCGCGACACGCGAAAAGCCCTTATTGTCCGCATCGCGCGCTATCCACAGGCCGGTGAACAAGTCGAACGCCAGATAATGGGTCCAGCCAATGACGATCCCCGCATCGCTGGCAAACAGCTTGCGAATGCCAGGGATGTCATAGGTGAAAGAAGCCATACTGCTTCCCTCGGCCGCACCCCCAATCAGCAGGGCAAAACAGATGACATAGATGAGGCAGAGAAGGCCGACACCCAAATACATGACCAGCGACAACAGCGCCGGTTTCCGAGGCGCGAACCACAGGATCAGCCAGCCGAGAATAGCGATCCCGTTGGTGAGCGAAAATACGCCATCCCAGCTCATCCTTGCCCCCTATTCCGCCGCCTCGGGCAGCAGCGATTCCTTCCACACAAGCACCGGTTTGCGCGCCGCGAGCGTTTCGTCAAGCCGCGCCCGCGGAGCGAAGTGCGGGGCCGATTTCAGGCTGGGATCGCCTTGCTTCGCGCGTCGCGCAACGCTGGCCAGTGCACCGATGAACTGGTCGAGCGCCGCCTTGCTCTCGGTCTCTGTCGGCTCAATCAGCATCGCGCCGTGGACGACCAGCGGAAAATAGACCGTCATCGGGTGGAACCCCTCGTCGATCAGCCCCTTGGCAACGTCGAGCGTCGAGAAACCGTCGGGGAAGCCCTCATCGCTGAACAGCGCCTCGTGCATGCAGGGTCCCGATGCCGCAAAAGGTGCATCGAGCACGCTTTCCAGACTGCGAAGGACGTAGTTGGCATTAAGCACTGCATCCTCGGCCACTTGACGCAGCCCATCGGCACCGTGGCTCATGATGTATGACAGCGCGCGGGTGAACATACCCATCTGGCCGTGGAACGCCGTCATTCGGCCAAATGTCGCCGGATGCATCTCGCCAGCTGATTCTTCCTCAACCAGCTTGTAGGTCCCATCGGGCATGCGGGCGACGTAGGGAATCGGCCCATATGGCGCGAGCGCTTCGGACAGCACCACCGGCCCCGATCCCGGCCCACCACCGCCGTGCGGGGTGCTGAAGGTTTTGTGCAGGTTGATGTGCATGGCATCAATGCCCAGATCGCCGGGGCGCACCCGGCCGACGATGGCGTTGAAGTTCGCCCCGTCGCAATAGACATAACCGCCCACCGCGTGCACCGCGTCCGAAATGCGCTTCATATCGCGTTCAAACAGGCCGCATGTGTTGGGATTGGTAATCATCACCCCTGCCACATCGGGACCGAGCCGCGCCTCAAGCGCCGCAAGATCGACGCGGCCTGCTGGCGTTGCGGGGATATTTTCGACGCGAAATCCAGCAAAAGCCGCCGTCGCTGGGTTGGTGCCATGCGCGCTTTCGGGGACCAATATTACCGGGCGATCCTCGCCGCGAGCTTCCAGCGCCGCCTTGATGCACAAGATGCCGCACAGCTCGCCATGCGCGCCCGCCTTGGGCGACATCGCAACGCCATACATGCCTGTCAACGCAATCAGCCATTCCGCAAGTTCGTGCACCACCTGTAGCGCACCTTGCACCGTTTCTTGCGGTTGCATCGGGTGAACGTCGCCGAAGCCCGCCATGCGCGCGACCTTTTCATTGAGGCGCGGGTTGTGCTTCATCGTGCAGCTGCCGAGCGGGAACAGCCCGAGGTCGATGGCATAGTTTTGGCGCGACAGCCGGGTGTAATGGCGCACCGTCTCCGGCTCGGACAGGCCAGGCAGGCCAATGGGCTGGTTGCGCGCCAAATTGCCTAGCTTGCTGGCAGCGGCGGGCGCGGCGGTAATGTCCACCCCGCAGGTCTCGGTCGTACCAATCTCAAAAATCAGTGCTTCTTCCAGCATCAGCGCGCGATTGCCCGTCGAGGTTGCTGGCATGCCCCCATCCTGATTGGCAGCCATTTCGGGGCGCCAGCCGCCAGGGTTGAGCCCGCTCATTCTGCTTCTCCTGCATGCAGCGCCTCGCGAAGCGCGGTTTCCAGGGCATCGAAATCTTCGTCGCTGGCAACTTCGGTCACGGCAACGAGCAGGCCGTTTGCCAACCCTGGTTCGTCGGCATAGAGCCGCCCCAACGACACCCCGCCGAGCACACCGCGCGCCGCCATATGATGCACCGCCACCCGCGCCTCGACGGTAAGTTCGAGACAGAATTCGTTGAAAAAGCTGTCGTTGACCAACCGAACGCCGGGAATGGCCGCGAGCCGTTCCGCCAGTTGGACGGCGCGCGCATGGTTGAGCGCAGCAAGATCGCGCAGGCCGCGCTCGCCCAGCAGGGTCATATGGATGCTGAATGCCAGCGCGCACAGCCCGGCGTTCGTGCAGATGTTGCTTGTCGCCTTCTCGCGCCGGATATGCTGCTCACGCGTTGACAGCGTCAGCACGAACCCGCGCTTGCCATCGGCGTCGACCGTCTGGCCGCACAGACGCCCAGGCATTTGGCGCACATATTTTTCCTTGGCCGCAAACAGGCCCACATAAGGTCCCCCGAACTGCAGCCCCACGCCCAGTGCTTGCCCCTCGCCAACCACGATGTCCGCGCCCATCTCACCAGGCGATTTGATCGCGCCCAACGCGACCGGCTCGGTCACCACTGCGACCAGCAGCGCGCCTTTGGCATGCGCGGCCACGGCCAGCGGGGCCAAGTCGCTGATCCGTCCCAATATGTCGGGATATTGAACAACCACGCAGCTGGTGCTGTCGTCGATGGCCGATGCCAGCGCATCCAGCCCCATGTCGGCCTCAAGCACCGGCACAGCTGGCTCGACTATATCGCCGGTGAAGCGTGCCATGCTCTTAGCGATGCTCACATAGTGGGGGTGAAGTCCGCTGCTCAATATTGCCCGCGAACGCTTGGTCACACGCCCGGCCATGCTGATCGCCTCCCAGCACGCGGTCGAGCCGTCATACATCGACGCATTGGCGACGTCGCAGCCCAGCAGCCGTGCAACCTGCGTCTGGAATTCGAACAGCATCTGGAGCGTGCCCTGCGCAATTTCGGGCTGATAGGGGGTATAAGCAGTCAGGAACTCGCCGCGCTGGATCAAATGATCGACGCTGGCCGGCACATGATGCTTATAGGCCCCCGCCCCCAAGAAAAAGGGATGATGCGACGCCGCCATATTCTTGCGCGCAAGGCGGCTGAAATGCCGCTCGACCGTCATTTCGCTGGCATGCATCGGCAAATCGGCAATGGGGCTGTCCAGCTGCGCCTCGGCGGGGACATCGACGAACAGGTCATCAATGCTCGCCGCGCCGATGGTGGCGAGCATAGCTTGCCGGTCGTCAGGAGTGAGGGGAAGGTAGCGCATCAAGGGAGGAGTCCTGCAATCGGGCCTAGAGGTCAGCGATAAAAGCTTTGTACGCCGCTGCGTCCATCAGCCCGTCGAGCTGCGACAAATCGCTTAGCGTCATGCGGAAGAACCAGCCCTCGCCCTCGGGATCGCTGTTCACCAGCGACGGATCATCCTCGAGTGCGGCATTACCGGCAGTCACCGTGCCGTCGACCGGCGCATAAACGTCCGACGCCGCCTTGACCGACTCGACGACCGCCGCATCACCGCCTTTGGCGACTTCAGCGCCGGTGTCGGGCACTTCAACGAAGACAATATCGCCAAGCTGGCTTTGCGCATAGTCAGTGATGCCGACCGTCGCGGTGTCTCCATCGACATCGATCCATTCATGTTCTTCGGTATAGTAACGCGGCATTGCTTCAGCCTTTCTTGCGGACGTAACGGTGGGTAATGAAGGGCATGGAGGCGACGGTGACCGGCACACGCTTGCCGCGCACCTCTGCTTCCAGCGCCGTGCCGGGCGCGCTGCTCCCAGCGGCAACATAGCCCATGGCGATGGGCGCGCCGACACTGGGGGCAAAGCCGCCCGAAGTCACTGTCCCGACCCGCTCGTCCCCCGTGAACAGCAGTGCGCCCTCGCGCACCGGCAGCTTGCCCTCGACGCTCAGGCCAACCAGCTTTCGCGCAGGCCCCTCAGCCAGCGCCTTCAAAATCACGTCCGCCCCTGCAAAGCCGCCACCCTCGCGGCGGCGTTTCGAAATGGCGAAGCTCGCATTGGCCTCGACCGGATTGGTGCCCTCATCCATGTCGTGCCCATAGAGCGGCAAGCCCGCCTCGAGCCGCAGCGAATCGCGCGCGCCAAGCCCGATCGGCTTGACCTCGGCCTGCGCGCAGAGGGCATCGGCAAAGCGTTCGGCAATCGCGCCATCGAGTGAGATTTCAAACCCGTCCTCGCCGGTATAGCCCGACCGGCTAATCCACAGCGGCTCTTCACCCCACAGGAACATTGCCGCCGTCATGAAAGTCAGCCGCTCGACCCCCGGCACCACCCGCGCCAGCGCATCGACTGCTTTGGGGCCCTGCAACGCCAGCAGGGCGCGGTCATCAAGATGGTTCAAGGTGATGGTGTCGGGCAGAAATTCGCGCAAGTACGCAATGTCGTCCCACTTCACCGCGCCGTTGACGACCAAATAATAACCCGTCGGCGTGCGCGTGATCATCAGATCGTCGAGGATGCCGCCATCCTGAGCCAGCAAGAGCGAATAACGCATCCGCCCTTCGGCCAACGCCGAAATATCACCCGGGACTAGCGCCTCCAGCGCCTCCGCCACCGCGACATCATCGTCTTCGCCGCTCAGGATCAGCTGGCCCATATGGCTGACGTCGAACAGGCCCGCACTCTCGCGCGTCCACAAATGCTCGGCCATGATGCCATCATACTGGATCGGCATGGCATAGCCGGCAAAGGGCACCATGCGTGCCCCGCGCGCGCGGTGCCATGCACCCAGCACCAACTCCTCGGGAGCCAGCTCCTCGGGCGGCAATTCGTCGATATGGTCGGTGTCGCTCAAGCCCGTCACTTCCGCGTCAAAAGGGTCACACAGCCAAGCCCCGCCTTTCAGCGTGCTCCACTGCCCCCTCTGTCACGGAACCTGAGAGCTTTCCCCCGCCCAAATCACGCAATTGCGTGGCGCGCGGGGTTACCCCTTCGGTGGCCCCCGTTGCCGGTGGCGCTTTCCAGAGCGTCGCTATCAACCCACGCGGTCCTTTTGCCTGAGAGATTCCGGGGCGGTTGCTCCTTCGGCGGCCGAAATTTCGATTGCTCAAATCGAACCGCCAGCAAGCTGGCTACAATTTGAGCGCGAATCCGGCCCTCTCCCGCGCTGTCAGCGACGTATCGAGCCTTGGCGCGCGGCCACCCCTGAGTCAATCGGCGAGTGCGCGGATGGCTTCATGTTCATGGATGTGCCTGGCGGTGCCGCCGTTCGCGGCCAGCTTCGCGATCGCGCGCGCCACCGTTTCGCCGGGAATTGAGCGATAACGCCGCAGCGATCCGTGGAGCAGCGCATCGGTCAGCGGCGCCGCGAACATCGCCAACGCCTCACCTCGCCGCGCTGGGCCGCTGCGCGCACCCGTCAACAGACCTGGGCGAAGTAAATCAAGTCGGTCAAAGCCCAGTGCACTTAGCGCTGTTTCGACCTGGCCCTTGGTATGAAGATAAAAGTTAGCCGCCTTTGCCGACGCACCGACCGAAGACACTGCAATAAAGTGCTGCGCCCCGGCATCTTTCGCCGACTTTGCTACCGCCAGTACCAGATCATGATCGACCGCTCGGAACGCTGACTGCGACCCGGCCTGACGGATAGTGGTGCCCAGCGTGCTGACCGCAACCTCCGGTCGAACCGCTGCAATCCGCGCTGGCCAATCCTCTATCGGGGCCACAATCAGTTCTGCACCGTTCGTCACTTCCAGCGGGCGCCGCGCCACTATGGTTAAACTCTCTGGCGGGACCAGCTTCGCCACCTGCGCGCCGATCATGCCCGTCGCACCGACCAGCAGAACGCGGCGCGCCTCAGACATGGGCTAGCGCCTCTGGGACCGCAACGCGGCTGTGCAGCTCGGCAAAGCGGTCAATGGCAAAGCGGTCAGTCATTCCGGCGATATAGTCGCCGATGTGGCGCGCACGGGCAATCGGTTCGTTCGGCATGCGCAAATCCCAGCTTCCGCCCAGCGGCGCACCGTTTGCAAAGGCTTCGAACAGCGCCGTTACAACCTGCGCTGCTCCGGCGGCAGCGGCTAACTGGCTGGGGTGATGATATAGCTGCCGGTACATGAAAGCTTTGAGCTGGCGCTCTGCCGCGCCGAGCTCAGCCGAAAAGCCAACCAGCGTTTGCCGCGCCGCGCGCACCTCGGCAACGCTGGCTACCCCCGCGTGGGAGACCCGCGCGCGCGTTTCGGAAATGACATCATTGACCATCAACCCAATCTGGTCGCGGACTAGTTCGCGCAGCAACCGGTCGGGCGCTGCACCCGGAAAGCGCGCTTCAACCCGTCGGTAATTTTCTGCGACCCAAGGTTCACCCAGCAGCATATCGCGCGTCAACAACCCGGCGCGCAGCCCGTCATCAATGTCGTGATTGTCATAGGCGATGTCGTCCGCAATTGCTGCCACCTGTGCTTCCAGAGAAGCATGGCTTGCGAGCTCCAGCCCGATGTCCGCATCGACTTCCGCTAGCGCCCAGGGTGGAGCTGGCACCGGCCCATTATGCTTGGCCAACCCTTCCAGCGTTTCCCACGTCAGGTTCAGACCATTAAATGCGGGATAAGGGCATTCCAGCCGCGTCAGCGTTCGCAGTGTGTGGCCATTATGGTCAAAGCCGCCGGCGTCTGCCATTGCTGCGCACAACGCCGCTTCTCCAGCATGTCCAAAGGGCGGATGACCGATGTCATGTGCCAAACAAAGCGCTTCAGTCAGGTCCTCGTTCAATCCCAGCGCGCGCGCGATAGCCCGGCCGATTTGTGCAACTTCGATACTGTGCGTCAGGCGGACGCGATAGTGATCGCCGTCGGGGGCGATGAACACTTGCGCCTTGTGGCGCAGGCGGCGGAATACGATGGAATGGATGATGCGGTCGCGATCACGCTGGAAAGCATCGCGCGGCCCGCGCTGCGCGCTTTCTGCCTCGGCATGCGCGCGGCCAAGGCTATACGCCGGATCGGATGCGCAGCGCGCCAGCTTGCTCATCGAACCGGGGTCACCTCTTCGCCGGCACTGCTTGACCACTGGAAACCGTCACCGCCGGCCTTCTTGTAGGCGGCAAGCCACGTCGCCGCGGCCTTGGTGCTGGCAAAAGGCCCCACAACCAAGCGGCGGGTACGGCCCCATTCCGCAGTCGCGGCCTTTTGCCCCTTCATCTGAGCGGGATATTTCTTGGTCAGGCGACCGAAATCGCCAGCCAACGCGGACGCATTGGCGCCTGTTGCCACCTGCACCCACACACGGGCCGGGTGGGCTTTCTTTTTGTCAGCCTCGGCTTTTGCTTTGGCCTCGGCATCGGCCTTGACCCGTGCGGCCGCGACCTCGCGTTTGCGCGCTTCAGTTTCCGCTTCGGCGGCGCGGCGCTGCTCGGTCTTCACCGCTTCCAGCGCCGCCAGGTCGAGCGCACCTGCCGAAGCGGCCAACTCGCTGTCAGGCACCGTCAGCCCGGCCATGACGGCCGCCAAATCAACCGATGGGCCGGTAGGGCGCGCTGGCCGCTCAACCGCGACTGCAACCGGCGGCGGGGGCGCCGTGCTCACCGGCACAGCGGCGCTCGGTCCCGGTGTGGGCGCGGGCATCCGCATTATTGTGGGGGTCGGCGCGGGACCGGGGGTTGGCGTGGCGGGGCGTGCCGCGATCACGACCGGAGGCGGAGCGGGCTTGGGCGTTGGGCCAGGCGCTGACCGCGGCGTCGCAACGGGCAGCCCGGGTTTGGATCCCCCGGGCAGCGCCCCAAAATGCGCCGCTGCAGCTTGCTGTGCCGGCGTAAGGCCCGGCAGCCGCGCCAGAAAAGGAATGATGTTGGCCGCCATAGGACCTGGCATGGTCGCGTTAACAATCTCGCGCGCTTCGGCCTGGCGCCCGGCGATAGCGTAGATCATCGCGCGCGTGCGCCATGCCGCCCGGTCCTGCGTGCGCAGTTGGGGGGTCAGGACCTGAATTGCGCGATCAACCTGCCCGCTTATTCCTAGCGAGAGGGCATAGCGCCGCACCGTTTCCGCGTCGTTCGTTTGCGTAAGCGCCGCTTCATAATCGCGCTGCGCCGCATCCTGCCGGCCAAGCAGATCCTGGGCTAGCCCCCGATCCGACAGATACATGCGTTCCGGCGCCCCCAGCCGAGCGGCGTTGGCGAACAGCTCCAACGCTTCGCTAGGGCGTTCCAACTGCACCATCGCAGCGCCGGTCAAGGCTGCCACCGTGCCATCATTGGACCTCAATTGGCCGGCGCGGGTCAGAAAGCCCAAGGCGGCCTGTGGATTGTCAAGCGTCAGCGAAGCACGTCCTGCGTCGATCAGCGCAGTCGCATCGGTGCGGTCGGAGCCGATGCGGCCCATTGCCGAAGCCAAAGTCGCCTCGGCCTCACGCCGCTTTTCCATTGCAGCCTTGGTAATGGCGTCGGGCTCGGTGACCTGCGCCGCCGCAACATGAATTGGTGCCAATGAAAATGCGGCCATCAACGCCAGCGCCGTCCGGCTGGCGATAAGCATGTCGGCTGTAATCATCGACGCCCTTTACCGTGGTACGGCAGGTATTGGAACAACGACGGTCGCGGTAGGCCACCGTCCTACCGCATCACCATCCTACTGGTTGTTCTGACGATTCAGGAAACGCGGGACATCCACGCCACCCTCGCCATCACCTTCACCCTCGTCTTCGCTCTTCGCCGCAGTGCCGCGCGATAGACGCGACATACGCTCGAACAGCGTGCCACCACCGGCGGGGCGGGGCGGCAGCTCCGCGTCGTCGACCGGGGGCACAGATGCGGCGGGCGACATTTCGCCAAAAGCAGAACTGCCATGGCTGGCAGGCCCATCTTCGACGGGTGTTTCGGGCGCGCCCAGCACCAGTTCGTCGGCTTCGTCGGTCGGGGCTTCGCTGAAGCCGCTGGTCTCCACCTCGCCGGTCATGTCGTCATAGCTGGCGACAGGCGCTGCTGAGGAAGAAAAACCGGGCGTCGCCTCTTCGGCGGCCTCTTCCTCTGCAACGACCGGCGCCTCCGGCTCTGGCTCGGCCGCGGGCAAGTCGAGTACTGGAGCAGGCTCAACAGCTGGCCGTACGGTTGGCTGAAAAGCAAAACTGCGGCTGGGCTGAGACGCAGGGGCGGCCTGAGCACCGCCGTCAATTCCGGTGGCGACAACCGATACCCGGATCTTGCCTTCCAGATTGGGGTTGAACGCGCTGCCCCAAATGATGTTGGCATCGGGATCGACCAGCTCGCGAATATGGTTCGCGGCTTCGTCCACTTCCATCAGGCGCATGTCTTCACCGCCAGTAATGGAGATGATGACACCCTTGGCACCCGCCATGCTGACACCGTCGAGCAGGGGGTTGTTGATCGCCTGCTGCGCGGCTTCGAGCGCGCGACTGTCACCCTCAGCCTCGCCCGTGCCCATCATCGCCTTGCCCATTTCGCGCATCACGCTGCGCACGTCGGCAAAGTCGAGGTTGATGAGGCCCGGCATGACCATCAGGTCGGTGATGCCGCGCACGCCCTGCTGCAGCACTTCATCCGCCATGGTGAAGGCTTCTTTGAAGGTTGTGTTGGGGTTGGCGACCAGGAACAGATTCTGGTTGGGAATGATGATCAGCGTGTCGACATGCTCTTGCAGCTCAGCGATGCCGGCCTCGGCCGAACGCATGCGACGCGATCCTTCAAAGCTGAACGGCTTGGTGACCACGCCGACGGTCAGGATTCCCCGATCGCGCGCGGCCTTGGCAATGACGGGCGCGGCACCGGTGCCGGTACCGCCGCCCATGCCCGCCGCAACGAAACACATGTGCGCACCTTCCAGTGCTTCTTCGACCGTCGCGATGGATTCTTCTGCGGCCGCCCGCCCTACTTCGGGGCGCGATCCCGCGCCGAGCCCTTGGGTAATGTGAGTACCGAGCTGAATGCGACGCTCGGCGGGCGAAGCGTTGAGTGCCTGGGCGTCGGTATTGGCAACGATGAAATCGACCCCTTCGACCCGCGCCGTGATCATGTTGGCGATGGCGTTGCCCCCTGCTCCGCCGACACCGATCACCGCGATCCGCGGCTTGAGCTCGTCCACCTGCGGCGGGCCGATATTGATACTCATCTGTTCATTCTCCCCACAGCGGCCACCCGGTTGTTACCGCGCTGCAACCCTTGGACGCAAACATGCATTGCACGAATGTTTCAGCCATTTCACCTGAAAAATTAACTCTTCTGGCGACTTTTCCGTCAAAAACTGTTCTTGAGCGCTGCGACCAACCGCCCCAGCAAGGCACCGGCAGGCGCGCGGACCACATCCTGCGACATCAGCGGCATATCGCGCAGGTCGAAAGGGTCGGTAGCGGCATAAATGGCAAGGCCCGCGACCGTGGCAAAAGCCGGGCCGCTGTGCGCCTCGGGCAAGCCGGTCAGCCCCTGCGGCTTGCCCACCCGCGCGGCGCGGCCCAGCGCAACTTGTGCATATTCAGCAATGCCTTTGAGGTCGGCCCCGCCACCGGTCAGAACTACCTGCCGACCGATTGGCCCCACAAAATGCAACTCTTTCAGCGTGCGGCCAATCTCGCCCATCATTTGGTCGAGCCGTTGGCGGATGACTGCCACCAACTGCGCGCGGGTAATCCGGGGTTTTTCGGCACCTTCAGGCGCGCCAGGATCGATATCGATGACTTCGACATTGTCGCGCGGGCTAGCGAGCGCTGAGCCGTAAAAGCTCTGCGCACGTTGGGCCTGACTGCGGCGTATCCCGAATGCGGACGCGATGTCGTCGGTGATGTCGCCGGCGCCAAATGGCAGCGAGGCCAACTCAACCAGCATACCCCCGGCAAACAACGCCACCGTTGTGACCGCTCCGCCGATATCAACCAGTGCCACACCCAGATCGCGCTCTTCCTCGCTCAGACAGGCAAGCCCTGCTGCCATTGGCGCAGCAACGACCGCCCGAACGTTGAGGTGCGCCGCACGCACCGCTGTCTCCAGATTGCGCACCGGGGCGCCGTCGGCCATGATTACATGGATATCGACCGCCAGTCGGTCGGCGTGCAATCCGATGGGGTTTTTGACTCCGTTGAGGCCATCGAGCGTATACAGCGCGGGCAGCGCGTGGAGTACCATGCGCCCTTCGGGATCAATTCCGGCGCGTCCCGCCGCAAGCAGGTCGTCGATGTCCTCTTGCTCGATGCGATGTCCGCCCAATTCGCTTTCCACCGGGGCAATATCGCTGGTCAACCCGCCAGAGGAAAAGGCGACCCAGACATCTTCGATATTGAGCTCGGCAATGCGCTCAGCCTGTTCGATGGCCTCGCGCACCACCTGTTCGACTTTGTCCATGTCGGCGACATAGCCGCGTCGCACGCCGCGGCTTTCGCGTTGGCCGGTCCCCAACACGTGCAGCGCGCCGTCGGCGCCGACCCCGGCAATCAGCGCGGACACCTTCCATGAACCGACGTCGAGCGCCGTGATAAGCTTTTCGATGCGCGGCGCGGCCATTGCCTCAGGCTTCCCCGTCAGCTGCGCCGCTATCCGCAGCTTCGGGCGGTCCATCGACGGTATCGCTGCTGACCTGTCCCTCGGGCGGCATGCGCAACACAAATTTGGTCGGGTCGCGCATGTCGAAACGGATGATTCCGCGCCCGAGCAGCCGGTTGCTGCCCTCCATATGGGTGAACCGCGCCAGCGCCGTTTTGGCCGCCCGTTCGCCTTCGGGCAACGAGAGTGTCTCGCCAGTGTCAAAGCGCAAATCCCAGCGGCGATTGCCAACCCACGTAGCACCGGCAAGCAACGGCTTCAGCGAGCGGCTATCCTCAAGCAAGGCTGCCAGCTCGCGTGACCTTTGGTTGGCACCCGGCCCAATCAATAACGGTAGGTCGGGCATAGTCGCCGCCGTCACCGGTTCCAGCACCACACCATTATCATCGATCAGCGACAGACGGCGATTGTGCTGCCATACTGCAGCGGGGGACCGTTCGACCACATCGATAACCAGTGTTTCGGGCAGGCGCCGCGACACGCGCGCATCTTTGATCCAGCCGTATTTGAGGAGGTCGCTGCGCACGCCTTCAAGATCGACAGCGGCCATGGAACGATTCTGTTGGCTGAGCGCAATGTCATAGACTTTGAGGTAATCGATGCGGTTCGCGCCGACGACTTCGACACGCTTCACCTGAAATCCCGCGCGCGCGACGACGCCCGCCCACTCATCATGTGCCCAGGCAGTTGCGCCGCCGAAATGCGCGGCAAAGCCAGCCGCGACGACCAGCACGCCGCCGATCGTAACGTTGGCGATCCGCTGCAGCGTCGCCGGTCCGACCGGCAGCGCGGCGACCAGCTTGTCAAGCCGCGAGGGTCCTGCGGCACGGCGGCGTGGCGGGGTGCGCACTGGGCGCCGCACCGGAGCCTTGCCGCGCTTGACCTTCGCCTTGCTCATAATGCTTCCTCCACGATCCGTTCGACCAGTTCGGCATATTCAATGCCCAGATAGCGCGCCTGCTCGGGCACCAGGCTTAATGGTGTCATCCCCGGCTGGGTGTTGGTCTCCAGCACAAACACCCCGTCTTTGCCCAGTTCATCATCCCAGCGGAAATCGGTGCGCGATGCGCCCTTGCACCCCAGCAGCTGATGACAGCGCAGCGCAAGGTCCATCATATAGGCCGCAATATCATCGGGCACCTCAGCCGGACAGATATGATCGGTCATGCCGTCGGTGTATTTGGCGTCAAAATCGTAAAAGCCGCTCTTGGGCTTGAGCTCGGTCACCGCCAGCGCCTGCCCGCCCAGCACCGCGACCGTCAGCTCGCGCCCTTTGATGAAGGGTTCGGCCAGCAGCTCGGCAAAATCCTGCCACGGCCCTGCCGCGTCGCGCGCGATGGGATCGCCGTAATTGCCACTGGCGGTGACGATGGCGACGCCCACCGACGACCCTTCGTTGACGGGCTTGAGCACATAGGGGCGCGGCAAGGGATCGCGCTCGAACAAGCTTTCCGACGCAACAATATGCCCGCCCGGCATCGGGATGCCCGCCGGCACCAGCCGCTGCTTGGTCAGTTGCTTATCGATGGCGATGACCGAGGTGACCATGCCCGAGTGCGTGTAGCGCACCCCCATGAGGTCGAGCATGCCCTGTACCGTCCCATCCTCGCCGGGTGTGCCATGCAGCGCGTTGAACACTATATCAGGAGCGGCCTCCGCGATGCGCGCGGCGACGTCGCGGCCCATGTCAATGCGCGTCACCTTGTGCCCGCGCGATTCCAGCGCGTCGGCGACACCATTGCCGCTCATCAGCGACACCGGCCGCTCATTCGACCAGCCGCCCATCAGGACGGCGACATGCCAGGGACCGCGGCTCACTTCATCACCCCCACCCGCTGAATCTCCCACTGCAATTCGACGCCGCTATGCTCCTTGACCCGCCGCCGCACTTCTTCGCCCAGAGCCTCGATCTCGGCGCTGGTCGCCGTGCCGGTGTTGATCAGGAAATTGGTGTGCTTCTCGCTCACCTGCGCTCCGCCGATGGTCAACCCCCGACAGCCAGCCGCATCGACAAGTTGCCACGCCTTTTGGCCGTCGGGATTTTTAAAGGTCGAACCACCGGTTTTGGAGCGCAGCGGCTGGCTGGCCTCGCGGCTCGCCGCGATCCGGTCCATTTCGGCCTGGATGGCGGCAGGCTCCCCGGTACGCCCACGAAAGCGCGCCGCGACGACAATTGCGCCATCAGGCAATTCGCTGTGGCGATAGCTGTAGTGCAAGTCGTCAACCGCCAAAGTGACCTGCTCGCCCGACCGCAGCACCACGTCGCAATCGACCATGATGTCCTTCACCTCGCCACCATAAGCACCGCCATTCATGCGGACAAAGCCGCCGACAGTGCCGGGAATCGAGCGGAGGAACTCCATGCCTGCGATGCCTGCGTCGCGCGCCGTGGAGGACACGAGGATACCCGACGCACCAGCGCCACAATCGAGCGTCAATTCGGCGTCCACCGTCACCTTGGCAAAGGCCTTGCCCAGCCGGACAACGACCCCGGGAAAGCCACCATCACGGATGATGAGGTTGGAACCAAGGCCTAGGGCCATCACTGGCATTGCGAGGTCGAGAACGCCCAGAAAAGAGCGCAAGTCATCGACATCAGCGGGTTCGAATAACCATTGCGCTGCACCTCCTGTCTTGAACCAGACGAGGGGAGCGAGCGGTGCGTTTGCGGTCAATTTGCCGCCAACCTTAGGCAATGTTGCGCTTACCGTCACGCCGCCACCGCCGCAGCCAATCCTGCCGCAGTTTTGGTGATGTCTCCTGCGCCCAAGCACACGATCAGATCGCCTGGCTGCACAATTCCGCGCAGTGCCTCAGCCAACGCCGCAGGGTCCGCCAGCGACGCTGCGTCGCGGTGACCTCGCTCTCGCAGCTTTTCGGCCAGCACGTCCGACGACACTCCTTCGATCGGGCTTTCCCCGGCGGTATAAACCGGCAGCGCGAACACCATGTCGGCGTCGTTGAACGCTCCGGCAAAGTCATCCATCAAATTGCCGAGTCGGGTAAAACGATGCGGTTGAACCACTGCAATCACGCGGTCGGCTGGCTTACCTGCCGAAGCCGTCTCGCGCGCGGCCGATAGCACCGCGCGGATTTCGACCGGGTGGTGCGCATAATCATCGATGACGGTGGCGACGCCGCCGTCGACCGCAATCTCGCCGACCTTGGTGAAACGCCGCTTGACCCCGGCAAAGCGGTCAAACCCGCTCGCGATCTTGGCGTCATCGACATGCAGTTGCAGCGCCACTGCTACCGCCGCCAGGGCGTTCTGCACATTGTGCCGCCCCGGCATCGGCAGGAATATATCGCGGATATCGCGTGTGTTGCCATCGCGGTCGCGCACCACCACGTCAAACCGCGTGCCGCCCACCTCTGGCCGTAGATTCTGACCGCGCACATCGGCTTGGGCCGAAAAGCCATAGGTGACGATGCGCCGGTCGCGGATGCGCGGGATGATCGCCTGAACCTCGGGATGGTCCAGGCACAGGATCGCCGCCCCATAGAAGGGGACATTTTCGATAAATTCGACAAAGCCGTCCTTCACCGCGTCGAAATCGCCCCAATGGTCCAGATGTTCGGGATCGATGTTGGTGACCACCGCAATGGTGCCGTCGAGCCGGAGGAAGCTGCCGTCGCTTTCGTCGGCCTCCACCACCATCCATTCGCTGTCACCCAGCCGCGCGTTGCTGCCATAGCTGTTGATGATACCGCCATTGATGACCGTGGGGTCAATGCCGCCTGCGTCGAGCAGCGCGGCAATCATGCTGGTCGTCGTCGTCTTGCCGTGCGTCCCGGCGACGGCGACGGTGTTTTTGAGGCGCATCAGTTCGGCGAGCATTTCGGCGCGGCGTACCACGGGTACGCGCTTCGCCAGCGCGGCTTCAACCTCGGGGTTGCCACGCTGGACGGCCGTTGACGTCACGACGACAGCGGCGTCACCCAGATTGGCGGCGTCATGGCCGATAGCGACCGCGATGCCGCGATCGCGCAGCCCCTGCACCACATAGCCATCGGCGATGTCCGACCCCTGCACCTTATAGCCCAGATTGTGCATCACCTCGGCGATGCCCGACATGCCGATGCCGCCGATGCCGATGAAGTGGATGGTGCCGATATCGGTCGCAACGCCGCGCATTAGTCCGCCATTTCCTTCGTCGCCCCGGCGGGCCGTGCCGCCGTGCGAGTTTTGCTGCTCGCCGCCGCGCCAACGCGGATCACATCCATCATCGGTGCGCCGCCGGTAGATTCGACCAGATCGGCGAGGTCGCGAGTTGCATCGGGCCGACCACAACTTTTGGCGCGCTCCGCCGCTGCTGCCAGCGCGCCAGGTTCCAGCGCCAGTTTCTGAATCTGCTTGGCGAGCTCGCCGGGGGTAAAGCTGGGCTGCGCAATCGACCGCGCGCCGCCCGCCGCGACCAGATCGCGCACGTTGTGGGTTTGGTGATCATGGACTGCGCCAGGAAAGGGCACGAAAATCGCGGGCCGCCCGGCACAGCTCAATTCCGCCACGGTCGACGCCCCCGCGCGCCCGATGAACAGATGCGCCCAGCGGATGCGATCGGGCATGTCGGCAAAATAGGTCGCGCACTCGGCAGCGACACCCAGCTCGGCATAGCGTGCGCGCGTTGCCTCGACATCGTCGGCGCGCCCTTGCTGCACCACCTGCAGGCGGGAGAGCAAATTGGGCGGCAGCATGGCAACCGCCTGCGGCACCACCTCGGCCAGCACCGTGGCACCCAGGCTGCCGCCGACGACAAGCAGGCGCAATATGCCGTCCGCACTCAGCGGCGGATAGGGCTGTTCACGGATTGCCACAAATTCCTCACGGACGGGGTTGCCGACCAGATGCACCTTGTCAGCGGCAGTGGGCGGCATGCGATGAATGCCCGTATAGGCGACAGCGATCCCTTCAACGCGCGGTGCCATCAACCTGTTCACGCGGCCGAGGACAGCGTTCTGCTCGTGGAGCAGAGCTGGGATGCACAGCGACTTGGCCGCCAGCAGTCCGGGAAAGGAAGGATAGCCGCCAAAACCAACAACAGCCGACGGCTTGAACTCGCGCATCAACGCCTTGGCCTGCGAGCGGCCATTGCGGATACTGTTCGCCGCGCGCACCCAGCCGATTGGGCCACCGCCGAGCCGCCCGGCAGGCAGCACATGCACATCCATTTCCGCTGGCGCACCGGGGATGCGGGTCCCGCGGTCGTCGGTGATCAGCGCAACCTGATGGCCCCGGCTGAGCAACTCGGCGGCAAGTGCATAGGCAGGGAGCATATGCCCCCCCGTCCCGCCCGCCGCGAGCACATAGTGGCGCGATACGCTCACTGGCCAAGCCTCATAGCGCTAATCCTGATCGAACAGGAAGCCGTTCCCCGGCGAAAGCCGGGGTCCACGCGGCAAAGCGCAAGGCCCGATGGACCCCGGCTTTCGCCGGGGAACAGTGGCCGTCCAACAAGGCATGATCACCGAGGCTCACGCCGCACCCCGCCGCGACTTGTTCCAGTTGGCGGTCAGCGAGGTGCCGACCGCATAGGGGTTGCGCCGGGTCAGCGACAGGAGCAGCCCCATGCCGACGCACAGCGCGAGCATCGACGATCCGCCATAGCTGATGAACGGCAGCGTCATGCCCTTCGACGGGAACAGCTGGGTGTTGACCGCCATATTGATCACCGCCTGCCCGCCAAACTGCGCCACCAGCGCGGTCGCCGCCAGCACCAGAAACCCGTCTTCTTCATCCAGCAGGCGCACCAGCACGCGCACGATGATCGCGAAATAGATGCAGGCGATGGCGATGCAGGCGAGCAGCCCCAACTCCTCGCCGATGACCGAGAAGATATAATCGGTGTGCGCCTCGGGCAGCTGGAACTTCGCAATCCCCGCGCCCGGCCCCGTGCCAATCAACCCGCCGCCCGTTAACGCGGCGTGGGCGCGTTCGACCTGAAAGGCATCGCCCTCGCCAAACAGCCAGATGTTGATGCGCTTGGTCGCGACGGGATAGAAGAAATAGGCCAAAATAATCGCCAGTACGCCGCCGCCCGCGAGCAGCCCCATGATCCGCATCGACAGCCCCGCGACCATCACCAGCACCAGCCAGGTGCCAGCGAAAATCAGTGTCTGGCCAAGGTCTGGCTGCCCCATCAGCAGCACGGCAATGATACCCGTCAGCACAAAGGTCAGCGGAATCATGGGCAGCCGCTCGTCCTGCATTCGCAGTGATAACAGCCACGCGACCGACACCGCGAACATCGGCTTCAAAAATTCGGACGGCTGGAGCCGCATAAAGCCCGACCCCAGCCAGCGCTGCGCACCGTTCACCTCGGTGCCGACGAGGGGCACAAGGAAGAGGAGGCCAAGGAAAGTCACCGCACCCCAGATGGCAAAGCGTTTCGCCTGTTGCTTGGGCAGCATCGACACCGCCAGCATCACCGGCACGCCGACGACCACCCATGCAATCTGGCGATAGAAGAAATAGAGCGGATCGACGCTGACGGTGCTGGTCGACAATTTCTGCGCCGACACCGGCGAAGCAGCGGCAACCGCGACCAGCCCGATGGCGATCAGGATCGACACCAGCAGCAGCAGAACGCGGTCGATTTCCCAGAACCACAGCCCCAGCGGCGTGCGGTCAGCGCGGGAGAGGCGCGGCCCGCGCCGGCCCGAGCGCGTCGTGACGATCACCGGGCGGGTGCTTTCGTGGCTAGTGCCGTCAATCATGCCTTCAGCCCTTTGACAATGGCGCGAAACTGGTCGCCGCGATCCTCGAAATCGCGAAACTGGTCGAACGAGGCGCAGGCAGGTGACAATAGCACGGTATCTCCAGCTTCGGCATCCTGTGCTGCCGCCGCGACGGCGCGGTCGAGCGTACCCGCCTCGGTCACCGGCAACTTGGGCCGCAGCAATTCCGCGAGCATCGGCCCCGCCTCACCAATCGTATAGGCCGAACGGACATGGCCCAGATGCGGCAGACAAGCATCGAGCTCCGCCGTCTTGGCGCGCCCACCCAAAATCCAGCGCACCGCCGGAAAGGCAGCGAGCGCAGGGGCAGCGGCTTCGGCGTTGGTCGCCTTGCTATCGTTGATGAAGGCGACGCCGTTGCGCTCAGCGACCCGCTCCATGCGGTGCGGGAGGCCGGGGTAAGATTGCAGCGCAACCTCAATTATCGGCGCATCTATACCCAATTCGCTGGCTACGGCCCATGCAACATTGGCGTTCTGGCGATTGTGAGGCCCTTGAAGAGATGGCCACTTATGCTGCTTCTCAACCCGGTCAGCCATCGACACCCGATGTAACTGGACCTCGCGACGATCAGCTATTCCCGTCGCCACCGGGTCGTCGGTTGCGATCACCGCCCAATGGTTGTCCTGCATTGCGAAAAGTCGTTCCTTCGCGGCAGCATAGGCTTCAAAGCTGTCATACCGATCAAGATGGTCCGGCGTTACATTCAGCAACACCGCCACATCGCAATCCAGACTGAAGGTCAGGTCAATCTGATAGCTCGACAGCTCGAGCACATAGACCCCGCCTGCGGGCAGCGGCTCCTGCGCCAAAATCGGCAGACCGATATTGCCCCCCATCGTCGTCGGCACGCCCGCCGTTTGCACAATATGGTGCACCAGCGCGGTCGTTGTCGATTTGCCGTTGGTGCCGGTAATCCCGACCACCCTGTGCGGCGGCAGTTCGGCGCGCGCCTGCGCGAACAATTCGATATCGCCAATGATCGGCACCCCCGCCGCCTTGGCATGGGAAGCAATGGGATGGCGGTTGAGCGGCACGCCAGGCGACACGATGACGCCCGCCATGCCCGTCAGGTCAGCCTCCAGCGGATCGCCGATACTCGCGCCCAGCTTGGCCGCTTCGTCGCGCGCTTCCTCCCGGTCGTCCCACGCCAGCACCTCGGCCCCGCTCGCGATCAGCGCCGCGACCGTCGCCAGCCCCGAACGCGCGAGGCCCAGCACGGCATATCTTTTCCCGGTCCAGGCGCGCGACCTAATCACCGCAGCTTGAGCGTCGCGAGGCCGGCAAGCGCGAGCACGATGGAAATGATCCAGAAGCGGATAACGACCGTGCTTTCGGGCCAGCCCAGCTGTTCGAAATGATGGTGGATCGGCGCCATGCGGAACACCCGTTTGCCCGTCCGCTTGTACCAGAACACCTGAATGATCACCGACATGGCTTCTGCCACAAACAGCCCACCGATCAGCACCAGCACCAGTTCATGCTGCGCCGTCACCGCCATCGTCGCGAGTGCCCCGCCAAGTGCCAGGCTCCCGGTATCGCCCATAAAGACGGCCGCCGGCGGCGCGTTGAACCACAGGAAGGCGAGGCACGCTCCCATGATCGCCGCAGCAAAAATCGCCAGCTCCCCCGCCCCCGGCACATGCGGGATGCCCAGATAGCCAGCAAATTTCGCGTTGCCCGACAGGTAAACGATGACGAAGAAGGCGAGGCAGGCAATGATGACGGGAAAGGTCGCCAGCCCGTCGAGCCCGTCGGTCAGATTGACCGCATTGCCGAACCCGACGATCAACACCATCGCGAAGATGTAATAAAATGGCCCGAGCGGGATCACCACATCGTTGAAAAAGGGGAGATAAAGATCGGTCCCCGTCCGCGTGACGATCAGGAACACCGCCGCGCCCGCTATAGCAAATTCAATCAGCAGCCGCACCCGTCCCGGTATCCCGCGGTGGCTCGATTTGGTGACCTTATCGAGGTCGTCGAGGAAGCCGACGATGGCAAAACCACCCGTCACAAACAGGCACGCCCACACGAAACGGTTCGACAAATCCATCCACAGCAGCGCCGAAACCATCAGCGAAATCAGGATCATCAGCCCGCCCATCGTCGGCGTTCCGCGCTTGGCGAAATGCGATGCGGGGCCATCCTCGCGTATCGGCTGACCCTTGCCCTGGCGTACGCGCAGCATATTGATAAAGCGCGGGCCGATCACCATGCCGATGATCATTGCCGTCGCTACGGCTGCGCCCGACCGAAAACTCAAATAGCGGATAAGGTTGAGCACGCCGGGAAACCCCAGATACTCCGCCAACCAATACAACATCAGATTTCCCCGCCCGTCATCGCCGCCACCAGACGCGACAGACCGACCGAATTGGACCCCTTAATCAGGATGACATCCCCTGCCCGCGCCGTTTCGGCCAGAATCGCCTCGGCTGCCGTTGCGTTCGCCACATGCGCGAATTTGATGCGGCCCTCAAGCGCCTTTGCGAGCGGTTCCATCTCGGCACCTACGAGCAGCGCGAAGTCCGCGCCCGCTTGCTCCAGCGGCGCGGCCAGTTCGGCGTGGAACTGGTCCGAATGCGCGCCCAGTTCCTTCATGCTGCCCAGCACCGCCAGGCGGCGCGCACCCTGATGCGCGCCAAGTTCGCGCAGCGTCGCCGCCATTGACGTCGGGTTGGCGTTATAGCTTTCATCGATCAGCAAAATCTCGCCGTCGCCGCGGGCAATTCGGTGCCGCGCGCCGCGTCCGGCCAGCCCTTCCAGCTCGGCGAGCGCCAGTCCCGCCGCGGCCAGATCGCCGCCCGCTGCCTTGACCGCCGCGAGCACGGCCATGCTGTTGGCAACCCAATGATCGCCCGTCTGCGACAAGGTAAAGCACAGCAGATGGTCGTGCACGGCGGCCGTCACGATGGTGCCGCCATGGCCATCGGGCAGCCAGTCAAGTGCGCGCACATCGGCCCCTTCGGTCAGGCCAAAGCTGATGATGGTGGCACCGACGGCTTGCGCTGCCGACCGCAGCCGGGGGTAGTGCGGACTGTCAAAGGGCAATATTGCGGTGCCGCCCGGCTCCAGCCCCTCGAAAATCTCGGCCTTGGCGTCGGCGATGGCTTCGATGCTGCCCAGATTTTCGATATGCGCGGGTGCGATAGTGGTGATGACCGCCACATGCGGGCGCACCTGGCGCGCCAGCGCGGCAATCTCGCCGGCATGGTTCATCCCCATTTCAAACACGCCATACGCCGAGCGCGCGGGCATGCGCGCCAGGCTCAATGGCACGCCGGTGTGGTTGTTATAGCTTTTGACCGAGCGGTGCGCGCGGCCCGGACGGTGGCGCTCCAGCGCCGCGAACAGCGCCTCTTTGGTCCCCGTCTTGCCGACCGATCCGGTGACGCCGATGATCCGCCCGGCGCAACGGGCCCGCGACGCTGCACCCAGCGCCACCAGCGCGGCGGTCGCGTCGGGCACCAGCACATGCGGCGCATCTACCGCCACCTCGCACAGCACACCGCCTGCCCCCGCCGCCAGTGCGCCGTCGATGAATTTATTGCCGTCGGTGGTTTCGCCGCGCATCGCCACAAACAAGTCGCCGGGCTGCACTTCGCGCGAATCAAAGGCCACGCCGTGGACGCTGAACGGGGCCGATGCGGTGCCGCCAGTCGCTGCAGCAATCGCGTCAGAGGTCCACAGTGCGCTCATGCCGCGCATTCCCGCGCTACTGCGACATCGTCAAAGGGGATGACGCGCATCGCATCGCCCGCGCCGACAATCTGACCCTGTTCGTGGCCCTTGCCCGCGATGCAGACGATATCGTCGGGGCCCGCCGCCGCGATGGCCGCCGCGATGGCATCGCGCCGGTCCCCAATGTCGCGCGCACTGGGCGCGCCCGCCAGTACGGCTGCGCGGATGGCGGCAGGATTTTCGCCGCGCGGATTGTCGTCGGTGACGATCACCAATTCGGCCTTTTCGGAAGCGACCTTGCCCATTTCGGGGCGCTTGCCCTGATCGCGATCACCGCCCGCCCCGATCACCACGATCAGTTTGCCGCGCGTATGCGGGCGCAGCGCATCGAGCGCGGCAGCGATGGCATCGGGGGTGTGTGCATAATCGACATAGACCGGCGCACCCGACCGGCTGATCGCGGCGCGTTCAAGGCGGCCCGGCACCGGCTGGACCCGGCCGAGCGCGGCAAAGGTCGCCTTGGGATCGCCGCCGGTCGCAATCACCAGCCCCGCAGCAACCAGCGCATTGGCCGCCTGATAGGCCCCGATCAGCGGCAGATCGATGCGCGTGTCACCAAAGGCACCGCCAATCACCAGCGTCTGGCCCAGATGCGTTGGCGTGCGCGAGACGATGCGGAGTTCCTCGCCGCCCGCGCCCACACGCATCAACGTCAACCCGCGCTCCTTGGCGACATCAACAAAGGCTGCCGACGCCGGATCATCGGCCCAGACAATAAGCGCGCCATCGTCGGCCACCACTTCGGTCGCCAGTCGCAGCTTGGCGGCCAGATAAGACTCCATCGTGCCGTGATAATCTAAATGGTCACGGCTGAGATTGGTGAAGGCCCCCGCAGCGACGCGCAGTCCTTCGGTGCGATATTGGTCGAGACCGTGACTGGAGGCTTCGAACGCCGCGTGGGTGATCCCTTCGCTGGCCAGCCCACTCATATTGGCAAGGAAAGTGACGATGTCGGGCGTCGTAAGCCCGGTCGCGACACGGTCTTGCCCGGTGGTCACACCCAACGTGCCAATTGACGCCGCCGGGTGCCCCGCGATGCGCCACAGCTGGCGGGTGAGTTCGACGGTAGAGGTTTTGCCGTTGGTGCCGGTCACCGCGACGCAGGTCGCAGGAAAGCGGTCGAAGAAGCGCGCCGCGATGCTGGCAAAGGCACGGCGCGGCTCGGGGTCGGCGATATGCACTGCGCCCACAACAATTGCTTCGGGCCGCGCCACTACCGCGATGGCGCCCGATGCGACCGCAGCCGCAATATAGTCCTCACCGTTGAAGCGCGCGCCGCGAAATGCGCCAAAGATGCTGCCGGGCGCGACCTTCCTATGGTCGATGGCCAATCCGGTAACCGGCGCGTCGGCGGCGGTTCCGGCGCTGTCTCCGATCAGCGCCCCCAGCCGCATTATTGTTCGGCCTCGGCGCGGTTTTTCCACAAGAGTGGCGTGAGGTCCGACACGTCAACGTCGCGGCTTTCATCGGGGATTACACCCAGCATTGGCCCGGCGCGCATCACCACCTTGCGCACCACCGGCGCGGCCGTCCAGCCGGCGGTACGTTGACCTGAACTAAAGGCGTTACCCTTGGGTCGGTCGATCATCGCGACGACGACATAGCGCGGGTTGTCCATTGGAAAGGCGGCGGCAAAGGTCGCCACCACCGAGCTACGGTTATAACCACCGACCCCCGGCATTTCGGCCGATCCTGTCTTGCCCCCAACGCGGAATCCTGGGGCGTCGGCCTGTTTGCCCGTACCATCGACAACGATCATGCGCAGCAGCTGACGCATCCTTGCACTGGTCGATGGCTTGAACACTTGCCGCCCCTTAGGCAACGCTCCATCGCGGCGCACCAAGGTTGTGGGACGCCACACCCCGCCATTGACCAGCGCAGCATAAGCACTGGCCAGATGCAGCGGCGTGACCGCTATGCCGTGACCATAGCTTACCGTCATATTCGTTAGTCGCCCCCAGCTCGACGGCCATAGCGGTTTGGCGCGTTCCTTGATTTCGATGTGCGGGCGGTTACGGAACTCCAGCTGCTCGAACACTCGCTGCATCCGTTCGGCGCCAAGCTCATCGGCGATCAACGCCGTGGTAATGTTTGACGAATGGATCAGCGTTTCAGGAACATTCAGCCAGCGCTCTTGCGAGTGCAGGTCACGGATCTGGTGGCCTGCAATCGCCAGTGGTTTGGTCGCGTCATAGCGGCGCGCCATGCTGGTGACGGTGCCCGCATCAATGGCGGCGGCGACGGTGATGGGCTTAAAGGTTGACCCCAGTTCATACAAGTTGTGGGTCATGGCATTGCGCCGGGCGCCGAGCGCGCTTTCGCCAACCTTGTTCGAATTGAAGGTGGGCAACGACGCCATCGCCAGCACTTCGCCGCTGTTGGCGTCCAGAATGACCCCCGCGCCGCCCACAGCCTCCAAATTGGTCACGGCCGATCCCAGCTCGCTTTCCAACACCGCCTGCACCCGCGCATCAATGGACAGCGCCAGCGGCTCGCCACGTTGCGCGGCATCGCTGAGCCGTTCGTCGAACGCGCCCTCGATACCCATCACGCCGCGACCGTCGGCATTGGTAAAACCCAAAATGTGCGAAGCCAGTGACAATTGCGGATAGAGCCGGTCCTGTTCGCGCGGATAATCAAAGCCGATCTCGCCAATGGCATTCACGGCCTTGACCTGTTCGGGAAGGGCGCGGCGACGGATATAGGTCGATTTGCCGCCGGTCAGTTTGGCGCGGACCGACGCATAGGTCATGTCCGGAAAGATGCGCACTAGCTCCGCCGCCAGAAAGTCCGGATCGTTCAACAGCTTTGCCGGATCGACGCGAATGGCATAGGCATTGATGGTGCGCGCCAGCGGCATGCCGTTGCGATCAACAATGTCGCCGCGCGCCGGGATGCCAGCATGCAGGCCGCCGACACCACGCGCCGGACCATCGAACAGTCCGACAAACATCAGCCGCGCCGCGATCAACAGCATAATCGCCCCGAACATCAGCATCAGGACCATCAAGCGCTGTTGCGCCGTGATCAGATGTTTTTGCCGGATGCCTGCCGTGCGGACGCGGACGGGACGGATGACGATGCTATTCATTGGGCTGCGGGATTTCCAGTCTGGCCCGCCACGGCTTTATCGCGTGGCCGCAAACTATCTGGCGCCAATAGCTTGTCATCGATCAGCGCCAGCTTGGCGGCATGCCGCTTGGCAACAGCCGCAGGACTGGCATCGTTGGCCTCGGCTGGTTGCACAGCGACGCTGACCGCAGCGTTCGACAGGTCAACCGGGGAAGCCATGGCCATCAACACCGGAGCGACGTCGTTCGCTCCCCGCGCGCGGGGTAGCCCGTCTAGTGATGCAAGCTGGCGCTCACCGGCCAGATATTGCTCAGCAACCGGCGCCGCATAGCCAAAATTGTCGGCGTTCCAACGCTCCAGCTGGCGCATTGAAGCGCGCACCGCATATTCATTTTCAAGATAGCGGATCGCGTCACGCGAATTGGCAATGTCGCGGTTCACCTTTGCCAGCTCGCTGCGTGTTGCTGCGACATTCACCGACAGCAGATACAATATCATCGCGAAAATCAGCACGATCAGGACAAGGCCTATGCCTTGCAATTTGCGGGCAGCCATCAGCATGGGGACGTCTCCTTGGCTTGATTGGTCAAAGTCCAGGCGGGGGCATTGGTGCGCACGGCCGACCGCAGCGTTGCGGAGCGTGCGCGCGGGTTTCGCGCAAGTTCGGCGGTGCCGGGCCGCACCTTGCGGGCGGGCGGTGCAAAGGTGGCGGTCCGGCGCGAAGGGATCGGCTGCGGCAAATGGCGCGACCCTTGCCCTTCTCCGCCCGAACGCTCTTTCAGAAACTGTTTCACAATACGATCTTCAGTGCTGTGGAAACTGACCACCACGAGCCGTCCGCCGGGGCGCAGCAGCCGTTCGGCGGCATCAAGGCCGGCGACGAGTTCGTCGATTTCGCCGTTGATGTGGATGCGGATGGCCTGAAAGCTGCGCGTCGCCGGATCCTTTGGCGCGCCGGGCGGGTGGCGCAGCGCGCTGCGAACCACCTGCGCCAGCTCGGCGGTGCGACTGAGCGGGCGCGCAGCAACTATAGCGCGCGCAACGCGGCGTGACTGGCGTTCGTCGCCATAGCGGAAAAGCACATCCGCAATGTCGTTCTCATCGGCGCGGTTCAGCCATTCAGCCGCGCTTTCGCCCGCCCGGCTCATCCGCATGTCGAGCGGACCGTCATTCTGAAACGAAAAGCCGCGATCGGGCTGGTCGAGCTGCATAGACGACACGCCGATATCGAACACGATGCCGTCGGCTGCATCCAGCCCGTGGGCTGCGGCCAGCTTGTCCACCTCGGCAAAGCGGCCCGCCATCAACGTCAGCCGCCCCGCGCTTTCGGTCACCAATGCTTGCCCAGCGGCCAGCGCGTCGGGATCGCGGTCGCAGGCATAGACGACAGCACCGGCGGCCAGCATGGCGCGCGTATAGCCGCCCGCGCCAAAGGTTGCGTCAACATGGCGCTCGCCGGGGGCAATGGCCAGCGCGGCGATCACTTCTTCGCACAGGACGGGGATGTGCGGCGCGGCGCGCATCAGCGACCCGCGCTTTCCGCGAGGATTTCGGCGGCGATTTCACGCAAATCCGGATCGGCTTCGGCGCAATCGACCAGCCGTGCTACCGACCAGATCTCAAAGCGCTTGCCTGCACCGACAAATGCCGTTGGGCCGCTAACACCGCAGCGACGCTTGTGCGTCGCCGAGGGGCTGAAACGGCCGCTGCCATCAAGCACATAGGATTCGATCCAGCTGAACCGCTTTTTGAACTCGGCATCTTCGTCGAACGGAACGCGCAGGTCGCGTGCCTCGGCGCGCTGGATTTCAATTTCGCCGAGCAGCCGATCATATTGATCCTGCCCAAACGCGGTCAGGCAGGGCAGTTTGTCATGGTAACCGACCCACAAGATCCGGTCCTTGCGCTCACCAATTTCGGGCACGCTGTTGCGCATGGCGGCCGGCACAGCGACGCGGCCCTTTCCGTCGATCACGGCAAAGCTGGTTCCCGAGTAAAGTCCCGGTGTCACCAAGGCCACGTCCGCTCCCCCGATCCGTCCAGCGCAACGGGCAAAACTTCCCCCAGCGCAGAATCGTGCACGTTCCGCGGCGACTCACTGGGATGGAGAATGCCCCTCTCCGAACACTTGCCTATCAGTTGTAGATTGGGGAGAAAAGGGGAAAGTTGGGTAAAATTAGGGTTACAAGCCCATTTTATCCACATTTTGTCGCCTTGGGCCAATCAATTTCGGTCCAAAGGCATGAAACGCCGATTTGGCGTGGCTTGAACGAACACATAATCAATGAATTAGGCACGCCCTGGGTGGCGATGCGGACTTATCGCCAGGTGGGGCGCAATCCCCAACGAACGGTGCCCTGGGGCTGGTTCAATTGATCCGCTACCCACTCAATATTGTCAGATCGGCGCAGATGCGCCGCCCACAGTGGCTCGGGTCGCCATAATGGGTCGAACAACATGTCGGCATCGGCCAACACGATCGCGGTGCCAAGACCGATGCGGCAAAACGCCATGCTGTACCTTTGATCTGGCAGGCGGCCTGCCCCGCGGCAGTTGTGCGGCAGTACGGAAAAATGCCCCGACGAATGCAATTCGATCCGCCTGCCAAGACTTTTCACTACGGCAACTCCTGCATTTGCGCTGTTAGGGGCTGGGGCATCTAGGCGCAAACCCCAATGATCCAACAATGGCGTCAACAGGCTGGTAACCGGCGGATTGCGTGCATCTCCAAATGGATGCGGCGGCGGCCAACCGGACAAGGCGTCTGCCAGAATGACGGCCCGGCCCCCGGCGCGTACGAACCGGTCGATCTCGACAAGTGCCTCCGGCGGCAGCGCAGGTGGGTGCGCGAGCAGCAAACGATCGTTTGTGGTCAGCGAGCCCGCCACCAGAGTATCGGCGAGAACCAATGGCCGCGAAACCCGTTTGCGCAATGCGACCACCGCGGCAGAATCGACAAAGGCACCTTCCAACAGTTCACCGCCGGTCCAAGTCCGTAGCGGCAAACCGGACAGCATGATGGTCTTGCCGGACTGCTTCGCCCATCGATCGGTATAGGCAGCGCCCAAGACAACATGTGCTCCCAGCCACCAGATTGCCGCCAACAGCACCATGATCGCTGCGCGCAGCCCAGCGCGACGGCGCACCAAAGCCCGCCAAAGCAACCACAGCGATGTCAGCCAGATCAGGCTTGCGAGGGCAAGCACCGCCAACTGCGGCCACTGCGTCACGGGCACACCGTCCAACACCAGCCAGGCTAGGATAATCAGGGCTGCGGTTGGTAGCAGCACCGCCGCAAAAGCGCCGACTTGACGACTTCGACTCAGGAGGAGCGGGGGGGCTGCGGCCAGCGGCAAAGTTGGTGCCAACAGGGCCGCATCGAGCCGCCCGAGCGCCGCGCCGCCGCCTAGCCAATAGCCGAGCCCAACCGCCAACAAAGCATAAAATATGATACCGATCAGCCGACAAGCCGGTACGGCGGGGGCGGAAACCTTCACCGCTGCGGCGGACGAGCCGGGGTGAGCGCTGGATCCGGGGCGAGATCGGGAACTGTTGTCCCGGCAGCAGGCGGCGGGGCAGCCTTGGGTTCTTCAGGCGCCTCGGTGTCTGGCTGCACGCCCAGCTCGACAAGCGGCTGGTCTGCCTTTACCTCTTCTTTTACTGCCGGATCGGATACGGCCGCTTTCTCGGACGTGCGGTCAGCGGTGCGATTGCCGATGATCTCTGCAAGCCCGACCAGTAGCAGCACCGCTACCACTCCGCCGACCCCCACCTGCAACCGGCGGACAGTATCCCCCGCCCGGGGCGGCTGGATTTGCGGGGGCGTCGTCATGCTGTGTTCAACCCCTTCGCGGCCAGCCAGTCATTGTTGTAGAGGGTCGAGAGGTAGCGAAAGCCTGTATCACACAAAATGGTCGCAATGCGCTTCCCAGGACCCAAATCGCGCGCAAGCGCCATGGCCCCGGCCACATTGATGCCCGATGACAGGCCAAGACATAGCCCCTCCTTGGCCAACAACCGGCGCACGACAGCCAGCCCGTCAGCATCGGAAATGCGGTATTGCGTATCGATGGGAGCTCCATCCAGATTGGCGGTGATCCGGTTCTGGCCGATGCCTTCCGCGACGCTGCTGCCCTCCGCACGCAGTTCACCGCAGCGGTAATAGTTATAGAGGCCCGCCCCATGCGGGTCGGTTAGCGCAATGACGACGTTGGGATTGCGCGCTTTGAGCCCCATGCCAACGCCTGCCAGCGTACCGCCCGTGCCGACCGCGCAAGTGAAACCATCAACCTGGCCGTCCATTTGCTGCCAGATTTCCTCGGCAGTGCCAACGACATGGGCCTTGCGGTTGGCGATATTGTCGAATTGGTTGGCCCAGACGGCATTTTCCGTTTCCTCGGCGATCCGGCGCGAGGTGTGGACGAAATGGCCGGGATTGGCGAAGGGTGCAGGCGGCACCAACACCAGTTCGGCCCCCAGCGCGCGAAGCGTGTCCATCTTTTCGCGGCTTTGCGTATCGGGCATCACGATAATCGTCTTGTAGCCCAGCGCGTTGGCCACCAGCGCAAGGCCGATACCGGTGTTGCCGGCCGTTCCTTCGACGATGGTGCCGCCCGGCTTGAGCGCGCCACGCTCTTCGGCGTCGCGGACAATATACAGCGCGGCGCGATCTTTGATCGACGCGCCGGGGTTGGCAAATTCGCATTTGGCCCAGATTTCGCAGCCCGTTTCCCGGCTTGGTCCGTCAAGAAGCACGAGCGGCGTGTTACCGATCAGATCGAGCGCATTGCGACTTATCAACATACCCCCTGTGTAGGCAGTGGAGGCCCTGCCCGCAAGTCCGCCACTCACCGAAGACCTGTTGCATTAGAGACTGTATATCATTACGGGGCTGCCATTCTCCTCACTCCCAAACAGGATTTTCGAAGATGAAGTCGCTTGCCTCGCTCCCCCTACTCACTCTTGGCCTCATCGCGGCGCCCGCCGCCGCAGCCCAGTCCAGCGCGCGCAGCGACGGCGATGATTTCCATACCGATCCCGAAATCATCATCACCGCGCCTTATGTCCGGAGCCTCGACATTTTGGGAAATGTCTCGGTCGTCGAAGGCGACGAGCTGGCGCGCGATTTGCGCGGTCAAATCGGCGATTCGCTGACGCGTCAGGCCGGGGTATCGGCCACCAGTTTCACGCCCGGGGCATCGCGCCCGGTGCTGCGCGGTTTCCAGGGGGAGCGTGTGCGCGTCTTGACCGATGGCATTGGTGCTATTGACGTTTCGAATACCTCGGCCGACCATGCTGTCACCATTGACCCCTTGACCGTCGAGCGCGTCGAAATCTTGCGCGGGCCCGCCGTGTTGCTGTTTGGCAGCCAGGCCATTGGCGGCGCGATCAACGTGTTTGACAGGCGAATCCCGCGCGCTGTGCCCGCCGATCATGTCCATATCGATGCAATCGCCGGTTTTGGTACAGCGGCCGATGATCGTAGTGCCGGCGCGTCGATCGACATTGCCCTGACGCCCAAACTGGTCGCACATCTGGATGGCAGCTGGCGCGAAACCGACGACTTGCGGATTGGCGGATTTACCCTGTCACCGCAACTGCGCGCCGATGTGCTGGCGCTGGCCGACGAGGAAGAAGGCGAAGGCGAGCTGGAGGAGGCCGCAGAACTTCGTGAAACGGCCGCCCAGCGTGGACGCGTTGGCAACACAGCTAGCCGCACATGGACGGCCGCAGGCGGCCTTGCGTTTATCGACGAGGGCGGCCAGCTGGGCATTTCGCTGAGCCATTTTGACAGCCGCTATGGCGTACCAACGCGCCCTGGTATCGCGCATGCCCACGAAGGCGGTGAAGAAGAAGAGGGCGAAGAGCTCGTCAGCATCGGCCTTGAACAGTGGCGCGTCGATGTGCGCGGCGAAGTCGAACTGGGCGATGGATTTTTCGACAAGCTGCGTATCCGCGGCGGTTTTGCCGACTATGAACATACCGAATTCGAAGGCGACGAAGTTGGTACCCGGTTCACCAATCAAGGTATTGAGGCGCGCGCTGAGCTGGCACAGGCTGATCGCGGCGGTTGGCGCGGCGCGTCGGGACTGCAATATTTCTCGCGCGATTTCGACGCCATCGGGGCCGAGGCCTTTGTGCCGCCCAATCTGACCGAGCAGCTGGCCATATTCACGCTGCAGGAATGGACTTTGGGTGCATTGGGAATCGAGGCTGCGGCACGTTATGAAGCAACCTCGGTCGAGGCAAATACGCTTGGTATCCGGCGCAGCTTCGGCGCTTTCTCTGGCGCGCTAGGAGCAAGTTACGACCTTGGCGAGCGTTCCAAAATCACCCTGTCGGTGTCACGCGCCGAGCGTGCGCCTTCCGGGGAGGAGCTCTTCTCCAATGGGCCACATATCGCCACGCAGGCCTTCGAGATCGGCGATCCAGACTTTGACAAGGAAGAAAGCTGGGGTGCGGAAGCCTCAGTTAAGCTGCGTGGTGACCGGTTCAATTTTGCCCTGACTGGCTATTACAACTGGTTCGACGGCTTCATCTTCGCCGATGCCACCGGCGCTGAAGAAGATGATTTGCCCGTCTTCCAATATCGTCAGCAGGATGCCCGCGTTTGGGGGTTCGAGGCAGAAGCCAGCGCACGCGTTGCGCAGTTCGCGGGCTTCAACCTGAACGCCGATGTCGTCGCCGACATGACGCGCGCAAAAATCCGTGGCGGTGATTTCTTGCCCCGCATTCCCGCGTTGCGGGTGTTGGGCGGCCTTGAACTCCAGGGCGAGCAGCTCGACTTGCGCGGCGAAGTCGAATGGACTGACAACCAAAACCGCGTTGCAGCGTTTGAGAATGCTACCCAAGGCTTCACGCTGGTCAATGCGTCGGTCGCTTGGCGCCCGTTCACAAACCGTGACAATCTCACATTGACGCTTTCGGCAAACAATATCTTTGACGTGAATGCCCGACGGCACGCCAGCTTCACCAAGGATTTTGTGCCGCTGGCGGGCCGCGATATCCGCGTATCGGCGCGGGTGAGCTTCTAAGAGCGAAATGGCAGGCGATCAGGGCAATTTTCCGATCGCCTGCCAGTAAATGGCGGTGGCGGCAGCATAAGCCCCAACATGTTCCCATGCCTGCTGCGGCACTTTGTCCAAGTCCACCTTGGCATCCACAAAGCCGGTAATGATGGCTTCGATCTGGGCCTCGCTGATGTCCTCTTCCAGCGTCGGATTGGTGCGGCCCGGACCGAAATCGAGCGCCTTGTCGATTACCGTGTTGGCCAGACCCGCCTTCGCCAGCTCAGGGATCAGCCAGCCGCGCGATATTTCGGATAGGACGATGTCGAAATAGGCCAGATTTTGCGCCTCATCATAGCCAGCTTCCTTGGCGCAGGCCGCGACCGCTTCGTTGAGCGTACCTTCCAGCCGTTTGCGCGTAGCATCGTCGCCCTGCGTCATCGCAATGGCTAGCTCCGTCCGATACTCCGGGGTGGTGCGGTTTACGGCACAGGACGGGTCGGCAGCGAGCAAGGGCAAGGGCGCAAACGCCGCCACCGCAGCGGCCAACAAACGATGCTTCAACTTCATTCGGGCAATTCCTTTGGGCCGAAAGGTCACAGCATGGCCATCCCGCCATTAACATGCAACGTTTGGCCGGTGACGTAACCAGCTTCGCGGCTGGCCAGATAGACCACCGCAGCACCAATATCGCTGCCCTCCCCCATCCGGCCCATCGGGATGCGCGCGTTGAGGGCGTCCTTTTGCGCATCGGGCAAAGCATCGGTCATCGCCGAGGCAATAAACCCCGGCGCGACGCAGTTGACTGTGATACCGCGGCTGGCCAATTCCTGCGCCATGGCCTTGGACATGCCAACCAGGCCCGCCTTGGACGCGGCATAATTGGCCTGCCCCGGATTGCCGGTCGCGCCGACGACGCTGGTGATCGAGATGATGCGACCATGACGCGCTTTCATCATCGGTTTGGCGGCCGCGCGCGCAAGACGAAAGGCGGCTTCCAGATTGACGCGAATGACGTCGTGCCATTCCTCATCCTTCATCCGCATCAGCAGATTGTCGCGCGTGACCCCGGCGTTGTTGACGAGGATATCGAGTTTGCCGTCCAGCGCCTCGACGGCGGCCGGGACGAGGGCATCGACTGCCGCGCCGTCGGAAAGATTGCACGGCAGCGCGACATGTTCACCGCCAAGGCTGTCACGAAAGGCTGCCAGCTTTTCGCCGTTGGAGCCCGATACCGCAAGGCGCGCGCCCTGCGCCGCGAGTGCGTGGGCAATGGCACTGCCAATTCCCCCCGAAGCGCCGGTAACAAGAGCGGTCATGCCAGTGAGGTCAAACATTTACATTCCTTTTTACGCTCTGACGAAAAATGGCGGAAAACGGGGTAACTTCACACTGAATTGCAGGTCAGTGCCGAAGATCCCGCTGCGCTAAAGATACAATAGATACCGTCAAACGAAGCGAAACTGTATCCTTTGTATCTTTGGTGAATTTGGCCGAACGCGCGCCTCCCCCAAGGTCGTGCCATAGGTGACGTTACGTCACGATTGCCGCTGTAGGAAAGCGGCTTTTCAGGCTGCTTATTGCTGGTTGGCGTCTTGATTGGGGCAGTCACGCCGCTTTTCGCATTCAATCAACACGCCCAGCGCCTCGGCTTCTTCATAGCGGCCGTTGCTGATATAATATTCGGCCAAATCGTAGCGCGCCTCTTCATCGCCCGCGGCGACGCGGCGTTGGAGTTCGGCGACGTTGGCATCATCATTGGTGAAGTTGCTTCCCGACACCTTGTCATCGGCGCGATAGACGACGTCGTTGCATGCCGTCAGGCCGAATGCGACGACTATAAGCAACGGGACAATAAGCATCCGGGACATCACCATGCCTTAAGCAACGCTTCAATGTCATCCATAGTGACGATACTTAACGCTTCAACCTCACCCGCCGCGCTGCGCTTCACCATCGGGCCCAGCACTTTGCCGCCGAATTCGACAAATTGCTCCACGCCAGCCGCCTCCATCGCGGCGACGCTTTCGCGCCAGCGGACACGGCCCGTGACCTGTTCGACCAGCAGCCGGGCGATATCCGCAGTTTCGCTGACCGGTGCTGCAATGACATTGGCTACCAGTGGAACCACTGGCGCACTGGGTGGTTGCTTTGCCAGCGCATCGGCCATCGCATCCGCAGCTGGCTGCATCAGCGGGCAATGAAAGGGGGCGCTAACGGGGAGTGCGATGCCGCGTTTGAAGCCATGCTCCTTGGCCGCGGCAATGGCGCGCTCGATGGCGCCCTTGTGCCCGGAAATGACCACCTGCGTCGGGTCATTGTCGTTGGCGACGGTGCAGGTTTCACCCTGCGCAGAGGCATCGGCCAGTGCCTGCGCCGCATCGACGCCATTGCCGAGCAGCGCGGCCATCGCGCCAATGCCGACCGGCACGGCAGCTTGCATCGACTGGCCGCGCAGCTTCAGCAAGCGCGCAGTAGTGGCAAGATCGAATGCACCCGCCGCGCACAAGGCACTATATTCACCCAGGCTGTGACCGGCCACAAAGCTGGCCTTGCTGGCAAGCGTCACGCCGCCCTCTTGTTCCAGCACACGCAGCGTCGCGATGGCGTTGGCCATGATTGCTGGCTGGGCATTTTCGGTGAGGGTGAGTTCTTCCTCCGGCCCCTCTCTCATCAAGCGGAAGAGGTGCTGCCCTAGCGCGTCGTCCACTTCTTGAAACACCGCGCGCGCAGCGGGCGAGGCATCGGCGAGCGCCCCGCCCATGCCCACGCTTTGACTGCCCTGCCCCGGAAAAATAAATGCACGCATGATTGGCGACCCCATAATTTTTGTGCCCGTCGCCTTAGCGCGCATCAGCCGCCATGCAAGCCGAAGGGCACAATCTTGTTGTCCGCATCATGGCCGATGTCGGCGCGGCCCAGCCAGGCAATGCCATTTTTGCTGCACCAATGCTGCGCAATATCCGCAGGCTCCATGCCGAATGGAGGGTCATTCTCGGGAACCGCGCTGACCCGCCCCAGCCGCAGCCCGGCGAGGCCGCGCGAGGCCAATACGGTTGTGACATGGAACATCGCGCGGTCGAAAGCATAAAGATGTTCGCTGACTTCCTCGACCATCAGGACATGGCCCGCCAGATCGGGTTCAAGCGGCGTGCCGAGCAGCATCGACAGCGTCACCAAGTTAAAGGCGGCAACGCGCTCACCGGGCTGGATGCTGGCATCGACCAGCCCCGGGTCGCGGCTGACCAGCCAGTCGAGCGCGCGGGTGACGGCGGCATCGCCCCCTTCGCGGCGGATGTCGGCGAGCAACGGCCCATGGGCGACGTGGTCAAAACCGTCGCGATAAAGCGCGGCGAGGATATTGCCCTGATCGCTGAAACCCAAAAATGCTTTGCCGCGCGCCACGGGCTGCATCGCGGCAACGACATCTTCGGCAATGCGGCAGGCGCCATAGCCACCGCGCGCGAACCAGATGGCGTCGATGTCAGCGCGATTTGCCATGGCAATAAGCGCGTCGCGGCGCAGATCATCGGATCCGGCAAAGTGGCCATGCGTTGTGAAACATTGGTCGGCAATGACCAGCTCGACGCCCGGATGCGTCAGGCGAGCTAGCGCGGTCACGGCCTCGGCATCGTCGGGGGTGATTGGCGATGAAGGGGCAACGATACCGATGCGCATAGGCACTCCATGCCTTCTCCCTGCAGGAGAAGGATACGAAGCCTTGCCGCAAAGCGGCTAGGCGAAGTTGGATGAGGGCCGCAACCTAAGCAAATTTCAGCACCGCCGCACCCCTCACCCAGCTGCGACTAGCTGCTAAGCAGCAAGTCTCCGCAACCCTCTCCCGACGGGAGAGGGGCGTTGCCATTGCCACAGTTAGCCCATATCGCCCGCCGCATGAGCGATGACAAATCCTATTTCTTTTGCGGCATCGGCGGATCGGGCATGCTGCCGCTGGCCTTGATCGCCAAGGCGCGCGGCGCGCAGGTGGCGGGGTCGGACCGCAGCCGCGATCAAGGGCGGTCGGCCGAGAAATTCGCCTGGATCGAGGCGCAGGGCATCGCCCTGCACCCACAGGACGGCAGCGGCATCGCCGAAGGGCAGCTGTTCGTCGCGTCTGCCGCGGTCGAGGATAGCGTGCCCGATGCCGCCGCCGCCGCCGCTTGGGGCCTGACGCGGATGACCCGTGCGCAGCTTAACGCCAGTTTCTTCAACGCCGCAACGCGCGGCATCGGCATTGGCGGGACTAGCGGCAAATCGACCGTGACGGCGATGGTCGCCTGGCTGCTGCACAGCGCGGGACTTGCCCCGACGGTGATGAACGGCGCGGTGATGCGCAATTTTGCCAGCGATGCCGACCCCTTCACCAGTGCGCTGATTGGCAGCGCGGCCAATTATGTCAGCGAGGTGGATGAAAGCGACGGGTCGATTGCGCTCTACCGGCCCGACATTGCCGTGGTGACTAACATCAGCCTGGATCACAAAAGCCTTGACGAGCTACACGCCCTGTTCGGAGATTTCGCGGCGAGGGCGCGCACCGCCATGCTTAATGCCGACGACCCCGAAAGCGCGGCACTAATCACTGACAAAGGCGTTACGTTTGGCTTTGCCGACACAGCAACGCTGCGCGCCAGCGACTATAACGCGCTGCCAAACGGCTGCCGCTTCACGCTCCACGTCGATGGCACCAGCTATAACGTCCAGCTAAAAATGCCCGGGCGGCACAATGTCGCCAATGCACTGGCGGCGCTGGCGGCGGTGCGTGCGCTGGGTTTGCCGGTCGGCGATGCGGTCGCCGCGCTGGCAGACTTCGCCGGGATCGCGCGGCGCTATGAGGTGGTGGGGCAAGCGAACGGCATCACGGTGATCGACGATTTCGCGCACAATCCCGACAAGGTTGCCGCGACGCTGGCCGCCGCTGCCGAGCTGCCCGGCCGCGCGCTGATCTTCTTCCAGCCGCACGGTTATGGCCCGCTCAAGCAGATGGGGAAGGAATTGGCCGCGAGCTTTGCGGCGGGAATGCGCAAAGACGACCGGCTGTGGGTGTGCGACCCTGTTTATTTCGGCGGCACGGTGAACCGCAGCGTCGGCAGTGCAGCGTTTGTCGCGGACATTGGCGCGCAGGCGACCTATCTGCCAACACGCGAGGCGTGCGGGGCGGCCATGCTGGCCGAGGCCCGCGCAGGCGACCGCATCTTCGTGCTGGGCGCGCGCGATGACACGCTGACTGAGTTTGCCAAGGGAATGCTGAAGGCCGTGGCGTAGTGCGGCGAGCTTTTGCTTGCGTTTCGGCCAAGAATCGCTAATGGCCCCCGCTTCGGGGCGCGGCCTGAGCCGTCGCCCCGTTTGCTTTGCACCAATTTCGCAAGGCTTTGACGACAGCCGGAGGGGGACTGCGATTGGCGCAGAACCAGCGATCGGCCAAATATAAGGAAGCGCGACCATGCCGTTTTACGAGCATGTCTTTATCGCGCGTCAGGATCTGTCGCAGACACAGGTCGACGCGCTGGCGGAAACCGCCACCAAAGTGGTCACCGACGATTTCGGTGGCAAGGTCCACAAGACCGAAACCTGGGGCCTGAAGCAGCTGGCCTATAAGATGGAAAAGAACCGCAAGGGCCACTACGCGATGCTCGCGATTGAAGCCCCCGGTGCTGCCGTCGCCGAACTCGAGCGTCAGGCCGCCATCAGCGAAGATATCATCCGCTGGCTCACCATCCGCGTCGACGAACTGGAAGCCGGTCCGTCGGTGATGATGCGTAAGGGCAGCGATCGTGGTGGGCGCGGCCGTGGCCGTGACCGCGACGGCGAAGAATAAGGATAGCAGCACATGGCACGACCATTTTTCCGCCGCCGCAAGACCTGCCCCTTCAGCGCGAAGGATGCACCGGCAATTGATTATAAGGACGTCCGCTTGCTCCAGGGATACCTGTCGGAGCGCGGCAAGATCGTCCCGTCGCGGATCACCGCGGTTTCCACCAAAAAGCAGCGCGAGCTGGCCCGTGCAATCAAGCGCGCGCGCCACATCGGCCTGCTGCCCTATGTCGTTCAGTAAGGAGTAGAAGCGATGGAAGTCATTCTGCTCGAACGCGTCGAAAAGCTCGGCGGTATTGGCGATGTCGTGACCGTGAAGAACGGTTTCGCGCGCAATTACCTGCTCCCTAACAACAAGGCGCTGCGCGCCAATGAGCGCAACCGCGCGTTGTTCGAAACCAACCGCGCCAAGATCGAGGCCGACAACGCCGAACGCCGCACCGCGGCGCAGGCGCGTGCCGGCGACGTCGAAGGCAAGGAAGTCGTGCTGATCCGTCAGGCGTCGAACACCGGCCAGCTCTATGGCTCGGTTTCGGTGCGCGACATCGTCGATGCGCTGGCCGCCGATGGCGTAACCGGCGTCACCAAGGCGATGGTCGAACTCGACAAGCCGATCAAGGCGCTGGGCATGTCGGACGTGCGCGTCCGCCTGCACCCCGAAGTGGTGGTAACGGTGACCGTCAACGTCGCCCGTTCGCCCGAAGAAGCCGATCTGCAGAAGCAGGGCATCGACGTCATCCAGGCGATGTTTGAGGAAGACCAGGCGGAAGCTGCGGCGAACGCGCTGGAACCCGACAGCGAGGATGAAGTTGCGGACGAAGCGGCCGACGCCGCCCCGGCCAAGGACGAAGCCGAAGCCTGATTCAGGCCAAGCTACCGAAGAAAACGGGGCTCCTGATCACGCGATCGGGGGCCCTTTTTCTTTAGATCTGGACGCTTCCCTCGACGACGGTCACACAATCCCCGCCAACGAAAATGTCGCCACCATCAAACCGAATGTTGATCACGCCGTCCCGGCCAATTTCGCGGCCCTGGCTCGCGCGATAGTCCGCACCGCCCGTCCCTGACCAACGGCGATAGGCGGCGACCGCACCATTCCCGCTGCCGCACACCGGGTCTTCGGCAATGCCATCAGCGGCGGCGAAGCTGCGCACGACAGCATCGCCATTCGCCAGCCGCGCAAAAACGGTTTGCCCGGTGGTGCCATGCGCGCGGTCATAGGCGGCGAGCGCGGTCAGGTCGGGCGTCAGACCGCGCACCGCCGCCTCGTCCTCCAGCTCTATGATCACCCAACGCGGTCCGACATTGACGATCTGCGGCGGCCCAAGAGGAAGCGTCCCAAGCGCCGCGCCGAGCGCATCGGCGCTCGGTGCGGAGTCGATTTGCGGCGGCGGCAGGCGGAATTCGAGGCCCGCGCCGCCCACTCCGATTTCAACCAGCCCTACCGCGCATTGCTGGACGAGTTTGCCTCCACGCGGTGCCGCCAGCCCCGCCGCGATCACCGCATGTGCGCTGCCCAGCGTCGGATGCCCGGCAAAAGGGAGCTCGCTCTTGGGTGTGAAAATGCGCAGGCGATAGTCCGCCGCCGGGTCTGTCGCCGGAAGCACAAAAGTCGTTTCGGACAGGTTGGTCCAATTGGCGAACTGCTGCATGGCAGCGTCCGACAGCCCCATCCCATCAAGCACCACCGCGACCGGGTTGCCCATTAACGGCACCGCTGTGAAAACATCCACCTGCATAAAGGCGCGGTTCATTCTCATCTCCACGAAAGAAAAAGGGCGGCCCGAAGACCGCCCTTTCCTATGCAACAAATGGCCGGGTGACGATCAGAATTTGAATCGCACCACGCCGCCATAGGTGCGCGGTCCGCTGGGGTAACCCGAAACGGTTCCCGCCTGCGCCACGCCGTCGAACACGGTCAGAATATGCTTGTCGTCAAACAGGTTACGCCCATAAACACCCAGTTCGATACCGTTCGACAAGGCGAGGGTAAGTGAGCCGTTCACCAGATTAACTTCGCGCTTGAAGTTGTTTGGGCCGGACGTCGGCAATCCGTTGGTGTTGATCAACGTGTTGCTTTCATGGCTGTAATCGATGCGCGAAATCAGGCGGGTGCCGCTGTTCCCGAATTCATGCGTATAGGTCGCCGAGGTGGCGATGTTGAATTCGGGAATACCGCCAGGGCGGAGCCCGGTCAGATCGCCAGTGGGGCTGTCGGTGAAGCTATCGAAAATGGGGTCAAGATAGGTCATGGCAAAGGTGAACACCAAGCCATCGGCCGGATTGATGCGCGTATCCAGTTCGAAACCGCGCACCGACTGTTCACCAGCATTGTTGAGCTGGAAGCCCGTGCCCGTGAACAGGAAGCTCTGGAAACCCTTTAGCGTCTGGTCGAACAGCGCCAGATTGACACTCAGACCATCCCACTGGCCCTTGAAGCCGACTTCCCAGACCTCGGCATCTTCGGGTCCGGCAAAGCGCGAACCCGTGGTCAGGTTTGGCACGCCCAGTCCGCCATCGCGGATTGGCGACGAAGTCGACAGAATGACCGAGCGCCCAGGCCCTGGAACGAAGTCACCAAACACCGGGCGACTGTCACGCGACAGGTTGACCGAGCTCGCCTTAAAGCCGGTAGCATAGCTGAAATAGGCGTTGATATTATCGTTGAATTGATAGGCAACGCGCAGTGTGTAGCTCAAATCCGAATCGTTGGTCCGGCCATCTTCAACCGCGTTCGGGATGTTCAGGAACGGCGGCTGGAACTGGAAGGGCGACAATCCCAGCAACGGGTTGGTCGTCGGGCTGAGGGCAGCAGCGCGCAACGCCGCCTGGTTCGCCGCCGGAAGCGCCGCGAACTGGGCCGGAGTTCGCACTGTCCCGCCCGTCGCTCCAACGATGAAGGCGTCAACGAGGTTGATGTTCGCCAGCTCGTCAAAGGCAGTGCCGCTGAGCGCGAAATCCTTCTTGTCGTCAGTGTAGTTGAAACCACCGGTAAAGACGAGGCCATCAATCGGCTCGAAATCCACGGTGCCGAAAATGGACCAGGACTGGTTATCGAGCGAATAGGATTCCCGGGTCAATGCGCCAGGCGAGAAAATGCTGTTCTGCGGCAGGCCGAGCGCGGCTTCGACGCCATTGAAAACCAAGGGATTGCCAGCCAGCAGCGAGAAGAACGGGCGTGCCGCCGCGCCGACATCCAGCTGGCTTTCCTGCGTCACCTTTTCGTCGAAATAGAAGCCGCCGAGCAGGAAGTTGATGGGGCCATCAAAGTCCGACGCCAACCGCAATTCCTGCGTAAAGGTTTTGACCCGCTGGTCGCGGATTTCGGTGACAATGTCGGCGCTGGTAAAGTCGACATCCTGATTAACAAAGTTGTCGAGCTTGCGGTACGCCGTGATCGACGTAAGCGAGAGCGCGCCGAGTTCCAGATCAGCCTGAACCGAGCCGCCATAATTGTCGACCTCGTTGACAGGTGCCCGATTAAGGAAGGTGTCATAGCTGAAGAAATCGGTGCTGAGCGCGCCGCCAACGCCGAAAATGGCAGGGGCGGTCGGACCTGCGACAAGCGTGCTGACCACGCAGCACACTTCATCGATGCGCGAATAGTCGCCCTGCGCGCGAACCGTGAAGGTTGGGGAGAATTCGAACAGCAATTGGCCGCGCGCCGTCCAACGGTTGCGGTCGCTGATGTCGCGGTCAAGGTTGACGATGCGGCCGTAGCCATCGCGCTTTTGATAGCTGCCGTCGAGCGAGAAAGCGATGGTTTCGGTGATCGGCCCGGTGATATCACCCTTAAGGCGAATGTCGTTGAAATTGCCATAGCCGGCCTCGACCGACCCGCCGAATTCAAACTGCGGCTTGCGGGTGATGACCGAGATAACGCCGGCCGATGCGTTTTTGCCGAACAATGTCGACTGCGGCCCATTCAACACTTCGATCCGCTCGACATTGGCGAGATCGTTCAGCGCCGAAGCGGAGCGCGACCGGAACACGCCGTCGATGAACACGCCGACCGACGGTTCGATACCGAAGTTATTGTCGCCGTTACCGAAGCCGCGGATGATGAAGGTTGACGATGACGAGTTTTGCAGTTGGCTGACGCGCAGCGACGGTGCCACCGTCTGAAGGTCCAGGATATCGCGGATCTGCGCCTGTTCGATCGTTTCGCCACTGGTCACAGAAACGGAAATCGGCGTTTCCTGAAGCGTTTGCGCGCGTTTGGTGGCAGTAACGATGATAACGTCATCGCCGACATCCTCCGCCGCAGCTTCTTCTACCGGAGCTGCTTCAGCATCCTGTGCCATAACGGCAACCGGAAACAACGCGCTGCCCAAAATGGTAGCACCGCACAAAATCGAGCGAAACTTTCGCATCATTCTCTCCATTTTTTTGAACCAGAAGGGGTTGTTATGTTTTGTTCTTGTTATTGACTGCCTCTGCGCGAAGCATGGGTGAAGGTCAACGGAACCGCGCACGCCACGCGCGATTGAAGGCATCAAGTTGCAACCAAGCAACAGTTTTTGTTGCGCAGCAAAACTCTGCGTTCCAAGGATCAGTAGCCCATCAGGCTGAGCACTTCCTTGCGGCTGCGCTGGTCGTCGAGGAAACAACCGAGCAGGCGACTGGTGACCATGCCAACACCGGGCGTGCGCACGCCCCGCCCCGTCATGCACCCGTGCTGCGCGTCGATCACCACCGCGACCCCATGCGGGTGCAAATTGTCCCAGATGCATTTGGCGACTTCGGCTGTCAGCCGTTCCTGCACCTGCAACCGCCGCGCATAACCGTTCAAGACGCGCGCCAGCTTGGAAATACCAACCACGCGGTCGCGCGGCATGTACGCAATCGAGGCTTTTCCGGTAATCGGTGCCATATGATGTTCGCAGTGTGACTGGAAAGGAATATCCTTCAGCAAGACCAGCTCATCATAGCCTCCGACCTCTTCAAAGGTGCGCGAAAGATGGATGGCTGGATCCTCGGCATAGCCAGAGCAATACTCGCGCCAGGCCCTGGCTACGCGCTTGGGCGTATCCAGCAGGCCTTCGCGATCAGGATTATCGCCCGACCATTCGATTAGTGTACGTACCGCCGCCGCCACTGCGTCGGGAACAATAATCTTGCCGTCATTGTCATGGCTGTCGCAGCCCATTTCGCTGTCCCTTTTTGTCTTAAAGTCCCGCCTCTGGTTGCCGCATTGGCGATTTGGAGGCGCGGAGCAAGTCCTTAATCGGTACAGCTGATCGCAGCACAATCAAGTTGACGCTGCGGCAAAGCGGGCCCGAGCGGATAGTGCCGCGATTTCGTTACATTGGGTGCAAATGGACTTGACGCATTCGTCAACTGGGCGCAACTTTTGCGCAGATAGAGCCTGCCACGAGCAGGCCATTGCTGGGAGTGCCGGTGGTCCCCGACGCCGGCGGGATAGGGAACAGGCTGCATTTGCCGGCCCTGGCGGTCGTTGCGCGCTGCCAACCCTTCCGCACAGAGCCGTGCAAAGCGGTCTGTTCTTCCAAGCGTCTCTCCCATTGAGTTTTGGGCTTCGCGGCCGCGATTACAGCGGCCCGAATTTGGGAGGACGGACATGAAATTTAAAGCATTGCTGGGCACGTCGATGATGGCGTTGTGCCTGACTACCCCTGCTTTCGCGCAGGACGCCGAAGAAACCGAGACCGATGCATTCGGGGGCGAAATCGTCGTTACGGCGCAGCGCCAATCGGAACGCCTGCAAGACGTGCCCATCGCCGTGTCGGCTTTCAGCGCGGAATCGCTGGAAGCGCAGCAAATCGAAAATCCGGCGGACCTGCAGCTGACATTGCCCAACATCACTTTCACCAAAACCAATTTTACCTCGTCCAGCTTCACCATCCGCGGCATCGGCGATCTGTGCGTCGGGGTGAGCTGCGACAGCGCCACCGCCATCCACTTGAACGGATCGCCGCTGGTCGGGACGCGCCTGTTTGAAACCGAGTTTTTCGACCTCGAGCGCATCGAGGTGCTGCGCGGGCCGCAGGGCACGCTGTTCGGCCGCAACGCAACATCGGGCGTGGTCAACGTCATCACCGCCAAGCCCAAATTGGGTGAATTTGCCGGAAGTGCCGAAGGCGAATATGGCAATTTCAACAGCATCAAGGCGAAGGGGATGATCAACATCCCGCTGGGCGATACGCTGGCTGTTCGCGCGGCGGGCTTTTACCTGAAGCGCGACGGTTACACCGAGAATCTGTTCGACGGCAGCGACATCGACGGACGCGACATGTACGCTGTGCGCGGCTCGATCCGCTGGCAACCAAGCGACAGCACCACGCTGGATATTCTCGGATATTATTTCCGCGAAGACAGCGACCGCATGCGCATCCAGAAACAATATTGCCAGCGCGACCCAACCGGCGTCCTGGGCTGCCTCAACAACCGGCGTGATCCCGGTGTGACCAATGGCAATTCGACCTTTGTCGGGGTGCTGACCAGCCGCGAGTTTTTCGCCATTCGCGGTTTGCCGACCTCGCTGGCGCTAGGCAGCCTCTATGGTCCGGACTCGCTGGCCGGATTTGTCAGCCCGGCGGACCCGCGCGTCGTCAATACCGATTTCAATCCGGAATATTTCTCGGACGAACTCCAGATCGAAGGGCGGTTCGAGCAAAATTTGGGCGCGATCAATGTGTCGCTCGCGGGTATCTATCAAAAGGCCCGTGTTGATAGTAGGCAGGATTACAACCTGTCGGTCCAGGATCGCGCCTTCTTCACGCCAGCGCTCACCAATTTGCAGGCTTTGGCGACAGGAGCGGGTGGCCCTGCGTTGGCCGCCTATCTAAACCCGATCCGCGCGGCGCTGATCCCCGGCGGGCCGACGGGCAACCTCTGCACCTCGGACACCGACCCCACGGGGCTTGGTTCCTATGGCGGCAACAGCATCTGCGGTCCGACAGCACAAGATTTTGACCGGTCGAACCAGAAGAGCACCAGCTGGTCGGGGGAACTGATCGTCAGCACCGACTTTGATGGTCCGCTCAATTTCGTTGTCGGTGGTATCTATGGCGAGCTAAGCCTGACCGAGAATAGCTATTAT
>CAYNXF010000017.1:0-68064 GCA_964401155.1 uncultured Sphingopyxis sp.
ATTGGGGCAAATATGCCGAGAATATGTTCGCGGTGCCCGATATCGTGCCCGATGGCGAAGGCGCGCCGACGGTGGCCGCCGATGCCGACTGGATGGCGATGAAGCCAATGAACTGCCCGGCGCACATCATGGTGTTTCGTCAGGGCATTAAGTCCTATCGCGATTTGCCGCTGCGCCTTTACGAAAATGGCTGCTGTCATCGCAACGAGGCGCATGGCGCGCTGCACGGCATCATGCGCGTGCGGCAGTTTACACAGGATGACGCGCATATCTTCTGCCGCGAAGACCAGATCGTCGACGAGGTGCGCGCCTTCTGTGCGCTGGTTGATCGCATCTACAAGGATTTCGGCTTCAGTTATGCGATCAAACTGGCGCTACGCCCCGAAAAGCGCTTCGGCAGCGACGCCGACTGGGACAAAGCGGAGAGCGAGCTGCGCGACGCGGTGACCGCCGCCGGTCTAGCCACGCCAGAATTTGGTTGGGAGGAGCTGCCGGGCGAAGGTGCCTTCTATGCCCCAAAGCTGGAATGGCACCTAACCGACGCGATCGGCCGCACCTGGCAGGTCGGCACGCTGCAGTCGGACCGGGTGCTACCCGAACGGCTCGACGCCAGCTATGTCGGGGAGGATGGCGCGCGTCATCGCCCCGTCATGCTGCACCGCGCGATTTTCGGCACCTATGAACGCTTCATCGGCATTCTCATTGAGGAATATGCCGGGCGTTTTCCGATGTGGCTCGCGCCGGTGCAGGCAGTGGTGGCGACGATCACCTCGGACGCAGATGGCTATGCCAACGACGTGTTTAAGCAGCTGGAAGCTACCGGGCTCCGCGCGGCGGCCGATCTGCGCAACGAGAAGATCAACTTCAAAGTGCGCGAACATAGCCTCGCCAAAGTTCCACAATTGCTGGTGGTCGGCAAACGCGAGGCCGACGAGCGGACCGTGGCACTGCGTACTTTGGGGCAAGAGGGCCAGCGGATCATGCCGCTGGACGAAGCCATTGCAATGCTCACGGCCGAGGCGACACCGCCGGATCTCAGGGCCTAACGGGTGCGTGCACTCATCGTCGCGTCGCTGGGCATCAACATCGCGGTGCTGGTGCCGGTTTGCTTCAGCTTGCTTGCTAAGTCGGACTGGACGCTGGCGGCCTATGGTGCGGACAGCCCCGCGCGCGGAATCCTGTTGTCCATCTATCTCGCTATATTGGTGACGTCGGCCGGCCTCCTGTTCAAACCGGTGCCGGCAATGGTCGCGGCGCTTTTGCTGGTGCAGGTGCTGTACAAGCTGACGACGCCCATCACCGTTGGCACGTTCAGCAATCCGGTCGTTATAAGCAATCTTGCCATCGCCGCCTTTCATTGCCTGACACTGGCCGCAATTTGGAATGGCCGACAGGCTTAACCTACACAGAGGAGCTGTTCATGAGGTTCAATACCTTCGTTTTCTGCCTTGCTGCAATGGGTGCCCTGTCGGGCTGCGATGCCGCCAAGGACGTCGGTGCTGGCGTTGAAAAGGAAATGGCCAAGGCCGAAGCCGAGGCCAGCCGCACGCCTGCGCAACAGGCCTATGCCGCTGCCAATGACAGGATGCATGGCGCCATGGGTAGCAGCATCGATGCTGACCCTGACGTTGCTTTCATGCAAGGTATGATCCCGCACCATCAGGGCGCGGTCGATATGGCGCGCGTGGTGCTGGAACATGGCAAGGACCCCGAAGTCCGCGCGCTCGCCGAAACGGTGATCAAGGCGCAGGAGGCCGAGATCAAACAGATGCAGGCGTGGCTCGCCAAACGCGGGGCACAGCCAGCCGCCGCGCCGAATACACCGGTCGTCAGCGACGCGGTCGATCACAGCAAGATGGGGCATTGACGGTCGAAGCACTGACCGGCCTTTCTCCTGCCCAAATCGCCCTCGCCGCCGCCATGACCTTTGGAGCGGCGGTCATTCGCGGGCTGACGGGTTTTGGGTTGGCAATCATTCTAGTCCCGCTGCTGGGCTTGCTGATTGCCCCGGCTCAGGCGGTGGTGCTGGGCATATTGCTGCAATTGCTGGTTGGCCCCGTTGGGTTGCCACGTATCCTGCGCGATTCGCACCGCCCCAGCGCGCTAGGCATATCCGCTGCGGCGCTGGTCACAACCCCACTGGGAATTGCGGCGCTTACCGCATTGTCGTCGGATGCAGCGCGTTTGCTAATCGCATTGATCGCGCTTGGGGCCTTCGTCCTCATACTTATGCCACAGCACCCCGACGGCCACCGCCCGGGCTGGCTGGCCATTGGCGTTACGGGTGCCTTGTCAGGTCTGCTCAACGGCTTTGCCGCGATGCCGGGGCCGCCCGTGGTGCCCTTCTATCTGCGACAGGCGCTGACGCCGCAGGCCGCCCGCGCTTCGATGATGCTGGTCTTCTTTGCGACGGCGGTTGCGGGCACCATCGCGGCATGGTGGGCGGGCCTGATCGGCGGCCAGTTGTTCTTGCTCGCGCTGCTGCTGTTGGTTCCATTGCTGGCGGGCAACTGGCTGGGCGGATTGGCCTTTGGGAGAGTACCCGAACACTGGTGGCGCAGCATCGTCGGGCTGGTGCTGGTGCTCGCCGGGATTGGCGCAGTGGCGCGGCTGCTCGCCTGAAGCAGGGCTTGCGCGGCGTCCAATCGCTCGGCTAAAGCGCCGCACCGCAGATTTTCGGGGCAAAGGATTGGAGTTGAGCGACGGTTTGGCTAACAGCAAGGGTATGGTGCGGGTCGGGCGACCGGTGCCCGACGCCGGGGGGCGCAGTCGCTTTGGCCTGTCCGGCGTTTCGCAAAGCTATGATCCGCGCACGGTGGCGATCCGTCCCGACCTTGCCGACATTGCTGTCGCCGGCCAGCATTTTGCCCCGCACTATGCCGCACCGATGATGCGCAGCGTGCGCGTTGCAACGCCGCTGCGCTCGACCAGTGCAGGCGATGGGGAGACGCTGGGCGAGCTGCTGCCGGGCGAGGGTTTCGCATTGCTGGACGTGACCGGCGGAGTGGCGTGGGGCTATCGCTTGAATGACCATCTGGTCGGCTATTGCCCAGCTGCCGCACTGGGCTCACCGATTGCGCCAACGCACCGTGTCGCAAGCGCCGATGCGCCAATCCTTGCCTCAGCAGACGACAATGCCAGCCACGTCACCAGCTTTCCCGCTGGTGCGTTGGTGATGGGCAGCGCGTCTGGGGAATGGCTCGAGACACCGCACGGCTGGATGCGGCTCGCCGATCTGGAAGAACTTGCAGCGACAGGTGGCGCGGGCTGATACCATGCCATTTAGCCTGTTCATCGATGGTGCAGCGGGCACGACGGGCCTCGAAATCGCCGAACGACTTGCGGGGCGCAGCGAGTTTGCGCTGCTACATCTGGATGATATCGACCGCAAGGATGCGGCAAAACGCCGTGATGCGCTCAATGCCGCTGATTTCGTCATCCTATGTTTGCCGGACGATGCAGCGCGCGAGGCGGCGGCGATGGTATCAAATCCCACGACGCGGATCATTGATGCATCGAGCGCGCACCGCGTCGCAGCAGGCTGGACCTATGGCTTTCCCGAACTTTCGGCGGCACAGCGCGAAGCGATTGCCAATGCGCCGCGAGTTGCCAACCCCGGCTGCTATCCCACCGGCTTTCTGACGCTGGTCGCGCCACTCGTTGCAGCGGGACTGCTCGATAGTGCGGCGCCGCTGACTTGCAATGCTGTGTCGGGCTATTCGGGCGGGGGCAAGGCGTTGATCGCGCGGTTTCAGGCGGACCCGGCTCTCGGTTTTCGCAGCTATGCACTTGGCCTCGACCACAAACATTTGCCCGAGATGCAGGCTTACGCACAGCTGATGCAGCCCCCGGTGTTTGCGCCTGCGGTGGTACCGGTGCTGCGCGGAATGATCGTGGAAGTTCCGCTCGCTGCTGGCTTGGCTGATGCTGATGCGGTGCGCGCCTGCCTGACCGATCATTATGCCGGGAGCGCAATAATTGTCCAAGGTTCAGCAAGCGACGGCGAGCTATTGCTGCGCGACAATGTGCCCGGCTGGGACGGGCTGGAATGGTTCCTGTTTGGCGGTTCGGGCGGGCAGATGCGCCTTGCCGCGCGCCTCGACAATCTGGGCAAGGGCGCCAGCGGGGCATGCGTGCAGAACCTCAACCTGATGGCCGGATTGCCGGAAACGGCTGGCCTTCGGCTCTAGTGCACGGTGTCGAGCGCGGCGTCGATCGACAAATAGGTGATCAGCCTCTCAATCTGGCGCCAGCGTGCGAAATGGATGTGGTTGCCCAACAGCCGGAACTGCTCCGCGCGCGCGGCGGCGGCGAAGCTGGCCTCGTCGCCGTGCTGGGCGATTAATTGGGTGGCATCGGTGACCGCACTGCGATCGGTAATCATGGGTGTGTGCAGCATGTCTGGTCCTGTGCTGGCGGCAGAGCAGCCGCAATAGCTGACACGCCTCAAAGGGGTGTTCCCGAACAGGCTGAACAATCTGGTAAGCATGTTGCGCCGCTTCGCTGGTCCGCCCTTTTCACGACGCGGTTGACCGTGTAGATGACGGCTATGCGCAAATTCCTCAAATATACCGCCATCCTGCTCGCCGTGCTGATAGTGGCCGGGGGGGCGGGCTTTTATGTCCTGTCGCGGCCCGATGTGGCGCGCTTTTCGACCGCCGAGTTATCGGGGCGGGTGCCGGTCATGGCGAGCGTGCGGCCGGAAAGCTTCCCCACCATCCGCGTTCCGGAAGTCGTTGGTTTCGCAGCAGGTGCCGCTCCTCGCGCGGCGAAGGGACTGGCGGTGACACGCTTTGCCGAAGGGCTCGACAATCCGCGCACCGTGCTGCCGCTGCCCAATGGCGACGTGCTGGTCGCCGAAAGCCAAAGCCCGCCGCGCAAGGATGGGGGAATTGAGGGCGCGGTGATGAAGCGGCTGATGTCGCAGGCCGGAGCGGGCGGCGCTTCGGCCAATCGCATCACCTTGCTGCGCGATGCTGATGGCGACGGTAAGGCCGAGGTCAAGCGGCCCTATATCACCGGGCTCAACTCGCCTTATGGCATGGCGCTAGTGGGTGACACGCTATATGTCGCGAACACCGACGCGCTGCTCGCCTTTCCCTATGTCGCGGGGGCCGACAGCATTACCGCAAAGCCGCGCAAGTTGGCTGAATTGCCTGCCGCCGGGACCAACCGCCATTGGACCAAGAGCCTGATCGCTTCGCCCGACGGCCAGCGGCTCTATGTCGGCGTCGGCGCGGACAGCAATATCGCCGAAAAGGGCATGGAGCGCGAGGTGAAGCGCGCGGCAATCCTGGAGTTCACCATCGCCAATGGCAAGTCGCGCATCTATGGCGCGGGGCTCCGCAATCCGGTCGGCATGGGGTTTCACCCTGTTGAAGCGACGCTGTGGACCGTGGTCAATGAACGCGACATGCTGGGCAGCGATCTGGTACCCGATTATCTGGCCGAGGTCGAGTTTGGCGACTTCTTTGGCTGGCCCTGGTATTATTGGGGCGGGTTCGTCGATGGCCGTGTCGCCCCCGATGCGGAGGATCGGCGGCAGTATGTGAAGCGCCCCGACTATGGTTTGGGAGCGCATGTCGCCCCGCTGGGGATGAGCTTCGCACGCGGGCCGACGCTCGGCGAACGCTTTGCCAATGGTGCGTTCATCGCCCTGCACGGATCTTGGAACCGCGTACCGGTGTCAGGCTATAGCGTTGTTTTCGTGCCCTTTTCGGCCAACGGCAAGCCGGGCGACGCTTTGCCCATCACGGTGCTCGATGGCTTCGTGGGCAAGGGCGAAGAACAGGTGTTCGGCCGTCCGTCAGATGCACAAGTCGCCGCCGATGGGTCGCTGATCGTCGCCGACGATGGCGCGGATATCATCTGGCGGGTGACGAAGGCGGGCTAAACCCAGCCCGCCGCGGCCGCCATCAAACCCGCATCGGCATCAGCACATAGAGCGCCGCGCTTTTTTCGCCTTCGCGGATCAATGTCGGGGCATTGGCGTCGGCGAGGTGAAGTTCGACCAGGTCGCCATCGACCTGGCCCAAAATATCGCCCAGATATTTGGCGTTGAAGCCAATTTCCATGCCCTCGGCGCCATAGTCGCCCGCCAGTTCCTCGGCAGCGGTGCCGTTTTCGGGGCTGGTGACCGACAGCGTGACGCGGTCTTTGTCGAGCGTCATCTTGACCGCGCGGGTCTTTTCCGATGCGATGGTCGATACGCGGTCGACGGCCTGCGCAAAGCCCTTTGGATCGACCTTGAGCAGCTTGTCATTCGCGGTCGGAATGACGCGGCTGTAATCGGGGAAGGTCCCGTCGATCAGCTTTGATGTCAAAATCGCGTTGCCGACGGTGAAGCGGATCTTGGTCGGCGACAGGCTAATCTCGACATTGCCCTCGGCCTCGTCGAGCAGCTTGCGGATCTCGCCGACGCATTTGCGCGGGACGATGACGTCGGGCATCGCGCTGGCACCCGCGGGCTGCGCGACGGTGACGCGCGCGAGGCGGTGGCCATCGGTTGCGGCGGCCTTGAGCACCGGGCCTGACGCATCCTCTGCGACGTGCAAGAAGATGCCGTTGAGGTAATAGCGCGTTTCCTCGGTCGAAATTGCAAAGCGTGTCTTGTCGATAATCTGGATCAGCGTGGCCACCGGCAGTTCAAAACCGGTTGGCAGGTCGCCCTCGGCAATCACCGGGAAGTCATCGCGCGGCAGGGTGGGCAGGTTGAAGTTGGAGCGCCCCGCCTTCACCTGCATCTTGCCCTCGGCAGCGTTCAGGCTGACTTCGCTGCCCTCGGGCAATTTGCGCGCGATTTCGAACAGGGTGTGCGCCGACACGGTGGTGGTGCCCGGCGTTTCGACCTTGGCGGCGATGGTTTCAACAACTTGCAGGTCAAGGTCGGTCGCCATCAGCCGCAGGCTGCCGTCGGGTGACGCCTCGATCAGCACGTTCGACAGGATGGGGATGGTGTTGCGGCGTTCGACCACCGACTGGACATGGCCCAGGCTTTTCAACAACACCGCCCGTTCGATGGTCGCTTTCATGTGACGCTTTTACCCTTTTGCTTTGTTCTGGCCCCTGTCCGGCGGCGGACGAAGCGATGCCCGCCGAGTCCGGCCCCGAGAAAGTTGTGACATTCCTTACCGCAGCATCGGCACAGCGCAACCCTTGCAATGCCGTGCGGTTGCGGGAAAGGAGGGGCGTGGCCCGATTGCGCGCTTTGACCCTGACCGTTGCCGCCTTGCTGGCGCTGCCCGTGTTGGGGCAGGGGACGCGCACCGCGCTGGGCGTGTTCGAAAGCTGGGGCGCGTTTCGCGATGCCAAGACGGCGCGATGTTACGCCATCGCCGCGCCCGATAGCAGCGTCGGACGCGTGGCAGTGCGCGGCTATGCCAGCGTCGGTTTCTGGCCCAAATCGCGCATCCGCCAGCAAATCTATATCCGCCTGACGCGCGAACGCGGCGCGGGCACCGAGCTGCGCCTGACCGTAGGCGAGCGGCGCTTTGTGCTGACGGGGAGCGGCGTGCATGGCTGGGCGCAGGATGCGCGCATGGACGCGGCGATTGTCGCGGCAATGCGCGGCGGGACGAGCATGGTCGCGGAGAGCCGCGACGTCGCAGGGAATCGCATCGCCGACCGCTACGCGCTGCGCGGCGCGGCGACAGCGATTGATGCGGCGGCGCTGGGGTGCGTGGGGATCCGGTGAAGCCCCAAAGTTCACGAAGTTCACGCTACGTCCCCCCTTGGTTGCGCCATTGTCAGCCCCTCCGACCCCTTCGGGGCCACCTCCCCATGTCTGCTTCGCAGCCACAGGGAGGAATTATTCCGATCTTCCCTGTGCCCGCAGGGCATGGGGAGGTGGCGCGGCGAAGCCGTGACGGAGGGGCGGCACTGGTGCAGGGCAAGAAAACGGCAGAAAACTGTGCAACTTCACACATAATTGCAGGCGCCGTGCTGCGCCTAAAGCAACAAAAGATACCGTCGTGCGCAGCGAATCTGTACCCTTTGTCGCTTTTGTGAAGTTGCGACGGGCGGGCAGATTGGGCGCGGAGGGCAAGGTGACGGCGCATCCGCCAATGCTGCGCAGATTCGGGGCGTGTAGGACAGCGAAAAATGGTCTCACGCTAAGGCGCTAAGGCGCGAAGGGTTTTGCACGAGGTGATTGACTTTCCTGCGATGTGTATTATACACACAAAATGAAAAGCGCCGATCTGATCCGCGATTTGGAACGGGCGGGATGGCGCTTGGATCGGGTGCGTGGGTCGCATCATATCTTTGTCCACCCGACGCGTGGTGGGCATGTGACCGTGCCGCATCCGAAAAAGGATTTGGGCAAGGGCCTGATTGGCGCAATTCGCAAACAGGCCGGGCTGTTGAGGTGACTATGCGCTATCCCATTGCAATCGAAATTGGCGACGAGGCCACGGCGTTCGGCATTGTCGTGCCTGACCTGCCCGGCTGTTTCTCGGCAGGCGATACGCTCGACGAGGCGATGGCGGGGGCGGAGGAGGCGGCTGCCGCGTGGATCGACGCGACGCTGGATGCGGGCGGCGCGGTGCCGCCGCCATCGAGCCTCGAGGCGGTGCGCGCCAATCCCGATTTTGCGGGATGGAGCTTTGGGGTGATCACCATCGACCCCGCGCTGCTGGATGATGCGGTGGAGCGGGTGAACATCACCCTGCCGCGCCGCGTGCTGATGCGGCTGGACGCGCTGGCGAAAGCGGCAGGGGAAAGCCGGTCGGGGTTTATCGCGCAATTGACGCTGGAAGAGCCGAAGCGGGCGGCGTGAGAGGTTGCGAGATCGATGAGCAAGCTGATTTTCGAGTATGAGTATGATGCCACTGATTATACCGGGCGGCTTCTAGCTGCCGCGCGATGCCATTCGCGCTGCGCTCGAGGCCGCCGGGCTGGATGCCAAGGCGGCGAAGCCGCGCAGATGGGGCGCATGTAGGAAAGCGAAAACTGGACTCACGCTAAGGCGCTAGGGGTGATGGTGCTGTGGGCACGATAGCTTCCAACCAAAGCTCGTCGCCCCGTGCTCCGACGCGGGGCTTGGCCTGCATTTGCTGGTTTCAATGTGTGATCGCGTTTGCAGAAAAGCCAAGCCCCGCATCAAGTGCGGGGCGACGGAGAGCGAATCAACCCAAAAATCCATCGCTTTTGGAACGTGGTTGGCGCTGTGAAACATGAAAGAATATCATTCCTGCCGCGCAGCCGGCAATGATCGATGCAGGGACCGCCGCATAAGCAGTCGCCAAACGATGCGTGTTGGTGAGAAGAAAGCCGCCCCACATGCCAACTGATGTCAGGTATTGCTCCCAAGGATGGCCATATCCCATTTGTTGATCGGCAATCCGCAGTCCCCAGCCGACAGCAGAATGCATCAATCCTGCCAAGCCGCCCAAGACAATTGTGACCCTTTGTGACCTACGCGATGCGAAGGGCAAAAGCGTAAGACTCAGCGCAATGGCTGCTCCAATGAACCCAAAAGGGATAGCAATGCCTGCCCCGAGGATTGACCAAGCAAGTGACGAGAGCAACCGCACGGGTACAGCCTGCCAGTTTTCGCTTAGCAGAAGAATTTCCTCGAACGACAGTAGCAGATTTGTCATTGCCAGAGTTAGCCAGGTCGATGCCACTGCGGCATAGACTATGCCTATGACCATGTTACCTCTTGTTGCCATTTTTGAAGGATGCGCTGAAACTTGGGACAGTCAAGGTCCCCCCGCTTCCCAAATCCCCCCATTCCCCCTATATGCCCGCCCATCATGCAAATCCCCGGCCATATTGACCCTGTCCCCACCGGGACCGTGCCCGCCCGCGCTGATGGGCGGACCGATCTGGTGGGCTTGCCGCGCGATGCTATTCGCGCTGCGCTCGAGACCGCCGGGCTGGATGCCAAAGCGGCGAAGCTGCGCGCCAAGCAGATTTGGCACTGGATCTATCATCGCGGCGTCACCGACTTTGGCGCGATGACCGATATTGCCAAGGATATGCGGCCCTGGCTGGCGGAACGCTTTGCTATTGGCCGCCCGCGCGTGGTGACGGCTCAGCTTTCCGAGGATGGCACGCGCAAATGGTTGCTCGCGACCGAGGATGACCAGGAATTTGAGATGGTCTTCATCCCCGATGCCGATCGCGGGACTTTGTGTGTGTCGTCGCAGGTGGGCTGCACACTGAATTGCCGCTTTTGCCACACCGGCACAATGCGGCTGGTGCGCAATCTGACGCCCGGCGAAATTGTCGGGCAGGTGATGCTGGCGCGCGATGCTTTGGGCGAATGGCCCAAGGGCACGATGGCCAGCCACGCCGATGAGGCCGATGAGGATGACGAGGCGGGGCATTATACCGCCGATGGCCGCATGCTGACCAACATTGTGATGATGGGGATGGGCGAGCCGCTGTATAATTTTGACGGGGTCAAAGGCGCGCTGAAGATTGTGATGGACGGCGATGGCCTGGCGCTGTCGAAGCGGCGGATCACGCTCAGCACATCGGGCGTGGTGCCGATGATGGCACGCGCGGGCGAGGAGATTGGCGTCAATCTGGCGGTGTCGCTGCACGCCGTGACCAAGGAAGTGCGCGACGAGATTGTCCCCATCAACCGCAAATATGGCATCGAGGAATTGCTGCAGGCGTGCGCCGATTATCCCGGTGCGAACAATGCGCGGCGCATCACCTTCGAATATGTCATGCTGAAGGACAAGAATGACAGCGACGATGACGCGCGCGAGCTGGTGCGGTTGATCAAGGCCTATAATCTGCCTGCCAAGGTCAATCTGATCCCGTTCAACCCCTGGCCGGGGTCGATTTACGAATGTTCGACGCCCGAACGGATCCGCGCGTTCAGCAATCTGATTTTCAAGGCAGGTATCAGCGCGCCGATCCGCACCCCGCGCGGGCGCGACATCATGGCGGCGTGCGGCCAGCTGAAATCTGCGGCGAAGAAAATGAGCCGGGCGGAGCTCGACCGGCTTGCCGAGGAAAAACAGGCGGCCTTGGGCTAACTGTATTACCCGACTAACGCAGTCAATCGAAGATTTTTGACGCTTTGTCGCCCGTTCATTGGCGGCTCATCCTTCCATCGCCAGAGGAGCGCCCCGCGCCGAAGGCCCAACAGGGCATCGGCGCGCGAATAAAGAAGGAAGGAACAATAATGAAAAACTATGCAAGCCTTGCTGCTCTCCTCGCAGCCGCATTCGCCGCTCCGGCGATGGCCAACGAAGCCCGCGTCGAAGCGCGCGGCGGGATCGTGTGGGTTGGCGGCGCGGAAGAAGCGCTCGCTGGCGTTGCCGCCGGTTATGACTTTGACCTGGGCGACAGCAAATTGTTCGCCGGTGTCGAAGGTTCGGCCGACAAGGCGCTGACCGACGGCGCCGATGTGGTTTTTGGCGTTGGCGGCCGTATCGGTGCCAAGGTCAGCGAAAATGGCCGTCTCTATGCGACCGCTGGCTATAGCTTCAACGCGGGCGACGCGGTTCATGTCGGCGCGGGCTATCAGCACAATCTGACCAAGTCGGTGTACGGCAAGGTCGAATATCGCCGCTATCTGGACAATGGTCCGGACCTGAATGCGGCGCTGATCGGCGTCGGCGTCAAATTCTGACGCTGCGCTGAGGCATGATGCCATGCGGGGCGGGCGGGCTGGATGGCCCGTCCGCCCTTTGCATTTTTCAGCCTGCCGGGTCGTCGGGCAAGCGCTCAGCTACCAACGGCGCGATGCCCTTGGCCATCACCGTCACCCCGTCGGCCGTCGGGTGGATGCCGTCGGGCAGCATCAATTTGGGCTGGTCGAGCACGCCTTCCAAAATGAAGGGATAAAGCGCGGCGTCATAGCGCTTGGCCAGATCGGTGAAGATGCTGTTGAAGGCGCGGCCATAGTCGGCCCCCAAATTGGGCGCAGCGAGCATCCCGGTGAGTACGACGGGAATGTCGCGGCGTTTGAGCTCGTCCATCATCGCGGTCAGGTTGGCGCGCGTTTCGGCGGCGCCGATGCCGCGCAGCATGTCGTTTCCGCCGAGGCCAAGTACGACGAGCGCGGGCTTGGTTGGTGCATTATCGAGCACGAAGGCCAGGCGCGCGCGGCCCGCCGCGGTCGTGTCGCCCGAAACTCCGGCGTTCTGGACGCGCGCCGGGCTGCCCGCCGCAACCAGTGCAGCCTGTAGCTGCGGGGCAAGCCCTTCGGTCGGGCCGAGCTGGTAACCGGCATAAAGGCTGTCGCCAAACGCAATCACCAGCGGCGCATCGGCGGGCACCGGCGCAACCGCCGCTGTGCTCGCGCGTTCTTTCGTCGATTCGGGCGGGGCCTCTGCCGAACCGCAGGCTGCCAATGCTTGGCAAAGGACGAGCGCCGCCCCATATCGCAGCCACCGGCGCGTTCGCGTCTGTTCCGTCATTTCGAAGGACTCTCCCTTTCGTGCACAAGCCAGTGAAACCCGCCATGGATATGGCGATTGCGGCGCAGAATGTCACCCTTACGCTGGGCAGCGATGATGCGCCGGTGGATATTTTGCGCGGCGTTGATTTGCATGTCACACCGGGGACGTCGGTGGCGCTGCTCGGCCCATCGGGGTCGGGCAAGTCGAGCCTGATGGCGGTGCTCGCCGGGCTGGAGCGCGCGAGTGGCGGCGATGTGCGCGTCGCGGGGCTCGACTTCGGGGCGATGAGCGAGGACGAGCTGGCGCGCGCGCGGCGCGGGCGGGTTGGCATTGTGCTCCAAGCCTTTCACCTGCTGCCGACAATGACCGCGCTGGAAAATGTGGCGGTGCCGCTGGAACTGGCAGGACATCCCGCTGCTTTTGCGATGGCGAAAGAAGAATTGACCGCGGTGGGGCTGGGTCACCGGCTGCACCATTATCCCACGCAATTATCAGGCGGCGAGCAGCAGCGCGTGGCGATTGCGCGGGCGACCGCGCCCGGACCGCAGATTTTGTTTGCTGACGAGCCGACCGGTAACCTCGACGGGGCGACCGGGCATGCGATTATCGAGCTGTTGTTCCAGCGCCGCGCGGCGACGGGGGCGACATTGCTGATCATCACCCACGACCCAGAGTTGGCCGGGCTGTGCGACCGCATTGTCACCATGCGCGACGGGCTGGTGGTGGAGGGCGCGGTTTGAGCGCCGCCACGCCAGGCTGGTCGATGCTGTGGCGGATCGCACGCCGCGACCTGGCACCGCGCATCCGCGGCCTTCGGCTCCTGCTCGTTTGCCTGTTTCTGGGCGTCGCCACGTTGGCGGCAATCGGCAGTTTGACGGCGGGGATCACTGGCGAGCTCGAACGGCGCGGTCAGGTTATCCTGGGCGGCGATATCGAGTTCGGGCTGGCGCAGCGCATGGCAAGCGAGGCCGAAAGGGCAGCGCTGGCGCGTGAAGGCCGCCTGTCCGAAACGGTGCGGATGCGCGCGATGGCGATTGCGCCGTCGGGGGCAAGTTTGCTGGGCGAGCTGAAGGCCGTTGATGGGGCCTATCCGCTTTATGGCAAGGTGATGCTGGCGAGCGGCGCGGCGAGCGGCGTGCCGGCGGCGGGGAGCATCTGGATCGGCAGCGACCTGGCCAACCGGCTGGGGCTGAAGCGCGGCGGGACGGTGCGCTTTGGCGAGCGTAGTTTTACCATTGCCGATGTGCTGGTCGAGGAACCCGACCGGCTGGGCGAGGGCTTTACGCTGGGGCCGGTGGCAATCATTGCCATGGGCGATCTGGCGAGCACGCAGCTGATCCAGCCGGGCAGCATGTTCGAGGCGAAGTACCGGCTGCGCACGGCGCCGACCGCAGCGCTTAACGCGGTGCGCGACCGGATTGAAACCGCGCAGCCCGATGCGGGATGGGAAATTACCGACCGGTCAAACGGCGCGCCGGGCACGCGCCGCTTTATCGAGCGCATGGGCCAGTTTCTGGCGCTGGTCGGGCTGGCCGCGCTGGTGATTGCCGGGATTGGCGTGGGCAATGGCGTTGCCTCCTATCTGGCGGGCAAGCGGCAAGGGCTGGCGACGTTGAAGGTGCTGGGTGCCGACAGCGGAACAGTGATGCGCATTTACGGTATCCAGATTTTGGTGGTGGCGGCGCTGGGGATTGGCGCGGGGTTGGTCGTCGGGTCGCTGTTACCCCCGGTGATTGGCTGGATTGCGGGGCCGGTACTGCCGGTGCAGCCGGGGTTCCGCCTCTATCCACTGCCGCTCGCCGTGGCGGCGGCCTATGGCTTGCTGATCGCGGCGGCGTTTGCGTTGCCGCCGCTCGCCGCGAGCCGGCGGGTGCCGGCAGCGGGCATGTATCGCAGCGGCGTGGAAGCCGCGCGGCGGCCCGAATGGCGGGTGCTGGTTGCGGTCGGCGCCGCGCTGGCGGCGGTGATTGCCTTGGCGGTTGGAACAGCACGCGAGCCGCTGTTTGCAGCGGGTTTTGTCGGCGCGACGGCAGGGTTGCTGCTGGTGCTGACGCTGCTCGCGCAGGGGATTGCGCGCGGGGCAGCAAAATTGCCGCGTCCCAAGGCACCGCTGCTGCGCCTGGCGCTCGCCAATTTGCATCGCCCCGGCAGCGCGACGGCGGCGTTGGTGGTGGCGCTGGGGCTGGGGCTGACCTTGTTCGTGACGCTGGCCGCGATTCAGACCAGCATCACGGCCGAGATCGCCAAAACGGTGCCCAAGCGTGCCCCAAGCTTCTTTGCGCTCGACATTCCGCGCGACCGCGAGGCGGAGTTTCGCGGTATCGTTGCACGCGCCGCGCCGCAGGGCGAGATCAACGCCATCCCCTCGCTGCGCGGCACCGTCACCGAATTTCGCGGCCAGCGCGTCGCCGAGCTCGAGACTTTGCCCGAAGGCGCGTGGGTGCTGCGCGGCGACCGCGGGATTACTTACAGCGCGGCCAAGCCCGAAGGCAGCGTCGTGACCAAGGGCGCATGGTGGGCGGCGGACTATGCCGGGCCGCCGCTGGTGAGCGTCGAGGAAGAGGTGGCGGGGACGCTGGGCCTGGATATCGGTGACACGCTGTCGGTCAATGTGCTGGGGGTCGAGGTACAGGCCAAGGTCGCCTCGCTCCGCCGCGTTGAATGGGACAATTTTGGATTGAATTATGTGCTCGTTTTCTCGCCGGGCAGCTTTGCCGCCGCGCCGCACAATATGGTGGCGACGCTGACGGTGCCGCCTGCTGCGGAGGCGGTGCTGGCGCGCGAGCTGCCGCGTGCTTTCCCGTCGGCCTCGCTGATCGCGGTGCGCGACGTGATCGGGCAAGTAACGACGCTATTGGGGCAAATGGGGCGCGCGATTGGCGCCGCGGCGAGCATCGCCATTTTGGCAGGGATCGCGGTGCTGATCGGCGCGATCGCCGCGAGCCGCGAGCGACGCATGTATGATAGCGTGATCCTGAAACTGCTGGGCGCAACGCGGCGGCAGATTTTGGCGGCACAGGCGCTGGAATATGCGTTGCTGGCGCTGGTGCTGGCGGCGCTGGCGCTGGGCGTAGGCCTGCTCGCCGCGCGCTATGTGGTGGTCGAGATTTTCGATTTTGCCTTTGCGCCCGATCCGGTGGCGGTGGGGCTGGCGCTGCTGGGCGGGGCGGGGCTGGCGTTTGTGATCGGGATGGTGGGGAGTTTACCGTTGTTGGCGGCTAGGCCGGCGGCGGCGCTGCGGGGGCTTTAAAGTTGGGTGGGTCAGTGGACAAAGCGCAAGGCCGCGTGCCCACCCCGCTGCGACTAGCCAGCAAGCTGGCAAGTCTCGCTGCCCCTCCCGCAAGCGGGAGGGGAGGTCAGTCAGACAGCCCGCCGCCCATATCGCTCGCGCAGCATCGCCCACGCTGCCCTTAACCCCAGCGCATCGCCGCCCTTGGCGCGCCCCGGTTTCGCCGTGGGCCGCCAGGCGAAGGTGTCGAAATGCGCCCATTGTCCCTTGGCGGGTGCGAACATTTTGAGGAACAGCGCCGCCGTCACTGACCCGGCGAAGGGCGAATTGCCGCTGTTGTTGATGTCGGCAATATCCGATTTCAGCATGTCGCCATAGGCATCCCACAGCGGCATGCGCCACAGCGGGTCGTCGGTCGCCTTGCCTGCCGCGAGCAGGTCGCCTGCCAGCGCATCGTCATTGGCGAACAGCGCAGGCAAGTCGGGGCCGAGCGCGACGCGCGCCGCGCCGGTCAGCGTCGCGAAATCGATGGTGAGTTCGGGCGCTTCCTCCTCGGCCTTGGTCAGCGCGTCGGCGAGGACAAGACGGCCCTCGGCATCGGTATTGCCAATTTCGACGGTCAGCCCCTTGCGGCTTTTGATAATGTCGCCGGGGCGGAAGGCGTTGCCGCTGATGGCGTTTTCGACCGCCGGGACAAGGCAATGGAGCCGCACCGGCAGCCCCGCCGCCATGATGAGTTCGGCGAGCGCCAGCGCATGCGCCGCGCCGCCCATATCCTTTTTCATCAACAGCATGCCCGCCGCCGGTTTGATGTCGAGGCCGCCGCTGTCGAAACAAACGCCCTTACCGACGATAGCGAGGCGCGCGTGGTCGTCCTTGCCCCAATGCAGTTCGATCAGACGCGGTGCGTGGAATTTGTCGGCGGCGCGGCCGACCGCGTGGATGAGGGGGAAGCCCTCAGCAAGCGCGTCGCTTTTGGTAACGGTCAGTTTGGCGTGATAGGCTTTGGCGATGCGGGCGGCCTCGGACTCGAGCGCTGCGGGCCCCATGTCGGCGGCGGGCGTGTTGACCATGTCGCGCACCAGCATCACCGCGCGTGCTTCGGCCAGCACCGGCGCGATGGCGGCGACCTCGCTGGTCAGCAGCACACGGTCCCCGCGGGGTTCCTTTTCAGCCTTGTAGCGGGTGAAGCGATATTGGCCGGTGACCCAGCCGAACAGCGCCTTGCCAGGATCGCCCTCGGCGAGGCGGTAGGTGCCTTCGGGCAGCCGTTCGGCAAGCGTGGCAAGACCCCAGCTGGTGAGCGTGGTGCCGCTGCCCATGCCGCTGACGACGGACCAGTCGTCGGGATTGTCGGCGGGCAAGATGGTATAGGCGAAGGCGGATGGTTTGAAGTTCGCTACCGCCAGCGCGGCGCGCTCGCGTGGGGTACGGGTTCTGAGCCAGTCATCATATCCCGCCTCGCCAACGAGGTGGATGGTGCGCGCGCTCTGGCCCTTGTCGGGCTGGATAAGGGTGGAATAATCGGTCATGGCGATGGTGTTAAGGCGGGGAAGGGACGGGGTGAAGTGCTTTTAACACTATCGTCATCCCGGACTTGATCCGGGATAACGCACCCCCGTCGCTTGTTTTCCCGGATCAAGTGCGGGATGACAATAGGGTGGCGGTCTGGTCTATTCCGCCGCCTCCAGCTGCGCCTCGGCTTTGACCCCCGTAGCCCGCGAAAATTTCAGCACCCCATCGTCCACCGGCCCTTCGCGCATGATGACGCGGTCTTTCAGATAATCCTGATTGAGCCGCCACGGCGCCACGGTGCCGTTGCGCGGCTGGCTGGCGAGCGCGCGCTGGATATAGCCTGAGGAGAAATCGAAGGTCGGCTCTTCATCGATGCTGCCCGGCACCAGCACCGGATTGGCGATGTCGGCACCGGCGCTGTCCATGTGGTTGAGCAGGCGGCAGATATAGGTCGAGACGACGTCGGCCTTCAGCGTCCAGCTGGCATTCAAATAGCCGAACACCGCCGCGAGGTTGGGGATGTTCGAATACATGCAGCCTTTATAGAAGAAATGCTGGTTCCAAACGACGGGCTGACCATCGACGGTGAAAGCGACCTTGCCGCCGGTCACGAGCTGCAGGCCGGTGGCGGTGATGATGACGTCGGCATCGAGATGCTGGCCGGATTTGAGCTGAATGCCGGTCGCATCGAAGTGTTCGATATGGTCGGTGACCACGCTGGCCTTGCCGCTCGTGATCGCGACGCACAGGTCGTTGTCGGGGACGAGGCACAGCCGCTGTTCCCACGGATTATAGGGCGGAGTGAAGTGGGCGGGATCATATTTGTCGCCCAGTTCGCGCTTCAACGTGTTGGTGAGTTTTTCGGCGACCTTGGCGGGCTTTTTGCGCGCCATTTTGAAGCCGAAGTTTTGCAGCCGCACATTTTTGAAGCGCGTGATGCGATAGGCCCACTCGTCGGGCATGATACGGCGCAGGAAATTGGCCATTTTGTCTTCGGCCGGGCGCAGGAACATCCAAGTCGGCGTGCGCTGGAGCATGGTAACATGCGCCGCCGCCTTGCCATCGGGGGCGAGCGCCATTGACGGGACGATGGTGACCGCGGTCGCGCCCGAGCCGATGACGACGACGCGCTTGCCGCTGTAATCATAATCCTTGGGCCAGAATTGCGGGTGGATGATGTCGCCCCGGAAATCCTCGCGACCGGGAAAACCGGGATCATAGCCCGCATCATAATCATAATAGCCCGACCCCATATAGAGGAAGCGGGCGGTGGTGGTGGACCGCGTCCCGGCGCTGTCGGCCAGCGTGACCGTCCAACGCGCGGTGCCGCTGTCCCAGTCGGCGGCGACAACCTTGCGGTTGAAGCTGATGCGCTCGCGCAGGCCGCGCTCGTCCACAATCTTGTTCAGATATTTGAGGATCGAGGGGCCATCGGCGATGGCCTTTTGCTCGCGCCAAGGTTCGAAGATGTAGCCAAGCGTATGCATATCGCTGTCCGAGCGGATGCCGGGGTAGCGAAACAGGTCCCAAGTGCCGCCCAGATTGGCACGCTGTTCAACCAGCGCAAAGCTTTTCTGCGGGCAGTTGCGCTGCATATGCACCGCCATGCCTATCCCTGAAATGCCCGCGCCGACGATCAGCACGTCGACGTCCACTGCGGCGGCGGCGCTGCCGCGCGGCAGGCTGCCTGTGGCCATGTCCATATACGACTCCCAAATCCTGTCGACGCAAGACTACTGACAACGTTGCAAATAGCAACCGGTGTTGCGGTCAGCGTTGCGGCCGGTACACCACATTGGCGGCACCAACCATGCGCACCGGCATGTAAAGGCCGTTGCCATAGGCAGTGATCTGGCCGGTTTCGATGCGGTCGATGCGGGTGCGGATATAGAAGGCTCCTTCCTGCCGCTCTTCGGTGGCGCGGCGGATCTTGCCTTCCAATTCCGTAAGGTCCTTGGTCAGATTCTGGGTCAACGCCTCGGCAATTATCGGTGCAAAGCTGTCGCGCTGCGCGATGGATAGCAGTAGGTCGCCGGTAATCGCATCGGTATCGCCGCTGACCTGCACATCGCCGAAGCGCACCACCGCCGATCCCGCTGCGGTGAGCGGTTTGGCGGTCAGCCAAACCCTGCCGCGCGTCGGCTCGCCGCTGCGCGCGCGGGCGCGGGCGGCAAGATCGATGCCCACAGCGACCCGATTGCCGGGCGTGCCATAAGCGGTGACCTTGTCGAACGTCACATCGACTGCACCAATGGCGGGCAGGTCGAACGGACGCGCCGAGCGCTTGACCAGCGCGCGTAAGATGATGGGCTCAAGCTGGGCGTAGTCGGCGATCACCGGCACGCGCACGTCGAACTGCGCTACTGGCTGTTCACGCACCAGATCGGGCAACGGGGTGGGCGCGGTTGGTTCGGGCCGGCCCGAGACGAAGGTTTCGCTGACCGCCTCAACCCCTAGGTTGAGGGTGATCCGCTGGTTGCGGATGGAATAGCCGCCATACAGGATGCGCTGCGGCGTCAAACGCAACCACACCGGGGGATTTTCGCGGTTGAGCGACAGGACGGTGAAGGCCTGCCGCCATATGTCACCCGCCTGCGCCCGGAAGTTAAGGCCGCTGATTTCGGCGCTGACCTGGCGTTCGATGTTGCGCACCACCGGTGCCAGCGCGCGGTCGGCCTCTTCGGTAAAGGTCACGCGGCGGCCCAGAAAATCGATGCCGGGCGCCTTGGTCCAGCCATAGGTGATCCGCGCGGTTCCGCTGGTACGCCAGTCGGGCGTGAGGTCGATGCGCACCCGCGCCGACGCCATGGCTGACGCGGTGGCGGTTTCGCCCTTGAACACCCGGTCAGCATCGCGCGCCTTGACGGTGGCGGTGAGCGGCATGTCGATCACGATGTCGCGTCCCTCGCCGCGCAGCCGCAATGGCCCTCGCGTTACTTGGCCCACGATCGTGCAGGCAATTGGGGGCGTGACCTTAACGCTCTCGCCAAAGACTTTGACCTGCCTTGGCTTCACGCAGGCGCGCTCGCGCCGATTGATGGTCCATAAGGTGCGCGGCACCGATCGTTCCAGCGCGCGCTTCAAGGGCGCGATATCGGCAGCGATGGGGACGGCAATCAGCGATGTTTGCGATGGATTGGGCGCCTTATCGGTGGCGCGCGGCGGGGCCGGGGTGTCGGCTTGCTGCCGGGTACATGCGGCGACCAGCAGGACGCCTGCCAGTGTCGCCTTCAGGATCGCTGCCTTACGCAAAAGCCTTTTCCCCCTGGTGGGATGGGTAGCAGCAAGGCGCGCTGACGCAAAGCGGTCAAGGTGCGATTTTCGGGCAATTTTTCAGCGCCGTCTGGACCAGTTGTAGTTCGGATCGGTCGGGGCCGCCGATTTGCAGCTGGCCGCCGACGATGGGCCTGCTGATGAGCAGTTCGGATATGACGCGCCCTGCGCCGCGAAGGGCCAGGGCATGGCCCACTTGCCCGCTGGTCAACTGCGTCAGTTCCGCAGCCTTGGCGGGGTCAAGCGTGATGATCAGAAACTCATCGGCGGTGTACAAATCGACCATCAGTTCGGACCGCACCGGGCCGGCCCCGCACAGCGGCATGGTGCCAAACCACACCCCGCCGCGCATCGGGGTAAGGGCGCCGCCGAGCTTGGCCGTCAGCGCGGCGAGGTGCATTTCAGCGGCGGAAGCGAGCACCGCTGCGCCGCCGCTGCGGTCACAGTCGCCGCCTGGCGCTGCCACCGGCAACATCGAGAGCGCCTCTGGTCCCCATACCCCATTGGCCTCGCGGCGCAGGGCGATCATCCGCCGGTCCAGCCCCGCGAGGCGCTGCGGCGTCATGACGCTGCCATTGCCAAAACAGCCGGAGACCGAGGCGAGCGCGGCCTCTGCATCGGCGAAGGCGGCGAGCAGATCGGCCGGCATTGCTGCGGGGATCGACGGCACCGGGGGTGCGGCCGGCGGCACCGCTGGCTGGAGCGTTTGCGCCGCCAGTATCGCGAGAAAATGACCAAACATGCGCCGCAAACTAGCGCAAAGGGTTTAAGCACCCCTCAACGCAGGCACGCCGAACAGATCATGTTCATCGGCATCCTCGATTGTCACATCGATGATATCGCCGGGCTGCAGCGATGCCGCGACGTCGCGCAAATAGACATGGCCGTCAATTTCGGGCGCATCGGCCTGTGAGCGGCCCGTCGCGCCGATGCTCCCGTCGTCATCGGCTTCACCCACTTCGTCGATGATGACGGGCAAAGTGCGGCCGATCTTGGCGGCGAGCTTGGCGGCGCTGATCGCGGCGGTTTTGGCCATGATGCGTTGATAGCGTTCTTCCTTCACTTCCTCGGGCACCGGATCGGGCAGGACATTGGCCTGCGCGCCCGCGACGGGTTCGAAGCGGAAGGCACCGACGCGGTCGAGCTGCGCTTCGTCGAGCCAGTCGAGCAAATATTGGAAATCATCCTCGGTCTCGCCGGGGAAACCGACGACGAAGCTGGAACGCACCGCAATGTCGGGCGCGATGGTGCGCCATGACTTTAGCCGTTCGAGCACCTTGGCCTCGTTTGCCGGGCGCTTCATGGCTTTGAGCACTTTGGGGCTGGCGTGCTGGAAGGGGATGTCGAGATAGGGGGTGAGCAGCCCTTCGGCCATCAGCGGGATGACCGCATCGACGTGGGGGTAGGGATAGACATAGTGGAGGCGCACCCACGGCGCGCGGCCCTCGCTGGTGCGCAATTCCCCAAGTTCGCGCGCGAGGTCGGTCATATGCGCGCGGACCGTGCGGTCCTTCCACTGGCGTTCGTCGTGCCGTGTATCAACGCCATACGCCGATGTATCCTGGCTGATGACCAGCAATTCCTTCGTCCCCGCCGCGACCAGTTTCTCGGCCTCGCGTAGCACGGCATCGATGCGGCGGCTGACCAGTTTGCCGCGCAAATCCGGGATGATGCAAAAGGCGCAGCTGTGGTTGCAGCCTTCGGAAATCTTCAAATAGCTGTAATGACGCGGAGTGAGCTTGAGCCCGCCCTCATCGAGGCCGGGGACAAGGTCGACGAACGGCCCCTGCGTGGGCGGTGCGGCCTCGTGCACCGCGCTCACCACATCCTCATATTGATGCGCGCCGGTGACCGCGAGGACGCCTGGGAAGCGCGCGCGGATGACGTCGGCTTCCTTGCCCATGCAGCCCGTCACGATGACGCGGCCATTCTCCGCCATCGCCTCGCCAATTGCCTCGAGGCTTTCTTCTTTGGCCGAATCGAGGAAGCCGCAGGTGTTGACCAGCACGACATCGGCGCCGGCATAATCGGCGCTCATGGCATAGCCATCGGCGCGTAGCTTGGTCAGGATGCGCTCACTATCCACCAACGCCTTGGGACAGCCGAGCGAGACCATGCCGACTTTCGGCTGGGCGGGAAGGGTGGTGACGGTCATGATGGCCGCGCGCATAGGTGAAATTGGCACGCTTGTCACGCGGTGCGCGGGGGCGCATGCTGGTGGACCAATCGCAACGGCAGGGGAGGGCCGGACAAATGTTCTGGGACAATTGGCTAACGATCATCGCCGCGGCGGCGGCGGGCTTTGTTGTTGGCGGGCTGTGGTACGGTCCGCTGCTGGGCAAGGCGTGGATGGCCGAGCATGGCTTTACCGAGGAAGAGCTGGCCAAGGGCAATATGGTCCGGATTTACGGCACCACCTTTGTTCTCAGCCTGATCTCGGCCTTTTTCCTTGGGCACCTGCTAGCCCATTTTGATCCCAAGCCGGTGCAGACGATGATGATTTCAACCGGCATCGCGCTGGGCTTCATCATTCCCGCGCTCGGGACCAATTATCTGTTCAGCCGGGCGAGCTTGAAATTGTTCCTGATCGATGCGGGATATTGGCTGCTGTTTTACGCGGCGATGGGCGCAGTCTTCGTCCTGCTCGGTTAATCGGCTTCGCACCCTTCGCATCGGATGACTTCGACCACCGTATCGCCCGCCTGCAAATTTTGCGCCTCGGGTTCCCAAAAGCCGAACGGCTTGCCGCTACGATAGATGCGCATGCCGCGGCCGCCGCTGGTGAGTTGGTCAAGGCTTTTGCCGATCTCGTCAGCGCGGACGGGCCTTTCGTTCAGTTGCACCTTGCCGGTGACCGAAGCGAGGTCGGCCATATATTCGGCGATATGCGCGCCTTCGGCCGACCCCGCCAGCAGCAGGCCAGTGAAGCTGACCGGGTTGATTACATTGTTGGCGCCGGCCTGCCGCGCCAGCAATTCATTGTCCTGTTGGCGGATGACCACACTAATGGGAACGTGCGGAGCGAGGTGGCGGACGGTCAGCACAATGAGGATGCTCGCATCATCGCGTCCCGCCGACACCAGCACCGCACGCGCCGATGCAATGCGCACATCAGTCAGCGTGTCGTCGATCGTGGCGTCGCCCTGCAGCACGCTGCAGCCCATTTCCTCGGCCACCGCGATGCGCGCGGCGCTGGGTTCGATGACGACGATGCAGGCGGGGTCGGTGCCGCGCTCGATCAATTCCTTGACCGCTTCAGCGCCGCTGACGCCAAAGCCGAGGACGACGATATGGTCGGTGAGCTGTTGCTGGATGCGGGCCATGCGCCATTTTTCCCATGAGCGTTTGATGACGAAACTATACGCCGTACCGACGAAAATGAAGATGACGGCGACGCGGATTGGCGTGACGATAACCGCTTCGATCAGCCGCGAGCGGTCCGACACAGGCACGATATCGCCGAAGCCAGTAGTCGTCACCGAAATCATCGTAAAATAGACGACGTCGAGGAAGCTGATATGGCCGTCGATCTGGTCCTTGAGCCCGGCGCGGTCGAGCCAGTGGATCAGGATCACAAAGCCAATCAGCGCCAGCGCGAGACCAAGCCGTCCCGACACGTCCGCCCATACCGGTACTTTGCTGGCGCGGCGCAGTGGCTGGAACGGGCGGGGATGGCGGACGGGCATTGCTTGCTCCCTAGCCGCTCGACACGAACGGGAAAAATTAGAACGCTGCGCGCAGCGATGCCAGCGAGGCGTCGTGGGTCAGGTCCAGCTGCAACGGCGTGACCGAGATATAGCCGTCGGCAATCGCCTCCAGATCGCTGTCGTGCCCCGGCGTCTGTTCGACGCCGTGCAGCCCGAACCAGAAATAGCGGTAGCCGCGCGGGTCGGTGCCCTCAACAATGCTGCCGCGTGAATAGTCGTGAAAACCCTGGCGGCAGACGCGGATGCCCTGCACCGCGTCGGCCGCCAGTGCCGGGAAGTTGATGTTTATGACGGTGCGCGGTGCCTGCTCCATCGCGACCAGCGGCGCGAGGACGCGCTGGCCCCAAGCTTCGGCGGCGGCGAAGGGGACGGTGTCGCCCATGCCCTCGCGCGCGTAAACCTGGCTGAGCGCAATCGACTTGATGCCCGCCAGCGCGCCTTCGATGGCCGCCGAAACGGTGCCTGAATAGGTCACATCATCGCCGAGGTTCGCGCCGCGATTGACACCCGAGAGGATGAGGTCGGGCTTAGCGGGCATCAGCTTGCCGATGGCCATCATGACTGCATCGGTGGGCGTGCCCGACACCGACCAACGGCGCTCGTTGTGCTGGCGCACACGCACCGGGCGCGAAAGGGTCAGGCTGTGCCCCGCGCCCGATTGCTCTTCGGCTGGGGCGCAGACCCAGATGTCGTCGGACAGGGTCCGCGCGATGCGCTCGAGAATTTCGAGGCCGGGGGCGTGGTAACCATCGTCGTTGGTGAGGAGGATGCGCATTATTTCGGGGGCTCCAATCGGGACACCCCGCCCATGTAGGGCAGCAAGGCATCGGGCACCGTGAAACTACCATCGGCCTGCTGATAATTTTCGATGATGGCAACCAGCGTGCGGCCTACTGCGAGCCCAGAGCCATTGAGGGTGTGCACAAAGCGCGTGCCCTTTTCGCCTTCTGGCCGGTAGCGCGCATCCATGCGCCGGGCCTGATAATCGCCGCAGTTGGAGCAGCTCGAAATTTCACGGTAGGCGTTCTGGCCGGGCAGCCAGACTTCAAGGTCATAGGTCTTGCGCGCCGTCCCGCCCATATCGCCCGCGCACAGCAGCATCTTGCGATAGGGCAGGTTCAGCCCCTGGAGGATGGCTTCGGCGCAGGTGACCATGCGTTCATGCTCGGCGGCGCTGGCCTCGGGCGTGGTAATCGATACCAGCTCAACTTTCTCAAACTGGTGCTGACGGATCAGGCCGCGCGTGTCACGCCCCGCCGCACCGGCCTCTGAGCGGAAGCAGGGGGTAAGCGCGGTCAGTCGGATGGGGAGGTCGGCTGCATCGAGGATCTGCTCGCGCACGCTGTTGGTCAAAGAGACTTCGGACGTGGGGATCAGCCAGCGGCCATCGGTGGTAGCAAAGCTGTCTTCGCCGAATTTGGGGAGCTGGCCAGTGCCAAACATCGCCTCCTCGCGCACCATGAAGGGCGTAGCGCATTCGGCATAACCATGTTTGCCCGTCTGGATGTCCAGCATATACTGGCCGAGTGCGCGGTTTAGCCGCGCCATCGCGCCACGCAGGAAAGTGAAGCGCGCTCCCGATAATTTGGCACCGGTTTCGAAATCCATGCCCAGCGCCGGGCCGATGTCGGCGTGCTCGCGCGGCGCGAAATCGAAATTGCGCGGGTTGCCCCACCGGGTCAGCTCGACATTGGCGCTTTCATCGGCACCGTCGGGCACATCGTCCGCAGGCAGATTGGGCAGCGCAGCCATGGTGTCGAACAGCGCCGCCCGCGCGTCGAGTTCCGCGGCTTCGAGCGCGACCATGCGGTCTTTGATGTCGGCGACTTCGGCCTTCATGGCGTCGGCGGCGGCCTTGTCGCCTTTGGCCATTGCCGCGCCGATGCCCTTCGATACCTCATTGCGGCGTGCTTGCGCGCCCTGCAGGTCAGTGGTCAGTTCGCGCAGCAAGCTGTCCATCGCGACGATGGTGTCGGCCATGGCGGCATGGCCGCGGCGGGCGAGGGCGGCGTCGAAAGCGGCGGGATTGTCGCGGATCAGGCGGATGTCGTGCATGGCTGCGGCCTATGGCGCGCAGGCGGCGGGGGCGCAAGGCGCGCGCACAAAAAACGGGCCCGGGTCGAAAAAATGGGACGGGGCCCAAAAAATGGGCCGGGGAAGGTCGCGCCCCCGGCCCATTTCCTTGGCCAGCGGGAGTTGCCCTCCCGTCCGTCCAGTGGATTGCTTTATGCGGCGTCGCGGGTGACCGCGGCTCCGTCCTTCATTGCGAGGCGGCGGCGCGCTATCAGCGCGGCAGCGGCGGCCCCAAAGAGCAGCATCATCGGCGGCGCGGGCACGGGGGTGGGATGGCCCGATGAACCGGTACTGCCGCCCGAGGAGCTGCTGCTGGACGACGATGAGCTGCTTGAGGTGGAGGTCGAACCGCCGAAAGACGAGCTGCCGAACGATGAGCTGCCTCCCGACGAGCTGCCGCCGCTTGACCCGGACGAAGTCGCGCCGCCTGAGGACGATGAGGAAGAGGAGCTGCTACTTGACGAGGAAGATGAAGAACTTCCGCCACCCGACGAGCTGCTGCTGGATCCACCGCTGCCACCTGAGGAGCTTGACGAACTGCCGCCCGTGGAGGCGCCTGAAGATCCGCCATAGCTGCTGCTGCCGCCCGGATGTCCGCTGCTGCCGCCGGGCTTGCCGCTGCTGCTGCCGCCCGAACTTGATGACGAAGAGGAGCTTGAGGATGATGAAGAGCTGGATGAGCTCGACGAGGACGAGGACGAGGAAGAGCTGCTGACGTTGCCCGATGACGACGAGACGTTACCAGACGAGGAGCTGACGCCGCCGGTGGAGGTGGAGACGCCACCCGTCGAAGTCGACACGCCCCCAGTGGACGTTGAAACGCCACCCGTCGAGGTTGTCGAGCTCGAGCTGATTCCGCCGGTCGAGGTCGAGACCCCGCCCGATGTCGAGCTGCTGGTCGAGCTAACTCCGCCGGTGGTCGAGCTGATCCCGCCCGATGAGGTAGAGGTCGATCCGCCCGATGTCGAAGTGGATCCGCCCGAGGTAGAGGTCGAGACGCCCCCGGTGGTCGTCGAGGATGAAGTCACGACCACGCTGCCGCCACCGCCGCCCGAGCTGCCGCCGAAGAAACCACCGAAAAAGCCGCCGCCGAAGCCGCCGCCGAAGCCGCCGCCAATGACCGTCACGCCGCTGCCGCCCGAGCTGCCGCCGTCCCAGCGGCCCTGCGGAAAGGGGGCATAGGGGATAGGGGGCAGCGGGATCGTCTGGGTGGTGACGGTGGTGCCGCCCTGCGTTACGACGCGGCGCGTGGTGACGACGCGTTTGACGCGCTTCACCCGCTTCGGCGCATAGGCCGCGTGGCGCGTACGATATTTCTTGCCCGGCTTGGCCTTTTGCACATGCGCAGCGGCGGGCACGTCGCTGACATGCATCGCACCGCCACCGACCAGCGCACCACCGCAAGTGCAGGCGCACAATTTCGCAAGGGCCATTCGAACGGACATCGATTCTCTCTTCCTGTTGCGCGCCGCCGCAGGTGATGCCGACGGGCCGCTGCCAACAGGACGGAGAGATGCGGAAGGGGCAATCGCGTTAACCTTGATTGCCTGTCCCGAAACCGGCCCGCCCCCGCCATATCAACCCTCGCGCTTATTTCTGTATCGTTATGGGACGGATTTGCGGGAGTTTTGCGCCAAATGGTTAATTTGTTACCATCGCGCAGCCCGCCTTGTGCGGCCCGATTGCCCTCGCTATAGGCGCGGCACCCCAGCGGTCCGGCGCGGCTTTGCGCCGGAAGAATGCGGAAAGGATGCCGGACTCGTCATGCCGTCCAATCTAGGCGATTTAGGTGCCGATGCGCTGACCGAAGCGCGCAATGCCATTCAGTCCGATTACCAGCCGAGCGATGACGAGCCGTTCATGAATGAACGGCAACAGGAATATTTCCGCGGCCTCCTCAATGCATGGAAAAAGTCGATTCTGTCTGAGAGCGAATCGACGCTGGCCCATTTGCAGGATGGTCCGCTGCGCGAGCCGGACCTCGCCGACCGCGCCTCGAGCGAAACCGACTGGGCGATCGAGCTGCGCACCCGTGACCGGCAGCGCAAGCTGATCGCCAAAATCGATGCCGCGCTGCGCCGCATCGACGAGGGCGAATATGGCTATTGCGTGGTGACCGGCGAGCCGATCAGCCTGGCCCGGCTGCAGGCGCGCCCGATCGCGACGATGACGTTGGAGGCGCAGGAGCGTCACGAGCGCAACGAGCGTATCTCGCGCGACGATTGACCCCGCGTCTTGCACCGGCGGGTGCCCGAATTAACGATTGCAAATCCGCGCGTCCCGAAGTGGGAAGCCCATTTTGCAGGGCTTGACCGGCAGCTGAGCCAGCGCGATGGGCTGGCGATTATGGAACAGTACCACAAGCCCGATACGACCAAGAACCGCCTTGCCGACGATATTCTCGGCTTTGGGGAAATGAGCGCGCGCGGTGCCGACCGCGATAGCCTGTTTATGTTGAGCGACATCAGCGTGGCGGGCTGGCCAGCGCCGGTTTCCGCGCGGGTGCGCAACCTATCGGCTGGCGGCATGCTGGTCGAATTGCCGCAACAGATTGCCCAAGGATTGGTGGTTCGGGCGACATTGCCCAACATCGGTGAAGTGCCCGGCCGCTGCGTCTGGTCAGGTGAAGGACGCTATGGTCTGGCGTTCGATCATGCGATTGATCCGAAAGCAGTGCGGCGGCGCAGCACCGCCAATCACGAATTGCCGCCAACATTGTTGGGCCAGCCGCGCCGCACCCCGAAGATTCGCCCGACATTGCGCCCGATCTAGGCCGGGCGCACGCCGGGGCGCGTCAATGCGCCTGCGTGAGTTCCTCTTTCACGCGCAGTTTCCGCTTTTTGAGTGTCGCAAGCAGGCTGCCGTCAGGTGCCGGACGCCGTTCTTCGGCGTGGATGCGGGCATCCAGTTCGGCATGGCGCGATTTCAGGGTTTCCACATGGGCTGAAGCCATTGGCGTATCTCCTTCGCTACGACTCGAGACAAGAGGGGGAGTAAATCATGCCTGCGAAGAATTGTCGTGCGATGAATCACGATTTCGGACGAAGCGCCCTAGGGCCGGGACGCATGTAATGGGTGCTGACCTTGAGTTGCGGACAGGCCGTGCCCATGCCAAGGATGCGCGGTGACCAAGGACGAGATTCAACAGCGGCTAGAGCTGGTGCGCATCGAGCACCGCGACCTGGACCACGCCATTGCCGCGCTGGCGGAATCGCCGATCCCCGATCAATTGCAACTTGCCCGGTTCAAGAAACGCAAGCTGCGCCTGCGCGACGAAATTGCCTGGCTGGAAGACAAATTGATTCCCGACATCATCGCTTGACCTGTTGGCAAGCCGCTGGTTCTGACCCGAACAGGCACAGGTTTTGCGGCATATGGTTAGCGCGGTTGCGGGCGGCGGATGGGCATGGCACCCGCAGCATCATGGCCGATCTGGATCATCCGCGCAGCGCATCCACCTCGCTTTTCCGGGCACAGGTCGAAAGCCTGTATGTTGATGCCATGGTGCTGGCCGACGAGGCCTATGCCGCGCTGGCCGGTGGTCGCGGTGACAGCGACCAAGCGGTCGGCGCAGCTGACCGGATCGCTTTAGCCTGCGAATCACTCAAGACGACCACGCGGTTGATGCATGTGATTGCCTGGCTGTTGCACCAGCGCGCGCTGATCGCGGGCGAGCCTGGGGCGAGCGACAAAGACAGTGCAGCGCAGCTGGGCGAGGCTCTGGAAGCCGATGCCACACTTTGTCGCCGCTTTGATCCGTTGGTGCAGCGGATTGTGAGCGATAGCGAGCGGCTGTTCGCGCGCGTCAAACGGCTGGATGGCGAATGGCGCGCCCAGCGCAATGTGGCGCCGGTGCAGGCGCTGCTCGGCGAGCTGCAGGCCAGGCTTTAGCCAAGCCACTCTACCCAAGCACCATGCGCATGGGCGTGGCCCAAGACGCGCGGGGCGCCGTCCCCAGGCCACTGCCGAATTGTCAATTCGTGCAAAAAGGTCGCGCGGTTGGTTTCCAGCATCTGCCAAGCCAGCGGGCGGTCGGCGCTCGCGCGCGCGCCTGCCGCCTCGATCATGGCGGTGATGGCGGCGCGGCGCGCGTCGCCCAGATATTGCCAGACAATACTGTGCTGGATCACGCGGGTGACCCCGGCCTGTTGCGGACGCGCCAGCCGTGCCGCAACCCAATCTGCAGCGTCGGCAGCGACAACGTCTGGCCTGCGTTCGCTTGCCAGCGCGATGGCGGCATCCATCCGCGCCAGCCGTTCCGGCGCGTCGGGCCAGACATAGGCCTTGATGCGCAGCGCCTGGGCGGGGTCGCCGAGGTCAGCAGGATTTATGTCGCATCCGGCGATTTCGGTAATGTCCACTCTGGCCGATGGCGGCGGCGGGCCGCGCCATTCCGGGCGAATATGCATCGGCGATTCAGGTGGTCCGGCGATCGTGCCGCCAAGGTCAAAATGGTAGCGTTCCATCATGGTATTGATGCCCGCGCTCGCGCCGACTTCGCTAATCTCGACGCGCGTGCCCCCGCGCGAAGCCAGCCACAACAGGCCGGCCATCAGGCTGGCCGAGCGCCCCGCTTCGTTGGTCTGCGGCGGGCCGTCGAACCAGGGCAGCAACGCAGCGTCGTGATCGGCAACGACGGCAGCAACGATTGCGTCAACTGCTGGTTGATCGTGGACCGACCCCGCATAGAGGGGCGCAAGCCGCCCTTCAGCCCCCGATAAGGACAGGTAATGCAGACCGCCGGCAAAGCGCAGCGGCATTGCATCTTCTAGCGGCAGGCCGGGCCATTCGCGGATGCGCCGCCCTACTGCACTGTTCCCCTGCATCAAGGGGAGCATCGCGCGGACAACGCTGGCGGTGATCGGCGCGCCATGATGGGTGCAGTGTTGCGCCTGAAATTCGATCCCGGTCGCGACGCGCCCGTCTTCCATCGCGTGATTGGCATTGCCGTCCATGTCCTTGCCCTTTCGCGCGCGCATCCCTAAGTCGCAGCGCTTATGGCCGAACCGTTGATCTTTGCCATCCCCAAGGGGCGGATATTGGACGAGGCGCTGCCGTTGCTGGCGGCGGCGGGGATCACGCCTGCGCCCGATTTTTTCGACAAAACCAGCCGGGCGCTGGTGTTTTCCACGAACCAGCCGCATGTCAGCCTGATCCGTGTCCGCGCTTTTGACGTCGCCACGTTCGTCGCCCATGGCGCGGCGCACCTGGGCATCGTCGGTTCCGACGCAATCGACGAATTTGGCTATACCGAGCTTTATGCGCCCGTGGACCTGAACATTGGCCATTGCCGCCTGTCGGTTGCCGCGCCCTCGGGAACCAATCTGCCGGGCGCTGGTGCCAGCCATGTCCGCGTTGCCACCAAATATCCTGCCAGCACGCGCCGCTGGTTCGCCGCGCGCGGGGTTCAGGCCGAATGCATCAAATTGAATGGCGCGATGGAAATTGCGCCGTCGCTGGGGCTGGCCAGCCATATTGTCGATCTGGTGTCATCGGGTGCGACGCTGCGCGAGAATGGTTTGCAGGAATTGGCGGTCATGAGCCAGGTTTCGGCGCGGCTGGTGGTCAATCGCGCTGCTTTCAAGCTGCGTCCGGACGAAGTTCCGCCGTTGGTGGCCGCTTTTCGCGATGCTGTAGGACAGACCCATGCCGCAGTGGCTTGACGCGTCCGACCCCGATTTCGGGACGGCTTTCGACGCGCTGGTTGGCGCGCGTCGCGAGAGCGATGCCGATGTGTCGCGCGACGTTGCCGCCATCATTGCCGACGTGCGCGCACGCGGCGATGCGGCGGTGGCCGAACTGACGCTGCGGTTCGATCGCGTCGATCTGGACGGCTTGGGCTGGCGCATCGGCACTGCCGAATGTGTTGCGGCCTATGCTGCGCTCGATCGCGATTTGCGCGCTGCGCTCGATCTGGCTGCCAATCGTATTGCCGATTTCCATGCCAAGCAGCGCCCGGCCGACAGCGAAGCGACCGACGCCAGCGGCGCGCGGCTGGGCAGTCGCTGGCGCGCGGTCGATGCGGCGGGGATTTATGTGCCCGGCGGGCGTGCCGCCTATCCCTCGTCGGTCCTGATGAACGCTATTCCCGCCAAGGTGGCGGGGGTCGAGCGGCTGGTGATGGTCACCCCGACGCCCAATGGTGAGGTTAACCCGCTGGTATTGGCCGCAGCGCATCTGGCGCGGGTTGATGAGGTATGGCGGATCGGCGGGGCGCAAGCGGTGGCCGCGCTGGCGCTGGGGACGCGCAGTATCGCCCCGGTTGATGTCATCACCGGCCCCGGCAATGCCTGGGTTGCCGAAGCCAAGCGCCAGCTGTTCGGCGTGGTTGGCATCGACATGGTCGCTGGGCCAAGCGAGATTGTGGTGGTCGCCGATGCCAACAATGATCCGCAGTTCATCGCTGCCGATCTGCTGAGCCAGGCCGAGCATGACCCGACCAGCCAATCGATCCTGTTAACCGACAACTCCGATTTTGCTCGCGCGGTATGGGCGGCGGTGGACGCCACCATTCCGACGCTTGACACCGCCGCCGTCGCCGAAGCGAGCTGGCGCGATCATGGGGCAATTGTGATTGTGCCAACCTTGGCCGACGCAATCCCGTTGTGCGACCGGCTTGCGCCAGAGCATCTGCAGCTGGCGGTCGATGCCGATGTGGCCGACACGCTGTTCGCCCGGGTGCGGCATGCAGGCTCTGTGTTTCTGGGTCGGCACACGCCCGAGGCGATTGGCGATTATGTTGCCGGGCCGAACCATGTGCTGCCAACGGGGCGGCGCGCGCGCTTTTCATCCGGCCTGTCGGTGCTGGATTTCATGAAGCGCACCAGCTTCCTGGCGCTCGACGAAGCCGCTTTGGCAGCGATTGGCCCGGCAGCGGTGGCGCTGGCCGGGGCCGAGGGGCTGCCCGCGCACGCCCTGTCTGTATCCCAAAGGTTGAAGTGATGTCCAAGACTCAGGCCCGCTCTGCTGCCCGGCTCGCCGCCGTGCAGGCGCTCTACCAGCACGAGATGGAAGGGACGCCACTGCCCAAGCTGCTGACCGAATTCCATCACCATCGGCTGGGTGCGGAAATTGAGGATGCGCAATATGCCAAAGCGGATGGCGCCTTTTTTGATGATGTGGTCAAAGGAACGCTGGCGCGTGCGGATGAAATTGATGCTGCCATTGTCGACCGGCTGGCCGAGGGATGGACGCTGGACCGGCTCGACAAGGCGATGAAGGCGATTTTGCGTGCGGGAACCTATGAATTGATCGCCCGCGCCGACGTACCGCGCGGCGCGGTGGTCAATGAATATGTCGATGTCGCCAAAGCCTTTTTCGACGCGCGCGAGGCGGGGTTTGTGAACGGCCTGCTTGACGCGATCGGCGGCGCGGTGCGCGGCTGATCAGCGCGCTGCCGGGCGGCGATCCAAAAACATCAGCGGGATATCGACGCGCTCTGACCACGCCGTTTCATTGTGTGCAGTGCCGGTGAAAGCGCGCGCCTCATAATTGGGCCAGCGCCAGCCGCGCTGGGCCATCATCGCGTCGAAGGCAGCGGCGTAAGGCGGGTAAAATTCGTCGAGCGTCGCCGTGCCGTGGTCGCGGTAGAGGCGGTGGACCTTGGGGTCGAGCTTGGTCGTGGTGAGCCATTTGGCAAAGGCGTCGGCGACAGCCTGCGCGGCCGCGGCGCGTTCGGCTTCCGGTATGTCGGGATTGGCGAGCGGCAAGTGCATCGACACTGCCGCTGCTTGGCCGAACACATCGGGATATTCGCCCATGGCATAGAGCGAGATGAGGCCTCCCATCGAGCTGCCCATCACCGAGGTATTGGCGCGGTCGCCCAAGGTGCGAAAGCGGCCGTCGACCCACTGTTTGAGTTCGGCGGTCAGAAATTTGAGATATTTGTCGCCCATCAGCGTTTGCGCGCCCTTTTCGGGGCCGAGATCGATGCCGCGCACAAGTTGCTGGAAGGCGGGGGGGAGGTGCGGCAGCAGCTTCTCTGGGAACAAAGTCGCATAGCGCGCCTTGGGGCTGGCGACGCCGACGATGATGTGGGGGCGCAGCTGGCCCGTCATCGTCATACGGCTTACCGCATCGTCCATTTCCCAGGCCTGACCATAGCCCGCGGCCTTGTCGTCGAACAGATTTTGGCCGTCATGCATATAAATGACCGGGAAGCTCTTTGTGGCGTCGCGGTCATATTCGGGCGGCAGCCAGACCCAGATGGTCAGCGGGTCAATCTGCTTCGAGGGAAAATCGGGAACAGTAACGACGCGCCCGGCAGCGACACTGATCGGGGCGGTCGATTGGGCTTGAGCGAGCGGCGCCAGCAGCAGCGAAGCAAGGAATAGGGCGAGGCGGCTGGTCATTAGGCAAATCCTGCGGCAAGGATGACGGCGTGAATGAGGACGCCTTTATCGCGCGATTGCGTGCCATCGCAAGCCATCCTGCCGCGCGCGGGCTGTTGGATGATGCGGCAGTGCTGGAGGTTGGCGGGCAGGGCGTCGTCTTGACGCACGACATGCTGGTCGAGGGCGTGCATTTCCTGTCCGACGATGCGCCCGAGAGCGTCGCTTGGAAGCTGGTCGCGGTGAATATGTCGGACCTTGCCGCCAAGGGCGCGACACCGATTGGTGTGTTGATGGGCGCGGGGCTGGCGCGCGGGGGTGCTTGGGAAACGGCTTTTGCCGAAGGGCTAGACGAAGCGCTTCGCCATTTTGACGCGCCATTGCTGGGCGGCGATATGGTGGCGATGCCGCCGGGCGGGCCGGTGACGCTGGGGCTGACCGCGATCGGTCTGGCTCCGGCGGGCGGCGCGCCGTCGCGCAGCAGCGCGCACGCGGGCGATGAGCTGTGGGTCAGTGGCAGTATTGGCGATGCCGGGCTCGGTCTGTTGATGCGGCAGGGTAAGCTGAGCGGCGGGCTGGGCAGCCTGGCCTATGCCTACACCCATCCGCAGCCCAATCTGGCGCTGGGGCAGGATCTGGCCCCGCTTGTCAGCGCGATGGCCGATGTGTCCGACGGGCTGTTGATCGATGCGCAGCGGATTGGGGTTGCGAGCGGACTGGCGGTTCAAATGGCTCTTGATGCGGTGCCGCTGTCCGACGCGTGGCGCATGGTGCGCGGCGACGGCGTCGATGACAGGATTGCGGCGGCAACGATGGGCGATGATTATGTGCTGCTGTTCACGGCCGCGCCAGAGCGAGCCGAGGCGATTGCTGCCGCAGCGCTACGGCGCGGGGCGGCGGTGACCCGGGTTGGCGTTTGTGTGGAGGGGCAAGGGCTGGCGCTGACCTTTGGCGGGGCGGTGGTGGCGCGGCCTGAGCGGTTGGGGTTTGTGCATGAAACTTAGCACTTTCCGTTCGTGTCGAGCGTAGTCGAGACGCCCATGAACCTTGCGCCAAGCCGATGGGCCTCTCGACTACGCTCGAGGCGAACGGGCAATGGAGGGACTCAAAACCCCGCCCAAAAAGCGGGGTTGCCCTTGTCACACTTTGCCACCATAAGCGCGTCCGCACTGGGTCTCTCGCAACATCGCGGCCTGTTTCGTCGGCGTTTCACCGCCGGGTAGGGGACAGGATTGTGTGAAAGGGCGCGGGCGGGCCCGTCCAAGGGGAAGGAAGTTTTTTCATGAATCTGGTTTTGATCGCTTTGGCGTGCGGCCTGATCGCCGTGCTCTATGGGATCGTTACCAGCCGTCAGGTGCTGAGCGCCTCGGCCGGTAACGCAAAAATGCAGGAAATCGCCGCCGCCATTCAGGAAGGCGCGTCGGCCTATCTTGGCCGCCAATATCGCACCATCGCTATTGTTGGCGTCGTCGTGGCGGTGCTCGTTGGCCTGTTCCTCGACATCATTCCGGCGGTTGGCTTTGTCATCGGCGCGGTGCTTTCGGGCGTCGCCGGCTATATTGGCATGAACATTTCGGTACGCGCCAACGTCCGCACGGCCGAAGCCGCGCGCGGCACGCTGCAGGGCGGGCTGACCATGGCGTTCCGCGCCGGGGCTATTACCGGCATGTTGGTGGCGGGCCTGGCGCTGATCGCGATTGCCGGCTTCTTTTGGTATCTGGTTGGCCCAGCCGGTTTGCAGGCCAATGACCGTGTGGTGATCGACGGCCTTGTCGGCCTGGCCTTTGGCGCGTCGCTGATTTCGATCTTCGCGCGTCTGGGTGGCGGGATTTTCACCAAGGCCGCCGACGTCGGCGCCGACCTGGTCGGCAAGGTCGAAGCGGGCATCCCCGAAGATGATCCACGCAACCCCGCTGTGATCGCCGATAACGTCGGCGACAATGTGGGCGACTGCGCGGGCATGGCCGCTGACCTGTTCGAAACCTATGTCGTCACCGTGGGTGCGACGATGGTGCTGATTGCGCTGCTGGTCACCACCGCGGGCGACATGCTGCTCCCGCTGATGGCGCTGCCGCTGCTGATCGGCGGCGTGTGCATCGTGACGTCGATCCTGGGCACATACTTCGTGCGTCTGGGCGGCGGCACCAACATCATGGGCGCGATGTATAAGGGTTTCCTAGTCACCGCGGTCAGCTCGATCCCGGCGATCTGGTTTGCCATCGACTATGCGCTTGGCGGCATGGAAGTGGATGTGGGCGGCTATACCGGTCGCACGCTTTTCTATTGCTCGCTGCTCGGCTTGATCATCACGGGCGTGCTGGTGTGGATCACCGAATATTACACCGGCACCAACTATCGCCCGGTGCGCAGCATCGCCAAGGCTTCGGAAACGGGCCATGGCACCAACGTCATCCAGGGTCTGGCGATTTCGCTGGAATCGACCGCGCTGCCGACGCTGGTGATCTGTGCGGGCATCATCATCGCATACCAGCTGGCGGGCCTGATCGGCATCGCTTTCGCTGCCACCGCGATGCTGGCGCTGGCGGGGATGGTCGTTGCACTGGACGCCTATGGTCCAGTGACCGATAACGCCGGCGGCATCGCCGAAATGGCGGGGCTGGAAGACAGCGTGCGCGAGAAAACCGACGCGCTCGACGCCGTGGGCAACACCACCAAGGCCGTGACCAAGGGCTATGCAATCGGGTCAGCTGGTTTGGCGGCGCTGGTGCTGTTCGGCACCTACACCGCCGACATCACCGCTTACTCGGACAAGCTGGGGCTCAGCGCACCGCTGACCTTCTCGCTGTCATCGCCGTACGTGATTGTAGGCCTGCTGCTCGGCGCGCTGCTGCCCTACCTGTTCGGGGCGATGGGCATGACCGCCGTGGGCCGCGCAGCGGGCGACGTGGTGAAGGACGTGCGCGAACAGTTCGCGACCAACAAGGGCATTATGGACGGCACCAGCCGCCCCGATTATGCCCGCACGGTCGACCTGGTCACCAAGGCGGCGATCAAGGAAATGATCATCCCGTCGCTGCTGCCGGTGCTTGCGCCGATTGTGGTGTTCTTCGTCATCCGCTGGGTCGCTGGCCCGGTCGCGGCGTTTGAAGCGCTCGGCGCTTTGCTGCTGGGCGTGATCGTCGGCGGCCTGTTCGTTGCCATCTCGATGACGTCGGGTGGCGGCGCGTGGGACAATGCCAAGAAGTACATCGAAGACGGCAACCACGGCGGCAAGGGCAGCGAAGCCCATAAGGCTGCGGTGACCGGCGACACGGTGGGCGATCCGTACAAGGACACTGCCGGTCCGGCGGTCAACCCGATGATCAAGATCACCAACATCGTGGCGATCCTGCTGCTCGCGGCACTCGCGCACGGCTGATAAAGACGGACGCTGCGGCGTTCAGACAGCAGGGCTCCGGCGGGAACACCGTCGGGGCCCTGTTCCGTTATGGGACAGATATATAGGCCAAAGCTGCTGCTTTGGTTGACTCGGCGTTAACCAACTGCGAGCCTCAACTATCAGAAAAAACAGCGGTCGCGATTCGTTGGCTTCCCCGTGGATTCCGAAATGGAGATTGAAATGCGCCGCCTTTTGCTCACCACTGTTGCCGCAACGGCCTTCGCTGTAATTCCGGCACATGCTGCTGAAGTATTCAACGACGGGTTTGAAGGCGACCCTTCGAACACACTCAATGTCAATCCGCTGGCTAAATGGACGGTTACCGGGAAGGTCGATGTGGTGGCCAACCCGAATAGTTTCGGCATCAATGTAACGCCCGATGCATCGGGCAATGTCGTGGACCTTGATGGTTCGCCGGGCCCCGGTGAAATTACAACGAAGGACAGCTTTGCGTTCAACGCCGGGGATTTGGTAACATTGTCGTTCGTGCTCGGCGGCAGCCAGCGCAACAATGGCAATAACGACTGGTTCACGCGTTTCATCTTCAATGACGTGACGAATGTGACCAATGGTCAAGGCACGGGCTTGATGGCCGCCTTCGGACCGCTGAGCGGCGCAATTGGCCCCACCTACACGCTAGGGGGCATGATCGGTGCAAGCGCACCGTTCACGACCTCGACCTTCTCGTTCCGGGCAACCAATGCTGGCTCGTTACGACTGGCCTTTGGCACTACAAGCCGCGACAATATCGGTCCGCTGCTCGACAATGTGTCGCTGAGCATCGGCGCGGTGCCCGAGCCCGCGACCTGGGCGATGATGATCATGGGATTTGGCCTAACCGGTGGCGCGATGCGCAGCCGCAAGTCGGTTAAGGTGCGCTTCGCCGCCGCCTGATGCGAGCAACATCACCATAGATACGACCCCGGCGGAGCGATCCGCCGGGGTTTTTCTTGTCTTTTGCCCGCAACATACTTGCCATGCGCCGCGAACTTCATAGGATGTCTGTCAGAACGCTATCGTGCGTTTGACCGGGGAAACGGGTTCGCGGGTCGCAACAGTCCGCCGGACCGCCAAGTTTGTGGAGCTTGAAGATGCTGAAAAAGCTGATGGTCGCGGCGCTGCTGGCGACGACGGCGGCTGTGCCGGGCATGGCGCAGACGGAAGATAATCGCGATATAGTGGTGACGGCCAAGAAGGGCCGGGTGGCGACCGAAGTTTATGCCATGCGTCCCAATATGACTGGCGTCATCATGTCGCCGGACGGCAATAAGGTCATTTTGAAAATGATCAGCGATGGCCGTGAGTTTTTGGCGTGGCTGGACCTGACGGAAGCATCGCCTAAGCCAAAACTCATCGCGGCGACTGAGGAGTTTCGCGAGGCTGGCGATCGGACAACGAATAGCTGGCGATGGGTAGGCAACGACATGATCGTCCTTACGCTGCTGGCGCGGGAAAACTTTGGCGGGGATCGTGGCGACATCAGCAGGCTCGCAACCTATGACCTGAAAACAGGAAAAATTGCCCCACTGGCGTGGGACGGCGTAGCGGCCAATGGCGGCGACATACTGCATGTCGACCACGACAAGCAGGCGATATTGATTCAGCGCACTTACAAGCATGAGAATACCGAGCGCTGGAATAATCCCGAAGTGGTCCGGGTTGACGTCAGAACCGGCAAGCTCGAGATGGTCATGCGGACGAACCCAGTTGTCGGCGGCTGGTATGCAGACCCCAAGGGAATTGTTCGCGGCGCCTTTGGTTACGATAGCGATACAGGCAAAGAACGGCTGATGTACCGGTCGGACGCTTCCGCCATCGTTAAAACCATCAGCAATGAAGCCGACAAGGATTTCACTGGCGCGGGCATTCGGCCTCAAATGTTGCTGGAAGAGCCCGACATGGCGATTATTTCCGACAACAAGTCCGGCTATTCGCGTCTCTACAAAGTCAATCTAACCGATATCAAGGGATCGCAGCGGCTCGTGTTCCAGTCCAAGGGCTATGATGTTGACGGTGTCGAGACCAGTTATGATGGCTCACGGATCACAGGCTATACCGTCATCGAACAGCGCCAACGGACGGTATGGACCGATCCGTTTTACAAGGAGCTGCAGGCAGTCCTTGACGAGCAATTCGGCGCGGGAAACAGCTTCATTGTGAGTTCTGACCGTGCCGAGAAGAAATTTGTGATATTCATGGCCAAGCCGAACCAACCGGGCGCCTACTACATTTTTGATACCGTCTCCGGCAAAATGGCGCTGCTAGGCTATCGTAAGAATTCGCTCGGCTTGGCGGAGCTGAATCCAGTCACGGCGTTCCGCTATACGGCATCCGATGGCGAGAGTATCGAAGCCATCATGACCTGGCCGCGGCACCGCAAGCAGACCAAGGGGCTGCCGCTGGTTATCCTGACCCACGGCGGTCCCTTTGGACCCCGCGACACGATGGATTTTGACGACTGGGCGCAATCAGTGGCCGAACTTGGCTATGTGGTTGTCCAGCCCAATTATCGCGGTTCTGGAGGTTATGGCGCCGAATGGATCAAAAAGGGTCGGGCCAATGGTTTCGGTCTGCGGATGCAGGACGATTTGGACGATGTAATCACCCATCTTGCGGCGCAGGGAACTATTGATCCCAAGCGCGTGTGCATGTTTGGCTGGTCCTATGGCGGCTATGCTTCGGCGCGCGCGGCGCAGCGCGATGCCGACAAATATCGTTGCACTATTGCCGGAGCCGGCGTGTACGACCTTCAGATGATGCGCGAATATGATAAAGGCTATCTTGGCAGCTTTGGATCCAACTATCTCGCCAAAGGCGCGGTCGAGCTCAGCACCGTTTCACCCGCGAAGAATCCCGATGGTCGCTGGGCACCGATCATGATCGTGCATGGGGTGCGCGATCAACGTGTTCCGGTGGCACAAGCGCGCACGCTGGTGTCGGCACTCAAGGGCGCGGGCAAGAAGGAAGGGGCGGACTATGTCTATCTCGAACAGCCCAAGAACACGCACAATTTGCCCTACGACGATGTTCGCATCGAATGGCTGAAAGGTGTTGAGGACTGGCTGCGCAAGCATAATCCTGCCTATATTGCTACAGACACCGATAAGGAGCCGCCGGTCGTCGTGACCGCAGAGCTGAAGTAAAAGCTCTATTGGCAACCATGTTCCCCGGCGAATGCCGGGGGGCAGCGGCGCTAACTACTATTGGTTCGTGTTGCCCTGGACTCCGGCTTGCGCCGGAGAACAGGCGTTGCTTCAGCTTTTCGCGGCCATTTGCGCGGCATAACCTGCTTGCACCATCGCGCTCATGCGGGCGAACAGCGCGTCGGGGTCGGCGCGGCGCAGCGCGGGGATTTGCGCCTCCATGCCTTCGGCGATGATCAGCTCGCGCGTACCCGCCTTGATCGCTTCGACCATTTGCCGCGCCGCTTCCTCCGGGCGGATGCCGTTGTCGATGGCGGCGTCGCTGACCCCGCGCACGCTGCCGTCGGCGTTGAGTGCGTTTCGGCTGACATTGGTGGCGACGGAGCCGGGGCACACCATCAGCACTTTCAGCCCCAAATGCTCATTTTCGGCGCGCAGCGCGTCATGATAGCCCACCACGCCGTGCTTGGCGGCGCAGTAAGCGGTGCGCAGCGGGACCCCGGCCAGTCCTGCGACACTGGAGATCGCCACCACATGCCCGCCGCCCGCGCTAAGCATGCGCGCCAGATTGGCCTGTGCAAAAGCGATGGGGGCAAGAAGGTCGACCGCGATGATGCGTTCATAAACGGCATAGTCAGTATCGACGGCCAAGCTGCGCTGCGAAATGCCGGCATTGTTGACGATGCCGTCGACGCGGCCCGCCCAGTCCCAGGCCTGTTCGACCAGTGCGGGGAGCGCGCCCGTGTCGGTGGCCTCAAACGGCAGGATGAGTGTGTCGCCACAGCCTGCCGCTACCTCCTCCAGCGCGGCGACGTTGCGCCCCGACAGGATCAGCCGCGCCCCTTCGCCCGCCAGCGCGCAGGCGAGCGCCGCGCCGATGCCCGATGAGGCTCCGGTGATCCACCAGACCTGTCCCTGCATGCCCAATTCCTCTCTGTCCCTTGTTCGTGCGAAGGGTGCGGCGCGGTGACGTGCGGGTCAAGCAGGCTTATGAAAATGCCGGAAAACTGCCACTTCCGCGCGGGGGTGGCATTTTTGTTGCGAATCTGTTATAATCCTCCCCAACGCTGAGACCGATGTGAACGGTCCAGACGCTTTGGAGCCTCTTCACTTGCTATCCTGAACCATGGACGTGTTGCAATGCGCACACCGGTGCTGACCCAGCATCCGGCGCTCACAGGGCACGACATGGCGAAAAGGCTGGCCTGTCAGATGAAAGGAATGCGGATGTCCGCCAGTTTTCTGTTCGATGTCGGTGACTATGTCGTTTACCCCAAGCATGGCGTGGGCCGCGTAATCGAACTGCAAAAATCGGAAATCGCCGGGATGCAGCTGGAACTTTATGTGCTGCGTTTCGAAAAGGAAAAGATGACGCTGCGCGTGCCGACCAACAAGGCCGAAAGCGTTGGCATGCGGAAGCTGTCGTCAGACAAGACGCTCAAAGAAGCGCTGCAGGTGTTGACCACCAAGCCGCGCGTGAAGCGCACCATGTGGTCGCGCCGCGCGCAGGAATATGAAGCGAAGATCAATTCCGGCGATCTGGTGTCGATTGCCGAAGTGACGCGCGACCTGTTCCGCGCCGACGACCAGCCCGAGCAGAGTTATTCGGAGCGCCAGATTTTCGAAGCGGCCTCCAGCCGCCTGGCGCGCGAGCTTGCCGCGATGGAAGAGACCGACGAAAAGACCGCGCAGGCCAAACTGCTCGAGATTCTGAACAAGCATGCGCCGCTTTATTATGCGGAGAAGGTGGTCTGACGACTTGAATCTAGCCTGCTCCCCGGCGGAAGCCGGGGCCCAGAGCGAGATTGAACCGTCGGTGGATGCCGCCCTGGACCCCGGCTTTCGCCGGGGAACGGTGTGCTCTAAAATCGTCAGTAACGCGCCCCGACAAAATACAGCCCATCGGGCGGCGCGTTGAGGCCCAATGCTTGCCGGTCCGCTGCCTTCAGCGCGGCTTGCAAATCTTCGCCCGTCCAGCGGCCGTTGCCCACTTGCACCAGGCTGCCCACCATTGAGCGCACCTGATGGTGAAGGAAGCTGCGCGCGGCTGCGCTGATCAATATTTCGTCGCCGTCGCGTTCCACGTCGAGCCGGTCCAAGGTCTTGACCGGACTGTCGGCCTGGCACTGCACCGAACGAAACGTCGTGAAGTCATGGTTGCCGACCAGCAACTGCGCGGCAGCGTGCATCGCATCGGCGTCGAGTGGCTGCCCGACCTGCCAGCACAGTCCCTTGTCAAAGGTCAGCGGCGCGCGGCGGTTAACGATGCGGTAGAGATATTCGCGCCCGATGCACGAAAAGCGCGCGTGCCAATCGTCGGCGACGGTTTCGCACGCCAGCACCGCGACAGGGGCGGGGCGGAGCTGCGCGTTTAATGCTTCCATCAGGCGAAAGGGGCCGCGCGGGAATTCGAGGTCGACGTGCGCGCGCATGGCGATGGCGTGGACGCCGGCATCGGTGCGGCCCGCGCTGTAGATCAGCGACTCTGCGCCGGTGATGCGCGCGAGGGCTTCCTCGAGCGCTTGCTGCACGCTGGGGCCATGCGCCTGGCGCTGCCAGCCCATATAGGGGCGGCCATCATATTCGAGGGTCAGCGCGAAGCGGGTCATGCCAGCCGTGTTCCAGCGGCGATGGGCCAACCGCGCAGCAATTCTTCCGCGCTCATCGCGGGCCTTCCCGCGCGCTGCACGCGCAGTGCGCGGACGGCACCTGGGTTGCAGGCGACGGTGAGGCGGTCGTCGAGCGTCACCCCCGGCGGCATCCCCTGCGGCACGTCGGCGGGGGAAACCACGTCAGCAGTGAGAAGTTTGACGCGCTCGCCCGCTACTTCGAACCAGGCCCCCGGTGCGGGGTTGAAGGCGCGGACGGCGCGTTCGACCTGCACGGCGCTGACCATGAAATCGAGGCTAGCTTCGCTCTTGTCGATCTTGGGGGCATAGAGCGCGCCGGTTTCGGGCTGCGGTTCGGTCGGATAGGCGGCAAGGTCGTCCAGCACCTGCACCATCAACTCCGCGCCCATTTCCGCCAGTTCCTGAGTCAGCTCGCCCGCGGTCTTGCCCGCAATCGGCGTGCGGCCGACCAGCCGCATGGCGCCGGTGTCGAGGCCCGCGTCCATCTGCATGATCGTGACGCCGGTTTCGGTGTCGCCCGCCAGTATCGCGCGCTGCACCGGCGCTGCGCCGCGCCAGCGCGGCAGGATGCTGCCGTGGACGTTGAGGCAGCCGTGCGTTGGCGCATCGAGCACCGCCTGCGGCAGGATCAGGCCGTATGCTGCGACCACGGCGATATCGGCGTTTAGTGCGGCCAAGTCAGCCTGCGCCTCGGCGCTTTTCAGGCTGGCGGGGGTACGCACCGGCAGGCCATGCGCCTCGGCCCAATCATGCACCGCGCTTTGCTGCACCTTCTTGCCGCGCTGCGCCGGGCGCGGCGGCTGGGTATAGACAGCGGCAATATCATGCCCCGCCGCGACCAATGCGGCGAGCGTCGGCACCGCAAAGGGCGGCGTGCCCATGAAGATGATGCGCATTGTCATTTTGTGCCTGCCGCTTAAGACCATGTGCCATGGCATCGCAAGACATAGAGACGCTGGTCCAGCAACTCGCGCGGCTTCCCGGCCTGGGGCCGCGCTCGGCGCGGCGCGCGGTGCTGCATCTGATGAAGAAGCGCGAGAGTGTGTTCACCCCGCTGCTCGCCGCGATGCAGGGGGTGGCCGAGCGGCTGGTCACGTGCGGCATTTGCGGCAATATCGATACGCGCGATCCGTGCAGCATCTGCACCGATGCGCGGCGCGATGAGCGCAGCTTGTGCGTGGTCGAGGAAGTGTCCGACCTGTGGGCGCTCGATCGGTCGCGATTGTTCCCCGGCAAATATCATGTGCTCGGCGGGCGGCTGTCGGCGCTGGAGGGCGTGCGGCCGCAGGACCTGACCATCGACGCGCTGGTCGCGCGCGTCAGCGCGGGCGGGATCGACGAGGTCGTGCTGGCGATGAACGCGACGCTGGAGGGGCAGACGACGGCGCATTACCTGGCCGAACGGCTGGAAGGGCTGCCAGTGCGGCTGACGCAGCTGGCGCATGGTTTGCCCGTGGGGGGTGAGCTCGATTATCTGGACGAGGGGACGCTGGCGCAGGCGCTTAGGGCGCGGCGGCCGGTAGGGTGAAAAAATACTCGGAAAACGCAACTGCAATCTTGTTCAAACGGAGAGCAGCCTTGCTTCAAATTGCCTATGGAACATGTCTGGAAAACTACGACCTCGAAAATAATATCGTCGCTGCTGGTACTTCAGACTATTACTGGAGGTATCTTTTTTCGAATCGTAATTTGAAATCATCACAATTGAAGAAATTTATAATTCAATATAGACTACATAGACTCGGAAATTGGGATTTTGATAAATGCACGAATTATATAAATGAATCTAGTTTTGAATTTTCTCCATTTGATGAGCGCTCTCAGGGATTTCATCCAACCAAAAGCTCTCCATCTGCTTATTCTAAGTTCCGATTTTTCGCAAAAGGTGATCAAGACGTTTTCATCTTCGATTCTTTGGTTGAAGCAGCAATGATCGCTAGGCGATCTGGAGACTGGGTCCGGGAAGATTTCGATCATCTAATGTTGGAGGCGTTCGAAAAAGAGCGCACAACTGACGACTTCTCAAAAATGTTTTCTGCGTTGTGTGCGACGCTCGGTATCTCCAAGGACAGGTTTCTCGAGCGATATGCCTTCGATAAATTGTTGCTAGCAGAAGGCAGGCTACTTCGGGCACTACAGTCGGACCAAACACCGCGGCCCACCCCCTTGACCCAGCGCCCCGCCATCCATAACTGACCGCTTATGGCCATCCTTCCCATCATCGAAACGCCCGATCCGCGGCTGCGGCAGATATCGAAGCCCGTTGAGACGTTCGACGACGACCTCCGCACGCTGATCGCCGATATGTTTGAAACCATGTACGACGCCCCCGGCATCGGGCTTGCCGCGATTCAGGTCGGCGTGCCCAAGCGGCTGCTCGTCATCGATTTGCAGGAGCCGGACCCCGAGGATGAGGAGGGGAAGAAGGTTATTCGCAACCCCCGCATCTTTGTGAATCCGGTGTTTTCCGATCCGACCGAGGAGCATAGCGTGTATCAGGAGGGCTGTTTGTCGGTCCCCGAACAATATGCCGACGTCACCCGCCCGGCCGAAATTACCGTCGATTGGCAGGACGAATATGGCAAGCCGCACCGCGAACGCATGACCGGCCTGATGGCGACGTGCATCCAGCACGAGCATGACCATCTGGAGGGCATCCTCTTCATCGACCATCTGTCGCGGCTGAAGCGCGAGATGGTGCTGAAGAAATTGGCGAAGGTGCGGAAAGCGGCGTGAACTGCTCGCCGGCGAAAGCCGGGGCCCAGCGCGTCACACCAAGAACGTCGTCTAAGCAAGCTCTGGACCCCGGCTTTCGCCGGGGAACGGATTAAGTTACTCCGCCGCCTTCGCCACTCCGACCATCGCCGCGCGCAACAGACGGTCCTTGAGCATATAGCCCGGCGCCATTTCCATCACGATCGTGCCCGGTTCGGCGTCCGCCGAGGGGATTTCCACCATCGCCTGATGCTGGTTGGGGTCGAGCGGCAGGCCGACCGAAGCGATGCGTTTGATCCCGTGGCGTTCGAACACGCTCATCAGCTCGCGCTCGGTGGCCTCGAGGCCTGCGACCAGGCCCTTCATCGCCTCATCTTCGCGCGCAGCCTCAGGGATCGCGGCGAGAGCGCGGGTCAGATTGTCGCCAACCGACAAAATGTCGCGTGCGAATTTGGTGACGGCGTAAGTGTGCGCGTCGGCAACTTCCTTTTCGGCGCGGCGGCGCACATTCTGCGTTTCGGCCTGCGCATAGAGCAGGTCCTGTTGCAGCGCGGCGATTTGCTCGTTCAGCGTTGCCAGTGCCTCAGCCTCGGCCACCTCGGCGGTGGTTTCGGGCGTTTCCGGGGTGTCGATTTTTTCGTCAGTGCTCATTCGTTTATCGCATCAATCGTGACAGGGTTTGGGCGGTGAAATCCACCATGGGAACGATGCGCGCATAGTTCAAGCGGGTGGGGCCGATTACCCCCACCACGCCGACCATGCGCCCGTCGCTGCCGTGATAGGGCGCGGCTATGACCGAAGAGCCCGACAGCGAAAAGAGTTTATTCTCCGAACCGATGAAAATCCGCGTGGCATCCCCGCTGCGCGCGCTGTCGAGCAGGGCGGCAATTTCCTGCTTGCTCTCCAGCTCGTCGAGCAATTGCCGCACGCGGTCGAGATCGCCGACCGCGCCATCGTCGAGCAGATGCGCCTGCCCGCGCACGATCAGCACCGGGCGGTCAGCGCCGTCGGATGACCAGATGGCCAGCCCGCGCGCGACAAGGTCCTGCGCAGCGCGGTCGATGGCGATGCGTTCAGCCTCCAGCTCGCGGCGGACCCGGGCGAGGGCATCGGCAAGTGTGTGGCCCGCCAGTGTGGCGGTGATATAGTTGCCCGCCTCGACCAGCGCCGAAGGGCCTACACCGTGCGGTAGGTCAATAACGCGGTTTTCGACCGACCCATCGCCGGCGACCAGCACGACGAGCGCTTGATCGGCGGATAGCGGCACGAAGCTGATCTGGCGCAGCACGCGCTCGGCCTTGGGGACCAAGACCAGTCCCGCGCAGGCGGAAAGGCCAGACAGCGCGGCGGTCGCCTGCGCCAAAGCGGCCTCGATGGGGCCGCTTTCGGCGATGCTGGCCTCGATTTGCGCACGGTCCTCTGCACTGGGTTCCGCAACCTGCATCATGCCGTCAACAAACAGGCGCAGACCAGATTCGGTGGGCATTCGCCCGGCGCTGGTGTGCGGGCTCGCGAGCAACCCTGCTTCCTCCAGATCCTGCATCACATTGCGGATTGACGCGGGGGACAGGTTGAGTGCGCTGAATTTCGACAGCGTGCGCGAGCCGACGGGCTGGCCGTTTTCGAGGTAAGCCTCGACCACCAGCCGGAACACATCGCGCGCACGCGTGGTGAGTTCGGTGATGGGGGTGGAGGTCATGGATGGGATTTAGGGGGCGGGGCGCTTTCCTGCAAGCACGGTGCCCCCTCACCGCTGCGACTAAGCCCCGGATCAAGTCCGGGGCAAGTCTCGCTGCCTCTCCCCGCCGGGGAGAGGGATGTGAAGCCTTGGCAACTTGTTGCCTAGGCGAAGCTGGGTGAGGGGGGACCGCCGTCAGAATAATTGCGCCTCTTCACCATCCCCGCTAAGCGCGCCGCTTCATTCACAGGAGATTCCCCATGCGCCCATCCGGCCGCGCGCCTGACCAGATGCGTCCCGTTGCCCTTGAAACCGGTTTCACCATTCATGCCGAGGGCAGCGTGCTGGTGAGTTTCGGGAACACCAAGGTGCTGGTGACCGCCAGCGTCGAAGAGCGCGTCCCGCCCTTCCTGCGCGGCAAGGGGCAGGGGTGGGTCACCGCCGAATATGGCATGTTGCCCCGCGCCACCCACACGCGCGGCAACCGCGAGGCGGCGAAGGGCAAGCAATCGGGACGGACGCAGGAAATCCAGCGGCTTATCGGGCGTTCCTTGCGCGCGGTGGTCGATATGAAGAAACTGGGCGAGCGCCAGATTACGCTCGATTGCGACGTCATCCAGGCCGACGGCGGCACGCGCACCGCCTCGATCTCGGGCGCGTGGGCGGCGCTGCGGCTGGCGGTCGACAAGCTGATCGCCAGCGGTGCCATCACCGAAGACCCGATTACCGACAAAGTGGCGGCGATTTCGTGCGGCATTTTCGAAGGCACGCCCGTGCTGGACCTCGATTATGACGAGGACAGCAATGCCGAAGCCGACGCCAATTTCGTGCTGACCGGTAGCGGGCAGATTGTCGAAGTGCAGGCGACCGCCGAGGGCGCAACCTATGACGAAGAAGCGCTGCTGCGCCTGCTGCGATTGGCGCGCATCGGCTGCACGGAAATTTTCGCGGCGCAGGATCGGGCGACGGGGCGGTAAATGCCGCGCAAGCTCGCCCCCGGCAAGCTGGTGATCGCCAGCCACAATGCGGGCAAGGTGCGCGAGATTCGCGCGCTGCTTGCACCCTATGGCATCGATCCCGTGTCGGCGGGCGATTTGGGTCTGCCCGAGCCGGAAGAGACGGGGACGACATTCGCCGAAAATGCGCGGTTGAAGGCGCACGCTGCGGCGCAAGGCTCGGGCCTGCCCGCGCTTGCCGATGACAGCGGGCTGTGCGTCGCGGCGCTGGGCGGGCGGCCGGGGGTCTATACCGCCGATTGGGCCCAGCGGCAGAGCTTCGAGGGTGAACCGGGACGCGACTGGTATATGGCGATGGGAAAGATCGAAGGGCTGCTCGCCGAACAGGGGCCCGGCGTCGACCGCAGCGCCTATTTCATCTGCACCCTCGCGCTCGCCTGGCCCGATGGGCATGGCGAAGTGTTCGAGGGGCGAGTGCACGGCAGCCTGACCTGGCCGCCGCGCGGGACGTTGGGCTTTGGTTATGATCCAGTGTTTGTTCCGGTTGGTAACGCGCTGACTTTCGCGGAGATTGATCCAGACGAGAAGCACAGCATTAGCCACCGCGCCGATGCCTTTGCCAAGCTGGTGGCGGGGGTGTTCTGAGCAGTCAGTAAACGATGTAGCCGTCGGCTAGGTCGTCAGTAAACTGAATTAGTCCACACTCGTATGGCCCTTCTTCGGAAAAAAGGCGGACCATCTGGCCATCATCAAACCCGATCGTCAAACAAAGAGGTTGAACTTCAATAACAGCGATCTTCTTATGAATCAGCCGATGCATCAGTGACGCGGGCGCGGTGTGCGCTGCACTATCGGAGCGAAGGACGCGTCCGTCTTGAGCAACATGTTCATAATCGAATTGAACAGTCATTTGCCCGCCGTCATCCCAATGAAAATGGACAGAGTGAGGCCCATACGAGATTTGTGACACTTCTTTGCCGATTAAAAACTGGAGCTCAGAGATTGGCGGAAAGCAATGCATGAGGTGAATTTAGGCCATGGTTGGCGCATCGCAACTCCTTGCAACGTCGTTGCTGACATTTCAGGCGTGCTTTGACATAGCGGCACATGGCCGAACCCCTCGCCCTCTACATCCATTGGCCCTTTTGCGTGGCCAAATGCCCCTATTGCGATTTCAACAGCCATGTCCGCGATCAGATAGATCACACGGAGTGGCAGGTGGCACTGCTCGCCGATTTGCGGCATGAGGCGGCGTTGTTGCCGGGTCGCAAAGCCTCCTCGATCTTCTTCGGCGGCGGCACGCCCAGCCTGATGCCGCCTGCGACCGTTGCCGCGCTGATTGCCGAGGCTGACCGGCTGTGGGGCCTGACCGACGATTGCGAGATCACGCTGGAGGCCAACCCCAATTCAGTTGAGGTGGCGAACTTTGCCGCGCTCGCCTCAGCGGGTGTGAACCGCGTTTCGATTGGCGTTCAGAGCTTCGATCCTCAGGCGCTTGATTTCCTTGGCCGTGCGCATGATGCCGACGAAGCCCGGCGCGCCATCGCTACCGCGCAGGCACATTTCGCGCGGGTCAGCTTCGACCTCATCTACGCCCGCCCCGGCCAATCGCTCGCCGCATGGGAGGGCGAATTGGCCGAGGCGCTGGCGTTCGGCACCGACCATCTGTCGCTCTATCAGCTGACCATCGAACCCGGCACGCGCTTTGCTACCCTGGCGGCGAAGGGCGATCTTATCATCCCCGATGGCGATGCCGCCGCCGATTTGTTCGAGGCGACCGATGCGATGACCCGCGCCGCCAGGCTGCCGCGCTACGAGGTGTCGAACCACGCGCGGGTAGGTAGCGAGAGCCGTCATAATCTGACCTATTGGCGCTATGGCGACTATGCCGGGGTGGGGCCAGGCGCGCACGGGCGGCGGCTGGGGCAAGCCACCGAGCGGCACAAGAAGCCCGAGAATTACTTGGGCGCGTTGGCGCGCAACGGCCATGGTTTGAAGGTCGAAAGCCCGCTGTCGCCTGTGCAACGTGCCAATGAGGCGCTGGTCATGGGGCTGCGGCTTGCCGAGGGGGTTGATCTGGCGCGGATTGAGGCAGCGAGCGGACTGGCGCGCAGTGCGTTTTTGGACGAAGCGGCGGTGGGACGGCTCGCAGGCCAGGGGTTGATGAATGTGGAAGCGGACTGGCTTGCTGTGACCGATGCGGGAATATTGCTGCTCGACAGCGTGCTGGCTACGGTGGTGCGGACGACATAATCTTATAGCACCAGTCCTCTTTCGTCATCCCGGATCAAGTCCGGGATGACGAACGGTTTTAGAGTGACGGGCAAGGGATAGGGCGGCAAAAGGGGGAGGTGACCACCGCCATCCTCACCAATTGGCAATCGCATCTGACGCACGAGCGCCGCCGCTCGGTGCACACGGTGCGCGCTTATGTGGCGACGGCGGAGCGCTTGTGTGCCTTCCTTGAGGCTCATTCAGGCGGGACGGTCACTTCTGCTTCGCTCGCCAAGCTCGATGCCAGCGACATGCGTGCGTTCCTCGCCCAGCGGCGCGGCGAGGGCCTGACCAATGCGTCGGCGGCGCGCGAGTTGTCGGCGCTCCGCGCCTTTCTCCGCTTCGTTGGTGGGCCCGATGCGACGCTTCCCGCATTGCGCGGGCCGCGCGTCAAGAAGGGGCTGCCGCGTCCCGTCGGGCCGACGGAGGCAATTCAGTTGGCGCAGGACGTTGCCGCCAATGCCCGCGATGGCTGGGTCGGCGCGCGCGACTTTGCGCTTTTGCTGATGCTCTATGGCGCGGGGCTGCGCATTGGCGAGGCGCTGGCACTGACCGGGGCGGTGCTACCGTTGGAGCCGGTGCTGCGCGTCACGGGCAAGCGCGGCAAGACGCGGATGGTGCCGATCCTGCCAGCGGTCCGCGAGGCGGTGGCGGACTATGCTGATCTTTGCCCCTATGATCTGGATCTGGACGGTCCGCTGTTCCGCGGCGCGCGCGGCGGGGCGCTCGACCCGGGTGTGGTGCGAGCAAATGTGCGCAGCGCACGCCGCGCGCTGGGGCTGTCCGAACGCACCACGCCGCATGCGCTGCGCCACAGCTTTGCCACGCATTTGCTGGCGGGCGGGGCCGATTTGCGCAGTTTGCAGGAATTGCTGGGTCATGCCAGTCTGGCTTCGACGCAGATTTACACGGCAGTCGATGCGGCGCAGTTGCTCGATATTTACCGCAGTGCACACCCGCGCGCCGAATAACGGTGGGTGCCGATGGAGCAATATTTAATCTATCGTCATCCCGGACTTGATCCGGGATAATAGACCAGCCTCAGCGTGTTATCCCGGATCACGTCCGGGATGACGGTTAGGTAATTACCGCGCTGATTAGCAGCGCGGCTTTGGTTTCCAGGTGATCACGCGATAGAAATACACCAGCACCAAGGTGCCAATCGCTACCACTGCGAGCGGGCCGATAAAGCGATCAACCTCAGCAAATTGCTTGCCGAACCAGCTGCCCGCGCCGGCGAGCGCGGTAATCCAGATCGTCGAACCGGCGGCGGTCCAGATCAGGAACTTGAGCTGGTTCATCCGCACCATCCCGGCGGGCAGCGAGATCATCGTGCGCGCGATGGGCAGGAAGCGGCAGACGAAGACGATGCCCGAGCCATATTTGAGGAAGAAGGCGTGCAGCCGCTCCACCTCGTCCCAATCGAGTGTCAACCAGCGCCCATAGCGGTCAATCAACGGTTTGAGCCGCTCATAGCCAACCCAGCGCCCGATGCCGTACCACACCCAGTTGCCCAGCGTTGTGCCGGCTACCGCGACCGCGACCAGCGGCCAAAATTCGAAACGCCCCTGCGCCACGGCCACACCACCCAGCCCCATGATCACCTCCGACGGGATCGGCGGAAAGATATTTTCGAGGAACATCAGGATGAAGATACCGATGTACCCCCAGCCCTGGATCAGATCGAGGATGAATTCGGTCATCTGGACAGGCTCTGCAGCCGCGCTTCGATGGCGTCCCAGATCATGCCCGCGACATCGCTGTTGTTGAAGGCGTCGATCGCGACAATGCCGGTGGGCGACGTGACGTTGATCTCGGTCAGCCATTCGCCACCGATGACGTCGATGCCTACAAAAATCAGTCCACGGTCCCTAAGCTGCGGGCCGAGCACCGCGCAAATTTCGGCCTCGCGCGGGGTGAGTTGGGTTGCTTCGGCGTAGCCGCCAACCGCCAGGTTTGACCTGAATTCGCCTTCGCCGGGTTTGCGGTTGATCGCGCCCGCTACTTCGCCATCCACCAGCACGATGCGCTTGTCACCATCGGCCACGCTGGGCAGGAATTGCTGGACCATGAAGGGTTCGGGCCAGATTTGTGCGAAAATCTCGACCAGCGCGCCAAGGTTGCTGCCGTCGGCGTCGATCTTGAACACCGCCTTGCCACCATTGCCATGCAGCGGCTTAATCACCACCGCGCCATATTCGGCCTGAAAGCGCTTCACTTCGTTCAGGTCGCGGGTGACCAGCGTCGGCGGCATAAATTGCGGGAAGTCGAGCACAAAAACCTTTTCGGGTGCGTTGCGCACCGCCGCCGGATCGTTGACCACCAGCGTTTGGTCCTTGATGCGCTCGAGCAGCCAGGTGCCGGTGAGATAGCCCAAGTCAAATGGCGGGTCCTGGCGCATCAGCACCACGTCAATTTCGGCACCCAGATCAATTCGCTTGGGTTCACCAAAGCGGAAATGCGCGCCCGCCACGCGTTGCAGATCATGCACTGGGTGGGCCAGTGCGGTCAGCTTGCCCGCCTCCCAGCTGAGCGAGCGGACGTCATAATGCCAGATTGCATGGCCACGCGCCTGCGCGCTGAGCATCAGGGCGAAACTCGAATCACCCTTGATATTGATGCCCTCGATCGGGTCCATCTGCACCGCGACGCGCAAATTCATGCTCAAAATCCTTGCCTCACGGCTGCCAGACGTTGGTCAGATGGCGCGGGCGTCGCCATGGTGCAAGCAGCATCACATCGATGCGGATATTTTCATGCGTGCGGGCAAGGCGCGGGGCAAGCATTTGTACCGCCGCGGCTACGCGCCTTAGCCGCCAACCATCGATGGCGGTGTCGAGATCGGCTGCCTTGGTGCGCCATTTGACCTCGATAAAGGCCAGCGTGCCGCCGCGCCGCGCAATCAGGTCAACTTCGCCCACCGCGATACGCTGGCGCCGCGCGACGATTCGCCACCCGTGCAGGCGCAGCCACCACGCCGCGAGCGTCTCGCCGCGCCGCCCGCGAGCCTCGGCGCGCTGGCGCTTCAAGCGCTGCCTTTGAGCGCGAGCGCGCGCGCATAAATGTCGCTACGTTCACGTCCAAAGCGCGCAGCAACGGCCTTGGCGGCTTTGGCAACCGGCAGTGTTTCGAGCGATTCGGCCAGTGCCGCATCAATATCGCCATCGTCGCCGTCCTCGGCCGTATTGCTTGGCGGCGGCGCGACCACCACCACAATCTCGCCTTTTGGTGGCGAATTGGCATAGAGCGCGGCGAGATCGGCCAAAGGTCCCGTCACACATTCTTCATACAGCTTGGTCAGCTCGCGTGCGACCGCTGCCTCGCGGTTGCCCAGCCCGGCGACCAGCGCCGCCAGTGTGGCCGACAGGCGTGGTCCGCTTTCGTAGAAGACCAGCGTCGCGCGGATGTTGGCTAGTTCTGCGATGCTATCGCCGCGCGCCTTGGCTTTTGATGGCAGAAAGCCCGCAAACAGAAAGCGGTCGGTTGGCAGCCCAGCCAGCGTCAACGCCGCGATGGCCGCGCAAGGGCCGGGCAGGGTGACGACATGCCGACCGGCCGCGCGCGCCTCGCGCACCAATTTATACCCCGGGTCGGAAATCAGCGGCGTGCCCGCGTCGCTCACCAATGCCACCACTTCGCTGGCCGCGCGTACGACTAGCGCATCGCGCACGGCCGCATCGCTATGGTCGTGATAGGCAATAAGCGGCACTTTGACCCCGAGATGCCGCAGCAGCTTGGCCGTTACGCGCGTGTCTTCGGCGGCAATCACATCGGCGCTCTTCAAGACCGCTGCAGCGCGCAGCGTCAGGTCACCAAGGTTGCCGATAGGGGTCGCAACGATGTAGAGGCCCGGCGAGGGAGTGATGGAGATGGACGAATCCGGCATGGCGATACTGATGGCAGAAAGCGCGCGCGAGCGCCAAGGCGAAGCGCAGGGACGTCGCAGCTGGCTGCAAGGTTTAACGGCTGCCGCCGCGCTGCTGTTGCTCGCGGGTTGTCAAGTCGTGCCCAACAGTACGGGGCCACAGACCACCGCGCCGGTTGAGCGTCCGCCCGTGACGACGGTTGATCCTGGGCTACCCATCGATACCGACCGGCACCGCATCGCACTGCTGGTGCCGCAGACCGGGCCCAATGCCGATGTGGGCAGCGCCATTGCCAATGCCACGACGCTGGCGCTTCTGGACACCAGGGCTGATCGGGTGCGCATCACCACTTACGACACCGCCCTTGGTGCGGCGGCGGCGGCGCGGCAGGCGGTGGCCGATGGCAACAAACTGATTTTGGGACCGCTATTGTCCGAAGATGTGACCGCGGTGGCCCCCATCGCGCGTGCCGCCGATGTGCCGGTACTCAGCTTCTCCAACGACAGCAGCGTGGCCGGGAACGGCGTGTTCATCATGGGCTTTGTCCCCGGCCAGTCGGTCGAGCGGGTCGTCGGCCATGCCAGAGCAAAGGGTATGCGCCGCTTTGGCGCGCTGGTCCCCAAAAATGTCTATGGCGACCGTGCGGCGGCGGCCTTTCGCGAGGCGGTAACGGGTAGCGGAGGCACCTTGGTTGCCATCGAGGGTTATGACCGTAGCGCGACCGCCATGTCGGGCGCGGCGCGGCGGCTAACTGCTGCCGGGGAGATGGATGCGGTTTTAATCGCAGACAGCGGCGGCAACGCGGTGCGGGCCGTGCCGCTGGTCAATGCGGAGGGCGCACGACAGGTTTTGGGCACCGAGCTGTGGAACACCGACGCGGCGCTGGCGTCGAACCCCGTCATGCGCGGTGCCTGGTTCGCCAGTGTGTCCGATGGTCTCTATGGCCAGCTCGCCACCAAATATCGCACACGTTTTGGCAGAGCGCCGTATCGCTTGGCTAGTCTGGGTTATGACGCCGTGCTGTTGACGGTGCGGGTGTCGCGCGAGTGGCAACCGGGCACCAATTTCCCGACCGCGCGCTTGTTGGCTAATGACGGTTTCGGCGGGATCGACGGCATTTTCCGCTTCAATCAGCGCGGCGTTGCGGTGCGTGCGCTTGAAGTGAGCGAAATTGGCGCCGGCGGTTTTCGCGTCATTGAGCCGGCCCCCACCAAGTGGTAACACGTGGCGCGTGCGTCACAGTAGACGCGAAAAGCGCGGCGGTTGACGCCGTTCGCCCTTTACGTTTGGCGAAAAATCACGATATGAGCGCGACCGTCCACTTACCACAGGAGCAAATGCTATACCGCCGCCAATGACCCGCCGACCGCTGGCCCCGCCGCCCCCCAAAAGTGGGCCGCGTTTCAATGAATATATCACCGTGCCCAAAGTGCGGGTGATCGACGAAGATGGCGAAAATCTGGGCGTCATGTTGACCGCCGAAGCCATCGAACAGGCTGCCGAGGCTGGCCTTGATCTGGTCGAAGTGTCGCCGGGTGCCGACCCGCCGGTGTGTAAGTTCCTGGATGTCGGCAAGTATAAATATGAGGCCCAGAAAAAGGCCAATGCCGCGCGCAAGAACCAAAAGACGCAGGAGATCAAAGAGATCAAGATGCGTCCCAACATCGATGACCATGATTTCGATGTGAAGATGCGCAAGGTGTTCGATTTTTTGGAAGAAGGCGACAAGGTGAAGCTCACCATGCGCTTTCGCGGGCGTGAAATGAGCCATACCCAGCTGGGGCTGGCCGTGCTGCAGCGCGTCGCCGAACAGACTGCCGAAGTAGCAAAGGTTGAGGCGCATCCGCGCACCGAAGGCCGTCAGATGCTGATGGTGATCGCCCCCAAATGATGCGCTGGGCGCGGCTGGTAGCGCTGACGCTGCTGGCTGCGCCTGCTGTCGCCCATGCCCAAACCCCTGACCCGCGCAGCGCCATCATTGCGCGGGCGCAGGCGGCAGTGGTCGAAATTCGTATCGCGCCGGCACCCCGGCCCGCGCCACCGAAGCGCATCTTGCGCCTAAGCGAGGGCGACTGCGCCGAAAATGGCGGGACCTGGCTAGGCGACCGTCGCTGCGAGGTGACCGATGCTCCCTTTCCGCTCCCGCCAACCCCCCGCGCCGACGCGGGGCAAATGGGCAGCGGCTTTGTTGTCGATGCGGCGCGCGGGCTGATCCTTACGGCTGACCACATCATCGGCGCCGGGCGCGAACCCAAGGTGAAGTTCGCCGACGGCCGTCTGCTTTCCGCAAAGCTTGCCGGGCGAGACCCGGCGATGGGGCTCGCACTGCTGCGCGTCGAGGCGCAGGGATTGACGGCGCTTCCGTTGGCGGCGCGCCCCCCGGAGGCGGGCGAGGCGAGCGTGCTGATCGGGCGGTTGTTGCCGCTCGATACCACCGTTGCCACGAGCGGCATGGTTGGCGGACGCATTCCAGCCGAGGGCGAGGCGGGCAATCTGGCGTGGTTGGCGGACAATTGGATGATCGACAATCTGCTGCCCGGCGGCGGGATGGGGGGCGGGCCAGTACTGAATGCACAGGGCGAAGTCATGGGCATCGCGACCGCCATCTGGGGACGCGACGGCTATGGTCAGGGTGCCGCTACGATCATGATCGCGCTCGATGCAGCGCGCCCGGCAATCGCGGCGCTGGCGGACAATGGTATGGTTGAACGCAGCCATATCGGCATCTCGCTCGACTGCGTGAACGAAGACTGTCGCATCGATGTTATTTTTCCGGACAGTCCGGCCGCAGCTTCTGGCCTACAGGTTGGCGATGCAATTAAGGCCATCGACGGCCGTCCCTTCGCTACTGTCAACGCCATCACCCGTTACATCGCAGCGCGGCCAGTCGGTTCAACCATCGGCATGGACATTGAACGCGGCGGCGTAGCCCAGCGGCTGAACATCGTCACTGCATCAACCCGCGACCTCGCCGCCCCAGCGCAAGAATAAGCGCGTCTCGCCCGCCACTGCACCAGCAAGGCCGAAACGGCGTTCGATCATCATGCCTGCACCGCTGCGGTCGATTGTGACCAGCGTGGAGCAGCGCGTGCCGTAAATAGCATCATTCAGAAACAAGGGTGCCGGGCTTTCATCGCGGAGCGCATCGAGCAGCCTGTCGGGCGCCGCTTCGGCAACCAGCCAGTCTTGAACCACCGCCGCCAGCCGTTGGGAACGGGCGCAAGGCCGCCCTGCGACCTGGTTGGCGACGGCATGGACGGAAGGCCCCAGCGGTCGAATGGCCGCATCGGGCCGGTTGGTCAGCAACCGCGCCGCGCCGCCGTCAAGGACCAGCAGGTTGAACCCGTTAAACGCCTCGAGCTGCGCTGCCGCCGGATCGGCGTAGGTACCGCTCGCCGTCAGCAGGTCCCGCACCAGCACGCCTCGCGACACTTTGTCTGGATCGGGCCCGCGTTCCCCGCGCGCGTTGGTGACGACGACCATGCGCTGCTGCGCGGGCGCCACCCCTAGCCACGTCCCGCCGCCGACCAGGTCGCGCCCGGCGACGATGCCGCTGCCGTCGTCCCAAAGGCGGAGCGGTGCGCTGGCCCGCGCATGATATTCATCACGGTTGCCGACCAGAATGATGGGCCAGTCGGGGCTCTGGTTAAGGGCAAGGGCAACGACGCACATGGCGGCGGATTATGGCAAGCGATGCTGGAGAAGGCGAGAGGGGCTTTTTCGTGGCTTTGCCGCAACGTCGGCGCTACGCTTGGCAAACCTTGGGGGAGGACGAACATGACTGCAGTAACCAAAACACCAATCCATCTGTGGATCGTCGGCGTCGTAGCCACGCTTTGGAACAGTTTTGGCGTGACCGACTACTTCATGACGCGGACGCGCGGCGCGGCCTGGATCGACCAGATGATGCCAGGTGTCGATAGCGCCAAATTCATGGCCTATATCGACGGATTCCCGATCTGGGCCAGTGCGGGCTGGGCGCTGGGCGTGTGGGGCGCGCTGGCGGGATCGCTGCTGCTGCTCGCGCGCAGCCGCCATGCAGTGACAGCGTTCGCGGTGTCGCTGGTGGGGGCGGTGTCCGGACTCGGCTATCAGCTCGCGAACCCCATCGACATCCCGGAAATGACGCAGGGCGCCAATGCGGTGATGCCTTATGTGATCATCGCGATTGCGGCGCTATTGCTGTGGTATGCGATGCGGCAGAAGGATGCGGGGGTGTTGCGGTAGGGGGTTACCGCCCCCACTTCCGCTGCGTCTTGCCAAAACGGTCTTTCCTAGTCCCAGGCTTGCCCTCGTTGCTCCGCCCCACCCTCGGCGCCGCACTCTCGCCCGAACCAATCCCCAATTCATCCGCCTCGAGTTTGCGGATTTCATCGCGCAGTCGCGCGGCCGTTTCAAACTCCAGATTCGCGGCCGCGTCACGCATCTGTTTTTCGAGATCGGCGATGTAGGCGCGCAAATTGTGGCCGACCATGTGGTCGGGTTTGCCTTCGCCCAAGTCGACGACAACGCCGTCTTTGCTCGCGACATGGGCGATGATGTCGCCGATGTTCTTCTTGATGCTGGCGGGCGTGATGCCGTGCGCTTCGTTATACGCGACCTGTTTGGCGCGGCGGCGGTCGGTTTCGCGGATCGCACGTTCCATGCTGCCGGTCATGCGGTCGGCGTACAGGATAACGCGGCCGTCGACGTTGCGCGCGGCGCGGCCGATGGTTTGCACCAGCGATGTTTCGCTGCGCAAAAAACCCTCCTTGTCGGCGTCCAAAATCGCCACCAGCCCGCACTCAGGAATGTCGAGCCCTTCGCGCAGCAGGTTGATGCCGACGAGCACGTCGAACACACCCAGCCGCAAATCGCGGATGATCTCGATGCGCTCCAGCGTTTCGACATCGCTGTGCATATAGCGGACCTTGAGCCCAGCCTCGTGGAGGAACTCGGTCAAATCCTCGGCCATGCGTTTGGTCAGCGTGGTCACCAGTGTGCGATAGCCCGCCGCCGCCGTCTTCTTCGCCTCATTGATTAAATCATCAACCTGTTCCTCGACCGGCTTGATCTCGACCGGCGGGTCGATCAGGCCCGTGGGGCGGATGACCTGTTCGGCGAAGATGCCCTGCGTGCGCTCCATTTCCCACGGCCCCGGCGTCGCCGACACACTGACCGTTTGCGGGCGCATCGCGTCCCATTCGGCGAAGCGCAATGGCCGGTTGTCGATGCACGAGGGCAGGCGGAAGCCATATTCGGCGAGCGTAATCTTGCGGCGATGGTCGCCCTTGGACATGGCGCCAATCTGCGGCACCGTCTGATGGCTTTCATCGACGAACAGCAGCGCATTGTCGGGCAGATATTCGAACAGCGTAGGCGGCGGCTCGCCAGGCAGACGGCCGGTCAAGAAGCGCGAATAGTTTTCGATGCCTGCGCAGCTGCCCGTCGCGGCAATCATTTCGAGGTCGAAATTGGTGCGCTGCTCCAGCCGCTGATGCTCGAGCAATTTGCCCTCGGCCTCCAGTTCCTTCAGACGCTCGGCCAGCTCGAACTTTATCGCCTCGGTGGCCTGCTTCAGCGTCGGACCTGGTGTCACATAGTGCGAATTGGCGTAAATGCGCACGCTGTTGAGGTTGGCGATTTTTTTGCCGGTCAGCGGGTCGAATTCGGTAATTTCCTCAATCTCGTCACCAAAAAAAGCTACGCGCCACGCCATGTCTTCATAGTGCGACGGGAAGATTTCGAGGGAGTCGCCGCGCACGCGGAAATTGCCGCGCGCGAACGCCTGATCGTTGCGCTTATACTGCAGCGCGACCAGCTTGCGAATGATCTCGCGGCTGTCGACGACCTGGCCTTTTTTGAGATCAAAGATCATCGCCGAATAGGTCTCGACCGAGCCGATGCCATAGAGGCAGCTGACCGAGGCGACGATAATCACATCATCGCGCTCAAGCAGCGCGCGCGTGGCCGAATGGCGCATCCGGTCGATCGCCTCGTTTACCGAGCTTTCCTTTTCAATATAGGTGTCGGACCGCGGGACATAGGCCTCGGGCTGGTAATAGTCGTAATAGCTAACGAAATATTCGACCGCATTGTGCGGGAAAAAGCTTTTGAACTCGCCATAAAGCTGCGCGGCCAAAATCTTGTTGGGCGCGAGGATGAGGGCAGGGCGCTGTGTCGCCTGAATGACTTGCGCCATGGTGAAGGTCTTGCCCGACCCGGTGACGCCGAGCAGCACCTGATCGCGCTCCTGCGCCTGCACGCCGGCGACCAGCTCGGCAATCGCGGTTGGCTGATCTCCGGCAGGCTGATAGTCGCTGACCAGCTCGAACCTTTTCCCTGCCTCGGCCTTTTCGGGGCGCGCCGGGCGGTGCGGGACGAACTCGCCGCTGGTGTCGATTTCGTCGAGGGACGTGCGAATGATGATGTCGGCCATGTTCTTGTTATGTCCCAATCGTGCAGGGAGGACAAGGGCATCGCTGCGCGAATCCCGGTGGACTTGAGTGCAAATATGGGCAGGATGCGCCCGCGCGGCAATGCGCGCGGATTGGAGAGGGTTTGGACAATGCGGGCTTTGGTGGTTTTGACGAGTGCGGCGGCGCTCGCTTTGGGGGCCTGCGGTGATGGTGCCGACAAAGGCGCTGAGGGCGGCGGGCTGTTTAGCGCGAGCGATGCGCCGGTCAAACGTCAGCCGGGCAGTTGGACGACCAAGGCCGAAATCGTCAAGTTGGAAGGCCCGGATATCAAGGGCGGCGAGAAGGAGCAGCTGCAGGCGATGATGAACATGATGGGCAATATGTCCATCTGCCTGACCCCCGAAGCGATTGCCGCTGAGGATATCAGCAAGAATCTGGAGCAAATGGGCTCGCAGGGCGGCGAATGCACCTTCGACAAGAAAGATGTCACGGGCAGCAGCATCAATTTTTCGGCAACCTGCAAATCGGGCAATGGCGGCACCGCCAAGATGACGGCGACCGGCACCAACAGCGCGACATCGCAGGATTTTACTGTTTCGACGGTCGCCACCAAGGCCGATGGCAAGCCCGAGGGGGAGATGGTGATGCGCATCACCTCGACCCGCACCGGCGAGTGCAAGCCCGGCGACATCACGCCGCCGGCGCCGCCCAAGGCCCAAGGAGCGACCAAATCATGATCGGCTACATCACCATGGGCACCAACGACATGGCGCGGGCGCGCGCCTTTTACGATGGATTGCTGGGCACGCTGGGCGCCAAGCGGATGATGGAATTTGGCGATGATCTGGGCGGCTTCACCCTGTGGGGCACTGGCATGGACAAGCCCGGTATCGCGGTGACCCGGCCCTATGACGGCCAGCCCGCGCATCAGGGCAACGGGCATATGGCGGCGCTGCCCGTGCTGGAGCGGGCGCAGGTCGATGCGCTGCATGCCAAGGCGCTGGAATTGGGCGGGACTTGCGATGGTCCCCCGGGTCTCCGCGGTGAAGAAGGACCGCAGGCCTTTTACGCCGCCTATTTCCGCGATCCGGATGGCAACAAGCTCGCCGCGTTCCGGGTGGGGCCTGCTTGATCGATCAATGCGCTGGGTTGCTATAGCGGCGGCGCTGCTGGCCTACGCGCCAGCGGCGGCGCAATCCCTTGCTGTTCCCCACCGTGCGCAGGTCGCGGTTGCCTTTGATGCAGCGGGCAACATCGAAACGCGCCTTGTCGAAGGGCCGCTCAGCAAGGCCAACCCACGCGACGTCACCATTGACGATCCGGTGCGTGTTGCGTCGGTGTCGAAGCTGGTCGTTGGCCTTGGCGTCATGCGGCTGGTTGAGGCGGGGAAGCTCAGTCTCGACGCCGATGTGTCGCGTTATCTTGGCTGGCGGCTGCGCCATCCCGAATATCCAACACGTAAGATTACGCTGGCGATGCTGCTCGGCCATCGCAGCGGGGTCAGCGGCGAATTTGACTATCTGTTGACGCTGAATGCCGAATTGCCCGCCAAGCTGAAGGAGAAGGGCGCGTTCGATGCGGATCGGGCGCCGGGCGGGGCCTTTGCCTATTCGAACCTCAACTATCCGATCATTGCCGCAGCGATGGAGGGGGTGACGGGCGAGCGTTTCGACCGGCTGATCCACCGGCTGGTGTTCGCGCCGCTGAACATAGACGCCTGTTTCAACTGGACGATGTGCTCGCCGGACAAGGTGGCGCGCGCAGTGGCGCTCTATCGTTTTAATGGCGAGCTGGCGCTCGACGAGCTGGGAGGCAGGCCGCCCGAATGCCCGGTGGTGCGGGCGAGCGATGGCAGCTGTGACCTCGCAACCTATCGCCTCGCCCGCCACGGCGCGGCGTTCAGTCCGCAAGGGGGCATGCGGATCAGCGCGGCCGATCTGGCACGCATCGGGGTGATGTTGCTGCAGAACGGGCGCGGTTTCCTGAAATCCCGTAGCATAGCGCGGCTGGAACGCCTGACCCGCGTGTACCCGGACCGGGGTGAGGGCAGCAATGGCACCTTTTGCTCCTTCGGCCTCGCGGTGCACGCGACCGGCGGCGCGGACTTGAAGCGTTCTGGCTGCAAAAGCAATTTGTTCGGCGACGGCCGTCTGCGTTTGGGGCATGCGGGCGATGCATATGGGCTGCGGGCAGGCCTGTGGATTGACCGCGCGGCGGGGACGGGTCTGGCGTATTTTGTCACCGCAGTGGACGTGACGGACACTGGCGCGCGATCGGCTTATGGTCCGGAGGAGGAGCGCTTGGTCGACCGCGCGATGGCGGCAGGCAGCTGACGTTAGTCACAAGTCGCTGCCCAGGAGCACAAAGCTAAGCTGTAATGCGCCCAAGCTTCCCCCTCTTGCCAGCCGCAGCGCGCGCCTCTAGTGCGAACGCCAACATTCATTGCTCAGTCAGAAAAGGATTGGTTCATGAGCGATTCGGCCGAAAAGGTGAAAAAGATCGTCGTCGAGCATCTGGGCGTGGAAGCCGAAAAGGTGACGGAAGCGGCGAGCTTCATCGACGATCTGGGCGCCGACAGCCTGGACATCGTCGAACTGGTCATGGCGTTTGAAGAAGAATTTGGCGTCGAAATCCCCGATGATGCGGCGGAAAAGATTGCGACCGTTAAGGACGCCATTGATTTCATCGACGCCAACAAGGGTTAATCGACCGGGGCCAGCGGGTCCGCATAATGCAGGGGGCTTTCCGGTTCCGGCCTAGGTCGGACTATCGGGAGGCCCTTTTGCTTATATCATAGCAAGAATCATAAAGGATGAGAGCCTATGCGCCGGGTTGTCGTAACGGGTTTGGGACTGGTGACGCCGCTGGGCGCGGACGTCGAAACCACTTGGGCCAATTTGCTGGCCAGCAAATCGGGCGCTGGGCAGATCACCCATTTCGACACCAGCGACCAGAAATGCACGATTGCTTGCGAGGTAAAGGGTCCCGACCACCCCTATGGCTTCGATCCCGCCAAGCGCGTCGATCACAAGGTGCAACGCCAGGTCGATCCCTTCATCATCTATGGCATAGATGCGGCGGGTCAGGCGATTGAGGATGCCGGGCTGACCGATATGTCGGATGCGATGAAGCTACGCGCGGGTTGCAGCATCGGGTCGGGCATCGGTGGCCTGCCGGGGATTGAAAGCGAAAGCCTGCTGCTGGCCGAAAAAGGGCCGGGGCGGGTGAGCCCGCACTTTGTCCACGGCCGCCTTATCAACCTGATCTCTGGCCAGGTCAGTATCAAATACGGGCTTCAGGGCCCCAACCACGCCGTTGTCACCGCTTGTTCGACCGGCGCGCACAGCATTGGTGATGCGGCGCGGATGATCCGCGACGATGACGCCGACATCATGCTCGCCGGCGGGGCCGAAGCGACGATCTGCCCCATCGGCATTGCCGGTTTCGCGCAGGCGCGCGCGCTCAACACCAGCTATAACGACCGGCCCGAGGCCGCGAGCCGTCCCTATGACAAGGACCGTGACGGTTTTGTCATGGGCGAGGGCGCGGGCGTGGTGGTGCTCGAGGAATATGAGCATGCCAAGGCGCGCGGCGCCAAGATTTACGCCGAAGTTGTGGGCTACGGCCTGTCGGGCGATGCCTATCACGTCACCGCCCCGCATCCCGACGGGTCGGGCGCGTACCGTTCGATGGAAATGGCGCTGAAGAAGGCCGGCATGACCCCCGGCGACATCGACTATATCAACGCGCACGGCACTTCGACCATGGCCGACACCATTGAGCTGGGCGCGGTCAAACGATTGTTCGCCAACGAAATTGCCAATGTGTCGATGAGCAGCACCAAATCGGCCATCGGGCACCTGCTCGGCGGCGCTGGTGCCGTCGAAACCATTTTCTGCATCCTGGCCATCCGCGACCAGATTGTGCCGCCGACGCTCAATCTCGACAATCCCGACGAGGGCACCGACGGGGTTGACCTGGTGCCGCACGTCGCGAAAAAGCGGGTGGTGAAGGCCGCACTCAACAACAGCTTCGGCTTCGGCGGCACCAACGCGAGCGTGATTGTGAAGGCGGTCGATTAAACTTAACCCGCCCGTCCTGAGCTTTTTGAAGGGCTGTCCGTTTCTTTTGGCCGTTGAAAGAAAGAACAGTGCTTCGACAAGATCAGCACAGACGGCTTACGGGATAGCGATGCGCACCCTCCTTACCCTCTTCCTCGCCCTACTCCTCACCGCTTGCTCAGGCGGTGCGCCGCGCGATGTGACGGTCGTCATCCCTGAAGGCTCAAGCATCCGCAAGGCGGGCGAAATCCTTGAAAAGGCCGGCGCGGTCGATAGCGTGTCCGGCTTTGTCAACCATGCGCGCTTCTTTGGCGGCGATGCGCCGATCAAGCCCGGCGAGTATGAAGTGAAGGCAGGGATGGACGCGGGCGACGTGCTCAAACTCCTGCAATCGGGCAAAACGCTGCAACGCTTTGTCACGGTGCCCGAAGGCATGCCGTCGATCATGGTATGGGAACGGCTGATGGCGCAGGAGCGGCTTACCGGTGAGATTCCGGTACCTGCGGAAGGCAGTCTGCTGCCCGACACCTACAGCTTTGTGAGCGGCGAGACCCGCGCCGCGGTGGTGAAGCGGATGCAGGACGCGATGGACAAGGCTTTTGCCGAGCTATGGGCCAAGCGCTCGCCCCGCAGCGGCGTGAAGAACCGAAATGAGGCTATCACGTTGGCGAGCATTGTCGAGAAAGAAACCTCGGTGCCCGCTGAACGGCGCACCGTGGCGGGGGTTTATACCAACAGGCTGGCGATTGGCATGCGGTTGCAGGCTGACCCGACGATCATTTATCCGATCACACAGGGCAAGCCGCTCGGTCGTCGTATCCGCCGCTCGGAAATTGACGCGGTCAATGATTACAACACTTACAGCATGGCGGGCTTGCCGCGCGGCCCCATCGCCAATCCGGGCAAGGCGAGCATCGCCGCTGTGCTCGACCCTGAACCCACGCGCTACATCTATTTCGTGGCGGACGGTAGCGGCGGCCATATTTTCGCCGAAACGCTCGACGAGCATAACCGCAATGTCGCCAGTTGGCGCGCTTTGCGGCGCGCGCGGGGGGAGATTGAGTGACCCCCAAATTCTTCCTCCACGGCGTCCCCGACAGCCCGGCGATCTGGGGGCCGTTGCTGGCCGAGCTGGATTTGGGCGATGTGCCGGTCGCAACACCCGCGCTGCCCGGTTTCGCCGGCCTGCTGCCTGCCGGGTTTGCCGCGACGAAGGAGGCTTATGCCGACTGGGCCATAGGCGAGGTCGAGCGGCTCGCTGCCGCGCATGGCCCGGCCGATCTGGTCGGGCATGATTGGGGCGCGATCATCGTCCAGCGGGTAGCGATGCTGCGACCCGATCTGGTGCGCAGCTGGGTGTTATCGAACGCGGTCATCGATCCCGATTATCGCGGGCACCGCGTTGCGCGCATCTGGAACACGCCGGTGCTGGGTGAGCTGTTCATGGCGGTCAGCGGGCCAAAGAAGCTGCAACAGAGCCTGGTGGAACAGGGCGTCCCTGCCGCCGTCGCCACCGAGGAGGCGGTGCAATGGGTGAGCAAGGACAAGCGGCGCGCGATACTGAAGCTCTATCGTTCGGCGAACGGCCTCAACTTCGGGGTCGATTGGGCGCAGGGACTGGACACACTCAACGGACCCGGCGCGCTCGTCTGGGGCGAGGGTGATCCCTATGTCGATTTGTCCGTCGCCGAGCGCGCGGCGCAACGGCATGGCGTGGCGCTGCACAAGATTGCTGGCGCGGGACATTGGGCGATTGCCGAGCGGCCCGGCGAGGTCGCGGCGGTGCTGAAGGCCTTTTGGGCGACGCTGGATTAGTGGACCTGGCGCCGCTGATTGTTACCGCCACGCTCGGGACCGCCGACCAGCGGCGTTTCGATGCGCTGCGCGCCGCGCATTTCCCGCCCGCGCGCAATTATTTGAAGGCTCACCTCACGCTGTTTCACCATTTGCCGCCTTCGCGCGCCGATGAACTGGTGCGGCTGCTGAAGGATATTGCTGTCGATGCCGCCCCGGTGGCGCACGTCACCGAAGTCTATTCGCTGGGGCGCGGCGTGGCTTATCGGGTTGAGTCGCGCGACCTGCTTGCCATGCGCGCGCGCATCGCCGACTGGTTCGCCCCCGACTTGACCGCGCAGGACCAAGCGACGCCGCGGCTGCACATCACCGTGCAGAACAAGGTCGAGCCTGCTGAGGCCAAGGCCTTGCTGGCAGAATTGCGTGCCGTTTTTCAGCCTGCTCCGCTCGCCATTGCCGGCTTCGGCGTCCACTATTATCGTGGGGGGCCATGGGAATTGCTGAAAGGCATTCCGTTTCGCGGGAGCGCGCGCAGCTGATATTGACCGCCGCGCACGCGCTCCCTATAGCGCCGCTTCCCGGGAGCGCCCAAGCGCCACCCGCGCCTTGGTAGGGCGGAGTAGCTCAGCTGGTTAGAGCGGCGGAATCATAATCCGT
>CAYNXF010000018.1:0-59744 GCA_964401155.1 uncultured Sphingopyxis sp.
CCCCCTGCCCGCTCATGATCAGCGCGTCTGCGGCGTGGCCGGCGGCGGCGTGGTGGCGGGCGTGGCGGCCTGCGCGGCGCGCGCGGCGTTGACCAGTTCCTGGTTCTTCTGCTGCACCAGCTGGCCCGGCTGATACCCGGCGGGCGGAACGATTCCGACGCTGGGCAGGATAGCATTCAGATCGGCAACCACGGCATCCGTGATATCGACACCCGGTTCGCGCGCCAGCACGCCTTCGGGGTTGAGCAGCAGGTCAACTTTCAGCCGCTTCATCGCAGCGCGGATCGCATCGTTCATGCGCACGCTGATCTGATCTTCGACATAGGCAACAGCAAGGTCGACCTGCTGGCCAAGCTGGCCAACTTCGGCGTTGGCGGCGGTGCGCTTGTCTTGCACCGCTTTGGCGGCGGCCTGCACGGCGGCCTGGTTCGGCGTCGGCTTGCGCGCTTCTTCATTATATTTGGCGACGAGCAAATTAAGCTCGGCCTGCAGCGTCTGGGCGCGGGTATCGCGCGCATCGATCTGGGCCTTATAGGTCACCTCGATTTGCTGCATCGCGGTGGTGAAGGCATTGGATTTGGCGGCGGCAACGCGCACGTCGGCGACGGCAATCCCGGCCTTTGACTGGGCGTCCGCAGGGGCGGCGAGCATCGGCGAGACCGACAGGGTGGCGGCGGCAAGCGCCGTCGCGGTAAGCAATTTTTTCATCAGAATTGGGTTCCTACGTTGAATGAAAATCTCTTGGTATCATCGCCCTCTTCTTTGCGGAGAGCGTAGGCGAAATCGATGCGGAACGGACCAAAGGGCGAATTCCAGTTGACCCCGGCGCCGATGGAAACGCGCGGCTTCCAGCTGTCGCCGAAAAAGCGTTCCTCAAAGGGTGCCAGCGGCGAAAAATTGGTCGGGCACTGGTCGAAATTGCCGGCAAAGGTGACGACACCATTGGCATCGGTCGTGCTCGCCTGCGTGCCGAATTGCACCTGGCCAGTGGAGGCGTTGCGGCACAGGAATTTGGTGCGCCCATCGGCGGGATCGCGGAAATTGGCGAGCGTGGTCAGTGCGGGCTGACGCACCTTGAATACCGACCCCACATCCAGGAACACCGACGGGCGCAGCCCCAGTTCCTTCGCGCCCGACCCCAGCGGAATGTCGATCTCGACCCGGCCCTGATACATCGCACGGCCACCCAGCGCGTCGTCGACTGACTGACGCTGTTCGGTGTTGAGGATGGGGTTCAATGGATCGGTGAGGTCAACCGAACCATAGCGGATAACGCGCGGCCCGACGCCGCGAATATCAAAGCCGCGGATCTGCGGTTCACCCAGGAAGAAGCGGTCGGTCAGCCGCACCCGGTCACTGCCCGGGAAGGGGGCATCGGCGAAGGGCTGGATATAGCCGCCCTGAATCGACGTGGTCAGAATGAAATTGCTGCCCAGGTTGAAATGCTTGCTCGCTGCGGCAATCGCACGGGCATATCTGACGCTGCCGCCAAGCCCGGCAAACTCGCCCGTCAGCGTCAGCGAATGGCCGCGCGTCGGACGGATCCGGTTATCGCGGTTGTCATAGGCCAACGTCAGGCCGAGCAGCGACGTCGTGCGCGTGCCGATGGCGTCGCACAGATAACGCCCCGCAATCAGCGGATCGCACTGACCGCCAAAGAAATAGATGTCCTCGTCGAGCGACACATCGTCATAATTCAGGCTGTAACGTCCGAACGCCGACAGGAATTCGGTAAGCGGCACGCCGACATTGACCTGGAACCCGGTGGTCACCTGTTCAAAGGTGGTTTCGCGTCGATTGCCAACAAAATTGAAGCTGTTGAGGTCGCGGCGATAGATAGAGCCGCCAATCGAGATGTTGCGATCAAGCAGATAGGGCTCGGTAAAGCCAAGTTCGACCGAGCGTGAATAGCTGGAATAATTGACCGAAGCCGACAGCTGCTGGCCTTTGCCGCGGAAATTGCGCTGGCGGACACTGGCCTGCAGGATGAAATTCTCGATCGACGAGAAACCAGCCGACAACGACAGTTCGCCTGTCGGCTTTTCTTCGACATTGGTCTCCAATATGATCCGGTCGGGCGCGCTGCCTTCCTTGCGCTCGATTTCCAGATTCTCCTGGAAATAGCCAAGGCTGTTGATGCGGTTTTCGGTGCGCTTCACGCCAAAGCTGTTGAACGCATCGCCTTCGTTCAGGCGGAATTCGCGGCGGATGACCTTATCCTGCGTCAGCGTGTTGCCATTGACATCGATGCGCTCGACATAGGTGCGGGGGCTTTCGGCGATGTTGAAAGTAATCGACATCTCGCGCGTTTCGGCGTTGCGGTTAAACTCCGGATTGATGTCGGCAAAGGCATAACCATAGAGGCCCGCGGTTTCGGTAAGCGATTCGATCGTATCTTCAACCAGCTTGCCGTTATACCAGTCGCCCTTTTTCATCGGCAGCAGCGCGGCGAGATTTTCGGCCTGGAAATCGCGGATTTCGCTTTCAACCTTCACATCGGCGAATTTGTAGCGCTCACCCTCTTCCACCACATAGGTGATGATGAAGTCCTGCTTGTTGCTGGTGAGCTCGGCCACTGCAGAGACAACACGGAAATCGGCATAGCCCTCGGACAGGTAGAAAAGCTTCAGCTTTTGCTGGTCATAGGCCATGCGGTCGGGGTCATAGCTGGTGTTCGACGACAATATGGTCAGCAGCCCCTGTTCCTTGGTCGCCATTTCCTCTTTCAGCTGGCCGTCCTTGAAGGCCTCGTTGCCGATGATGTTGATCTGGCGAACCTTGGATTTCGGGCCCTCGTTGATTTCGAACACGACATCGACGCGGTTCTGGTCGAGCTGGACCATCTTGGGTTCCACCGTCGCGGCGAAGCGGCCCTGGCGCTTGTAAAGTTCGATGATGCGCGCAACGTCAGCGCGCACCTTGGAGCGGGTGAAAATCTGACGCGGCGACAATTTGATCTCGGGCCGGATTTTATCTTCTTTCAGCCGCTTGTTGCCCTCCAGAATGACCCGGTTGATCACCGGATTTTCGGTCACCTGGATGATCAGCGCGCCCGAATTATCGGTGATCTGGAAATCCTTGAACAATTCGGTGGCGGCCAGATCCTTGAGCGCCTGATCGAGCGTGGCGCGGTCATAGCGCTGGCCAACGCGCAGGCGCAGATAGGAACGGATGGTATCGGCCTCGAGCCGCTGGTTGCCCTGCACCGTGATAGAACTGATGGTTGCCTCGGTGGCGGCGGTTGGCGCGGCGGCGGGCGCGGCATCCTGGGCCTGTGCTTGTGGAGCGACTCCGGCGAGCATCGTTCCCGCCAACAGCCAAGACGCCATCCGCACCCCAGCCGACCAATTTTTTGCTGCCACGCCAATCATCCCGAAAAAATACTAACCCTCGCCCCGGCGAAATGCGCGCTCCCCCGGCGCGATGGGGAAACCCCCTGCCCGTTTCTGCCTAGCCAATCAAGCGCGCTATCCCGTCCCACAGCCCAAATCGGCCCAAATCGTTGAAAGTCACGACGATCATCAGCGTAACGACTGCAACAAAGCCAAAGCGGAAGGCCCATTCCTGCACCTGCGGCGGCGCCGGTTTGCGCCGCAACGCCTCATAGGCATAGAAAAGCAGGTGTCCGCCATCGAGCATTGGGAGTGGCAGCAGGTTGATGAACCCCAGATTGATGGAAATCAGTGCGGCAAAAGCGATCAGCGTCTCGGGGCCAAGGGTCGCCATCTGGCCCGAGCTTTGCGCAATCTGAATGGGACCGCCCATATCCTTGATCGAGCGCTGTCCGCCAAGCAATTGCCCCAGCACTTCGCCGGTTTGCCGAACAATGCCCCAGGTCTGGTCAGCGGCGTAGCCAAGCGCGGCTACCGGGCCCAAAGTCTGGTAGCTCGGCTTGCCCGGCAAAATACCGATCACCGCGCGGCGAAAATCGTTACCGAAGCGATCCTTCTCGCTGATTATCCGCGGGCTGAGCGAAAGGATGCGACGTTCGCCGCCACGCTCGACCACCAAATCAATCGGCCCGCCCAATCGGTGCGCGACCGCCATCGGAATATCCTGAAACGCCTGCATCTCGCGCCCGTCGATGCTGACAATCCGGTCGCCGACCTGCAAATCGGCGTCGGCGGCAGCACTGTTGGCCGTTACTGTGCCGATCACCGGCGGGGTCGAGCTGACGCCTACCGACATGGCGAAGGCCGCAAAGATCAATATCGCGAACAGGAAATTGGTGATGGGCCCGGCTGCAACAATCGCCGCGCGCTTCCACACCACCTGCCCCGGAAAACTGCGGTTGCGCTCGGCCGCAGGCAGTTTCTCCCAGTCAGCATCGGGTTGGCTCACCGCATCACGGTCCCCGAGGAACTGGACATAACCGCCCAGCGGAAGCCAGCTGATCTTCCATTCGGTCCCGCGCTTGTCTGTCCACCCGAAAATGCGGCGGCCAAAGCCGATCGAAAAGGTTTCGGCATGCACCCCGCACCAGCGCCCGACCCAATAATGGCCAAGCTCGTGCACGGTCACTAGTGGACCAATGACCGCTAGAAAGGCAACGAGCGTCAGCAGGATGCCGGGCTGTTCAAGCATGTTCGAAACTCTCCACCCGCCGCATCGCGGCCGCGCGTGCTGCCGCATCGATGCTGAATATGTCCTGAAGCGCGCTTGGCGCTGGCGGCGCTTCGCCGTCGATCACCGCGCGCACGGTGTCGACAATTGCCGGGAAGCTGATCCGGCCCGCCAGAAAGGCGGCGACGGCGATTTCGTTGGCGGCGTTGAGCTGCGCCGGACGCCCGCCACCCTCGGCAATGGCGGCGCGGCACAGCGCGGTTGCGGGAAAGCGCCCTTCGTCGGGCGCTTCGAAATCGAGGCGGCCGATGTTGGCGAGGTCGAGCGGGGTGCAGGGCGTCACCATGCGGTCGGGCCAGGCCAGAGCACTCGCAATGGGAATGCGCATGTCAGGCGCGCCAAGCTGCGCCAGCGTCGAGCGGTCAACAAACTCGACCATCGAATGAATGACCGATTGTGGGTGGACCAGAATCTGGATGCGCTCCAACCCCACGGGAAAAAGGTGATGTGCTTCAATCAGTTCGAGGCCTTTGTTCATCATCGTTGCCGAATCGACGCTGATTTTTGCACCCATCGACCAATTGGGGTGCGCAACCGCTTGCGCCGGGGTAACGCGCGCCATGTCAGCGGCGCTCATGGTGCGAAACGGCCCGCCGCTGGCCGTCAGCGTGATACGCGCTACTTGATCATAAGTAGCGCCCGCAAGACACTGAAAAATCGCGTTATGCTCGCTATCGACGGGCAGGATGCGCGCGCCCGATGCACTTGCCGCCGCAGTCATCAACGCGCCTGCCGACACCAAAGCCTCTTTGTTGGCAAGCGCCACATTGGTTCCCGCCGCCAAAGCCGCCATGGTAGGGGCCAGCCCGGCACAGCCCACAATTGCGGCCATGACCAGATCGGCAGGCTGCTGCGCCGCTTCGACTAGCGCGGCGTCGCCCGCCGCAATGGCAATGCCGGTGCCGTCCAGCGCATTGGCCAGTCCCTGATAAGCGTCGGCGTCGGCGATAACAGCAAGGCGAGGGCGAAACTCGCGCGCGAGCGCCGCCAGTTCGACAACATCGCTGTTGGCGGTCAGCACGCTGACGTGCCAATCGTCGCGGTTGCGGCGAACCAGATCGAGCGTCGATTGCCCGACCGATCCCGTGGCCCCGAAAATGGCAAGGCTGCGCGGCATCGCGTTAACCGCCCACCGTCAGCTGACCGACGAAGGCCAGCGCGCCAAGCAAAATCGCTACCGGGATCAGCCCATCGACACGGTCGAACACCCCGCCGTGGCCCGGAATGATGCTGCCCGAATCCTTGACCCCCGCGCGCCGCTTCATCCAGCTTTGCGCAAGGTCCCCCAGCTGGGCTAGCAGACCCATGAACAGGCCGATCCACAGCGGCACGCCCTGAATATCCCCCCGGTCACCCAGCGTCGCGCCGACAACCAGCGCGGCGATCATCCCGCCGAACAGCCCCGACCAGGTTTTCGACGGGCTGATTGTCGGGGCGAGCCGCGCACCGCCAAAAGCACGGCCCGCGAAATAGGCGCCAATGTCGGTCGCCCATACCATCGCGAACACCCACAAGGCCGCAGTGAAGCCCAGCTGGTCGCGGACAATCCAGAGGCCGCCAACGGCAGCAGCCGTCAGCAGCGCGCCGAGCGCGATCAAACCAGTCCGCGCGCCGCCATCCAGCGGCATCTTGCGAGCGATGGCGATCCATTCGGCGAGCATCAGCCCGCCGCCTGCCGCAAGCAACAGCGCAAAGGCGATCCCGCCCAGCCACAGTGCCCCGGCCGCCAGCATCACCAGCACCGCGGCTGACATCAGCCGCAGCGGCAGATCCGATTTGGCTTTGGCCTTCACGTCCGCAGTCATAACCCTCCATATCGCCGTTCGCGGCGCGCAAATTCGGCTACAGCAGCGGCCAGATCATCGGCCCCGAAATCGGGCCACAGCGTTTCCGTAAACAGCATTTCGGCATAGGCCGCCTGCCACAAGAGAAAATTAGAAAGCCGCACTTCGCCCGACGTGCGGATAAGCAAGTCCAGCGGCGGCAGCGGCGCAGTGTCGAGGTGGCGTTCGATGGCTTCGGCAGTGACCACGCCCTCGCCCGCCGCTGCCTGCGCGGCCCGCACCAGTTCATCCTGCGCGCCATAGTTGAGCGCGACCGCCAGATTGGTTTTGGAGTTAGCGGCGGTGCGATCGATCGCGCGCTGCACAAGCTCGACGACGTCAGGTGCCATCGCGCGCCAATTGCCGATGACGTGCAGCCGCACCCCGGCTTCGGCAAATTCGTCGAGCTCGGATATGATGAAGCGCTTCATCATGCCCATCAGGTCGTTGACCTCTTCCTCGGGGCGCTTCCAATTCTCACTCGAAAAGGCGTAAAGCGTCAGCGCCTCCAGCCCCAAATCGCCTGCCGCGCGCACGGTGCGCCGCACCGCCTCGACGCCCGCGCGGTGCCCGGCAACTCGCGGCAAATGGCGCTTCTTCGCCCAGCGGCCGTTGCCGTCCATGATGATGGCGACGTGGCGGGGGTGATGGGGGTTTGGCGGCGAGGCCACTACCCCAAAATTTCCTTTTCCTTCGCCGCCGCCGCCGCGTCGATTTCGGCGATGGTCGCATCGGTCAGCTTTTGGACTTCGGTTTCAGACCGCTTGCGCTCGTCCTCGCTGATTTCCTTCTTATTCTCGTCGTGCTTCAGATTGTCCATGCCGTCGCGGCGGACGTTACGCACCGCCACGCGCGCCTTTTCGGCATATTGCCCGGCAAGCTTTGACAGCTCCTTGCGGCGTTCCTGCGTCATTTCGGGGATGGGCAGGCGCAGCGTCTGGCCATCGGTGATGGGGTTGAGGCCCAGGCCCGCCGAGCGGATCGCCTTTTCCACGGGGCCGACGTTCGATTTGTCCCACACTTGCACCGACAACATACGCGGCTCGGGCGCGCTGACCGAGGCGACCTGATTGAGCGGCATGTGGCTGCCATAAACCTCAACCGTAACCGGATCGAGCAGGCCCACATTGGCGCGGCCGGTGCGCAGCCCAGCGAGGTCAGATTTCAACGATTCCACCGCGCCGTGCATGCGGCGCTCCAAATCGGCTTTGTCGAATTTTGCCATGGCCCTCTTCCTGCTTTGTCTTTGTTAGTTCGCGGTGACGACGGTCGCCACGCCTTCGCCCGCCAGCACCTTGGCCAAATTGCCCCGCTCGCGGATGTTGAAAACGACGATGGGGATGGCATTGTCGCGGCACAGCGCGACGGCGCTTGCATCCATCACTTTCAAATTGTCGGCGAGCACGCGGTCGAACGGCAGCGTGTCGAAGCGCACGGCGGCGGGATTCTGCTTGGGGTCACTGTCATAGACCCCGTCGACGCTGGTGCCTTTGAGCAGCGCGTCGCACTTCATTTCCGCCGCGCGCAGCGCAGCGCCGCTGTCGGTGGTGAAATAAGGCGCGCCGACGCCCGCCGCAAAGATCACCACACGCCCTTTTTCCAGATGCCGTTCGGCGCGGCGGCGGATGACGGGTTCGCACACCTTGTCCATTTCGATGGCCGACTGGACGCGTGTCTGCACGCCCAGCTGTTCGAGCGCGTTCTGCATGGCGAGCGCGTTCATTACCGTAGCCAGCATGCCCATATAGTCGGCCTGCGCACGGTCCATGCCTTTGGCCGCGCCCGCCATGCCGCGAAAGATGTTGCCGCCACCGATGACGAGGCAGATTTCCAGGCCGGTGTCCTTCGCCGCCTTCACCTCGGCGGCCATGCGCGCGACGGTGTCGGGGTCGATACCAAAGGGCGTGTCGCCCATCAGCGCCTCGCCGGACAATTTCAAAAGGATGCGTTTGAGCGGGGGCAGCGCCATGGATGCGAGCAATCCAGTTAGGAAGATGCGGAAACGGCGTGCACCCTAGTGAAGGGACACGCCGTTGCCAAGCGGATGGGGCAATAACGCGAAGGGGACTGTCCCTTCAGGGACTGTACCCCTTGGGACAGTCCCCGAGAGGTCAGATACCGGCGACCGCAGCAACCTCAGCGGCGAAATCGCTCTCGGCCTTTTCAATGCCCTCGCCCAGCTGATAGCGGACAAAGCCCTTGAGCGTAATCGCAGCGCCAAATTCCTTGCCGGCAGCGGCGACGACTTCGGCAACCGGGGTCTTGCCGTCCATCACGAACAGCTGCGACAGCAGGGCATTTTCCTTGCGGAACTTGGCCATCGACCCTTCGACCATCTTGGCGACGATGTCGGCGGGCTTGCCCGACTGCGAGGCTTTTTCTTCGGCAATGGCGCGTTCGCGCGCGACCAGATCGGCGTCAAGGTCATCGCCATTGAGCGCCAGCGGGTTCGCCGCGGCGACGTGCATGGCCAGCTGCTTGGCCAGCGGCTCAAGCACATCGGCACCCGCCGAGGATTCGAGCGCAACCAGCACACCAATCTTGCCCATGCCGGGCTTCACCGCATTGTGGACATAGCCAGCAACGACGCCCGACCCCACGGCCAGCTTGGCTGCGCGGCGCAGCGACTGGTTCTCGCCAATCGTCGCGACATTGTGCGTCAGCATCTCGGCAATCGTGCCGCCGCCGGGATACTCGGCCGCGCCCAGCGCGTCGATGTCGGTGATGCCGCCTGCCAACGCAACGGCCGTCACGCTGCGCACGAAATCCTGGAAGGTTTCGTTCTTGGCAACAAAGTCGGTTTCGCTGTTGACCTCGACCATCGTGCCCTTGGTGCCGTCAGTGGCAACACCAACCAGGCCCTCAGCGGCCACGCGGCTCGCCTTTTTGGCGGCAGCGGCCAGACCCTTGGTGCGCAGCCAGTCGATCGCGGCTTCAATGTCGCCACCGGTTTCGGCCAGCGCCTTTTTGCAGTCCATCATCCCTGCGAGCGTGCGATCGCGCAGTTCCTTGACCATTGCGGCAGTGATTTCCGCCATGATGTTCGTCCTTATCCTGTGGGTCCAAGCGTGCGTGCCGCATCGCTGCGGTCGCCTACGACACCAATGTGACAGTTAGATTCGTTGCCGTCCGCTGCCCCGCCCGAAATGACATGGGCAGCGGTTGGCCAGCTTCAGGCGTCAGCTTTGCCTTCGTCCGCTTCGACGACCGCGTCGGCAACAGGCTCGGCTTCGACTGCTTCCGCCATCGTCACCGGAGCCTCGTCAGCGACCGGGGCTTCTTCGGCCAAAACGGGTTCCGCGACGGGCTCTACCATCGCACCCAGATCTTCGCCGCGGTCGGCACGGGCCTGCTGGCCGCCGCGCGTCGCGGCCTGCGCCACGGCGTCGCAATAAAGGCGGATGGCGCGGGCGGCGTCATCGTTCGCCGGCACCGGAAAGGCGATTCCGTCGGGCGAGACGTTCGAATCGAGGATGGCAACCACCGGAATGCCCAGCACATTGGCTTCCTTGATCGCCAGCTCTTCCTTGTTGGCGTCGATCACGAACATCACATCGGGAATGCCGCCCATGTCGCGGATGCCGCCAAGGCTGAGTTCCAGCTTGTCGCGTTCGCGCGTCCGGTTCAGAATTTCCTTCTTGGTCAGCCCCGACACTTCGCCCGACAGCTGCTCTTCCAGCGTCTTGAGGCGCTTGATGCTGTTGGAAATGGTCTTCCAGTTGGTCAGCATCCCGCCCAGCCAGCGGTGGTTGACATAGTGCTGGCCCGAAGCGCGCGCGGCGTCGGCAATCGGACCCTGCGCCTGGCGCTTGGTACCGACGAACAGCACCTTGCCGCCCGCCGCCGCGGTCGACGCGACGAATTCCAGCGCGCGTGCGAACAAAGGCACGCTCTGCGACAGGTCAAGAATGTGAATGCCGTTGCGCGCACCGAAAATATACGGCTTCATGCGCGGGTTCCAGCGGTGGGTCTGGTGGCCGAAATGGGCGCCAGCCTCGATCAATTGCTGCATCGTGACGACAGGTGCCGCCATGGTAGTTCTCCTTACCGGTTGGTCCGCTGGGAAGCGAGAACCGCAGCTAGGCCGCGGCACCGGATATGTTGCTTCCCATGAGGAATGCGCGGGCCGTTAGCGGGGTCGATGAGGAAATGCAAGGACTGATACAGGTGCTCGGGAAATCCCCCTGCCTCGTCGTCCCGGACTTGATCCGGGACAACAAGCTACCTTTGGCATGTTGTCCCGGATCAAGTCCGGGACGACGAACGATTGCAAAGGCAGGCGAACTTGACGCTTGACAAGCGCATCACTCTATGGAACAAACCATGAACATGGAACGGATAAGGGGCAACTGGCGTTGTCCGCCTGCCCCCCAACGGAAGGGACCAAGACGATGCTGACCTTTGCCATTTCGCTGTTGTTCACCGCTGGGGCGGCCTTTGCCTTGCTGGTGATTGTCGGCATGCTCGCGGGCAATCGCGCCGCGATTCTGTCGGCACTGGCGGGTCATGGGGCGTTTGGTACTGCGCTGGCCGACACGGGCCGCACGCCGCCGCGGGCGATGGCGCGGGTCAAGGTCGGCGCATTAAGGCGCGGACTGGGGCAGCAGCGCCGCGCAGCTACGAGGGCGGGGACGCTGCGCGCTGCCGCCTGATGCGGGCATAGCTGGCAACGCTGAACGGAATAAGTGCCACATAGACGAATGAAATAAGTGCAAGCAGATGCCATGGCGTGAAGAACAGGGCGGACCCCGCTAGCGCCGCGAGCAGGATCAGTTCGAGCCGCAGCGTCTGGCGCACGCGCACCCGCCCCCAGCTGAAGGTGGCGAGATTCGAAATCATCAATATGCCAACCGCGCCCAGCCATAGCGCCACCGGCAGTGGCTGGCGAAACAGCTCATTGCCGGTCACAAACCACAGGTAAAGCGGCAGGAACACCAACCCCGCCCCCGCTGGTGCGGGCACGCCAGTCAGAAAGCCTGCCGATTTGTGCGGCTGGTCCTCGACATCGATAGCGGCATTAAAACGCGCGAGCCGCAATGCTGCGCAGATGACGTAGCCCAGCGCGCAAATCCAGCCCCATTGGCGGCTTTCGTCCCCGATGGCCCAAAGATAGGTAATCAGCGCCGGCGAAACGCCAAAGGCAATCACATCCGACAGCGAATCAAGCTCGGCACCGAAACGGCTCTGGCCATTCAGCATGCGCGCGACGCGGCCGTCCATGCCGTCGAGCACCCCGGCAACGACAATCGCGCCAACCGCATATTTCCAATCCATCACCGCCCCGCTCTGCGATGCGGCGATGGCAAACAGCACACCGGTCAGCCCGCTGCACAGCGCCAGCGCGGTGATCACATTGGCCGGAATCGCTCGCAGCGGAATGCCGCGCACCCGGCGCGCGCGCGCGGGATGCCCCCTGTCACCCCCCGATTGGTCGTTACTGGCCAATGCCGTCCTGCTCCGCCGCGACGCCCAGCCGCGCGATGATGGTTTCGCCCGCGAGCGTGCGCTGACCCAGCAGCACGCTCGGGCTGGTACCGGCAGGCAGGAACACATCGACGCGGCTGCCGAAACGGATCAGGCCTACGCGCTGGCCGGTCCCCAGCATATCCCCCACCTTCACAAAAGGCAGGATGCGCCGCGCAACCAGCCCGGCAATCTGGGTAAAGCCGATGCGCACGCCATCGGCGCGCTCGACCACAAAATGCTGGCGCTCATTTTCCTCGCTCGCCTTGTCGAGGTCGGCGTTCAGGAAGCTGCCGGGAATATAGACCAGCTGGCGCACCGTTCCGGCAATCGGCGTGCGGTTGATGTGCACGTCGAACACGCTCATGAAAATCGATACGCGCGTCAACGGTGCGTCGCCCAGCCCCCCGGGGCCCGCCATTTCGGGCGGCGGCGGCACCACGGCAATTTGCGTCACCAGCCCGTCAGCGGGGGCGATAATCAGGTCGCTGCCCGTCGGCGTCACGCGCACCGGATCGCGGAAGAAGGCCGCAACCCAGATGGTGATACCGGCCATTGGCCATGCCAGCGTTTCCCAGGCCATCAGGGCGAATACGACGCAGATAAAGGCGGCAATCAGGACGAATTTGCGCCCCTCCGGATGGACCGATGGCCATTGCCATTTGATCCCGCCACCGGGGCGGTTGCTGTGAGAGCTTTGCGACATGGCAGCCTATCTAGGGCGCTGCCTCGCCCGTGGCAATGTCGCTGGCCGAAAAGCTTGGCCCAGCGTCGGCTGACACCGCAAGCGCGCGCATTGACCCGCAATCCGGCTTTGCCTAAGGCCCGCTCGAAACATTCCCCACAGGAAAAGGCGATCATGGGCAAGATCAAGGTCAAAAATCCGGTTGTCGAGCTTGATGGCGACGAAATGACGCGCATCATCTGGCAGTGGATTCGCGAAAAACTGATCCTGCCCTATCTCGACATTGACCTGCATTATTACGACCTTGGCATCGAGAAGCGCGACGAAACCAACGACCGCATCACGGTGGAATCGGCGCGCGCGATCCAGAAATATGGCGTCGGGGTAAAATGCGCGACCATCACCCCTGACGAACAGCGCGTCGAGGAATTTGGCCTGAAATCGATGTGGAAGTCGCCCAACGGCACCATCCGCAACATTTTGGGCGGCGTTGTGTTCCGCGAACCGATCGTCATCAAAAATGTGCCGCGTCTCGTCCCCGGCTGGACCGATCCCATTGTGGTTGGCCGCCATGCGTTCGGTGACCAGTATAAGGCGACCGACTTTCGCGTTCCCGGCCCCGGCAAATTGCGGCTGGTGTTCGAAGGTGATGACGGCACGGTCATCGACGAGGAAGTGTTCCAATTCCCCTCTTCGGGCGTCGCCATGGGCATGTACAACCTCGACGACAGCATCGCCGATTTCGCCCGTGCCTGCATGAACTACGCCGCCGGGCGCGGTTGGCCGCTCTATCTGTCGACCAAGAACACCATCCTCAAGGCGTATGACGGGCGCTTCAAGGATATTTTTCAGGAAGTGTTCGACGCCGAATTCGCTGACAAGTTCAAGGCGGCCGGCACCGTTTACGAACATCGCCTGATCGACGACATGGTTGCTTCCGCGCTGAAATGGAGCGGCAAGTTCGTTTGGGCCTGCAAGAATTATGACGGCGATGTGCAATCGGACACGGTGGCCCAGGGCTTTGGTTCGCTCGGCCTCATGACCTCGGTCTTGCTCAGCCCCGATGGCCGCACGGTCGAGGCCGAAGCCGCGCACGGCACCGTAACCCGCCACTATCGCATGCATCAGCAGGGCAAGGCGACCAGCACCAATCCCATCGCGTCAATCTTCGCCTGGACCCAGGGCCTTTCCTATCGCGGCAAGTTTGACGACACCCCCGACGTCACCCGCTTTGCCCAGACACTCGAGCGTGTTTGCATCCAGACCGTCGAAGAAGGCAAGATGACGAAAGACCTCGCGCTGCTGATCGGCCCCGACCAGAGCTGGATGACCACCGAGATGTTCTTCGAGGCGATCCGCGAGAATCTCGAAAAAGCGATGGGCAGCTGGAAGTAAGCACGGCATAGCGGCCGCCCTTTCCTTTGCCCTTTCGTCATCCCGGACTTGATCCGGGATAACAAGCGGCGTGGGTATGTTGTCCCGGATCAAGCCTGTCCTGAGCTTGTCGAAGGGTCCGGGACGACGAGAAGTGATGGTTTCGGCTGACCCAGCCAAATCGCCCCTGACAATCGGCCCCGCATGCGCCATAGCCGGTGCATGGCGATTGATTATGGCAGCAGCGGACTTGCGAACACGCTGGTCGTGCTGGGCGCGGCGGGGATTGTCATCCCCGCTTTCGCGCGCATCCGCATTTCCCCGGTCATCGGCTTCATATTGGTCGGCGTGCTGGTCGGTCCCGCCATGCTGGGGGCGCTCGCCAATGAGCGGCCCTGGCTCCAATATTTCTCGATCAGCAACCGTGAGGCGATTGCGCCCTTTGCCGAACTTGGCATTATCCTGCTCTTGTTTTCCATCGGGCTGGAATTGTCGTTCCGCCGCGTATGGAACATGCGCAAGCTGGTGTTCGGGGTGGGCGCGGGCCAGCTGATCGGCGGCGGCGTCATCCTCGCGCTGCTGCTCTTTGCCTTTGGCGGCTATGCGCCCGCCGCGGCGCTGGGGCTGGGGCTTGCGCTCGCGCTATCCTCAACCGCGTTGGTGCTGCGCATTACCGGCACCAAGAGCACCGTCGGCCGCTCAGCCTTTGCCATGCTGCTGTTCGAGGATCTGGCCATTGTGCCCATTATCTTCCTGCTCGGTGCGCTTGCACCTGCCATGGAGGGCGAGGGCGGACTGGCACTGCTCATGACGACCCTATGGCAGGGCGCGGTGGTGGTCGCGGTGCTCGCCGCCGCCGGTCGCTGGATATTGCCGGTGATGTTCGCGCAAGCGGCACGCGCCAAGAGCAGCGAGATTTTTCTTGCCGCCAGCCTGCTGGTCGTGATCGTCGCAGCGATGGCGACGGCAGCAGTCGGGCTGTCGCCGATATTTGGCGCACTGATGGCCGGCCTGATGATCGCCGAAACTGACTATCATGCCGAAGTCGAAGCCATCATCGACCCGTTCAAAGGGTTGGCGCTGGGCGTCTTCCTGATCAGCGTCGGGATGAGCCTGAACCTTGAGAAGATCGCGGCGCAGTGGCCGCAGTTGGTGCTGGCGGTCGTCGGCGTGGTGCTGGTCAAGGCACTGGTTACCGGCGGCCTGCTGCGCATGGCGGGGGCGCGGCGCGGCACGGCGGCAGAAGTTGGCGTGCTCATGGCCAGCCCATCCGAAACCACATTGATCGTGCTCACCGCTGCAATGACCGCCGGACTGGTCGATCGTGCCACCGGAGAATTCTGGCAAATTGTCACCGCCATCGGTTTGACCATCACGCCATTGCTGGCCCGCGTTGGCCACGATATCGCGCGACGGATTGAGCTGGCTGGGGCCCCCATTGACACCGGCGATGACATTTCCGGCCGGACATTGGTCGTCGGCTTTGGCCGCGTGGGTCAGACCGTGGCCGAGCTTCTGCGCGAACATGACCGCCCCTATCTGGCGGTCGATGCCGACATTGACACCGTAACAGCGGCGCGGCGGTCAGGCTTTGCCATCCGCTTCGCGGACGTCAGCCGCGCCGGGGTGATCGACCGGCTCGATCTGGCGGCCGCGCATGCGGTGGTTATGACGATGGACGATCCCGTGCAGCAGCTCGCCCTGACGCGCAAGTTGCGCGCGCGCTTCCCGCAATTGCCGATCATCACCCGCGCCCGCGATGCCGACCATGCTGCCGATCTCTATCGCGCCGGCGCCACCGACGCCGTGCCCGAAACGCTCGAAAGTTCGCTGCAACTGGCCGAAGCGCTGCTGCTTGATCTGGGCGTCGCGATGGGCCCGGTGATCGCGTCAATCCACGACGTGCGCGACCGCATGCGGCGCGAAATCATGACCAAAGGCGAGCTGGACCGCGAACCACGGTTCCGCAACCTGCGCTCTTTGGCTGGAAAACCCAACCGCGACTAAACCCGAATCAGCGCGGGGCGGCGTTTGCGTCGCCACCCACCCTCGTCCCGGCCAGCGTTTGGCCTGGCGGCAATATCACCAGCGACCAGCGCCGCTCGGCAACCAGATAGCGCTGCGCCAGCGCCTGAATATCGGCGGGGGTAATGGCCCGTGCATGATCTTCGATGCTCAGCGCCGCACGCACCACGCGCGGATCGCGCGAGGCCCCCTCCAGCAGGTGCATCCAGTAAAGGTTGCCAGTCAGCGCGCGCGTAATCTGTTCGCGAATTGGTCCGGCGGCCCGCCCCAACTCGTCATCGCTGACCGGCTTGCTGGCCAGCTCGCGCGCAATGTCTCCGGCAATGTCAAAGAAGCGGTCGATGTCCTTCGGCGCCAGCAGGCTGCCGACCAGCAAATAGCCGCCGTCGTCAAATCCCGTTGGCCAGTCGCTGGTCACAATCGGCCCATAGCTCGCGCCGTCCTGCGCGCGCAGCCGTTCGAACAGCCGGTCGTTGAAAATGGCAGCGAGCACATCGATCTGGCGGCCGGTGCGGATCCCGCCGATGCCGCCGCCCGTCGGCCAAGCGAGCAGTGCCGCCGCCTGCCCCGAATCGCCCTTGTGGGTCACCACGCGCGGCGTCGGGGTCGCGGCGGGGAAGGTCAGTCGTTGGCCGCCCGCGGGCGGAGTGGGGGTCGTCGGCTGCAGCGTGCCCAGCGTTTCGGCAAGCAGCGTCCCGACATCAACACTGCCCAGATCGCCAAACAACTGCACCTCGATCGGCCCCGATTTCAGCTGCGGTTCCCAAAAAGCGCGGAAGGCTTCGGGCGTCAGCGCGTTGATCGCCTCGCGCGATGGCGGCTGCCAGCGGCTGTCGCGGTCGCGCAGCCAGGCGAGCAGATCGCGCTCGATCAGGCCGCCCGGCGTCGTTTCGGCCTGGTCAAAGCCGGTGAGCATTCCCAGTTTGAGCCGCGCGATGGGCGCCGGGTCCCACCCGGGCTGGGCCAGCTTGGCGCTAATCAGCTTCAACTGGTCGGCCAGATCGGCGGGACTGGTTTCTGCGGTCCACTCAAACCCATTGTCTTCGACCGCAAAATTCAACTGGAGCTGTCGGCCGTTGGTCAATTCGTCGAGCTCATTCTGCCCCAGCGAACCGATGCCGCTCGCCGCGAGCGCATAATCGCCTGTCCACAGCAAGCTCGGCGCATCAGCCGCCACGCTGCGCGCGCCATTGCCGAAGCGCACGTTGACGCGGACCTTGTCAGGTTCCACGCCATTGCTCGACACCAGCGCGACGACGCCGTTGCTCAGCACAAAGCGGCGGGCATTGAGCCCCGGGATTTGCGCGACCTCGCTGACCGTGCCGGGCGGGCCCAGCGCCGGCACATCGGCCATGGTCACCGGCTTGGCGTCAACATTTTGCACCAGCGCCACGGCGGGCTCGGCGAGCGCTTGCGCCAGGGCCAATTCGTCGCCGGGCATCGCCGCCGGCGCAACCATGGCCAGTCGCTCGACCGGTCCGGCGAACAGCTTGCGCGTCGTTTCCAGCATGACTTGCGGCGAGGCGCTGGCGCGGATTGCCGCGAACATGCTGACCTGCGTCGCCGGATTGGTCACCACCTCGCCGATGTCGACCGCGCGGACGACATCATCGGCCAGCCGCGCAGCGGGCTCGTTGCGGGCATTGTCGAGTTCTTTTTGCAGAAAGGCAGCGATTTCATTGGCCTCGCGGTCGATCTCGGCCTGCGTCGGCGCGGTGCTGACAGCGGCAGCGATAACCGATCGGACATCGCGCAGCGCCTCCTGCCAATTGTCGCCCGCGGGCACGACCTGCACTGTGGTAATGTCGGCCGAGCGGCTCACCACTTCCTGCTGTGCGCTGGCGACCAGATAAGTCCCGCCCGAGCGCGCCGCGCGCTCAAACCGGCGGTTGATGAGCGCGGTCGCCAGAAAATCGAGGTAGAGCTGGCGCGTATAGGCGAGCGTATCGATCTGGTGCCGCCAGGGCCGGATCGTCGCCAGCGTCAGGGTGCGCGGCTGCGCCGGTTCAGCGATGACCGCAACCTTGGGCTGCGCCGGATCGGGATCGCCCAGCGGCGGCATTTCGCCCGCCTTGCCCTTGCCGCGCCAGCCGCCGAAATGGCGTTTGATCAATGCGGCAAAGTTCGCCGGGTCGCCGTCGCCGACCATCACCACGACGGCATTCTCGGGCCGGTAATAGCGCCGGTGAAAATCGCTGACACTTTCCGCGCGCGCGCCCGCGAGCGTTTCGGGCGTACCGATAGGCGAGCGCCCCGCCAGCCGTTGTCCGGCGAAGATATGGTTGTTCATCCGGTCGCTGACGCGCAACTGCGGCCCATCGGCCTCGCGCAATTCGGCCAGCACAACGCTGCGCTCGGCGTCAACCGAGGTCGTTTCGATCCGCGGCGCACGGATCATCCCGGCGAGCAGCTTCATCCCCTCGTCCAGCGAGTCGGGAGTCACGCTGGGCAGGTCAAGCTTATAGACCGTTTCCGTCGGCGTTGTCTGGGCATTGCTGTCGCTGCCAAAGGTCACACCAAATCGTTGCCAGATCCGCCGCGCTTCGCCATCGGGTACATGCTCGGACCCGCGAAAGGCCAAATGTTCGAGCAAATGGGCAAAGCCGCGTTCGTCGTCGCGCTCGAATAGCGACCCCACATCAAGCCGCACCCGAATCGACACCTGCCCCGGGGGCACGCCATTGTTGCGTACCGCGTAGCGCAGTCCATTGGGCAGCGTGCCGAACGTCCATTCGGGATCGCGCGGAATGTCGCTGCCGACATACAGCCAGTCATCGGCAGGGACGCTGCTCGCCGATGGCTCGGTGGCGGTGAGACTGGCCGGAGCCAGCAAACCAAGAGCAAAGACGGGAGCGATCCAGCGCAGCACGCGCCAGCGGGGGAGGTTCAACATTCCGCCCTTCTAGCCTCACAAAAGCTTGCGCGCCAATGAACGAAAGCGGTTCCGCCAATATTCTTGTTGCCATGGTGGTCGCCGCCTATCGTGCCGCGATGCACGACATCATCATCGCCGCCGCCCAGATGACAAGCGGGATCGATCCAAACGCCAATCTGGACCAGATTGCCACCGCCGCAGCCGCAGCGCGCAGCGCAGGCGCGGCAATGCTGTTTTTGCCCGAAATGGCGCTGCTGCTCGACCGCGATCGGCAGCGGTCGGCGGCGCACATTGCGCGCGAAGACGATTCGCGCTGGCCCGCGCGGCTGGCCGCCATCGCCGCCGACAACGCATTGTGGCTGCATGCCGGATCAGCGCCCTTCCTGACCGACGATGGCGCACGGCGCGTCAACCGCAGCTTGGTCTTCTCGCCCGATGGCGATCTCGCCGCGCGCTATGACAAGGTGCATATGTTCGATGTCGACCTGCCCAGCGGTGAAAGCTGGCGCGAATCAGCGGCTTATGCTGGTGGTGACCGGATTGCGTTGGCCGACACCCCCGCTGGACGGCTGGGCCTGACGATCTGCTTCGATCTGCGTTTTCCCGAGCTATTCGCCGCGCTGGCGGGGGCCGGAGCCGACATCATTGCCGTTCCGGCGGCTTTCACGGTGCCCACCGGCCAGGCGCATTGGCATGTCCTGCTGCGCGCTCGCGCGATTGAGACCGGCTGCTTCATCGTCGCCGCGGCGCAGGCCGGGACGCACGCCGATGGCCGCGCCACTTATGGTCACAGCCTGATCATCAATCCCTGGGGCGAAATATTGGCTGAGGCCTGCGGTGGCGATTCGCCAGATTCAGCGCCGACGCTGATCACCGCCGAAATCAACCCGAACGCGGTCGCGCGGGCGCGGCATGTCATTCCGCTGGCCCGATCGCGCGAAATGCGAGGCCTTAAATTCTAGGCGGGGGCTTTGAACTTTTGGTCCTGAAGAGATTCGGCTGGAAGAGCTCAAAGAGCCCAAACCAATCACCAAGACACAGCAAAGAGGCCGCTGCCAAAGGCAACGACCCCTCTGTATAGCTTTGAACGATCAGCCGATTACGGGCTGGTCGGTTCGTCGTCGCTGCCGTCAGCGATTGCTACGATGGCGCCAATGGCCGCAGCAACACCGATCAGGATCAGGACCCACGACGCGCCTTCGACGTCGCTTTCACCTTCAACTGCCGAAATGGCACGCAGGTCAGCAAGCGGAGCAGCCGAAGCAGCGACCGGTGCGACCAGCATCGACGTGGCAGCAAGAGCAACAGCCGCCTTCTTGAGAATGTTCATTATCGTCTCCATCCACTGGACTGCCTGTTTTCAGATGGTTGCGGGGAGGAGAAGTCCCCGACCGTCTGAACAGTCAAAAGGGCATTAGCCACTGACCTGCGGCATTGCAACATTCTTTTTGTCGCATTTTATGAAGCTGGTAACCTTTGACGACGGAATGCCGCGAATATCCGTCGGATTGAAGATTGCTTTGCGACAAAAATCACCCTCTGCGCACTTTTTCCCAGTTTTCGGAGGTGACGGGATAGCCCAAATCGGTCGGAATACATAACCTCGTACCCTCGTCATGCTCTTCGATCCACGGGGTTATCCGGCGCACGGGGTATTGGCGTGCGTGCTGCGCGAAACTGTCCACCGATGCATGGCCGGCAAGCCTTTCCAGATTGCGCCGGGTTGGAAAAATGATGCTGATGTCGCCAGCATCGGCGGCATCGAGCGCCTCGCGCGCCGTGCCCCAGAAAATATGGCTGTGTTCGGCTTCGCTAACGCTCAGCTCGTGCCCATGGTCGGGCGCGGCAACCGCAAAGAACCAGGTGTCAAAGGTGCGCGCTTCCTTGAAATTGGGGCACCAACGCGCAAATGGCACCAGCGCGTCCAGCTCCAACCGGTCGCCGCGCTCGGCGAGAATCGACGACAGCGGCCGTTCAGCGAGCAGGTCAGCGCGCACCGCCTCCAGCGAATCAGGTTCCAGCGTTGGCCATCCGACTGGCAACCCCGTTTCCTCGATTGTTTCGCGCAGCGCCGCGACCCGGGCCGCGCCTTCCAGCGTTGGCATACCGTGCAGGGCCGCCACACCATGATCATCAGGATCGATGCGCCCGCCAGGGAAAACAACGGCCCCGGCGGCAAAGGCCATGGTGGTTGCCCGCTTCACCAGCAATAACTCAGCTGCCTCCGCGCCGGGGCGCATGATGACCAGCGTCGCCGCAGGAATGGCGCCCTCAATCACAATCTCTTCGTTCATCCCTTGCTGGTAGCGCGCTCGCGACGCCGCGCAAGGCTTGCATGGCATGGCGGCGCGGAGCATGTTGGCTGGCAACATCGTTCAAGCGGGGCGCGGATGGGCATTGCCGAGATTTTGGGGATAGCGGGCAGCCTCAGCCTGCTGGCTGGGTGGCGGCTCTATCTCACCATCCTCGCCACGGGCACGGCGATGCATTTCGGCTGGCTGCCCTTGCCCGAGCATCTTGCGGCGCTGAAAGTGCTGGCTGAGCCATGGGTGCTCGGCGTCGCCGCCGTTGGCACCATCGCCGAATTTTTTGCCGATAAAGTGGCCTGGGTCGATAGCGCCTGGGACGCCATCCACAGTTTCGTTCGACCCTTGGGCGGTGCGCTATTGGCGTTGGCGCTGGTCGATGCGTCGGACCCTGGATGGCAGGTGATCGCCTTCCTGCTCGGCGGCGGCGGCGCGCTGCTCAGCCACGGGGCAAAGGCGACAACCCGCGCCGTCGTCAACGTCAGCCCCGAACCATTTAGCAATGCCGCCGTGTCGGCGAGCGAAGACGTCGCCACAGGCGGACTATTGGCGCTCGCCATCGCCTTTCCAGCGCTCGCCATCGGCATTGCTATTGTGCTGGCGCTGGCAGCTGTGGCCGTTATCTGGGTGCTGGGCCGACTGCTGCGCAATATCAAGCACACCCTGACGCCGGACCAGCGTTCATCATCGGAAACGGGCTGACCCACCGCGACAGAAATGGTGACCCCTACGGGACTCGAACCCGTGTTTTCGCCGTGAAAGGGCGACGTCCTAGACCGCTAGACGAAGGGGCCGTCGTTCGGTGAGCGCGCGCCTTAGACGGGCACTTGCGGGGGGTCAAGGGGTGTGGAGCAGGTTTCAAATTAAACCGTAACGCTGAGCTTGTCGAAGCGCGCGGCGCAGAAACGCGCCAATGGCACTTACCTGCGACACGCCCTTCGACAAGCTCAGGTCTTCGGTAAACGACCGCGGCATTAGCTAATCTGCCCAGGCCGCATCCTCGACGTGCAGTTCGGCTGCCTCGCGCCCGCCCCAATCGTCGCGTTTGGCGCGGCCCGCGAGCCACAGCCGCCGCCCGCGCGAGGCCAGCAGCGCCTGACCCAATTCAGTTTCCGCGCTGCGAAACGCCATTGCCTTGAAACGCGCGCCATCGTCGCCGCTGGCCAGCGCGCGGACATGGTCGGTGCCGACCACCGACACATCGACGATGCGTACCGGCCCGGTGGCGACGCGCGGAGCGGGCCAGCCGGCGCCAAAGGGCCCCGCCGCCTCGATGGCGTCGCACCACAGCGGTGCAATGCCGCGCGGGGCGAGCACCGCGTCAATGGACAGCATCCGGTCGGCGGTCGCGCGCGCCACGGCTTCGGCCAGACGGTCGTTCAGAAACTCGGTCAATGCGTCGATCTTGCCTGCATCGATGGTAAGGCCCGCCGCCATTGCATGCCCACCGCCTGCAACCAGCAGGCCGTGGTCCTTCGCCGCCAGCACCGCTGCGCCCAGATCAACGCCGTTGATCGAGCGTCCCGACCCTTTGCCCACGCCAGCCTCGTCCACCGCGATGACGATGGCGGGGCGGCCCATGCGTTCCTTCAGCCGCGCGGCGACGATGCCGATGACGCCGGGGTGCCAGCCGTTGCCCGAGACGATGGACACGGCGGCATTGGCGGTGGCGCTGCCCTTGGCCAGCGCCTCGTCGAGCACGCCGGCCTCGATGGCGCGGCGCTCTTCATTAAGGCGCGACAGCTCGGCGGCTATGGCGGCCGCCTCGCCTGCGTCCTCGGTGGTCAGCAGCCGCACGCCGAGGTCCGATTTGCCGACGCGTCCGCCCGCATTGATGCGCGGCCCCAGCGCAAAGCCCAAATCGCTCGCCTGCGGACTGCGCGTCAGGCGCGCGGCGTCCATCAGCGCGCTAAGCCCAACATTAGCGCGCCGCGCCATCACTTTAAGGCCCTGCGTCACCAGCGCGCGATTGAAACCAGTCAGCTTGGCAACGTCGGCGACCGTGCCGAGCGCGACGATGTCGAGCAATTGCTTGAGATCGGGCTCGGCGCGGTTCGCAAAGTAGCCGCGCGCCCGCAACAGGCGCAGCAGCGCCGCGCCGAGCAGGAAAGCCACGCCCACCGCCGCCAGATTGCCATGCACCGCCGCCTCCGGGGCCTCATCCAGCCGGTTGGGGTTGACGATCGCATAGCCGTCGGGGAGCGACGTCGCGCACTGGTGGTGGTCAACCACAATGACCTCGATGCCCGCCGCGCGCGCCTCGGCCAGCGCTTCGAACGCCTGTGCGCCGCAATCGACAGTGACGATCAGCCGCGATCCTGCCTTGCCCAGTTTGACCAGCGCCGCGCCCGACGGGCCATAACCCTCCATCAGCCGGTCGGGGATATACGCTCCGGGCTCCAACCCCAATTGCCGCAGCAGGCGGACCAGCAGCGCTGCCGACGTCGCCCCGTCGACGTCATAGTCGCCAAAGATGGTGAGCGGCTCACCTGCCTGAACCGCGTCGGCCAGCCGCGCCGCAGCGCGCTCCATATCCTGGAAAATGGCAGGGTCGGGCATGAAGCCGCGCAGGGACGGTGCGCGGTGACGCTCCAGATCATCGGGCTCCACTCCCCGCGCGAGCAGCAATTGCGTGACCAGATCCTGCGGGGTCAGCCCGTCGCCCCCCACGTCGTTGCTCGCCCGCCGCCATCGCCACCCTTGCCCGCTGATGCTGTGCGTGATGCCAAGGGCAATTTCGCCGCTCATGCCCGAACCGCCCGCGCCGCAAGAATGCGTGCGCGCAAATCTGCCGCCAGCGTCGCCGGCACCGCATCGATATCGTGACTGGCCAGCGCACTTTCGCCCGGCACGCCCAGCGCCAACCGCACACAGCCGAACCGGCGCAACAGCGGCCCGTCGGCGAGGTCCGCGCTCTGCACATTGGCAAAGGGCAATATGGTCAGCCGCGGCGACCACCAGCCGCGCCAGATATACAGCACCCGGCCATCCTCGGCCCAGCGGTGGCGCGTGGCGGGCAGCAACGCGCCGACGACCATCACCGCCGCGACCAGCAGCGGACCCGCGCCCTGCCACAGCCCCAGCAGCACCGCCACCAGCCCTCCGGTCGCCAGCAAGGCCGCAACCATCAGCATCCCCGCCGCCTGCGCCAGCACCGGCACCTGAACCGCATCCCTATCGCCCGCGGGCCGCGCCAGCCGCACCGGCGCCAGCACCCGGTCGATATCGGCCAGCTGCCCGAACGGCACCAGCTGGTGGTCTTTTTCCTCGCCGCCATCGCTCGCCAGGCTCTGCAGGCGCAGCTCGTGCCAGCCCCAGCGCTGGCGCACCAGGCCGGTCGCCACCACCGCCGCTTGCACGCGCGCCAGCGGGATCGCCACATCGGTCCGCGTCGTCAGCCCGCGCACCCGGCGAAACGCGCGCGGCCCCAGGGTCAGCAGGAAGTTCCAGTTGACCAGCACCGTGCGCACCACGCCCGTCGCAAAGCCGACGAACAACAGCGCGATGATCGCGCCGACCCCCGCAACCCACTGGTGCGCCGCGACCCAATCATCGACCCCGCTGTCTTCGGCCAGGTTCATCCAGAATCGCACGCTGAATATATCCATGGGCAGCAGGTCATCGAACCACTGCGCCGCCACGCCCACCACCGCCAGCGCGGCGAGCGAAAAGTTGAACAGCCCGGCAAGCACCAGCCGCTGCGGCGACATGCTGAACAACTCATCATCATCGTCCGCAGCTTCGGCCGCCCCGTCGGCCGCCACCACCGCGCCGCTGCGCCACGCGCGGATGGAACGGCGCAGGTCCTCCGCTTCCTCCAGCGCCAGCGCATCGAGGTCGCCTTCGCCCTTCTTGGCCTCCGCCGCGCCGGTTTCGAACGCCACTTTGGCCAGGCCCAGCGCGCGCGCCACCACACCCTGTTCAATGCTGACGTCCTGAATGCGGTCAAAGGGGATGGTGCGGTGCTGGCGGTCGAATATGCCGCTTTCGATCACCACCGCATCCTCGGCGATCCGCCAGCGAAAGCGTGCCCAGGCCAGCCAGCTGAACCCCAAACTCGCCAGCAGGAACACCCCCATCGCCGGCGCGACATAGGTCCAGCTGCCCGCGATCCCGATGGCCGCCAGCGCGGGCACCATCCGCACCAGCTTCGGCCCCAGCCCGATCACCGCAAGCAACAGCGTCAGCGGCGACAGCCGCCGCCAGCCTTCATCCTCTTCCACCAGCGTCAGCGCCGCTTCGCTCATGCAAAGTCCGACACGATTTGGCGGCGGATTACATCGCGCATCTCGGCCGCATGCCGCGCGGGCAGCCCCGGCAGCGTCACCGTGCTGTTGTGCGTGCCCGATGTGTGGACGACCAGGTGCGACAGGCCATAGCGCCGCTCGATCACCCCCTGCCCCACATCGATATGCTGCACGCGCACGAACGGCACGATGGTGTCGGTGCGAAAGAAATAGCCGCGCGCGACGCGCAGATCCTCGTCGCCCAGCGCAAAACCCAGCCGCTCATAGCGCCGCGCGGGCAGCATCACGATGGCGATCAGCGCGGCGAACCACACCAGCGCCGTCACCAGCCCCACCGGCCCCTCGATCTGCGGCATCACCAGCGCATCGACCGCCACCGCTCCAATCATCAGCGGCAGCCAGCTCAGCGCAATGCCGATCCGCATCACCTTGGGATAGGCGGGGTCCACCGGCTGCAACGCCGCGCTGAGCCAGGGGTCATCGGGCGGCGCGGGAACCCTGGCTTCAGCGTCGGGTCCAGCGGCATCGGAGTGTTGCACTTCGCTCATACACTTATCAGTAAGGCTTCACCCGCCCGCCCGCAATGCCTTGGCCGCGCAATTTCTTCATGGTAGCGTGCGCGCCATCACATCGGGTCGCATCCATTTGGTGTAGCGAGGTGCAGCAGCAGGGTTGAATCACGGTCAGCCAAGGCAGCATCGGTTCCCCGGCGAAAGCCGGGGCCCACAGCGGCCTTGCGCCAAGCCGCGCTGGACCCCGGCTTTCGCCGGGGAACAAGTTCGGCGGGACGGATCAATCCACTGGCTCGCTTGGCCAAAGTTTTGGCAGCGTGTCCGCAAGGGCGCTGTCGGTATGAAAGGATGTCGCCATGATCCCCCGCACGTTCACCACCCGCGCCTTGTTGCTCGCCGCCACCGCCGCGCTGCTGGTCGGCCCGGCGGCCACCCAAAACCCGCAGACCGGCCCCGTCGCGCGCTATGACATGCGCGCCGGCACCACCAGCGGCTTTATGGCAATGGCGGGCGGCGGCATGGGGGGAGCGCTCTCCATGATGATGGGCGGCGGCGGCGGTCCCATCCGCGAGCTCGAACTGCGCCTCGGCTCGCAGCAATTGCCGACGAAGGGCAAGGCCAAGGCCGACCATTTCATGCCCGCGGGTGCCAAGCTCGGCAAATCGGTGCCGCTCTTCACCCCCGAACCCGGCAAGCCCGGCCCCGCCGATGACGACAAGCCGCCCGAAGAGCGCGAGTTCAAAAAGCCCAAGGGCCGCCTGCTTATCTATTGGGGCTGCGGCGCGAAAGCGCCCAAGGGCCAGCCGGTCGTCATCGACTTTGCCAAAATGGCGGCGGGGCAAGTACCGCCAAACCTGTTCGCCAGCACCGTCATCCGCGATTACGGCGCGCAAATGTCGAACAGCAAGACGTACGGATACTGGCCCGGCGCGGACAATAAACGGCTGAAGGGTGACAGCAGCCTGATCGGCGCGCACCGCATTACGGGCAATTACAGCCCCGAAATCGCCTTCACGCTGGCGCAGGATTTCCTCGATCCGCTAAAGGCCAAAGCCGTTGACGGCACCGCGGGCGTGCCCGTCAGCTGGAACAGCGTGCCGCGCAGCACCGGCTATTTCCTCTGGGCGTTCGGCGCCAAGGGCAGCGGCCCCGACGACGCCACCGATCTTGTCTGGTGGTCATCCAGCGCATCCCGCGATTTCTTCGGCGGCCTGACCGACTGGATTTCCCCGGCCGAAGTCACGCGCCTGATCAACCGCAAGGCGGTGCTGCCCCCCGCCATCACCCAGTGCACCATCCCCGCCGAAGTCCGCCGCGACGCCCCCGACTTTCTGATGGGCAACTTGTTCGCCTATGGCCCCGAAGAGAATTTCGCCTACCCGCCCAAACCCGCCGACGCCAAAGCCCGCTGGGACCTGATCTGGACCGCCCGCGTCCGCCACCGCAGCACCACCAGCTTCCTGGTGGGAGGGCCGGACATGGGGCAGATGGGCAGCGCGGATAAGCCCGAGGACAAACCCAAGTGCAAGAAGGGGCTGGGGGGTTTGCTTGGAGGGGCGTTGGGGGCGTGTTGAGGGGGTGTCCAAATCGATTGGCGACAGGGGCTCGCTATTTTGGGGTTGCAGCGATCCTCAGATTATGAGAACATTAATAGAACATTTTTGAATCCGGTGGGGATGTATGAGTGACTACCAACGAATACGACCCGTAGTTTCCCACTATGAAGCTCTTGCCCGCGCCCAGCATGGCAAAGATTTCGTCTCAGTGGTCAATTCACATTTTGATGATTTGAAGCGAAAAACTACTCTCCCGTCGACAACCCAGACTATAGCTCAATCGTCAAGAAATTTTGCTACCTTTATAAATACTCTGTGGCACATGGATATTTTATTTACGTCGCATTGAAATCATTAAAACCAAAGATTAGGCCCTCTATTTTCTCTAGAAACCCAACACGAATTGCATGTGTGGGTGGAGGACCAGGGACAGAGATCATTGGTCTTTGCAGATACTTTCGCGAAATTGAAGCCGAGAATCTTGGAAATCGGGTTGAAGTCACAATTTTTGATAAAGAATCCTCTTGGGAAGAAGCATGCCAACGGGTTCTTGCATGTGTCTCGCCGGGTATCGACATCAGGCTTGAATTTGTGACATTCGACGCCACCGATCCTCAGACATATGAGCATCTCGACTTCTCGCGTTTTCACCTAGTGATGGCCAATTTTTTTGCTTCAGAAATCAGAAAGGCGAGGATCGTCGGAGCCTCAAGGCAATTTTGGCAGCACATGTTTGGTTCAATGGGTGCAGGAAAAATATTTCTTGCAGTGGATTTCGCCGACACTGGCGGCGCTGGCTGGCGCTACATCGAGAGCAATATGCCGACAGGTGCTAGTTCGGTGATTTCTCAGCCGGACCATGGTATGGGTTGTCCCGACTCTAAGGGATGCATTTTGGCGTTGGAAACCGAGCTAAATCATCGCCCAAAAAAGAATGCAAAAAACTTTGTCAAAGCAGTGATCACTTGAACCTATGAAAGACTTATTCACCCTTGACCGGCAGTTTGAGTCGATTGCCATGCCGGATGCCGACGTGTCGATCCTGCACGGCATGGAGACACCGCTGCCCTACGGTCAGATGCTCAGCAAGTTGATGGAGCAGACAATCTGGCGGCAGGAGGCCGTCAACATCTACGGCAAAAGGTACGACCAGCCACGCTTGGTGTCGCTCTATGGCGACCCGGGAAAGCAGTATGATTATTCCGGCATCAGCCTGCGCCCCCTACCGTGGACTGATCTGCTGCGCGAGATCAAACGCCGGATCGAAGATTGCACCGATGCAACCTTCAATGCCGTATTTCTGAATCTCTATCGTGACCACAACGACAGTATGGGATTCCACAGCGACGATGAAAAAGAACTCGGCCCCAATCCGGTCATTGCGTCGCTGACGTTCGGCGCGACCCGCACTTTTCTTATGAAGCACAAGTTTCGCAAGGAATTGCCGTTGGTCAAAGTTCCATTGGAAGCTGGCACGGTATTGCTCATGAAAGGTGCAACGCAGCACAATTGGAAGCACGGGATCAACAAGCAAACAGCTCCCTGTGGACCTCGCGTGAACCTCACATTCCGAACGCTTTTTTCTTGATTTGAGGTTTGGCCAGTTGAGATTGAGCTGATCCTGCATCCAGTGGCGAGAAGACAGTGACCGACAAAAAAACGCCCAGCGCCTTCTTTAAGTTCATCGCAACAGCAAAAGGGGAAGGCGAGACGTCGATTGACAAAGCGGTTCTCAATTCGCTCGACATAATTGATACAAAATCGGGAGGTTTAGCTGGACTTGTCGGCGGCTTTTCGGCTGCAGCATCTTTTGCACTGCAGATGGGCACGCCATGGACAACCGGCCCCGGTGCTGACACGTTTTTCTTGGGTTTGTCACTCTTGGCCATGGGCGTCTCAGGGTGCAGCTGTGCATTGGCCTTGAATATAATCAGCCACAATAACGCAGAGTTGTTCGATGAGAGCTGGACACAGGACACCAATGGAACATCACCGTTGGAAAAGATTTATATCAGGCGTGTAGGACACTATAGAAGAGCGCACAGACTTTTCTTACTTGGAACCATATTTTTAGCGATTGGAATTGCTTTTATGTTTGCTGAACGACTTTGGTTTCAAGTCCCTACGTCGCCAATTGAGGCATCAGGAGCAGTCCTACCTGTTACGCCAATGGTAGCGCCATCTGCGCCTGTGCATGAACCGGCTGCGCCTCCTGCCGATTGAAAAACCCCTTTCCTACACGCGCGCAATTTGCTCCATCATTTTAGATGACCGTCGACCCGTTCCCCGACTCGCCCGTGCCCGCCGCTCAGCACGCCGATCCCGATCTGTCGGGGACCCATTTCGCTTTCACCCCCGTGCCCATGGATCGCGTCCGCGCGGGCGGCTGGTCGCCGCTGGCGCAGCGGCGCCTCATTCACGCGCTGTCGGCCATGGGGTCGGTGGGTGCGGCGGTGCGGTGACGGTCGCGGGCAGCCCCGAAATGACGCTGACCAGCGCCGCGATGCGCGACAACGCCGCGCCGCGGTAACTTCACATCAGGATACAAAGGATACAGAAAAAGTGAAAACGGCGGTGTCTTTTGTATCTTTACCGGCAGCCAACTCCTTCCTGTGGCTGCGTAGCAGACATGGGGAGGTCGCAGCCTGCAAGGCTGACGGAGGGGCTTGGTGCGTCATGGCACCCGTGTCGCATGACTGCTGCAGTGCCGCCCCTCCGACCCCTTCGGGACCACCTCCCCATCGCTTCGCGACAGGGAGGATTGATTACGGCACCACCACCCCGAAGCGCGCATTGGCGGGGGGGTGCAGCGCGAACCAGGCCAGGAACGCGGCCATGTCGCCCTCCACCTTGACCGCGCCCGACGCCAGCAGCTGGGGAAAGCTCGCCGCGCCCAGCGATACATCGTCCAGCGCCTTGCGGTCGATGGTGATGGTCGCGGTCGGCTGGGCAAAGCTGCCGCCAAAGCGCGGGAATTCCACCCCGCCGCCGACCTCGATCGCCACGCGTTCGCCGCGGTCGGGCAGGATGAACTGGAACTGGCCTTTCAGCTTGCGTCCCCGCTCGGCATCGAAGCGCGTTGCCAGCGCGTCAAAGATCGACGCGGTCGGGATGCCTTCGATATAGGCGCGGCTCTGGCCATTGCTCACGCCCCCGCCGCGTTCGGTGCCGCGCAGCGTCGCGGCGGCGGCCAGGTAATAATTGCGCCACGCGCCGCTTTCGGCCTGATACCCCAGCTGGTCATAGGCCGACGCGAGCGCGCCTTTCGCGGCCGCATTGGCGGGATCGGCGAACACCAGATGGTTCAGCAGCTCGGCGGCCCAGCGGTAATCGCCCGCCGCCAGCGCCGCCTGCCCTGCGCTCAGCAGCTTGTCGGGCCCGCCCGCCAGCGCGACATAGCCCTTCGCCGCCGTCTCGGGCGGCACCGGGTTGAAATTGGCGGGTACCCCGTCCCACCAGCCGAAATAGCGCTGGTAGGTCGCCTTCATATTGTGGTTGAGCGTGCCATAATAGCCGCGCGTGTCGAACGCTTGCTCCTGCCCCGGCGCTTCGGCGACGCCGTCGGCCACCTCGTGCAGCGTCGCGCCATTGTTGGCGCGGTTCAGCGTGCGGTCGTGGATATAGCGATAGATGTTGCGCTGTTCGGTCAGATAGGCGGCGACCTGTGGCTGCCCCCACGTCGGCCAACCATGCGAGGCGAGCTGCACCTGTGCGACATCGCCCCATTTCACCCGCGCGGCGTCGATCACCTTGGACCAGAACAGCGCATCGCGCACCTGCGCCCCGCGCAGGGTCAGCACATTGTGCAGCGTCTTGGTCGCCACCTCGGCCGTATGCAACGCCTTATAATCGGCGATATAGAACATGAACTCCGACGGCGCCTCGGTTCCCCCTGCGTCCATGAAATCAAAGCTGATGCCGTCGATGCTCAGCTGGCCGCCGGTTTCGGGCAAAGTCTCGGTCGGCTCCATATAGCCGATGGTCCCCGCAGGCAGGCGCGGGCCCAGCCCCGTGTCGACCTGTCCCCGCTCGCCGGGCGCAAGGAAGCTGCCGAACATATATGTCGCGCGCCGCCCCATCGCGGTCCCGGCCAGCACATTCTCTGCCACCGCTTCTTCCGAAAAGCCGTGCGGGGCGATGATGCGGATCTTGTCGCGCGTCACCTGCTCGCGCGACACGACGCCGCCAACCCCGCCGAAATGGTCGCTATGGCTGTGGGTAAAGATGATCGCCCTGATCGGCAGCCTCGGCAGATGCGCCATCGCCAGTTGCCACGATGCAGCGGCGGTTTCTTCGGACGTCAGCGGGTCGATGATGATCCACCCGGTCTTGCCGCGCACAATGGTCATCACCGAAATATCATAGCCGCGCACTTGCCAGATTTTGCCCGGCATCACTTCGAACAACCCGTGAATGCGATTGAGCTGCGCCTGCCGCCACAGCGACGGGTTCACGCTCGCCGGCGCTTCGGCGGCGTCAAGGAAGGCATAGGGTCGCCAGTCCCACACCACGTCGCCATTGGCTTTTTTGATCAAACCGTCAGGGATTTCCGCAATCTTGCCGCGCGCCGCCTCGGCCCGATCCTTACCCCCTGCCAGCGCCAGCCGCGCCGCCAGCGCCTTGTTCGCGGCGATAGTGTGCTCGCTCGCGGCGTCTTGCGCCACCAGCGGCGCGGCCAAAGCGATTGCCCCCGCCGCAGCCAGCAGCGCACGATATTTGGTGCTCATGCAATCCTCCCTCTCCCAGCTGCGATGCTGCGCTGGGCCGCGCGCGTTGGCAAGCCCCACACTCTCGTCGTCCGCCTGTCGTCGTCCCGGACTTGATCCGGGACAACGAGCGAACGGGGCTTGTTATCCCGGATCAAGTCCGGGATGACGACGCTGGTTATGAAGACCCTCCTCATCATCTGGCACAGCCGCACCGGCGGCAGCGAGGCGCTCGCCCGCGCTGCGGCGCGCGGGGCGACGACTGCGCCCGAAGTCGCTATCGACCTTTGCCGCGCCGACGATGTCAGCGCCGACGCGCTGCTCGCCGCCGACGCCTACCTGTTCGTTGCCCCCGAAAATCTTGCGACCTTGTCGGGCGCGATGAAGGAAATGTTCGACCGCAATTATTATGCCGCGCTCGGCCAGATCGAAGGCCGCCCCTATGCCACCATCATCTGCGCCGGCAGCGACGGCACCGGCGCGCAGCGCCAGCTCGACCGCATCGCCACCGGCTGGCGCCTGCGCCGCATCGCCGAAGAAATGGTCGTCATCACCGGCGCCCAGACCGGCGAGGCGATCTGGGCGGCGAAGGTGATTGGCGCAGCCGAGTTGGCAGCGGCAGAGCAATTGGGTGCGGCACTGGCAGTGGGGTTGGCCGCGGGGGTATTTTAACCGAGCCGGTGTTCGCCTTTGATCCAGCGCACGGTGCCTGACGACGCGCGCATAACGACGCTCTCCGTCGTCATCTTGCCGCCCTTCAGCCGCTTGACCCCGGCGAGCAGCGAGCCGTCGGTGACGCCCGTCGCGGCAAAGATGACGTCGCCCTTGGCCAGCTCGCGAATGTCATATTGTTTGTCGAGGTCGGTGATGCCCCATTTGCGCGCGCGGCTGCGTTCGGCCTCGTTGCGGAACAGCAAGCGGCCCTTGAACTGGCCGCCGACGCAGCGCAGCGCGGCGCAGGCGAGCACGCCTTCGGGCGCACCGCCGGTACCCATATACACATCGATGGTGGTGTCGGGGTCTGTCGTCGCAATGACGCCGGCCACATCGCCATCGCCGATCAGCACCACACCGCACCCCAGCTCGCGCAGCTCGGCAATGATCTTTTCATGTCGCGGCCGGTCGAGCACGCAGGCGATAATCTCGTGCGGTGCCACACCCTTCGCCGCCGCGATGGCGCGGACATTGTCAGCCACCGATTTGTCGAGGTCGATCACGCCAGCCGGATAGCCGGGGCCTACGGCAATCTTGTCCATATAGACATCGGGCGCGTTGAGCAGATTGCCCTCCTCGGCAATCGCCAGCACAGCCAGGCTGTTGGGCCCAGCCTTGGCACAAATGGTGGTCCCTTCCAGCGGGTCGAGCGCGATGTCGATCTTGGGTCCTTTGCCCGGCGCGTTGCCGACCTTCTCACCAATGAACAGCATCGGCGCCTCGTCGCGCTCGCCCTCGCCGATCACCACCGTGCCGTCCATGTAGAGGCTGTTAAGTGCTGCGCGCATGGCCTCGACTGCCGCGGCATCTGCCGCCTTTTCATCGCCGCGCCCGATCAGCTTGGAGGCCGCAATGGCCGCCGATTCCGTGACGCGCACCATTTCGAGGACTAGTACGCGGTCAAGCGTCTGGCTGCGTTCGGTCATGGTCAAGCGGACTCCGTTGGGTTAGGCAGCGGTCGGGGAATGGTTGCAGCGGGGCCTTAGGAAGGGAAGTTGCCCTTGTCGAGTGGTGTGGCGGCGCTATTGGCCATGATGATGACAATGCAGGCCGAAGCGGCAGCACCAGTGCAAGGTCCGGTCGATACGCAGGCAATGATCGACAAGGCGAAGGAGGCCTATAGCCCCATCCGCCGCTGCAAGCCCGCTGAGGACGGCACCATCGTGGTGTGCGGCAGCGATACCGCCGATAACCGCCTGTCGCCCGAGCTGCGCGCCATTGCTGGCGTGGGCAAGTCCACCCGCGATTCGATTCCGCCAGCGCCCCCGGTCAAGACAATGAGCCTCGACAAGCTGCCCTATAACTGGATCGGCACCGATGGCATCCTTTTCCCCCGCGCACAGCCCAATCCGCTGCTCGAGCATGTCAAGGCGATGGAGGCCGCGCGCGCCGCTGAGGCCGAAGCGGCGGGAGAAACACCACCCGAGTGATGTCTAGGCAAACACTTGCGCGTCGGTTGCGCGGTGACTCGCCAGATAGGTCCCGCCTGCAAGCAACGCCTGCACTGCGAAGACGACCAGCCAGAACAGCAACCAGACGATAGCCATCGCGGTTTCGCCCCAGCCTTCACCCTGCGGGTCTCCCAATATGATTGCGCTCCCCGCCGCGAACAGGCCTACAAAAGCAAGCGTCGCCACCATCTGGAGAAAGAAGTAAAGGAGGAATAGCTTGCCCCACGACGGCGCCGTTCGCCGCCATGATTCCATCAGCGCGGGGATAGGGTTCATACTTCCGCTCGCCGCCATAATGGGTCCAGTAAGCCACAACCGCGCGCCGACGAATGCGCCCAGCCCCAAATTGACCAGCGCCTGAATGCCGGCCGCAATCATCATGCCGTCGCTGCCCGACAAGCGCAGCGGCTCCAGCGCCAGACCCAGTGCCAAACCGGGCAGCACCGCGATCAGGAAGCTGGCGACGACATAGCAGACCAGATAAGCCACCCCGGCCACCAGTGCGTACATAATCTCGCTGACCGGTCCCTCGCGCAGATCGGGCAGCAAGGCGTTCCACAGCGCAAACTGAGCCGCTGTCCACAGCACTGCAATGATCGCTGCCAGGTAAAATGGTCCCGCAAGCGATCCGCCGAAATAGCCACCGCTTGCAACCACGGCGACGAGCGCGCGCAGCGACAAGGTCGGTTCGCCAGCGTGCAACAGATAGGGGACCAGCACCCCCAACGCGAGATAGAGCAGCAACGCCTGCCAGTCCTTAACCGCCAGTGCCTTCGCGTGGCCGAACGCCGCGCGCAATTGAATTGCCGTCATTTTTCCCCCGTGGTCGTCGCTTGCTCCACTATAGGTCGAGGATCGGCATGTGCATAGGGGCGCCGATGACGTGCGGAGTTGCGCCCAACGCGGCCAGCGCAGCGGCAACGCGCGATGTTTTGCACCGATGGGTGACCAGCACCATGACAACGCCCTGACCGCCCGCATCTTGACCGCGCTGGATGAAGCTTTCGATCGACACCCCGGCATCGCGCATTGCCGCGGCAATTTCAGCGAGCACGCCGACGCGGTCTTCAACCATCAAGCGGACATAATGCTTGCCTTCGCGCAAGCCGGGGTCGGCCGGTTCGGCGGCATCGAGCGCATCCACCGGCATCGCAAAGGCAGGACCATATTCATCGCGGGCGATATCGATGATGTCCGCTACGATCGCCGATGCGGTTGGCCCGGCTCCCGCGCCCGCACCCTCGAAAAACAGTCGGCCTACAAAATTTCCTTCAGCGACCACGGCATTGAGCGCGCCGGGAACATAGGCAAGCGGATGGTCCGATGGCACCAAGCACGGCTGCACCTGCTGGTAAAGGGCATGCCCATCGCGTTCCGCCATGCCGATCAGTCGAACCCGATGCCCGAGCGCTTCTGCCTCGCGGATGTCGGCGGCGATAAGATCGCGTATCCCCTCAATCCCAACAGCGCCAAAATCGAGGCGCGTGCCGAAGCACAGCGCGGCGAGGATCGACAATTTGTGCGCGGCATCAACCCCGTCAATATCGAACGAAGGATCAGCCTCAGCATATCCCTGCGCCTGCGCCGCCGCCAGCGCGTCGGCAAAGTCCGCGCCGTCGCGCTCCATCAGCGTCAGGATATAATTGCAGGTGCCATTAAGAATGCCATAAACGCGCGCGATCTCGTTCGCCGACGCGCCCTCGCGTATGGCCTTAATAACCGGAATGCCGCCTGCGACGGCGGCTTCATATTTCAGCGGCGTGTCACGCGCTTCGGCCGCGCCGGCCAGATCGAGTCCATGGTGCGCAATCATTGCTTTGTTTGCGGTGATAAATGCCTTGCCCGCTGCGATGCTTTGCCGCGCCAGCGTCAGCGCCGGACCGTCAGCGCCGCCGATCATCTCGATCACGACGTCGACATCAGGGTCATTAGCCAGCGCCTGCATATCGTCGGTCCAGCGATAACGGGACAGGTCGATGCCGCGGTCACGATGCCGGTCGCGCGCGCTGACCGCGACGATCTGGACGGGTCGGCCCGCGCGCCGTGCAATCAGCGCAGAATTGGTTTCAAGCAATTTGACCACACCAGCGCCGACCACGCCAATTCCGGCCAATCCGACACGAAGCGGAGTAGCACTGGTTTGGCTGGGCGGTCGTGGGGGCATGGGCAAAGTCTCCGGCAAGGCACGGGCCAGACGCCGCGCTGCTGCGCCCCTATCGCCTTTTGCCACTCAGTCAACGCACGCTTAGCGCCGCAACGGCGGTGTCCGGTTACGTCTGCATTCGCCAAGCTGTTCCAGCACGAAGCGATAGTCGGCGGTCGCGGCAGCTTGCTCGCGGGGGCCAGCGCCTACTAACGTTCCTGGTGGCAAGGCACGTGGCAGCCCGCAGGCCAAACGATACCAGCCCAAGGTATCACGCGCTGGCACCGCCGCGCTGCCGTCAACAATCTCGCCGAATGCCGCGGCCCATTGGCGCGGGCGGCCGGGCGCGCTGATGACCGAGAGGGTCAACGGTTCGCCACTCGCCGTTTCGACAAAGAACTGGCTTTCACCTTCGCCGGGTAATGTGCCAGCCTGATGGAAGGCATTGGCGATGCCGGTCACCGCCGCTGGTGCACCGGCCTTGACCGCTTCGCCAACAACGCGGCGCACCAGCGCGTCGGTCGGACTATCCCATGCCAGCTGCGCATCGGGCGCAACAAGGGCGATCTGGCCAGTTGACACCGGGCGCGCAAAAACCAGCAGGCGCTGCTTGCTCAGCTTGGGCGGCTTTCCCTTGGCATCGCGGGGCAGGTCCACCAGCCAGGCGATTCGTGCTGCGAGGGGCCCGTCGCCGCGAATCAGCGCGATCACGTCGGCCTCGACATAGATTCGCACTTTGTCGGGACTGATTCCCGGCACACGCTCGGGCGGCAGCGCGCTCGCCGACCGGACGCGGGCATCGACAACCAGCGGGGCAATTGTCGCCAGATCGGCGACATCGGCATAGCTGAACGGACCAACGGTGGCCGGAACCATCGCCGCTGGCGGTGCTGGCCGTTGCTGCGAATAGGCTGGAATCCCGCCGGAAAATATCAGACTGGCGGCGATCAGGGCGATCGGGAAACGCATCGGTTTACATCCTTGTAAGCGGCATCGGGAACGGCCCGTGCCACTATGGTAGGCCCAATATTAACCCTTGATAAAGGGTTTGCGAACTCGGCATTGCCGCGATAGGACGTGAAGAACTGACCGGAAAAAGCAATAATAGCCGGTCAGCATTCGCCGGGTGCATGGATTGGGATGGGGAGCTTTTTGGGCCCCGGGTTATTCTTTGCCTCCGTCCGGATTGGTATAATCAGGATGATCTAGCAAGGAGCGTCGTTCCTGAATGGCATATGGTGATTCAGTTGACCCTAAAAACAGGGTAGTCGCCATCGTCTTGGTGGGGCTGTTGACCGCGGCATTGGGCTATGGCCTGGTGACCGGGCTCAACATCCAAATCGTCAAGAAGTTGGCAGAAAAGCTCGATGTTATCGACGTCGAGGAACCCCCGCCGCCGGAAGAGCCGCCGCCGCCGCCGCCGCCGGACAACAAGCTTCCGCCGCCGCCGCCGGTGGTGGTCCCGCCGTCAGTATTGCCGCCGGTTTCGTCGAACACGTTGCGTGACACCACGCCAACGCCGCCCCCGCCCGCGCCGCCTACTCCGGTGATCACACCGCCGGCACCCCCTGCTCCGCCTGCGGTCAACCGATCTGCGCCGGCCAAGGCCAAGGGCAACCCGGGCCGCTGGGCGACGAACGACGATTATCCTGCACGCGCGCAGCGCGAGGAACGTGAAGGCACCACCGGTTTCCGCGTCACAGTGGGCGCTGATGGCCGGGTTACCGGGTGCGACATCACCTCATCGAGCGGCCATGCCGACCTCGATCAGGAAACCTGCAAGCTGGTAACGCGCCGTGCGCGCTTTGATCCCGCACTCGACCGCGACGGCAACCCGACCACGGGTAGCTATTCGAACCGCGTGCGTTGGCAAATTCCGAAGGAATGACGTGACGGGCCGATTGGGCCCCATAGTTTAACCGTTTTTGATTTTTGAGAGGGAAGTAAAGCAATGTTCGATCTGATTTCCACTGCTGCCGCTGCCGGTGGCCACGAAGGCGGCTTCGGCCTGATGCCGGCCTCGGCATGCGTCGTGAAAGAAGGCGACAGCCCTTATGGTCTGCTCCCCGCGCTGTGCGAGGGCGGGATCGTCTCGCAGGTGACCTTCTTGGTCATGCTCATCATGTTCATCGGTACCCTGTACATCCTGTTCACCAAGCTGCTCGAGCAGAACAAGGTGATGAAGCAGGGCAAGGCCGTCGCGCAGGGTTTCTGGCGCGCGCCGACGCTGGCCGAGGGCGCAGCAAAGCTGGAAAAGAACAGCGCCTATCGCCAGGTTGTCGAAGACGGCCTGCGCGCCAACGAAGAGCATAACAAGCTCACCGACCCCGTCGAAGCGCATGACTGGATGCACGGCACGCTTGAACGCTCGCAGAACCACATCAACTCGAAGCTCAACGGCGGGCTGGCCTTCCTTGCCACCGTCGGTTCGACGGCACCGTTCGTCGGGCTGTTCGGAACGGTGATCGGGATTCTACGCGCACTGGTGAAAATTGGTGCGTCGGGTCAGGCGTCGATTGACACCGTGGCCGGTCCGGTGGGTGAAGCGCTGATCATGACCGCTATCGGTCTGATCGTGGCAGTTCCCGCAGTGTTGGCGTTCAACTGGCTGCAGAGCCGCAACAAGGCCATTGCCCGCGACCTGTCGACCTTTGCCAATGACGTGCTGGGTTCGATCATGTCAAATGGGCAGGTAAAGCCGGCCATGCCTGCAGCTCCTGCTGCTGCCGCCAAGGCGGCTCCGGCCAAAGCCTGAGGAATAGCAATGGCAGCGCCCGGCAACACCCCGGGCGCTGCCAGCTCTTTCCCGTAACCAAGACTATTGAAAACAGGATGCTAAGCCCATGGGCATGAGTGTAGGCAAGGATGGCGGCGAAGAAGAGCCGATGTATGAAATCAACACGACGCCGCTCGTGGATATCATGCTCGTGCTGCTGATCATCTTCCTCATCACCGTTCCGGTGGTGCTGGAAACGGTCGACTTGAAGCTGCCAGACGTGGCCTTTGAGCCAACGACGACAAAACCGGAAAACGTGCTGCTGTCCATTCGTGGCAATGCGTCGAATGCAGCGGCTTGCGAGGTTTACTGGGGTCAAACGCTGATAGATTCGCGCGAATTGCTGACCCGTGGTCAGGACAAGCTGGAAAAGCTGCTCGAAGACATTGGCGGCGTCGAAAACATCACCGACGAAAATTTCCCCGAAGTGCACATCCGCGGCGACATCAATACGCCTTACCAGTGCATCGGCGGGGTTATTTACACGATGCAGTTCGCCGGGTTCCAGAAAATCGGCTTTATTTCCGAACCGGCGCCCGGGTCGGGCACGCTGGGTCGGCTGTAATTTTATTCAAAGGATAGTTCCCCATGGGTGCTAGTGTACGCAAAGACGGTGATGATGCACCGATGATGGACATGAACACGACGCCGTTGATCGACGTCATGCTTGTGCTGCTCATCATGTTCATCATCACCATTCCGGTCCAGACGCACGCGGTAAAGATCGACCTGCCAACGCCGGATCCCAATCCGCAAAATGCAGTCGAGCCAGATAAGAATAAGATTTTCATCGATGCCGGTGGCACGATTATGTGGAATGGCACTCCGGTCGATTTGGCACAGCTGGATGTTTATCTCCAGCAGACCAAGACGCTGCCGGTCGAGCCTGAACTGCAGATCGAACCCGATCCCTTTGCCCGCTATATCATTGTCGACCGCGTCATTGCGGTGGTCAAGCGCAGCGGCGTCGGCAAGATCGGTTTTGTCGGTAACGAACGGTATGCGCGCGTTTTCTAACGCCGATACGAATTGCTGAATTTGAACAGGGGCTGCGGGCAACCGCAGCCCTTTTTCGTTGGCGCAATGTCATTGCACCGCGCCGCCCATCGGTTAAGCTGGGAACGAAATGGCGGCTGCCCCGTTTCCTGCGCAGGCCAAGGAGTATCGCGATGAAAAGCAATCTGAAAACCGCCATTGCCGCAAGCGTCCTGGCCATTATGTTGAGCGGATGCGCGTCGCTGAGCGGCGGTGCTGGTTCGACCGCGGACATTCCAAAGCCTGATGCCGTAGCGCACCTGAAGGAAACCGGTGGCAATGATCGCGGCCGCGTCGACATTTTCCGTGATGGCAAGGGGTTGCGGCTGGAAATCGTGGCGCGCGAATTTCAACCTGGCACCTATGGCATGCATATCCACAGCGTCGGCAAATGCGACGCGCCCGACTTTATGAGCGCAGGTGCGCACTGGAACCCGACCGGCGCCGAACATGGTGCCGACAACCCCAAGGGCGCACATCGAGGCGACCTGCCCAATTTGGAAGTCGAAGCCGGCCTGATTGGGCGCGTGACGGTGACCATCCCCGACGCCGCCCTGACCGGCAGTGGCGGTCTATTGGATGATGACGGGGCGGCTTTCATCATCCATGCGGCGGCTGACGATTACAAAACAGACCCCACCGGCAACAGCGGCGGTCGCAAAGTGTGCGGCGTGTTCGGGCCAGAATAAGCGCCTAAATCGCCTCCCCTGCTGCGCGGGCGCGGTCGAGCAGCGTGGCTTCGGCCTGCGGCACGCTGCGATAGGCATAGATGAGCAGTGCCATCGCCACCGGCACCACCCCGATCAGCGACAAAATCCCGGCGCGCAAATTGCCAACCATCTTGCCGTCGATCATGGTGCCGGTCAGATCAGCAATCTGTCCGACGACATACGGGCCGAAGCCAAGGCCGATGAGCGTGGTGGCAAGGAAGAAAACCGCAGTCGCCGTCCCGCGCATGCGCGGCAAGACGAGGTCCTGCGTCGTCGCGGCCGCCGCACCCAATGCTGCGCTGCCCAGCAATCCGGCGACAAAATTCAACGCATAGAAAAGCGCTGCGCTGCTGGTCGTAAAGGCGACCCAGATCGGGATGACCGGTCCGAGCACGCCAATCATAATGACAATAAGCCGTCCCGCCGGATTGCGCGCGCGCAGATAGTCGGCGAGCCGCCCGCCCATGATGACGCCCAGAAAACCACTGAGCGCTGCGAACGAACCCAAGATGAAGGCCAGTTCCTGCTTGGGCAGCTTCATCACCAGCTCGGCATAAGGCGCAGTCCAATAGGCAAGGCCATAGCTCGATAAGGCAATCAGGCCGTAACCCAGTGCCGTACACAGAAAGGCGGGCGTTCCCCAGATAAGCTTGAAAGTCGCAGGATCGCGCGCACGCAAATTCGTTGCCCAGGAAAAAACGGCATAAAAGCCGACCGCCACCGCCGACCATTGCGGCAAGGTGTCTCGCTCTGGCGTTAGTGGGCTATCGGTCAGCCGGATCATGAACCAGGCAAATATGCCGAGCAGTGCCGCCGCCAGCACATTGATGCCCAGTGCGCCGAGGCCGCGCCTTGACGCGCCGATCAAAGTGAAGGGCGGGACGATGGTCGATAGGTCATGGACAAAGTCCTTGAACGGCGTCGGCGACATGGTGACAGGAGTGCCGTCCATCACACCGCGCTTGGGCTCCTTCAAGCTGAACACCCAAAGCGCGACGAGTAGGCCCGGCAAGCCCACCGCGAGGAACGCCGCTTGCCAGCCCACCAACCCCAAAGGACCGCCGCCCGGATAGGCTTGATTCCATCCTTCCTTGATAATGGCACCGATGAACAGCGAGATGCCACCGCCAAGGTAGAGGCCTGACGAATAGATGGCGAGCGCGGTCGCGCGCTGGCGTTTAGGGAAATAATCTGAAATCAGCGAGTAGGCCGATGGGCTGGCCGTCGCTTCGCCGATGCCGACGCCCATTCGCGCAAAGCCCAGCTGTGCACCATTCTTGGCGAAACCCGATAGCGCGGTCATCGCCGACCACAGCGTCAAGCCGATGCTCAGCAGTTTCACGCGGCTCCAATTGTCTGCAAGGCGGCCAAGCGGAATTCCGAACAGCGCATAGAAAACGCCAAAGGCCGCACCGCCCAGGAACCCCATTTGCGAATTGGTGAGGCCCAGGTCGCGCTGAATATCGACAACCAATATGCTGACAATCTGACGGTCGATGAAGTTGAGGATATAGACGATGACGAGAACGAACAACACATACCAGCTATAGCCGCTGGCCTGTGGCTCGCGCTGGGCCGCAGCCGGATCGTGCATGTCGGTCGCCACTATTTCCACTCCCATATGTTTATGCTCTATTTCCACCCTGCTAGCAGGCTTTGAAGTCAAGGGAAGCGCCGACGATGCAATCGATCCTGTTTCTGTGCCTGGGTAATATCTGTCGGTCGCCGCTGGCCGAGGGGGCGGCGCGCGCTGCCTTTGCCGACGCCGCGATCTGGGCCGAACTTGATTCGGCCGGGACTGGCGATTGGCACATCGGCCGTGCGCCAGATCGGCGGGCCCAGGCAATTGCCAAAGAGCACGGCGTTGATATCGGCGGACTGGCCGCCCGGCAGATTGACCACGAAGATTTTGAGCGCTTCGACCTGATTTTGGCCGCTGACCATGAAAATCTGGCGGACCTTAAAGCCATGGCCCCACAGAACAGCCGTGCCAAACTTGCCCTGATGATGGATATGGTGCCGGGGCGAACCGGAGAGGCCGTCGCCGACCCATATTATGGCGATGCCGATGGCTTTGCCCGATGCTGGGCCGATGTTTCTGCGGTTGCCGCCGCGCTTGTGGCCGCGCGGCGCTGACCGGCGCAACCAAATGCTACCAAATCCGTTAATGCAGCATACCGGTTTCGCTTGAATGCGAAGACAAAAGCCCCGATATTGCCACCACGGCCGGTATTGGCTGGCTGGTTATGGAGATTGACACAATGGCTAATTGGAACGACCCGCGCGCTACGGCCGCCGGCTTCCCGACGTCTGCGGCCGAAATGGACGCGGCCGTTGACGCTGGTCTGCGGTCGTACATGCTGTCGGTTTATAACTATATGGCCTCGGGCGTGCTGCTGACCGGCATTGTCGCTCTGCTGGCCTATCAGTCGGGCTTCACCCAGTCGATGATTGGCAGCTCGTTGATGTGGGTGGTCATGCTGGCTCCGTTGGCGTTCGTTATGGTGCTGAGCTTTGGCATCAACAAGCTGTCAACTGGCGCAGCACAGGCGCTGTTCTGGGTCTATGCGGCGGTAATGGGTTTGTCGATGTCGACGATCTTCCTCGCCTTTTCGGGGACGTCGATTGCGCAGACCTTCTTCGCAACGGCGGCGGCCTTTCTGGGGCTCAGCCTCTATGGCTACACCACCAAGAAGGATTTGTCGGGCTTTGGCACGTTCCTGATCATGGGTGTGGTCGGCATCATTGTGGCGATGCTGATTAATCTGTTTGTACAGTCGACTGCGCTCGGCTTGGCAATCAGCGTCATAGGCGTGCTGCTGTTTGCTGGCCTCACCGCCTATGACACGCAGAAGATCAAGAGCATGTATTTCTATGTGCAGGGCACGGATTTTGTTGGCAAATCGGTGGTGATGGGCGCGCTGACGCTCTACCTCGACTTCGTCAATATGTTCACCTTCCTGCTCAACCTGCTGGGCAACCGCGAATAAGCGGGCCAGACAGGCAAGGAGTTACGGGACCCGGCGGCGCAATCCGCCGGGTCATTTTTTTAAAGGGCTGGCGGACTTGGTAACCAAAGGCATATTGGCATTGGCGGCGCTGGCGCTCCCGGCGGCGGCGCCAGCGAACGAAGCCTCGCCCTGCCCCGTGGCGGCGGCTGAGCGCCAGGCAGCGCTCTACGATGCAGCGGCGTTGGTTGCTGAGCCCGCAAAACTCGATGTGCTCATCGCTTGCCTTGCCGACTCCGACCCGCACGCGCGCGACGATTTTGCCTTTTCGGCGTTGGCAAAGGCGATGCGCAGCGAGGGCTTTCCAGCCGCGCTGGTCAAGCGTGCCCATAGTCAGCTGATGGCGATCCTAAACGATGACAGCGCTGATCCGCATGGCGTGCGGCGGCCCTTCGCGATAATCGCATTGGCCGAGGTCGCTCGCTATGACCGGATCCATATTCTGCTCACCCCTTCCGAACGCCGCGCCTTGGCCGAAACGGCAACCGCCTATCTGTACAGCGTGGCCGACTACCGGGGTTATGTTGAAGGCGCAGGGTGGCGCCACGGCATCGCGCATGGTGCCGATCTGATGATGCAGTTGGCGCTGAACCCCGATCTTCACCCCGACGATGCCGCCCAGATGCTCGGCGCGATTGCCGCCCAAGTCGCCCCGCACAGTGGGCATAGCTATGTCCATGGCGAAAGCCGACGGCTGACGCGCCCGGTGCTGTTCCTTGCTGCGAGCGGAAAGCTGAGCGATGAGCAATTGGCGGCGTTCTTCAATCGACTAAAGCCTGACGATGCACCGCGCTGGCGCGAGCCCTATGCGTCGCTCGCGGGGCTTGCGGCGCTCCACAACAGCCGTGCCTTTGCCATGCCGCTGCTGGTTGACGTGATGCGCAGCAAGGATGCAGCGGTCCGGCGCATGGAGGCCCCGCTCCTCGACCTGCTGAGTTCCCTACCCTGATTTCTGTCAAAGACGCTTGTGTTGTCATGATGCAGCGATAAGGCCGCAGCCATGACCAACGAACGCATCTGGACCGCTGCCGTGCTGGTGATCGGGGATGAAATCCTCTCTGGCCGCACACAGGACAAGAATGTCGCACAGATCGGGGTGTGGCTGAATGCGCAGGGTATCCGTCTGCGCGAGGTGCGGGTGGTGCCGGACATCGAGGAAGAAATTGTGGCGGCGGTCAACGCGCTGCGGGCGCGTTATGACTATCTGTTCACCACGGGTGGGATTGGGCCGACCCACGACGACATCACCGTTGATGCGGTAGCCAAGGCGCTGGGCGTCGCGGTGGAAGTCCACCCGCAGGCGCGTGCAATATTGGAGCGATACTATGAAACGCGCGGCGGGCTGACCGAGGCGCGGCTGCGCATGGCGCGCGTGCCCGCCGGTGCAGACCTGATCCCCAATCGCATGTCCGGCGCGCCAGGTATCCGCATCGCCAATATGTTCGTCATGGCGGGGGTGCCGCACATAACGGCGGGGATGCTCGACGCGCTATCGGGCCAGCTTGAAGGCGGTGCGCCGCTGGTCGCCGAAACCATCGGCGCGTGGGTGCCCGAAAGCGAGGTCGCTGACCTGCTACGTGCCGCTGAAAAGGCCCATGTGGGTGTGGCCATCGGCAGCTATCCTTTTTTCCGCGAAGGGCGCGTTGGGGCCAATTTTGTCGTGCGCGCTACCGATGCGGCCACAGTATCTGCCTGCATCGCCGAGGTGACGTCAGGACTTGAAGCGGCAGGCTATCCGGTGACCGCAGGCGGAATCTGATCCGCCGGGCGCAGCAGCGCCAATATCGCCAGCGCCGATAGCGCCAGCGCGGCCGCGACGAAAAAAGCAATGCCATCGAGCGCGAACGGCGGGTTCGGTCCGGCAAAGCGAGCGTGCAGTGGATTGTATATGAGTGGCGCGGCTATAGAGCCGAGCGCCATCACTGCTGTCGCGAAGCCCTGAAGCTCACCCTGATTCGACGCGCTGGCGCGGCGCGTCATCATCGCGGTCAGGCAGGGGTGCACGAGCGACTGAACGCCAAGCGGCAGGATCATCAGCACCGCGACCAGCGCTTTGTCGGTCCAACCCAGCACAGTCATGATGACGCTAGCAGTGGCGAGCCCCAGCAGCGCGGCGCGGCGATCGCCCAGCGCTGCGATGATGCGCTTGGCGGCAAAGATTTGCGTCCCTGCCATTGTTATGCCGACCAGCGCGAGCGATCCGCCGACCAGGCCCGGCGACCAGCCGTACCGGTCGGCAGCATAATAGCTCCACAGCATCGGATAGATGAGGCTCGAGACCTGCCACAGCAAATAGACAAGTGCGACGCCGCCGATGCCGGGCAGGCGGCGAATAATGAGCAGCGCCCCCACCGGATTGGCGCGCCGCCAGTCAAAAGCGCGGCGCTGGTCCGGCGCCAGGGTTTCGGGCAGCGCGACAAGACCGTAGACGAAGTTGGCGAAGGCGAGCGCGGTCGCGGCGTAGAAGGGCACCCGCAGGCCCAGTTCGCCGAGGACCCCGCCCAGTGCAGGGCCAAGCACAAATCCAATCCCAAAGGCTGCACTTATAAGCCCAAAGCGGCGCGAGCGCTCGTCCGGAGCGGTAATGTCGGCGACCACCGCTTTTGCCTGATCGGCGCGCGAGCGGTAGTTGATCGCGATCCTGGTGTAGCCGTGCTTCACCGCACGGCGCGCGGTCTCGGCGCCGATGCCGCTGGCGCCACCGGTGATCAGCAGGGTTCCGGGCATGGTCTCTATCCTTTCAGCGCGCCGCCGGTCAGGCCGTGCACCAGGTACTTGCGCACGATGAAGGAGAACACCAGGACCGGCAGCATGATCATGGTGCCACCGGCGGCGATGCGGCCCCATTCCCAGCCCTCGTAGTTCATGAAGTTCACTACGGCCACCGGCGCGGTCATCGCCTCGGTGCGCGTCAGGATCAGGGCGAAGAAGAAATCGTTCCAGGCGAACAGGAAGCAGAGGATCGCCGTGGCCGCCAGGCCGGGGCCGGAGAGCGGCAGGATGATGCGATAGAAGCCCTGCCACATGGTGGCGCCGTCGATCCAGGCGGCCTCCTCGAGCGAGCGCGGCAGCTGGTCGTAGAACGGCCGCATCATCCAGATCACCAGCGACAGGTTGAAGGTGAGGTAGATCACGACCAGGCCGGTGAGCGTGTCGAGCAGCTCGAGATGGCGGTAGACCAGGAAGTAGGGGATGGTGAAGGCGATCGGCGGCGCCATGCGGCTGGCCAGGATCCACAAGGTGATGGCGCTGCCGCCGGGCGCCGTCCAGCGCGACAGCGCGTAGGCCGCCGGCACGCCGATCAGCAGTGACAGGAACGTCGTGGCGGTGGCGACGATCAGGCTGTTGCTGAAGGAGCGGCGGAACTCCGAGGTCCACAGATGGGCGTAGTTGTCGAGCGTCGCCTCGAAGAACAGCCTAGGGGGAAAGCGGAAGATCTCGGCGTTGGTCTTGAACGACATCACCAGCAGCCACAGGAACGGCGCCAGCGCGAGGATCGCCAGCAGCACGGCCAGCGCCTGCATCAGCAGCCGGTTGTTGCGCGCCCTAGTCGACACGTACACCCCATCCGACGGCGCGTACGATCAGCCAGCTGAGCGCCACCGAGGCGGCGAGCAGGACGACGGTGATGGCGCTGGAGAATCCGAGGAAGGAGAAATTGAACGCCTGCAGATAGGAGTAGTAGTTGGTGACCTCCGTGACGTTGCCCGGCCCGCCATCGGTGAGGATGAAGATCAGCGGGAAGGCCTTGATCGAATCGATCAGCCGGAACAGGCCGGCGACCAGCAGCACGCCCTGCAGGAAGGGCAGCGTGATGTAGAAGGTCAGTTGCAGCGGCGTGGCGCCGTCGACCTTGGCGGCGTCGAGGATCTCCTGCGGCATCATCTGCAGCGCGGCCAGCACCATCAGCATGGTGAAGGGGAACCATTCCCAAGTGTCGGCGATGATGATCGCGGTCAGCGCCCAGTTGGGATCGGTGATCAGCGCCGGCACGTTCCAGCCGATGGCGCGGAAGACGCCGTGCATCGGGCTGATGTCTGGCGTGTAGATCACCTTCCAGATGATCGCCACGACGATCGGCGGCAGCACCATGGGGATCAGGAACACCGTGCGCAGCGCCTCGATCAGGCCCGAGCGCATGTTGAGCAGCAGCGCCAGCAGCAGGCCGATCAGCACCTGGAACAGCACGGTCCAGAACGACAGCTTGACCTGCACCCACAGCGAATGGTGCAGGCGTGAATCGGCCAGGATCTGGCGGTAGCTCTCGAAGGGCTGCGAGAAATCCCACTGCGTCTCGGGCCGCGTCAGGTTGAGCTGGGTGAAGCTGGTGACGAAGAGGTAGAGCGACGGCAGCAGCGTGATCAGCGCCAGCACCGCCAAGGACGGCGCCACGCACCAGACGAAGAATCGCTGCTGACGTTTCATCTACCTTCCCCCGGAGGGGAAGGTGGCGCGGAGCGACGGATGGGGGATGTCGAAGACGGACTCCCGTGTCCGTCTTCGACATCCCCCATCCGCCCTTCGGGCACCTTCCCCCTCCGGGGGAAGGTATTTGGCGCGCTAGGTATCAATCTTGATCCCGGCCTTCTGCAGATCCTGGATCGCCTCGGCCTGCGCCTGCTTCATGGCGTCGGCGGCGCCCTGCTGCTTGGTGGCGATGCGCTCGATCGCCTTGTTGATTTTGTCGCCGACCTGCGGGAACACCGGCACGGTGCGGTACTTCATGTAGCCGGTCTTGCCGCCCAGCTGCAGCACCTCGAGATAGAGCGCAGCGACGTCCTGGCCGTTGAGCGTGAGCGCGCTCTTGAACTCCGGACTCTGGATCACCGAGAGACGGCAGACGCCGGGGTAGCCGTGCTCCTTGACCAGCCGCGTGGTCATCTCCTTCGACACCGCCCACTTGATGAACTCCCAGGCGGCTTCCTTCTTCTTCGAGCCGGCCGGGATGCCCAGCGCATGGCTGTTGGAACCGGGGAAATTGCCCGACGGCCCCGCCGGCATCAGCCCGTAGCGCACGGTCTTCTGCACCGTGCTCTCGGCGTGCTTGAACAGCGGCACCAGCCACGCTGTGTCCTGCGTGCGGATATTGGCGCGGCCCGACATCTGCGAGCGCATCGCCTGGTCGTCGGAGTAGGAGAGGATGCCGTCCGGCCCGTACTTCACCAGCAGATTGGCGTACCACTCCGCCGCCTTCGCCGCCTCCGGCGTAGTGAGCGTCGGCGTCAGGTTCTCCGGCGGCGCCTTGAAGATCGCGCCGCCCATGCCCATCAAGTAGGGGATCCAGTTCCAGTGATGCAGCCGGTCGGCGGTGAAGGCGGCGACGCCGTCCTTGCCGTGGATCGCGTCGCACACCTTGATCAGATCGTCGAAGGTCTTGGGCATCGACAGCCCGGCGCGCTCGATCAGGTCGTAGCGCGAGGCGCCCAGGATCATCGCGCCGGCCAGCCAAGCGTAGCCGAAGGTCTCGCCCTTGGCGTTGCGCATCGCCGATTGCGGGCCGCCGACGAAATCCTCCGGCGCCCAGTCGGCCGGCGTCAGCTTGGCGTCCTTGGTGAAGGTGTCGAGATTGGTCAGCCAGCCGGCGCCGATCCAGCGCCCCGAGTAGATGAAGGTGACATTGATCACGTCGAGCGCCGAGCCCTTGGTCGACAGCTCCAGATCGGTACGCTGGTTGTAGACCGGGAAGGCCTGCATGGTGAAGTTCACCTTGATGCCGGTCTTCTCCTCGAACTCCGGGAAGTAATTGCGCAGATACTCGAAGTAGGTCGTCTGGAAGCACGCCGCGTTGATCGTCGTGCCGGCGTGCGGCTTGCCCGCCTGCGCGAGCACGGACGGCGCCGACAGGCCGATTGCGAGCGCGCCGCTGCCGCGCAGGATCGAACGACGATGGATGCTGGTCATGAAGCCTCCTCCCCAGGAGTTTCGGCCATCATTCAGTGGCGGGCGGTGATTGGCAAGGACTCTACCTTCCCCCGCTGGCGGGGGAAGGTAGTCAATCTTCGCCATAGAGGTGGCAGGCGACCCAGTGTCCGTTGGCGCGCTGCTGCAATTTCGGAATCACGACACGGCATTCGGGCCGCACGTGCGGGCAGCGCGGATGCAGTCGGCAGCCGGCGGGCGGATTGAGCGGGCTGGGCACCTCGCCCTGCAGCAGGATGCGTTCGCGCTTGGCCTCGACGGCCCGGTCGGGCACCGGCGCCGCCGACAGCAGCGCCCTTGTGTAGGGATGCAGCGGCGCGGCGTAGAGCTCGCGCTTGGGCGCGATCTCGACGATCTGGCCGAGATACATGACGGCGACGCGATCGCTGAGGTGGCGCACCACGGCGAGGTCGTGGGCGACGAAGACGTAGGTGAGCCCCAGGCGCTCGCGCAGCTCCTCGAACAGGTTGACGATCTGCGCCTGGATCGACACGTCGAGCGCGGAGACCGGCTCGTCGCAGACGATGAAGTCGGGCTCGACCGCCAGCGCGCGCGCGACGCCGACGCGCTGGCGCTGCCCGCCGCTGAACTCGTGCGGGTAGCGGTCGAGCATGCCGGGATTGAGCCCGACGATGCGGAACAGCTCGACCGCCTTGTCGCGCGCGTCGGCCTTGGTCGCCAGACCATGCGCCAGCATCGGCTCGGTGATGGCGTCGCCCACCTTCATGCGCGGGTTCAGCGAGCTGAACGGATCCTGGAACACCATCTGCATGCGCCGCCGCAGCGGACGGATCTGCTCGTCGCTCAGCCCGGTCAGCGCCTGGCCGTCGAAGCGCACCTCGCCCGCGGTGGGTCGCACGAGCTGCAGGATGGCGCGGCCCAAGGTGGACTTGCCGCAGCCGCTTTCGCCGACCAGGCCCAGCGTCTCGCCGCGGGCGATGTCGAGATCGACGCCATCGACCGCGTGCACCACGCCGAGCGGACGGCGGCTCAGCAGGCCGCCCGATATCGGGAAGTGGACCTCGAGGTCGCGCACGGAAACCAGCGGCTCAGCCATCGACGTCGACCCAGCAGGCGATGGCGTGCCCGGCGCCGACCTCGCGCAGGGTGGGGGCCTCGACGCGGCAGCGCGCCACGGCGAAGGGGCAGCGCGGGTGGAAGGCGCAACCCTGGGGCATGCGCAGGGCGTCGGGCGGCTGGCCCGGGATCGGCACGAGCTTCGCGGCGGTCGGCTGGTCGAGCCGGGGCACCGAGCGCAGCAGGCCGATCGTGTAGGGGTGGCGCGGCCGTTCGTAGAGATCGTCGGCGCCGGCGCTTTCGACGATGCGTCCCGCGTACATCACGTTCACGCGGTCGGCGTAGCGCGCGACGATGCCGAGATTGTGCGTGATCAGCATCAGCGCCGTGCGATGCGTCTCGACCTGCTGGCGCAACAGCTCGAGCAGCTGCGCCTGGATGGTGACGTCGAGCGCCGTGGTCGGCTCGTCGGCGATGATGATGTCGGGCGCGCAGCCCATGCCCATGGCGATCATCACGCGCTGGCGCATGCCGCCGCTGAACTGGTGCGGATAGCCGCCCATGCGGCGGCGCGGCTCGGGTATGCTGACGCTCTCCAGCAGCTTGACGCACTTCTCCAGCAGCGGCTCCTCGCGCAGCCCCTCGTGCAACATCAACGGCTCGCCGATCTGGCGGCCCACCGTCAGCACCGGATTGAGGCTGGTCATCGGCTCCTGGAAGATCATGGCGATGCGATTGCCGCGGATGTCGCGGATCTCGTCGTCGCTGGCGCGCAGGAGATCGCGCCCGCGGAACGCGACGCTACCCGAGGCGATGCGGCCGGGCGGGTTGGCGATCAGCCGCAAGAGCGCCAGCGCGGTGGCGCTCTTGCCGCAGCCGCTTTCGCCGACCAGCGCCAGGATCTCGCCCTCGCGCAGATCGAACGAGACGTCGTCGACCGCGGTGATCAGCCCCTCGGCGGTGGCGAAATCGACCGTGAGGTTGCGCACGCTCAGGAGCTCGGGCGCGTCGTTCATTCGCGCCGCTGCCCCGCGCCCTTGAGCCTGGGATCGAGCGCGTCGCGCAGGCCGTCGCCGACGAAGTTGAAGGCGATGACGATCACCGTGATCATCAGGCCGGGCACGATCGAGATCAGCGGCGTGCTCTCGAGATAGGTGAAGCCGACCCTGAGTTCCTTCCCCCAGCTCGCCGTCGGCGGCTGCACGCCCAGGCCGAGGAACGACACGCCGCTCTCGGCGAGGATGGCGATGCCGATGGTGATGGTGATGGCGACGATGATCGGCGCCAGGGTGTTGGGCAGGACATGCGCGAACATGATGCGCGCCGGCGACAGGCCCGAGGCGCGGGCGGCCTCGATGAAGGGCAGCTCGCGCACCAGCAGCACCTGGCCGCGGATGATGCGCGCGAAGCCGGTCCAGCCGAACAGGGCGAAGGACAGGATGACGTTGTGCAGGCCCGGCCCCAGGGCGGCGGCCATGGCGAGGATGAAGATCAGCGGCGGGAAGCACAGGAAGGCGTCGGTGATGCGCATGATCACCGCGTCGACGATCCCGCCGCGGAAGCCGGCGATCAGGCCGATGACGATGCCCAGGCCGGCCGACAGCGCCGTGCTGCCGATGCCGAAGAGCAACGAGACACGGGCGCCGTAGACCACGCGCGCCAGCAGGTCGCGGCCGAGATTGTCGGTGCCCAGCCAGTGCGAGGCCGACGGGCCCGACAACACGGCGTAGAGATCCTGCTCGTAGGGGCCGTGCGGGATGACCAGCGGCCCGAAGGCGGCCATGAGGCAGAAGAAGACGATGATCGCCAGGCCGACCGTCGCCAGCCGGTGGCTGGTCACGGCGCGCAGCAGGGCGAGCGCCGCGTTCTTCGACGAGGCGGGCGGCGCGTAGACGGCGGGCGCGGCTTCGGTCATCGGCGTACCCGGATGCGCGGGTCGAGGTAGCCGTAGAGGATGTCGACCAGCAGATTGACCAAGAGGACGTTGAGCGTGACGGCGATCAGGGTCGCCTGCATCACGGGGAAGTCCTTCTGGAAGATGGCGTCGACACTCATGCGGCCCAGCCCGGGGATGGCGAAGATCACCTCGACGAAGAAGGCGCCGCCCAGCATGTGCGCCCAGGCCAGGCCGAGGACGGTGACGACCGGGATCATCGCCGGCTTCAGCGCGTGCAGCACGATGACGGCGCGCTCGGAGAAGCCCTTGGCGCGCGCCGTGCGGATATAGTCCTGGCCCAGCACCTCGAGCAGGCTGGAACGCACATAGCGCGCCAGCAGACCGGCGGAATGCGTGCCGAGCACGAAGGTCGGCAGCAGCATCGACTTGATGTTGAGCCAGGGATCCTCGAAGAACGGCACGTAGCCCGAGGGCGGCAGGATCGGGAAGACCACGGCGAGGAGGTAGATCAGCATGATCGCCTCCCAGAACGCCGGGATCGACACGCCGATCATGGTGCCGGTGGTCAGCGCGACGTCGACCGCCGAGTTGCGCTTGAGCGCGCCGATGATGCCGGCGGGGATGCCGATGCCGATCGACCAGATGGCGGCGCCGAGGAACAGCTCGAGCGTCGGCGACAGGCGACGCATGAACATGTCGTAGACCTTCTCGCCACCGCCGATCGAGGTGCCCCAGTCGCCGGTGACGAAACGCGCCAGCCAGTCGCCGAACTGCACCAGGATCGGCTGGTCGAGTCCGTACTGCTTGCGCACGCGCTCGACGGCGCTGGCGTCGCTCATGTCGATGCTGCCGGCCATCGCCGCCAGCACGCCGTCGCCCGGCATCAACTGGGCGATGACGAAAACCAGCACCGTGACCAACGCCAGGATCACCAACGCGTGCAGCAGGCGAACGCCGATGAAGCGGCCCATCTAGGATGTCGCCGGATCTATTGCTTGCCGTCCTTGAACCACAGCGGATGGGCCCAGAACCACGCGTCGCGGTACTTCATGAAGCCTTCGTTGTTCCAGCCCTGCACCTGCTTGCGATAGGCGACCACGGTTTCGTCCCACCACAGCCAGGCATCCTCGTAGGCGTCGTAGAGCACCTTCTCCATCTGCCAGTAGATCCGCTTGCGCTTCTCGAGGTCGATCTCCTGGCGGCCGGCCTCGACCAGGGCGATGACCTGATCATTCTTGCTGCGGCCGAAATTGAAGCCGCCGGCCGGATGGTACAGTCCCGTGGCCGTCGGGTCGGGATCGAAGACCCAGGTCCAGCCGCCGGTGGCGAGATCGTAGTCCGCCTCGCGCATGCGCGTCGCCGATTGGGCCGGCGCCAGCAAATCGACCTGCCAGGTGATGCCGACCTTGCCCAGCATGTTGCGCACCGCCTCGGCGATGGTCTGGGCGATCGCCGTGTTGGGGTAGTAGCCCTTGACGGTGAGGCCGTTGGCGTGGCCGGCCTCGGCCAGCAGCTTTTTCGACAGGTCGGGGTCGAAGGCGACCGGCTTGAGCTCCGGATTGTGGCACCAGTGGTCGCCCGGGAAGATGCAGCTGGCGATGCGCGCCAGGCCGAACTGCGTACCGGCGATCAGCGCGCGGCGGTCGATGGCGTGGCTCACCGCCTTGCGCAGCCGGATATCCCGGAACACGCCCTTGGTGGTGTTGAAGCGCAGGCCGGCGGTGTGGTTGCCGGGGTAGCGGTAGATGTTGAGGTTGGGATCGTTACGCACCGCGGCGTATTGCGACTTGTCGAGGACCAGCGCGTCGATCTTGCCGGCGCGCAGATTGGCCAGCCGCACCGCCGGATCGGGAATCACCGAGACGTGGATGCCGTCGAAATACGGCATGTCGGGATGCCCGCTGGCCTTGGCGAACCACCAATTGGGGTTGCGCTTGAGCTTCAGGAAGTTGCCGGGGCTGGCCTCCTCGAGAAGGTAGGGGCCGGTACCCTTGGGGTCGGTATCGTACTTGTCGCCGTCGGTCTGCAGCGCCTTGGCCGACAGCGCGTAGCCCGGCACGTTGGTCATGATGCCGTTGAAGGCGGCCCAGGGCTGCTTGAACTTCCAGCGCAAGGTAAGCGGGTCGACGATCTCGATGCTGTCCAGCGGCGCCATCATGCCGAGGGTCCAGGCCTGGTTCTTGGGATCCTTGATCCACTCCATCTGGTACTTGATCGAGGCGGCGTCGAACGCCGAGCCGTCGTGGAAGGTGACGCCCTCACGCAGCTTCATGAGCACGGTCTGCGGATCCTCGAACTTCACCGATTCGGCGAGCCAAGGGACGGTCGGCTTGTACTGGCCGTCGTTGAACATCAGGCGTTCGTGGAAATAGCCCATCGAGACCCAGTCGTTCACCGGCCAATGGTTGGGATTCATCTTGCCGACGTACTGCTCGGCGGCGACGCGGAAATATCCGCCGCGCACCGGCTTGTCGTTCTTGTCCCACACCGCCCAGGGCTGGTCCTTGATCGCGCCGGCGGCCTCGGCCGCGCCGGGCCGCAGGGCGGCGCCAAACGTCGCCGCCACAAAGCCGAGAACAAACGTACGTCGATCCGTATCGCCGCTCATGGTGTCCTCCCGAATGCCGCCTTATAGGGCGGCTTGGGGGAACGATAGCGCATTTACAGGGCGGGCCAATAGCCCAAGGCCTGTCAGCGTTGTGCGCCGCTGGCGGTCTTCATCCCGCCGGCCGCCGCCACGGCGCGGCGTTGGCCGTGCCAGCGGGGCTGTGACAGTATCCGGCACGCGGGAGCCTTGAACACAAGGACGGGGTCGCGATGTCCAAGCCCATGATGCACTTGGCGCAATTCCTTGTGCATGGACCGACCTATCACAGCGTCGCCATGTGGCGGCATCCGCGCACCGCGCAGGCCGGCTACGACTGGACGCAGCCCGAGCTCTACCAACACATCGCCCGCGTTTGCGAGAGAGCCAAGTTCGACATGGTTTTCTTCGCCGACCTCAACTACATCTCCGACACCTTTCGCGGCTCGCTGGCGCCGGCTCTGCGCAACGCGACACAGGCGCCCGAACACGATCCTCTGCCTCTGCTGTCCTTCATGGCGGCCGTGACGACCCGCATCGGACTGGGGGCGACGTACTCCGTCAGCCATCAGCATCCCTTTCATGCCGCCCGGCTGTGGGCGACGCTCGATCACCTGACCCGCGGGCGGGCGGGCTGGAACGTCGTGACGACGCTCAACCACAATCAATCCGCCAATTTCGGCGAAGAGCTCAGGCCGACCGACGAGCGCTACGACCGAGCCCACGAATTCATGGAGGTCTGCCGCAAGTTGTGGGCGAGCTGGGACGAGGACGCGGTGGTGATGGACCGCGCCGCCGGCATTTTCGCGGATCCCGCCAAGGTGCGTCGCATCGAGCACGCTGGCCGCTTCTTCAAATCGCGTGGTCCCTTGAACGTGATCCGCTCGCCGCATCGCGGCCCGGCCATCTTGCAGGCCGGCACCTCGGGGAAGGGCCGCGAGTTCGCCGCGCGCTACGCCGATGCGGTGTTCGCGATCCAGCCGTACCTGGCCGGCGCCAAGGCGCTCTACGACGACATCAAGCGCGCCGTGGTCGAGTCGGGCCGCGAACCGGGAGCCTGCAAGATGCTGTTCGGCGTGCAGCCGATCGTCGGCTCGTCGCGCGCCGAGGCGGCGGACAAGCAAGCCGAACACAACGCGCTGGTGCCTCTCGAAGGCGGACTCGCCATCCTGTCCGGCCACCTCGACTTCGATCTTTCGACCCTGCCGCTCGACACGATCATGGCGCATCGCACCGAGCCCAAGCTGCAGCGCATGCAGACGCGCTATCGTTCGATGACCGGCGAGCTGCTGACCTTGCGGCAGGTGGCCCAGAACCACGGCCAGGCCGTCGGCCTGCCGCAGATGGTGGGGACGCCCGCCGATGTGGCCGATCAGCTCGAAGCGTATTTCGACGCCGTCGGTGGCGACGGCTTCATGATCTCGCCGATCTATTCGCCGGGCGCGATCGAGGAGTTCGCCGATTGGGTGGTGCCCGAATTGCGACGGCGCGGCCGCTTCCGCCACGAATACGCGGGCACGACGCAGCGTGACCACCTGAACCAGGAGCGCTGATTGCGGCGACGTCGCGCCGCCGCCTGAACCTCAGCGCGCCGGCTCGCCCAGCGACAGCATCAGGCGGTTGGCCCAGTTGAAGAACGACGCGGACTGGATCACGTCGGCGATCGACAGATCGTCGAGGCCGGCGGCGCGCAGGCGATCGATATGCGCCGTGCCGAACGTCATCGGCAACGCCGTCAGCGCCACCGAGGCGGCGACGATGGCGTTCCAGCGTTCGTCGAGGTCCGCGCTCGTGCCCTGGGCGAGCAGACGGTCGACATCCTCGACGCGCTTGGAATAGGTCGCGGCGAAGCGCGCGTGCACCGAGGCGCAGTAGATGCAACCGTTGAGCCTGCTGGTCGCGGTGGCGGCGAGTTCGCGCTCGGCGCGCGGCAGGCCGGCATCGGTGTTGTAGAAGATGTCCTTGTCGGTGCGGGTGCGCGCGCCCAGCACGTCGGGATCGCGCGCCAGCAGGCGGAAATAGGCCGACTTGGCCCGTGCCGCGTCGACGAGCCCTTCCATGTGACGCGGTGTCAGCTCGGCTTCGGCGAGCGGCTCGAGCCAGGGCAGCCAGTCCAGCATGTCGCGGGTGAAGACGACGGGCTCGGTGTGGCCCTGCGGCGTCAGCGTCTTGTCGGTCATGATGGCGGCCTCAGGCGGGGTGGCTGGCGAGCACGCGCAGGCCGGCGACGACGCGGATCTGGAACGACAGGAACGACACCAGCTGCGAGATCACCACGACATCGGTCGTGCTCCAGCCGGCGTCGAGCATCGCCTGCAGCGAGGCCGCCGACGCGTCGCGCGGATGCAGCACCAGCATGTGCACGTGCTCCAGCGCCGCCGCCAGCCGCGCCCCCAGCGCCGCGCGCGCGTCGCCGGCGACGCGGTACACCGGCCCCGTCTGGTCCTCGCCGCTGAGCGGTCCCTTGGGGTAGTGGCCGTAAGGCCCCGCCGCTTTCGCGGCATCGACCTGCGCGGCGATCGCGACGCTGAGCGCGTCTGAGGCGCCCGACGACTTCAGCCCTTCGGCGTAGAAGGCCTTCGTCCGCGCCTCGCCATGCAGGCCCGCGACGAAGGCGGCTATGGCGAAGCGCTCCTGAAGGCTCACCCCGCCGGGATCGGCTGGCGCCAGCAGCCCGACATAGCTCGTCTGCGCATGCTTGCGCGCCTCGCCGCGGCGCGCGCGGATCGCGTCGAGCGCGCCGCCCGGCTTGATGCCGACCAGGGTGTCGATGACGTCGGTTTGCGTTGGGGGCATGACTTCAACTCCGTCGTCCTGAGCGCAGCGAAGGACCTCGCGGTATCGCGGTCACAACGAGGCGCCGTGTCGCTTCGCACCACCGCGAGGTCCTTCGCTGCGCTCAGGACGACGGGAGGGAGGCACCCAGCCCAGCGCCGGCGCGACCACCTCGGCGACCAGCTCGATCGAGCGCAGGATGAAGGGATGCGGCGGGTCGATCGAATGCACCTGCACGGTGAGGTCGGTGGACCGTCGCAGCGTGTCGTCGGTGCTGAGCGACTCGATCACATCGTCGGGCGTGCCGACATGGGCGTCGAAGGCGGTGATCAGATCGCCCACGAGCTTGCCGCCCGTCAGATCGCCGGTTTCGGCCAGGCGATGGCGCAGGCGTGCCAGCCCGGTCTCGGCGAAACGCAGCGACTCGGCGCGATCGTCGCCGACATAGACCGAGCGCGAGGCGAGGATGCGCGGCTCGCGGCCCGGCGGCAGCGCCTCGAGATAGGCGTCGATCATCGGATTCTGGATGTCAGCGAGCGAGGCGCGCGGCAGGCCCGGCGTGCGCGGCTGCGTGCGCGAGAGCATCAGCCCGTCGCCCGCCAGCCCGGCGCGGCGCGCGCCCTCGACGGAGAAGGTCGCCTGCCAGATGCGATCGACGATGGTCGGGCTGGCGGGATAGAGCCGATCACCGCCCTCCAGTTCGCCGCCCGACCAGGCGGTGCGCAGCACGTCGAGATGGGCCGAAAACAGCTTGTGCCGGTCTCCGGCGTCGAGGCCGAAGGCGGTGAAGGCGGTGAGGTTGCCGCCCGGCCCGACGCCCAGCTCCAATCGGTGATCGCACATCAGGTCGAGTACCGCGGCGTCCTCGGCGACACGGATCGGCAATTCGAGTGGCAGGGTGACGATGCCGGTGCCGAGCCGGATGGTCTTGGTGTGCGCCGCAACATGCGCGAGGAACACCATCGGCGCTGGCAAGCCGCCTTCGCCCTCGTGGAAATGGTGCTGCGCGATCCAGGCCGAATCGAAGCCGCAGCGCTCGGCGTGCACGATCTGCTCGGTGCACAGGCGATAGCGCTCCTCGGCGCTGGTCTCGTCGAGCAGGCGGGAGAAGAAGCCCAGACGCTTGATCGGGAAGACTGTCATAGCCCCATCGTAGCGCGGCGTACCACCGCGTTTCCACCCCCTGTCGTCCCAAGTGCGGTGAGGGACGACAGGGGTGCGGGGTGGTGGCGATATGCCTTACAGTCACAGCCGGAGGATCCCGACCATGAGCACCGCCGCCGAGCTCGACCAGGATATCGCCGCGCTCAAGGCCAAGGCCGCCGAGTACGGGGCACGGCACAGCGTCATCGAGAAAGTCACGTGGCCCGAGGGTGTGCGCGTGGCGGTGAACTTCACCGCCGATTTCGACGCCATGCTGCTGCGCCGCGTTCTCAACGAGCCGCCAATGCAGCTGGCCAAGGGCGAGTTCGGCGGCCGCGTCGGCATCTGGCGCCTGATCGAGCTGTTCGACAGCCACG
>CAYNXF010000019.1:0-53052 GCA_964401155.1 uncultured Sphingopyxis sp.
GGGGTGGCTGATCAGTCATAGTGCTTGCTCCGAGATGGGAGGCAGCGGCACAGTTTTCCCTTTGAGATGATGAGTGCAATCATCGAGGAACTGAATCGCCCCGTCCGTCACAAAGCTGTGGCAGATGGTGCATTTCAGGTCAGCAAAATCCTCCTGATCCTTCTTGTCCCATGTGCAGTAGCACTGCCCGCCATCGAACCATGGAACGAAGTGGCCGCTGCGAACGAGTATCGAGGGCTGCAAGGTCGGCGCAGCTAGGCTGCCATTCCACGTCCAGCAAGGCCTTCCCTGATAGGCAATATTGACGACGTGGAAATCATTGCAGCCCGGGCAGCGGATCGTCAGAAATTGCTGATTCTCGCAGAAACGGGCGCGGTGCTCAGCTTCCACTGTCGGTGACCCCGGCGTCCAGCGCAGCCGCAACGCCCGCGCCTTCCAATGTGGTTGCCAGACCGGCTTCATCGCCGGGTGCGGTGGCAAGGATGGAGATCAGCTCTTCGGGCGTTTGCGCGGCGCGGATCGCGTCCAGCATCGGGTCGGTCAGCCGACGCACGGCGCGGTAGCCGTCGCGCGCGATGAGATCGTCGATCAGCGGGTCGATTTCGTCCTCGGTGGCCGTGCCTTGGGCAAAGCTCGCCTCGCGGATGCGCTCTTTCCAATCCTCTTCGAGCGGCTCGAATATCTCGGGACCGAAGCGCAGCTCTCCGCGATAAGGTTCGACCTTCGTGAGATCCACGTCGCCGGCATCATAAGTGAGCGTGATGTGCGGCATATACTGCGGGAAATCCCAGCTCGCTCCGGCATCGCGCATTTCGCGGTGGCGCTGCTCGAGATGGCCCGAGAAAAAGTGCAGCGCGACCGCGCCTTCGCGCCCTATGCGGTCGACGACGCGCGGGCCGCCCGGCGAGACCAGATGCTCGGCATTGTCGCCGGTCCAACCCCAGAAGCCGCCCATCGCCAGCCAGTTCACAGGCTTTTTCGAATAGGTGATGGTGACGTGCATATCCTCTGCAGGCAGCGTCGAGGTGAAGCCCTGCGCCTTTGCCCAGGCGATGACGTCGTCAGCGTTGAGCAGGCGGCGATGCACGTAAAGCGGGCGCGGATCGTTGGCTGCGAAGCTGGCGCCGCGGCGGCGGTCGTTGACGTTCGGATCGCTCCCCTGCTCATCCTCCGCTTCGCCGCCGTCGGGATCGGCCGCGGGGGCGCCGTCGCTCTCCGGATCGCCCACAGGATCAGGCTCGGCAGCGCGCTCATAGCCATCGCCGTAAGTGTCGCGGAAGCTTTCTTCGGTGCGCACCCAGCCGAGCCCCTTGAGCGCGGTGTCGGTTTCAGCCTGCGCCTTGGTGTCGGCCTCTTCCTCTACATCGCGCATCACGCGCGGGCTGGCGACGTCGGTGCCGTAATTGATGTCGGTCCACCACCGCGCGACGCTGGCGTTGAAGCTGTCGGACAGCAGATCGGCGTCGGCCTTGATGACCTCAAGCTTCACGCCGGCATGGACCTGTGCCTGGCTGAGGCTGGAGCCGTCCTGCGTCGTCATAGTCTGCGACAGCACGACCTTGGCAATCGCCTCGTCCATGTAGCGCACGAGCTTTTCGAAGTCGGCGACGCCGGATTTTGCTGCGGCGAGAAGCTCGACCACCATGCCTTCGGGCACCACGATGCCGCTGTCGGTCGCGATGGCCGCAAGCGCGTCGAGCAGCTTGCGCTGGTCCCCTTCGGACGTGCCGGGGCGATATTTGCCGATGGCGGTGGGCGTGCCGTATTTGTCGAGGAAGATGTTCCAAAAGCGGATGCCGTTGCGCTTGAACAGGGTCGGCCAATAGAGCCATTCGGCGAGGCCGCGGCCATAGCGCTCGTCGTCATCCGAGCCGCCCATGGTGAAGACCCAGAATTTGCGCTCTGGCATGATTTCACCAAAGCCGCCCGCCGTAGTGAGCAGGCGCAGGCGGTTTTCGGCGTCGAAGCGGAAGCGGCGCGCGTGGCGCACGCGGATCTCGGCGATATCGATCAATCCGTCGCGCGCTTCCCACATGATCTCGGCCACCTGAATGCCGTGGAAGATCGCCATGAGCATGCGGTCGGTGATCCGGTCCCAGCCGATGCGCGCGATGGTGTCGCCGAAGCGTTCGGCTGCCTCAACCGAGCGCAGATCCTCTTCGTCGCCGGGCAGAACATCCCAGCTGCGCGAAATAACGGCGCGGCGGCGCTGCTGGAGGGTCGAGAAGACCTGATCATCCTCATGGATGCGGTCGTAAACGCCCCAATCAACCGCACCGAGCAGGCGCGGGTCGCGTGGCTGTTGCAGGCCTGCCACCCAGGGACGCGTAATGTCGCGGCCATTGACCGTGGTGGCGATCTCGCCGGTCAGGTTTCGCGGCGCGCGCGGCGGCGCAGCCAGAGCGGTAGTTTTGGCGGGTCGTTTCATAGCCCAAATCCTCCAGGCGAATTGCGCGTCACAGTTCCGAAGCCGCGCGCCGAGACGGCAAAGCCGCCACTGCCGGCGCGGGCGCCGGTCGATTGGACATTGATGTCGCCCGGATCCTGCGCAGCGGCAGCGACCAGGTGCATGGCGGCGATCGCAGTGTCGCCGTGGCGGCGCACGAGCTTGCCGTCTTCCTTGGCCGCTTGCGCGCGATCGGGGATTTTGGGGACGCCGCGCACGAGCTTGACCATGCGGAAATCGTCAAGGACGCCTTCATCGTGCGGGATGATGAAGGTGCGGTCCTCGATGCCCGATTTGAACAGCGGCATGTAAGCGAGATAGGTTTTGTCGCTCGCCATCACCGCCTCGATCACGTCGAAGCCGAAGAGCTGCTGCATTTTTTCGGCCAGCGCCGAGCCGTTGCCGCGCCCGTCCATTTTGCCGCCCGCAAAGTTGGGAACGCGGCGGATGAGCCATTCGATGACAAATTCCTGATCGGAAAAGGGTACGTTGCGCATCTCGAGCGTAAGGCGGGTGACCAGGCGCAGATATTCATCGTGCTGGCCGAACATGACCGGCGAATTGTCGCCGGTGCGCGCGAAATCCTGCCCCATGAAGGTGCGGCGGGTGGCATCGAAGCTGTCGAGCCAGGGCTTGACCTCGCTCTCCAGAAATTCGCGCAGCCAGTCGCGGCGATAATCCTCGCCCATGCGCTCGAAGCCGTCTGGGCAGCGCAATTTGATGACCGGCAAGTCCTTCGACATCGCCTCGACGATGGTCGCGCGGGACATGTAAACTCCGCTGCCGCGCGCGGGGATGACATCGAGCTCTTCCTCGGCGGCATCGCCATAGCTTTTGCGGATAAAGGCCTCCCACTCAGCCTCACCCTCCGCGGTCCATTCCTTGCCCTGGACGAGGCAGACGCGGCGGTAGAAGCCTGCGGCGATGGCATCCTTGAGCGTGATGCGCTGGACGTGGCCGGCACGCTTGCCGGCGCGGATTTCTTCGATCAGCGTGTTGAAATGGTTGTCGGTACCGTCGTGCGTCGAGATCACGATCACGCGCCCGCCCCACATGAGCGTCGCCATCACGGCCTTAAGCAGCTGCTCAAGATTGTCGTGAAAGGCCGCTTCATCGATGATGAAAATGCCCTGTTTACCGCGCACCGAGCGCGGGCTGGACGGCAGCGCGATGACCGCCTTGCCGGTCGGGAAATCGATGCGGAAAGCCTTCACCGACTTGTAGGCGTCGCCTTTGATCAGGAAGCCCCCGACGGCCGAGCGAACCAGCCGCTCGGGCTCGATGCTGCTCGCGCGTTCGTCGACCGCGCGACCCTCGCTGTCGACCAGGCTGCCGTCGTCGCGCTGAAGGACCATGTCGGCGACGGTTTCCTCGTCGGGCAGCGCGACGCGGATGCCCTCGAAAGCCTTGGCGAAGTCGGCGCAATAGCCGATGAATTCGCGCGCCATGTCGAGGTTGTAGCCGACATAATAGACGTTCTGCGCGCCACTGGCGATCGCAGCCTTGAGGTTGGCGTACGGCGCAAAGCCGTAGGAAAAGCCGATGCGACGCGATTTTTCGACGACAAGGAACTGGTGCTCGTCGGCAAGCGCCAACCCCTCCTGCTGATACGACAGCAAGACAGAGGGCGCAGCGGGCAGAGCGGGCGCGTTCATTTGGGCTTGCGCGCCCCCTTCATCATGCGGCGTGGACGCAGGCGACGGACGGTCGTGGCAGGGTCAAACCAGGGGATGTCGCCGCCCAAGATTGCGTCGATCAGCCGCTGGCCCGTTTCCAGTCCGCTGGCGCCGTCAAAGCTGACCAGCTCGACATGCGGCAACTCATGGCCGGTCTGACGCGGCGCAAGATGGCTGGCCACGCGCATGATCCAGCGCCGCCCGCGTGCGTCGTCGAAATTGAGATAAAGGCTGTGGGAGCCATTGCAGCGGCTGTGTTCCATGCCGCGGGGGGTTAGACCTGCTGCCGTTGCATAATCGCGCAGCGAAAGCGCCAGCACGCGGCACGAGCGGGGGGTGAGGTCGGCGCGCTTGCCAGCAAAGCGGCTGACTGTTTTGGGCTTATCGGTCATGCTGCCACGCGACCGGCTTGGGGTGTGGTGATCGGACCGGGCCAGCCCTGGCGCACGGCAAAGGCGCGAAGCTGGCTCGCCGACAAGAGCGGCGGGACGCCGGTGACGGAAAAGTAGCTGACTGGCGTCGCGCTGCGATTATGCTGGCGCGTGCGAAAGCCGCGCAGCTCGAGCCAGCGCCGTGCCTCGGCCAGAGCGGCCATGTCCTGCTCGGGAATCGAAACGAAGCGCGCGTTCATTGCTTGAGCCCGAGGATCTGGGCGCGGATGAAATTGGCCTGTTCTTCAGTCGCGCCGATCTGCCGCGCGGCAGCCTCGGCAGCTTCGGCATTGGCCTTGCGCTCGCTTTCGCGCGTCTCCTGGTCGAATTGGCGGCGCTCCCGAAGGGTTTTTATCTGGTTGCGTAAGGTGCGGGAGCATCGATCGACGTCTAAGGACGAGGCAGCGTGTTCGGCATCGCCCAACGCCTGCAGCGTTCGCACCAGCTCCGCCTGTGCGCGGTGCATAGCTATGTCGAGTAGACCGGTATCGACACCTTCAGGAAGGTGCTTTTTAAGAGCTGCGTGGACCGCCTTCTCCTGGATAATCGCATCGACCATCGGACGGTAATGTTTGGCGTAGCGCCCGACGGCCGAGCGCGAGACGCCAAAATCGGCCACCGCTTCGTGCACTTCGTCAACGGTGTAACCTTCGGCAATCAGCTGCTCGACGGACGCCTGTAGCGCCGGATTGCGGGTGATGGTCGAACGCGGTGCCATCGGCTATTCGCCGGTCTTGTGGCGGCTGACGCCTTCGCGACGATCACGCCCCAGCGCGACGTAACGACCATCGCTGGTCGATGTTGCAACAAGAAAAGTGCCTGCCAATTCGAGATTGACCAAGCCCTCACCTTTGAGCCACTCGAGCTCGGCGGCGACGTCGCGGCGGGCCACGCGATGGCCGAGCTCAGCCAGCAAAATCGCGATCGTATCGTCGTTGATTTCCCCACCGACATCGAGGATGAGATCGAGGATGGCGCGGCGCACCAGCGGCTGAATTGCGGGAGAGAGGCTCATTTTCCACCTCGCTCAATCAGCGTGTGGACATAGTCGCCCTGGGTTTTGAGCTGGCGTGCGATGGATTCGATCTGTTGCCCTAGCTGGCGCTGAAGGCTGTGACCCGACTCTTCGACACGGGCCAAACGCTCACTGACCTCGCTGATCTTCTGAAGCACCTGCAGCCTGGTCGGTTCGCCCTCAAGGTCATCCTCGACCTCGTTCAGCCGCAGTTCGATCAGGCCGAGCCGTTCCTTGATCGTGCCAACATCGGACACGACGGTTGCCACGGCCTTCACATCGGCGAATTTGGTGCGGAGCCAGAGCAATCCGACCGCGATCAGCACCGGGGTGATCGTTGCCGCAATCGGCCACAACACCGCGAGCCATGTCATCCACAAACTCATTGAAACCCCGCATCATAGCCAACCAGCGTCGCCTTTCAGGCGACGCGCGCGGGAACATTGGCAGTGATGCTGGCGGCGCTTTCCCGTCCGCGCGCGGACGTCAGGCGCTTTCGGCGCTTTCGGGCGGGGTAAACATGTCGAGCTGGCGTGTGTCGCGGCGCAGGTTGTGCACGTCGAGCGGCGCAGCATCTTCGCCTTCGCGGCTCGCGTTGACAAGATGACTGAGATAGGTGCGCGACGTTCCGAGGATAGGAGCGGCGTCTGATATTTTGAGGGTTCCTGCGCGCACCGCGGCGATCACGCCGGCACGGCGCGCCTCGAGCAGCGCGGCTCGGCCCACCGGCACGGTCATCTTGTTGCCGGCATAGATGGCCGACATGATCTTGGCGCCATCCTCCCCGATTACACGGCGCAGCTGGTTGGCGGCGGGGTCGCGCGGAATGTGGACGGTCTGCCCGCCGAGCGCATCGACTACGAGCAAGGTGCGATAGGGGCCGATGTGCACGGCCATTTCGCACATTTGCGCGGTCCAGCGCCGCGTGACGCGGACGTCCTGCGGGATCGGCAAGTCAGCCAGAGTGCAAGGCCGGTCGAGCTTCATGCCGCTTCGCGCGCCTCCCATGCTGCGGTCAGGCGCTGGACGGCGGTGTCGAAATAGTTGGGATTATGCTCGATGCCGGAGAAGATGCGGCCCGCGCGGATCGCGGCGACGCCGGTGCTGCCGGTACCCATGAACGGGTCGCAGATGGTGAGACCAGGGATGTTAGCGATGATCTTGGCCATTAGCGCGTCGGGCTTGGTCGTCGGGTGGCCAAAGCGCGCATCGCCGCGTGGGCTGGCGGTGCGCGTGACGCGCAGCTTTTGTCCCATGTCGCCCGATGGCCAGTGGCCTGGCGACCAGGCGTGGACATAATATTCGACATCGGGCCGGTAGTGCTTGTTCGCCACGGGCTGCGGGTTGACCTTTTCCCAAACGCACAATGCATGGCGGTGAAAGCTGCCCTTCACATGGGTCAGCAGCTCAGCAAGCTGGTCGTTGTGCGCGAAGCAGGCAACCGAGCTTGCCAGCAGCGGATTGATGATCGCCATGTCAAAGCCCTGGTGAAGGCCCTCGGCGATCAGCCGGTCCATCATCGGGCGGCGCTTGCGATACTTGCCGCCGCCGCTGGCGCGGATCAGATAGGGCGGGTCGAGCACATCGGCGTCGAACCTGCCGAGCTGGGGCCGGATAGCGTAGGCGTCGCCAAAGAACAGGCGGTGCGGGCCGATCTGGACGGTGGGCGTCATTCCTGCCCGCTCCCCGCAAATGGAAAGGTTATGTCATCGCGACCGGACAGCAGCTGGCCAGCCGTCGGAGCTTTCGGGTCGTATTTTCTCAGGTACTCGCGCCGAGCCTTCAGCCAGGCGCGATATGGCCAATAAGACCGCTCGCCGAACGGATACTGGTTTCGCAACGCAGCTTTGCGCGCCGTGAAGCTGGCATCGGCCGGAATCGTCGCATGGATCTCAGCGATCTTTGCGCGTGCCTGTGCAATCCAGCTCATGGCAGCCGCCACCCGACAATGTCCCAGTCGCTGATGCCGATGCAGGGCTTGTGCGGCCCCCAGCGGCGCTTGCGCGGATCGACCGGGCCGAAGGTCTCGCCATTGCGATATCGGATGATGACTTCGGCCGGCACGAATTCATCGTCGCACCAGGGAAAACCCTTGCCGTCATGCGGGGTGAAAGCTGGCGCGCTCATTCAGCACCGTCAAAAGGAATCAGCGGCTGCGCCCTCGGAACATAGAGTGGATGCTTGGGATGTCCGAACAACGTGCGCCCCAAACACATCACAGGCACAGTGCGGTCCCTGTACTCTAGTGCACTGTCGATCCAGCCCAGTGCCGTTTCATCCTGACCAAGATGTCCGCCGTTGGCGCCCCATGCGCAAACGACAACTCCCGCGCGATAAATCGCTGTGCGAAACGCCAGCGCGTTCCCTTCGCCCACAGGGTCATCATTATGGTTTAGCGCGAGCAGCTCGGCTGGATTTGTAGCGCGATAGGCGAACAAATTGACGACTTCGAGTCGATCAAAGCCGAACGACTTTGCGAAGCCGACGCAGCGGCGAATTGTTGGATCATCCTGCTCACCATCCGCCGTGCTGGGATTGAGCATCACGAAAACGCAGGAAAGTGGCTCGCCAATCTGCTTCCCCTCGCCATCAAGGCATGGAGTGCCATCCTCCTCGGTCCACATATCCCATTGCGCGGGAAGCGGATGCAGGCGCCATTCGCGCCAAAGTCTGTATCGATATCTGCCGCATGGGCTGATGCTCGCTCCACTTGCGATGTACTTGGTCATTTCGTCACCGTTTCCCGCGCCAACGGTGGCGGGCCGAGGTCAGCGGTGAAAAATGTGTAGACAGCGGCAGCCACCCAGAGGGCGAGCGCCACATTCACGAGACGTATCTTTGTTGATCGTTTCACAGCGGTTGCTCCCGTCCATCGAGATAGCGGCGGAATTTCTTGCCCAGCGCGCGCAGGCCTTCGTCGAGTTCCTCGGCGGTGAAGGACCAATGCATGTTGCCCGCGCGGTTCACGCGCTTGCCGAGCCATTCGTAGCGGGCGAGTTGGTGCATCAGCCCGGCACGGTCGAGGCGGCGGGCAAGTTCGGCCAGCACCGCGTGGCGATCGGCGAGTGCTGCGTCGAAGCGCGCGCCTTCGACTTTCTGGACGTCGGCGAGCTGCTGCGCCGACCACCACTCAACGCCTTCGCGCTCTAGCCAGCTTTTCAGCGCCTCGATCACCGGCGGCGCGTCCAAGTGGCCGAGGAAGCGCAGCTTTTCGATGCCGGTCTGGCGCTTAACGAAGGCGGTCAGCGCCTCGTCATCGACGCGGCGGATCGCGCCGATCCAGTAAAGCGACCACCAGAGCGCGCGGATTTTGCCCATGTGCGGGCGATCCTTATTCGGCCCCGACCAGTCGCGATTGAGATGGTCGCGCAGCCGGACCAGTTCCGGCAGCGTCATGGCGGTCAGCGATGCCTTGCCGATGATGTCCTGCTGCAGGTCGCGGCGGGCGTCATCATCGAGGCCAAGGCGGGCGCAGGCCGCAAGGATCGCGCGCTTCAATTGAGGCGCGAGCGTGTTGGCCGATGCTTGGCGGTTGGCGGCATAGCGCCGGCCACCTCGCGGGGCGCGGGCTTTTTGCATCACTGCACCTCCCAGCCGCGGCGCTCGAGCTCAGCGCGCAGCACATTGGTAGGTATTTTTGCCAACGGATTGGTCAGGGCTATCCCGCGTGATTTTCGCGGAGCAACCGTGAGGTGGCCTTGCTCAGCGAGCTCGCCTACCATCCGAACCAGACTGCCGCGGCTAGAAAGTCCCAAAGCCGCTGCCATTTCCGAGTATGTTGGCGCCACTTGGTGCTTTCGCAGGTGCGTCTGGATAAAGTAGAGCAGATCACGCTGCCTGGGCGTCATGGAACATCTCCTGCTGGATATCGAGCTGGACGGGCGCGGGGTTGCGCAGCTGGGCGGCGATCGCGTTGACCAGATCGGTCAGCTGGCAAAATTCTGGGTCGCTCGCGCGCCACTGGAGCGCGATGCGATGTCCGGCGGTCATCGAGCTATGGCAGCGGCACTGCAGGGCCTCGGCGATCTCGATGTAGCTGCGTCCCAGCGTTTCGCGCGCGGCGAGGATGAACGCATATCGCGCGCGCTTGATGCGCGGCATGCGCGACTGGCGCTGGACCAGCTCGGCGGTGCTAATCTCACACACAGCCGCGACGGCGCGGGCGAGCTGCGGCAGCCAGCGCTCGAACGGCACAAGCCTGATAGTGATGGCTGCAGGCGCGGCGTGCGGGCGGATAAGGCGATGCGCGGTCATTGGAGCGTGCTCCAGTTTTCGAGCGCACGGTCGACCAATGCGGGATCGGTGGGCGTGATCTCCCGCATGCAGTCAGCGAGCAGGCCGCAGAAATAGTCGGCTTGCGCGGGTCCGAGGCGCGCGACGATTTGCTGGGCGCCATGGTCGGCGAAGATAGCGACACACAGGTCGGCGCCTTGGATGCACACGCCGATGCTGCCCGCCTCGGAGCTTTTGGGCGCGTCGGGCAAGGCAGTATGCAGCGTAGTGGCGGCGAGGCCAATGCATTGGGTCATGACCGGGCCTCCGTGATTTCGGGCTGCGGGGCATCGACCAGCTTGGGGTCGGGATCCTTGGGCGCGGCGCGGTCGATGAAGAATTCCTCGCGCTGCGCGACGGAGAAACCCTCCTCCTTGATGCGATCGACGGCAGGGCCGACGGCGGTCGAGGACCGCAGCAGCTTGATGATCGCTGGCTTTTCCAGCTCGGTCTTGACGCGCACCAGCCCGTCGAGGCCAGGGAAGTCGTCAACGAGCGACTTGATGAAGGCGACGGCATCCTCTGCCTTCATGCCCTTGGGTAACTTCAGGCTGGGCGTTGTGGTGCGCTCACCGATGAGCGCGCCGGCAAGCTCGGTCGATTTGGTCTTGCCACCGGTGATTTCCGGACCGGCAACGCCCCACCAGGCGCGCAGCTGGAGGAAAAGATCGTCGGTCTGTGCCTTGAGCGGCGCGGACATCGCGTCGCGCAGCGTCTGAATTTTAAGGATCGACTCGTCGGCGCTCGCCTTCAGATCTTCGATCTGGGCGATCAGGCCGAGATAGCGCTCGATGATGGCGATCGCCTCGGGGAGGGTTGATGGCGCGTTCTGGGATGCGGATTTGCGTCGGGGCATGGGGTCAATCCTTTGCTGATGCGGTTTCAGGAATCGGGGCGGCGATGATGCGCAGCGCGGTGCCGCAGTGGGCGCATTCGGCGGTGACGCGGCCCACGAGCCATTGGCTGTGGCCGCAGCCTGGGCAGTGGTTAGGCTCGGCGCGGCGATAGACGATCACGTAACCGCGCTGCTCAACGAGCGCGGCGTAATCAGTCCAGGGCTCGGGTGCGGACGCGCTCACGGCGCGACCGCCAGCAGGAACAGGGTCGAGACCACCAGCGTGCCCCCGAACATCAGCGCTGTGGCGAGCAGCTGCAGCGGGTGGGCCACCGCGCACCAGCCGCGGCCATGGCAAGCATCGCAATCATGCCCCCATGTGTCGCGGCAGGCGCCGAGGCAATTGTCACAGATCATGATCGCGGGCGCGGAAAGCTGATCCTTCAAGGCCGCTGTATGGGCGATGAAACGCCCCCAAATGGTCGGTTTCATGCACATGCCATGTCTCCTTCGGACATCTGGTCGGTATTGTTGGGGCAGTCGGCGCAGTGCCGCGCGTGGAGCCGATGCGCGAAGTTGCGCGGCGGGGCGGTGCGGCGACGCGCGGTCATGCAGCTGTTGAGCGGGATCGGCCCCCAGAGCGGGCAAACGACGTCTTCGTCGCCCCATGCAGCGCGGACGAGCATTTCGGCCTCGGCCATGTCGCCGGGATACTTGTTATTGAGCAGGCGGCTGACATAGCCACCCGATTTGCCGAGCCGCTCGGCCGCGATCGCCTGGCTGGTGGAGTCACAGGCCGTAGCCAGCAACCGTACCCAGCGCGGCATATCTTCGCCCCAGGCAGCTAGAGCAGCTGCCATGTTCGGCGCGGCGTCGGTGATACGGGCGCGGCGACCCCGCCTGTTAAGGTTAGCCGACATGGTTAACCTCCGCAGTCAAAAAAGGGGCGCGGTCGCGACGGGCGCGGGGCTGGACGGGCAGGTCAAGGACACTGCCGTCGGCGGGATTGCTGACGCGGATGACGGGGCCGCTGTCGGTCAAGCGGCGCGCGATGGTCGGCACCTGATAACCAGCTGGCTTCGTGCTCAAAAAATGCCAGCGGTCGCCGTCGCGGCGCAGCCAGCCGCCGCGCTCGAAGATACGCAGCAGGTCTGCCACCGTGGTCGGCTTCGCCTGGGCGGCGATTACCAGCGTCGGGAAGTCGAAGCGGCGCAGGATCCGCATCGAATGCCAGATACGCTGGCGCTGAGTGGTGCGCGGCGCGCGCCAGCGGCGCGTCGGCGCGGCAAGCTCGGGCGGCTCGGCCATCATGATGAACTCCGGCTTGAGGGCAAATTGGCGCGGGCGTTTGGTCGCGCGGACCCAGCCGCCCGCGACCCAGCGGTCGAGCAGGCGGATTAGATCGACCAACGAGGCGTCCGCGGCCTTGATGATCGGCATGGCGAGGTCGAACAGGTCGATCGGCGCGCGGGCAAAGCGCAGCCCAACCCACAGCGCGCGCGCGGGGTCGGTCAGGCGCGGCGGGGTGTGGTAGGACGAGACAGGGACGAGGGCGACGTTCATTTGCCCATGCTCCGGCGGGTCGGGATGTCGCCGTTCCGGACTGGGCGATTGCCCCACCATTCGCGGTTGATTTCGGTGGCGTCTGCAGCGGCAGCGATGCGCGCCGCTTCGGTGAGGTTGGTCACAATCCGGCGGGTGACGCCCTTGCAGCGCTCGGCAAAGGCGATGGCGAGGTCATCGGCGATGATGCCAGCAAAGCCATAATGGTCGCGCAGCAGCAGGGCGTCGGCGGCGCTCGACGGCTCGGCCGCGGTGGCGACGAGGATGCGGTTGTCGAAGCGTTCCCATTCTTTGAGCTTGGCGGGCAGCGCTTCCTCGCCAATCATCAGGATGGCTGCGGGGGTCGCGTCGTGGATATCGCGGATGATTTCGACCGACTGTTTTTTGACCAGATAGTCCATCTCATCGATGATGAGCGGGCGCGGGACGCGGTTGAGTTCCTCGATAATCTGGCGAAGTAGCCGCGGCGCGGTGCGCTCGAAGCGGACGATGCCCAGCTCTTCGGCGATGGCCTCGAGCAGCGAACGCTGCGTCCAGATGCTCTTGGCCTCGATGTAGGCTGCGCCGGTCTGGGCGGCGGTGAAGGCCGCGCCGACCGTCTTGCCGTAGCCGGAATAGCCGTAGAACAGGCCCATGCGTGGGCGATGGTCGCCTGCCTCGATGCAATCGGACAGTGTGCGCAAAGCTAGCGTCATGTTGGCGAGCGGGGCGTAACCGACGGTGGGTCCGGTTCGCTGGGCTGCGCGCGGCAGCAAATCGAGCATGACTTGGGTCCTTTCAGGCTTTCTGTTGGTTGAGGCTGGCGGCGTAGTCCGCGACCGCACGGGCGGAGCGGTAATCGCTGGTGAGGGTGTATCGCTGGGCGCGGGCGAGCTCGGCCGGATCGACGGGCTCACCTGTGGCGGCGCGGGCAAGGATGGCGTCGGTCTCGCGCATGCGCTGTTCGAGGCTGACGGGCATCGGCGTGACGGTGGCGCTGGCGCGGGGCGGCGGGGCCGTGTTGGCCGCCGTGCTGTCGTTGGCGACGGCCGTCGCAAGGCTGTCGAGCGCGGGGGTCGAGTGGGCGACGGTAGGCAGCGGGAAGGGCACGAGCTTGCCCGCCCGTTCGGCTTCGTCGCGCAGCAGCTGGTCGCGCGCCTTTTCGAAGCTGTATTTTCTGGAGCGGGCGCGCAGGTCCGCGCGGGCCTCGCGCATGAAGGCGTCCTGGTCGCGCCGCGCAGCCATGGCGAATTCGGCTTCGGAGAGCCCTGAGCGTTCGTGATTGACGGCGATGTCGAGGAAGCGACCGTCGGGCGCGAACACAATCAGCTCGCCCAGATTATCCTCGTCGCGGCGAACAAGCACGTCGCGGCCCATCCATTCGGCGAGCACGGGGGACCAGTAACGCCCACCCTGCCACACCAGCCCGCGCTTACCGACCTTGCGCTGGCCGACGAGGGCCGACAGGGCAAGACGCAGCGTGTCCTCGGCGGGTGCGGTGCGCGCAGGAACGGGCGAGGATTGCCATTTGCGCATCGGCGGCATGCGTAGGCTGCTGTGGTCGCGCAGATGATATTCGCCGTCGAGCCAGGCTGTCAGCACGCCCTGCAGCTCGTCGGGCGTCATCTCGGGTAGGATGAGAGCCCGTCCGGTTTCTTTCTTGGCACGGGCCCGCAGTTCCTGCGCATCGGCGACGCTGTGACCGACATATCCGGCTAGCAGCTCGGCCCGGTCGCGGGTGAAGGTGCCGAACACGCGTTCGATGTGGGGCTTTTTCTCGGGACTGCCTGGGGGGCAAATGCGGTGCTCTATGCCTAGAATGTCGAGAGCCGAGCGGATCGAGGCGTTGATGAAGCCCGAGCCGTTGTCGGTCATGACCGATTCAGGCATCACGCCCCAAGCGCGGATGGTGTCGGTGAGGAAGCGGCGAACCGACTGGCCGCTTTCGCTGTCGACCACCTTGAAATTGGCGCGGCGAGACCAGAGATCGATAAGACCAAGGATCATCTTGCGACCGCCCTTGGTGATGACGTCGGACTTGGTTGTGTCGAGTTCCCAGCATTCGTGGGCGCGGGTGACGTCGGCATCGGCGCGGCCGAGCGCGACGCGGTAGCGCGATTTGTAATGGTCGGGGCTGCGCACCGAGGCGATGAGAGCAGCACGTTCGCGCTGGATGTTTGCCATGAAGCGCTGGAGCGAGCGGCGGCTCGGCAGGTCGGCAAAGTCGCATGCGAGCAGTTTGAGCATGGCGCGGGCGCTGACCCGCCGCTGACTGAGATAGGCTTCGACCGCAGAGGCAACATCTGGGTTGCGCGTGAAGTAATCGCTGCCGCGCGGGCGCCCAACGGGGGCTGTCACCGCTAGCGTCGCTCGGCGGTCGAACAGGGCTTGGCGCGCGACGGCAGGCAGGTCGGCGACGCGGTAGAGCCGCCCGCCGCCGCGACCAGGGCGGTCGATGAAGGCCCAGCCTTCGGCAAGTGCCTTCATGTTAATGCCGCGCTTCGTCGAGGGAAGGCCGGGAAGTGCCGCTTCGGCTAGTTCGATGGCTGACGCATAACCAGGCACGGGCGGGAGCGGGGTAGCTTCGGCCAGCCCTGCGCTGTCCTGCAATGGGTCAGGCAGGGAACGGATAGGAGACATTGGCGGGACAGCGGCAGTGTGATAGGCGCGGGTCATGCTGCGGCTTTCTCCGCAGTTGACAGGGTGCGGAGGCGAATGCGCACTCCGTTCCGGTAGCGGGAGGGCCAAATTCGTTGCGGGGGAATCCCAAGAAAGTTTGCGATGATCAGGTCACCGCGCTCCGAGGCGCGGCTGGCGAGGCAAACGCTGAGCGCCTGTTTGCTCAGGCCAGCATCGCTCGCCAGCATCGCAAGGGTTTTCCCCTTCTTGCGGACCGCTGCCTTAATGTCTTCTGGGTGCCAGTCGGCCATGTTCGATTGAGTCCAGATATGATGATTTATGTCTGATTAGACTATCATCATGTCCAGTCAAGATGATTTTTCGTCCGAATGGGGTCCGTTGGCAGCGGAGCGTTTGAAGGCTGCAATCGCTCGGGCAGGTCGCCAGGAAGACATCGCGCGCGCCGCAGGCCTTTCCCGTTCTGGCCTTGCGGCAATATTGAACGGCTCGACCAACCCCCGCCTTGCTTCAATTGAGCGCTTGTGCGCGGTCCTCGGGATTGAGAAACGCAGCCTGTTTGAAGAGCGCGCGCAATCCAGCTCGACGCAGCTCGAGATCAAGGAAATTGATCTGGCCTACGGCATGGGCGCGACCTGGACGGATGGCGTTCCGGTCACAGAGAAGAGCATCAGCTTCCCGGCCGAGTGGGTACGGCAGTTTTCGAAATCGCCGGCTGAAGCGCTGTTCTTTGCGCGCGGCGCGGGCGATTCGATGATGCCAACGATCCTGGATGGCGACATTGTGCTGGTCGACACGATGCAAAAGACGCCGACGATGGCTGACCGCATCTGGGTGCTGACCTGGGGCGGCATGGGGATGATCAAGCGGCTGCGCGGGGATCCAGAGGGCGGGCTGAAGCTGCTCAGCGACAATCCTTCAGTCCCGCCCGAGACAGCCTATGATGGCGAGGCCAACATCATCGGCCGCGTTGTTGCGATCATCAGGAAGGTGTGATGATGGAGCACTGGGAAACCGTGTTGGGCGTCGTGCTCGGACTCATTTTGCTTTTGGGGGGTATGCAGCAGCTCGAAGCGACGACTAATGCTCTTGAGGACCCCGACAACAAATCAGTCGTTTTGCTGAGTGAACTACCGTCGCTCATCCTGATTGATCCAGAGAGAATTGTTGAGCTGACAATCTACCGGCAAAGCGGAAATGTGCATTCTAGTTGGCAGCCTATGCCATGCAGGTTGGCGGTCAAAGAGTTGATGACTACGTTTAGACGAGCAAAAATCGACGCGGTCAGGATCAGGAAGAACGACGCCTCCATTCTTGACGTCGCCCGTGCCTTCTACAGCCACCGCGGTTCGGCAGAGGGTAAAAAGGTCGGCTCTGCACTTTTGCTCACCGCCGATTGAGGATGAGATATGGTCGAGGCTAGAACTGACGGAAATCGCGAAAGCGATCAAAAGTTGAAGAGGCGCAACATCGTTCTGGCGGCTGTCGCTTCACTCCTATTGGTTGCTGCCGTTCTTTTTGCTTTTGTGCCGAGCGGCATGTCTAACCAAAAACTGGTTTCCGATGCGAAAGCCGAAATAGGGAAGACCCTTTGGCAGCATCGAGATGAGGACTGGCAATTCGACTATGTTTCAGACGCCAGCGACACTATTCAGGCCGCTTGCGGAACGGTGTCGGCGAAGAGTGAGGATAACGCGCTGGGGTTGCCAGTGCGCTTCATTTACTCGCCTACCCTAAAAGCTGCAGAAATCGAACTGCCTCCCACCTGGACTGGCGGCAATGGCGTCATCGAGGAGCATCGCAGACTATGGGATGCTACTTGGCGGCAAGTCTGCCGTGATCGTTGATTGTCCGCCTCCGATTGCCGTTGTCGACGGCGATACGCTGCGTTGCGGCGATGAGCGGATCCGGTTGCTTGGCTTCGACGCCCCTGAGTTCAGTTGCCCGCCGACCCGGGACTGTGCGCCGGGTGACCCCGATGCCGCTAAGGCAGCGCTGACCCAGCTGCTGCGGGGAAAGGTGTCGATCGTGCGCGTTGGCACTGATCGATACGGGCGAACGCTGGCGCATGTTTATGCAGGCGGGGTGAATGTCGTCTGCCCGCTGCTGCGCGACGGGCACGGCATATATGTCGCGCGGTGGGATAACGATGGCGGTACGGCGCGGGATTGCGAGCTGGCGGAAGTGGCTGGAGGAAGAGGGGGCGGGAGATGAAACTGATACTGTCGCTGGCGGCGGTGCTCGCCTTGGCCGGGGTGCCCGGTGACATTGCGGGCTGCAGCTCGGCCGAGGCGCGCATTTTCTGCTGCAAGAAATGCAAGAAGAGCAAGGCCTGCGGCGACACCTGCATTGCCAAGGACCGGAATTGCACCAAGCCGCCGGGCTGCGCCTGCGATGTTTAGGGCGCGCGATCGGGCGGTCGTTTTGCTGGCCTATGCCTTCATGGCACTGGCGCTGGGCTGGCCGCTGGCGCGCCTGGCCGGATTGATGGAGTGAGACATGCAAGACCCTAATGCGGGCTTTCGCTCGCCGGTAACGATCAGAATTAAGTCATCCGAGGCCGAGCCACTGGCAACCGTTAAGCGGCAGCTGCTCAAGACCAACCTCGGGGTCTATTGCAAAACGGAGACATGCCGGCAGTTTATTGCGGTTACGGTCATCGATCCGGTCGACGGTGCGCCGATCGCAACGATTGAGGGTGATCCTCCCGGTGCGCCAATCTGGCTTAAGTGCTCTATGTGCGGGACGGTGTCCGGCTATCATGGCTCGAACTTTGCCGAGGTGCTGCTGCGCGAATCGAACAAACAGCGACCTCATTCACATTGAGCGCGCGGGCCGCATCAATGGCCTGTTGAACGGTCGGAAAAACGGGTATGGGATTGGTCACCGGCATAGCTCCTGGTCGGAATTAGCCTGCGAAAATTAGGGTGATCGACTTGACCCTGTTCCCGTCCGGCTCCGGACGTTCGATCGTGGGTAATTGGGTGGGCGATTTTAAGGCCCGTAGAGGCCCCTCGATTTGAAAGTGGGGGTTAGGTAGCCAAAACGCCCGCGACCCCCTTGAGTATTTTGCCCATGGGCATTTCTGGGCTGTTTGAAACCGACCCTCGTCTCCTGCCAGGCTTACAGCCCCTTCCTGTCCGATTCCGAGTGTGATAGCGACCGGCCCTGGAGCGAAAAATGGCAAAAAATTCTAGCATCGAGTGGACCAATCACACATTCAATCCTTGGTGGGGATGTGTGAAGGTCTCTCCCGCGTGCAAGCACTGCTACGCCGAGGCTTGGGCAAAGCGTGTCGGCAAGGACGTCTGGGGTATCAATGCGTCCCGCAGATTTTTTGGGCCTAGCCATTGGGCGGAGCCGATTAAGTGGGATAAGCTCGCGGCGAAGCAAGGGGTGCGTGAACGCGTTTTCTGCGCATCGATGGCTGATGTGTTCGAACATCGAGCTGATCTTGACCAGGCGAGGGCCGATCTCTGGGCGCTAATTGAGGGCACGCCAAATTTGGATTGGCTGCTGCTAACAAAGCGCCCTGAAAATGTCATGGCCATGGCACCTTGGGGGCGAGCATGGCCCGCGAATGTCTGGATCGGCACAACCGTCGAATCTCAGCAATATGCCGAAGAACGGCTTCCGCACTTAGCCGCAGTGCCAGCGGCGGTGCGTTTCATATCGGCGGAGCCGCTGTTGGGGCCGCTAGATCTTCGGAACTGGATGGGGAGCCTGGACTGGGTCATCACGGGAGGCGAAAGTGGGCCGAGGGCTAGACCCACCAGTCCAAGCTGGTTCCAAGATTTGCTGCGCCAATGCATGGCAGCGGAAGTGGCGTTTCATTTCAAGCAATGGGGCGATTGGGCTCCAGGCCAAGGTATCAATCTGGCTAAGTTTCGAGCTGAGCGCACCGAGGATGGAACTGTGATGGTGCGAGTTGGCAAGAAAGCGGCCGGCCGCGAATTGGAGGGCCGTCCCTGGAATGGACTTCCCGCAGCCCGGGTCGGGTAGTGTCGGGCTTGCTATTTCCCCCAGAAGACATCCCGGAAGACCCGAAAAGCAATCGGCGCAAACGGAAGGGAATCGCTCACCCGCTTTGGTCGCAGAACAAAGCACTGCTGATTCAGCAATATATCCGGCTTTTCACTTTCATCACGAAGCACGGCATTTACATTGATGGCTTCGCCGCGCCACAGCGCCGCGATCAATTTGGCTTATGCTCAGCCAATCTGGTGCTTTCGAACGAGCCGCAATGGATACGGGCTTACTTCCTCTGCGACATTGACCCAGTGGGGGTGGCGAAGCTGGAAGAAATTGCTGACGCGCACGCAGACCAACGCAAAAAGGTCACCATCATCAATGGTGACTTCAATAAATCAGTCGATGTGATTCTCGCGTCGGGCAAAATAACTGACAAGACTGCTACCTTTGCCTTGCTCGATCAGCGCACTTTCGAGTGCCAGTGGGCAACGGTGGAAAAGCTCGCCAAACACAAATCGACAATGAAAATTGAGATTTTCTACTTCTTTGCCCATGGCTGGATTGATCGATCATTGGCTGCAGCAACGCAGGGTGCCAAGTTGGACGAAATCTCGAGGTGGTGGGGCAGAGAAGACTGGCAGATTCTTAGAACTGTAACGGGTCTAGAGCGCGCGATGATGATTGCCCGTAGGTTCACGGATGAACTTGGCTATGCAGAAGCGGTGCCTTTCGCCATCCACAATAGGGGTCGAGGCGGGCGAGTTATGTACTACATGATTCACGCTACAGATCACCCAGACGCGATCCAGCTTATGCTGCGAGCCTATCGAAAAGTGTCTGGCCGCACCGACGTCGATAGAGAGTTGACGCAGACGGACTTAATCGAGCACTTGGCCGAAATGGCGCGACAAGATCAGCCTTAACCCCGTCCGCTAGCGGACGGGAAAGCGCCCTCCGGCTCTCGGTTAGACCGGCGGAATGACCGATGGTTCAACCGCCTCAGCCGCTCCCAAGCGCATCCGCATTTTTCGCACTGGCGACTTTACGTCGGCTGAAGGGCGCCGCGTTTCGTTCGGCCAGGACGAACTGCAGGCGATCGCCGATGCCTATGACCCCGCCGCCGATCCGGCACCGCTGGTCGTTGGCCACCCGCGCATGGACGATCCGGCCTATGGTTGGGTCGGGCGCCTGGCGGTCGAGGGTGACCGGCTGGTTGCCTATCCCGACAAGGTCGAGCCGAGCTTCGCCGAAGAGGTGAATGCCGGGCGCTACACCAAAGTGTCAGCCCAATTCTATCCGCCCGAGCATCCCGGCAATCCGGTGCCAGGGCAATATTACCTCAAACATGTCGGCTTCCTCGGCGCGCACGCGCCGGCCGTGAAAGGGCTGGGCACCGTGAGCCTGGCCGACGCCGACACCGATCCACTCGTCACCATCGAACAGGAGAAAGACATGGCCACCCCGGACAAGAAAGATGATGCCGCCAGCTTTGCCGAGCGCGAAGCACAGCTCGCCGCCCGCGAGAAAGCTGCCGATGAACGCGAAAAGGCGGCTGCCAAAGCCGCGGCCGACGCGCGCCATGCCGCGAACGTCAGCTTCGCCGAAGGGCTGGTGAAGGATGCCTTCCTTCTGCCCGCTGGCAAAGCATTGCTGGTCGGCGTGCTCGACGCGCTTGGAGACGATGCGGTCTCGAAGCCGGTCAGCTTTGGCGAAGGCGTTGAGCTCAGCCCGCGCGATGCTTTGGTCAAGCTGTTCGAGAAAGCGCAGCCGCTGGTCAGCTTGGGCGAGGCTGCGCCTGACAAGGGCGGCAAGATCAAGGCGCTCGCCTCGTTCGCCGCCCCTGCAGGCTATGAGGTCGATGCCGACCGCGCCGCCCTGTTCGGCCGCGCCACCGCCATCCAGCAGGAAAATCCGAAGCTCAGCTGGCTGGACGCTGTCCGCCGCGCCGAGGCCGAGGCCTGATCGCCCCTTTCAACCGGCTTGAACAGAAGGAACAAAGCCCATGCAGCACCGCCCCCTTTTCACCTTGTCGCAGGTTGCCGCTTCGGCCGTGCTTGCGGCGCGCTTCATCGATTTCGACGGCAATCACACCGCCGCCGATGAAAAGCCGCTCGGCGTGTCGGCCTATCCCGCCGAGACCGGCGCTCCCCTGTCGGTCCATGTGCTCGGCACGGTGATGGTCGAATCGGGCGGCGCAATCGCCAAGGGTGGGCCGATCAAGCCCGCCGCGAACGGCCTCGCCATCGCCCAGGGCGGCACCGGCCCGATCGTAGCCTACGCGCTGCAGGCGGCAACCGGCGCCAATCAGCTGATCGAGGTGCTGCTGGTTCCGTAACCGACAGCATCATTTCCCCTTCACCACACCAGAGGAGTTTTCCCAATGCCCATCGGAACCGGCATGAGTGCCGCCCAGGCGCGGGTCATCGACCCGATCCTGACCAACCACGCCCGCGGCTATGTCCAGACGGACTTTGTCGGCCGTTTTCTGTTCCCCGCCGTCACCATGCCGACGCGCGCGGCCAAGCGGATCGAGTTCGACCGTTCGTCGTTCCGTCGCCGCCAGACCCGCCGCGCCCCCGGCGCGCGCATCGCCCAGCTCGAGTTCGGTTACGAGGGCAAGGCGGTCGCGCTGCGGCAGGAGGCGCTGCGTTCGAACATTCCGTTCGAGCATCAGCAGGAAGCCGACGCGGTCCCCGGCATCGACCTGTCGCAAACCGCGCTGGACATCGTGCTGGCCGTGATCGCGCTGGAAAAGGAAATCCAGCAGGCCGAAGTGGCGCGCAACGCGGCGCTTTATCCGACGGCTAACAAGGCGGCGCTGACCGGCACCGACCAGTGGGATGATGCGGCGAGCAACCCGCAGAAGGCCATCAGCGATGCGGTCGAAACGATCCGCGCGCGGACCGGTCGCCGGCCCAATACGCTGGTGTTGGGTGCCAAGGTCCATGCGGCGCTCAAAATCCACCCCAAGATCCTCGAGCATTACAAGCACACGACCAGCGCGACGGTGACGTCGGCGATGATCGGCCAGTATCTCGATATTCCGACGGTGATCTCGGGCGATGCCATCTATGACACCAGCGACACGACCACGGTCGACGTCTGGGGCAATGATGCCATCCTGGCCTATGTGCCGCCCGAGCAGATGCGCAACATGGCGCTGCCCAGCTATGGCTACACCTATCAGCTCGCAGGCCAGCCGGTCGTCGAAGGCACCAAGTGGGATGACGATTCCAAGTCCTGGTACAACGACGTGATCGACGAATTCTCGGCCGAGCTGGTCGGGGCCGACGCCGGCTTCCTCTTCCAGAACGCTGTCTGACCCCCGGTCGGGCGGTGATTTGGGGGCGGGCCGTGCGCGGGGTTGCCGCACGGCCCGCCTTTTCCCCCGAACAAAAAGGAGGCTGTCATGGCCCTTTATGAAGTCCTGTCGCCTGTCCACAAGGATGGCACCCGTTTTCTTCCCGACGAGTTCATCGAGCTCGATGACATTGCTGCGGTCGCGCTGATCGCCTGCGGCGCGGTGCGAGCCACCGAGGTTCACGATTTCAGCGGCTTTGCCGAGGAATTGACTGGCGACGGCACAGGCAAAGCTTTGCCGCCTGTCAGTAATGAGACGCGCACAGCCGAGCCGCAGGTGGTCGAAGCCAAGCCGCTGCCCACCAAATCCGAGCTCGCCAAGTTCAACAAGGAAAAGCTGATCGCCCAGGCGAAGGCCGAGGGTGTTACCATTGACGCCACCGCTTCGAACAAAGCCATCATGGGCGCCATTCTGGCGGCGCGGCCTCAGGTCTGACGCATGATTCTGGCGTTGATCCTGTTCGGACTGGCCATTTGGGCATGCGCCGCGGTCGCGCTGTTCAACCTGGCGCGCAAGCATCGGCAGGCCGACTGGCGCACTTGCCTGGGCATCGCGGCTTGGCCTCTAGTGCTGGTTGCGCTGTTTGGGTGGGTGATCGCCGGGCTGGTTTTTGAGGCGCTTTATGGCGCCCTTCGCTGGTTGCTCGACCGGATGGATCGAATTCTCCTCGGAGGGCGCTGATGGATGTTTTTTCCATAGCGGCTCAGCTGCTGCTCGGTTGGTTGCTGGCCGATCTGATTTCGGGCCTCGTCCACTGGCTGGAAGATCGTGTTTTCTGGGTCGGGATGCCGCTTCTAAGCAAAGCGGTGGTCGAGCCCAACCGGCTTCACCACATCGATGCGCAGGCGTTTTTGCGGCAGTCGTTGCTGTCGCGCAATTCGACAACATGGCCTGTGGTGTTGGCAATCGCGCTGCCATGGCTGGCTGTTGCCGGCTTTAGTTGGATCTGGCTAGGGGCGATGGCGGGCGGGCTGGTTGTGACAGAGGTCCATGTCCGGACGCACCGCCCCGTGGGGGCGAGCTGGTACTCGGCGCTGCAAGAAATCGGCATCGTCCAATCGCGCGGTCACCATGTTGGCCACCACGCCCCTCCCATGGACCGCCGATATTGCATCCTGACTAATTGGATCAACCCCATTCTCGATCGAGCGGCCGTTTGGCGCAGGCTTGAGAGCAGCCTTGAAGCGATAGGCCTTACACCGAACAGGGGGAAAGCATGAGCATTAGCCCTGCTTTTCAGCGGTGCGGCCGATGACGCCCATCATCAAGCAACCCGCCGAGACGCTGCGTCTGCCGCTGGAATTCGGTGGCGTGTCGACGATCAGTGCGCTCGTGTCAGTGAATGCCGTGGCGCGCGGGCTGGTGCCCGGTGCGCCGGCGCTAACCGTAACGCCCAGCCTGTTCGCGGGGGCGCTCACGCTGGTCATCGCCGGGGGAGGCGATGGCGAGCGCTACCTGGTGACCGCGATCGTCGACGACGCCGGCGGCGCGCGCGCCGAGCAGGAAGTCGAGGTCGCGGTCATCGATCTCCTCTGGGCCATGCCCGACGGTGGCGCGCCGATGCTGACCATCGCCGAATTTGTCGCGCGATTTGGCCTCGATGAAGTGGTGCGGATGACCGATGCCGCAGGGGATGGCCGCATTGGCAAGGATTTCCTGGTCTCGGCATTGACCGACGCACAGGCGCAGGTCGAGGCGCATCTGGCGGGGCGCTATGCGCTGCCGATCAGCCCGGTGCCGGTGATCGTCAAGATGCTGATCGCCGATTTGGCGCGCGGGCGGCTTTATCCAAGCGGGATGCCCGACGGCATCGAGACGCAGGTGAAGGCCGCCATGCGCACGCTCGAGCGGATCGCGAGCGGCGCGATCGGGCTGGGCACCGCCGTGCCGGAAGCTCCGGTGAGCGGTGATGGCTCGCCGATGCACTTTTCGGGCGGGCGCGCCTATCCCGACAATCTGAAGGGCTATTAATGGCCCAGGGTATTTTCTTTGAGGTCACCGCGCTCGACGCGCTAACCCCGACGCTGGCGGCGATGAAAGCCGCAGCGCTCGATCTGACCAAACCGATGGCCGATGCCTCCGCAGCGATGCTGCGCGGCACGCTTGGGCGTTTTGCCGACGAGGAAGGCCCGTCGGGCGTGCCGTGGAAGAAGTCAGCGGCGGCGCTCGAGGAAGGGCGCAAGACGCTGCAGGACAGCGGCGATCTGCGCAATGCGGTCGAACGGGTGAGCGGCAGCGACTTTGCGGCGGTCGGGGTTTACCGGATCGGCGGCCCGGGCGTTTATGGCGCGATCCATCAGTTCGGCGGCACGATCCGGCCAAAGACCGGCAAGGCGCTCAGCACGCCGTTCGGCCTGAAGGCCAGCGTCACGCTGCCCGCGCGGCCTTATCTGGGCTTTTCGGACGAGGACATCATCGAGATCGACCGCATCCTGGTCGCGCACCTGAATAATGCGATTGCGAGCGGGGCGACAGCATGATCGCGCTGGCACCCATGATCGATCGGCTGGAGGCGGCGGGCTTCAAGAAGGTCCAGGGCGTGGTCGAATTCGCGGGGCTAACCGCGGCGCCGGCACACAGCCCCGCGCTGTTCGTGATCAGCGACCGCGAGAGCGCCGAGCCCAACCGGATGAGCGGGATCCATGACCAGCGCGTCGTCGAGGTCGTGCGGATCGTCGTCGTGATCAAGCCGACAATGCGCGCCGACGGCAAGCCCTCTGAAGAGCTGAAGGCTGTGATTGACCGCGTGATCGCGGCGCTTGTCGGGTGGCAGCATCCGGGCGCGTCGCGGCCCTTTGATTATGCCGGAGGGCGACTGCTGTCTGCGGACGGACGGGCAATCGCCTGGGGCATCGATGTTACGACCAGCTGGCATTTGCGGAAAGGAACGAGCTGATGGCCGAAAATGACACCAACCTTGGCGCGGCGTCAAGCGGCGGCGATGAAACGCCCCCGTCAAAGCGCGGCAAAGGCAAGCCCGACGCTGCACCCGAGGTAAAGCAGGGCGAACCGACGCAGCCGCGCGCGGTCGATCCCGACACCGGTCTCGAGCTCGACGAGCATGGCCTGCCGCTTTCGGGGCCGATGCGCGCCCGCTGGCTGGCCGAAAAAGGCATCACCGACCCTGCGCTGAGCGCGGGATCGGAAGAAAAGGAAGACGCCAATGGTTGATAATGTCAAAGTCATCGTGGCGAAGAAGGAGGTCACCTATGCGACCGACTCCGCCCCCACCCTCGCTGCCAACGCTGCGCTCGTTCGCAATTTTCAGACCAAGCCGGTTGCTACCGACCGGATTGAGCGCAACCTAGAACGCGGCAGCTATGGCGCCTCGCCCAGCGCTCCGTCGAACGAGCGACAGGAAATCAGTTACGAGCTCGAGTGCGCCGGTTCGGGTGCGGCGGGCACGGCGCCTGCCTGGATGGAGTTTTTGGAGGGGTGCGGCATGGCTGCGCCGGTGATTGTGGCGGCGACATCGGCCGAACAGCGCTTTGCCGCAGCCTCCGCACTCAAATCCTCGCTCACCCAGCACCACTGGATTTCGGATCAGCGGCGCAACATGGTCGGCTCGCGCGGTAGCTTCACCTTCGACATGACGGCGGGCGCTTATCCCTTCTTTGGCTTCAGCTGGATCGGCCTCATTCCCACCACGACGCCGTTCAGTACCAACGCGCCGGCTGCTCCCGATTTCACACGCTGGCAGGCGCCGCTCGAGGTCAACACCAACAACACGTCACTGACGCTCGACGGTTTTGCTGTGGTTACGCGCAGCCTGACGATCGCCAGCAATATCAGCGTCGCGATGCGCAACCTGATCGGCTCGCGCTATGTGCGGCGTGGCAATCATGCTTCAAGCGGTCGGCTGTCGGTGGAGGCGCCGGCACTGGCTTCGAAGGATTATCTGAGCCGCCTGCGGTCGGGCGCGACCGTGGTGTTGGATGTCCAGCACGGGACTGTGGCGGGCAGCATCGTCGAGATCGAGGCCAATCAGACGCAGATCATCGACATCGTCGAGCGCGACGAGGACGGCGTTCTGATGTGGGACATGGATCTGCTTTTCACGATCAACACCGGCACGGACGATCTGATCTTCCGCGCCAGATAATACCGACCAGTGACCCCGTGGCTGGCGTTCGGGCTGGCGCGGGTGAGGTCATTGCATGGGCGGTGAGGGTCGGCCCTGACCCAGCGACCGTCCGCGGGGTGACCGAACAGCCCCGCAAAATTTGCACCCCAACCAGAGGAGGCCATCGTGGCTTACAAGATCGGATCGCAGACCAAGGCCTGGTGGCCCATTCGCTTCAATGGCGTGGCCGAGGATGGCAGCATCGTTGAAAACGAGATTAAGGGCCGGTTTCGCATCCTGGACGAGGACGAAAATCTGGCGCTCGAGCGTGAGATCGCGTCGGCGCGCGTTGAGGAAGATGACGCATCGCCCGCGCTGAGCGCCTTGCTCGCGCCAATCGTGATGAAGTTCCTCGAGGATTGGCAGGGCGTAACCGAAGACGACGGCTCCGACGAGGGCAAGTCGGTGCCGTTCACCGAAGCCAATCTGATCCGCATGCTGCGCGTGCCCAATTTCGCGGGTGGCGTAGCCGCGGCGTATCGCGCGGCACGGGCGGGCGAGCCGGAGCGCCGTCGGGGAAACTGAGGGCGGTCGCGCGCGCCTGGGCACTGGGGCGCAGCGGCCAGGTGGAAAAGGCCGATGATGTGGTGACGCAGGCAACCGAGCTTCCCGAGCGATTCCGCAAGCCGGTGGCGCCTGCGGAGATTGAGCTGCATCCCGGCGACGCGGGCGCGGTTGCGCTGTTCTTTGCGCTTGATACCCAGTGGCGCCGCCACGCGATGACTGGCCAGCGGATCGGCATCGATTATGCGGCGATCAAGCCGACGGCCGAGCTCGCCGGCATTGAGCTGACCCCGGCGATCCTGCCCGCCCTGCGCGTGATGGAAGATGCAGCGCTCGGCGCGCTGGCGGAGCGGCGGCGATGACGGGGCAGACGATCCTCGAGGCGCGGCTGCGCGCCCGGGATGACGGGCTGGTCGGGCAGCTTACCGCGGCCGAAGTGCGCGCCAGGGGCGTGGCCGGCGCGCTGGGCAGCATGGCATCGGCCAGCCGCGGTGCGGCGGCAGCGACGGGTCAGGTGGCGGCGGCCGACAAGCAAGCAGCAGCGGCTGCTCGGGATCTGGCTGCGGCGCAGAAACAGGTTGAGGCGGCCTCAAAGACAGCGGCGCGGGCCGAGGCGCAGGCTGCGCGCGAAGTTCAGTCGGCGCTGAATGTGCGGCAACAGGGCCAGCGCCAGCTGGGTTTTCAGGTGCAGGATTTCTTCGTCCAGGTCGGATCGGGGCAATCTGTCATGACTGCGTTTTCGCAGCAGGCATCGCAGGTTGCGACTGTGCTGACGCTGATGGGCGGCGCGCAAGAGGGCGCGACGGGCAAGTTCGCTAAGTTCGCCAACTTCATGGCGGGGCCGTGGGGCATCGCGCTGGGTGTAGCGATCCCGCTGGTGACGCTGCTTGGGGCCGAGCTTTTCAGGACCGGCGACGCTGCGAAAGCCGCAGAGCAAGCGACCGATGGCCTTGCCAGCGCCCAAAGCGTTCTCGGGCAGATTTTCGATGAGGTCACCGGCAAGATCAAGTCGCAAAACGAGGTTCTACTGCTCAATGCGCGGCTCAACCAGGTCAAGCAGCAGGCGATCGCAATTGAGAAGCGCGAGGAATTTGAGCAAGCGGTGCTGCGAACGGCACCACGTGGATTCTTCGGAGGATTTGGGATCCCAGAGGGTCGCCAGGCCCAAGGCACCGGCCCTGATGCTCAGCTTTTGAGGGATTTGCAATCGGGTAAGTTGACCCCAGCGGACGCTGTTTTGCGTACTCAAAAGATTGATCCTGCGACTTCTGGGCTGAGCAGACAGGAACTGCGAAACGCCATTACAGCGTTTGCAGAATCGCGCAGCGCCGAGGCTGGCGCTGCGGTAATCGAGAGCAGTTTGAAAAAAGGAGAGCTCGACCCATCGCTGCGTCGCGACGGTCCCTCCCGTCGCCGCCCGCGCGGCGGTGGCAATGCCGCAGCCCTTGCCCGCTTTGGCGACAGTGCTGAAGACCGGATCGCGCGGATCGCCGACAGTTACAATCCGGCGCCGCGCGGGCTGGACAAGGCCTTTGCCGATTTGCGTAGCCTGGACCGGATCATCGAGGATCTGGGCAAGCGCAAGCCGCCGTCGTTCGAAAAGCTGATCGGCGAGGCCAATGCCGCGCGCGGCGCGGTGCTGGCGGGGATTGCCGAGCCGATCGACGCCATCCAGGCGCGGCTGGTACCGCTGCCCGAGGGCGTGGTGAAGGCGCGCGCCGCCATCGAGGAGCTGGATGGCGTCATCGCGGTTCTGACCGAGCGCAAGCCGCCTAATTGGGAGGCGCTGGTCGCGCAGGCGCAGGATCTGAAGCAGGTCGCGGCCGACACGGCAAACGGCCCGCTCAACGACATGCTGCGGGCGAGCCGCGAGCAGCGCGAGCAGCAGCTGCTCGTCCTGCAGGGGCGCGAGCGGGAAGCCGAGGTGCTGGCGCGGATCCAGCAGCTGCAGCGCGATGGCAACGATCTTACCGCCGATCAGCGCCGCATCGTCGAGGCATTGGTGGCCAGTGAGGAGAAAATCAACGAACTGCTCGACAAGCGTCAGGACATCATCGGCATCTATCTCGCGGCCGTAGGCGATCTGCGCGGCGCGCTGGAGGATCTGTTCTCAGGCGGCAGTGCGGGCGATTTCCTGAAATCGACCAAGCAGCTGATCAAGGATTTCCAAGGGCGCACGCTGGTCGAAAGCCTGTTCGGCGATAGCCTGCGCGCGCTGGAGAAGCGGGCACGTGGCAAATCGCCGCTCGACCGCGAGATCGAAGACCTGGCCGAAGAGATCGACGTGCTGGAGCGCGAGGCGCAGCGCGGCAGCAAGGCGCTGGGTCTCCATGCCGCCGCACTGGCGAGCGCGACGGCCGTCATCAACCGGATCAGCGCGGGCGGGTCGATCCGCGAGGGCGTGGGAGGCTTCCTCGATAGTTTCAATGGCGCGCGCCCAGGCCAAGGCGACGGCGAGATTGTGGTGTCGGCGAGCCGTCCAAGCATTGGCGGGACGCTGCAGCGCGACCAGACGCAGTTCCTGCGCGATCTGGCAAAAGCGCAGTTCGATCCGCTCGCCGAGCTGTTTGACAAATATCTGGGGACCGATTTTTTCAAGAAGCTGTCACCCGTCTTTCAGGGTGCTTATTCGGGGTTTTTCACGGCTGGGCCGGTTGGCGGCGTCCTGGGGGCAATCAAGGAATTGCCGGGGCTTCCCAAGGAAATTGCCGGGGCAGCGGGCAAAGCCTTCGAGGGCGCGCAGACCGGAACGCTGGTCGCGGGCATCACCAAGGCGCTGGGCCTCAAAACCAGCACCACGGGCGCGCAGATCGGCGGGGCAATCGGGTCGGCGCTGCCGATTCCGGGCGGCGAAATTATCGGCTCGATCGCGGGCGGATTGATTGGCGGCGCGCTGAAGCCGGCGAAGCGAGGATCCGCGACCATCACCTCGGCCGACGGGGACGCCGTCTTGTCGGGCAATAGCAGCAAGTTCAAGGCCGCTGCCGGCGACGCCGCGAGCTCGGTGCAGTCGGTGCTGCAGCAGGTGGCCGACCAGCTGGGCGGGACGCTGGGCGATTTCGCCGTGTCGATCGGCGTGCGCGACGGCAAATTCCGCGTCGATCCCACCGGCAAGGGCATCACGAAGACCAAGAAGGGCGCGATCGACTTTGGCGAGGATGGCGACGCTGCAGTCAGCGCCGCTGCGCTCAACGCCATTGCCGATGGCGGCATCGAGGGGCTGTCGCAGGCGGTGCAGAAAGCACTCGGCTCGAACAAGGACATCGACAAGGCGCTGCGCGAAGCACTGAAGGTTCAGGAGGTCGAGGAGCTGCTCGGCGGGCTGGGCGGGACGCTGGAGAAGCAATTCCGCGAATTCGAGGCGCAGGCGAAGGAACGGGTCCGGATCGCCACCCAATATGGCTTCGACGTCACGCGCATCGAGGCTCGCAACGCCGAAGACCGCGCCAAGCTGGTCGAGGATATCCTGTCCAGCCGCGTCGGGTCGCTGCAGGACCTGCTCAAGGATCTGAAATTCGGCGATCTGTTCGAAGGATCGGCCACCGACCGGCGCGACCGGCTGCTGACCGAGATCGCCACTGTGCGCACCGATGCCGAAAAGGGCGTCGACGGCGCAGCCGACAAGCTGGCCGATCTGACGCGCCAGCTGGTGGAAACGAGCCGCGAGGCGTTCGGCACCGCGGGCGGCGAATTTGCCAGCGACCGCGCCGGCGCCATCAGCACGGCCGAGGCGATCATCGCTGCGGAGAATGAGCGCGTGCGCGCGGCACAGCAGGCGACGATCGACACGAGTAAAGCGCTGCAGACGCAGAATCAGCTGACCAACGAGACCAACGACATCCTCGCCGAAATGCGCAGCCTGATGCGCACCGGCAGCGACCTGGGCGCGGTCAACACGGTGCTTTCGAAGTTCGACACCTCGCGCACGGTTGAACTGCGGTGAGCGAGATCGCCTTCATCGAGCTGCGTCCCCGGCTGACCAGCACCGGCGCCGAGACCATCGTCCGGCTCGCGGGCGGCGGCAGCGACACGCCCTACGTCCATGGCGGGAACCACTTCCGCGCCGGGATTGTGGAAATGCCGCGCTTTCGCGCCGCCTTTGGCTTTGACGACGCTGGCTGGACGGGGGGCACGGTGCCCGTCACTGGCGCGGTTGGCTTCAAGCCCGGCGATGCAGCGCTGACCACAGAGATTGCCGCGCATTATTGGCGCGACGCCCCGGTCATCATCGATGCCGGCGAGGAAACGGCGACGCTGGCGCGGCGGCTGACCGGTAGCGTCGCCAATATCGCGAGCAGCGAAGGCCAGCTGGCCTTCACGCTGGTCGATCCGAGCAAGCTGGTCGATAAGCCGCTGCTCGGCGCGGGCTTCGCGGGCACGGGCGGAATCGAGGGGCCAGTCGAGGCAGCGGGGCGCGCGAAGCGGCGCAGCTGGGGCCGCGTGTTCAACGTCGAAGGGCGGCTGATCGACAAGGCCAACAATGTTTATGAGTTCGGGGATCCGGCGCGTCCGATCCAGGGCATCGATGTACTGCGCGACAAAGGGCGTTCGGGCGCGATCTCTGTCCTGGGCTGGCAGGGAAGCATCGCGGCCACCTTCGCCGCCCTGCAAGCCGCCAGCGCGCCGTCTGGTGGCGGTGTGGTCGCTCCGACCATTGCCTGCGCCAAATGGTGGACAGATCCGGCAGGGCCGCTGACTGCCGATCTGCGGGGTGAGACGCCCGGTGATTATGTCGAGACGGCGGTGGGGATTGCCGTGAAGCTGCTCAGCGCGATTGGCGGGCCGACGATTGCTGATCAGGCGGCGGCCGATGCGCTGCGCCCGGCGGTGTGCGGGGTGCATGTCGAGAGTGCATCCGAGACGGTGGCGCAGCTGCTGGACCAGCTGCTGCTCGGCGTGTCGCTTTACTGGGTGCTGCAGCCCGACGGGACCGTGCGCATTGGCGAGTGGGCATGGGGCGCGCCTGTCGCCGATTTGCAAGCAACATTCATCAGCCGTGAACGCCAGCTGCCGCCGATCAAAAGCCGCACGGTCACTTACAAGACGAACCGGCGCGTGCATCAGGCGTCGGAGATATCGGCGGCGCTGATCCTGTCGGGCGACGTTGCCTATGCCGACGGGACTCTGATCGAGGCGCTGAAGCCGGCGCAGGCGGGGGCCGACGTGACCGGCCTCAACAATGCCGCGTCGATTACTGGCCAGGGCGCGCTTGCGACGAAGAATCAGGCGAGCTGGAGCGCTGAGGTGTCGGGGCGCCCGGCCGAGCTGACGGACGGGCGGGTGAGCCAGGGGCTGTCGAGCGACGGATCGGCGCAAAAGGGCGTTTATGCCGGCGGCGCGGTGTCGGTGCCCATCGCGGTCTTCATGGAGGCCGGGCTGCTCGGCAAGTCGCTGTCGCTTGACGCGGACTTTTCCCGGCTGGCGATCCCGTCGAGCTATGTGATCTACAACAATTCAGGCGGCGACGATGTCACCATGGCGCTGGTTACTGACGGCAGCGCGCCCAACGGGTCGAGCCGGGTGCTGCGGGTGAGTTATGACGGCGGCGGTGTGAGCTCGCCCGGCTTTGGCGGCGTGGCGCAGCTGCTGCTCCCCAGCCCCGACATATCGCGCCCAGGCTATTATGCGTCGGGCACCAAGGTTCTCTATTCGATCCGGGCCAAAATCCCTGCCGGGCGCACATTGGAGCTGCACAGCAATTCCCTGGGCGATGGTGGCTCGCTGGTGTGGCTGACTCCCAACGGCGGCACCGGCGCTTGGGAGACCTATCTGGCGCTGATCACCATTGGCGCGACCGGGTCTGCCTTCAGCAGCACAGGTTTCATCGCCGTGCATGGCGGCGCGAACGTGGCCTTCAGCTGGGACATTGCCCTTTATGATCAGCGCGAGCTGGGAACGCAGGACCTGCCCCAGCTGGCGCGCCTGGTGGACCCGACCGGCGTGATCCGCACTGGCAGCGAGCTGATCACCGCCCAGGGCACGGCGGCGTCGATCACGGGTCAATCCCCGCTAGCGGCGGGCAACAGCCTGACCCCGGCCGAGGTAACCAACAGCGCGTTGCTGCCCACCATCGCAGCGGCTGCCGAGACCGCGCTGTGGGGCGGGGTGAGCGGTCGTCCTGGCAGTCTGGGTGACCTTGACGCTGCCGCCGCCGCGCAGCTGGCCGCTGTCGCGGGCGGGGGGCCGGTCACTGTGGGTTACGCACAGGTGATCAAACATAGGTTGGCCAATGGCGCTTCCCGTAGCCTCTCCGCCGCCTGTGGGGTCAACGCCGGGGGCAATAATGGCACGCTGCGCTGTCGGATCGAGGTGTCTGTGGCCGGGGCGAACAGCTGGTCGACCGTCGTCCAGGGCAGCGGCGTCAGCGTTGGCCCGGGCGAGCCGGGGCAGGACACAGTTTCGGGCAGCTGGACGAACACAACGGGGATCGAGCAGCTGTTCGATTTTCGCGTCATCGACGCGCGCACGCCGGGCACGGCAGGCGGGACCATCAACAACGGCCAGACATGGTTGTCGGGCTGAAGAGCGAGGAGAAAAGTGATGAATAAGCGTGTGATTTTCGCGGCAATGCTGATCGGTGCCGCAGTTGCGGCCTGTGATGACGCAGCGGCGCCGCCGCCCAAGTCCGAGACAGTCGAGATCGACGATTGCCCCGAAGGTCAGCCGCGCGAAGACGGGGAACCGTGCCGGTGACCGTCGCGTCCATCAGTTCACACCCGGAGGCCGAGCAGGCGCTGCTCGACCTCTGGGCCGACTGCCGCGACGATGCGGCGGTGCCCGAGGCGGTAAAGGCGCAGCTGGCGGCGTTATTGACGGTGGGCGGCGCGCTCGAGCGCAAGGTGCTCGCGCCCGAGCTGGTGTTGGCAAATGTCGATCACTTCGGCGTTGAAAGCCGCCAACGTGCGGCGGCACTGGTCGATTTCGCCGTGGCCCATGATTTTTTTGCCATGGCGACGAGTGGGCGCGGGGCGGCGATTGCAGCCGTGCTGCGCGATGATCCGGGTGCGCAGCCGGTCGAGCCGATGGCGCGCTTTTTCATCCCGGCCGAGCCGGAGGGTGCACCCGAAGCGTGAGCCTGGTCGACGCCGATTTTGCCGAATGGCTGCGCAGCGAGGCTCTGCTGGCGCGGGCGGTGGATGCACCGACCGACGCCAAATGGGGCGCGCTGGCCATCGACACGCGCATCAGCTCGGCCTTGGCGCTCAAGGCCGATGCTGATGCTGAGGCGGTGCGTCAGCTCGCGTTCCTGACCGGCCCAGCAGTGGTCGAGACGCTGCGCGTGGAGGGACAGCGGATCGGCCTGCTGGGCCGCGTGGTGACGCTGCGCACCGCGACCGCTGACTATGCCGGCGGCGTCCAGGTGTTCGTGCTGGGCGCGGATGAAAGCGAGCCGGGCGGCGGGACCAGGCTGACCGTGTTGAGGAGGCTCTGATGGCCGGAATGCTGATATTGAAGCCATTGCCGATCGCGGCGCTAGCCGCTGGCGGAACCGGTCTCGACAATCTGAAGACGGCCAGCCCGCGCGAAATCTGGATCGCACCAAGCGGTTATGTTGAGCTCGACGTCGATCTGGGTTCCGTGCAGGAATTTGACAGCATCTACCTTGGCAACACGAACGCCGAGACCGGTGGCGTGTGGGCTTCGTCGCAGATTTCTGGGCTTGGCGGAACGCTGGGCGCGACCATATTTTCAACGACGGCAACGCGGCTTACCGGGTCGATCCGATCGCGCCATCCCGCCTTTGTGCGGACAGCAGCGCCAGTCAGTTGCCGATATCTGCGGCTGGCGATCTCGCAGGTGTCGGCCCCGATCCAAAGCGGAAATCTGGTCATCGGCAAGGCGTTCGAAGCGCCTTATGCTTACGGCTCAGGGCGCCAGCCGGTCGACACTTCAAAAGTGGTTGCGCTGCCCGATGGCGGCTTTGGCATCGAGCGCGGCGTGGTAAAATCATCGCTGTCGTGGCGCTTTGCTGACCTCGACAATGCTCAGCTCGAAACGCTGTGGGCGCTGGCCGAAGATCGCGGCGAGAGCGCGCCGCTTGTCGTCGTCGAAGGACCGGACTATCCCCCCAAGGCACCGTCGGTGCATTACGGGCTGTTCCGCCGATTCGAGGCGTTTGAACGCGAAGACGCCGCCTTCACAAAGTGGCAGCTTTCCATCGAGGAATGGCGATGACGTCCGCGCGCGGACGGGAAAGCGCCGCGCCCGGTGCGGTATCAGGCGGCATGCGCAAGATTAGCCTTATCGCCGTGCATTGTTCCGCGACGCTGGCGGGCAAGCCCTTCAGCGCCACTGACATCCGCAACATGCACGTCAAGGGCAATGGGTGGAGCCGCATCGGTTATCATGCGATCGTCGAGCTGAGCGGAGCAGCTGTGCCTACGTTGCCCCATGCGACGACAGGCATCCACATCCGTGGGCACAACGCCAATTCGGTGGCGGTCTGTTACATCGGCGGGATCGGGGCCGACGGCAAGCCTGCCGACACCCGCACGCCCGAGCAGAAAGAGGGCCTGAAGGCGCTGCTGCTCAATTGGCGCGAGCTTTATCCCGACGCCAAGATTCGCGGGCATCGCGACCTGTCGCCTGACAAGGACGGCGACGGCGTGGTTGAAAGCCACGAGTGGCTGAAGGCCTGCCCTTGTTTCGATGTCGTGGCCTGGTGCCGCAGCGTCGGCATCGATCCCAAATGACCGGAGACAAGCGATCATGATCAATCTGACCGCCGCCAATGCCCAGGGCGTGATTTCGCACGCAAACAGCCTGCGCGACACCGATGGCAGCGGGCTGCTGCCCGTCCAGGCGGCGATCGACAGTGGCTCGCCGACCTTTCGCCTGTTGGGCCGCGTGTCGCCCGATGCGCCCTGGGTTGAAATCAAGGCGCCGGGCACAGCGGCCTTCCTCGAGAGCTTCGCCTGGGTGCCGTTCATCGGCGTCGAGGTGACTGCCGGCACCGGCTCGGTCAAAATCTTCATCGGCGAGAAATAGCCCTTGCCGCTACTGCGATCTGCCTTGCTTAGAAACGTCGCGCGCGGTGCGCTGGTGCTAGCGGTGCTTAGTGCTGCGCCAGAGCGGTGGCTCGGCGCCGGAGGATCGCCAGCGCCGACACCCACTCCGACTCCGACGCCGACACCCACGCCGACACCCCCGCCGATTTCGGCCGTCGCCGCTGACGGTTGGCAAGCCAATATGCCGACACCGGTTGACTTGGCACTCGACGAAGTCCCGATGGCTCGCCAAGGCTTCAACTCGTCGGGTGCGCCAACAACCGTCAACGAGATCGTTTTCACGACCAAGCGGGTTAGGCAGCCTTGGCCGAACCATCTCGGTCCACTGACGCCAAACACCGTTGCTCTGACCGATTTCGTATATGCAACCGACGTCATCGACAACGTCACGAACAACAGCATCCTGACGTCCCCCCAGCCCATCGCCAACTGGTCGATTGTGGACCGGCGAGTGGTGGGCAATAGCCTGTATCTTGAGATCGTCGCCTTCCACCGCAACGGGGTGGCCTGCGTCGAGTTCAGCGCCAGCGACGGGGTCAACCCGCCCGTAACTGCCCTGACCGCGACACCGATTGTGTCCGCTATTCCGGGCGATAGGTTTGCTGTCATCGTGTATGCGGTGACGCTGGACATCGCGTCGCTGAACGACAACTCCAACATCACCTGTAACGCGAAGGTCTATCCGCGTGTCGGCGGGGCTTCTTCGGTTAGGGATAGCGCGGCGTCCTCGGTTGCCCGTGAGTTCAGCCCCCGCGTGTGGCGCAAGAACACCACGCGCTTTGCCAACCCTCCGCTGGTTTACATTGCCAGCGGCGGCAACGACACAACAGGCTATGTCGGCACTGATTCGGGGCTGGCTGCGGCCTCTCCCTGCCTTACGCTGACCGGTGCTATCAACCGCGCGCGCACGGTGCTGGGGACCGGCGCGGGGAGCCTCGACGGGCTACGGGTGCGCTTCACCGCTGGCACATGGTCGCTCTCGGCATCACCCACGGCCAACACGGTGAACGCCGCAGTCGTGCTTGAACCTGCCCCAGGCGTCGCCAAAACTGATGTCATATGGGAAGTCGGGGCCTCAAACATCTCGGTAGCATGCACTTACGCGCACTACCTCGGCATCACCATCCGCCGCGTAGGGGCCAGCACCCTGTTCGCTACGACCAACGGCCACTTCACCCTCGACAACTGCATCCTGAACATGAACGGCAACACCGGGGCATTGAGTTCTACAGGCTCGTGCGGGGTGTTCGTCGTTGGCGGCTGTGAATTCCAGAACTGGGCAAGCGGTTCCGCGCTCAACGCCGGAACGCTAGAGGTCCGCATGATCCGCGGACTGGTCGCAGGAACACATGCCGCCAACATCGCCACAGAAATGTTCCTGTGCCTCGGCTGCAACCTGACGGGAATGTATCAGGTCAACGGGGCGCGCACCTACAGCGGCGCAATCGTCGCCTTCAATCGACTCGGTCGAGTGGGCGCTGGCAACGCCATTTTGGCATCTGGCGGAACGGTCGATGCGGTAATCACAGGCGCGGCCTTTATTCAAAACTTGGTCGAGTGGACCAGCGCGACAGCTTCCTCGCAGTTGTTCATCTCTGGTGACGGAAACACCGCGAACACCAACCACATTCTCGTGTGGCACAATACGTTTGTCGGGTTCTGGAACCACGGCAGGGCGAACATCTTCTACGATGAAACGCCCGGCGATCCGCGCACTCACACTTTGATGTCCATGGTCGGGAACATCCACGTTTCCATCAACACCAAGCATGATGTGTTCGCCGGAGCCAACCTCGCTCTGGCAGATGCGTCGTCGCGCACTGGTGGCTGGTCCTATATGTACGGCGTCGGCTGTCGTAACGAGTTCATCCGCTACAACAGTGCTGCGGGCACAGGTTTGGGTGACTCCTTCTCTCAGGCGTACGCGGGACCGGGAAGCGTCTTTGGAACTTCCAAGACCGGCGCGGGGATCGACCCGTTGTTCACTACCTATTTGGGTACGACACAAGCAGAGGCGGCTGGAACAGGCGGGGGTACTTACACCCTTCAGGTTGGCAGCCCTGCCCGCAACTTCGTGCCGAACTCTCCCGTCCCATTTGATCTCACCGGAGCCGCCCGGAGCGGCACGGTTGCAGCAGGAGCATACGTATGATTATGCGAATACTTCTCGCGCTCGCCGCGCTCGTCGCCGCGTCGCCGGTGGCCGCTCAGTCAATCTCGGCGACCTGCGACACCATCCAGTCTGTTCTTGCCTCTGCGCAGGGCGGCGAGGTGATCAGCTTCAAAGGCAACTGCCCCACCGTCACAATCACAAAGGCCTATTCCAAGCAGGTCACCGTCAACGCGGGCGGAAGCTCAGTTGCGGGGCTGCGCATTAGCGGCGCGGCGAATGTGCGCTGGCGCTCCGGCCTGATCACAGCACCAGAGGGCATTCATGGCTTTGCAGCGGGCGGTTACGGCATTCAGGTGAACGGCGGCGCACGCAACATTCGCTTTGATGCTGTGACTGTAACAGCGGCGAAGAAAGGTGTGGTCCTGGATACGGCGAGCAATATCATCTTTGCCGATTCCAAATTCACGCTCCTAGGAGAGGACGGTATCATCGCCAGCCGCGTTGCGGGCCTGACCGTGGCGCGTAGCCGATTTTGGGGCACGATCGGCAAGCCTCAGGAATGCCTAGCTGCCGATGGCACGATAACCTACGGGATGACCCGATCGGCTTGCGTTGGGGTGTGGAAGGACGGCTATCACGCCGATGCCATCCAGATGCGCAACGGCGTGGCGAACGCCCGGATTTATGACAATTTGGTCGAGGGGAACACGCAGGGTCTCACCCAGATGGACACGACCGGCGATGCACCGTTGGAGCGGGTGATCATCGAACGCAACATCGTGCGCACCGACAATTACCACCACATCACGCTAGGCCCCAACTGCATCGGCTGTCGGGTGATGAACAACCGCGTCGAGCGAGCGGTTGGGTCACAGATCAAGGCGGTCATCCGGCAGGGTGCGGCGACCCGATGCGGCAATTACGCGCAGGACGAGCGGGCGCAGGATGCCCCCTGCACATGACCGACGCAGCGATCCTTGACGCGCGCACGCCGGCCGAGGCCAAGCGACATTGGATGATCGACCGGCTGTGGATCGGCAGCATCATGGCGACGGCCATCCTGGTCGCGCTGGTCGGGATCATTTGGCAAGGCGGCTGGAGCCCACGCACCGAGACGCTGCGGCTCAACATCCTTGCCGGAATCGCGTTCGCTGTGCTGGGTTATCAGCTGATTGTGGCCCTGTCCTTTTCGCTCGGCGGGCCGGTCGGCCGTTGGCGCGCGCGGTGGGGTGACAAGCATGTCGACGCCCAGGGAGACGAAAACATGTCGCCGGCCGATGCGGCCTATGACAGCGGGGGTGCGACATGATCGGGTGGCTGGCCGGAAAGTTGTTGCTGGCGAAGGTGCCGGAAGCGGTGGCACGCCCGCTCGCATGGGGTGTTGTCGTGGTTGCCTTGGGTATCGCGCTGTGGCTTGCGCTGGCCTCGCGCGACCGTGCGACGATCGCGAATCATGAGACCAAAATCGAGGCGCAAACCGAGCGCAGCGGACGCGCGGCCGACGGCGCCGCAGCCCTTCGCGCAGAGGCTCGCCGGCAAGCCGAAAAGGAGGCACGAGATGAGTTCAACGCGGCCACAGATCACCTTCCTGACGAAGGTCTTACTGATCGCCAGCGCATCGATATTTGTGGCGAGCTGCGCGACGCCGGGACCGACACGACTCTCGTCCCCGAGTGCCGTGATGTTCGTCCAGGAGGACAAGCCGCTGCCCGATCTGGCGATCCTGCGACAGGACAGCCAAGAGGGGTACCGGCAGCACCAAAAGAACAAAGATGAATGGGGGCAGCGGGGCTGGGATAAGCTGAACGACGTCTGCCGCTGGTTCGAAGATCAGGGGGTCAAAGGCCTGCCCTGCAAGGGTGATTCAGACTCGTTGAAGCGTTGATGCACCCGCGCTGAAATTTAACATAATACTGGTAATTTTTGGCCAACATTAATGGCCAGAATTTTTGGCGCGCTACAACCGCGCCATCGCGGCAACGCGCGCGCATCAGCATGACGGAGTATCCTTCTGCCATTTGTTCATGAAATGTTCTATATTGGTGGACACACGTGCACCGGGAAGGCGGCCATTGCGCAAGTCGCCGACCAGCCGCGGATCGCGCACCGCCAGTCGCCCGAACAGCGTAGGTGACATGGCGTTGTGCTTCAGGAAACGGTCAATTTGATAGAGCAGGGGACTGGTCATGTGCTTACCTTTCCATGCGAATCAGCTAAGATAGGAAGTTTCCTGTTGATAGGTAAAATCCTACTTGTCTAGGGTAATTCCTATCGTTATGGTCGGGATGAAGGACCAGCGCGTGACCCCGTCAGACGACCCCCGCCAATTGCTCGATCGGCTCATTCACGAGCGGGGCCATGATTATCAGCGCATTTCGCGGCTGATCGGGCGCAACGCCGCCTATATCCAGCAATATATCAAGCGCGGCACCCCGCGCCGCCTGGACGAGGCCGACCGGCGGCGTATCGCCGCTTTTCTGGATGTGCCCGATACGCTGCTTGGCGGACCAGCGGCAACGGTTGCAGTGCCAACGGCCCGCTCGCGCGGTCCGGCGATGCTACTGGTACCGCAGCTGGCGGTCGGCGCATCCGCGGGTGCCGGCGCGACGGTCGATGGCGAGGGGGTCGAGGCCGGCTTTGCCTTTGACCCGCGCTGGCTGCGGCGGCTTGGGGCCGACACGCGCGCGCTGTCGATCATCGCGGTCGAGGGTGATTCGATGGCGCCGACGCTGAACGATGGCGACGACATATTGGTCGATGGAGCCGATACGGCGGCGCGGCTGCGCGACGGCATTTATGTGCTGCGCATGGATGATGCGCTGATGGTCAAGCGCGTCGCGCGTTTGCCGGTGGCAGGGCGCATCGCGGTGCTGAGCGACAATCGCGACTATCCCAGCTGGCCCGACCTTGCCGCCGATGCGGTATCGCTGGTCGGCCGCGTGGTGTGGACGGGGCGGCGGGTGCGTTAAAAAAATTCCGGTCACCTCGAGCGGAGTCGAGAGGCGGTGCGTGCCTGCGAGGTGTCTCGACCTGGCTCGACACGAACGGCATTTTTCAGCTTTGGTCTAAGCTGGCAGCGGTTTCACTTGATCGACCAGCGGCTTTCTACGCGCCGCAATCAGGCAGCCCGCCACGATCAGCACCGTGCCCGCCACTGTCTGCCACGCCAGCGGTTCGCCGAACCAAATCCAGCCCAGTGCGGCCGCCCACAGAAAGGCCGTATATTCCGCCGACACCAGCGCTTGCGCCTCGGCGCGCGCATAGGCCCAGGCGAGCAGGAATACCGACATGGTGGCGAGCAATGCTGCACCTAGCAGATGCGGTGCCCATTGTGCCGACGGCAAAACTGCTAGCCAGGGCGCGGCCAAGGCAAGGATTAATCCTACGAGCAAATTCTGGAAAAAGGCGATTTCGGTCGGGCTTGCCACCTGCGCCTGCTTGCGCGCAATCACCAGATTGATGGCATAGGCCACCGCCGAAAACAGCACTGCGCCGACCGCCATGGCGTCGCGGATCTGGCCATCGGCACCCAGCTTGGCCGACAGGATGACGAGCATCCCGGCCAGGCCGAGCAGCGAGGCGATGATGGCGTCGCGCCCGATCCGTTCGCCGAGCATCACGGCGGCAAAATAGAGCGTGATCAGCGGCGCGATGAATGACAGGGCGATTGCTTCGGCCAGCGGCAGGCGGGCCAGCGCCCAGAAGAAACTGACCGCCATCGCCGCTACCAGCAATGAGCGCACGAAATGCAGGCCCAGCACTGCACGCGATGGCCATGGCGTCTTGCGCGCCGCCCACACTACCCCCGCCAGCGCCGCGCCGATCAAACAGCGCCATAGCACGGCATTGTAGGCGCCCAGCGCAATCGACAAATCCTTCATCAGCGCGTCCATGATCGCGAACAGGCCAATGCCGCCGCAGGCGACCATGAAGGGCAGGGCGGGAGAGCGGGGGTCGGGCATGGAATACTCTATCAGTTTGCGGCAATCGCTGCGGCTATGCAGGCTCAACCAAGGTTGAGGTCAAACGGAAAATTCCGGCGCTATCTGAAATTCGCCAGCCCCGCACCGTCGATGTTGAGCTTTTGCCCCGAACAATAAGGGTTGGCGTCTGACACCAGCCAAACCACCGCCGCTGCGACATCGGATGGCAGCGGCACGCGCCCGAACGGGAATTTGGCGTCGAGATGGTGGATGTCGGCCTCGCCTGTCACCGCACGCGCCAGCCGTTCGCCCATATCGCTGACAGTCAGCGCGGGCGCGACGATGTTGACGCGCACGCCGTGCTTCATCTCTTCCTTCGCTAGTGTCAAAGCGAGTGCCTCGCCCGCCGCCTTGCCCATATTATAGGGTGCACCGTTCGGGGCGTGGTGCAGCGTCGCGACGCTGGAAATGATGATGATGTCGCTGCGGGGGTGCTGACGGAGCAGCGGGAGGCAGAGGCGCGCCAGCCGGTGCGGGCCGAGCGCGTGCACCGCCATCACCCGCTCCAGCTCGGTGGGGTCGGTGTCGATCACCGCGCGCCCCTTGCTGGCGATCCCGGCGTTGTTGACCAAGATCGATAGCCCGCCGAAGTCGCGCCCAATGGCATCGACCATCGCGGTGCAGGCGTCCTCGTCGGTGACCGATGCCTGATAGGCCTCCGCCCGCCGCCCCAGCGTGCGGACCATGGCGACCGTTTCCGCAGCCGCATCGTTATCGCGCGTGTAATTGACCGCCACATCGGCCCCGGCCTCGGCCAGCACCAGCGCAATCCCGCGCCCGATGCCACGCGATGCGCCGGTGACGAGCGCGGTGCGGTTGGTGAGGGTGGGTTTGGTCATTCGGCTGCTCCCAGCTTGGCGAAATAGTCGAATATCTCGTCCTCGCTGCGGCTCGCCGCGTTGCGCCATCCACCTGCATCGGCCAAGTTCAATGGCGCGCCGTCGGCATCCAGCACCAGAACAGTCGGCGTCCCGACAATCGGCGCAACGCCAAAATCCTTTGCCAGCGCAGAATGCTGCTTGCGGTCACGCCCAACGTCAATCCAGACAATTTCATAGTGCGCCTGCAACATCGCGGCGAAACGAGGAGTTTCGAACCAGCCGGCAAGGCCGCGGCTGTCGTGGCAAGCGTCCAGCCCGAACACCAGCATCACCCGCTTGTCTACCGCCTTGGCCTGCGTGAAAGCGGCCTTGATCTGAGCCCTGGGGCCCGGCGCATCGGCAAAGGGCCGCGCCTCGGGATAGGTATGCCCGGTTTCGGCGGCAAAAGTGACGGGCGCCAGAAATAGCGTCGCGAGCAAAAGGAGAGTTGGTTTCACATAGCAACGATAGCAGCGAATTGCCGGGTCGCAATTGTCCGCCTATCGACAGGTAATGACCGAACGACAATTGCTGCCGCATGCCTTGTGCACAGTCCACAGCGTGGATGCCTTCAACGCCCAATGCGAGCGTGACGGCGATCGGTTGTGGCTACGCTATATGCTGGATATCCCCTTGCACAATTTGCGGTTGCCCACCCCGGCAGACGGCGAACGAGCCGACAATCTATGGCAGACCACTTGCTTCGAGCTTTTCGGGCGGCTGCCGGGACAGGCCAGCTACGCCGAATTCAATTTTTCACCATCCAGCCAGTGGGCGGCCTATGCCTTTGCGGGTTATCGTGATCTTCTGGACAATATCCGCTTGTCGACGCCGCCCGAAATTCATGTCGACGCAGGTGACGAATGGATCAGCGTCGAAGTGTCGCTGATTATGCCGGAGCCTTGGGCGATCTCACCGCTCAGCCTCGCGCTCTCAGCCGTCATTGAGGAAACCGATGGCACTAAATCTTACTGGGCCCTTGCGCACCCCCCCGAAGGCCCGCCCGATTTCCATCATCCCGATTGCTTTGCGCTCCACCTTCCGGCACCGGACGTCGCATGACAGTGCACTTCGGTATCGACCGCCTGCTCGCCGACCCCGTGCTGCTTGGGGAGCTAAAGGGCCGCCGCGTCGCGCTGCTCGCGCACCCCGCCTCGCTGACCGCGGACCTGACGCACAGTCTTGATACCCTGATCGGCGCAGGCGTTAATGTCACCGCGATGTTCGGGCCGCAGCACGGCGTGCGCGGCGACCTGCAGGACAATATGATGGAGTCGCCCGACTTCACCGACCCGCGCTACAATATTCCGGTGTTCAGCCTTTATGGCGAACACCGCCGTCCGACCGGCCAGTCGCTGACGACCTTCGATGTCATCTTGATCGACCTGCAAGACCTTGGGTGCCGCATCTACACCTATGTCACGACGCTGCTCTATGTGCTCGAAGCGGCCGCAGGGGCGGGCAAGAGCGTGTGGGTGCTTGACCGCCCCAACCCGGCGGGGCGCCCAGTCGAGGGGCTGACGCTCCTGCCGGGGCAAGAGAGCTTCGTCGGTGCCGCGCCTATGCCGATGCGCCACGGGCTGACGCTCGGCGAAATGGGGAACTGGTTCATTCGCCACTTCGGTCTCGACGTCGATTACCGCGTTGTGGCGATGCAGGGGTGGGAGCCCGATGGAGACGGCTTTGGCTGGCCGCCCAGCCGCATCTGGGTGAACCCCAGCCCCAATGCCGCGAACGTCAACATGGCGCGCGCCTATCCCGGGACGGTGATGCTGGAAGGCACGACGCTCAGCGAGGGAAGGGGAACAACCCGCCCGCTCGAACTGTTCGGCGCGCCGGATATCGATGCGGCGGCGGTGGTGGCAGAGATGCGCGCCCTCGCGCCCGAATGGCTCACTGGCTGCGCGCTCAGAGAAATCTGGTTCGAGCCAACCTTTCACAAACATGTGGGGAAACTGTGCCACGGCATCCACATCCACGCCGAGGGGGCATTCTATGACCACCACGCTTTCCGTCCGTGGCGGGTACAGGCGCTGGCGTTCAAGGCGATCAGGCGGCTCTATCCCGACTATCCGCTGTGGCGCGATTTTCCCTATGAATATGCGTTCGGGCGACTGGCGATTGACGTGATCAATGGCGGCCCGGGCTTGCGCGCGTGGGTTGACGATGCGGAAAGCGAGCCGGGCGATCTGGATGCGCTGGCGGCAGCAGACGAAGCGGCGTGGCGCGAAGCAATAGCCGGACTTCTGCTCTATTGAACACCGCTAGCGCCGCAGCGGCTGGCGTTCCCAATAGGTCAGCGAGCGCCATAACCATTCGAGCGGACCGAAGCGGAAATGCTTTAGCCAGATGGGACTCCAGATCAGTTCGACCGCCCAAATGGCAGCGACGATGTAAAACAGTTGATGGCGTTCCAGCTGGTTGAACAGGCCGAAACCAAAGCCAAAGAACAGCGCCGTGCAGATCAGCGTCTGCGCGATATAATTTGTCAGGGCCATCTGTCCGGTCGCCGCAAGCGTGCGTTGCAGCGATTTCATCCATCCGGCGCGAATGATCGACAAGAATAGCCCGAGATGGCCGATGACCATGGCGAGCCGGCTGATCTCATAAGTGATGCTCGCCTGGTTGAACCCGAGCACCGAAAACCCGCTGTTCTGGAAAGTCTGCAGCTCAAGGTAGTTGAGCGGAATGCCGACAGCATAGCCACCCAGCATCATCACACCATAAAAGCGCGCACTCTGGCCGCCTCCCAACACGCCCATTTTCAGCAGCGCCATTCCTATCAGCATGAACGACATCATGTCGAAGAACAGCCACCATGGCAGGTCGGTCCATTGGAATTCATAGGACATAGGGAATTGCAGGGTGACGGCGTCGATATAGCCGACTTGGTGCAGCTCAATGATCGGCGCCAAGGCTTCGGCGGGCGGCGAAAATTCGGCCACGCTGTCTTCCCAATGGGTAATAGCTTCCTGCTGCTCTTCCGTCAGCGCCGCGCCCATGGATTGAGCCGTTTGCGCAGCAATTGCAGTCGATCTGGCCGTCGTCAGTGATTGGTAAGCCAGCAAGGATGAAGCCACGCTCGTCAGCAAGAGTGCACCAGCTATTGCCAGCATAAGGCGTGGCTGCATTTTGCGAAAGGCGAACAGCAGCAGGCCGCCAATCGAGTAAGCGAATAAAATCTCGCCATACCACAACAGCAATGCCCAGTGGATCACGCCAAACAGCATCATCCACTGCATGCGCCGAAAATGGATGTCAGGTGTTTGCAGGCCAGCACCAGCTTGCTCCATACGATCCGTCAACAAAACGATGCTGGCACCGAACAACAGCGAGAAAATCCCCCGCATCGTTCCTTCAAAGAACATCGTCGGGATCGCCCATGCCCAATAATTTGGCGGGTCCATGCCGCCCGCGACAGTAGGGTTTTCATAGGCCCAAGGCAGGCCAAAGCCGACGATGTTCATCAGCAAAATGCCGAGCACCGCAATGCCGCGCAATATGTCCAGTGCCTCGATGCGTTCGGTCTGCTGGACAGGTGCCACCCCGCCAATCGTCGCTTCCGTCGTCACCATCGCTTTGCCCCCCGGCTGCTGGCCTGATCCTACCCGGGAATCGCAAAACTACCTAGTGCTTCCGCGTCAACTCGCGCATCGCGTTGTCCAGCCCGGCCAGCGTCAGCGGATACATGCGGTCGTTCATCAGCGTTTTGATCATCTTGAGCGATTGGGTGTAACCCCAATGCGCCTCGGGCACGGGGTTCAGCCATACCGCCGCCGGATAGACGTGCGTCATGCGTTGCAGCCACACCTGCCCCGGCTCTTCATTGAAATGCTCAACCGACCCACCCGGGTGAGTGATTTCATAGGCGCTCATGCTGGCATCGCCGACGAACACCAATTTGTAGTCATGGCCATATTTGTGGAGGATGTCCCACATGGGCGTGCGTTCGGACCAGCGGCGTTTATTGTCCTTCCACACGCCCTCATAGGGGCAGTTGTGGAAATAGAAGAATTCGAGGTTCTTGAACTCCGCCGTTGCGGCGCTGAACAGCTCTTCGACCAGCTTGATGAACGGGTCCATCGAGCCGCCGACATCAAGGAACAAGAGCAATTTCACCGCATTGCGCCGCTCGGGGCGCATCACAATATCGAGCCAGCCCTGCCGCGCAGTCCCATCGATAGTGCCGGGAATGTCGAGCTCGTCCGCCGCGCCCTCGCGCGCGAATTTGCGCAGGCGGCGCAGCGCAATCTTGATGTTGCGCGTGCCCAGTTCCTTGGTGTTGTCGAGGTTAGCAAACTCGCGCTTTTCCCACACCTTCAGCGCGCGCTTGTGCTGGCTTTCGCCGCCGATACGCACGCCTTCGGGGTTATAGCCCGAATTGCCATAGGGGCTGGTGCCGCCGGTCCCGATCCATTTGTTGCCGCCCTGGTGGCGCTTCTGCTGTTCCTCGAGTCGCTGTTTCAGCGTCTCCATAATCTTGTCCCAGTCGCCCAGCGATTTGATCGCCTCCATTTCTTCGGGCGTGAGATATTTTTCGGCCACCGCCTTCAGCCAGTCTGCAGGGATATCGACTGGCTTGGTGCCATAGTCGGTCAGCAGCCCCTTGAAGACCTTGTTGAATACCTGGTCAAAGCGGTCGAGCTGCCCCTCATCCTTCACGAATACGGCGCGGCTCAAATAGTAAAATTGCTCGGGCGTGCGCTCGATCACCTCGGCGTCGAGCGCCTCGAGCAACAACAAATGCTCCTTCAGGCTGGCACCAATGCCCGCGCTGCGCAGCTCGTCGAGGAAGTTGAAGAACATCGGCGGCAATCCCTTGGTTGACGTGAACGTAAAGCAGCCGCGCTCGAGCCGCAAGGGCGGATGCTTAGCGCCGCGTTAACCAATGCATGGCATGACCGGGGCAAGACCGAAAAAGCCCGGGGTTCGCCATGAAATTCGACAAGATTGCCGCCGCCACCGCACCACTCGACCAGTCGGTCGCGACCGATTGCGGCGAGCTGGTGGTGGGCTGTGTCGAGGCGGCGGGGCGCATCGATCGCGCCACCACGCATATGCGCGAGCAGATTGCCGAGTTGGCACACCTTGATGAAATCGCCGGTGCGCTCGAAGCCGATCAGCGCCGCATCGCCGATTCGACCGACGAGGCGAAGCTTCTGTCGGCGCGGGCGTGCGAGCAGCTGGATCGCGGCGCTGAAAAGGTCAATGCGGCGGTGGGCGAATTCCGCAATGTTATTGACCTCGTCTCGCGGCTGGGGAGCCATGTCACCAATTTCGCCGCCGTGATGGAACAGGTGCAGCAGGTCAGCCAGGGCATCGAAAGCATCGCCAAGACAACCAACATGCTGGCGCTGAACGCGGCAATCGAGGCCGAGCGGGCCGGGGACGCCGGGCGCACCTTTGCCGTGGTGGCTGCCGAGGTTAAGAAGCTGGCGCAGGACACGCGCAGTGCGACCGACGAAATCCGCCGTTCGATCGGCAGTCTGGCCACGGAAGCCGCCGGGCTGGTCAGCGAAATTCAATCGGGCGTTGAGCAATCGGGCCGCGCCGAAGCGCAGTTCGAGACCATCACTGACGCGCTGGCCGACACGACGCACCTCGTCGCGCTGCTCGACGACCAAAGCGACCGCATCGCGCAGTCGAGTGCGATGGTGCACGCCAATGGCGCAAAGGTGCGCGCAGCGGTCGATGGCGTCGTGGCGTCGGTGCGCCAGAATAGCACCATGCTGGTCGATACGCGCGACAGCATCATCGACATGGAGCGCACGTCGAACCGCCTGTTCAACAGTGTCATTTCGGCGGGCATCTCGCCGCGCGACACCGAGATTGTTGAATTGGCGGCCGGCTTTCGCGACGAATTTGTCGCCATTGCCGAACGCGCGCTGGCCGACGGCAGCCTGACGATGGCACAGTTGTTTGACACCAATTACCAGCTGGTTCCGGGTTCGAAGCCCGAACGATTCCGCACCAGCCTGTCCGATTGGGCAGACGCGCACTGGCGCCCACTGTTCGACCGCATCGTCGTGTCGCATCCCGGCATCAAGATGAGCTCGGCTGCCGACATGAACGGCTTCCTGCCGACGCACATCAGCGACCGGTCGCGCAAACCGACGGGCGACCTTGCCCACGACACGCAATACTGCCGCAACGGTCGCATCATCCTTGAGGACGAGGACAAGGTCGCAAAGCAGAGCAAGGCACCGTTCTTCATGTGCGTCTATCGCCAGGAAGGCGACGGCACCAACTATGTCGTGGTCCGCAACGTCTATACGCCCGTATCGTTCGGCGGTCGCCGCTGGGGCGATCTGGAAGTGGCGTATCAGCTGTAACTGAAGGCGCAGCCACAGCGGTCCGAACCCGCTTGACAGGCCCGGTGAATTATTTATTATCACCGTTATGCCAAAACGAGTCGACCCCTTAGAGCGCCGTGCCGCCATTGCCGAAGCGGCGGTAACGTCCATTGCCCGGCACGGCTTTGACGGCGCCAAGCTGTCGGTCATTGCGCGCACCGCAGGGGTGACAACGGGCGCTGTCGCGCACTATTTCAATGACAAGGATGAAGTGCTGCTGGCGGCGCTCGATCTGCTTGCCCAGCGGTTGCTCGATCGCATCGCGGTCGCCGATGTGCGCCCCGTCGAGGACCAGCTTGGCGATGTGTTGCCGCTCGACGACGGGTCGCTCGACGAATGGCGCGTGTGGATCGCCTTTTGGGGCCGTGCGGCCTTTGTCCCCGCGCTCGCCCGCGTACACCGTGCACATTATGAGGCCATCGAAAGCGCGCTCGCCGGCGCGATCGGAGGCGAAACCGCGCGGCTTGATGCGGCGGCGGTCATCGCAGCGATCGATGGCATCGGCACGCGCGTTTCGCTTGAGCCCGAGCAATGGCCGCCCGCGCGCCAGCGCGAGCTGCTTGCGCACCTCCTACGCCCGATTTTCACCCAGGGAGAACATCATGCCCGTACTCGCCCATCTGTCGACTGACGCTACATCTGCCGAAATCTGTGCGGTGCTTGACCGCGACGGCGCGCTGATCGTTGACGATGCCATGGCGCCCGGATTGCTTGAACGCCTGCGCGGCGAGATCATGCCCTATGTCGAGGCAACGCCGGTGGGCATGGATGACTTCACCGGACGGCATACGACACGCACGGGCGCTCTCGCGGCGCGGTCGGCGGCGTGCCGCGAACTTATCACCGACGCTCGGCTGATCGGCGCATGCGACCAATTCCTGAAACCCTTTTGCGACCGATATCAGCTGCATTTGACCCAACTGATCCGCATCATGGATGGGCAGGGACGCCAGCCGCTGCACCGAGACCGGCTGGCCTGGGGCGGCTTTCTGCGTCCTGATATCGAGCCGCAGCTCAACACCATCTGGGCGGTCACCGACTTTGTCGAAGCCAATGGCGCAACCTGTGTTGCGCCCGGCTCGCACCGCTGGGAAGAAGGGCGCGAGGCGATGAGCGATGACATCTGCTTTGCCGAAATGGGCGCCGGATCAGTGCTGATCTATTCGGGCTCGGTGATTCACGCCGGCGGTGCAAACCGCTCGGGCGGTGACCGCATGGGGCTCAACATCACCTATTGTCTCGGCTGGCTGCGGCAGGAGGAGAACCAATATTTGTCGTGCCCGCCAGAGATTGCACAGAATTTCTCTCCCGAGCTGCAGCAGCTGCTTGGCTATGCGATGGGCAGCTATGCGCTCGGCTATTTCACCCCACCGCTGGCACCCGGTGCAGGCCCGGAGATTGTCCCGCCCGATTGGCTGTTCAGCGGCAAGTCGCAAAGCTGGGGCGACGATCTTTACGCGCAGGTGTCGGACCGCGCGAGCGCCGGGGGGCGCTAATTCCCCCGCCGCGCCATAAACGCTAGCTTTTCAAACAGCATCACGTCCTGCTCATTTTTGAGCAGTGCCCCGTGCAGCGGTGGGATGGCCTTGGTCGGGTCGCGGTTTTGCAGGACTTCGAGCGGCATGTCCTCAGCCAGCAGCAGTTTCAGCCAGTCGAGCAGCTCGGACGTCGAGGGCTTTTTCTTGAGGCCCGGCACGTCGCGCACTTCGTAGAAGATGTCCATGGCGCGGCTGACCAATGTTTTCTGGATGCCGGGGAAGTGAACTTCGATGATCGCGGCCATGGTTTCGCGGCCGGGGAATTTGATATAGTGGAAGAAACAGCGGCGCAGGAAGGCGTCGGGCAGTTCCTTTTCGTTGTTCGATGTGATGACGACGATCGGGCGTTCGGCCGCGGCGATATGTTCGCCCGTTTCATAAACGTCGAACGCCATGCGATCGAGTTCCTGCAGCAGGTCATTGGGAAATTCGATGTCGGCCTTGTCGATCTCGTCGATCAGCAGGACGGGGAGCTGGGGCGAGGTGAAAGCGTCCCACAGTTTGCCGCGCTTGATATAATTGCGGATGTCGTGGACGCGCTCGTCGCCCAGCTGGCCATCGCGCAGCCGCGCCACCGCATCATATTCATACAGGCCCTGCTGCGCCTTGGTCGTCGATTTGATGTTCCAGGTGATCAGCGGCGCGCCCATCGCCTTGGCGACTTCCTCGGCCAGCACGGTTTTGCCGGTGCCGGGCTCGCCCTTAACCAGCAGCGGGCGGCGCAGCGTCGCTGCCGCATTGACCGCGACCTTCAGATCGTCGGTGGCGATGTAACCGCTGGTGCCTTCGAAACGCATGGGCAGCCTTCCCTTGACGTGAACGTAAACTCAAGGGCGGGCATAGCGTTAGGAGCAGGGGAGGGCAAGGGTCGGGACCGGCGCTCCCACCCCGCTGCGACTAAGCCCCGGATCAAGTCCGGGGCAAGTCTCGCTGCCCCTCCCGCTTGCGGGAGGGGTTGGGGTGCGCCTGACCAGTGAAGCGCTTTATCGCCGCGCCAGTTCGCGGGCGGCGAGCAGGTCCCACAGGCCGCGATGCTGCATGACGAGCTGCTGGGCGCCAAAGCCCAGTGCGCGTTCGATGGCGGGGCTGTCGGCGACCTCTCGCGCTAGCCGCGCGGTGGCCACCAGATCGGGCAGCGCGCAGTGCGGGGTTTCGATCTCGATGCGCGCCGCGCTGATGTCCAGCAGCACACGGATGGTGCGCCATTCCAGCGTCAGCGCCATCGCTGCGCCCAGCGCGCAGCCGCGTCGGTCGGATTCGGCAAGCATATCAAGCGCGCGGCGCTGGCCCGCGACGGCGGCCTCGCAGCTGGCTTGCCCGCTGGTGCTGGGCACCGGGCCGACAGCAGCGGCGATGCGGCCAAGCAGCGCGCGTTCGGCGGCAAACGCCTCGGCCGCCTGATCGAGCCATTGGCGCGCGCCGGGATCGACCGCCTTGCGCGCGGCATGGTCGACGATGCCAGGATACCGCCCGTGCAGCACGCACAGGAAATGGACAGCGTCGGCCAGGTTGCGCATCGCCGCCCGGCCTTCCGACAATTTGCCCGATTTGACATAGGGATGCGCGCCGGTGCCGTCATTGGCGACTAGCGCGTCGAGCATTTCGGCTACACCGCCCGACTTATCGGCTGGATACAGCTGCACCGGTCCCGTTACCCTTTCCTGCTGGCGCGAGCGATAAATCGTCAGGCCAAGGTCATGGGACTAAAGCAACAGCGTAAATGAGCGGTTTATGACGCGATTATTGTTGCGCTGTTACAATGTACCGTTCCGGGACGCCTCATGCGGCCAGTGGCAGGCGCTCATCGCTGATATCGGCCGGCGCCGCAGCGGGCGCGGCGGCAACCAGCGTAGGCGTTGCAGCCGCCGTGGCCGCTTCATTCTTCGCCGGAAACAGCAGGCGCGATGCGAGCACCACTAGGCCCATCGCTATATAAGCGACGGCTGCATAATGCGGCGCAAAGAACACCGGCGGGACGAACGCGAGTCGCAACCACAGCGGGTTGAATCCGAAATCCTGCCCGATCGCCTCACACACACCGAAAAAGGTGTCGGGACGGTTGAAGGTGTTGCGGTTCACATTTGCTGCCGTGGTCGTCATGGGGAGAGTTTCCTTGCACTGCGGCCGGGTCTGTTCCCGTCCTGTCAGTGGTTAAGCAATTGCCGTGCCAAGCTGAACAACGCGTTAAAAAAGCTGGGGTTCCCACAAAAATGGTGCGGCGCAGCGAAAAAACAAGGGCCAGATGATGGGAATTTTTCCCATCATCTGGCCCGAAGCTCAAACGTCAGGATATTCGGCGTTACTGGTCGAGAAACGACCGCATCTTCCGGCTCCGGCTCGGGTGCTTCAGCTTCCTGAGCGCTTTCGCCTCGATCTGGCGGAT
>CAYNXF010000020.1:0-47336 GCA_964401155.1 uncultured Sphingopyxis sp.
GACTTAAAATCTGTTATCCATCTGGGTGTGCGGGTTCGAGTCCCGCCGTCCGCACCAGTGGAGAGGAAAAAGAATGATGGCAGCGGCTTTGCGCGGCGCAGCGGGCGCAATCGCCTTGCTCTCGCTTGCCAGCTGCGGCCTGTTTGGCGAGGATGATCCGATCCAGATTGCCGCCATCGGTCCATTGATCGCGACGCCCAATCCCATGAACGGAGCGCTATCGCCTCCTAATGCGCTCTTGCTCACCGCTACGGCGCAGGGTCTGGTCAGCATCGATGCCGAAGGACAAACCGACATCGGCCTTGCCGAGCGCTGGACGGTCACAAGCGACGGTTTGAGTTATATCTTCCGCTTGCGCGAAGCCGAATGGAGCGATGGCCGGCGGGTTACGGCGCGCGACGTAGCGCGGCTGATCACCCGCTATATTGCGACCACCAGCACCCATCCGCTCCGGCATAATTTTGCCGAAGTTGAATCGGTGCGCGCCATGACCGATCAAGTCATCGAAATCAGGCTGAAGCGGCCGCAATCCCATTTGCTTGAGCTGTTGGCTCATCCATCGATGTCGCTGCCCAATCGCGGGCGCGGCTGGGGCCCGCTCGATGCCCGGCGCACCAACGGCCGGATCATGCTGGTGCCACAGCCAGATCCGCTCGCCGAAGATCCGGAAGAAGCGCAGGAAGCGGTCGAGGACCCGGCGGGCTGGGTGGAGCTGCGCGGCGTCTCGGCCCCCACCGCCATCGCGCGCTTTATCGATGGAAGCGTTGACGGTGTCTTTGGCGGGCGCATGGCCGATTTCCCCATCTATGTCGGTTCGCGCATTTCGCGCGCGCGGCTGGTGGTCGACCCCGTGCCCGGGCTGTTCGGGCTGGCCGTGGTCAATGCTGACGGATTTCTGGCCAATGACCGCAACCGCGACGCCATTTCCATGGCGATAGACCGGTCGCGGGCAATTGGCGCGTTCGGGCTCGACGAATGGACGCCGCAGGCGACGCTGCGCCTGTCGCAAAATCTGCGCACGCCCGGCATCGATCCCTTGCTACCGCCCTGGATCGAATTGACCATGCCCGAACGAAAGGCGCGCGCCGCCGCAATCGTCGCGGCCTATAAATCAACCGGTCGCAGCATCGCGCCGCTGCGCATTGCACTGCCACAGGGGCCGGGTAGCCGCATCTTGTTCGCTTGGATCGCCGCTGACCTCCGCGCCATCGGGCTGCGCGCCCAGCGCGTGGGCATCACCGACGCCGCCGATCTGCGCCTGATTGATGAGGTCGCGCCGACGGACGACCCTATCTGGGCCTTTCGCCGCCTGACCTGCGGCAGCGCCGGCCGCATCAGCTGCAACCGCGAAGCAGATGTGCTGCTGAGCGAAGCCGAAGACGCTGCCGACGTTGCAGCGCGCGACGCCAAAATCGCTGAGGCAGAGGTCATCATGGTGCGCTATGCCGCCTGGATCCCGTTGGCGACCCCGCTGCGCTGGTCGGTGGTGTCGCCGCGGCTGAACGGTGTGCGCGCGAACAATCGCGGCGAACATCCATTGAATCGGCTGCGCACCGTCCCCAATTGAATGTGGCGGTCACCTGGACCGCCTATTGGACGACTGCCCGAAATGCCAACGCCCAACCCCCCGTTCGAACAAGTCTTTGCTGCACTCAACCTCGACACCGCCAGCCCGCACGCCGCGCTGAAGCGCGTCGAGGCACTGGAACTGCTGCTCGAGCGCAGTGTCGTCATTCCAGGCTTGAATCGCGCAATCGGCCTCGATGCGGTGCTCGGCCTTGTGCCCGTCGTTGGCGATCTGATCAGCGCTGCGCTTGGATCCTATATCATCTGGGAAGCACGCAACATGGGCCTGCCCAAATGGAAGTTGTGGCGGATGATGGGCAATCTGGCGGTCGACACCGCCGTTGGCGCCATACCGCTGGCGGGCGACGCATTCGACGTGCTGTTCCGCTCGAACAGCCGCAACCTCAAAATCCTGAAAAAGCATTTGGACAAGCACGTCCCGGCAAGTCAGGTGATCGAGGGCAAGGTGCTGCCCCGCTGACAGCGAAGGTGGTGGACAGGGCTGGATTCGAACCAGCGTACGGGAAACCCGGGCAGATTTACAGTCTGCTGCCTTTAACCACTCGGCCACCTGTCCTTGGCGCTTGCCGCGCGAAGGCGGTCCCATGGCGAATGGGTGCTTGCGTGTCAACGCCTTGTCGTGACAAAGCGCCCAAATCATGACCCGCCAGTTTTCCCGCCATCGCCGCACCCCCACCGAACGCACCAAGGGCCAGCCGCCGCGCCTGTGGGGCCGCCACGCCGTCATCGCCGCGCTCGCCAATCCCGACCGTACCGTGAAGCGCATCTGGGGCACGCGCGAGGCGCTGGCGCAGCTCGATCTGCCCCCTGTCTTGCCGATCAGCTTTTGCGACGTCACTGACCTTGCCCGCCTCGTCCCCGGCGATGCACCGCATCAGGGGCTGGTCGCCGAAGTCGTGCCCTTGGACGATGTGCTGCTCGCCGATGTGCTGCAATATGAGGTCGATAATGACAGCAAGCGCCCATTCGTGGTGCTCGATCAGGTGACCGATCCGCACAATATCGGCGCGGTGCTGCGCTCCGCCGCTGCCTTTGATGCTGCCGCGATCATCACGCAAGACCGTCACAGCCCGCCCGAAAGCGGCACCATCGCCAAGGCCGCCTCTGGCGCGCTGGAAGAGGTGCCGTGGGTCCGCGTCGTCAACCTCGCTCGCGCGCTCGACGAGATTGCCGAAGCCGGCTGGTGGCGCATCGCGCTCGACGGCGACAGCGACACCGATCTGGCCGCCACGCTCGATGGCAGCCGCGTCGCGCTGGTGCTGGGGGCAGAGGGCGACGGCATCCGCCACAATGTGATGGAACATTGCGACGCCATCGCGCGCCTGCCGATCAGCCCGCGGATGGAAAGCCTGAATATCTCGAACGCCGCCGCGATTGCGCTTTATGCCGTGGCGGTGGCTGGGAAGGCATAGCGGCAATCCCGCTCGTTACGTCGTCCTGAACTTGTTGCAGGACAACAGGCCCAGCCCGCTTGTTATCCTGAAACAAGTTCAGGATGACGAGGGGGTGGGAGTGTACCCCTCAATCCTCCGCCGCGATCGTCACGCGCAGGCCATCCAGGTCCGCCGTGAAGGGAATCTGGCACGACAGCCGCGAATGATCGCTGCGGTCGCTCGTCGAATCGAGCAGGTCATTTTCATCCTCGCCCAGCTTGGGCAACTTATCCGCAAATGCCGGATCAACATGGACGTGACAGGTCGCGCACGAACAGCAACCACCGCACAGCGCGAGCAGTTCATCAAAGCCATTGTCGCGGATATTTTCCATGACAGTCAGGCTGGTATCGCCTTCGACCACATGTTCATTCCCGTCCCGCGTCACGACAATCAGCTTGGCCATCGAGCATCCTTTCGGCAGCGCACCATGCGCGTTCCCGCCGCTATGTCGCGCGTTGCGCGGTTAATCAAGCGCTGCTAAAGCGTGCGGAACAAAAGGGGGACGACATGGGTTTGAGCGCCGCACAGATCAAACAGGGGATCGACGCTGTCGCTGCGATCGACCCGCGCTTTTCCCGCGCGTTGGAGCATGCGGGCTATCCCGAGCCGCGTATCCGCGAACGCGGCTACACCACGCTGCTGCGCACTATTGTCGGCCAGCAGATCAGCGTCGCGGCGGCCGCATCGGTGTGGAACAAGCTGGAGACAGCGCTGGGTGACGGCTGCCCGGCGCAGGCGGTCGTCGCTTCCGATTTCGCCGCGCTGCGCGCCTGCGGCCTGTCGGCACAGAAACAGGGCTATGCGCGCAGCCTCGCCGAACTGACGCTTTCAGGTGGGCTTCCGCTCGACAATTTGCCCGCCGATGACGAGGAAGCGATTGCGCTGCTGACGCAGGTAAAGGGCATCGGTCGCTGGTCGGCAGAGATTTACCTGCTGTTTGCCGAAGGGCGTCCCGACATCTGGCCAGCGGGCGATCTGGCGGTACAGGAAGCGGTCAAGCGCATATTGGCGCTGCCCGAACGCCCCGCGGAAAAAGCCGCGCGCGCACTCGCCGAACCCTGGCGCCCGCACAGGGGGGCCATCGCGATATTGAGCTGGCACTGCTATAATATCGAGGCGATTTAGGGGCGGTAGCGAGCGCGCCCCATCTCACCCCCCCTGTCGTCATCCCGGACTTGGTCCGGGATAACGAAAAACAGGGGCCTGTTATCCCGGATCAAGTCCGGGATGGCGATACAGATTGACTGCTCAGCCTGAAGGGACGGCTTATTTCTTCGCCGCCGCCTTCTTGGCCGGGGCCTTCTTCGCAGCAGGCTTGGCTTCCTCGGCTGCCGCCTCGGGTTCCGCCTTCTTCGCGGCAGCCTTCTTTGCGGCAGGCTTAGTTTCCGCAGCCGGCTCCGCTTCAGCCTTCTTGGCGGCAGGCTTTTTCGCCGCGGCCTTCTTCGCGGGCTTGGCTTCACCATGGTCGTGACCACAGCCCGGGCCATGGACATGGCCGCTGTCATCCTCGGCCTCGATGGCCGCTTCAATCTCGGCGCGGGTCACTTCGCGTTCGCTGATTTCGGCCTTGGCGAACAGGAAGTCGACGACCTTGTCTTCATACAGCGGCGCGCGCAGCTGCGCGGCGGCCAGTGCATCCTGCTGGATATATTCCACAAAGCGCTGGCGGTCTTCGGGGCGATACTGCTGCGCTGCCTGCATCACCAGCCGCTGCATCTCTTGGCTGCTGACTTGCACATTGTTCGCCTGTCCGATCTCGGACAGCAGCAAGCCCAGCCGCACGCGGCGCACCGCGATGCCGCGATAGTCATCCTTGTCGGCTTCCAGCTCGGCCATAGCGGCGGCGGGATCGGCCTCATTGGCCGCTTCCTGCTGCAATTGGGTCCAGATCTGATTGAATTCGGCCTCGACCATCGTCGGCGGCACATCGAAATCATGGCTCGCGGCCAGCTGGTCGAGCAACTTGCGCTTCATGTGGGTGCGCGTCAGGCCGTTATGCTCCTGCTCGACGCTATCCTTCATCAGCTCGCGCAGCTTTTCCAGGCTCTCGAGGCCCAGCGACTTGGCGAACTCGTCATCGGCCTTGGTTGCCGCGGCGACCTTCACATCCTTCACCGTCACGGCAAAGACAGCGGCAGCATTTTTCAGATTTTCGACCGGATAGTCGGCGGGGAAAGTCACCTTCACCTCGCGCACGTCGCCCGGCTTGGCGCCAATCAACTGGTCCTCGAAACCGGGGATCAGCTGGCCCGCGCCAATTTCCACCGCCATATCCTCGCCGGTGCCGCCGTCGAACGGCACGCCGTCAACCGAACCCGCGAAATCGATGATGGCCTGATCACCCTTTTCGGCCTTCTTGGGTTTGGCGGGGGTGTCGAATCGCTTCATCTGCCCGGCAAGCTCGGCGATCTTGGCATCGACCGCAGCGTCATCGGCGGGCACTACCAGACGTTCCAGCTTCAGCCCGTCGAGCGACGGCAGGTCAAAGGTCGGCAGCACTTCCAGCGACACCGACACATCGGCGTCCTTGCCATTTTCATAGCCATCATCAAGCGCCACGGCGGGTTGCAGCGCGGGGCGCAGCTTTTCCTTGGCAATCAGGCTCTGCACACCGTCGTTGATGGCCTTGTTCAGCGCATCCTGCGCCAGCCCCGCGCCATGCATCTTGCGAATCAGGTTCGCGGGCACCTTGCCGGGGCGGAAACCGGGCATGCGCACTTGCGGCGCAATTGCTTTCACCTCGGCGTCAACGCGCGCGTCAATATCCTTGGCGGCGATGGTCAGCCGATATTCGCGCTTCAGGCCTTCGTTCAATGTCTCGACGGTCTTCATTGCCTTCAATCAATCCTTGTCAAACCTGTGCAGTCGCCGCGTGGGCGCTGCGAAAAACAACGGGCCATCCCGCCGCCCAAACTGGTGCGGGCGAAGGGACTCGAACCCCCACATCTTGCGATACTGGTACCTAAAACCAGCGCGTCTACCAATTCCGCCACGCCCGCCTGGCCGGGGGAACCGGCACAAACCGCGCCGCCCTATAGCAGGCAGGGCGCGGGGGGCAAGGGGGTGGGGTCAGCGTGCGGTTGCTTCGCTGCTGTTCGCCGCCGCTTTCAGGTCGATGACCGCACCTTTGCGGTCATAGGCCAGTATGCCTTGGGCCGGCGGCATACGGGCAACGGTGATGCCATAGTAATTGCCCAGCGGCCCGTGCGCCCGAAAATCGGCCTGCTCTGTTGGATAGGCCTTCAGCGACGTCGGCACCCCATAGCGCACGGGACCATAGACATTGGCCAGTTCCTGCGGCTGATAGAGGCCGAATTCCGAGCCCTGCAGCTCGCGCTTGGGAAAATCCGGATCCGCACCCGGGCCGACCAGCAGGAAGTTGCCAAGATCAGTGATCACTCCCGGCTTCACCTCGAACTGCACCGTCCCCATGCAATAACAGGTCCCCGCGACACCGTTCGGGGCAAGAATGATGGGTCCATAATAGACATAGGTGCCGGGCTTGACGGCGGTCAAATAGCTGAATTCCTTAGCGGCTGTGCCTTCGCTTTTGGCAAAAATGAACTGCGGACCAAAGGAAACGGGGTTCATCAGCTCGATCGCGCCAATGGAGAAATTTTCGGCCGTTGGCTCAACGGGTTCCTCGGGCAGCTTCTGCCGCGCCTGTTTGGCGGTGATGACATCGGTCTGCCAACGCTTGTACGCCTTCACATAGCGCTTTTTTTCTTTCTCCAGTTCCTCGGCCCATTTGGCCTCATATTCCTTCACCGTTTCCTCGTCGGGCAGGCGCAGGAACAGTCCGTTCTGGCGCGCTGGACCGTGCAAATAGATGTAGCCCATGTCGGGCAAGATTTTCACCTTGCCCGAAACCAGGTTCTTCTCTTCAACCGGCTGGGCAGCGACGGGAACGGCGGAAACAAGCGCGGCGGCGGCCAGCGCGAGCAGGGTCAGACGGCTCATTTCACCAATACTTTCGTCGTGGGTTTAGGACCAGAGGCGACACGCGCCTGCGTCATCAGGAACGCCTGCCGCTTTTCCGGCTCGACCGTGCTGCCCTCGAAATGGAACACTTCCCAGAGACCTTTTTCCAAGCCGTAGCGGTCATAGCCCAAGAAACCCATGCAGTTGCGGATATTGATGCGGCGGATGCGGCGGCGTTCGGCCGACCCGAAAATGGCGTCGGCCATTGCCGATCCGATGGCCCCGCCCAGCGCGCCGCCCAGCGTGCCGCCATAGGGATTGTAATAAGTACCGCCATAGGCGTTGTAGCTGATCCCGCTGGACAGCGCGTCGCAATAGCTGATGTCGGCAAACGCCTCGTCAAAGCTGGTATCTGGGCGGTGGAAATAGAAGTACTTTTCATAATCATCGACGACGACCGGCGTCTCCTCAAACGCCAGCGGCGGCATCGCGACGGCCGCAATTTCGGCCTCGGTAAAGCTGCGCGGTGGCGCCGGCGCCTTGATGGCCTGCGCGCACGCCAGCCCCGGCAGCGCCCACAACAGGCACAGCAACCCCATTCGAATCATAATGGCAATCCCCCTATCTCTCTCGGAACAAGGGCTAATCACCAAGTGTGAAAATGCAAAGGGTTTAGCGCGCGTCAGCCCAGCGCCTTTTTGAGCAGCTCATTCACCACCTGCGGGTTGGCCTTGCCCTGCATTGCTTTCATCGTCTGGCCGACGAAAAAGCCGAACAGCGCCTCTTTCCCGCCGCGATACTGCTCGACCTTGTCGGCGTTGGCGGCCAGCACCTTGGCGATCTCTGCCTCGATCGCACCGGTGTCGCTGGTCTGCTTCAGGCCCCGCGCCTCGACAATCGCCGCAGCGCCCTCACCGCTGTCGAGCATGATTTCGAAAACCTGCTTGGCGATGCTCTTCGAAATCACGCCGTCGGCTTCCAGCTTGAGCAGCTCTGCTGCCGCACCGGGCGAAACCGGGCTGTTCGTCAGATCGCGGCCCAGCCGGTTCAATGCGCCAAAAAGCTCGCTCGTCACCCAGTTCGCCGCCGCATCAGCGCGCGCACCCGTTTCGAGCAGCGCGTCAAACCAGCGCGCATTTTCGACCTCGGCGGTCAGCACCGCGGCATTATAGGCCGACACGCCCAGCCGCTCGTAGCGCGCGCGCTTGGCGTCGGGCAGTTCGGGCAAGCTCGCGCGGCAATCGTCGAGGAACGCATCGTCGAGTTCGAGCGGCAGCAGATCGGGGTCGGGGAAATAGCGATAGTCGTGCGCGTCCTCTTTGGACCGCATCGTCCGCGTCGTCCCCGTGTCGGGGTTGAACAACCGCGTTTCCTGCACCACCGTGCCACCGCTCTCCAGCACCTCGACCTGGCGCTTGGCCTCATATTCGATGGTCTGCATGACGAAGCGGACGCTGTTCACATTCTTCGTCTCGGTCCGCGTGCCAAACGCCTCGCCCGGCCGCCGCACGCTGACATTGACGTCGGCGCGCATCGATCCTTCCTCCATATTGCCGTCGCAGCTGCCCACATAGCGCAGAATCGCGCGCAGCTTGCGCACGTACGCGCCGGCCTCGGCGGGCGAGCGCATGTCGGGCTTCGACACAATTTCCATCAGCGCGACGCCGCTGCGGTTCAAATCGACATAGGACATGGTCGGATGCTGATCGTGCATCAGCTTGCCCGCGTCCTGCTCGACATGGATACGCTCGATCCCAATGGTCTTGGGTTCGGGGATGCCCGCTTTCTCGTCGGCGTCGATGGTCAGCGACCCTTCACCCACCAGCGGATGGTAAAGCTGCGAAATCTGATAGCCCTGCGGCAGGTCGGCATAGAAATAATTCTTGCGGTCAAACCGCGACCAGCGGTTGATCTCGGCCTCAATCGCCATCCCCGTGCGCACCGCCTGACGAATGCATTCGCGGTTCGGCACCGGCAGCATGCCCGGCATGGCGGCATCGACCAGCGACACCTGCGTATTGGGCTCGGCCCCGAAGGCGGTGGCGGCGCCCGAGAAGAGCTTCGCGGCGGAGGTGATCTGGGCATGGACCTCCAGGCCGATAACGACCTCCCATTCGCCGGTGGTGCCTGTGATGCGATAGTTGGTCATGCTTCGTCTTTCTCTGGCGCAATCAGCGGCACATCGGGGAAATAGGCGCGATAGAATCGCGGGTCACGGGTTAAAATGGTTGCACCGATCGATTGCGCGTGACCACCGATCAAGAAATCCGGCAGCACTGTTCCGCTTTGCTCGCCGCTCACCCGGCGGCGTGCGCGATAGAGTGAAAAAGCCTTTCCCGCGGCAAATGCGCCTTGGTCAGTTAGATCGAGCAACTTGACATTCAACACAGCCAGCTTCGTCAGGAGCACATCCAATGTCGCAAATCCCGGCGCAATTTCGGCGATGCCCACCTGGTTAACTGCCAGCGAGTCAGACGAGCTGGCTCGTGCTGTTGCCTCGCTTGACCATTCATACCAGCTTTGATCCGGAGCAAAAATGTCGATCAGGACATTGGAATCTAACAGAATCACGGCTCCCAATCGCCTCTGATTTCGCGCATATACTCGTCGGTAGTCAAGCCGCCGATATCGATGGTTCCACGCACCGATGCTAACGCTTTCTTGATGCGCTCATAACGCTGCTCAGGCGTTTCAACCGTCGGCTCGTCGCCCTTTGCAATCGTAATGGTGCCATCGGGCGCGCGGTCAAAGCGCAGCAAATCGCCGGGCTTAACACCCAGTTCGGTGCGCACATCCTTGGGGATGGTCACTTGCGCTTTGGAGGTAAGGCGGTGCTGGATGGTCATAAGGCAGTATTACTTTATGTCGGTAATACCGTCAATCTTCCACGTGCAGGCCAGCCCTTCGGCATTGGCCAAGCCATCGAAGATCACTTTCTCGGCGTCCTTGACCCACAGATAAACCACTCCGTCCCAATCAGCATGACGTGGCAGCATAGCTACTGAAAATCCATAATATTTGTGCCCGGTATCAACAACTGAGCCGCGCCATCCCGGCGCTGGCTGGCCAATATCGACACCCGCCTCCGCAATTTCGACGGTAAAAGGGGCAGCCAGTTTTCCATCTACGGTCTCAACGAAGCCCCAGCCATAAACAGGCGTGACGACCGCCGTGGGCATCTACCACCACTTCTCGGCTCGCGCCGTAAACCCGGCCCGTTCCTCAATGGCCAGCCCCGCATTGAGCACGCCCTGCTCGTCAAACGCGCGCCCGATAATCTGCAACCCCAGCGGCAACCCGTCCCGGCTCAGCGCGCCGGGGACCGACATGGCGGGCAAACCCGCTAGGCTCGCGGGCACAGCGAAGACATCGTTCAGATACATCGCCAGCGGGTCGGCCATCTTCTCGCCCAGCGCGAACGCTGCGCTTGGCGCAGTTGGCGCCAGCACCAGATCGCAGCTGGCCCAAGCCGCCTCAAAATCGCGCGCGATCAGCGCGCGGACTTTCTGCGCCTGCGTGTAATAGGCGTCGTAGAAACCGGCGCTCAGCACATAGGTGCCGATCATAATCCGCCGCTTGACCTCGGGCCCAAAGCCCGCCGCGCGCGTTGCGGCATACATATCCTGCAGCCCCGCGCCTTCCGGCAAATCCCGCAAACCGTAACGCACCCCGTCATAGCGCGCGAGGTTCGACGAGGCTTCGGCGGGCGCGATGATATAATAGGCGGGCAGCGCATATTTGGTATGCGGCAGGCTGATGTCGACCACCTCGGCCCCGGCATCCTTCAGCATCGCAATGCCGTTATCCCACATCGCGGCGATATCTTCGTCGATACCATCGAGCCTATATTCCTTGGGAATGCCGACGCGCTTGCCCTTCAAATCGCTCGACAAAGCCGCTTCCCAACCCGGCACCGGCATATCGAGCGACGTCGCATCCTTGGGGTCGAAGCCCGCCATCGCGCCCAGCATGATCGCGCAGTCGCGCACGTCGCGCGCCATTGGCCCGGCCTGATCGAGCGAGCTTGCGAACGCCACAATGCCCCAGCGCGAGCAGCGGCCATAGGTCGGCTTGATGCCGCTGATGCCGGTGAAGGCGGCGGGCTGGCGGATCGACCCGCCGGTGTCGGTCCCCGTCGCCGCGGGGCACAGCCGCGCCGCAATCGCCGCCGACGATCCGCCCGACGATCCCCCCGGCGCCAGCGCGGTATTGCCGCCATCGCTGCGCCGCCAGGGCGAAACGACATTGCCGAAGTAACTGGTCTCGTTCGACGACCCCATGGCAAACTGGTCAAGGTTCAGCTTGCCCAGCATCCCTGCGCCCGCGTCCCACAGCTTCTGGCTGACGGTCGATTCATATTGGGGGATGAACCCTTCGAGCATGTGGCTCGCCGCCGTCGTCTGCACACCGCGCGTGCAGAACAAATCCTTCATCCCGATGGGTACGCCTGAAAGCGGCTTCAGCGTGCCAGCGGCGCGATCAGCATCAGCCTGCTTGGCCGCCGCCAATGCGTGCTCGGGCGTCTCGACGATAAACGCATTCAGCGCCTTCGCCGCCGCCACATTGGCGCTGAACGCCTCCGCCACTTCAACGGCGGTAAAATCCCCCGCGCGGTGGCCATCGCGGATCTGGGCTACGGTCAGGTTGGTCAGGTCGGTCATCTTAATCTCGCTCCCCGGCGAAAGCCGGGGTCCAGGGCATTGTTGCGCCCGCTCTCTCGTCTCTGGATCCCGGATCGGTTGCCGCTACGCGGCTTTCCGGGATGATTGAAGGATGTCGTTCCGCCATCATTCAATCACCTTCGGCACCCCAAAAAAGCCATGCTGCGGAGCCGGAGCATTGGCGAGCACCGCGCCGCGCACCCCGCCGCCGGTCAGCGGGTCGGCATCGATCACATCGTCGCGCAGCCGCAGCGTGTTGGGGATCACCGCCGTCATCGGCTCGACCCCGGTCACATCGACCTCGCCCAATTGCTCTACCCAGCCGAGGATGCCGTTGAGCTCGCCCTCCATCGCGGCGGCCTCGGCATCGCTGATCGAAATGCGCGCGAGGGAGGCGATTTTGCGCACGGTTGCTTGGTCAATGGCCATGTTTATCGGTCCTTGCGGGGAGAATGAGCGCCGCTAGCACCCTGCCCCGCGCGCTTCAAGCTCATCGGCGCACATAGGGATCGCCCACCGGTTCACCATCCACCAACAATTGCTCCAGCACGACCTCGCGTGTGGTCACGGTCGCCTTGTCGAGTTCGACCTCTCCCATCTTGGCCGCATCGCGCGCCACGACCGGCGGCTGATAGCGATTCTCCCAGCGTTTCGACTTGGCGTCATATTGCAGCCACTGCAGTTCAATGGCGCTGTCGTCACGAAACCGTCCGACAATGGCCAACCAGTCGTCGCCTTGTCGCCGGACAATGCATGTGCTGCGCCGGCACAGGCCATTGTCTTTCAACTTCTCGTAAATCTCGGGGGTTAGCGGCGCATCGCCGGGAGTGAGCCGCACATTCTTCTCGACGGGCCGTAAGGGCTGCGGTCCCCGCTCACTGTCATAGGCAAGCGCCCAGCGATCCTCCGATGCCAGCGCCACCTTGGCTGCATCGGCCACGTCGGTCTTGGCCGACTTCGCCAACCGCCCCAGCGCCTCCCGCCCCTCGGGCCCGAAATCAAACGCCATCGCCGCCCAGTCATACTTCTCTGGCTTCACCGCCCCGCTATTGAGCCGCGCCAGCTGGTCGCGCGTCGAAATCGCGCCGAAATCCATGATCGGCAGCGCGAGGAACGTCGCCAGCAACATCAGCCCAATCGCCAGCTTCTGCTGCAATGGCCGCAGCACATCGTCAAAATTGGCGCGGCCCGTGACCACCGCCCACAGCCCCGCCGCGCCATAAGCCAGCGCAATCACCACCGCGACCATCCCCCACAGCCGCTCGGGCGTCCAGCCATATTGGCCGATCCGCAGCAGCATCGCGTTCAGGGCAATCCCCGCCAGCGGCAGCACGATCGCCGCCAGCACCGGCGCGGCCCAGCGCAGCAGGCGGTTCGCCGCGCGGTCCTCGGCCCCGTTCCCAATCACCGCATTGGCCAGCAGCACGGCAAAGGCCGACGCGCCCAGCATCAACCCCGCGGTCGAAAATCCGGACGCCCACAGCTGCTGGAACCCGGTCCCCACCAGCGACACCAGAAACAGCGCCAATGCCACCGCCAGCACTGGCGCGAGCACCGCCAGCACCACGGTCACCAGCCGCTGCAAATTGCCAACCAGCCGGTCGCGTTCGCGCAGCAGCCCCACCGCACCGCCGAACGCCGCGCCTGCCAGCCCCCAGGCGAACCAGCCTTCGCGCAGCAGCTCGCCGATGGCGCGGATGCCGATCAGGTCGAACAATCCCGCAATCAGGAACGCCAGCGCAAAGGCAATACCGACAAACGCCCCCGCAGCCGCGCCGATCACCGCATCGGTCCAGCCGTGCAGATGCAGCCGCGCATAGCTGAGCCGCGTCAACCGCCAGTCACGCGCGCTGGCCGCCTCGTCACGCCACCCCTGAAACAAGGGCGCAGCAACCGCGACCGCCAGCAATCCCGACCAGAAGGGCCATTCGAACGGCGATCCGTTGACGCTGTAGCCGCGATTATTTTCGACAATCAGCGCGATAATGCCGCCCCACGCCAGCGCGAACAGGATCGCCCAGTGCAACCGCCGCTGCTCGGCGGTCAGGGCAAAGGCGATGGTCGCCACCGCCACGAACGCCGCCAAAGCCTCGGCATTGTCGCGCTCGACCAAATTGTAAAAGATTACCCCCGCCAGCGCGCAAACACCCGCCATAATTGCGGGCCGTGCGGGCCAGGGCGGGTCGATGTCGTCGATGCGGGCGGAAGCTGCGCTGGATGGTTCGCTCATACCGGCTGACTGCCATTGCGCGAGGGGCAAAGGCAAGCCAAATGGGCGCAACAATGCTGCTAATCTCCGGAGCTCCCCTTGGCGCGCAAATTTCTCTACCTTGTTGCCATCTGCATCGCGCTGGTGTTCGCGGTCTTTATTGTGCTGCGGATGTTCAGCCTCGAGCTCAGCCAAACGGCTTTCGTGCCCGATACCGCGTTTGAGGAACAGGCCGCCGCCGCGCCCAACGCTTATGCCGATCGCGCGATGTGGTTCGTACGCCCGGGCCTCGCCGACAATGCCGCGGCATGGCTGCCCGCTGCGCTGCGCCCCGATGCGCCGCGCCGGGGTGGCCCCATCGCGGCGCAGGCCGCCGAACCGCAACTGACCGTCCAGCCGCCCGAGCCCCCGCTACCGCCGCTAAAACCCGCAGCCATCTTCTTCGTCCACCCCACCAGCTATATGGACCGCGCCCGCTGGAATGCGCCGCTCGACGACCGCGACGCCAACCACCGCACCAATATCTACCTGCGCGGCCTCGCCAGCGCCTTCAACGGCGCGGGGCAAATCTGGGCCCCGCGCTATCGCCAAGCCACGCTCGGGGCCTTCCTCGCCGATGACCGCGTCACCGCCGGCAAAGCCATCGACGCCGCCTATCTCGACGTCGAACGCGCTTTCGACCAGATGCTGAAGGAAATCCCCAAGGATCAGCCGATCCTGCTCGTCGGCCACAGCCAGGGCGCGCTGCACCTGACCCGCCTGCTCAAGGACCGGGTCAAGGGCCAGCCGCTCGCGAAACGCATCGCCGCTGCCTATGTTGTCGGCTGGCCGGTCAGCGTCGACACCGATCTTGCTGCCTTGGGTCTGCCCGCCTGCACCGCGCCCGACCAGCCGGGATGTGTTTTGTCATGGGTCAGCTTTGCCGAACCCGCCGACCCCGAATTTGTCATGACCGCCTATGACGCCAGCGTCGGTTTCGACGGCCGCCCGCGCCGCGGCACGCGGATGCTGTGCACCAACCCTTTGACCGGTACAATGGACGCCGCCGCCGAAGCGACCGCCAACCTTGGCACGCTCAAACCCGACGACGAATTCAAGGAAGCCGAACTGGTCGTCGGTGCCGTCCCCGCACGCTGTGACGCGACGTCCGGCCTGCTGCTAATCGGCGAGCCTATCGACATGGGCGCCTACGTCCTGCCAGGCAACAATTACCATGTTTACGACATCCCGCTGTTCTGGATGAACGTGCGGGCGGATGTCGAGCGGCGGCTGCGCGCGTTTGCGCAACGCTGACTGACCCACCCCAACCCCTCCCGCAAGCGGGAGGGGCAGCGAGACTTGCGAGCTTGCTCGCTAGTCGCAGCGGGGTGGGCATGGGCGCTTGTTCCCCCATGCACCATTGCGAGCTTTTGGAAGCGGTGACATTAAGCCAAGGATGATCACCCTCTCCGCCCCCGATTTCGCTGTCGCCCTGCCCCTTGGCGGCCGGCTCGCGGGGCTGGACGTGGGCACCAAGACCATCGGCGTGGCGCTGTGCGATGCGGGGTGGAGCTTCGCCACCCCCGACAAAACGATCGTCCGCGGCAAATTCACCGCCGACCTCGCTGTACTCATGGCGCTGTGCACCGCGCAATCGGTCAAGGGCCTCGTTGTCGGTCTCCCCCTCAATATGGACGGCAGCGACAGTCCGCGCACGCAAAGCGTCCGCGCCTTCGCCCGCAATCTCGCGCCGCTCGCCTTGCCCGTTCTGCTGTGGGACGAACGCTGGTCCACTGCGGCGGTCGAACGCGCCATGATCGCCGCCGACGTCAGCCGCGCCAAGCGCAAGGACCGCGTCGACAGCGCGGCGGCGGCGTTCATCCTGCAGGGCGCGATCGACGCGTTGGTGCGGTGAGCCCTTGCTCCAACCGCCCCTTCCCCCTAAGAGCCTCCCTTTAATGACACCCCCCGCGCCCCGTCCCGCCAGCGATTATCCGCCCGGCGGCCTCGCCTTTCCGCACCGCGATTTGCTGGCGATTTCGCAGCTCACGCCGTGGGAAATCCATTATCTGATCGACGAGGCGGAGAAATGGGTCGAACCCAACCGCCAAGCGTCCAAGCACAGCGACACGCTGACCGGCCTGACCATCATCAACGCCTTTTTCGAAAACTCGACGCGCACGCTCTTGTCGTTTGAAATTGCTGGAAAACGCCTTGGTGCGGACGTCGTCAACATGCACGCGGCGCAATCCAGTGTGAAGAAGGGCGAAACGCTGATCGACACGGCGATGACGCTGAACGCCATGCGCGCCGACGCCATTGTTATCCGCCATGCCAGTTCGGGCGCGGTGCAACTGATTGCCAGCAAGGTCGACTGTCCGGTGCTCAATGCGGGCGACGGACGGCATGAGCATCCAACCCAGGCGCTGCTCGACGCGCTTACGATCCGGCGTGCCAAGGGACGCATCGAGGGTCTCACCATCGCCATTTGCGGCGATGTCCTGCACAGCCGCGTCGCGCGCTCGAATATCCTCCTGCTCACCGCGCTGGGGGCCGAAGTGCGCGTGGTTGCACCGCCGACCTTGCTGCCGCCCGCGCTTGACCGGATGAACGTGACGAGCTTTACCGACATGGACGCCGCGCTCGCTGGCGCTGATGTGGTTATGATGCTGCGCCTGCAGAATGAACGCATGGACGGTGCCTACCTGCCCAGCGCGCGCGAATATCATGCGCTCTATGGCCTGACGCACAGCCGCCTTGCGCTGGCGAGGCCCGACGCCATCGTCATGCACCCCGGCCCGATGAACCGCGGCGTCGAAATCGACAGCAATGTCGCCGACGACCCCGGCCGCTCGGTGATTACGCAGCAAGTGGAGATGGGCGTTGCGGTGCGCATGGCCTGCCTCGATGTCCTCACCCGCCGCGCGCGCAAGGTGGAGGGCTGGGCATGACGGCGCTCATCATTACCAACGCACTGCTGGTGGACGCCAGCGCTCCCGATCCGCGTCCGGGCAGCGTGCTCGTCGCGGACGGCCGCATCGCCGCGCTCAACCCTGCAAAACCGCCCGCCGATGCCGAACGGGTTGATGCGCGCGGCCAGTGGCTCGCCCCCGGTCTCATTGACCTTGGCGTGTTCGCCACCGACAAGCCCGCCTTTCACTTTGGCGGCATCACGCGCGCGGCGCTGATGCCTGACGGCCGGCACCCGCTCGACCACCCGGGACTGGTCGAGCGCGCTGCCAAAGGGGGCAAGCCGGACCTGTGGGTCCACCCGCTCGCCGCCGCTACCAAAGCTCTTGAGGGGCGCGAGCTCGCCGAAATCGCGCTGATGCAGGCGGCGGGCGCGCGCGCCGTTGCTACCGGGCGGCACCGCATCGCCGACAGCGGCGTGATGCGCCGCGTGCTCTCCTATGCCGCCGCGCGCGGGCTGGTGACCATCATCCATGCCGAAGATGAAGGGCTGACCGCCGGAGCCGTCGCCACCGATGGCGAAATGGCTACGCGGCTCGGCCTTGCCTGCGCGCCCGCCATTGCCGAAGCCATCGCCATCGCGCGCGACCTCGCGCTGGTGGAAGAAACGGGCGCGCCGGTGCATTTCCGCCAAGTCACGACCGCGCGTGGGCTGGGCCATATCCGCGCCGCCAAGGCACAGGGTCTCCCGGTCACCTGCGGTATCACCCCGGCGCATCTGTTCCTGTCCGACACCGCCATCGGTGATTTCCGGACCTTTGCGCGCCTGTCGCCGCCGCTCCGCAGCGAGGACGACCGCCAAGCCTGCCGCGCCGCGATTGCCGACGGAACCATCGATGTGCTGAGCAGCGGCCACGATCCGCGCGGCCCCGAAGACAAGCGGCTGCCCTTTGCCGAAGCCTTACCCGGCATGGCAGGGGCTGAAAGCCTGCTCGCGCTTGGCCTCGGACTTGTCAGCGATGGCCAGGTGACGCCCGGGCGCCTCTTTGCCATGCTGGCCGCGAACCCGGCCCGCTTGCTCGGCGTTGACGCTGGTCAATTGGCTGTCGGCAGCGAAGCCGACCTCGTCCTGATTGATCCCGGCAAGCCGTGGCAGATTGACGCGAAAAAAATGGCCGCTGCTGCGGGCAATACGCCGTTCGACGGCCTGCCCGTGCAGGGCCGCGTTACGGCGTTGTGGAAAGGCGGCGTGCGCGTGCGGTAATTACCGCGACGCCACCCGCACGCTGGCCTTCGACGCCCATTCAACCTTTTCGGCCGCGTCCATTGCGCGCACGAAGCATCCCTGCCCGCGCGCCTTCAGCGCCGAACAAAGCTGCATCGCCTCACGCTGCGTGGCGAGGCCATTAACCGTCAGGCGATAAAAGCTGCGGCCACGCACGGTTGCCGACTGGCTCGACGCCGGAAAATCCTTCAGGATTGCGATATTGCGGGTGAGCATCACCCATTTGTGCTTGGCTACGCCCAGCGTGTCATAGGCTCCCAGCTGAACTGCCCAGCCCGAGGGCTTTTTGGCGTCAAAGCTGCGCGCGCGCGGCAAAGTGACGCGGGCCGCAAGCGTACGCGCTTCAGCAGCGGCGGGGCGTTCGGCGGGCTTGGCAGCCGGCTTCGGTGCGGGCTTGGCGGCAGCGGCTAGTTCGGTCCCACCCGCAACGCGCGGCGGCGCGCGATAGGGGGTCTTGTCGGCCAGAATGACTTCGGCTTCGGCGGCCTTGGCGGCCGTCGTCGGCATCGGCAATTCAACAGCGCGAATGGCGGGCGCGGTTTCGACCGGCGCTGCCATCGCCACTTCGACCGTCTCAGCGGCGGGCGGCGGCGGGGCAAAATCGGCAATCGGTGCCGGATCGGCCGTGACAGCGGCCGCCAGTTCAACCGGATTTTCTACCGGTCCCAGCGCCAGGCGCACCGGCATGCCGGCGTCATTCACCGGGGTCACGCCGATCAGGCCAGCAACGCGCATGCTGCTGTCACTGGCCTGCGCCAGTTTCGACCATTCGGCCATGCGGCCATCGATTTTGGCGAGCGACAGGTCCTGTGCCGCAACGATGCGCGCCTGCGCCCAGCGGCCCGACATGGCAAGCGCAAAGGCCAGATTCTGGCGCGTACGCGCATCGGCCTCGGGCTGGCGCGCAGCCTCGGTCAGCACATAGACGGCGCGGTCGAAATCACCCGCCAGCGCCAGCGCCAAACCGGCATCGGCTGCCGGAACCACTGTGTTGCTCGCCATGATCAGCTTGACGGCGTCGCCTTCGCGGCCAGCCGCAATTTGCGCCAGCGCCAAACCGATGATGGTTTGCGCATCATTTGCGCCGAGCGTTTTGGCGTCGTCAAACGCCGAAATCGCGGATTTGAAGCGGCCAGCGGCCAGATAGCTTTGCCCCAGCAGCGTGCGGTAACCGGCATCACGGCTGGCATAGCTTACCGCCAGCTCGGCCTGATCCACGGCCTTCGCCACCTTGTCTTTCGCCAGAAATTCGCGCGCTTTGGCGGCGGCGCTGGCGGCATGCGACGGCTTTTCGGGCATCGCCTGCGACGCCCCGGCGACACGCGCCGTGCCCGTCGAGCAACCAGTGGTTACCAGGCTGAGGGCCAGGCCCGATGCGGCAAGTTTCAGGATCATGCTGGCGTTCATCGTCATTCCCCGTCGCTGATGCGGCTTGCGGTCTTGCGGTTGCTCGGCGATGCGGGCACACGGCTCGCCATCGCGTCGATTTCGGGCAAGGTGCTGAGATAATTGTCGAGCACGTCGATGAGGATGTGCTGCGCCGACCGGTTGTAGATGGCGCTCGCCAGCCGCAACCGCAGGTGGCGCTCGGCGTCCAGCCGCAGCGTGAAGGCCGCTTTTTCGCGCTGATGCGCCTCGACCGGCGCACGGCGCACCGTCGAACGACGGACAGGCTTCGGTGCCGGCGCTGCAACCACGACCGTTTCCACGCGCGCCTGCAGTTCTTCGAATTGCCGGACAACCTCAGGCTTCTGCACTTCCGGCAGATGAGCATCGACCGCGGTTTCGGCGTCAAGATTATGCGCGGGCACCGATTCGGGCATCACCGACTTCAAATCGATGCGCACCGCCGTATCATTGGCCTCTACCGGATCGACATCGTAACCCATGTCGTTCCAGCCAAGATCGTCATAACCGTTGCCGGTCAGCGGCGCGGGGCCGCTTCCCAGCGGCTGGCGGCGCATCGCCGGGCGGGCTGCGCCTTTGCGCGCGAGCAAGCCAGAGGTCAGCGATGCGAGGGGTTTGGGTTCGCCCATCAGACTGGTCCTTCCGCTGAGCATCACTGGCCCGCTACGCGGCGGCCGAAGCCTCCGCCCAGCGGACGCATGGCACCAAATCCGGCGGCCTGCTGGGCCACCGGCGCGGAAAAGACGGTGCGACGGAAATTCTTTTCCAGACGGTCCGAAATATAGGTCCACAGCGACCGGACTTCCTCGGCCGATTTGCCGTTGGGGTCGACCTCCATCACCGTGCGGCCGTCGATCATCGAGGCGGCATAGTCGGTGCGATGGTGGAGCGTGACCGGAGCAACCGTGCCATGCTGCGACAGCGCGACCGCGGCTTCCGACGTAATCTTGGCCTTTGGCGTTGCGGCGTTGACCACAAAGATCAGCGGCTTGCCGGCGCGTTCGCACAGGTCCACCGTGGCACCCACGGCGCGCAAATCATGCGGGCTGGGGCGGGTCGGAACGACGATCAGTTCGGCAACCCCGATCACACTCTGGATCGCCATGGTGATCGCGGGCGGGGTGTCGATAACCGCGAGCTTAAAACCCTGCTGGCGCAAAATCTCCAGGTCCGATGCCAACCGCGCGACCGTGGTCTGCGCAAAAGCGGGAAGTTCGGTCTCGCGCTCGTTCCACCAGTCGGCGAGTGAGCCTTGCGGGTCGATGTCGATCAGCACGACGGGGCCAGCCCCGGCAAGCTGCGCCTGTACCGCAAGATGCCCCGAAAGGGTGGTCTTGCCCGATCCGCCTTTTTGCGAAGCCAATGCCAATACGCGCACGGGATTCCCCTTAAAATTGGTCACCAATGCAGGGGGAGTGCCACGCTCGGCGCTAAAATTAGGTTAACGCGGGCGAAAACATGATGATGGTGGGGCTAACGGGCAGGGTTAATGCGCCCTAAGCCATCATATCCCGCCGCGCACGGCCATTGCTAACGCGCTGTTAGCCAATATCAGCTACCCAAACACCGAAGCCCTGAGCTTGTCGAAGCACGTGGCGCAGAGCAGAACCCATGGTGCCGACCGGCGCCACGTGCTTCGACAAGCTCAGCACTACGGTGATGTGTGATCGCTCGGAGAAAAGGTTCATGCGTTTGATTTGGGCCCTCGCCCTCCTCTTCACCCCCCTCGTCGCTTATGCCGACGTCAAATCGGGCGTCGATGCGTGGGAGCGCGGCGAATATGCAGCAGCCGTGGCACAGTGGCGCCCGCTCGCCATCGCGGGCGACCCCGATGCGCAGTTCAATCTGGCGCAGGCCTATAAGCTGGGGCGCGGCCTGCCCGTCGATCTGGCAGAGGCCGAGGCCTGGTTCCGCCGCGCCGCCGACCAGGGTCATTTGCAGGCCGAAGACAATCTGGGCCTCGTCCTGTTCACCGCAAACAAGCGCGAGGCGGCGATGCCCTACATCTCCCGCGCCGCCGCCCGCGGCGAGCCGCGCGCGCAATATGTGCTGGGCACCGCACATTTTAACGGCGACCTCGCCAGCCGTGATTGGGCGCTGGCCTATGCCCTCACCAAGCGCGCCAGCGATGCGGGGCTGCAAGTCGCCAGTGCGCGCCTTGCGCAGCTCGACACGCTGATCCCGCTCGAAGAACGCCAGCGCGGTCTTGCCATGCTGCCCGAATTGGAAAAAAGCGAACAGCGCACCCGCCTTGCTGCGGTGACCGAAGCCGCCGCCGCGCCGCCCAAAGCGGTCATAGCCCGCACCGCTACCCGCCCCGCACCGCTGGTGCCCGCCGTCCCTGCCCCCGCTGCCGACGTCTGGCGCGCGCAGCTCGGTGCCTTCAGCAACGAAGCCAATGCGCGCAGCCTCTATTCAGCCATCGCCAAAAAGCACCCAGGCACCCGGCCCTACTATGTCAAAGCTGGCGCGATGACCCGCCTGCAAGCGGGCAATTTCGCCACCCGCACCGACGCCGAGGCATTTTGCGTGAAAGTGCGGACGGCCAGGCAGCCGTGCATCGTCGTGGCGAAATAATCGCACTGGGGAACAGTCCCCTACCTCCGCGCCCGTTACCCTCGCCACTCCCTTCGCGCATACCCCTGCGCCCACAATAAAGCCGTCAGATCCCCGTGCATTACGCTCGCATCCGCCGCCGCACGGGCGACGCTGTGCGCGCGATAGGCGACCCCCAGACCCGCGGCCGCTAGCATGGGCGCATCATTCGCGCCGTCGCCAACCGCCAGCGCATCGGCAATATCGATACCTTGGGCCGCACATTCGGCGCGCAGCGTGGCTTCCTTGACCCCGCTGTCGACCACCGGTTCCAATACCCGCCCGGTCAGCTTGCCATCGGCAATTTCCAGTATATTGGCGACCACCCGGTCAAAACCAATCTCCGCCCCCACCGGTTCGGCAAAGCGGGTGAAGCCGCCCGACACCATCACCGCACGCGCCCCATGGTCCTGCATCGTGTGCACCAGCGTGCGCGCGCCGGGCATCAGCGCCACGCGCTCGGCCAGACAGCGGTCGATCACGCCCGCGTCCATCCCCTTCAGCAGCATCACCCGCTCGGCCAGCGCGGCGCGAAAATCCAGCTCGCCCGCCATCGCGCGCTCGGTGATCGCCGCAATCTGCGGCTTGATGCCGGCATAGTCGGCCAGCTCGTCGATGCATTCGACGGTGATCATCGTCGAATCCATGTCGGCGATGATCAGCTTCTTCCGGCGACCTGCCGCGTCCTGCACCACCACATCCACGGCGGCATCCCAGCCCGCCAGCGCGGCACGCGCCGCCGCGACCTCACCGGTCAGCAGGAAATCTGCTGCGCTGCCGCGATCGATCCATTCGGGCGCATGCACCGCAAAGCCCGCACCGCGCAGCCGCCCGGCGGCTTCCTCGACCATCTCGTCGGACAGCGCATCGGCTGCTATCAGCGTGACAATGACCATCGCGACACCCCTGCCCGCGCCCGACGACCGACCGCGCGTCGCGCTCATTGCAGGCCCGACGGCGAGCGGCAAGAGCGCATTGGCGGTCACGCTTGCATGTGCGCTGCGCGATGCCGGGCGGGAAGCGGTCGTCATCAACGCCGACGCCAGCCAGGTCTATGCCGATATCCCCATCCTTTCCGCCCAGCCGACAACGGCGGAACGCAAAGGCATCCCCCACCGCCTGTTCGGCCATGTCGATGGCGCACAGGACTATAGTGCTGCGCGCTGGGCGAACGAAGCGCGCGGGGAAATCGCGGCTGCCCACGCCGCCGGTGCCATCGCCATTATTGTCGGCGGCACCGGTCTTTATATCCGCACCCTCCTCCACGGCATCGCGCCAGTGCCCGCCATCGATGAAGCGATCCGCGCCGACATCCGGGCCATGCCGGTGCACGAGGCCTATCGCCGCCTGCGCAGCGCCGACCCGCATGCCGCCGCAGCGCTGAACCGACAGGACAGCACCCGCATCGCGCGTGCACTCGAAGTCGTAACGTCGACCGGCACACCGCTGCATATCTGGCAGGAACGGCGCGAAGGCGGAATGGCGGATGCGCTGATACTGACGCCGCAAATCCTTTTGCCCCCGCGCGACTGGCTACGCGAGCGCTGCGATATTCGGCTTGCTGACATGTTCAACAGCGGCGCGGCTGGCGAGGTTGCAGCACTTGTCGCGCGCAAGCTCGACCCCCAGCTCCCCGTCATGCGCGCCATCGGCGTGCACCAACTCGCCGCCGCGCAGGCAGGCGAAACCAGCCTCGCTGATGCCCTGACCCTCGCCCAGGCCGCCACCCGCCAATATGCCAAGCGCCAATACACCTGGTTCCGTCACCAGCTACCAGACGACTGGCCACGCCATGTCGAGTCATTAAATCACGTCGACATTGATGATTTAGCAATTAAATTGCGTAATAGCGTGTTGACAGCTTAGAATCTGTTACCTATTGCGCGCCCTCCTGCTGCAACGCACAAGGCGGCGCAGCATGGTCCAAGGAGCGGTCACGTGCGCGAAATGAGCGGCGCAGAAATGGTGGTGCAGGCGCTGGTCGATCTCGGCGTCGATACGGTGTTCGGTTATCCGGGCGGCGCCGTGCTGCCCATTTACGACCAGCTCTATAACCACCCCACCATCCGCCACATCCTCGTCCGCCACGAACAGGCCGCGACCCACGCGGCAGAGGGCTATGCCCGCGCCACCGGCAAGCCCGGCGTCGTGCTCGTCACCTCGGGCCCCGGCGCAACCAACGCGATCACCGGCATCACCGACGCGCTGATGGATTCGATCCCCATGGTGGTGATCACGGGGCAGGTTCCCACCACGCTGATCGGCACCGACGCCTTTCAGGAATGCGACACGGTCGGCATCACCCGCCACTGCACCAAGCACAATTATCTCGTCATGGACCCGGCCAAACTGCCCGCGGTGATGCATGAGGCCTTTTATATTGCCACCCATGGCCGCCCCGGCCCGGTGGTAATCGACATCCCCAAGAATGTTCAGGTCGCGACGGGTGACTATATCGTCCCCGACCGCATCCAGCACCGCAGCTATCGCCCGCAGGTCGATCCCGATGCCAAGGCGATCGCGCAGGCAATCAAGCTGATCGCCAAGGCGAAGCGCCCGATTTTCTACACCGGCGGCGGCGTCATCAACGCCGGGCCCGACGCCAGTGTGCGGCTACGCGAGCTGCAGGCGCTCACTGGCGCGCCTGTCACCTCGACGCTGATGGGCCTCGGCGCCTTTCCGGCGAGCGATCCTGCCTGGCTCGGCATGCTCGGCATGCATGGGACGTACGAGGCCAATTGGGCAATGAACCGCGCCGACCTGATCATCGCGGTCGGTGCGCGCTTCGACGACCGCGTCACCGGCCGCCTCGATGCCTTTGCGCCTGAAGCCAAGAAGATCCACATCGACATCGACCGCAGCTCGATCAACAAGATCGTCCCCATCGATCTCGCCATCGTCGCCGACGCCGACCGTGCGCTCGCCGCGCTGATCGACGGCTGGAAAGCAGGCGGGCATCAGGCCGCGGACCTCAGCGAATGGTGGGCGCGCATCGACGGCTGGCGTGCGACGCGCTGCCTCGACTTCCCCGAGGACAAAAAGCCAGACGCCGAAATCATGCCGCAACGCTCGATCCGCGCGCTTGCGGCGGCGTGCAAGGGCCGCAAGACGATCATCACCACCGAAGTTGGCCAGCACCAGATGTGGGCGGCGCAGCATTTTGACTTCGACGCGCCCAATGAATGGCTCACCAGCGGCGGCCTCGGCACCATGGGTTATGGTCTGCCCGCTGCCATCGGGGCGCAGCTCGCCTTCCCCGACGCGCTGGTCATCGACATTGCCGGTGAAGCCAGCATCCAGATGAACATCCAGGAACTCGGCACCGCGACACAGTACCGCCTGCCGGTCAAGATTTTCATCCTCAACAATGAATATATGGGCATGGTCCGCCAATGGCAGGAACTTACCTATGAAAGCCGTTATTCAAACAGTTACAGTGATAGCTTACCAGACTTTGTAAAGCTGGCCGAAGCCTATGGCTGGAAGGGCATCCGCATTGAAAAGCTCGGCGATCTCGACGACGGCATCGCCGCGATGCTCGCACACGACGGCCCGGTGCTGGTCGACTGCCGAGTCAGCAAAATGGCCAATTGTTTCCCGATGATCCCCTCGGGCGCCGCGCACACCGACATGATCCTGCAACCCAATGACATCACCGGCACGATGGACGACGAAGCCAAGGCGTTGGTGTGATGGGGGCGGCAACAACTCTTTCTCCCCAAGGGGGAGAGAAAAGACTTGGCTTGGCGGCTTGCCGCCTAGCAAGTCTAAGTGAGGGGGGCCAAAGGTCGGTATGGGGCACCCAGCTGGCGGAAGCACCCCTCACCCAGCTTCGACTAGGCGCTATGCGCCAAGTCTACGCAACCCTCGCCAGAGCGGAGAGGGAGGTTCTCGCATGAAAATCCTCGCCCAAAAGGCCGAACGCCACGTCCTCGCCATCACGGTCGACAACGAAGCCGGCATCCTCGCCAAGATCACCGGCCTCTTCTCGGCGCGCGGCTATAATATCGAAAGCCTGACGGTGGCGGACATCAGCGCCGACCACGCGCTGTCGCGCATCACCATCGTCACCAACGGCCCGCCGCCGGTGATCGACCAGATTATCGCGCAGCTCGATCGCCTCGTCCCCGTCCATAAGGTCACCGACCTCACCAACGAAGGCGCACATGTCGAGCGCGAGCTCGCGCTGGTGAAAGTAGCGGGCACGGGCGACAAACGTATCGAGGCCTTACGCCTCGCCGACGTGTTCCGCGCCAAGGTGGTCGATACCACGCTCACCAGCTTCATCTTCGAAATCACCGGCACATCCGAAAAGGTCGACAGCTTCATCGGCCTGATGCGCGAATGCGGGCTGGTCGAAGTCGGCCGCACCGGCGTCGTCGCGATTGCGCGGGGTGCCGGCGAGAATTGATCCGTTCCCCGGCAAAAGCCGGGGCCCATCACCACAGGGTGCCACTGGACCCCGGCCTTCGCCGGGGAGCGCCAAAAACAGGGACGAACAAGACCATGCAAGTTTACTACGACCGCGACGCCGACCAGAATTTGATCAAGGACAAAAAGGTCGCCATCGTCGGCTATGGCAGCCAGGGCCATGCGCACGCGCAGAACCTGCGCGACAGCGGCGTGAAAGAGGTCGCCATCGCGCTGCGCCCGGGCAGCGCCACCGCGAAAAAGGCGCAAGAAGCTGGCTTCACCGTCATGACCAATGCCGAGGCTGCCGCCTGGGCCGATGTCGTCATGATCCTCGCCCCCGATGAGCATCAGGCGCGCATCTATTATCAGGACCTGGAGGCCAATCTGCGCCCCGGCACCGCGCTCGCTTTCGCCCACGGCCTCAACATCCACTTCGGCCTCATCGACGCGCGCGCCGACCTCGACGTCATCATGATCGCGCCCAAGGGCCCCGGCCACACCGTGCGCAGCGAATATCAAAAGGGCGGCGGCGTCCCCTGCCTGATCGCGGTCGCACAGGAAGCCAGCGGCAGCGCGGGCAATGGCTATGCCAAGGCGCTTGCCCTCTCCTATGCCTCGGCCGTCGGCGGCGGACGCAGCGGCATCATCGAGACCAATTTCCGCGAGGAATGCGAAACCGACCTGTTCGGTGAGCAAGCCGTGCTGTGCGGCGGCATCACCCACCTGATCCAGGCCGGGTTCGAAACGCTGGTCGAGGCGGGCTATGCCCCCGAGATGGCCTATTTCGAATGCCTCCACGAAACCAAGTTGATCGTCGATTTGCTCTATGAAGGCGGCATCGCCAACATGCGCTATTCGATTTCCAACACTGCCGAATATGGGGATATCAAGACCGGTCCGCGCATCATCACCGCCGAAACCAAAGCCGAAATGAAGCGCGTGCTCGCTGACATTCAATCGGGCCGCTTCGTCAAGGATTTCGTCCTCGACAACCAGGCCGGCCAGCCCGAACTCAAGGCCAGCCGCAAGGCGGCGGCCGCGCATCCGATTGAGAAAGTGGGCGCGGAGCTGCGCGCGATGATGCCGTGGATCGCCAAGAACAAGCTGGTCGACAAGGCAAAGAATTAAGGTCCCAACCCTCCCCACCCGGATGGACAGGTGGGGAGGGGGACCGTCTGGAAACGGTGTCGTGCCGCGACCCTAGCCCGCCAGCAACGCTTCCAGATCAATTTCGGTGCGCGCCAGCACCTCGGTCGCGCGGCTCTCGCCGGCCGCTTCACCCGCCAGGACGGCGGCATCGCGTTGCCGCAGCACATCAGCGATTATCGGCGCCGATGCCTGCACCATGGCGGTTAGCCAGTGCGCCACCTGCTCATCGCCATCGCCCGCACCAAAAGCGAGCCGGGGCAACAGTGCGCTGATTGCCCGCGCCGGATACATCCATTCGTTGGTGACCCAGCGATTGGGCGCAAACCACGCGATCGGCAGCCCCTGATGGTCGATGCTCAGTGCCGCGATATGCACCAGTGGCGGGCGCGGCCGCCGTCGGCCCGGCGGCGCAATCAGCGGCGCGGTGCGGCGTGACAGCGCGCTGCGCCCCACAAACAGGTGGAAATGCCCATGCTCCTCTGCGCCCCGGTCGCCCGGATTGTGACAATGGTAAAACCAGCGCGCGCCCATCGGCCCGCTGGCGTTGTCGGTGTCCGGAAAGCGCTGCCCGGCGGAAACCGGCTGGGTCCCGCCGAGCACGCGCGTCATCAACGGCACGCCGGTGGTCGCCAGCGCCGCGGTTGCAGACCATAAACGGTCAGCCGGGCTCAAACTGTCGGCCACCGGCAAGCCGCTCAATTGGCCGCTTCGGTGTCGGCACCGGCGGCAGCGGCAGCCACGGCCTTGGCCTTGGCTTCTTCCGCCTTTTTCGCGGCGCGCGCGGCTTTCCGGGCTTCGCGGGCGACGCGCTGCTTTTCCAACCGCGCCTCGCGCTGGGCATCGCTTTCATTACTGTTGTTGCTGTGCAGCCCGCTGCTTTGGCTGGGCGGCGCGCTGAAGCCGCAGCACGACACCGCACCGGCGGGGGCCGCCACGACGGTCAGCCCACCGGCGACCGCCATCAGCATGGCTAAATTGCGTGCCTTCGTCATGTCATTCTCCTTCGATCTAGTTGGGGCAACCGGCGGCGTTTTGGCCCCGGTCACGAGCGGTTCGGCCCCGCGGCGCAAAAGGTTGCAGCGGTCCTCAGTTTCGGTTCATCTAGACCCGCTAACCTGTAACGACCCAGCCGCGTCAGAAAGTCTCTCCCCCTTGCGATTTCCTTTGCTTTGTGCGGCTCTCTTGATGGCGCCCGCGCTTGTTGCAGCGGAGCCACCCGCCGCCGCAGACATTGAAACCATGCCCGACGGCACCCAGCGCTGGTCCTTCCTCGTCACCTATGGCGACGAGAAATGTCCGCCCACGCAGGACGACGAAATCGTCGTGTGCGCGCGCCTGCCCGAAAGCGAACGTTACCGCATCCCCGAACCACTCCGCGAGCGCAAGGCCGACACCGTGGCGATGGGCGCCAGTTGGACCGCACAGGTGGAAAGCTATGAAAATGTCGCCCGCTTGTCGCGCCCCGACAGTTGCTCGTCGGTCGGCAGCTACGGCTGGAGCGGCTGCACCGCCAAAGCGCTGCGTGACTGGTTTGAAGAACGGCGCCTCATTGAAGGCGAGGCGGCGGAGAAGCCGTGATTCATTGACTTGGACCATCATTTGGTCTATTTGTTCGACATGCGTATTTCTGTTTCCGAAGCAAAAGCCCAATTGACGGAACTCGTCCGCAGGGCCGAGGCGGGGGATGAGATCGTCCTGACCCGCTATGGTCAGCCTGCAGTCCGTCTGGTCGCGGTGCAGGAACGGCCAACTCGCGCGGCGCGCGCCGCACTGCTTCGGCAGATGCGCGACGATGCGCGCGGGCGTCATGATGACGGCCCATCCGCTGCGCGCAGCCAAGATTTCCTTTATGGCGACGACGGCTTGCCCGGGTGATTGTTGTCGATACTTCAGCATTGATGGCGATTTTGCGCGACGAGCCCGCAGCATCCGCATGCAGTGCGGCACTTGAGACAAATGACCGGCTCTTAATGTCATCAGCAACAGTGGCTGAGGCCCTTATCGTCGCCGACCGGAGAGGTTTGGGGGCGCAAATGCGCACCTTGATCGACGGACTTGGCCTCGAAATTGTCGATGTCACAACCGCTGTGGCACGCGATGTCGCTGATGCCTATGAACGCTGGGGCAAAGGTGTTCATCCCGCTGCACTCAATTTTGGCGATTGCTTCGCTTATGCACTGGCGTTGGACCGGCGCTGCCCGTTGCTCTATGTCGGCGACGATTTTGTGAAGACGGACATTATAGGCGCGCTCGCTGCGCAATAATCCGCCCCTCCCCCTTGCACCTGACGACATTTTCAGCCATCACCCTAGGCATGCAGCGCAACGCCCTTCTGCTTCTGCGACTTCCACGCCCTTGGGCGTGACGAACCGTCTGCGCGGATAACGCGCGGCAACACGGCCAAGGGCGAACAGCTAAACCCCAGCCATCCACAGCAGAAGCGAACCCGTCCCATGCTCCGCGACCCATCGGTCAAATACCGCCCCTTCGCCCAGGTCGACCTTCCCGACCGCAGCTGGCCCACCCGCACCACCACGCGCGCGCCGCGCTGGCTGTCTACCGACATGCGCGACGGCAACCAGGCGCTGATCGACCCGATGGATGCGGAGAAGAAGACGCGGTTCTTCGACCTTCTCTGTAAAATCGGCCTCAAGGAAATAGAGGTCGGCTTCCCCGCCGCGGGCGCGACCGAATTTGATTTCATCCAGGGGCTGGTCCGCTCCGGCCGCATCCCCGACGATGTCACGGTGCAGGTCCTCACCCAAAGCCGCGCCGACCTTATCCGCACCAGCTTTGACAGTCTAGCAGGGGCCAAGCGCGCCATCGTCCATGTCTACAACGCGCTCGCCCCCGCCTGGCGCGCGCAAGTGTTCGGCATGGAGCGCCCGCAAGTGAAACAGATCGCCATCGACGGCGCACGCCTGCTGGCCGACAATGCCGCGCGGCTGCCGCAGACCGACTGGCATTTCCAATATAGCCCCGAATGTTTTTCGACCACCGAGCTCGATTTCAGCGTCGAGGTGTGCGCGGCGGTGATGGACGTGCTTCAGCCCACGGCGGACAAACCTATCATCCTCAACCTGCCCGCCACGGTGGAGGCAGCGACGCCCAACATCTACGCCGACCAGATCGAATATTTCTGCCGCCACCTTCCCAATCGCGACCGCGCCATCATCAGCCTACACACGCACAATGATCGCGGTACCGGCGTCGCGGCGGCGGAACTGGGCCTGCTCGCAGGCGCGGACCGGGTCGAAGGCTGCCTGTTCGGCAATGGCGAGCGCACCGGGAATAGCTGCCTCGTCACCATTGCGCTCAACCTGTACACGCAAGGGATCGACCCCGGCCTCGATTTTTCCGACATCGACGCCGTCATCAAGACGGTCGAATATTGCAACCAGCTGCCTGTCCACCCCCGCCACCCCTATGGCGGCGAATTGGTCTACACCGCCTTTTCAGGCTCGCATCAGGACGCGATCAAAAAAGGGTTCGCCGCGCGCGAGCGCCAGAATGACGAACATTGGCAGGTGCCCTATCTGCCCATCGACCCAGCCGACCTCGGCCGTACTTACGAAGCCGTCATCCGCGTCAACAGCCAGTCGGGCAAGGGCGGCGTCGCTTGGGTGCTCGAACAGGACCGGGGGCTAAAGCTCCCCAAGCGCATGCAGGCGGCCTTCAGCCCCATCGTCCAGGCGCTCGCCGACGCCACCAGCCGCGAACTCACCGCCGACGACATCTGGCAGGCGTTCGAGGCAAGCTATCTCACGACCGCGGGCAAACGCTTCGAACTGGTCGAATGGCAGGAGGGGCATCAGGGCAGTGACCGGCTGTTCGTGGGCAAACTGCGCATCGACGGCGAAATCCGCAGCGTCAGCGGCCGCGGCAACGGCCTGATGTCCAGCGTCATCGCCGCGCTCGCCGAAGCCGGCGGCCCGGTGATGGACATCGTTGATTATAGCGAACACGCGCTCGGCGCAGGTAGCAATGTGGCCGCCGCCGCCTATGTCGAATGCCGCACGCCCGACGGGCAAAGCCGCTTCGGCTGCGGCCTGGACACCGATGTGGCGACGGCCAGTGTAAGGGCAATATTGAGCGCGGCGAACGAACAACCCTAGGGACTGTCCCTCTGGGGACTGTCCCTGACGGGACACTCCTTGCCCGAATTGGCCTGGGCAGCTATGCAGCTGTAATGCCGCGCTCTGCTCGTCTTGTCGTCCCCGGGGTCGCCCACCATGTGACCCAGCGCGGCAACCGCCAGCAGACAATTTTCTTCGACGATGCCGATCGCGGTGCCTATATCGCCATCCTCGCCGATGCGCTGCGCCAGTCCGCTACAACTTGCCTCGCCTGGTGCCTGATGGACAATCATGTTCATTTGATGCTCGTCCCAACCGGGCCCGATGGTTTGCGCGCCCCGCTGTCCAGCACCCACACGCGCTATGCGCAGCGCATTAATCGGCGCCAATCCGCCAGCGGCCATTTGTTTCAGGGGCGATTCGCCAGCTACCCCATGGATGACCGCCACATGATGTTCGCTGCACGCTACATCGAGAACAACCCTGTCGCGGCAGGACTCGTGCCTCATGCCGAAGCGTGGCGCTGGTCGAGCGCCCGCGCGCATATCAATCAGCGCGATGATGGGCTGACCGATTGGCGCGCACTGAGCCAGCATATGCCCAATTGGAAGGCGATGCTGGTCGACGGCCTCGATGCTGGCGCAGTGATCGAGTTAGCGCTGCGAACCGGGAACGCACTCGGCAATGTGTCTTCTCATCAGGGACAGTCCCTAAAGGGGTCCCTTTAGGGACTGTCCCTCTATCCCCCCCCAAAAAAAACCCTTTCCTAACTCGAACCAATATGGTTCATCCTGTCCGGTTTTCTAAACCGAAAGGACAGGCCATGCTCGAACCACGCCCCAACCCGCGACCCTCCCCGCCGCCGCATCAACGCGCCCGCCAGCATGGCGATGCTCGAGCGGCTCGACCGCCAGATCGCCGAACGCGCCACCGCGCCCGCGGCAAAGCTCGCGCGCATCATCGCTGCCGATTTCGCCGCCTATCTCGACCTCTTCACCAGCCCCGCCTTCGCCGCCGATCCGCACGCCGCGCTGGCCGACTGGTTCGCCGACCTGCGCGAGCGCCCCGACCCGCTCGCCGCGCTCCTCCCGCCGCCCGCGCACCTGTGTGAAGTTGCGCAGATTTCTGCCGATTTCGCCGACCAGCAACCCCCGACGAGGCCGCCGCCAACCTCAGCGTCTGGTATGATGACGACATGGGGGAATGGCACAACGATTTCCCCCCGCCCGGCGACGATTTCGACGGCCATCAGGACGGCGAATTTGGCGATGAAGATTATTCGCGCAGCCTTGCCGACGACGAATTTGCAACCATCAATGTCCGCGAAACAGCCGCCAAAGCGGCCTGGTTCCTACCCTTCCACCGCGCCGCCGAGGCACGGCGTAAGGAATGTTTCAGGCTGGATGCGGCGGTGGATGGAGTGGCGGCAGCCTAACCCGCGCGCAGCGCGCCAATGTCAACCGACATGAATTTCGGTTTGCTCGCGCGCTCCTCGCTCCCGCGCGCCGCCGCCGCAAGGGCGTAGGGCGAAATGCGGAACCGCGTGCACAGGCCGCCGGCGCCGTCGCTGATCAGCGCGGTTTCAAACTCGACGCCGATTTCGGCATCCTTGCTGCGGCTGACGGTGCACACGACCAGCTGGCCACCGCCTAGGTCGAGCACCAGGTCGGTGCCCACCGGCACGCCGACCAGCCCCTCGATCCGCGCGCCCGTCTTGGACAGGTCGCGCAAAATGGCGTCATAGCGATGATCCTCGTGGATCACCCCGATGCGCAGGAATACGGTGCGGCGTTCGGAACGGAATTTGTCGGGGCCGCTCGGCGCGATGCGCAGCGCGCCCGTTTCCATGCACTGCTCCAGCTCGGCCAGCGGCATGGGGCGCGAATAGAGGAAGCCTTGGACGAACTTCGCCCCCTTGCCGCGGATCACCTCAAGCTGGTCGAACGCCTCGACGCCTTCGACCGTGGTCTCCATGCCCAGTGCATCGGCCAGACCGACGATCGCGGCGATGATTTTGGCGCTGTTCTGATCGGCCTGCACCGCGTCGTTGACGAAGCTGCGGTCGACCTTGATCTTGTCGAACGGCGCCGAGCGCAAATAGCTCAGCGACGAAAAGCCTGTCCCGAAGTCATCCAGCGCCAACCGCACCCCCAGCGCCTTCAGCGCCTTGAACGTGTCGGCAATCGTTTCACTGTCACCCAGCAGCACCGATTCGGTCAGTTCCAACTCCAGCCGGTCGGGGGTCAGCCCGCTTTCTGCCAGCGCCTGCCGCACCGTTTCGACAAAGTCGGCGTTGGCAAACTGCACCGCCGACACATTGACCGCGACGCGCACCGATTCGGGCCATTTGGCCGCATCGGCACAGGCGCGGTGCAGCGCCCATTCGCCCAGCGGCGCGATCAAATTGGTTTCCTCGGCGATGGGGATGAAAATGCCGGGGCTAACCGGCCCGCGCTCGGGATGCTCCCAGCGCATCAACGCCTCGCAACCGACCACCAGATTGTCCTCGATGCGGACCACCGGCTGGTAAAACAGGTCAAGCTCGCCCTTTTCCAGCGCGGTGCGCAGATCGTCGAGCAGCTGCGCCCGCTCCTCCGCTTCATCCTTCAAATCACTGGAATAAAAACGATATTGTCCGCGCCCGCCATTTTTGGCGGCATACAGCGCCAGATCGGAATTGCGGATCAATTCCTCGCGCGTGTCGCCGTCATAGGGGGCGATGGCGGCACCCACCGATGTGCCGATCATCGCCTGCTTGCCGTCAATCGGATAGGGCTGCGATACCAATTGCACAATCTTCGCGGCCAGCTCGCCCAGCGTGCCGCGGTCATCGACGTCGGGCAGGATGATCTGAAACTCGTCGCCGCCCAACCGGCCGATCTCGCCGCGCTTGCCGACAATGCTGGTCAACCGCTGCGCCACCTGTTTCAACAGCGCGTCGCCCGCCGGGTGCCCCATGGTGTCGTTGACCGCTTTGAACCGGTCGAGGTCCAGCATCATCACCGCACACGACCGCCGCGCCGCTTTGAAGCTGGCGAGCAGGCTGTCGAGCTTGCGGTTCATGCGGTGGCGGTTGGCAAGTCCCGTCAGCGAGTCATATTCGGCGAGGCGGCTGTCCTCCAGCTTGCGCTCATATTCGACCGTCACGTCGCGCGCGCTGCCGCGATAGCCGACAAAATTGCCGCTGGCATCCAGCTTGGGCAGGCCCGTGAGCAACCACCAGGTTTGACGCTCGGCTTCGCGCTTCGTGCCGGGCACAAAGCGGACCACCATGTCCGTGATGCGGTTGCGGGCCGCAAGCTGGAAATTCAGCGGGCGACCCGTCTGCCCATCAGGGTTTTGCGTGTCGCTCTCAAACAGCGCCGTCAGCGGCTGTGCGAGCAGTGCGTCGAGGGGCTGGCCCAGCCTTTCCGCCGCGCTGGCCGACAGATAGATCAACCTTCCCTCGGCATCGCTGGCCCATATCCAGCCAATTCCCGCTTCCTCAAAATCATCCAGCAGCGCCAGCCGCCGGGCATCGTCGCCGGCGCGCACCACGGCATTGCCGCCGGCGCGCAGCGGCGCTTCGGTCACGTCCGCCGCTTGGCCCGTAAAATTTCGCAGCAATCCGCGCACTGTTTTCCGCTACTTCCTGACTTGGTCCCGGCCCGCGACCACAACCGCGGCCGTCGTTTTCGCAGCCGAATTAAGCAGATTAAGGTTACCGGGAGTTAAAGATGCAGCGATTTTTGCGGCAAAATCGGGCGATAATTTCCGCTGCATGCTGCGTGATGCGGCGATGCTTTTGGCGCTTGCGCCGCCTTCCCTTTACGTTAAGGTGAACCTTGTCCCACCCTGCCCTTGCGAAAGAATGCTGCCATGGCCCTGCCCCCCATTTTCGACCGTCTGCGCCTGCCCGTAATTGGTTCGCCGCTGTTCATCGTTTCGGGGCCGGATCTGGTCATTGCGCAGTGCAAAGCGGGTATTGTCGGCAGTTTCCCAGCGCTCAACGCGCGGCCGCAGGCGCAGCTTGACGAATGGCTTCACCGTATCACCGAGGAACTGGCCGCGTGGGACCGCGACAATCCCGATCGCCCTTCGGCCCCTTACGCGGTCAACCAGATTGTCCATCGCTCGAACGACCGGTTGATGGCCGACCTTGCCACCTGCGAAAAATGGAAGGTGCCGATCACCATCACATCGCTGGGCGCTCAGGTGGAACTCAACGATGCGGTGCATCGCTGGGGCGGAATCACGCTTCATGACGTCATCAACGATCGCTTCGCACGCAAGGCCGTGGAAAAGGGTGCCGACGGCCTGATCCCGGTCGCTGCCGGTGCCGGCGGCCATGCCGGCACGCAGTCGCCCTTTGCGCTGGTACAGGAAATCCGCGAATGGTTCGATGGCCCGGTCGCGCTGTCGGGTGCGATTGCACACGGCCGCTCGGTGCTCGCGGCACAGGCGTGCGGCGCCGACCTTGCCTATATCGGCAGCGCTTTCATCGCCACGACCGAGGCGAACGCCGTCGACGGCTATAAAGACGCGATTACCGAAGGGCGCGCAGCCGACATCGTCTATTCAAGCCTGTTCACCGGCGTGCACGGCAATTACCTGCGTAGCTCAATCGAGGCTGCCGGCATGGACCCCGACAATCTGCCCGAAGGCGACCTCAAGACGATGGACTTCGGGTCGGGCGGCAACACCGACAAAAAGGCGTGGAAGGACATCTGGGGATCGGGCCAGGGCATCGGCGCAGTCAAACAGGTGGGCAGCGTCGCCGATTTCGTGGCCAAGCTGGAGGGTGAATACCGCGAGGCTTGGGCTCAGCTGCAGGCCAAAGTCCGAACCTTTTAGCCTTCTCCAAACATCGCCGCGATTGCCGCGTCCAGATAGGCGCGATCCGCGAACAGCCGCATCGGATCGCGCCGGTTGAGCCACAGATGCTGGCCGTGCCGATCGGTCAGCGCCCGGCGCAGCGCCGCCTGCAGCGTCCGGATACGGTCCACGGTCGCCCACCGGCCCTCGGCTTTGCCCAGACAAGAACCCATGCGAATGGCCTCAAGCCGCGCCGCCACAACGTCGGTATAGGCCGGATGCGGCCCACGGTGCAGCGCATGCCCAAGGGCGACGGCATCGACCTCGCGCGCGGGCAGATGCAGGCCGTTTTCGGCAAAGCGGCCAAGCCGCAGCCCATCGGCCTCCAGCGTTGTAAACATCGCCGCCAACTGCGCTCTGCGGGTCAGTTCCAGCGGGATAAGGTGATGGCGCTGAAATCCATCCGGGCACGCCGTACGCTGGTGCCAGCGCCGCCCGGTCATTCCGCCAAAATCGTCACATATACGGTGCCACCATCGGGCCTGACACTAATTCGTTCGCCCTGGACCAGGCCGGGAAAGTTGCGCGGCGCCTGAACTGCCCCATTGATCATGATGTCGATCGCCAGTCGCGCCATACGTCGCAGCAACCCGGCCCGGTCCAACCCGGCTGCTTCGGTCGCGACCAGTTCCTGTCCCGCGAAATGTGCCAAGCCCTGGGTTTGCATGCCAGTCCCGTTCGTGGTGGGGCGAAAGGCCACCAGATGCAGCACCGGCGGCATGCCGCTGGCCAGCATTTCGGTGACCGCTGCCTGAAATTGCCTCGCGTCAGACCATAAGCCAGCCGGCGACCAATAGATCTGGTCTGCGCTGCATAGGTCGATCAGCAGTACGGCCAGTTTGAACAATTCCCGGCCGCACGAGACCCGGTCACCGCTGGACGGATCCAGTGGCACACATGCCAGCACGCGCCGGGCATCGGCCACGTTGTTGAGCTCGGCCAGGTCCGGTCGGGCTGGTCCGGCAAGCGCTCGTTGACTGGCAAAGCCGACTTCCAGCGGCGGATCGACAAAAAGCCCTGCGTAATGCGCTGCCGCTGGAACAGCGCCGCGCGGGTTGAGCCCCATGCGCCGAAACTCTGGTTCCAGCGTAGTCCCGTCCAGTCGGCGGGATTGGCCCGCCAAAAACAGCAAATATGGCCGCTGCTGATCTATCGTCGCAATCGGGATACTGCCCTTGTCCGACATGCAGCTTGCGCCCTCCGACTGCGCGGGAAGGAATTGGCATCAGCAAGTTTTACTGCGCCCTTCAACTGTCATCGCAAGGCAGACGCCGGGTTTCAAATGGATTCGCCCTGTTTCAACCAAAATGGCTAAAATCGGACCGGCACCTCAAATGGCCACTTGACTGCCCAATTCTACCACCCGGTTGGTTGGTAGGCGGAAGTACTCCATCGCGCTTTCCGAATTGCGCAGCATCCACGCGAACAGTTTTTCGCGCCAGATTGGCATACCCGGGGTGGGTGAGGCGATCAATGTCTGGCGCGACAGAAAGAAACTGGTCTCGATCATCTTGAACTGCGCGCCGCAGCCCTGAACCTGCGCCAGCGCGGCCGGCACATCGACCGGCTGCATAAAGCCATAATGCAGGATCAGCCGGTGGAACCCTTCACCCATATCGTCGAGCTGCTGGCACTTGTCATTATCGACATAGGGAACATCAGACACTTTGATCGTCAGTAAAATGATGCGCTCGTGCAGCACCTTATTATGTTTCAAATTATGCAGCAGCGCGTGCGGCACACCATCAGCCGACGACGTCATGAACACCGCGGTCCCCGGCACGCGCGTGGCGCTTTTGGCTGCCGAACCGATGAACATCGGGATGGGCATGACGCCTTCGGCCATTTCCTGATGCATCAACTTGCGACCGCGCGACCAGGTGGTGAGCAAAGTGAAGATGATAAGGCCAATGACCAGCGGTACCCACCCGCCATCCGGCACCTTGAGCAAGTTCGCGCTGAAATACGCAATATCGACGATGAAGAACACCGCCAGCACTGGCAGCGCCTTCCATAGCGGCCAGCGCCACAGGATGGTCAGCACGACGCTGACCAGACAGGTGTCGATGAACATCGCGCCGGTCACCGCAATGCCATAAGCCCCTGCGAGTTCGCTTGACGAGCCAAAGAAGAGCACCAGCACCACCACCATGATCATCAGCATCCAATTGACCACCGGGATGTAAATCTGCCCCGCCGCAGATGCGCTGGTGTGCTCGACGCGCATACGCGGGATGAAGCCCAGCTGGATCGCTTGCTGCGTCAGCGAGAAGGCGCCCGAAATCACCGCCTGGCTGGCGATGATGGTCGCCAGTAACGCAAGCGCCACCACCGGAATCCGCCACGCATCGGGCATCATCAGAAAGAAGGGGTCTTTGATCAACCGCGCGGCCTCGGCACTATCCGCGCCCAGCACCATCGCGCCCTGCCCCATATAGTTGAGCATCAGGCAGGGCAGCACAAAGGCGAGCCAGCTCGTCCCGATAGGCACGCGGCCGAAATGTCCCATGTCCGCATAGAGCGCCTCGGCCCCTGTCACCGCCAGCACCACCGCGCCCAGCGCGACGAATGCCGTCCAGCCATCATAATGGAAAAACCGCAGCGCATTTACCGGATTTAGCGTCTCGAATATAATCGCCGGATTGCCAGCGATATGCATCACCCCCAGCACCGCCAGCATCAGGAAATAGGCGATCATGATCGGGCCGAACAGGGCGCCAACCTTCGCCGTCCCACGCGACTGGATGGCGAACAGGCCGATCAGGATCGCCAATGCAATCGGGATAATATAGGCTCGAAAACCTTCGTCGACATAGCTCAACCCCTCGGTCGCCGACAGCACCGACATAGCCGGCGTGATCATGGAATCGCCATAGAAAAGCGCGGTCGCAAACACCCCCAGCATGACAATCGGCCACGACCAGCGCGCGCCTTCGGATTGGCGGTTGATCAGCGCGAGCAGCGCCAGTGACCCGCCTTCACCCTTATTATCGGCCTTCATGATGGTCAGGACATATTTGAACGTCACCACCAACATCATTGACCAGAAAACCAGGCTCAATACGCCCACGATATGCAGCTGGTCGGGTTCGATCGGATGATGGCCGGAGAATGTTTCGCGGAACGCATATAGCGGGCTGGTACCGATGTCGCCGAACACCACGCCGACCGACCCGATGGCAAGCTTGGCAAAGCCATCGCGGTGATGGTCCTGCCCGTCGGCCGACGCGCTAGCGCCCATAGGTGCAGAGTGCGACTCGCTGGCCATCGGCGGGCCTTAAACCAAGCCAAGGAAGCGTGAAAGCAACAAAAAATGCCGCTTTATGGGATCGGGCTGGCGGGAACGGTCGGCTGGGGCGGACGCATGGCGCGCAACTGTGCTAACCTTGCTTCTAAATCGCTACGCCAAGGTGCCTCAGCAGGCGAGCGGGCGAGGAGCTGGCTCCACACCGCCTCAGCTCCCGCCAAATCGCCGCCGCGCGCCAGCGCCAACCCTGCGAAAAAGGGCGGCGCAGGGTGGTCGGGCGCGCGCTTGGCCGCCTCGTCAAACGCCAGCGCCGCCGCGGGGGTCATCATACCCCCGCCATGCTCGACATAGGCATTGGCGAGCGCAACCCAAAGATCGATGTTGTCTGGATATTGTTTTAGCCCGCCTTCCAGCGCCTTGATCGCGAGGTCATGCCGATTTCGCCGCGCCATCGCATCGGCCATCCCGAGCCACTGCCCTGCCTCGCCAAAGCGTTCGCGCATTTGGCCCTGGTTGCTCTCGATGGTCTCGCCAAAGCCTTCGGCCGCGCTCGTGGTCGCCGCCAGCTTGCCAGGCAATTCGGGCGAGCCGTACAGTGCGTATCCCGCCAACCCCAGCATCAGTGCCGCAGCGGGCACAGTGCGCGAGACCCTTGGAATGCGGCCCAGCCACAGCATCAGCCCGGCGGTCAGCACCGCTGCTGCAAGCAGCCAAAGCCAGATCATGGCCGCTCCTCCGCACCGTCGTCACTTTGACGAAAACGACTTCGCGCCAGCCACAGCCCCGACAGCAGGAACAACAATGGTCCAACCCACAAGAACCAGGTCCCGCTGGCAAAAGGCGGGTTATAGGTCACCCAATTGCCGTACCGCGCGATTAGCCAGTCGCGGATCGCGTCGGGGCTTTCACCGGCTGCAATCTTGCTGCGTACCTCATGGCGCATGTCACCAGCGAGTGGCGCGTCACTGTCGGCAATCGACTGGCCCTGGCACACCAGACAGCGCAGTTCGTCCATCAGCGCCTTGGCCTTGGCCTCCTGCGCTGGATCATCAAGCTGTTTATAGGCCAGCGGTGCTGGTGGGAGGCGGTCTTGTGCAGACAGCGGCGCGGCAAGCCAAGCCACTAGCAAAAGCACCAGCCAACGCATCACCGCATTGCCTCTAGCTTGCGCTGAATTTCGGGCACCATTTCAGGGGTGATAATGCCTTGGATCTGCTCGCGGATGATGCCCTTCCCGTCGACCAGAAAGGTCTCGGGCACGCCCGAAGACCCGAGCGCGATTTGGACGCTGCTCTGCATGTCAGCACCGATGCGCTGGAACGGATTGCCGGTTTCCGCAAGAAATGCGGCCACATCCTCCGGCCGGTCGCGAATGGCAATTCCGTCGATGGGAACGCCTGCGCGCGCCAAAGCCTCCAATTGCGGCGCTTCAGCCTTGCACGGGATGCACCAGCTGGCAAACACATTGATCAGGCGCGGTCGCCCATCGGCCAGATCACTGCTCTTCAGTCCAGGCACACCTGCCGTTGCCGGTGGCAGGTCAAATAGCGGCATGGGTTGATCGATCCAGCGTGATTCAATTAGCTTGTCCTCCGGCGTCGCCAGCCGATAGATGAACATACCGAACAACAGCGACACAATCGCCAGCGGAGTAAAGAGGAGCCAACGCCGCTTCACGCGAAACGCGCCTCGGCCTTGGCACGGCGGCGGCGCTTCCATTGGTCGAGCAGCTGGGCACGGCCCAACATAGCCAGCGTTCCACCCAGAGCGATCATGCCGCCGCCGATCCAGATCCAATAGACAAGCGGCATCCACTTTACGGCAATTTGGTACCGCGTTGGCCCCTCGCCACTTACTGCCTGCCCGATATTGGCAAACAGATGCCCTCCCGCCAACGTGATAAAATCGGCCTCCTTGGTCTCCACCGGCGCGCCCCCCATCAGGCCCGGATAGTCACGCGCCTGCGGCCGCAATACCCGGTCAATGCCGCTGGGCGATACTACCCTTAGCTCGGCATCAACCGCGGTCCAGTTAGACCCAGCAGCGGGCTTCACGCCCACAAACCGAAGTTTGTAAGGGCCGACGGTGATGACATCGCCAGGGGCCGCCGCGACCAGCTTCTCCTGAATGAAGGCCCGCTCGGTGGCCATGCCCGCCAGCCCCACGGCAATGCCCAGATGGGCGATGACCATGCCCCAGATGGTCAGCGGCGTACGGCGCAGGTTGCGCTTCCAAAGCGGCGCGATGCTGCCCACGGCAACGAACGCTGCGACGACCATGCCCAGCAAGGGAAGAACACCCACGCTGCCGCCAAATACAATCAGCGCTGCCAGCACCAGCATCGCCGCTGCAACCATCACGGGCAATCGCGCCAGCAGTACATTGCCATCATCGCGCCGCCATTTCAGCAGCGGACCCATTACCATCAGGCTGAACAAGATTAGCGCGATCGGGCCGGTGACTGCATTGTAATAGGGCGGACCGATCGACACTTTCTCGCCCATCGCTTCAGCAACGATTGGATAGAGCGTGCCCAGCAGTACGACGGCAAGGATGACCGTCAGCAGCAAATTGTTCGCCACCAGCGCGCCTTCGCGGCTGAGCAGCGCAAACTTCTTCCCCTCGGCAAGCGATCCAGCGCGCAGCGCGAACAGGGTCAGCGCGCCGCCGATATAGATTGCCATCAGCGCCAGCAGAAAGGCCCCACGCTCGGGGTCAACGGCAAAGCTGTGCACGCTGGTCAGCAACCCCGACCGTACGATGAAAGTGCCCAACATCGACATCGAGAAAGCAACCACAGCCAGCATCACCGTCCATGCCCGCAGTGCGTCGCGCGTTGCCGTCACGCTAACCGAGTGGAGCAGCGCCGCCCCCGCGAGCCAAGGGATCAGGCTGACATTCTCCACCGGGTCCCAGAACCACCAGCCGCCCCAGCCCAGCTCATAATAGGCCCAATAGCTGCCCGCGGTTATACCCAGCGTCAGGAAAATCCAGCTGCCCAGCACCCAAGGCCGCATCGCGCGAGCGAAATTGGGGCCAATCTCGCGTGTAATCAGAGCGCCGACGGCAAAGCTGAACGCCACCGACAGCCCGACATAGCCGATGTAGAGCGTCGGCGGATGAAAGGCCAAACCAATGTCCTGCAACAGCGGGTTCAGCCCCGCGCCATCGGGCGGCGCGACCGGCAGGCGATTGAATGGGTTGGACGAGAACAGCAGGAAGGCAAAGAAACCAAGGCTAAGTGCTGCCTGCGCAGTCAGCGTGGCGATCAGCGTGTCGTCGCGCAGCCGCTTTTCAAACAGCGCTACCAATCCGCCCGACAAACCCAAAATGGTCAGCCACAGCAGCATCGAGCCTTCATGATTGCCCCAGGTACCCGCGACCTTGAAGATCATCGGCTTGAGGCTGTGGCTGTTGCGCGCAACCAGCTCGACCGACATGTCGCTGCGGATGAACAGTGCCATCAGCAGCGCGAACGACAGCAAGGTCAGAGCGCCCTGCGCCACCATCGCTGGGCGCACCAGCGCTGCCAGCTCAGGCTTGGGCAAGCGCAAATGCAAGGCCCCCGCCAGCAACGCAAGACAGGCGAGCGCCGCCGCCATCCACAAAAGCGCGTGGCCAATTTCAGCAATCATACGGTCGGCTCGGTTATGCTCTTACCCGCATCCTTGGGGATGTCGCCCATTTGCGGCGGCATGTAGCGCTCGTCATGCTTGGCGAGGATGCGCGTCGCGACAAAGGTGCCATCAGCGCGCAGTTCGCCATCGGCGACCATGCCTGATTCCTCCTTGAACAGGTCGGGGACGATGCCGGTGAACTCGACCGGCAGGCTGGCTTTGCCGTCGGTGGCAACAAAGCGGATCGACACACCGTCGGGCAAACGCTGAATGCTGCCCTTTTGCACCATGCCCCCCAGCCGCATCGCTTCGCCAACCGTAGCCTGCCCGTCGCGAACCTCGTTCGGGGTTCGGAAATAGGCCGCCTCATCGCGCAGTACACCGGCCGCGAGCAGGCCTGCGCCCGCTACCGCCACCGCCGCCAGCGAAGCCAATACCAACCGCTGATGTTTCGCTTTCATTCGCGCTCCCGCTTCAGCGCATCGGCGCGCTGCTCTGCTTGACGCATGGCGCGCCAACTCGTTCCCAGCACGGCTATTGTAAGCAATGCAGTCAGGACATAGGCGGCAATCACAAAATCCCACTGATCGTTCATGCGGGCAGCGGCTCCTCATCGGCCAGCCGCCGCAACCGCGCGCTGACGCGGTTCTCGGCAATTTGGGTGCGCATCCGCATCAGCACAATCGCCCCGAACAAGAGCGAAAAGCCCACGACCGTGAAGCCAAGTGGCCACAGGATTTCGCCATCAATGCTGGACCCACGCACCGTAATACTGGGTCCTTGGTGCAAGCTGTTCCACCACACTACGCTGCGGTTGATGATCGGGATGTTGATGGCCCCGACTAACGCGTAGATCGCCGCTCCACGCGAAATCGAACCGCCGTCACCGCCCCGGCCATTGTCGCTGTTTGCCAGCGCGATGAAGCCGGCATAGAGGAACAACAGCACCAGCATCGACGTCATCCGCCCGTCCCATTCCCACCAAGTGCCCCAAGTCGGCTTGCCCCAAATGGAGCCCGTGATCAGGCACAGCGCGGTGAACAACATCCCCGGGACCGCAATAGCCCTCGCCGCGATCCCGGCGAGCGGATGTCGCCAGACCAGTTGAACCAGGCCGCTGATCGCCAGCGCGGTCCAGCCGCCCATCCCCAGCCAAGCAGCAGGGACATGAACGTAAAGGATGCGGACGGTTTCGCCTTGCAGATAATCGGCGGGCGTCTGCGTCAGTCCCGCCCATGCGCCAATCAGCACCAGCCCCAAACCCAGCCCCGCAAGCCATATGGTCAAAGGACGAGCGATGCGCAGAAACCGGGTGGGATTGGCATAGGCGTGCATATCAGGCCCGCGTCTTTATGCGAGCCACTGTGCGCGGTCCAGTGATTCTAGGCATCGGGGCGCGACCATAGCCATGGTAGGCAAATGCAGGCCGCCAGCACCGGCACCAGCGGCCATGGCCATGGCGCAAAAATCAGGCTGACAATGCTTCCCGCCAGAAACGCCGCCAATGCCCCCAGCTTGCCCCTACGGCTGATGGCACCGCGATCGCGCCATGCGACGATGTGCGGCCCCATGCGGGGATGCTCGACCAACCACCCCTCCAGCCGCGGCGATGAGCGCGCAAAGCAATACGCCGCAAGGATCACCAGCGGAACCGTTGGCAAAAGCGGAACGAAGATTCCGATGCCGCCCGCAATCAGTGCGAGCCAACCGCCAACAAGATAGATGATGCGCACGGTGTGTGATGCGCCATGGTGGCGAGTCAGGCAAGGCCATCGCGCAGGTTGCGCTGGGCATCCAGATGTTCGCGCAGCCTTGCCAGCGCGTCGGCGTGTTCGATCAGCGCAACGATGTCATAGCCATCGAACAACTCGCTCTGCAAAGTCGCCAGCCGCGCCCGGCCCTGCGCGTGCGCGGTTCGCCCTGCATCAGTGATACGCAGGCGTTTGGCCCGGCCGTCTTCGGCATCACCCTCGACCCTAGCCAGCCCCTTTGCCGCCAACCGGCCGATGGTGGCGGTCATCGATGGCTTGCTGACCTGAAACGCGCGCGCCAACCGCGTGGGCGTTTCGCCGTCGCCGCGCCGGACCATGTGGTTCAGCAGACTATATTCGCTAAGCCCTAGCTGGGGCGCCAGCACGCGCGTTGCCGCCGCCGAGGTCAGCTGGTTGATGATGGCAATATCGGTTAGCAGTGCGACAAGACGCGCGCCTTGCTCCGGCGACAATGTCATGCCGTGACCAGATGCGTTTTCAGCGGCCAGCGCGGTGTCGGCTCGGGGAACGGCGCATAGCCGATGCGGCCCAGCATTTGCACCACGGCGCCATCGCGTGCGCCCAGCCGTTCGTGCACCTCGGCGAAGGGCCCGGCCATGGCCTTGGTCTCTTGCAACGCCTGACTCAGCGGATGGATGGCAATGCCCAGTGCCTGCGCCTGCAAATTCATCCGCACCCAGCGGCGCCCTGCGGCGATCTGTTCGGCGCGGCTGTTCCCCGGCGTGACCAGCCAGACATGGCCCTGCGCCGACTCCATGATCGGTTTGAACATGTCGATGCCTTGCTGAAATGCGGTTGTTCCTGGGGTATCGAGCGTTTCGCGGGTGATCATCCCGGTCATCTTCCCCAACCCCATGAACAGACCACCAAGCTCGATCCCATCAGGGTTGGCCACAATCTCGGCGTTGCCAATGCGCATCAGGTCGATGCTTTCACGGCGCATCGCCGCGTCGCGATATTCGGCCATCCACGCCTCCCACGTCAGTTCGCGCAGTGCCGCGATGCTGGCCGGATCAACCGATCCACCAGCCACCACGCCTGCCGCCACCGGCTCGCCGACCAACCGCCCCAGGGCGTCAGCTGTTACCGGTTTCACACTGTAAACCTCCTTGGTCGACCGCCGAGCCAGCGCATGTTCGAACAGCGAATCGGACTTTTCACCGGGATTGCGGATCAGCTGGACGCTGGCCACACGGCGTGCATCCAGACGCGGTTGGGGTTCACCATCGGGCCACAGCGTAACGACGCTGGAATAGCCTTTTGCCCTTGCAGCCATAACCAACAACTCGATCATGCAGCCGAACCCGACGACAATCTGCCGGTCGAACGGATCGGTTTGCGGCAAGCGGCGCGCCAGATCGCAGCTGATATCGATGCGGTCTTCGCCCATCAGCCGATATTGCCACGGCTGGCGGTTGTGCGGATTGGGCGCGAGAATGGCATAAGCGAGCGCATCGAGCCGCGCATCGCCCAGCCCCTTGCCCGCATCGCGCCATGGCTGCGTCGCGCTGGCCGTGCCCGGCCACCACGCGAGTGTTCCCGTCCCAGCGGTCACGACGGCAACCGCACCGCCAGTGATGAGCAGCATGCGGCGATTGATGAGGGCCATAGCCAGAGTCTCCTGCTTGCGAGTCGTCTATATTGTTAGTTACCTAACTAATATAAAGCAAGACACCGTTTTACATTCCTTATTGCGACTTATTCGCATTTGCATCATAAGCTGAAAAGAGAAGGAGCGTCCCGCATGTCCCATCCCCAACTTGCTGCCTTGGCCTCACCATCGCTTGCCAGCATGCCGCCGTGTGCGCACCGGCTGGTGCGCGCTTTTCGTGTTGCCGGGCTAGCATCGACACAGGACGGCGATGCGCAGCCGCGGCTGGTCGACTTGCTTGGCTCCGCCAATGCCGCCAGCTGTTTCCGCCTGCTGCTATCGGGCATGGCGCATGTCTGGCCCGACCCGCTGACCGTGTTCCGCCCCTGCTGCCCGCGCCTGACCCATGATGAGGCAGCGTTGCTGGCCATGGTAGGCCACGCCAGCCGCCACGACCGCCGCGCGTTCGACGACGCCATCGGTGAGATGATTGCCGAGGACGCGCGTGACTGGCTGTTCGTCACCGCCGCGCGGCTGGCGGCAGCGATGCGGGCTTAACCCCGCCCGATCAGCTTTTGCGCCATCCGGTCGGCGACCACCGAAGCGGGCGTGCCGCTCGAACCGGAC
>CAYNXF010000021.1:0-46205 GCA_964401155.1 uncultured Sphingopyxis sp.
GATCTGAACGCCATCCTGCCCAACGTCGGGATTGTCCCGCCCGCAGGTTATCAGCCGGGCCAGCTGGTCCAGCAAAAGAACCAGGAGCTGGTCAACGCCGCGCGCGCCGCGCAGGGCACTACGCCTGCGACCACGCCGCCGCCGGCCACGCCGCAGACGCGCTGATCATGAGCGGGCAGGGGGAAACGGAGGTAATGGCGAAAACGCTGGGCCCAATGGATATCCGCCGCATCATGGCGGCGATTCCGCACCGTTACCCCTTGCTGCTCGTCGACCGGGTGGTGGAATTGGTGCCCGATACCTCGATTCATGCGGTGAAGGCCGTGACGATGAACGAGGAGTTTTTTCAGGGCCATTTCCCCGGCCGCCCGATCATGCCCGGCGTGTTGATTGTCGAGGCGATGGCGCAGGCCGCCGCGGTGCTGGCGGTTGAATCGCTGGGCCTCGCCGATTCGGGCAAGCTGGTCTATTTCATGGCCATCGATGGCGCAAAGTTCAGGAAACCGGTCGAACCTGGCTGCCTGCTCGATTTGCATGTCGAAATTGTCCAGAACAAGCGGACGATTTGCCGTTTTGCAGGCAAGGCGCTGCTCGATGGCGCAGTGGCGGCGGAATGCCAATTCACCGCGATGATTGCCGATCCACCAGCCGCCTGAAACCAAGGTTGCATTTCCCCGCATCCCCCATTAAAGGCCGCGCTTCCGCCAAATTGGCAAGGGACTCAGCCGCTGGTCGGTAACCAGCGGCATAGGAGCTAGACGAACATGAAACAGGGCATCCACCCCGACTATCACATGATCAAGGTCCAGATGACGAACGGCGACGTTTATGAAACGCGTTCGACCTGGGGCAAAGAGGGCGATACGCTCGCGCTCGAAATCGATCCCACCGCGCACCCCGCCTGGACCGGCGGCACCGGTCGTCTGCTCGACGCGGGCGGGCAGGTTGCGAAGTTCAACAAGCGTTTCGGCGGTCTGTCGCTCAAGCGTTAATGCACCTCGGGGACTGTCCCTTTAGGGACTGTCCCCTTATGCCGACAGCAGCGGACGGAGGGACAGTCCCTGAAGGGACAGTCCCAGCTGCATCAGCCCAGCACCTTCGAAAGCGCGCTTTGCCATCCGGCGAGGCGCGTTTTTCGTGTGTCGGCCCCAAGCGACGGCGTGAAGCGCGTTGCGGTGCCGCGCATTGCGGTCGCGGCTTTCGCCAGCGTCGGGAACAAGCCTGCGCCGGCTGCCGCCAGCATCGCTGCGCCCAGTGCCGTGCTTTCGACAAAATCGGGACGCTCGACGGGCACCGCCAGCACGTCTGCCAGATCCTGCGCCATCCAGTCGTTTGCCGCCATACCGCCATCGATGCGCAGCTCTGCCCAGTCGACGCCATCGGCAGCAAAAGCCGATTTGAGGTCATTCGCCTGATAGGCCTGCGCCTCCAACGCCGCGCGGGCGACATGCGCCTTGGTGGTGGCGAACGACAGGCCTGATAATGCTGCCAGCACATCGGGTCGCCAGTGCGGCGCTCCCAGCCCGGCGAGCGCGGGGACCAGAAAGACGCCGCCATTGTCGGCGACCGAACGCGCTAGCCCCTCGCTTTCTGCGGCGCTGGCCAGCAGTCCCAGACCGTCGCGCAGCCATTTGATCAGCGACCCGGCGACAAAGACGGATCCCTCCAGCGCATAGTGGCGCGTATCGCCGTCCTGCACGAGCACCGTTGCCAACAGCCGGTTGGTTGATGTGGGGCGCACCGTGCCGCTGGCGGTTAAAATGAACGCGCCTGTGCCAAAGGTCGCCTTGGTCTGCCCCGGGGTCAGGCACGCTTGCCCGATTGTCGCCGCCTGCTGGTCGCCCGCCATGCCGGTAATCGGGATCGCGCCGCCGAGCAGCGCCGGGTCGGTGCGCCCGACTTCGGTGGTGCAGCCTACAATCTCCGGCAAAATCGTGCGCGGCACGCCGAGTAGATCGCACAGCCCATCATCCCAGCCACCCTGGCCGTTGATGTCCATCATCAAGGTGCGCGACGCATTGGTCGCATCGGTGACGTGCACCCCACCGGTCAGCCGAAAGATGAGATAGCTTTCGATGGTCCCCACCGCTAGCCGCTCGCCCGCCGCTTTGAGCTGTGGCCAGTGGCGCAGCGCCCAGCCAATCTTGGTCCCGGAAAAATAGGGGTCGAGCAGCAGTCCGGTTTTGGCCTGCACCGCACCCTCATGCCCTGCTGCCTTCAGCGCGGCGCAATCGTCGGCGGTGCGGCGGTCCTGCCAGACGATGGCCGGCGCGAGCGGCTCGCCCGTCGTCCGGTCCCAAAAGACGATCGTTTCGCGCTGGTTGGTAATCCCGATGCACGCGATCCGTTCAGCCCCGCCCGCCTGCGCCACCATGTCGCGCGTGCAGGCGAGCGTTGCGTCCCAGATTTCGGCGGCATCATGTTCGACCAGCCCCGGCGCGGGATAATGTTGCTTGAATTCCCGCTGCGCGCTCCCCAGCGGTGACCCGCTGGTGCTGAACAGCATCGCGCGGGTGGATGTCGTCCCTTCGTCGATGACAATGATGTGGTCGCTCATGTGGCTGCCTCTCCCTTGGCAACCTCATGTCACCGCGCGTGCGCCGAGGCAATTCTCAGATGCGGTTGAGCGGCAACCGCAGATAACGCTGCCCATTCGCGTGCGCAGGCGGCATCGCCCCGGCACGGATATTCACCTGCAGCGAAGGCAGGATCAGCTGCGGCGCCGCCAGCGTTGCGTCGCGCGCGGTGCGCATCACCACAAAGTCGGCTTCGCTGATGCCATCATGGACGTGCACATTGGCTGCGCGCTGCTCGGCCACGCTGGTTTCCCAGCGATAGTCGCTGCGCCCGGCGGGCAAATAGTCATGGCCAACGAAGATGCGGGTATCGCCGGACAGCGCCAGAATGCGCTGGATCGAACGATAAAGCGTTGCGGCATCGCCGCCAGGAAAGTCACAGCGCGCGGTGCCATAATCGGGCATGAACAGCGTATCGCCGACAAAGGCGGCATCACCGATGACGTAGGTCATGCAGGCGGGCGTGTGGCCCGGCGTATGCATGGCCGTCAGCGTCAATTCACCCAGTGCCAAGCTTTCCCCATCCCCCAGCAGGCGGTGAAAAACGCTGCCATCGGGCACAACATCGGCCGCATCGAACATGGGCGCGAACACCGCCTGCACGTCGCGGATATGCAAACCAATAACAATCGGCGCACCCGTCATTTCGTGCAGATAATGCGCCGCCGACAGATGGTCGGCATGGGCATGGGTTTCCAACAGCGCGACCAGCGTCAGCCCCTTGTCGCGCACCGCCGCGAGCAACCGGTCGGCCGACGCGGTCGAGGTGCGCGCATTGTTGGCGGTGAAGTCGAGCACCGGATCGATAATCGCCGCCGCGCCCGTCGCCGGATCGCTGACGATGTAACTGATGGTGTTGGTGGCGGGGTCGAAAAAGCCGCTGACATCGGGACGGGGCAGGGTCGAGGTCATGCTGATACTCCAACCAAAAATGGGCACTTTCCAAAGTCTGGCCTTCCCATTATCTGGTCACCACCGGGGCAAAGCAGCCTCCCGGTCAAGTCGGCCTTGTGTTGGCCCAAGCGCTGCCCAGACGCCGCGCCCGCGTGGCCAAGGGACTGTGCCGATGACCGAACCAAAACCTAGCCTTTCCGGCCTCACCACCGAATTTGCGCGCATTGGCTGCCTCAGCTTTGGCGGCCCAGCGGGGCAGATCGCGCTGATGCACCGCCGCATCGTCGATGAGCGACGCTGGGTGGGCGAGGGCGATTACCTTGCCGCGCTCAATTTCTGCCACCTGTTGCCCGGGCCCGAGGCGCAGCAGCTGGCGACTTGGATTGGGTGGCGGCTCCACGGCACATGGGGCGGGCTGATTTCTGGACTGTTGTTTGTGCTGCCGGGCGTCGCGGTGATGCTGGGACTGTCGCTGCTTTACGTTGCTGCCGTAGGGCTCAGCTGGTTCGACGCGCTGTTTCTGGGGGTGAAGGCAGCGGTGCTGGCGATTGTCGCGCAGGCTTTGCTTCGGATTGCCGGGCGCGCGCTCAAGACTGGTTTTCACCGCGCGCTGGCGATGGCGGCGTTCATTGCCATGGCGGTGTTCGCGGTCGATTTCCCGTGGGTCATTGGCGCGGCGGCGGTGGCGGGCGTGGCGGCAGCGCGTTGGCGTCCAGCGTGGGACGGGGCCGTTCATACAGCGCCCGCGGCGCCTGCGATGGCCGCAGGCAAGACGACGATCGCGGCGACTTTGCGCACCATCATTGTTTGGGGCGTGATCTGGGGCGCGCCGCTGGTGCTCGTCGCAATCACCCTCGGCTTCGACCATATCCTATGGGACATCGGCACCTTTTTTGCCAAGCTGGCGGTGGTGACCTTTGGCGGTGCCTATGCCGTGCTCGCTTATATGGCGCAGGAAGCGGCAGGATCGCTCGGCTGGGTCACGACCGCACAAATGGCCGACGGGCTGGGGCTTGCCGAAACGACGCCCGGGCCGCTGATTTTGGTGACGCAGCATATCGGCTTTCTGGCCGCATGGGCCAATCCAGATCCGTTCAGCCCGTGGCTGGCGGCTGTGCTGGCGGCGCTGCTGGTCAGCTGGGTCACCTTTGCGCCTTGCTTCCTGTGGATTTTCGCGCTCGCGCCATGGATCGACCGGCTGCGGTCAATCACGGTGCTGCAAGCCGCGTTGTCGGCGCTGACTGCTGCAGTGGTCGGCGCGATTGCCAGCCTGTCGCTGTGGTTCGCTATCCACTTGTTGTTTGCGCGCGAGGTGCAGACGGGCGGCTTGAGTTTGCCGGACCCGGCTAGCCTGGATGTGATGGCGCTCGGCCTCGCGCTGTTCGCCGCGCTGCTGCTGTTTCGGACCAAAGCCGGGGTATTCGGAACGCTCGCGGCAACGGCGGGGGCGGGGATGCTAACCGGGCTGTTATAACGGGTTAACGCACCCCCTTGCCAAATCGCGATGTGCATGCCATATGTTGTGCAGCGCAGCATTGGCGGCAGATAAAGCCGTCCTCGCACCGGCAGCGTGACCATGGGCCGTCAGGGCCCGCAAATGGGCCGGGTTTCTGCGTTTCCCTTTTCGAAGGCTTCCCATTCACGCGGGTTGATTTCACCCCCGCGGACCTGTCGGGCGTGGCGTTTTGCCATGCCGCCGGGCGAGCCAGCTTATGAGTTACCCTATGACCAATTTTTCCGATTTCGGCCTGAACGACGCGATTGCGCGTGCGCTGGCCAGCAAAAATTATTCAACCCCGACCCCGATACAGCAGCAGGCGATCCCGCTGCTGATGAAGGGCCATGACCTGTGCGGCATCGCGCAAACGGGCACCGGCAAGACCGCCGCCTTCTCGCTGCCGTCGCTGCACAAGCTGATGTCCAATCCCAGGCCGCGCCCGCTCAAAGGCTGCCGCATGCTGGTGCTTTCGCCGACGCGCGAGCTCGCCGCGCAGATCGCGCAAAGCTGCCGCGACTATGGCCGCTTTGCCCAGATTTCGGTCGATACGGTGTTCGGCGGCGTGCCGATCAATCGCCAGATCAATAAATTGGCTGCCGGGGTCGACATCCTCGTTGCCACGCCGGGCCGCTTGCTCGACCTGATCGACCAGCGCGCTTTGACGCTGAAAGATGTCGAGATTTTTGTGCTCGATGAAGCCGATCAGATGATGGATATGGGCTTCATCCACAGCCTGAAGCGCATCGCCAAGCTGCTTCCGCCGCAGCGCCAGAACCTCTTCTTCTCGGCGACTATGCCCAAAGAAATCCGCGCGCTGGCAAGCCAATTCCTCAACGACCCGGTCGAAGTGTCAGTGACGCCGCAGGCGACCACGGTTGAGAAGATCCGCCAGTTTGCGACCTTCGTCCAGCAGAAGGAAAAGCAGGCGCTGCTCCACCATGTCGTGCAGACGCAGGATATTGACCGCGCGCTGATCTTCACGCGCACCAAGCACGGTGCCGACCGCGTCGTCCGCCACCTGATGGGCGCGGGCATCAAGGCGGCGGCCATCCATGGCAACAAGAGCCAGGGGCAGCGCACCGCTGCGCTCCAGGCCTTCCGCAGCGGCGACACGCGCCTGCTGGTCGCGACCGACATTGCCGCGCGCGGCATCGACGTGTCGGGGGTTAGCCATGTTATCAATTTTGAGCTGCCCAATGTGGCCGAACAATATGTCCACCGCATTGGCCGCACCGCGCGCGCCGGGGCCGAGGGCATGGCGATCAGCTTCGTCGCCGATGACGAGCGGCCTTACCTCAAGGCCATCGAGCGCGTGACGCGCAGCCGCCCCGAAGCCATGCCGTTGCCTGCCGGTTTCAATGAGCTGGTGCGCAACCTGCCCGCGCCCGCCGCACCACCGAAGGATACGGGGTCGAAAGGCCGCAATCCGTCGCGCCAGCGTGATGACGCCCATTTTGCCAATCGCAACGCGCGCCATGGCCGCAGCGATGATCGCGGCCCGCGCGCCAATCCGGTGCGTGGCGATCGTCCTGCCCGTGCTGACAGTCGCCCGCCGCGCGGCGAATTTGTTGCGCCGCAGACCGGCTGGACCCCGCCCGTCGGCGAAGGCGCTGCCCGCGCCGATGGTGGCCAGCGCCGCCCGGCGCATGTCCAGCGCGATTTGCGGCCGCAGACCGCTGGCCGTCCGCAGGGTCAGCGCGAAGGACGCCCCGGTGGCGGAGGTCGTCCTCACGGCAATGGTGGACGCCCTGACAATAACCGCCGCTTCGGCGGGCGTTGACGCGGCGCGGTCAGACGTTACTCCTGCTCTCGTTGATAGGGCAGGGGGAAATGGGTGAGCGGCGGCGGCGACGACCAACCGATCGAAATCGATGATAATGACTTTGTCACCACGCCGCCAACGCGGCCGTGGTGGCGCAAGAAGCGGCTGCTGTGGCCGCTGTTCGCATTGCTTACGCTGGTTGTAACTTTTGTCGCGCTGCGCACCCCCGATTCCGACCGCGACGCGATGATCGCCAAATATGGCAATCCGGGTGGCATGACGACCTTTGCGCGCGGCCCGGCGGGGCAATCGATCCATTACCGCGATCAGGGCTGCCGCACCTGCCCAGCTATGCTGCTGCTGCACGGATCCAACGCCAGCCTGCACACATGGGAGCCGTTGGTGGCGCGGCTGGGCAAGGACTACCGCATCGTCACGCTCGACCTGCCCGGCCACGGGCTGACCGGAAGCACGCCCGATGGCGATTACAGCCCTGCCGGGATGATGGCCGCGGTTGATGTGGTCGCTGCCGAGCTGACGCTGGACCGCTTCATCCTTGGCGGCAATTCCATGGGCGGCGCGATCAGCTGGCAATATGCCCTGGCGCAGCCGCGGCGGGTTGACGCGCTACTGCTGCTTAATGCCGGCGGCATGCCGCCGCGCAGAGGAGAAAAAGCCGCTGCGTCGAACATCGGTTTTCGGATCATGCGCAACCCCGTCGGGCGTTGGCTGGCGAGGCAGATTACTCCCCGCACGCTGGTCGCAAGCTCGCTCGAACAATCGGTCAGCAACCGCGCGGTGGTGACCGAGGCGGCGGTCGACCGTTATTGGGAACTGCTGCGCTTCCCCGGCAATCGCGAAGCCACGGCGCGCCGCGCCACGCTGCCGCGCGATTTTGCGGCGGCGGCGCGCATCGGCCAGATAGGCGCGCCCACGCTGGTGCTGTTCGGCGCGGAGGATCGCATCATTAACCCCAGCGCCGCGCAAACATTCGGCGAGCGCATCAAGGGCGCGGCGGTCGTCTTGCTGCCTGGCATCGGCCATTTGCCGATGGAAGAAGCGCCCGATGCAACGGCTGCGGCGATCCGCGCCTTTTTGGCAAAACAACAACCGGAATCACCGCCGCCAAGCTGAACTTTTGACCGCTCGCTGCGTTGACCCGGCGATGCTTCAGATTATGTGGTTCAAACGCGACCTGCGCCTCGCTGACCATGCCGCGCTGACGGCGGCGGCGGCGCAGGGGCCGGTGCTGCCGCTGATCATTGTCGACCCCGGTTATTGGCGGCAGGACGATGTGTCGGCGCGGCAATGGCGCTTCTGGAGCGCGGCCATTGCCGAACTGGGCGAGACCATCGCGGGTCAGGGTGGCGGGCTGGTCGTGCGTGTGGGTGAGGCTGCGGCGGTGCTGGAGGCACTGCGGCAAGTGCATGGACCCTTGGCGCTGTGGGCGCATCAAGAAACGGGCAATTACTGGACCTATGTTCGCGACAAGGCGGTGCGGCGCTGGGCGCGCCAGCATGGCATCGCCTTTACCGAGGTGCGTCAATTCGGTGTTTGGCGCGGCCGCCGCGTCAACCGCGACCGCTGGGCAGCGGCATGGGACCGGATGATGGGCGCGCCGCAGCTGCCTGAACCCCGCGTCCAATGGGCTGTTTCGGCCAGCGACACCTTGCCAGAGCCTGCCGCGCTCGGCCTTGCCGACGATGGCCTCTTGGAACTGCCCGCCGCCGGGCGCGCGGCAGCACTGATGACGCTGACCAGCTTTTTGCGCGAACGCGGCGAGACATACACCCGCGCCATGTCGTCGCCGGTCGCTGGCGCGGCGGCTTGCTCGCGCCTGTCTTGGCATCTGGCCTATGGCAGCTTGTCTATGCGCGAGGCTTACCAGGCTGCCGTAGCGCGACTCGCCGCGCTGCCATTGCACGAAACGGCGTGGCGGCAGGCCATGCGCAGCTTCATCGCGCGGCTGCACTGGCACTGCCATTTCATTCAAAAACTGGAAAGCGAGCCCGAGGCCGAATGGCGCCCCTTCGCCCGCATTTATGAAGGCATGCGTCCACGCCCCGGCGATCCCGCGCGGCTGGTGGCGTGGAGCAAAGGGCGGACCGGCTATCCCTTTATCGACGCTGCGATGCGCTCGCTGAACGCTACCGGCTGGATCAATTTCCGCATGCGGGCGATGCTGATGAGTTTTGCAAGCTATGACCTGTGGCTGCCGTGGCAGGACAGCGGTGCATCGCTGGCGCGCAAGTTCATCGATTATGAACCCGGCATCCATTGGCCCCAGTGCCAGATGCAGGCAGGCGAAACCGGCATCAATACCATTCGCGTCTATTCGCCGGTGAAGCAAGGTCGCGATCAGGATGCGGGCGGCGATTTCATCCGCCGCTGGGTACCCGAACTAGCCGGGGTGCCGACCGCCTTCATCCACGAACCGTGGCGGATTGAAGCGGAGAGGCGCGCGGCGATTTGCCCGGACTACCCCGATCGCATCGTCGACCATGCGGCTGCAGCGAAGGCGGCCAAAGACGTCATCTATGCCTTGCGCCATGCGCCTGGCGCGCGGGCCGAGGCGCAATCCGTTTACGCCCGCCACGGCAGTCGCAAACGCACCCGCGACCGTATTGCGGCGGGCAGGCGCGCCGCCGCGCAGCAACTCGACCTCGGGATCTAGTCGGCGTCCAGAAACGCGGCGATCATCCCGCCAATTTTTTCCGATTGGCGGAAGGCGAACAAGTGCGCGCCATCGACGATTTCCAGCCGGGCCCCGGGAATCAGGCGCGCCAGCCATTGGGCATAGGCAATGGGCACGACCATGTCACTGCGCGCGCCCAGTATGAGCGTTGGCACGTCCGTGAGCCGTGGCAGCGCGCTGACCACCGACCAGCCGTTTGCCGCGAGCAATTGCGCGCCGATCCCGATCAGGCTGGTTCCGGTCAGCCGCACGCCGCTGGTCAGTACATCGGCGTCGAACAATGTGCCGACGCCCAGGCCCGGCGCGGGCAGCAGCGGCGATGTCGCCATCAGCGCCATGCGCCGGAGCGGCGTGTTGTCGGCTAGCGCCAGTTGCTGCGCCACGGCACCGCCCCAGCTGAAGCCCGCAACGTCGAAGCGGTCGTGCCCCAGCTGCTCCATCGCATTAGCGACGGCAACGGCGACATCGGCAATGCTATAGGGATAAAGCCGGTCAGGTGCGCCGCCAATGCCCGGCATGTCGAGGGTGATGCGGGTGCGACCACCGATGCGGCTCAGCAGCGCTCCTGCGAGCCGGTTGTCGGCGGCGATGCCGTTGAGGAACAACAGGGGCGGGGCGTCGTTGCCGCTTTCATCAAGCCACATGGACGCGCGCAAATCGAACCCGCCCGCGCTGATGTCGGCCCGCGCATCGGCCGTCCGTTTCAGATGGAGGGTGATTAGCCGCGCTCGCGCTGCGGATCGAGCGCGCCGCTGGCATTGGCCAGCGCCAGCATCTGTTCCAGCCGGATGCAGTCGAAAATCTTGGCGCCGGCCAGAAACACCGATCCGGTGCAAGCCAGCAGCAACAGCACGCCGCCCGTGCCCGGGAATTTGTCGAGATACAGCACTCCGCGTGCCATTGCGCCAACGGCAAGTGCGTAGATGATCAGGCACGCCTCGAACCTGGTTTTGATGACGAACAGGCGACCGATTTTCTTGAGCATGCAGACCAACTCGCAAAAGCCAGGCCGAGCCGGAAATTCTGCGATTCCCTGACTTTGCCTAATGGTTAAATGGAAGTTAAGCCGACAGGCGCGGGGTCGTCAAAGCAATTTACCAAGTTCTAGGGCATTGAGCAGCGCGGCGCGCGCGCGGCGCACATCCGCGGCCAGCGAAGCCGATGCCAGATCGGCGGGCGCAATCGCTTCGGGCCAGTGCGCCGCGACAATTTCGGCGACCATATCGATGCGCGCCTCGCTGGCCACAAAGCGCGGATCGACCGTCGCAGGGTCGGCTACCACGCGCAGCCGCAGGCACGCCGGGCCGCCGCCATTGGCCATCGACTGGCGCACATTAACGGGGATCAGGCGCCGTATCGGGCCATTGCCCGCGATCATCGCCTCCAGCCAGTTCCACACCGCAGGTGTGTCCTGCGCCTCGGTCGGCAGCACCAACCCCATGCCCGCGCCATCGGGAAGCGTCACCAGCTGCGCGTTGAACAGATAGGATTTGATTGCGTCGGCCATGCTGACGGAGGCAAACGGAACTTCGACGATCTCGCACCAGGGGGCAGCGGCGCGGATGGCAGCATAGGCGGCCTCGCGGTCCTCAAAGGCTCCCTCGTGGGTGAACAGCACCTGTTCATTTGCGACCGCAACCACATCATTGTGGAACGCGCCGCTGGCAATCGCCGACTTGGCCTGTTCGATGAACAAAGTGCGTGCAGGGTCAAGGCCGTGCCGCCGCGCTATGGCCTTGGACGCCTCGATATGTTGGCGCGCCGGAAAGCGACCACCGCTGATGCCATAAACAAAAATTTCAACGCCGGCTTCGCCATGCGCCGGGGTCAGCCGCATATGGTTTGCCGCGCCTTCGTCGCCGAATGGAGCAGGGACGGGCGCATGGACCGCGAAAGCATCATGCGCGAAGGCCAGCCTTAACTGCGCCAGCGTGCCCGGCCATTCGTGGCTGCGGTGCGGCATAGTCACCAGATTGGCTACGGTCAGGTGGCATTTACCGTCGGCAGTGTCGGGCGCGGGGGACACGGTTGCGGCATTGGCTGCCCACATTGAAGACGCCGACCACGCCTGCGCCCGCAAATATCGATCTGCATTCGCTTCATCGGTTGCAAGGCTATCCAGCCAGTCGGCGTCGGGACGCGCGAGTGGCATGAACCAGCCCTGCGGCAAGCCGAGCGCGATGTTGGCGCGCATCTTTTCAAGTCCCTGCAGTGCCGCCGCGCGGGGCTGCGACACGTCTCCGGCATTGTGGGCCGATGCGATATTGCCGGGGGAAAGCCCTGCATAATTGTGGGTGGGGCCAATGATCCCGTCGAAATTGATTTCGGTCAGCATGAGTTTCTGCTCGTTATCGCGCTACATGGGTGATGATCATATCGGGTTCGACACCCAGCAGGTCGGCGGCAGCACGGTCGATGGCGACACCATCCCCGTGCGGTGCGATGCGGCCATAAGCGGCGCGGAAATGCGCCAGCCGCCCGGTGGCAATCAGCCTGGCTTCGGCATGATCGCCCGCCAGTCTGTCATCAACGGCGCTGACAATTGTGGTGACCGCGCCCCGGATGCTCGCAATCTGGTCGGTTCGCGCGGTCATCGTGGGGCCGCCATCGAAAATATCGACATATTTTTCCCAGGCGAAGCCTTCATTCTCCAGCATCCGCATCGCTGCACGCCCGCTGGGATGCGGCACGCCGATCACGCTGCGCGCCGCTTCGGACAGCATCGCGATGTAAACCGGATGCTTGGGCATCAGGTCGGCGATGAATTGATTGCCGTGCTTGGCATTGAACTCGTCGGCGTCCTGAAAGCTCATGCCGAAAAATTTGCCCGCGACGCCGTCCCAGAAGGGCGAGCCGCCGGCCTCGTCAATCACCCCGCGCAGCTCGGCGATGCAGCGCTCGCCGAAACGCGCGCGGTGCGTGCCAATGAACAGATAACGGCTGCGCGCGATCAGCAGCCCTAGCCCGCCTGCGCGTTCGCCGGGGTGGAGGAACAATCCGCCGACCTCGCTCGCGCCTTCGAGATCGGTCGACAGGTTCAGCATTTCGGCGCGGAACGTGCGGTCGAGCTCGACGCTGTGCTGCGTCAGCACGCCCATGCGGTAAGAATAGAAGGGCCATTTCTGGCCGACTTGGCTAAAAATCTGGCAGGTCCCGCGCACCTCGCCGGTCGCGCGATTTTCGAGCACAAACACGAACAGGTCGGGTGCCAGCGTATCGTCATCGCGGGCAAAGGCTTCGGCTGACGTTGCCAGCTTTGCGGCGAGCGACGGTTTATCGGGTGGCAGGTTGGTAAAGCCGCCGCCGGTCCGTTTCGCCATTTCATACAATGACTGCAGATCGGCTTCCCCCGCCGACCTTATCAAAAAAGTCACACCATCCCCCGTTCCGCTAGCCGCAGCAGCGTCAGCGCGGACAGCTGGGCCCGCTCGGGCAAGCTGTCCACGATCAGAAATTCGTCGGACGAATGAATGGCACCGCCGCGCGGCCCCATGGTGTCAACGACAGGCACTCCGCAGGCGGCAATGTTGTTGCCATCGCACACGCCCCCGGTCGCCCGCCAGCCGATTGCCAGACCCAGCGCCGCGCCGCAATCCCTGACCAGCGAAAAAAGCCGCTCCGCACGCGCATCAAGCGGCTTGGGCGGACGGTTGAACCCGCCGTACAGATGCGCATGCACGCCGTGCTCGCGTTCGATGGTGGCGATGGTGGCGCGCAGCGCGGCTTCGGCGTCGCGCATGGCCTCGGGCGTGGCGGGGCGCAGGTTGATGCGCAGGATCGCCTGGTCGGGGACGACATTGTTGGGGCCGCCGCCGTCGATCTTGGCAGGATTGACCTTGAGGTCGTCGGATTTCAGTGCATTCAGCCGCAGCGCCAGATCGGCGGCGGCGATCAGCGCGTTGCGCCCGTCCTCCGGATTGCGCCCGGCGTGTGCACTAAGGCCATGAATAATAATCGAAAAATTTCCGCTGCCCGGCCGTGCCCCCGCCAGCGTGCCGTCGGGTAGCGCGGGTTCATAGGTCAGCGCGGCGGCCTTGCCTTGCGCCAACTGCGCAATCAGCCGGGCCGAGGCCTGGCTGCCTGTCTCCTCATCCGAATTGATCAGCACGTCATAACCGACGCGACCCGCCAAGGGTGATGCTTCGAGCGCCGTTAGTGCGGCAAGGATAACCGATATACCGGCCTTCATATCGGCGGTGCCAGGGCCGTTGAGCACGCCGCTTTCCAGCCATTGCAGCGACTGGAATGGATGGTCGGCGGCGAACACCGTGTCCATGTGCCCCGTCAGCAGCAATTGCACAGGCGCTTCCGGCCGCACGGACAAATGCAGATGTGCGCCGCGTTCGATGGTATCGACCGTTCCGTCAGCGCGCACCGCCTCGACCGGATCGGACGGCACGAGCCGCACGTCCCCAGGCAAGGCAGCGAAGCCGTCGGCAAGCATCCCGGCGACATTTTTGAGCCCCGCCAAGTTTGTCGTACCGCTGTTGACCGCGGCCCAGCGTTCAACCTGCCCCAGCATCGGTGCAGCAGCGGCGGTTTCAAGGACGGACTGGTCGGCGGTGCTCAGGGTCATGCGGCGTCTATAGCCAGTGGAATGGAGCTTTGGCACCCCCGGACAAACCATCAAAAATTTTTTGGGTCGGTGATCGCGCGCACAACGGACGGTGCAGTCGCATGGCAAAAAGGGGGCATTGGAAGACACAGCATGCCAACAGAGAGGAATGGACGATGACCAAGACGAAACTTCTTGCCCCCCTGATCGCGCTCAGCATCGCGGTATCGGCAACGCCCGCCATGGCCCAGCCGCTCCAGCCCACTGGAACCATCACCCAGCAGCAGGGCATCATCGCGATCCTGATCGGACTGCTTTTGCCTGCTGTGCAAAAGGTGCGCTGACCAGCCCGCGCTGAAATTGGACCAGCCGCGAAAGCCTCCCGCCGCAAACCGGCGGGAGGCTTTTTGTATTGGCGGACAGTGCGCAGCGAGTTGCCATTGGCTGGCTTTGGCGTCATAGCAAGCGCACCCTTCCTCCCCCGGAAACAGTTACCACTGTCCAGCCAAAGGGTTTTTCATGACTGCTTATGTTGACCGCGCCGGCCTGTCTGTCGATGCGCGGCTGGCCGATTTTGTCGAAGGCGCGGCGTTGCCGGGGACGGGGATTGATGCAACCGACCTTTGGGCGGGCTTTGCCGCGATCCTCAACGGCTTCACCCCGGAAAACCATGCTCTGTTGGCCAAGCGCGACGCCCTGCAGCAGCAGATCGACGATTGGCATCGGGCGCGTGCCGGGACGACGCATGATGCCGCCGCCTATCAGGCATTTCTGACCGATATCGGCTATCTCGTTCCGGAACCGGCACCGTTCCGGGTCGGCACCGCCAATGTCGATCCCGAGATTGCCACGATGGCGGGGCCACAGCTCGTGGTGCCCGCGCTCAACGCCCGCTTTGCGCTCAACGCCGCCAATGCGCGCTGGGGCAGCCTGTATGACGCGCTCTATGGCACCGACGCGCTTGATGCGCCCGCGGCGCGGCCGGGCGGGTATGATGCGGCGCGCGGCGCGGCGGTGATTGCACGCGCGAAGGCGTTTCTGGACGAAGCCGTGCCGTTGGCTGCGGGCAAATGGTCGGATTGGACGGGCGGACAACTGGTGCTGACCGATCCGGCACAATGGGCTGGCAGCAAGTTGGGCGGCATTTTGCTGCGGCATAATGGTTTGCACATTGAACTGGTGATCGATCCCAACAGCGCGATTGGCCGGACCGATCCGGCTGGTATCGCTGATGTGCTGCTGGAATCAGCGCTCACCACCATCATCGATCTTGAAGACAGTGTTGCCGCCGTCGACGGCGAAGATAAAGTACTCGGCTACAGCAACTGGCTCGGCCTGATGCGCGGCGATCTGACTGAGAGCTTCAGCAAGGGCGGCACCACCGTGACCCGCGCGATGGCCCCCGACCGCAACTGGACCGCGCCTGATGGCACGCCCTTCACCTTGCCCGGCCGCGCCGTGATGTTCGTGCGCAATGTCGGCCATCTGATGACGACGCCGATGGTGCGCTTGCCCGATGGCAGCGATGCGCCAGAAGGTATTTGCGACGCAGTGATCACCAGCCTGTGTGCGCTGCACGATCTGAAGCGGCTGGGCACGCTGCAGAACAGCCGCACCGGCAGCATCTATATCGTCAAGCCCAAGCAACATGGGCCAGAGGAATGCGCCTTCACCGACCGGCTGTTTGACGCGGTCGAGGACATGCTCGGCCTTGCCCGCCACACCATCAAGGTCGGGGTGATGGACGAGGAACGCCGCACCAGCGCCAATCTGGCCGCCTGCATCCATGCGGTGAAGGACCGGATCGTGTTTATCAACACCGGTTTCCTGGATCGTACCGGCGACGAAATTCACACGTCAATGCAGGCCGGCCCGATGATCCCCAAGGGCGAGATGAAGGCAAGCCGCTGGATCGCCAGCTATGAGGACCGCAATGTCCGCATTGGCCTTGCCTGCGGGCTTTCCGGCAAGGCGCAGATCGGCAAAGGCATGTGGGCGATGCCCGACCTGATGGCGGCGATGCTGGAGCAGAAAGTGGCGCATCCGATGAGCGGCGCAAACACGGCGTGGGTGCCGTCCCCGACCGCCGCGACGCTGCACGCGATGCATTATCATGCGGTCGATGTTTTCGCCCGCCAGCGTGAAATTGCAGGCGAGGCGGTTCCGCCGCTCACCGACCTGCTGACTATTCCCGTCGCCGCCGGACGAAACTGGGATGAAGCAGAAGTGGCGCGCGAGCTGGATAATAATTGCCAGGGTATCCTTGGCTATGTTGTACGCTGGGTCGATCAGGGCGTCGGCTGTTCCAAAGTGCCCGACATCAACGATGTCGGCCTGATGGAGGATCGCGCGACGCTGCGCATCGCGAGCCAGGCGCTCGCCAACTGGTTGCTCCATGGTGTGTGCACGGCGGAACAGGTCAATACGGCGCTGGCGCGCATGGCGGCGAAGGTGGACGCACAGAATGCCGACGATCCACTTTATCGCCAGCTCACGCCCGAAAGCGCGGCATTTCAGGCCGCACGCGACCTGATTTTCAAAGGGGTCGAACAGCCGTCGGGCTATACCGAACCGCTGCTGCATGCATGGCGTGCCAAGGCGAAAGCGCTATAGTGGGTGCGCGGGCAAAGAATTGAGCGACGCGTCGATCATGCATCGGCAGGGGGGGGGCGAACATGAGCGATCTGGTGGGACGAATTGCACTGGTCACTGGGGCCGCCAAGGGGCTGGGGGCGGCGTCGGCGCGCGCACTGGCGGCGTCGGGCGCGACCGTTATCGCCACGGACTTGAACGCCCCCGAGGCGCTTGCCGAAGAGATCGGCGGCCATGCGCTGGCGCAAGACGTTACCGACGAGGCGCACTGGGCGGCCGCCATCGCCTTTGCCCGCGACCAAGCAGGCGGGCTCGACATTCTGGTCAATAACGCCGGGCTGTTCCTGATGGCCCCGATCACCGAAACCAGCCTGGCCGACTGGCGGCGCATCAACAGCGTCAATGTCGAGGGGGTGTTTTTGGGCACCAAGCATGCCATCCCGCTGCTTACCGAGCGCGCGGGGCAATGGGTGGGCGGCGCGTCGATCGTGAACCTGTCTTCGGTCGCAGGCCTGCAGGGCGGGGCCGGGGTCAGCTGTTACAACGCATCGAAAGGCGCGGTACGCCTGTTCACCAAGGGGGCCGCGATCGAGCTCGCCCCGATGAAAATCCGCGTCAACTCGGTACACCCCGGCATCATCGAAACCGACATGGGTGACGATCTGGTTGAACGCTTTGCCGCCGCCAGCGGCACCGGCGGCAATGCCATGCGCGACCAATTGTCGCTGATGCACCCATTGGGTCATTTCGGCGCGCCGTCCAATGTCGCCGACGCGGTGGTGTTTCTGGCATCCGACAAGGCGGCGTTCATTACCGGGTCCGAGCTGGTGGTTGATGGGGGCATGACCGCATAGTAGGGGCCAGTGAAGCGCGATGGCATCATATTGCACCGTCGTGACGGAGCCGATTTTGGCCGAGCGCGAGGAGCGAGGAGTGAGCCATGCCGACGCATAGTGAACGACGAGCGACGCTGCGCCCGGCCAAAATCGGCCCGCCCTTTGGGGTTGCGGCTGGAAGCCCCCCGGACTGCGTTGCGGCGCTGGAACGGGCCACCAGCCCGTCCTGCGCACCGCGCCTTGCCGGAAAGCTGCCAGCCGCAATCACGGCGGTGCAATATGATGTCATCGTGCTTTAATGTACACCGTCGCCGCCCTTTACCAGTTTGCCCCCTTTGATGATCCGGCGGCGCTACGTCAGCCGCTGCTCGACCTCTGCCGGTTGCAGGACATTTGCGGAACCATTTTGCTCGCGGGTGAGGGCATAAATGGAACCATCGCTGGCAGTGCGGACGGTATTGCGGCGTTGGTCGCCCATATCCGCGCGCTGCCGGGCTGCGTCGATCTCGACGTCAAATATTCAACCGCCGCCGCCCAGCCGTTCCGACGCATGAAGGTCCGGCTCAAGCGCGAAATCGTGACGCTGAAAGTGCCTGGCGTCGACCCTGCGCGCGATGTGGGCGTCTATGTGGCTCCCACTGAATGGAACGCCGTCATCGACGATCCGGACACCGTCGTGATCGACACGCGCAACAGTTTTGAGGTCGGCTATGGCAGCTTCGCGGGCGCAATTGACCCCGGCACGCGCAGCTTTGGCGAATTTCCCGCGTGGTGGCGCGCGCACGCCGCGGCGTTTGCGGGCAAACGCATCGCCATGTTCTGCACCGGCGGCATCCGCTGCGAAAAATCCACCGCCTTCCTGCGCGCCGAAGGGGTGGAGGATGTCGTCCACTTGAAGGGCGGTATCCTCAACTACCTCGAGCATATCCCCGAAAGCGAAAGCCGCTGGAATGGCAGCTGTTTCGTTTTTGACGAGCGCGTCAGCGTGGGGCACGGGTTGGTCGAGGTGGGAGAAAAATCACCGTAGTGCTGAGCTTGTCGAAGCACGTGGCGCCGGACGAAGCCGCTGTTTACTCCTGCGCCACGCCCTTCGACAGGCTCAGGGCTACGGTGACTCGCGGGCTTAGCGCGCCGCAACCCGCACTGGCGCATCGGGGGTGATGTCAATGCGCTCGATGCGCGCGATCGCATCGCGTTTGCGCAGGCGTGTGCCGGTGGTCCCGCGCGGATCGTCAACCCATGTTGCCGTCAATGTGTAGCGCTCAATCAGATAGTGGCCCGGCGATACGTCGCCATCCGCGCGCTTGAGCGGGGCGTAAACGCGCTGCGCCAGATTGGCGAGCACGGGCTGAGTCCAATCCTCCGGACCGCTGGCGCGCAGCACTTCGGCCTCGCTCACCCGGCCGTCGGCATTGACCCAGAAGCCCACATCGGCCCATTCATCGGGCCGCAGCAGCGTGTTGGTGCGGCGCGTGGTTTGGCCAACCGGTGTCGCATTCGGAAAGACGAGCGCGCCCAGTCCGTTGTCCAATATCTCGTCGGCCCCCCGCCCGAAATTATACTTCGTAACCAGCGGCGCTTCGTACAGCAGCACCGGACGCTCGGCCCCGCCCTCGGCGGCGAACTCCGCCACCAGCGCAGCCACGGCGCGCTGGTCGCCGGTTCGGCTGGCCATGCGGGCGCTGAGGACATTGGCTGCCAGTCGGAAATCGCGGAGCGCCGGGTCGGTGCTTTCGGCAAGCGGGCGCAGCCTTTTGCTGGCAGCAATGCGATCCTCGGGCAATTTGCTGGCATTGGCCAGCGTCACCGCGAGCGCGCCCTGACGCAGCTGCGCGAAGGCCGCTATGCGGGGCTGGTCGGCCGCACGCGCGCGTTCCTCTACCTCGCTGTAAATGCGGTGCGCTTCGTCGGGATAACCGAGTTTGGCACGGCTGTCGCCCACCTCGATCTGCGCCGCCAGCGCGCGCGGGGCATCAGCGCCAAAGGCACTGCGCAGCACATCGCGCATGTCGAGCGTGGACGTCCGAAACGCGCGTGCCTCGCCCATATGTTCGGCGACGCGCGCGTTGGCGCGCAACAGGTCCGAAACGGGCACCGGATATTCGGCCTTGTGTTTGCGGTTGCGGCCCAACGCGGCGACCAGCGTTGAGCGCGCGGCGCCATATTTGCCCGCGATGAACTGGTTTTCAGCGTGCGCGAGGCTCGCGGCGATATCGGCGTCGGGCGCGCAACCCTGCGCCAGACACGCCGCCAGCTTGGCTTCGGTTTCGGACAGCGGGATGGCCGTGACCACAATGGTCTCGTCCGCCTGCGCATTTGCCAGTGTCAGCGCAGCGATCGCGCCCGTCAGAAGCCACCGACTCACCACCGCGTATCTCCCGTAAATATCTGAATCTGCGTCAGGACATCATGCAATCACCGCGAAGTCAATCGCTCCAGCCGCGGTCACCTAGCCGGCACGTGCCATGCCATATTCGACCCATGCCATTGGACGCGGTGATTTGGGCATATAGCCTTGTCCCAATGGTTCGACGGCAAATCCGGCGTGGGCATAAGCGTCGCTGATCGGCCGCGTCAGATGGCAATTACCACTGATGCGCTTCCACACGGGTTCGATCCGCCGCTGCCATTTGGCGACCCCGGCGTCGGGTGCCGCGCCATGTTCCAGAAACAGCGCGGTGCCGCCAGGCCGCAGCACGCGGCGGATTTCCGACAAAACTGCCGCCTGATCGGCGACCGAACAGAGGGTGAAGGTCGTCACCACGGCATCGAAACTGGCGTCGGCAAAGGGCATGGCTTCGCCGACGCCGCCCTGAATGTCGGCGGCAATCCCGCGCTCCGCCGCCGCCACGCGAGTCATCTCCAGCAGCTTGGGCGACGGGTCGATCCCCGCCAGCCGCGTCACCCGCGCGGGATCATAAAATGCCATGTTGATCCCGCCGCCGCAGCCAAGCTCCAGCACCTCGCCCGCCGCCAGCGGAACGACCTTGCTGCGCACCTTCATAATCTGCCCCTGCGAACAGGCGCATTTGATGAGGCGCGGCACGATATGACGGTCCCACCAGCTGGTCATAGACGGCTTATCTCCCCTTGGCGGCGATGCTGCGCCTTGCTAGCGCGCTTGGCAATATCCATCTGTGCGGCGCTGCACAGCTGCAAATCCCGGACAAAGGACCACCATGCCGACCACCCACACCACCCGCTGCCTGATCATCGGTTCGGGTCCGGCGGGCTATACCGCCGCCATTTATGCCGCGCGCGCGGGGATGCAGCCGATTGTCGTGCAGGGCATCCAGCCCGGCGGCCAGCTGACCATCACCACCGATGTCGAAAACTATCCCGGTTTCCGCAGCGTCATCCAAGGCCCCTGGCTGATGGAGGAAATGCAGGCGCAGGCGGAACATGTCGGCACGCGTACCATTTGGGACACCATTGTCGATGTCGACCTGACGCAGCGTCCGTTCCGCGCGACCGGCGACGGCGGCGATGTCTATATTGGTGACACGCTGATCATCGCGACCGGCGCGCAGGCCAAATGGCTGGGCGTCCCCGGCGAGGTTGAACTTGGTGGCAAGGGCGTGTCGGCGTGCGCGACTTGCGACGGATTTTTCTTTCGCGGCAAGAAAGTCGTGGTCATCGGCGGCGGCAATACCGCGGTTGAAGAGGCGCTGTACCTCACCAACCACAGCGACGATGTGACCCTCATCCACCGCCGCGACAGCTTGCGGTCCGAAAAGATCCTTGCCGATCGCCTGTTCGCCAACCCCAAGATTTCGGTATTGTGGAACAAGAAAGTCGATCGCTTTGTCGGCGGCGACGGCGCGGCAGGGCTGATCGGCGTTGACCTGACCGACACGGTGACGGGGGAGTGCAGCCATATCGCCGCCGATGGTGCATTTGTAGCAATCGGCCATAAGCCATCGACCGAGCTGTTCGCGGGCAAACTTCCGCTCGACGACGGCGGCTATCTACTGGTGGAGGCGGGCAGCGCGCGCACCAACATTCCCGGTGTGTTCGCGGCGGGCGATGTCGCCGACCATATCTACCGCCAGGCGGTAACGGCGGCGGGCATGGGCTGTATGGCCGCGCTCGACGCCGAACGCTTTCTCGCTGAGGCGGAGTTTCACGCGGGCTAGTTTGTTCCACTAACGTCGACGCGGGCCGGTGCCGCTGGTTTCAGCCAAGCTAAAGCAGAAAAAAAGCCCCCACCACGCCTTACGGTGTGGCAGGGGCCGATGGCCTGACGACCGGGTCGCATTGCTCGTCAGGCCAGCAAAACCGCGCGTCCCAGTCCGGCAAGACCTGACTGCCGTCCGAGTCGCGGGTTTTACATAGCAACGTTATGTATCAATCGTTGGCACTGCGTCAAGCAACTGATACTAAGCTGTTTCGACCCGGGCCAACCGGGTGCTTGAGGAGGTGCTGATGGCGCGGCGAAGCGCGGCGGATGCTGCGGCAACCCGCACCCGGATTTTGGATGCGGCGCGGCGCAGATTCGCGGCCGATGGCTATGGCAGGGCCGCGGCGCGCGACATCGCGGCCGACGCCGGGGTCACCGTTGGCGCGCTTTTCCATCACTTCGGATCAAAGGCGGGTCTTTTCCTTGCCGTGTTTGAACAGCTGGTCGGTGAATTAAACGATGCCGCCATGGCCAGTTTCCGCAACGCCAAAAGCAGCGATCCGCTCGATGCCATGGTCGCCTCGTTTGGCGTGGCCCTCGGCTTTGCCAAAAAGCCCGACTTCCATCGTATCGTCACGGTCGATGGTCCGGTCGTGCTGGGGGCCGAACAATGGCGCGAGATAGATTCGCGCATGGGACTACAGACGGTCGCGGGTGGGTTGTCGATGCTGAAGGAAAAGGGACGGATCATCGATTTCCCGACGATGCCGCTGGCCGTGTTGGTGATGGGGGCAATGAACAATGCCGGATTCGCCCTTGCGCGCGGCGAGAAGGGCGTCGATGTCGACACGCTGACGCAAGGGTTCCGGCGGTTGATCGAGGGTCTTGCGCCGCAGAAGTGACATCCAAACCGTGGCTTAGCCTTTCGAAGCGCACATTCCTGACGTGAACAATTGGTCGGTTTTGGTCTGCGACGTATCTATCGAATTGTTCTGGGCTATGGCCCCGAGTCATTCGCCAAAGCGGCCAGTAGTTTTGCCGTCAGCCAGTCAGCATCGGGTCCAGCAAAGCTATGCGAAGCGCTGTTCAACTCGTGCAAGGTGAACACGTGATTCTCCCTGCTTAAGGCAAACAGGGCTACGTCAAACGCCTCCTCGAATGCCTGGGCCGTTCGGTCGTGCTTGGCGGTCAGGAAAGTCACCGGACCGCTGTAAGATGCCAAGCCGATGATCATTCGTTGCGCCAAGTCGCGCGGTTCAGGGAATTTTTTCGTGCCCATCAAATGCGCTAGCCCACGCCCTAGTTTACCCAAATCAATCTCGCCGCGCAGCAACCGCGGCAAACTCGCGGGATCGCGAAGTCGCTGCCAATAGCGCGCCTTGATGGCGGCGGCGGGCGGTAGGGCAGGGGCTTCGTCGTCGCCCGCACCTTCGATCGTCCAGGGGTTGGCCAGCACGAGTGCATCGACATCAAGCGGCTGGTGCAGCAGCAACGCACTCGCTGCGTCGCAATTGCCGAACGCGACAACCTGTTTCATTTCGGGACAGGCGCGGCGAAAGGCGGCCAGCGCTGCGATGATGTCGGCACGGCTGCTTTCGAAGCCGCCATTCTCCCCCTCGCTGTCGCCAATCCCGCGCCGGTCGAACCGCAACACCGGGTGGCCTGCCGCAGCGATCCGCGCAGCCAGCATCGCCATGCCGCGATGCGCGCCGCAGCGGATTTCATTGCCGCCTGACACGATGAGCAGCCCGCTTGCCCCGGGGGCAGCGTCGAGCGTCGCGGCAAGCGCCGCGTCACCGCATGGGAAGCTCAGTGCATTCCGCACGCGCTCATCCAGCCAAAGATGCTTTCTGCCATCGCGGACGCCATGGCCGGGTCCTCGCCGGGTTCGGCGCGCAGCCACAGTGCGGTTCCGGCGAGTTTCTGGGGTCCGTCGCCCAGCATGACCGTGCATAATGGTTCGGGTTCAGCCGGCTCGGCGGCTTGCAGCTGGGCGGTCATGTTCGGCGAAAGCAGGTTCCCGGTAAGTAGCAGGGGCGATCGCTGCGCCGCCGACATCAGCGCATCGGCGTTGCTGGTTATCCCGCGCTCGCGGTCACTGGCAATCCTTGCGCGCAGCATGGTTCGCAGCAAGGTGGCACCGGACACCGGCGCCAGCCGCCACCAACCCGATGCTGCAGCGGCGTCATCGATCAGCGCGCCGCCGCGGATGCTTGCCATCATGACCGGGCCAGATTCGGCCGCGGCAATGTCTGCCAAGGCGCTGCGCCACAGGTTCAGGTCGGTGGCCTCGGTCGCGATCAGGCTTTCATTTTGCCCGGGCAAGTCGGGCAGCAGCGACGCGATGCCCAAGTCGGCCAACGCGCGCATCGCCAGCACCACCGTGCGGCGCATGCGGTTGGCCTCTTCGAACAGCGGCGGCACGATCAGCACGCGGGGGCCGTCGCCTTGCGGACCATGGCGCAGTACCATCGCCATCTCGCAGCTCAGGCAGCCTGTTTGGCGCGGCAGAATTTCAGCAGGCTGCCAAAGGTTGCGAACAATTCGCCATCGACCTCGTCATCATCGATGATGATGTCCAGCCGGTCTTCTAGCTCGGTGAGCACGATGGCAACGGCCATCGAATCGAACTCGGGCAGCGCCCCGAACAATTCGCTATTCTCGGTGAGCGCGGCGGCACGCGCGGTGCCGAGCCCCAACACATCGGCCATGATTGCACGCAGGGTGGTTTCGGTTTGGTCCATATCAGTCATCATTCCGGTGCAGCCGCCAATCGGCAAGGGTGGTCTTAATCGCCGGTCCCCATGCGGCGGGGCGCGAGGGATTGAAAGCCTTGATCCGCCACAATTTGCTGTGGCGATTCATCCAGTCGCGCTTGTAGCGATCATTACCAGTGCCGAAATCCACGCGGCGGACCTGATCCTGCTCAATCACGCGGCGAAACAATGCGGCGGTCAACAATGTGCCCGGTGACGCTTGGGCGCTGTCGGTGACATGCGCCAGCTTGTGGATATAGGCACCGAAATTCTCGACCGTCCACATCTGCGCTGCCACCGGCGCGCCGCCAATCCGGGCGAGGCCCAGCCGCAGCCGTCCTGCTGCGCCCTCCGCCTCGGCGAAGGCGCGCAGCAAGGCGGCATTACCCTCCTCCGGCTTCCAGCTGGCGGCGTAAATGCGTTGATAATCGGCCCAAATGGCCGCGTCGAAGCGGTCGGCGATGGTAATTTCGACCAATCCCTTTTTGGCCTTGCGCGTAACGGTGCTACGCAGCTCGCCGGGACGTGCCGCCCACCAGTCGTCATGGCTCTGTCCGTCAAGGTCAAGCCAGTGGTTGTCGCCCGCCGGGCGCGCGCTCACCCACCAGCCAGCGCCAGTCAGTGCGGTGCGCAGCATGGCGAGCGAGCCATCGGCTTCGGGGACAGGATAGAGCGTGAGGCGCGCGGCGCTGCGCCGCAACCCGGCACACAGGTCGGTAAGCGCCAGCGTCTGGGCGGTGGCGTCGCGTGCACCGCTGAATTGCGGACGGTGCACGAAGCTGTACCAGTTGGCCAGGCTCGCCCGCGCACCGGGGCGCGTCTCAATCAGCGGCAACCAGGCCGCCGCATTTTCGGACCGTCCATAGGCATCCACGCGAGGCAAGCCCTTGAAATGCGTGGCCGCGAGGCGGTCGAACCAGTCAGCACGGTCGAACGGCCCGGCGACCCCCAGCGGCACCGTGGTTGGCGCCGCTGCGGCCTGCGCGTTAGTCTGATCTTCACCGTTCCAGCCCATAAGCGGGGGCTTATCATGCAGGTTCCTAACAGCCGATGACCGCCCCGCCACCGTCCCGCCCGCTTGATCATCTGGCGCGGTGCGGCGTGCCCAACGCACCCGCGCTGTTGATCGGTGACAAGGTGATGGACTTTACGGCGCTGGAGGCCGGGGTCGGACGTCTCGCGGCATGGCTGGCCGTTCAGGTGCCCGCAAGGGGCGCTCGCGTCGCCAGTTGGACCGCAAAAAGCCGTTTGGCGTGCCTGCTTCCGCTCGCCGCTGCGCGCGCCGGTCTGGTGCATGTGCCGATTAACCCGTTGCTCAAAGGCGCGCAGGCAGATCATATTTTGGACAACAGCGGCGCGGCGCTGCTGCTGACCAACGCTCCGCGCGCTGCGACATTGACCCTGCGGCCGAGCTGCGCCGTCATCGATCTGGCAACCGCCGAAACTGCTATTGATGACTTTGGCGAAATACTGTCCCCCTCGGATGCCGCGCCTGACGACCTGGCCGCAATCCTCTATACCAGCGGTTCGACGGGGCGGCCTAAAGGCGTGATGCTCAGCCATTCCAATTTGTGGTTGGGGGCGGAAAGCGTTGCAAGTTACCTGCACCTGACGCCTGCCGACCGCGTGCTGGCGCTGCTGCCATTCGCCTTCGACTATGGCCAGAACCAGCTGCTGTCCGCATGGCAGGCCGGGGCAAGCGTCGTACCACTCGATTACCTGACCGTGCGCGATGTTGTCCGCGCCGTCGCCCGTTTTCGCGCCACCACGCTTGCCGGGGTCCCGCCCTTGTGGGTGCAATTGGTTGAGGGCGATTGGCCGCCGGAAAGCGCGCGGCACCTTAAACGGCTGACCAACAGCGGCGGCGCGCTGACACCCGCACTCATCGACCGGCTGCGCCAGACTTTTCCAGCGGCGGCGATTTGGCCGATGTACGGACTGACCGAGGCGTTTCGCTCGACCTTCTTGCCGCCCGAACTGGTTGCGGCCCACCCCACGTCGATGGGCCGCGCCATTCCGCATGCCGAAATTCTGGTGTGCCGCCCCGACGGCAGTCTGTGTGATGCAGGTGAGCCGGGCGAACTCGTCCATTGCGGCCCACTCGTGGCGCAGGGCTATTGGCAGGACAGCGAGCGAACCGCGATGCGCTTCAAGCCCGCACCGCCCGCGTCGCGCTATGGCGGCACCGCGGTATGGTCGGGCGACACCGTGCACCGCGATACCAAGGGCCTGCTCTATTTTGTCGGCCGCGACGATGCGATGATCAAGACGGCGGGCAACCGCGTCAGCCCCAGCGAGATTGAAGAAGCCGTCATCGCCTCGGGTTTCGCCAATGAAGCAGTCGCGTTTGGCATTGCCGATGACCGGCTTGGTTCCGCGATCGTCCTGGTGGCCCGCGGCGATGGCACGCAAGCTGACGTGCTCACCGCTGCACTCCGCGCGGCCTTACCCAATTTCATGCAGCCGCGCGCTATCGTCTGGCGGGCCGACCTGCCGCGCAATGCCAACGGCAAACTGGACCGGGTGGCCATCGCTGCGGACTGGCGACAGGAGGCGGCGGCGTGAAGCCGATGGGCGCCATTCCTAACGGCTTTCGCGCCGATGCCGACGGCATGTTGCTGATCGGTGGCCAACGTGCGGACCGGCTGGTCGCGGTGGAGGGCGACACGCCATTGTTCGTTTATGACCGGGCAATGCTGAGCGCCCGGATCGCGGATCTCCGCAAGGCCATGCCCCCGGGGCTCGGCATTCATTATGCGATGAAGGCCAATCCCTTCGGGCCGTTGCTGGTGCATATGGCCGGGCTGGTCGACGGCATCGATATTGCCTCTGGCGGCGAGATGCATATGGCCATCGCTTCCGGGATGGTGCCCCAGCACATCAGCTTTGCTGGTCCCGGCAAGCGCGACCGCGAATTGCGCGCGGCGATTATGGCGGGGGTGACGATCAACCTCGAATCGGCGGGTGAGGCGGCGCGTGCGCTCTACATCGGACACCAGCTCGGGGTCCGTCCACGCCTCGCTGTCCGCGTCAACCCCAGCTTTGACCTCAAAGGGTCTGGCATGAAAATGGGCGGCGGTGCCAAAGCCTTCGGAATCGATGCCGATGCGGTGCCGGCGCTGGTAAAGCAGCTCATAAATCAGGGTGTCGATTGGCAAGGTTTCCATATTTTCGCCGGTTCACAGGCACTTGATGCGGAAGCCATCATCACTGCACAGGCGCAAACCGTGGTGCTGGCGGCCGCGCTGGCCGATGCCGTGGGGGCCGTGCCGCCGCTGGTCAATCTGGGCGGCGGTTTTGGCGTGCCCTATTTTCCCGGCGACACCGCGCTTGATGTCGCAGCCATTGGCGCGGCGCTTGCCGACACGCTCGGCCAACGGCCAGACAGCCTTGGTTCCACCCACTTCGCCATCGAGTTAGGGCGTTGGCTGGTGGCCGAAGCCGGGGTTTATCTGTGCCGGATCATTGACCGCAAGATCAGCCATGGCGAAACATTTCTGGTCACTGATGGTGGGCTTCATCATCAACTCGCGGCCAGCGGAAATTTCGGCACAGTGGTGCGCCGCAATTATCCGCTCGCCATCGCCAACCGGTTTGACCGCGCCCCCAGCGAGGTTGCGACGGTGGTCGGCTGTCTGTGCACGCCGCTCGACCGGCTCGGTGATCAGCTGCATCTGCCACACGCCGAAATCGGCGACCTGGTGGCGATTTTCATGGCCGGGGCTTATGGCGCGAGCGCCAGTCCTTCATCTTTTCTGGGGCACGGTCCCGCTTTGGAACGGCTGGTCTGACAAGCGTTAATTTCCGCACATTTCAGCCAATTTTATTGCCAGCGGACCGGCAATCCTAACCCTCTGTTCACCAATCTTCGCCATGGCTGGATGCTGAAGCAGTGACTCTGCGTGGCCCGCTCGAAGGGGGCCGCGTGGTGGAAGGGTAAAGCGATATGACGGGATTTTTGGCACTGGCGCGCACGATGCTGGCAAGCGGTCTGGCCGCCATCATGCTCACGGCTTGCGCCGGCGGTCCGGGTGGTAGCGCGCAACTGCCTGCTGCCAATTTTGTGGATGGGCAGGAAGGGCCCGGCGATGAATATGTCATCGGCCCGCTCGACGAGCTGAAGATCTTTGTGTGGCGCAACCCCGAACTGGGCGGGACGGTGCAGGTACGGCCCGACGGGCGCATCACCACCCCGCTAATCACCGATCTGCCCGCGGTGGGCAAAACGCCGACGATGCTGCAGCAGGATATCAAGCTCCAGCTCAGCCAATATATCAACGATCCCATCGTCAGCGTCATCGTGACCAGCTTTAACAGCACCTTCTCACAGCAGGTGCGCGTGGTCGGCGCGACCGAAAAGCCCGCCTCCATTCCGTTCCGCGCCAACATGACCGTGCTCGACGCGATGATCGCCGTTGGCGGCCTGTCCGAATTTGCGGCGGGCAACAAGGCGCGGCTAGTGCGTTACGAACCCGGCACGGGCAAACAGAGCGAATATGCCCTGCGGCTCGGCGATCTCATCAAGCGCGGCGATATCAAGGCCAACGTCCGGCTCCAGCCAGGCGATGTCATCATCATCCCCGAAAGCATGTTTTGACCTGCTTGCCGCGCGCTGAAAGTACAAAATGAACGGCTTGTACGACGAATTCCGGATTGCCCTGCACAGCGTGTGGACGCGCCGCTGGCTGGTGCTGGCGGTCGCGTGGGGGATTTGCCTGCTTGGCTGGCTGATGATCGCCATGATCCCCAACAGCTATGAATCGCGTGCCCGCATTGTCGTTCAGATCAACGACATCCTGCCCGATGCGTCGGCCAGCGGCGGCCTGTCGAACCAGCAACAGATTGACCAGATTCGCCAAACGCTCACCGGGACGCGCAATATGGAGCGGGTGGCAGTGGCGACCGGCCTGATCGCGGCCAATGCCAGCGACCGCGACAAGCAAGATGTCGTGGCGATGCTGCAAAATAATATCAAGGTTATTGCCCAACAGGATAATATCTTTGAATTAATCTCGACAGTTGGCGTGGGCAGCCTGTCCGACGCCGACAATGCCAAATTGGCCAGCGCCGTGCTCGATAGCCTGATCACCGTGTTCCGCGAGGAACAATTGCGCGGCGGCCAGATGAACGCGCGCGACAGCCTGAAATTCCTCGATGGCCAGCTGGCGAGCCGCGAACAGGCTTTGCGCCAGGCCGAGGCCGAGCGCGCCGCATTTGAAGCGGCCAATATCGGCATGATTCCGGGCGCCAGCGGTTCGCCGGCGATGCGGATCGAACAACTCCGCAGCGAACTGACGCAGGTCGAAGGGCAGCTGGCAGCAGCACAGGGCGGACTGGCGGCAGCCAATGGCCAGCTCGCGGGCGTTCCCGCAACCGTCGCTGCGCCGGGCCTCAATGCAACCGGCGGCGGCGTCGCGCGTCAGCAATTGGCGGGCGCGCGCGCCGAATTGGCGACGCTTCGGGCGCGCGGGCTTACCGATGCCCATCCCGATGTGCTGGCACTTAAAGCCCAGATTGATGCCCTTGCCGCGCAGGCGGCGCGCGAAGGACCGAATGCGGGCGGTACCGCACCCAATCCGGCCTATACGTCGCTCGCGGCGGTGCGCGCCGAACGCCAGGCAACCGTCAGCGCGCTTGCCGCGCGCAAGGCCCAGCTGAATGGCGAGATCGCCCAAATCACCGCCAAGCGGATTGCCGAACCCGGCATCGCGTCCGAATATGAACGGCTGAACGGCGATTACCGGGTGCAGAAGGACCAATATGACCGGCTGCTGGCCCAGCGCGAGCAGGTGCGGCTGCGCGGGCAAGTGGACACCGAATCCTATGCGCTTCGTGTCGAACTGACCGATCCGCCGAGCAAGCCGCGTGCCCCCGTCGCGCCCAACCGCCCGCTATTCCTGGCGCTGGTATTGATCGCGGGCATTGGCGGCGGCATCGGCACGGCCTTTGGCCTGGCGCAGGTTCGCCCCACCTATGCGACGGTTGGCAAGCTCGCGCGCGCGAGCGGACTGCCGGTGATTGGTTCGATTACCGAAGTTGTCACCCCGGCGCGTCGCACCGATCGCAAACAGAAACTGGTCTGGCTGGGCGGCGGCGGCGTTGCGCTGCTCGCTCTCTTTGCGCTTTTGCTGGTCGTTGAGTTTGTCCAGCGCGGCATGGTCGCGTGAGGCGGAGAAGGCAGCCATGACCGAGCACCGTCCCATCAAGAAATCCGCCTCTTCGCTGGAACGCGTTGCCGACTTCTTTGGTGGCGATCCGCTGGGCAGCGCTCCGGCAATCGACCTGACGGGGTTGCCGCCGGAACCCGGTAAACGCGTGCGCCGCGCGCGGGTGCAGGCACCGCTCACCGAGGTTGCGCCTGCGGCCCCGGCTGCGCCGGCCGCAACCCCGCGCGCTGAGCCAGCCATCACACCCGCCCGCAACGGCACCATCAATGCTGACGCACTGGCCACAATGGGGATGATTGTCCCCGGCAGTGCGGTCAGCGGCATCGCCGAGGAATATCGCATCATCAAACGGGAGCTGATCCGCGGCATTACCGGCGCGCCCGGGCGCTCCATGCTGCCGCGCGGGCACCGTATCCTTATTGCCTCGGCCAACCCCGGCGAAGGCAAGACCTTCAGCGCTATCAATCTGGCGCTCAGCCTCGCGGCCGAGGCCGATCATGACGTGGTACTGATCGACGGCGATATGGCGAAGCCGAGCATCGTCCGCACCCTCGGGCTAGAAGATGGCCCTGGTTTGATGGACGCGCTGGCCGATCCGCGCCTGCCGGTTGGTGAATGCCTGATCCAGACCGATCTGCCGCGTCTCAAGGTCATGCCCTCAGGCCAATCGACCAGCGGTGACAGCGAGTTGCTCGCCTCGTCGCGGACAGAGGCGTTGTTGTCGCGGCTCGAGGCGGGTGCGCCGGGCCGCATCATCCTGGTCGATTCGCCGCCTATCCTCGCCGCGTCGCCTGCCGCCGTGCTGGCAGGGCATGTTGGTCAGCTAGTGATGGTGGTACGCGCCGATGAAACGCTGGAAGCGTCGCTGCGCGATGCGGTCGGGCTGGTCAGTGCCTGCCCGCACATCCAGCTGCTGCTCAACGGTGTCAAATTCTCGCCCGGGGGTCGCCGCTTTGGGACCTATTATGGTCAAGGAAGCGGTGCATGACCCGCACTCCGCTCATTCTCGCGCTGTTGCTGGCAACCGTCCCGGCGCAGGCTCAGGATTTTGGTGCCCCCGCGCCAGAAGCCAGCGACGCAAAGCCTGCGGCCAAAGCGGCGGAGAGCGCACCGCGCCAACGCCAGTCGCGCACCGAAATCCAGCCCTATCTGGAAGTTGGGGCGATCCTGACCGCCGATCTCAAAAACGGCGGCGACGTCCTGACCTACAGCACCGTGGCTGCCGGGGTCGACGCCAGCATCGCCACGCGCCGCGCCGAACTCGCCGCCAGCATCCGCTATGAACGCCGTTTCGGCCTGTCGGACGGGCTGGCCGATCAGGACGTGATTTCGGGCCTTGTGCGCGGTCGCCTCGAAGTCGCGCGCGGCTTCAATTTGGAGGCGGGCGCACTCGCCAGCCGGACGCGCGCCGATGGGTCGGGCGCCGCCAACAATGTCATCACCGGCAACCGCAGCAATATTGCCAATGTATACAGCGTCTATGCCGGGCCGACCTTTGCGACGCGCATTGCCAATCTGGATGTCGGCGCGGGGTATCGCTTTGGCTATAGCAAGGTCGATATCGAAAGCGCCGCCATCCTCGCCCCCGGCACGCTCGCCTCCGACGTGTTCGACACATCGACCAACCACGCCGCATGGGCCAGTGTCGGTCAGCGCCCGGGCGATCTGCCCTTCGGCTGGCAAGTGTCGGGCGGGTGGGAGCGCGAGGATGCCAGCCAGCTCGACCAGCGCTTCGACGGCAAATATGTCCGCGCCGACGTGACCGTGCCCATCTCGCCCAGCGTCGCGCTGCTCGGCGGGGTCGGCTATGAAGATATTGAAATAAGCCAGCGCGAGCCGCTGCTCGACGCGGGCGGAGTGCCCGTGCGCACCGTCAATGGCCGCCTTGTCACCGACCCCACCAGCCCGCGCCAACTTGCCTATGACATTGACGGCCTGATCTGGGACGTCGGCGTGATGTGGCAGCCAAGCCGCCGCACGTCGCTGACGACAAAAGTCGGGCGGCGCTATGGTGACACCATCTTCACCGGTTCATTCAGCTATCGCCCCAACCACGCCATGCTGTTGCAGGTCGGCGTCTATGACGGCATTTCCAGCTTTGGCCGCTCGCTGTCGAACGGACTTTCGGACTTGCCGACTCAATTCGAATTCGTCCGCAATCCGCTGGATGGCGGCATTGGTACCTGTGTGTTCGGCAATCAGGGTTCGGGCTGTCTAAGCCCTGCGCTCGGCAGCGCGACGGCAACACAATTCCGCAGCCGCGGCGTGCAGGCGCTGCTGTCGCGCACTGCGGGGGGATGGAATTTGGGTGTCGGTGGCGGCTATGACCGGCGCAAATTGCTGGTTCCGCCGAGTTCGGTGCTTGCCCCCTTCAATGGCATAACCGACGAAAATTATTATGCCTTCGCCTCGGCCGCGCGCCAGCTTGATCGCGATAGCGACCTGACCGGTACCGTCACGTTCAACTACTTCGATAATGGCGCGCCCGGCGCGGGCGATGTCACGGCGATGGGGGCGGGGGTCACCTATACCCACCGTTTCTGGCGCCAGCTCACGGGCACGGCCGCGGCAACGCTCAGCAGCTTTGATCAGGATGGCTTCAACAGCGAACTCATCGGTTCGGCGCTGCTGGGCCTGCGGTATAATTTCTGACCGGAAGGCGGGGATAAACAAATGTACGATCAATATTATGGCCTTAAGGGACGCCCGTTTCAGCTGACCCCCGATCCGCATTTCTATTTTGAAAGCGCGACGCATCGCAAAGCCATGTCCTATCTGGGCTATGGTCTGGCGCAGGGCGAAGGTTTCATCGTGATTACCGGTGATATTGGCGCGGGCAAAACCACGTTGGTCGGCCATTTGATGAATAACATCGATCCCAACCGGCTGACCGCCGCCAAGCTGGTCTCGACCGCGGTCAGCGGTGAGGCGTTGCTCCAGCTCATCGCCGAACAATTCGGCCTCGACTGGGAAGGGCTGGGCAAGGCCGAGCTCTTGAGCTTCATCGAACAATTCCTGCGCGAGGAGGCGCGGGCTGGTCGCCGCACGTTGCTGATTGTTGACGAGGGGCAGAATTTGCCCGTCGCCGCGCTCGAAGAGCTGCGCATGCTGTCCAATTTCCAGCTGGGTGGCCACTCGCTGCTGCAAATCTTTTTGCTCGGCCAGCCCGAGTTTCGTGCCACGTTGTTCCAGTCAGCAACGCTGGAACAACTGCGCCAGCGCGTGATCGCCACGCACCACCTCGACCCGATGGAGCCCGAGGAGGTCGAGCCCTATATCTTGCACCGGCTCGGCAAAGTTGGCTGGTCGGGCAACCCGACCTTTGCACCCGATGCCATTTCCTTGCTGTATGAACATAGCGATGGCGTGCCGCGCCGTCTGAATGTGCTGGTCAGCCGGGTATTGCTGTTGGGCGCGCTGGAAAAGCTCAGCCGCATCACCGGCGCGCATGTGCGCGCGGTGGTCGCCGAAATGTCGGCCGATGGCGGGTTCAACCAGCCCGTTGCAGCAACTGCACCGGCCCCCGCTGCGCGCCCCGAACCCGAATTGGTGCTCAACACGCTGGCTCCCGCATCCGCGCCGGTCCGGGAAACGATCAGCTGGCCGCCTGCTCCGGCTGCTGCTCCCACTGCGCCGGCGCCCGACACCGCCGCGCTTGAAGCCCGCATTGCCGCGCTCGAAGCCCAGATCAAGGATCATGACGAGGTGCTGCGCCGTGTGCTCGACCTGCTGATCGAATGGGTGGAGCGCGATCCGGCGGGCGCACCGCAAATGAACAATTGGGCGGCTTGAGAAGGGGTGCGAAATGCGCAACGGCCTGTCGGTCGATGTCGAGGACTGGTTTCAGGTCGGCGCATTTGAGCGCACGATCGACCGTGCCGACTGGCCGACGCTCGATTGCCGGGTAGAGCGTAATTGCGATGCCGTGTTGGCGCTGTTCGACGCCGCTGGGGTTAAGGGCACTTTCTTCACCTTGGGCTGGGTTGCCGAGCGCTATCCGGCGCTGATCAAGCGCATTGTCGCGGCGGGGCATGAACTCGCCAGCCACGGCTATGACCATGCGCGCGTGTTCACGCTGACCGCCGACCAGTTCGCCGCCGATTTGAAGCACAGCCGTGCCATCCTCGAGGATGCGGGCGGCACCGCCGTCACCGGCTATCGTGCCCCCAGCTTCTCGATCGATCCGCGCACGCCCTGGGCGCACGCCATTCTGGCCGAACAGGGCTTTACCTATTCATCGAGCGTCGCGCCGGTGATGCACGATCATTATGGTTGGCCCGGCAGCCCGCGCCATGCCTGGCGGCCGCTCGCCGACAGTGATCTGATCGAATGGCCCGTCACGACCGCGCGCTTTGCCGGGCGCAGCGTGGCAGCCGGCGGCGGCTTCATGCGCATCCTGCCCTATGGCGTCACCCGCTGGGCAATCGAGCAGATTACCGGGGAAGGCCACCCAGCCATCCTCTATTTCCACCCTTGGGAGATTGACCCGAGCCAGCCGCGCGTCGCGGGCGCTCCGCTAAGGTCGAAACTGCGCCACTACACTGGCTTGTCGGCCATGGCGGGCAAGCTTGGGCGGATGCTGGGCGACTTCCCATGGGACCGCGTTGATGCCATTGTCCCACAATTGGCAGAGCGCGCCACGGGCTGGCGCGCGGCGGCATGAATGCGCCGCACCACCCCCGACCTGCGCTGACCGTCGCCCCGCTCACCGACGCGGGCGCGTGGGATGCATTCGTCGCCGCCGCGCCCAACGCCACCCCTTTCCACAGCCGCGCGTGGAGCGAAGCGGTTCGCGCCGCTACCGGTCACCGCGCGCATGTGCTCGCCGCGCACGATGGGGTAGGGCAAATCACCGGGATACTCCCGCTCCACCACGTCAAATCGCCGCTATTTGGGGAGGCGCTGGTCGGCAGCGCGTTTGGCGTCGGCGGAGGGATTTTGGCTGACGATGAAACCAGCGCTGCATTGTTGGCCCATGCCGCCGTCGGTCTCGCCAGCCAGCTAGGCATCCCCACAATCGAACTGCGGGGCGGCCCGCACCCGGCAGCGCCCTGCTGGTCGGTTGAGGAAGGCACCTACGCCGGTTTCGCCCGCGATCTCGCCGTCGATGATGCCGCTGAGCTGCTCGTCATCCCGCGCAAGCAGCGTGCCGAGGTGCGCAAAGCGCTCGACAGCCATCTCACCGTCACCACCGTCACCAGCGACGCTGAACAGCGCGACCATTATCGCGTCTATGCGACCAGCGTACGCAACCTCGGAACGCCCGTTTTCCCGCGCGCGCTGTTTACCGAGGTGATCGCGCGTTTCGGCGATGCCGCCGACATATTGACCGTCCGCGACAATGGCCGCGCTATTGCCAGCGTGCTCAGCCTCTATTGGCGCGGCACGGTGATGCCCTATTGGGGCGGCGGCCTTCCCGAAGCGCGGAAGGCTCGCGCCAATGAACTGATGTATTTCGCGCTGATGCGCCATGCGTGGGAGCGCGGTTGCACGCGGTTCGACTTTGGCCGGTCCAAGGTCGGCACGGGTCCTTTCGCCTATAAAAAGAACTGGGGATTTGAACCGGAACCTTTGTCCTATGCGCGCTGGCTGGCAGAGGGTCAGGCCGCGCGCGACACCAACCCGACCAGTGCCAAATACCGGATGCAGGTGAACGCCTGGAAACGCCTGCCGCTATGGCTCGCCAATCGCGTGGGACCGCATATTTCGCGCGGGCTGGGGTGATGCCCGAAATCCTGTTCCTCACCCACCGCGCGCCGTGGCCGCCCGACCGCGGCGACCGGATCCGCAGCTGGCATATGTTCGAAGCGCTGACGAAGTTGGCCCCGGTGCATGTTGCTTCGCTCTGCGACAGCGGGGCTGACGCCGAAATTGCCCGTGCCAAGCTCGCTCCGTTGGCCGCCAGCCTCCATCTAGAAGTCCGCACGCGCAGCCGCCCCGCCGCGCTGCTGCAATCGCTCGTGCGCCGCGAACCGGCCAGTGTTAGCGCCTTTGGTCACGCAGGTCTGGCGCAGCATGTCGACAAACTCATTTGTCACGGCAACATCACCCACATCGTCGGCTTTTCGGGCCAGATGGGCCAATATATCCCTCCGCGCGATCACTTTGCTGGGCGCGTCGTAATGGATTTCGTCGACGTCGATTCGGCAAAGTTCCATAACTACGCTGAAGGCGAGGCCAATCCAGCGACCCGCCGGGTTTACGCCCGTGAGGCGCGTGTACTTGCTGCCTATGAAGCCAAGATCGCTCGACGCGCCGATGCCAGCCTCTTCGTCAGCACGGCTGAAGCGGCGCTGTTCCGAGACCGCAGCGGCCTTGGCACCGATCGGGTCCATGCGCTGGAAAACGGTATCGACACCGCCCGCTTTGCGCCTGACGCTGACTTTGTCCGCCTGAGAAAAGGCAAAGGCCGCCTGATCGTCTTTACCGGCCAGATGGATTATCGGCCCAATATCGATGCTGTGCGCTGGTTCGGGCAACATGTCTTCCCCATCGTCCGCAAGCTCTATCCGGCCACCCGTTTTGCGGTTGTGGGCCGTACCCCGACGCCCGAGGTAACAGAAATGTCAGGCTGGCCCGGCGTCGAGGTGACGGGCGAAGTGCCCGATGTGCGCCCTTGGCTGGCCGCTGCCGATGTGGTGGTCGCGCCGCTGTTGATGGCGCGCGGCGTGCAGAACAAGCTGCTCGAGGCGATGGCAATGGCGCGGCCGGTGGTCACAACCCCCGCCGCTGCCGAGGGCATCGACGCTGCTCATGGCGAGCATTTGCGCATTTCCGATCCGTTGGCGATGGAAGCACATATGGCGCGAGAGGTGCTCGAGCTGTTCGCCAGCCCCGCGACTGCTGCTGCCATGGGCGAAGCAGCGCGCCAGCGCATGATTGATCGTTATGGCTGGGAAGCGATGCTTGGCCTGCTCGCGCGGCACTTGGGATTGCCGTCATGACGCTGGCCCGCACCTGGCACCGCCCCCTTGTGTCGCTTTCATTGTTGTGGGCGGCCATTGCCGCGCTGTTCGCGCGCGACTTTGCGCATATGGTCAGCATCTGGTGGACCAGCTCCACCTACAACCATATTTTGCTCATACCGGCGATACTCGTTTGGCTGGTCGCTGAACGCGCCAGACTTGTCGCGGCATTGACGCCGACACTCTGGTTGCCGGGCGGGCTGGCACTGCTCGGGGCGCTTGGTGTTTGGGCGGCCGGGCAGGCGATTGACGTTGCATTGCTCCGCCATCTCGGCATCGTGCTTATGCTGCAAGCCACTGTGCTAGTGGCGCTCGGACCCGTGCTCGTTCGTGCACTGGCCTTTCCACTCGCCTATGCTTTGTTGCTGGTGCCATTTGGTGACGAAGTCGTGCCGCTGTTCCAGCATATCACCGCGCAGCTGACGATGCCGCTGCTCGCACTTTCAGGCATTCCGGCGACGCTCGATGGCCTTTATATTACCACCCCAAGCGGCATGTTTGTGGTGGCCGAGGCCTGCTCTGGCGTCATGTTTCTGGTCGCGATGGCGGCCTTCGCCATGCTCGCCGCGCACCTGTGCTTCAAAAGCTGGAAGCGGCGCATCATCTTTGTCGCCAGCGCGCTGCTGACCACCATCCTTGCCAACGCCCTGCGCGCCTTTGGCACTATCGTGATCGCGGAAAACTGGGGCCATGCCTATGCCACCGGGGTCGATCACCTTATTTATGGATGGGTTTTCTTTGCGGTCACGCTGATTGCAGTGATGCTGGTCGCGCATCGTTGGTTCGACCGGCCCGCCAATGATCCTGCCATCAATATCGAACGGCTCATCCGAAATGGCTGACCATGGCCGCGAAAGCGGTTAGGGCCCATGTCATGTGCGGCATTGCAGGTCTTTATCATCACGAAACGGCTAAACCGGTCGATCCGGCACGCGTCCGCGCGATGCTTGCCCCTATGGGCCATCGCGGCCCCGACGGGTCGGGCGTGTGGACAGCGCCCGGCGTTGGCCTGGGCCACCTCCGCCTCTCGGTCATCGACATCGACGGCAGCCCGCAGCCGATGCACAGTGACGATGAAGCGGTCACCATCAGCTTCAACGGTGAGATCTATAACTTCCAGGAACTCAGGCGCGAACTTGAAGGGCGCGGCTATCACTTCCGCACCGACGGCGACACCGAAGTCATCATCGCGGCCTGGCGGCAATGGGGCGAGGGGTGCCTCGCGCGCCTCAACGGCATGTTTGCCTTTGCCATTCACGATGCCAGGCGCGGCTGCCTGTTCCTCGCCCGTGACCGGCTCGGCGTCAAACCGCTGCATCTGGCGCAGCTTAGCGACGGCGCGCTTGCTTTTGCCAGCGAACTCAAGGGCCTGCTTGCGCACCCGCTGCTGCGCCGCGAAGCGCGATTGAGCGCGGTCGAGGATTTCCTGGCGCTTGGCTATGTCCCCGACGACACCAGCATCCTTGCGGGCGTCGAAAAGCTCGCAGCGGGCCATTATATGCTTATCGAACGGGGCAAGCCGGTGCCGCCGCCGACCTGCTGGTGGCGGCCCGATTTCTCGCGCAGGGTCAAGGCCAGCGAGGGCGAATGCGCCGACCAACTTGTCCACCTGATGCGCGCCGCGGTGCGCGACCGCATGGTTGCCGATGTGCCGTTGGGGGCTTTCCTCTCGGGCGGGGTCGACAGCAGCAGCGTCGTCGCGCTGATGGCCGAGGCGAGCAGCAAGGCGGTCAAAACCTGCACCATTGGCTTTGACCAGGCTTCGCTCGACGAAACCGTCTATGCACGGCAAATCGCCGACCGTTTTGCCACCGACCATCGCAGCCGCATCGTTGCGGCGGACGATTTTTCGTTGATCGACCGGATCGCCGATCATTTCGACGAACCCTTTGCCGACGCCAGCGCACTCCCGACATTTCGGGTCTGTGAACTTGCGCGCGAAGAGGTGACGGTGGCATTGTCCGGCGATGGCGCGGACGAGGCGTTCGCGGGCTATCGCCGCCATGTGTTCCAGCGTCAGGAAGAACGGCTGCGTGGTTTCATCCCCGCCGCATTGCGCCGCAGCTTGCTCGGACCGCTCGCGCGCGTCTGGCCGCAAGCCGACTGGGCGCCGCGCCCCTTGCGCGCCCGCGCCACGCTCGCCAGCCTCGCGCGCGACGGGGCGACCGCCTATGCCGAAGCCGTCGGCGTTACCGGCCCGGCCCAGCGCGCGCGGCTGTTCAATGACGCGGCACGTACCGCACTGGGCGACCATCGCGGCGAGGCGCGTTACTGGCAGGCGATGACGGAGGCACCAGCCCGCGAGCCGCTCGACCGTGCCCAATATGCGGACCTCAAAATCTGGCTGCCCGGCGACATTTTGACCAAAACCGACCGCATGAGCATGGCGGTGGGGCTGGAGGCGCGCGAGCCATTGCTCGACTATCGCCTTGTCGAATTCGCCGCCAGCCTGCCAGCGTCGATGCGCGTGTCCGGCGGGCAGGGCAAAGCGATTATGAAGCGTGCTATGGAACCCTATTTGCCGCGCGAAATTCTGTATCGGCCAAAGATGGGGTTCGTCACGCCTATCTCTGCCTGGTTTCGCGGGCCGCTCGCGGGAACGGCGCTCGCGCTCGCCGCTTCATCCACGCTCGCCCGGTCGGGCTGGTTCGATATGGCCGAGGTCGGCCGCGTCGTTGCCGCGCACCAGTCGGGCCGCCGCGATCATGGCCGAACCATCTGGCAAATGCTTATGCTGGAAAAGGCGTTGGTGCGGCTGTTTGGGTTATAGGGAGCCCAACTCCAATCCCGTTCGTGTCGAGCGAAGTCGAGACTCCCCGAAGGAAGGCGCAGGGCCGATGGGCCTCTCGACTTTGCTCGAGGCGAACGGAAAGGGAGTGAAGCCCACCCGATCTTAACCACCCCGCGTTACCCTGCCGCCCATGATTTACCACCGCGCCATCCGCCCCAGCGAGCATGGCCCGCTTGGCGCGGGTGTCGTCGATCCGTTGGCGCTCACTCCCGAATTTGCCGCGCGATGGGACGCGCTTGCGAGCAACGCCAGCGAACCCAATGCTTTTGCCGAACGCTGGTGCCTCGCCCCCGCGCTGCAACTACTCGATCCCCAGCGCGCCGCTCGGCTGGTTGCGGTCGAGGCAGCTGGCGAGCTGATCGGCCTAATACCGCTGGCGACCGCCAGCCGCTACGGTCCGCTTCCGCTTCGCCACAGCGTCACTTGGGCGCACCCCAATCATTTCCACGGCGCGCCGCTGGTTCGCGCTGGTGCGGAGCTGCCCTTTTGGCAGGCGCTGCTCGGCTGGTGCGATGCTGACGCGCACGGCGGCGCGCTGCTGCAGCTCCAGCGCCTTACCGAGAATGGCCCGCTGCACTGCGCATTGCTCGAAGCGATCGCCCTGCGCGGCCAGACCAGTACCGCCCCCGTCCACCGCGAAACCCGCGCGCTGCTGGACAGCGACCTGTCACCACAAACCTATTGGGAAGCCGCCGTCCGCCCGAAGAAACGCAAGGAATTGCGTCGCCAATCGGCGCGCCTCGGCGAAATGGGCCCGCTGGAATTTCGCCATTGGCAAGCAGGCGAGCCGACCAGCCCATGGCTCGACGCCTTCTTCGCGCTCGAGCTGGCGGGCTGGAAGGGGCAGGCGGGCAGCGCGCTCGCCAGCGATCCAGCAACCGCAGCGTGGGCGCGCACCATTGTCGCGGGTGCGGCAAGCGCAAAGCGTCTCGACATGCGTATGCTCGCCCAAAACGGCGCGCCCATCGCCATGCTCGTGAATTTCCTCTGCCCGCCCGGCGGCTTTTCCTTCAAGACGACGTACGCAGAGGGATTGGCGCGCTTCTCCCCCGGCGTGCTGCTGCAACAGGCGAACCTCGACCTGCTCGACCGCGTGGACCTTAAATGGATCGATAGCTGTGCTGCGCCCGGCCACCCGATGATCGACAGTCTCTGGCGTGAGCGCCGCAGCCTCGTCTGGGTCAATGCCGCCATCGGTGGGCGGGCGCAGCGCCTGCAATACGCCGCACTGACCCGCGCCGAGGCGGCATGGCGGCGCTTGCGCCAAAATAGCCTCCGTGCTCCGGCGCAGGCCGGAGCCTTGGCAGGGGAGGGCGTTGCTGTCGGCCAAAGCTCCGGCCTGCGCCGGAGCACAAGCGCTGCCGATTCAGGCGAACAGCCATGACCAAACACACCCCCATCACCCGCGCCATCTTCGACGACGCAGCCCGCGCTGCCTTCGCCGCGCTTTACCCCGAAACGCCGGGGCCGCTGCGCCACAATCTGGCGGAGCACCCGCTGCTCACCCTCGATGCGCTCGCCGCCCTCGGCGAGGCGCTCGGCCCCGGCAGCGTCGAATATAACCCCGCCGCGCTCCCCGTCGGCATCGCGCCAGAGGATATTCCGCAAAGCGCCATTGGCATCGGCGAAACCATCCGCACCATCTCACAGAACAAAAGCTGGGCTGTGCTCAAAAACATCGAGGCCGTGCCCCCTTACCGCGCGCTCCTGATGGACCTGCTCGGCGAACTCGCTGCCACCGTCGAGCCGCGTACAGGACCAATGCTCACCCCGCAGGGCTTCATCTTCATCTCCTCGCCGCGCGCGATCACGCCCTTCCATTTCGATCCTGAGCACAACATCTTGCTTAACATCTGGGGCGACAAGGTAATGCACGTCTGGCCGGCCGGCGACGAGCGCTTCGCCCCCGCGGCCGAGCATGAACGCTACCACAGCGGCGGCCACCGCAATCTGCCGTGGGACGAAGCTTTCGAGGGCCAGCAACTGAGCGTCCCCCTGGGTCCTGGCGATGCAGTGCACATGCCGGTGATGGCCCCGCATTATGTGGAAGTCGCCGATGCCCCCGCGCTGTCACTCAGCATAACTTGGCGCTCGACATGGAGCTACCGCGAAGCCGAAGCCCATGCGGCGAACAAATGGCTGCGCCGGTGGGGGATAAGCGCACCTATGCCACCACGATGGCCGGGGCACGCGCGGGTGCGGTCGATGCTGTGGCGGGTGGTGCGGCGGTTGGGCGGGGCTTAGCCTTCGCTTCCCATCGCGCACATTTGCCGCTATGGGCGCGCATCGCATCAAACTTATGGATTTGTGACACTCGCATGGCGAAAGAAGAATTATTGGAAATGCGCGGCCAGGTGGTCGAGCTGCTGCCGAACGCGATGTTTCGCGTGAAGCTGGAAAATGACCATGAAATCCTGGGCCACACCGCCGGGAAAATGCGCAAAAACCGCATCCGCGTGCTCGTTGGCGACGAAGTGCTCGTCGAGCTGACCCCCTATGACCTGACCAAGGGTCGGATCACCTATCGCTTCAAGTGACAATGGACATGCGCGCCGCGCCGCAGCTCGTCCTAGCCTCCTCTTCGCCGCGTCGCCGGGAATTGCTCGCCCAGATTGGCGTCACGCCCGCGCGCATCGCTTCGCCTGATATTGATGAAACCCCGCGCAAGGGCGAACTCCCCCGTGATTACGCGCTGCGGATGGCGACCGAAAAAGCCGCCGCCGTGACCCGCGCTGATGGCGAGGCGGTGCTGGCGGGCGACACCGTTGTCGCGCTCGGCCGCCGCATCCTGCCACGCGCTGCCGACGCGGCCGAGGTCGCGCAGTGCCTGACCCTGTTGTCGGGGCGCCGCCACCGCGTGTTTTCGGCCATCGCCATGGTGGATGGCGAAGGGCGGCTGCGCACCCGCCTGTCCGAAACCATCCTCACCTTCAAACGCCTGCACGCGCAAGAGATCGCCGCCTATGCCGCGCATGGCGAAGGCGAGGGCAAAGCGGGGGGCTACGCCGTCCAGGGCCGCGCCGCGATGTTCGTGCGCTGGCTGGCAGGCAGCCATTCGGGCGTCGTCGGGCTGCCACTTGCCGAAACCGCCGCGTTGCTGGCGGCGGCGGGTATCATCGCGCACCATGGCTGAATGGCTGTATGAAGACGGCATCGGCGAGCGCCGCGCGGTGCTGGTTGAGCACGATGGCATCATCGCCGCCGAAGTTGAGCGTGACGATGATGGTCCCGGCGTCGGCGCGGTCCTGCCCGCGCGGCTGATCGCGCGCGACCATCCCCGCCGCCGGGCCCGCGTGCGCATTGCGGACGGCAGCGAATTGTGGCTGGCCGGAGCGCCCGCCACGCTGACCGAGGGCGCCGACGTGACCATTGAGGTCACTCGCACGGCGCTGCGTGAGGCAGCGCGTGCCAAGCCCGGGCAGGCCATCGTCAGCGACGCCGCCCTGCGCCCCGCGCCCAGCCTGCGCGCGCGCCTTGCCGCCACCGGCCATCCCATTCGCGAGCTTCGCCCAGCGGCCACGCCTGATGCGCTCGAGGCCGCGGGCTGGAGCGAACTCTTGGATATCGCGCGTTCGGGTGACTGGCCGTTCCCGGGCGGCGCGCTCGCCGTCGCACTTACTCCGGCGATGACACTCATCGACATCGACGGCGAGCTCGCCCCCGAAGCGCTCGCCGAAGCCGGGGCGCACGCGGCGCTGGCGGCGATCAACGCGTTGGGCATAACGGGTTCGATTGGAATCGACTTTCCCACGCTGGCCAATCGCGCTGCCCGCCAGCGCATCGATGCGCTGCTGGAGGCCGCCCTCACCGGCACGTGGGAAAAAACCGCCATGAACGGCTTTGGCTTTGTCCAGATCGTCCGCCGCCGCGAGCGGCCGTCGCTGCTCGAACGGGTGCAATATGAACCGGCGCTCAGCGACGCCCTCGCGCTGCTGCGCCATGCGGAACGCGCGGTCGGGGCAGGGGTGCTGACGCTCAGCGCGCGCACCGCTGTTATTGACCTGCTCGCCGCTCGACCGCACTGGCTGACCGCGCTGGAACAGCGCACGGGCCGCTCCGTTGCCCTTGCTAACGACAACAGCCTCAAAGGATGCGGACATGCCCAATAGCAATGCACGCTGCCCGTCGTGCGGCAAGCCACGCGACCCAGAATTTCGCCCCTTTTGCAGCCGCGGTTGCCGCGACCGCGACCTGATCAAATGGTTCGGCGAAGACTATCGCGTGCCGGTCAATGACTCGCCCGATGGCGGGCTTGATGACGGCATTGCCGAGGGCGGTGGCGGCGGCGAATAATGCGTTACCAGACCGTCACAAAGGCGCTGGACAGCACGAAACCGCATCCCTATAGCCGCGCTTCGTTTCGCCGCCCACTGGGTTGGCAGCGGCCCGTGCCCGGGTAGCTCAGTTGGTAGAGCATGCGACTGAAAATCGCAGTGTCGGCGGTTCGATCCCGTCCCCGGGCACCATTATTCCCCACTTTTGCAATGAAAAACCCCGGCCATCCTTGCGAATGACCGGGGCCTTTCAACCCTGATTTCAATTTCGTCGCTGCGTCAGAATTTGATCCCGGCGCCAATGCCATAGCGGCGCGGGTCAAGCGTGAAGACGTTGGTAAACAGACCTGACGACTGGTCGGTGACGTAGAGCCCGGTGACCGACTGGCTGTCAAAGATGTTCTGGACGAACGCCTTGATGAACCAGCGGTTGTCGCCGCCATTCAACTGGATTTGCGCATTGGCCTGCGCATAGCCGTTGATCTCGTTAATCCGCCCATTGAAGATATTGCCATAGCTGTCGCCGGTATAGGCAAGGTCAAAGCGCGGGACGAGGGTCATGTCGGTGCCGATATCGGCGGTGTACTGGACGCCGACGCTGAACTTGTAATTCGGCGCCTGCGGCAGTTCATTACCGCGGATGTTCACCGGCACCCCGGCATTCTCGATAGTGATTCCGCCGAATGCAGCGCCAACCGCGCCCGCGGCCTGCGCCTGAAGCACCGAACAGATGCCGAAAGCGCCTGGCGAGTTGATGCCGCTGTTCGGGCCAAAGCCGGTCGGAGCGCGCAGGCCCAGGCCGGCGTTAATAGCGGTCACAAACCCTGCGGTTCCCGCCGCATTGCCGGCCGTGGTTGGCACCACGGCGCAATTGGCACCGTTGGTGATATCCTTGATGATCACAGTGTCGGAACGCCCGCCCGACGGATCGCGCGGATTGCCAAGGAATTTGTCGCTCGACACTTTGGTGTGCAGATAGGACGCGCCCATGTTGATCACCCAGTTGGGTGAGGGCGTGATCACCGCTTCGGCTTCCAGACCATAGATTTCGGCATCGACGTTGTCGTTGACTGAGGTGCGTGCAACGATGCGGCTGAGCTGCAAGTCCTTATATTTGTAATAGAAACCGGTCAGATTCAGCTGCAAATCACCAAACCGGTTCTTGCTGCCGATTTCAAAGCTATCGACCAGTTCAGGGACGAAGCTTTCATCGACCGCAAAGATCGGCTGCAACGGCGGGTTGATCCCGCCCGACTTATACCCGCGCGAATAGGAGAAATAGAGCAGATTATCGGGCGTGATCTGCCAGTCCAGCACGGCACGGCCCGTAATTTCGTCAAAGCCGACTTCGCGTTCCTGGAACAGCTGGTTACCGGCCAAGCCAGGATCGGCATCAAACGACCCGACAAAGGGCGAATTGAACACATTGCCGGTCTGGGTGAAGGGCACCAGGAAGCTCGCCAATGTCGAGCGCGCGCGCACCGATTTTTTGTCGTTGGTGTAACGCGCACCGACGGTCAGCTTGATGCCATCGGATAGTTCCCAATAAGCCTCGCCAAACAAGCCATAAGACCGCACATCGAGCTGGTCGGTGTTGTTGCGGAAGAATGGCGTGCCCAGATAGGATGCCGGCAGCGGCCCGGCTGGCGGGGCGGTGCCGAGTGCCGTGAATGTGCCAAGGATGCCCGTCAGATAGTCGATGCCAAAGCTGTTCACATAATAGC
>CAYNXF010000022.1:0-45584 GCA_964401155.1 uncultured Sphingopyxis sp.
CCGTGGGATGGGGCGGCTATGTCGTCAGTTTGCTAGGCGACTTTGGCCTCCAGATACCGGCGCAACTGACCGGTCCTGCCGGCATGACGCTGATGAAGGACGGCGCACCGGTGCTGGTCGATGGTCAGACGGTCACAACCCTCTTCAACCTGCCGGCCTTCCTTGTTTGCCTCGCGCTGGCACTCCTATTGGTGCTCGGCGTTTCGGAATCGGCCAAGGTCAACAACATCATCGTCGCGATCAAAGTCAGCGTGCTGGTCGCCTTCATCGTCGTCGGCGGCCTCATCGTCCTGTCCAACTTCACCGAACTGGCGGCCAAGAATTGGACACCCTTCATCCCGGAAAACACTGGCCCTGGCGAATTCGGCGTTGACGGGATCATGCGCGCGGCGTCGATCGTCTTCTTTGCCTATATCGGGTTCGAAGCGGTTTCGACCGCTGGTCAGGAAGCGCGCAACCCCCAGAAAGACATGCCCTTTGGTATTATTGGCAGTCTGGTCGTTTGCACGGTCATTTACATGCTGGTGGCTGCGATTATGACGCTGCTGGTCCCTTATTCGACCCTCAACGTGCCCGATCCGGTCGCGGTGGTGGTCGATAATTTCGGCCCTACGTGGGGCTGGCTTGCCAAGATCATCAAGATCGGGGCGATCATCGGCCTCACTTCGGTGGTGCTGGTGCTGATGTATGCGCAGACGCGCATCTTCTACACCATGGCGCGCGACGGTCTGCTGCCCAAAGTGTTCGCCCGGGTGCACCCCAAATATCAGACCCCCTATGTCAACACGCTGCTTGTTGGCCTGATCACGGCGGTGGCGGCCGGCTTTTTCGACATCAACGTCCTCGGCGACGCGACCTCGGTCGGAACGCTGGCCGCCTTTGCCATCGTATGCCTGTCGGTCATCTTTTTGCGGCGCACTGCCCCCGATCTGCCGCGGGGCTTCAAAGTGCCGTTCTATCCGGTACTGCCGGTGCTCGGCATTTTGTCGTGCTTCTACCTGATCACCACGGTACCGCCCAAGGTCCTCATCTTCTTTGTCTGGTTCATGATCGGTGCGGTTGCGCTCTACTTCATCTACGGCATGCGCAATTCCAACCTGCAGCATGGCGATGCTCAGGATGACGCGCCTGACATGCCCGAATTTCCGGGCCCGGTTGCTGGCAGCTGAGGCTCGTATGCTTCGCTAAAGGAAAAGGGGGCTGCAGCCCCCTTTTCTCTGTCAGAAATGATCCTTGGGCGTGGTCCCCTGCCTGGTGAACAAGCGCCCCCGCTCGGCCCACAGCACCAGCGCAATTCCGATCACCGCCGCGACGGTGAAAGACTGCGCCAGCGGCATCGTCGTGCCGTCGAATTGCTGGCCGATACCGACACCGACCAGCGCGGCGATCAGCCCACGGGCAAAGCCCTGATAGCTGCTGGCGACGCCCGCCATGCGCCCAAAATCCTCCATCGCGATGGCACCGAAATTGGCGCCGACAAAGCCGATCAAACCCACATTGAAGGCCAAGAGCAGGGTGAACAGTACCAGCGTTTCATCCCCGCTGTCCGCCGCCAGCACCTGCAGCAAGGCAAAAGTCAGAAACGCAAACAGGGCGGTGTGCGAGACGCGGCGGGCGCCGAAACGTTCGACGATGCGCGAATTGGAAAAATTGGCAACCGCAAGGCCAACCGCGACCGCCGCAAACACCGCCGGAAACCACGCGCGCGCGCCGAACACTTCGCTGATGATCTGCTCGCTGCTGTTTAGATAGCCATAAAGCGCGCCCTGCATCACCCCTGCAGCGACCATATAGCCCGCCGCGCGGCGGTGCAGCGTCACCGCCAGCCAGCCCGATGCCATGGTACGCACGTCAAGACTGCGCACATTGGCTGGGTCCAACGTTTCGGGCAGTCGCCGGATCCACAACAGCATGACCAGCCCCAACACCGCCATCACCACGAAAATCGCGCGCCAGCTTGCGACCAGCAATATCCCCGCGCCAATCGTCGGCGCGATCACCGGCACCACCATGAACACCAGCATGATGCTGGACATCCGCCGCGCCATCGCATCGCCCGCGAACAGATCGCGGATAATCGCCGTAACCACGACGCCAAGCGCCGCGCCGGCCAGCCCGTGCCCCAGCCGCAGCGCCAGCATGATTTCAAATCCGGTCACCAGCGCCCCCGCCAATGCCAGCACCACATAGGCCAGCAGCGCACTGCGCAGCACCGGCTTGCGCCCGAACCGGTCGGCGAGCGGACCATAGAAGAGCGACCCCGCCGCCGTGCCGATCAAATAGACGGCGATGATATATTGCCGGTGATTGTCCACGCGGATTTTCAGGTCGCGCGCCATTTCGGGCAGCGCGGGGAGCATCGTGTCGATCGCCATGGCATTCAATGCCATCAGCATCGCCATCATCACGATCGTTTCGCGTGCACCAGGCAGGCCTGGACGCGATTCGGCTGTTGGCGGGAGGGGATCGGTGCGGGCCATGGGCAGCGGCTATGCGCCCATGTGCCCATCAGGACCACCCCCGCGGGCAAAGAAAAAGCCCGTGCCAACGATCCGCTGGCACGGGCTTTCCCAAAAAATTCGCCAGCGGATTACCCCTGGCGCGTGCCGGTCATCGCCATCGAGCCAAAGGGGCCCGCCTTGATCGAGCCGGTGAGCGTATCGCCGTCCACCGTGGCTTCGCATTCCAGCGTCATCGGCATCGGCACCTTCATATTCATTGTCCAGGTCAGCTTGTTGCCATCGACCTTGCCATTTTCCACATCGAGCGCACCCATGGCCCCGGCGTTGCTGCCAGTGAAGCTATCACCATCGACATTGACGGTGAAAACCGATTTTTGATCACCCATCGGCGATTTGGTCACGCAGTCATAGCTGCCCGCGACGTTCGACATTCTTTCTCTCCTCAATACCGGGTTGGATTCACTGGGCAGGCGCGCCTGCTGCAGGCACCACTTCCACGGGCAGCCCCAGCGCGTCAAGCTGGGGTTTGACCGTCGCGACGTCGCCCACAACCACATAGGTGAGATCATCGACGCTCAGCGCGCCGCGCGCCGCAGCGTCAATCTGTGCCGCGGTCATCCCGCGATACACATCGGCCAGCTTCTCGTAATAATCGTCGGGTCGGCCAAAACGCGCATTATTCTGCAAACCCCCCAGCACATCGCCTGACGTTTCAAAGCTGCCCGGCAATTCGCGGATATTGCCGTTGGCCATCCGCGTCAGTTCTTCAGGGCTGACGCCCTTGTCGGTCAGCAATCCGCGCAGATCATTCTGCAATTCGCGGATCGAATCGCCCGTGCGGTCGGCCTGCACCGGAGCCACCGCCAGAAAGGCGACCCGGTCGCGATTGTTTAGCACCTGGCTGCGTACGCCGTAGGACCAACCCTTTGTCTCGCGCAGGTTCATGTTGAACCGCGAGAGGAAGCTGCCGCCAAAAATCTCGTTGGCGGCGCGCAGCACCTCCAGGCTATCGGTGCCCTTCGCGGCCAGCACCTTCCCAGCAACGATCACCGACTGCGGCGCCTTGGGCCGGTCGACCAACAATATGCGCGGCTGCGGCGCGGGAATGGCGGCGGAAAAATCCTTTACCGGCTTGGGCACTGCCGGCGCCTTCCATTGGCCCAGGCTGGCATCGAGCAGCTTTACCACTTCTTTCAGGCTGGTGTCGCCGACCACAAAGATGCGCGCATTGTCGGGGCGCAGCCAGGTGGCATGAAATGCCGCCAGACTATCGCGCGTTGCGGCCTGAACCGCAGCGGCTTCGCCCAGCCCCGATGGGGGGATGCCATAAGGATGGTCCTTGCCAAACAGCACCGGCGCAATGGTGCGCGTTGCCAGCGCATTGGGGTTGTTGAGCTCGGCCTTCAGCCGCGTCAGCTGGGTGGCCTTGATCCGCTCCAGTTCCTTGGCGTCGAACGCCGGGTTGCGAACATAATCGGCCAGCAGATCGATCGACGCCGCCAGATTGGGCTTGAGTGCGAACAGCGAAAACACCGTTTCGTCACTGCCGGCATTGCCCGAAATGCGCGCACCGAGCCGCTCCTGCGCTTCGGCGAGCGCCGTTGAATCGCGGGTGGTGGTGCCTTCGCCCATCAGGCTCAGCATCAGCGACTGGGTGCCGAGTGCATTCTTGGGATCGGCAGCATAGCCCGCGTCGAAGCTGACCGCGACATTGACCGTCGGCACCGTCACGCGGCGCGCAAAGACGACTTCGATACCGTTCTTGAGTTTGCCGCGCTCGACCGCTGGAAAATCGAGCCCTTTGAGCTCGCCGACCGGCGGGAAGGTTGACCGGTCGACCTGCGCCTGCGGACCGAACGCAGCCTCGCCAAAGGCTGGATTGGCAAAATATTCGGGCGCGGCCGGATTGGCCTTCACATCCAGCGCTGCGGGCGCCGCGGCACCGCCACGATTTTCGCCGCCCGCGACGCGCTCGCCGGGTTCATAGGTCAGCGCGAACACCGGGCGGCTCAGCCATTTTTGCATTGCTGCCTGGACACTGGCCGGGGTAGCTGCCGCCATACGCTCCAGCTCGACTTTGTAATAGCCGGGATTGTTCGAATAGAGCGCGCCTTCGGCCAGCGCGACCGCTTTGCCCGAAAATCCGCCGACCGATTCCAGCCCGCCAATTGCCCCGCCAAGGAAGCTCGCGCTTGCGCGCTGCAACTCGTCGGCGTTCGGACCACTGGCCATGAAGGCGGCAATTTCCTCGTCGAGCCGCTTGGCGACATGCGCCGGATCGACGCCGGGCTTCACATCAGCCTGAACCAAGAAAATGCTAGCGTCTTCAAACGGCAAGGTGAAGGCTGACACGCCGACCGCAATCGCCTCGCTGCGCACCAACTTGTTGTCGAGCCGCGACGATGACAGCCCGCCGAGCACTGACGCCGCGAGTTGCATATCGACTGCGTCCTTTTCGTTGAGCCCGCCATAGGTCCACAGCCGATGGATGCGCGTCGTCGGGATCTGGTCCTTCACCGTCTTGGCGAGCGGCGCAGGCAGCGTCGGCACCCCACCATTGACCACAGGAATGTCGGGTCCGCGCGGGATATCGCCGAACCATTTGGTCACCCGTTCCTTGGCTGTCGCCACGTCAATATCGCCTGCCAGCACCAGCACGGCATTATTGGGGCCATAATTGTCGGTGAACCATTTGCGTACATCGTCCATCGACGCCGAGTTGAGGTCGGCCATCGAACCGATCGTGCTGTGGTGATAGGGGTGCCCCTTGGGGAACAGATTTTCCTGAACATCGTAAAAAAACAGGCCGAAGGGCTGGTTATCACCCTGCCGCTTTTCATTTTGGACCACGCCGCGCTGGTTATCGAGCTTTTCCTGCGTCACCGCGCCGAGCAAATGGCCCATGCGGTCGCTTTCGAGGAACAGCGCGAGATCAAGCGCGCCGGTTGGCACCGTCTGGAAATAATTGGTGCGGTCGAGCCAGGTGGTGCCGTTGAAATCGGTCGCGCCGACCTGTTGCAACGGTTCGAAGAAATCACTGGGGGCGTTTTCCGAACCGTTGAACATCAAATGCTCAAACAGATGCGCAAAGCCCGTCTTGCCCTTGGGCTCATGCTTCGACCCAACGCGGTACCACACCGACACCGCGACCACCGGGGCCTTGCGATCCTCATGTACGATGACGCGCAGACCGTTGGGCAAGGTGAAAGCTTCGTGCGGGATCGAGACGGCCTTGACCAGTTCGGACACCGGCGCGGGCTGCGGGGCCTTGCGCTGCGCCATGGCGGGGGCGGCAACGAGCGCGGTCGAAAGCACGAATGCGACGGCAAGCGAGCGAATGGGGGTCATGGGTATCCTTTGAATTCTGATTGCTGGACAGCAGGGTAGTCAGCGCCGCTCCCCCGATCAAGGGCGATAGCGGCGCACTTTAGTGGCGAACAAAGCGCTCGGGTCGAACAGCACCGGCTTCAGCTGCTTTTCGACGAACAGCGGCGCCTGATCGGCATAATGCGGGCTGTCGGGGCGCGTGGTCGCCGCACCGAATGGCTGGATCGATTCGGACCGGACATTTCCGGCTTTGTCCCAGCTAATGAACATCAGGAAACTGTCGCCGTGACGCACCTTCAATCGCCCGTCGTCCTCGACATCCCATAAGGTTGAAGCGCGCAGCGTATCGTTGCCACCATCGAGCGGCAGATCGACTTTGCCGCGCCGCAGCCGCAGCACGGTGCCCAGCGGCGGGTCGAGCGTGCCAAAATGCGTCTGCAGATGCCCCGCCATTTCGGCCAGCGTGTCGCGCGGATCGGGCCCTTCCTTGGTACGCTGATAATGGGCGCGGTTGCCAGGGCGTAGCACCATCAGCGCCAGCGCATCGCCCTTACCCTTGCCGTCGAGCGTCCAGTCCCATTGGCGGAGCAGGGCTTGCGCCGCCGCCACCTGCTTGTCGCCCTTGGGATCGAGCGCCAGCAATCTGTCCATCCAGGCCTTGGCATAGCTGGCCTTCGCATATCCGGTGTCAAACTTAATGGCTTTCAGCCGCGCCTCGTCGATCTGGCCCGACGCTTCGAACAGCTCGATGGCGCGGATCGAACGGTTGGTGACATCGTCCTCGACTCCCAACAGCGGCGAAAAGGCGGCAGGATCGAGCTCGTCGCCCGGTCCCGCCGCAGACCAAGGGCTGTTGTTCGCGTTCATGACATAGCCCGAACCCGGATTGACCAGCGCAGGCACGCGTTCAAACGGCAGCGTCCTGGTCCACAAGGCGCGCGGGTCGTCCCCGGGCAGCTCGCCGCGCCAGTTGAAACCTTCGGCGCGGTCGGGGAACATAGCGTTGTAGAATAGCGCAATATTGCCCGCCGCGTCGGCATAGATGAAATTGGTCGCAGGCACGCCCTGCCCCGCCATGGCCGCGCGCCATTCGGCGAAATTCTTCGCTTTGTTCAGCCGATAATATTGTTCGACCATTTTCAGCTGGTCGATCCCTGCATAGCGCATTGCAAAGGCGCCGCGGTCATTGATGATCACCGGCCCGTGGACCGAGCGGTGGATGGTGCGCGGCACGGGGATGACGAACGGCCCCCATTTGGCCTTCAGCCACACCCGCTTGGCTGTCAGCGGCAACCATTTGTCGCCGAAGCGATATTTCTTGCCCTCTGCATCAAGCGTCAATTTGTAGATGTCGATAAGGTCGGGGCGGTTGACCGTATTCGTCCAGCCCAGAAACTTATTGTGGCCAAGGAAGGGATAGGGCGAGCCTGGAAAGTTCGCGCCCGCAAAATCCCATCCTTCTTTGCTATGCACTACCAGCTCGTACCAGGCGACGCCGCCTTCCCACGGCTGGTGCGAGTTGGATACGAGCCGCGTCGCGCCATCGGTCGAGCGTGCCGGGGCGACGGCAAAGGCGTTGGACCCGTTGTGCGGGGCATCGCTGCCCACCGGCGTTGCCCCGCTTTTTGGCGCGCCAACGGTTGGGGTCAGCGGCGGTCCGCCCTCGCGTCCACGCGGCTTGCCCTCAACCAGCGCGCCTAATGTTTGGTCGAGCCCGAAAAAGAAGGGCGACCGCAGCACAAATCCAGCGACGACATCCTTCCCGGAAACCGGGAACAGCCGCGCCATGCGCACCTCGTCCGGATGCTTGTCGGCATAGCGGTTGAGACCCGCCGCATAGGCCTCGAACAGCACCCGCACATCGGCGGGTAGCTTGCCCCAGTCGCGGTCGACCGTGCTACGGATATCCAGCAGGTACGCGGCGAAATCGACCTTGGCCCCATCAGCGCCCAACATTGCCCCGGCGCGCCCGCGGGTCATCGCCAACACTTCCTGCAGCGTCGCGAAATCATCCTCGGCATGGGCGTAGGCGACGCCGTAAGCGACATCGGCATCGGTGTCGCCAAAGATGTGCGGCACGCCAAAACCATCGCGGACAATTTCGACATTTTTGGGGGTGTAGGTCGCAGCGACCGGCGGCGTGACACTGAGCGGTTCCCACAGCGCCAGCCCGCCCGACACTGCGAGCAACAATAGCAGCAAACCGATCACAGCTTTGCGCAGCATTAACCCACTCTCCCATGCTTTGGCGTCTTCATGCGGAGGCTACCGCCGGTTGGCAAGCGACGGTTGTTTGTCGACGCCATCTTGCGCATCGTGACAGCTTGATTACCAAGCAGCCATCAATGGCCATCCCATAAGGTCAAAGCCCAGAGGAGAAATTTGAATGCGCATCCGTTTTGGGCTGCTTGCCAGCTGTCTTGCCGTTTCGCTGTCCGCTCCGGCCGTTCAGGCGCAGGATTTTGTCGGATCGGGCGTCGCCCCCGCAACTGTCGGCCACAGCGCCGAGCGGCCTATTGCCTTTGCCGACAGCGCAGTTGCGGGCGGCGCGCTGGTCATCGTCATGGCAGACGCCGCGCTGCCCGCGCTGCCCGGCATCGCGCTGACCGAGGCCGAGCGAACGGCGGTAACGGCGGCCATCGCATCGGCCAAATTTGAAGGCAAAGCGGGCAGCACATTGTCGCTGCGCGGGATTGGCAACCACAGCCGCATCCTGCTGGTCGGCACCGGCACCGCGCCCAAAATGTTGGCGCGCGCAGAGGCGGGCGGCAAGGCGGCGCAGGAGCTGCGCAGCGAGGCATCGCCCGTGACAATTGCTGGTGCATTCACCGGCACCGAGGCCGCCGATGTCGCTTATGGCTTTTCGCTCGGCCAATACCGCTTTGACCGCTACAAGACGGTCGATCACAAGACCCCGCCCGCTGATGCGGTGACTATTGTCGGCGGCGATGCGGCCGCCGCGCGCGCTGCCTATACCAGCCGCCACACGCCGCTGGTTGATGGCGTGCGCTTGTCGCGCGACCTTGCCAACGAGCCCGCCAACGTCATCTACCCTGAAAGCTTCGTAGCGGAAGTGCGCAAAGCGTTCGGCAATACCGCGGGCGTGACGATCGAAGTGCTCGACGAAGCCGCGATGCGCAAGCTCGGTATGGGCACGATTGTCGGCGTCGGTCAGGGCAGCCCGCGCGGGTCGCGCATGATGCTGGTGCGCTATCGCGGCCCCGGCAGCAATGCCGCGCCGCTGGCGATGATCGGCAAAGGCATTACGTTTGATAGCGGCGGCATTTCGCTGAAGCCCGGCGCGGGGATGTGGGCGATGAAGGGCGATATGTCCGCCGCCGCATCGGTGATGGGTGCAACGCTCAGCCTCGCCAAATCGCGCGCACCGGTGCATGTCGTCGCGGTCGCGGCGCTCGCCGAAAATATGCCCGACGGCAACGCCCAGCGCCCGGGCGATGTCGTGCGCACCTTGTCGGGCAAAACCATCGAAATGCTGAACAGCGATGCCGAAGGCCGCCTCGTGCTCGCCGACGCCAATGAATATACCGCGCGCCAATATGCGCCGCGCGCCATCGTCAATATGGCCACGCTAACGGGATCGATTGTCGGCGCACTCGACGACCAGTTCGCGGGCCTGTTCGCGCGCGACGAGGCACTCGCCACCAAGCTGCTGGCTGCGGGCGAAACCAGCGGCGAGCGGCTGTGGCGCATGCCGCTGCACCCCAAATATGCCGAACGGATGAAGTCGGACATCGCCGACATCCGCAACATCGCGCCGAGCCAGGGGCCCGGCGCGAGCCTCGGCGCCCATTTCATCGGCTTTTTCGTCGATGAGAAAATGCCGTGGGCGCACCTCGATATCGCCGGGGTCAATGACACGAGCAGCGGTTCGGCGCTGGTGCCCAAGGGTATGACCGGCTTTGGCGTGCGCCTGCTCGACCAGCTGGCCCGCGATGCCGAGACGCCCTAGCGCCCCGGCTGGCGCAGCGCGGACAGGCTGACCCGCTGGCGGATGGCGATTTGCCCTGACAATGTCTCAACCTCCATCAGCACCGCCGGGTCGCTGCCCGTCCAGTCGATGGTCAAGCGGCCATAGTTCGGCTCCAGTGGGGCCTGCGCGATGCGGTGGCGGTTGGGGCCAAACACCGGCCACACCTCGGTCAGCCCCGAGGAGGTGAGCTCGTAAAGCGGATAAGGCACCCGCTCATCCAGCCGCGACAGTTCAGCATAATGGGTATCGCCTGAGATAAAGACCAGATTATCCACTTGGGCGAAATCGATGAGGTCCATAAGCCGTTGATGATCGGCCTGGAAGTTGATCCAAGCTTCATATCCCGGCGCATCGGGCAGCACCTGTGTTGACGAGGCGAAGATGCGCAGGTCGGCGGGCTGGCGTAGCTCGGCTTCCAGCCATTCCCACTGCGCAGCGCCCAGCATCGAGGCGGCGGGATCGCTGTTGACGATATATTGCCCCTTGTCTGCCGGTTCGACGCTATAGCCCAGCAGCGGCGAGCGAAATGTACGGTTGTCGGGCAATATCACCTGAACCCGCCGGCCGGGCGGACCGAAATAATAGGCGCCATAAATTCCATCATGCGACCGACGCGGGTGATTTGCCGGCACCCCCCAGAAATCGAGGAAGGCGGCGCGCGATTCGGCCTTCATCGGATATTCGCTGCCGCCATCGTTGACGCCAAAGTCGTGATCATCCCAGGTCGCGATCACTTGGGCACGGCGGCTGAGCTCGCGAAAACCGGGCTTGGCAGCCAGTTTCGCATATTTGCCACGCAGCACCGCCATATCCTCGGTATCGCCATAGATATTGTCGCCCAAGAATATGAACAGCTCGGGCGCCCAGCCATTGACGCGGTCCCAGATCGGCTGGTCCTTGTCCTGATGGCAGCAGCTGCCAAAGGCGATGCGCGTGATAGCGGCGTTGCTGCGGTGCGGCACCGCAGCACGCGCCGACAGGCTGGCGAGCACCGAAGCCCCCGCCAGCCCGCCGAGCAGCTTGCGTCGATCCATCAGAAACCAGCGCGCAGCGTGACGAAGAATTGCTGCGGCGCGCCGGCCAGCAGCGTCTGGTTGTCGCCGCTGTTGCCGAAGCCGTTCGATCCGATGGTGGCGACATAGCGTTTGTCGAACAGGTTGGTGGCGTTCAACTGAATCTCCACCGGCTCACGCGCACCAATGTCGAGCCGATAGCCGATGGTCGCATCGACAAGCAGGCGGCTGCCCACCGAACGGTCATTCAGATAGTTGAAGTAACGCTTGCTGTTATAGTTCGCGCCGACGCGGGCAAAAATGGTGTCGCTGTCATAGGCCACTTCGCCGCGCAGCAGATGCTTGGGCGTGTCGACCACGGTCTTGCCATCAGTGGCGGCAACGACGACCCCAGCGGCGTTCACGACGTCATCCTGATAGGTGGCGTCAGTATAGCTGTACGACGCGAACAGCGTTACGCCATAGCCCAGCCGCACGTCGCCAGCGGCTTCAAAGCCGTATGAGCGTACCGAGCCGACATTCTGCAGCACCGACGGGTTGCCGACGATGCCGGCGCCGGTGGTGATGCCCAGCAGGCGGTTGCGGAAATTGACATAATAGACGCCGACCAGCGCATTGACCGTGCTGTCATTATAGCGCGCGCCGAGCTCGTAAGTATCTGATTCTTCGGGCTCCAGCGTGTCACGGATGGCGTCAAAGCCCGCTTGCGTGGTCGAAAAGGGGCCGCTGGTGGTCGACGAGACGAAGGCGCGCGTGGCCTGCGTAAAGCCGCCAAACACTTCGACATTGTCGTTGACGCGGTAGGCCGCGCCGACATGCGGCTGGAACCAGTCGGTGACGCTGATTTCGCCGGTTGCGCGGCCACCTTGCACGATGGCGTCGGCTTCGTTGCGGACGTCAAAGCCCTTCCAGCCGATGTTCACGGTCAGGTCGCCCAGATCAATCTTGTCCTGGATATGATATTGGAATGTCTGGGTATTGAAGTCGATTTCCCACTGGGTGAAAAAGGGATTGGTGCGGAAATCGCGGTGGCTGTAGCCGGGATTGGTGCGGCTGGCATAGGAATAGAAGCGCCGCGCCTGGATGAAGTCATTGTTTTCGAACCACGCCCCGGCGGTCACGCTGTGCATGCCGACTTCGGCTGAAAAATTGGCAAAAACGCCCGTGCGTTGCAGATCATATTCGGTGGTGCGCGTCGACAGCGGCACGCCATTGGGGCTGGGGACATAGGGGGTGCCCCAGGTGCCCTGTCCGTCATTCTCATGATAATAGGCTTTGACCTTGATGCTCGCGCCCTCGGCGACCGGCAGCGTCAGGCCAACCGCCGCCAGCGTATCTTTGCGCAGGCCGGAGGCATCATAATAAGCATCATCGGCGGTCGCGATAGGCGCGGGATAGGTAGTCCCAGCCGCCGGATTGAACGGTGTCGCCCCGGTATCGCCGCGGTTGGCCGCGATGTCGGCGACCAGCACCGCGGTGGCATAATCGGGAAAGAAATTGTCCCAGTCATAGCCCAGCCGCGAAATCATCTCGAGGCTGAGGTCCTGATAATCCTGCTCGGCGCGGTCGCTATAGCTGAAATAGGCATCGAACTCGACGCTGCCCACCGGCACGATGGCTTTGGCATTCACGGTCCAGTTGCGCTGGCTGCCGCCGCCCTTCCACTTTTCGGCATCATGATAGACACCCGAGATGAAGGCGCGCGCGCCGTCGGCACTGCCGATGTTGAAGCGGCCAAAACCGCGAATCGTGTTTTCCGAACCATAGGTGGCATCAACATCCAGTCCGAGCGCGTCGAACGGATCGGCCGAGAAAAATTCCAATGTGCCGCCCAGATTGTTGGTCGAATTGGCACCGATTGACCCCGCGCCCTGCGACACCCGCGTGACGCCGATATTTTCGGGCGCGATGGCGCGGCTGATGTGCAGACCATTGTGGTTGCCATAAGTAAAATCGCCCAGCGGAATGCCGTCGAGCGTGTAGCCCAGCTGGTTCTGGTTGAAGCCGCGGATCGAGATGCGCTGCGACCATTCATAATTGCCGAACGGGTCGGCGGCCTGGAAATTGACCGACGGCAGCTTTTCAATCGCTTTCAGGGGGCTGGTGCCCGCTGCCAATATGGTCAGCGCCGCGCTGTCGAGTTCCTGCACCTGCCGCGTTTCGCCGCGGCCATAGACGACGATTTCGGCGTCAGCGGTTTCTGCCTCGGTCGTCGGTGTGACGTCTTGAGCAGTGGCAGTAGCCGGCACGATCATGGCGGCGGTGCCAAGCAAGGCAATGATATGCGACTGGATTTTCATAATGGTCTGGCCCCTGTCAAAATTGGCGGTGCAGGCCCTCTGCACCATTTGTCAGGGGCGGCGCTAAGCCCACAGTGTGACGACACCAGTTGCTAATCGGGACGGAATGATGACGAATGAAATAGCAAAATGTGACAAGTCGCTGCCGCACCGGTCAACCCCTTGTGTTGCAAAGACGCAACACTATCTTGCAGGCTGAGAAAGGGGCCAATCGTCCATGAACCTCGAAAAATTCACCGACCGCGCCAAGGGGTTTCTGCAAGCCGCGCAGACCATCGCCATCCGGCTGAACCACCAGCGTATTGCGCCCGAGCACATCGGCAAGGCGCTGTTCGACGATGGCGAGGGCATGGCCGCCGGGCTGGTGACGCGCGCCGGCGGCGATGCCAAGGCGGCGCGGTCGGCGATCGACGCGCTGGTCGCTAAAATACCCGCCGTGTCGGGATCGGGTGCGCAAGCAACGCCGGGGCTCGACAATGATGCGGTGCGTCTGCTCGACGCAGCCGAACAGGTGGCCACCAAGGCGGGCGACGGCTTCGTCACGGTCGAACGGCTGGTGCTCGCGATGGTGCTGGGCAGCGGCACGCCGCTGGCCAAGATTTTTGCCGATGCGGGCGTGAAGCCCGAGGCGCTCAACGAAGCCATCAACGCGCTGCGCGGCGGCCGCAGTGCCGATAGCGCAGGCGCCGAGGACAGTTATCAGGCGCTCGAAAAATTCGCCCGCGACCTCACTGCCGTGGCGCGCGCGGGCAAGCTTGACCCGGTTATCGGCCGCGACGAGGAAATCCGCCGCACCGTGCAGATATTGGCGCGGCGGACCAAGAATAATCCGGTGCTGATCGGCGAACCCGGTGTCGGCAAAACCGCCATCGCCGAGGGGCTGGCGCTGCGCATCGCCAATGGCGACGTGCCCGACAGTCTGAAGGACCGCCGCCTCTTGTCGCTTGATATGGGCGCGTTGATCGCCGGGGCCAAATATCGCGGTGAATTTGAAGAGCGGCTCAAAGGCGTGCTCGATGACGTCAAGGCCGCCGAGGGCGAGATCATTTTGTTCATCGACGAAATGCACACGCTGGTCGGCGCGGGCAAGAGCGAGGGCGCGATGGACGCGTCGAACCTGCTAAAGCCCGCGCTTGCCCGCGGCGAGCTGCACTGTATCGGCGCAACCACACTCGATGAATATCGCAAGCATGTCGAAAAAGACGCGGCGTTGCAGCGCCGCTTTCAGCCGGTGTTCGTCGGCGAACCGACGGTCGAGGACAGCATCTCGATTCTGCGCGGTCTGAAGGAGAAATATGAGCTGCATCATGGCGTGCGCATTGCCGACGGCGCGATCGTCGCCGCCGCCACCCTGTCGCACCGCTATATTTCCGACCGCTTTCTGCCCGACAAAGCCATCGACCTGATGGATGAGGCGGCGAGCCGCATCCGCATGGAGGTGGAATCAAAGCCCGAGGCTATCGAAACGCTCGACCGCCGCATCATCCAGATGAAGATCGAGGAAGCCGCGCTGTCGAAAGAAAGCGATGCCGCATCAAAGGAGCGGCTGGCCGCGCTACAGTCCGAGCTCGCCAATCTGGAGCAGCAGTCCGCCGAACTGACCCAGCGCTGGCAAGCCGAGCGCGACAAAATCCATGCCGAGGCCAAGATCAAAGAGGCGCTCGACGCCGCGCGCAGCGAGCTGGAGCAGGCGCAGCGCGCGGGCGACCTCGCCAAGGCCGGAGAGCTATCTTACGGCACCATCCCGACGCTGGAGAAACAGCTCGCCGAGGCGGAGGCTGCGACCGGCAATGCCATGCTGCGCGAGGAGGTCACCGCGGACGATATCGCCGCCGTGGTCAGCAAATGGACCGGGATTCCGGTTGACCGTATGCTGGAAGGCGAGCGCGAGAAGCTCCTCAACATGGAGAGCGCGCTCGGGCAGCGCGTCATCGGTCAGGCTGAAGCGGTACGCGCCGTATCCACCGCCGTGCGCCGCGCACGCGCTGGGCTGCAGGACCCGAACCGGCCGCTCGGCAGCTTCCTGTTCCTCGGCCCGACGGGCGTGGGCAAGACCGAACTGACCAAGGCTTTGGCAGGCTTCCTGTTCGACGATGACACCGCAATGGTGCGCATCGACATGTCCGAGTTCATGGAAAAGCACAGCGTCGCCCGGCTGATAGGCGCGCCGCCGGGCTACGTCGGCTATGAAGAGGGGGGCGTACTAACTGAAGCCGTGCGCCGCCGTCCCTATCAGGTGGTGTTGTTCGATGAAGTTGAAAAGGCGCACGGCGATGTGTTCAACATCCTGCTGCAGGTGCTCGACGACGGCCGCTTGACCGACGGGCAGGGGCGCACTGTGGACTTCACCAACACGCTGATCATCCTCACCTCGAACCTCGGCAGCCAGCATATCGCCGCGCTCGCAGACGAGGATCCGGTCGAAAAGGCCGAGGCGGCAGTGATGGAGCAGGTCCGCGCCCATTTCCGCCCCGAATTTCTCAATCGGCTGGACGAGATCGTGTTGTTCCACCGGCTGGGACAGCAGCATATGGGCGGCATCGTCGATATTCAGGTGGCGCGCGTGCAAAAACTGCTCGCCGACCGCAAGCTGACGCTTGATTTGACCGATGCGGCGCGGGCGTGGCTCGGGCGTGTCGGCTATGATCCAGTTTATGGCGCACGGCCGCTCAAGCGCGCGGTCCAGACCTATCTGCAAAACCCGCTCGCCGACTTGATCCTTAAAGGCGAGGTGGTCGGCGGCATGACGCTGAAAGTTGACGAAGGCGACGGCGGGCTGGTGATCCAGCCCGCCTGAGGCGATGCTCAGCAGCCGCCGTTGTTGCGGCAGTCCTGAAACTTGGGCGCAAAAGCATCGGCGGTGTCGCGGACATTGCGATTGCCCTTTTCCCAGCTTTGCGCCCATTGCTCGTTGGTCCGGCACACCCGCGCCTTTTTCACCAGCGAGCCGATCATATCGATCTTGCGACATTTGATGAAATCGGGATGGCGCAGTTCCAGCCCCTCATTATGCGCGGCAATCTCGGCATTGGTCATCGCCGACGGCGGGCCTTCGGGGATTTTGCGCGCAATGGTCGGCGCGATCCCTTCGCTGGCCAACGCAAGGGTTGGCGAGGTGGCAAAGGCCAAAGCCCCGACCACCGAGAATATGCGTCCAGTCATTTTCACGCCCCCCGTTCCTTAGAATGACCGTCAGTTCGACGTCAGCGACTTGTTGGTCATCGCATCGATCGTATCGCGCGAATTCTGGTTGCCGACGGCAAATGCCTTCTTCCATTCCTCATTGGTGCGGCACACCCGTGCCTTTTTCACCAACGAGCCGGTTTCCTCAATCTTGCGGCATTTGATGTAATAGGGATGGTTGGCATTCAGACCTTCATTATAGGCCGCAATTTCCTTGTTGGTCATCGCCGAGGGCGCTTTTTCGGGCGGGTCGCGGTCGAGCGCGGCATCGTTGGCGAGCACGGAAAGGGGGGCCAATGCCAGAAGCGCAAAAGCGGCGCAGGAGAGATTTTTCATGGATAGCTTGTCCTTGATTTCAGGCCGTCCGCAACCGTCCAGCCATTTAAGCGCTGTTGGTAACATCCTGCCGCCGCGAATGACACGCCATTTTCGACGAATGACGGTGCTCAACCAGTAGGCAGCATGCTGAAACCGGTCGCATCGGCGGCCGCATAATAGGCCGTAATCATTGCCTGCTCGGCTGCGCTTAGGTGCGGGTTCCACACATCGCAAATCAGCACAGCACGCAATTCATCGCTGTCGTTCCACGCTTCATGTTCGATCGTATCGTCAAAGGCGAAGGCCTTCCCTTCCACCCATTCCCGCGTTTCGCCGCCAACGCGAAAGCCGCAGGCCGGCGGGACGATCAATGGCAAATGAACAATCGCGCGCGTGTTCGTCACCCCAGTGTGCGGCGGAATGCGCGTGTGCGGGCGCAGCAGCGAGAAAAAGGCCGAAGGGGAACGTCCGGCAATGCGCGATCCCGGGATTACGGCCAGCGCGGCGGCGGTCGCCGGACAGCGATTGAGCACCAACTGGTTGGGCACGCCATATTCCCACAGGAAGCAGGCCCCCCAGTCGAGGCGGTTGTCGAGCCCGGACCAGATACTATCCGGCGCCCCTTCGCCCATACGCACATAAGGGCGCAGCGCATCGCCCGGGTCGGCGAGCAGCGCCTCCAGTTCCGTCCGGATCGCCGCAGTCTGCGCTTCAAATGTCGCGAACCAGGAAAAATGATGCTCGTCGAAAAATTCATCGGCGGGCAGAAAGGGATAGAACAGCCCCGCGCACTGGTTTTGATAAACAGGCCGCCCTTTCAGCGCATGTGCCGCAAAAGCCGCGCCGCGCCGCGCGCTGGCCGGATCGGCGTCGGCCAGCATCGGCGCCAAAGCTTCATCGACGGCAGCGGCGATGCCTGCGGTCGCGCGAGCGATGTAGTCGCGGCCATGCTGGATCAGCGGCGCAAGCGGCGGCGGCAGCGGATTAAGTCCCGCTGCCAGCTGCACCGCAGCGTTCCATGCGGCGAGCGCCGATGCGTTTTCCCCCTGGCGTTCGTGCAGTTCTGCCTTGCGCAGCCACGCCATAAAATCGCGCTGGTCGAGCGCAATAGCTGCCTCGAGCGCCGCGCGCTCACCCGCACCGTCATTGGCCAACCGATAGGCGGAGGCCAGATTGCGCTGCAACGCTCCCGAGCGCGGGTCGGCCGTCACGGCATCGCGAAAATGTGCGGCGGCAGCCGGACCGTCGCCGGCCTGCAACGCGGCCATGCCGAGCCGGTTTGCAGCAGCAGCGGCGGGATTGGGTGCGGGCATGGTCATGCCCCGTGCTTGCCATCGCGCGCGCGGCTGGGCAAGGTCTGGCCATGGCATCCCGCCCCGATCTGACCGCCATGCTGCATTCGCCCGAATGGTTGGCGCACCGTTACGACGAGGCGCAGGACGCCTTCCAGTTTCGCCGCGTCGAACGCACGGTCCACGCCAGCGTCCCGTTCCTGTCGGATCAACATCTGGGGACGGCCCATCCGCTGGTTATCCAGCGCGGCGAGATCGAAGCGGCCTTGCGGGACTCACCGTCCGCGCCCGTCCATTTCTTGTTCCATTCGGCTTATTGTGCGTCGACCATGCTGGTGCGTTTGTTTGACCAGCCGGGGCACACGATGGGGCTATCAGAGCCGCAACTGCTTAACGATATGACCGGCTGGCGAAGGCGCGGCGCACCCATTGCCGACCATGCCGCCGTCATGGGGACAGCGCTCTCGCTAATGGCGCGCCCCTTTCCGGGCGAAACGGCGACCATCGTCAAGCCATCGAACGTCTTCGCAGCGCTGGCCCCGGCCGCGCTGGCGCTCCGGCCTCAGGCGCGCGCGGTGCTGCTCTTTGCGCCGCTTAGGCATTTTCTGCTCTCGGTGGCGCGCAAAGGCCTGTGGTGCCGCCTGTGGTGCCGCGAGTTGCTGGAAGGTTATTTGCAGGATCGCTTTGTCCAGCTGGGGTTCGATCCGCGCGACTTTTTCCGCCAGTCGGACCTGCAGGTCGCCGCCGTCGGCTGGCTGGCGCAGCAAGCCGCCTTCGCGCGGCTCGCCGAACGCTATGGACCGCGCATCGCGACGCTGGACAGCGTCACCCTGACGCGCGATCCGGTCGCAGCGGCGGCCGCGGCCGCCCGCCATTATGGCATCGCCGGTCTCACCTTTGCCGGCCATCCGGCACTGGGCCGCGATTCGAAGTCGGGGGCGACTTTTGCCAGCGGTCAGCGCGACGCCGACTTGGCCGCCGCTGAAGCCGCCTATGGCGAGGAAATTGCGCAGGTGCTGGGCTGGGCCGAGGCGGTCGCCGACACGGCCGGGGTCAGGCTAGAGGGCGCGGCGCCGCTGTCTGTCTAGTCCCAATAGCCGAATTTTTCGATCCACGGCGCTAGGATCGGCAGCACCGGTTCCAGATAGTCGGCATAAGGCTCCCACTGGCGTGTGCCGTCATACAGCCCGCGCCCGACCTGCGCGACGCTGGCAGTGCTGACACCGCGCGCCTTTGACGTCCGGTCAAAACTGCGCACCGCCTCGCTCCATTCAAGGCCGACAAAGGCGCACATCGCCTGCGTTTCGGTATCGAAGTCGCGCACCAGCCGGTGGTAATCGACGATATGCACGGCCAGCGGCAGCCGTGCGAGCGCCATTTCGGTCAGCCGCATCAGCGCATCATAATGGCGCGCGGTGCGTTCAAGGGTCGTATATTCCAGCGTCTGGCTGCTCATCGCAAAGCTGGTCTTGAAACAGCTCCACACGACATCGCGCGGGTCGCGGCGCATCACCAATATGCGCGCCGCTGGGAACATGCGCGCGATGAAAGGCAGGCGCGTGCCCTTCATCGGATCCATATCCACGAAAGCGGGCGCGCGCAAAGGGACGCCCGATGCAGTCACATTGTCCCAATAGGCGCGGCGATAACGGTCGAGCTCATCTGCACCATATTCGGAAAAGCGCGCCAGGCCCGCGACGATTTCATCGTGCGAGCCAGCGATATGGTCCATGTCTGCGGCGGCAAAGGTCGGGCGCTCTTCCAGCGCAGCAACGCCGGGCAGCGAAGCAAGGATGTTTTCGACAAGTGTCGTGCCCGAGCGCGGATAGCCGAGCAGGAAAATGTGCCGCTGCGCCGCATGCGCGGGTTGCTTACCGGGGGCATCGCGCCAGACGGCGTCGGGGGTCGCGGCAAAGCCCGTTACCAGCGCCTCGATAAAGCTGGTCTGATCAAGCCCGGCGCTATCGGCGGCGTGAATGGCGGCGAAGTCATCATTGGCCGCCTGATAATGCGCAAAAGCGGCGGCAGGGTCACGCTGGCGATGGCGCGCATCGGCGAGTAGGCTGTGCGCAAAGCTGCGCTCGATCGTTGGCCCCACGATGCGGGCGATGAGTGGCTCGAGCAATGCCGCAGCCGCAGCGGGTGCCCCCGAGCCAAGTTCGGCACTGGCAAGCGCATTGGTGGCAATGGCGTTGGCCGGGTCGAGCATCAGCGCACGCCGCGCATGGTCGCGCGCAGCCGCGTGATCGCCTTCGCGCGCCGCAAGCGAGGCCAACCCGGCGTGCGCCATGGCGTTGGCCGGGAGAAGCTGCGCCGCGCGCGCATAGCTTTCGCGTGCCGCAGCGATCGAGCCGCCCGACGCCAATATGGAAGCACGTTCAAGCCAGGCATCCGGATAGTCAGGGTAATGGCGAATAGCCTCGTCGCAGGCCAGCACCGCATCGCGAAAGCGGCCCTGGCGGCGATGGTGAATCGCCATGCTGGTCAGCGTTGCAGGGTTGCCCGGTTCCAGTGCTTTCGCCTTTGCAAACAGCGCATCGGCCTCGGCAAATTCGCGCCGCGCGCTATGCTCGAGCGCCAGCATCACATGGTCATAGGCATCGGCAGTGCCGCGCGCGAAATTGGCGCGGGCCTCGGCGGCGGCGGCTTCGAGCGCTGGGTCTATCACCTCTCGACAGGGCCGCTGCCACCTGCATTTGTCAAGGGTGTGCTGCGCCCAAATGAAAAGGGCGGACCCGCAGGCCCGCCCTTTCCGAACTCGACTGTGCGTAAAGCTTAGAACTTCAGCTTCACCGCAGCAGCATAGCGGCGGCCCAGCGCGTCGTAGGTCGACGGGAAGGTGTTGCCGCTGTTGTAGGTGGTCGAACCGATGGTGTTGCCGACGACCTTGGGCTGGTTGTCTAGCAGGTTCTGCACCGTCACCGTGAATGTGACATTGTCGGTGATGTTCCAGCGGCCGGTCAGGTCGAAATAATGCTCCGCGCCAATCCGGCGGAATTCTTCCTGAACGGTGTTGGCCGGACCGCCATCGGCGATGATCTGCTCCGGTTCAAACTCGACCGCGTCGATCCAGCGCCACAGCAGCGACAGATCGAAGTCGTCGAACGCCAGCGTCGTGCGCTGCGAGAACTGAAGTTCGGGCTGGATCGAGCCAGTGAACGAACAGTTGACGCTGTAATAGCCGACGCATTCGCGGTTGAGCGAGCCCGCCGCGACGTCCGCCTGATACTTCGAGCTGCGCGTCCAGTTGCCCACGAACGACAGCGCGAGGTCGGCAAAGCCAACATCGGTGTTGTAGTTCATGATCAGGTCGACACCGTCGGTGAACAAGCGGCCGAGGTTGTTGGTCAGGCCAAACAGACCACCGGTGATCGCCGGGTCGCCGTCGAGGCCGCCGGTGATCGGGTTGCGGCGGATAACCGTACAAGCCGGATCGCTGGCGCTCGCCGCGGTGACGTTGCCGAAGCAGGCGTCGATGATGTCGCCCGGCAGCGGCGTGCCAAGCACGTCGGTGACCTTGATGTTGTAATAGTCAAGCGACATCGAGAAGCGCGGCGCGAATTCCGGTTGCCAGACAAAGCCCAGCGTCCAGGTGTTCGCCTTTTCCGGCTGCAGGTTCAGGTTACCACCAACGGTGATGTTGGCCTGCGCTGCGGTCGGGTTGGTAATCGAGCCGATCGTGCCGGCCGGTGCACCCTGTGCGATACAGACAGCGCGCAGGTTGGCGTTGGTGGTCGGGGCTGCACCGGCGCAGGGGTCGATACCCAGGTTGGTCAAGCCAACCGTCTGCGGGGTGAAGAGTTCACCGATGTTCGGTGCACGCACCGCGCGGCTGTAGTTACCACGCAGCTTGAAACCGCCGCCCGGGGTCCAGCTGCCGCCGGCCTTCCAGGTGAAAGTGTCATAGCCGCCCGCACCGTTGATGCTGTAATCCGAATAACGCGCACCGGCTTCGAGCGTCAGATCTTCGAAGAAGGGCTTGTCTTCGATCAGCGGGATGATGACTTCGCCATAGGCTTCATACACATCATAGCCACCGTCGATTTCGGGGTCAGCACCACCGGCACCGCCCAATTCACCCGGGGTCTGCGCCAGCAGGTCCGAAGTCTGGGTCGCGCCATATTTGCGATATTCGGCGCCAACAGCGAAGGCGACATTTTCACCGCCGCTGATGCTCCAGCCAAAGTCGCCCGACACGATTCCGCGCACCTGCGCCAGCGTGGCGCGGTTGATCGAGGTCGAATTGGCGCTGAGGTAATCGGCCATCGCCGGAGTGATCGAACCTTCAGGGCCGAACAGGTTGACGGGAACGCAGCCCGCCTGGCCGCCCTGACAGGTGTTGACATTGTCGGCGAGCGAAGCGGCGCGGAAACGCGATTGCAGCGTGTAGTTGAGAATTGTCTCAAGATTTTCCGATTCGCCATACGAAGCCGAGATATCCCAATCGATCGTCTCCGAAATCGCACCGCGTGCGCCGACACGATAGTCAAAGAAGGTCGTCTGATATTCGGAAATACGCGGACCGACTTCCACCGTGCGGCGGTTCAGCGTCACCGTGACTTCGCGGTAGTTGGGGTCGGTGCGGCCCGTGGCCGTGGCGGCCGAGGCGCATTCCGCCGGCGTGAAACGTGGCGTGTACAGACCCGAACCGGCAGCCGCGACGTTGAAGCCGCAGAACTGGTTACGCAGCGTCGCGGGCAGATAGGGGTTGTTGAGGTTGATCGTCACTGTGCCGCCGAACGAACCCGACGGCGCGATGATGGTCGACACGGTGTTCTTCGAGAACATGCCGCGGGTATAGACTTCGACGTCATCCGACACTTCGTAGTTCGCCGCGCCATAGATGTTAAAGCGCTCGAACGGCACCTGGAACACGTTGAACGGGTTGAAGTTGAAGGTCGCGAAGGTGCCGACGGCCTGTCCAGCCGCGTTAACCTGTCGCACGCCGCCGTTGGCAACCGTGGGGTCGGTGTTGACCGTGTTCGTGCCGGCGATCAACGGGCGGGTGCCCGAGAAGCGCGAAGGAACCGAGGTACCCGACCCAGCGGTGCCGCCGGTGTAGCTCGAAATCTGGAAGCGCGAGAAGTCGCGCGCGCCCTGATAAACCGGATCCGACTGCTGGTAACCGATGCTGAGCACGGCATTACCGCGGCCATCGTCGAAGTTGGCGCCGATGGTGGCGTCAGCGCGGAAGAAGTGGCCGTCGCCCTGTTCGGTCAGCTGGTTCGACACCGCCAGTTCGAACCCGGCAAAGTCGCGCTTGGTGACAAAGTTGACCACGCCGGTGATGGCGTCAGCGCCATAGGTGGTCACCGCCGCGCCGGTCAGCGCGTCGACGCGCTCGATCAGCGCCAGCGGAATGTTGTTCAGGTCGACGCGGCCAGCGAGCTGCGAGGGAACCAGGCGGTTGCCGTCGAGCAGCACGATGTTGCGGGTCGAGCCCAGACCGCGAAGGTCGACGTAGGAAGCGCCGCCGTTGCCGTTGTTCACCGCCGAACCGATGTTGGCGACGATGCCCGGGATTTCGCGCAGAACTTCTTCAGCCGTGTTCGACTGCTTGAGTTCAATGGCGTCCGACGTGGTCACGTTGACCGGGGTCGACTGTTCCAGGTTGGGGTTACGGATCAGCGTACCGGTGACGACGATTTCGCCTTCATCCGTCGCTTCTTCCGCGTCCTGCGCATAAGCAGGGGCCGAAATCAGGGCGACGCCCAGCACCAGCGGTGCGGCGCCCATCTTCAGCTTCGAAATTTGGGTTTTTTTCACAGTGCAGTCCCTTGCTCTGGTGGTTAAACTACCCGGATGCAAAAAGCGCGCGACGGTATCGGCGCGCGCAATTCCACCCCGATAGGGTGCGGAGTGACGCTTGCCGGGGCAAGAGGCAAGGGAAAGCAGCGCAGACAAGGCCGTTTCGGCGGCCATTGTGACGGATTTGCAACAGCGCGGTGGCTAGGACGCAGCAGCACTGCGTCAAACCCGCGACGATTGAAATAAAGTTACGCTAATCCGGCAGCAGTGGCAGCGGGTCGAGCCGCGCACTGCGCCAGCGCAGCCCCCAGTGCAGATGCGGTCCCGTCGCCCGCCCGGTCGCGCCGACCGCGCCAAGTGATTGACCCTGCCGGACAATCTGCCCTGCCACCACATCAAGCCGCGATGCGTGGAGGAAGGCGCTGGTCAATCCCATGCCGTGATCGACCAGCAGCAAATGCCCCTCGAGCGTGAAGGGCTGCGCCGCCGCCAATACCACCACCCCGTCCGCCGGCGCGACAAAAGGCGTGCCCGCAGGCGCAGCAATATCGAGACCGCTGTGATAGCTACCGGGCTTGCCCTGATAGATACGCTGCGACCCGAAAAAACCCGACAACCGCCCGCGCACCGGCCAGATGAAATCCTGTCGCCACCCGTCGCTGACCGCGTTGGCGCGGCGCGCCGTTTCAATCTGCTCAAGCTCTGCCGTCCGACGCCGGACAAATTCGGCATCGCTGGCCGCGCTGCCACGATAGGGCGCATCAACATGCTGGATCCGCCACGTGCCCGGCGAGATAGTCAGCATTGCCTCGATTGGCGGATCAACGCCGCGCTCGGCGCGCAATGTCGCGGTTGCGCGAGCATCGCGGTCAAAGGCGAGCAGGAACATGCCATCGTCGGCAAGCGGCAGCGCCGCACCATCGAGCGTCAGCGCCGTTGTTCCCGTCGGCGCGCGCGCGCGCGTAACCACCCCCTGGCGCAGGGCCCGCTGCAGGACAAAGGCGTCGCCAGTATCGAGCGCGGGTTCGCTTGCCGGGGCTGCCGAGGTCAGGCCGCTAGCGGGCAGCGCGATCAGCAACGCGGCGATTGCAGCGCGCCACCGCCATGCGCTCATCCGCGCGCCGACGTGGCGGCAATCATCGCTTCGGTGGCGATGGCGGCGCTGGCATAGGGTTCCTGCCGGTCCACGGACCAGTAGCGCAGTTCGTCAAGGGCGATCGGCTGGCCCGACACCGCGCAGACAACATGATCGCCGGGGGTGAGCACGCGAAAGCCATTGGGCTGATAATGGAGTCGCGCGGGGCGCTGGGTTGAGGCAACAAGCATGATTTTTCCTTCAGAAATGAGCCCTAGCAACTTCGTGGCCGCTTTCTAGGGTCAGGAGCCATTAAATGCACGTTCGAGGCGTCGAAATGGCTCCTGACCCTAAGCCCCCTCAATCACCGAACAGATCGGCTTGCGGCGCTGCGGGCGGGGCACGCCGCGCAGGGGCCGCCGCGCCAACGGTGCTGACCCTGACCGCGCCATCGGCAAAGATCAGTTGCATCGCCGCCAGGCGCCGCGCAGCCGCGGCGGTGGTAACCAGCGCTTCATCCTCGCCGCGCACCATGGCATAGCCGCGCGCCAGCAAAGCGCGCGGATCGAGCGATATCAGCAGGCGTACCAGCCCGCCAAGCGCGCCGCGCTCGCTCTCGATCCGCCGCAGCAGCAGCACCGGGCGCAGCACGCGCTGCGTCAGCCGGTCGCGCGCGCTTCGCGTAATCCCGCCCACACCGCGCGCTAGCCGTTCAGCCAATTCATCAAGCCGCTGGCGCTGTCCCGCATAAAGCGCGTCGCGGCGCGGCAGCAGCCGGGCGAGCGCAGTCAGTCGCTCGGCGCTGCGCACGCGCAGCCGCAGCGCCGCCTGCAGCCCGCGAGCATGGATGTTGGCCAGCGCCGCCGCCAGCTCGCTGCGCACCGGCAGCGCCAGTTCGGCCGCTGCCGTCGGCGTCGGCGCGCGCACATCGGCAGCATGATCGGCGAGCGTCACGTCCGTTTCGTGCCCCACTGCGCTGATCGTCGGGATGCGACATTCGGCTATGGCGCGCACCACCGCTTCTTCGTTGAACGCCCATAAATCCTCGATCGATCCGCCCCCGCGCGCAACAATGACCAGGTCAGGGCGCGGCACAGCGCCGCCGCTTTCCGGCAGCGCATCGAAGCCGCGCACCGCTGCGGCCACTTGGCCTGCTGCCCCTTCGCCCTGCACCAGCACCGGCCACACAATGACGCGCACCGGAAAGCGGTCGCCGATGCGGTGGAGTATGTCGCGAATCACCGCGCCGGTCGGCGATGTGACGACGCCGATGGTGCGCGGCAGTCGGGGAAGCGGCTGTTTGGCGCGGTCAAACAGCCCCTCGGCGCGCAGCCGCGCCTTGAGCTTTTCAAAAAGCAGCATCAGCGCGCCTTCGCCCGCGACCTCGAGGCTGTCGGCAACCAGCTGATATTTGGAGCGCCCCGGATAAGTGGTCAGCCGCCCGGTGGCGATCACCTCGACACCATCCTCTGGCCGGAACGCCAGCCGCCCCGCCTGCCCCTTCCACATCACCATGTCGATCAGCGCGCTGTCATCCTTGAGCGCGCCGTAAAGATGCCCTGACGCGGCGCGTTTGGTTCCCGACAGTTCGCCGCGCACACGCACGCGGCCAAAACCGTCCTCGACCACGCGCTTGAGCGCCGCGGACAACTGGCTGACCGATAGCGCGGGCGCATTGTCGCCCGCCGCGCCTTCGGCTAACAGCCGCGCGGGCGCGCTATCGGTTTCGTCGGCAAAGGGATCGGACATTTGAAAATCCTGCTTATCGGTTCGGGCGGGCGCGAACATGCGCTGGCGTGGCGGCTGGCGCAATCGCCAAGCTGTACCCAGCTGTTCGCCGCGCCCGGCAATCCGGGCATTGGTCAATATGCCCGGTTGCTGCCCATTGCTGCCGACGCCATCGAGGCGCTGGTCGATGCCGCGCATAAGCTGGCCGTCGATTTGGTCGTGGTCGGCCCCGAGGTGCCGCTGGTGCTGGGCCTTGCCGACAAGCTGCGCGCCGAGGGGATTGCCGTGTTTGGCCCCAGCGCCGCTGCCGCGCAGCTGGAGGGGAGCAAGGGTTTCGTCAAAGACTTGTGCGCCGCCAATGCGATTCCGACCGCCGCCTATCGCCGCTGCGCCAGCGCCGAAGATGCGCGCGCGGCGCTGCCCGCTTTTGGTTTGCCGGTGGTGATCAAGGCCGACGGGCTGGCAGCGGGCAAGGGCGTGATCATTGCCGAAAGCGCGGACGAGGCCGAAGCCGCTATCGCCGATATGTTCGGCGGCGAATTCGGTAGCGCCGGAGCCAGCGTGGTCATCGAGGAATTTATGGCGGGCGAAGAGGCCAGCCTGTTTGCATTGAGCGACGGGCACAGCGTCCGCCTGTTCGGCACCGCGCAGGATCATAAACGCGTCGGTGACGGCGACACCGGCCCCAATACCGGCGGGATGGGCGCCTATTCGCCTGCGCCGGTGATGACGCCCGAATTGACCGACCGCGCCATGAACGACATTGTGGAACCCACCGTGCGGGCGCTTGGCGCTGCGGGCACGCCTTATGTTGGCGTGCTATTTGCGGGCCTGATGCTGACCGATGCCGGACCCAAGCTGATCGAATATAACTGCCGCTTCGGCGATCCTGAATGCCAGGTGCTGATGCTCCGGTTTCAGGGGGATTTGCCGCAACTGCTGCTCGCCGTGGCGACAGGGCAGCTGGCCAATGCCCGGCCGCCAGCCTTCAGCGACGATTATGCCTTGACTGTGGTGATGGCCGCGCGCGGCTACCCCGGGACGCCCGCAAAGGGCGGGACAATCGCCAATCTCGACGCCGCCGAGGCCGACGGAGCGAAAATCTTCCACGCCGGAACCGCGCTCACGGGCGGCCAGCTCGTCGCGGCGGGCGGGCGCGTGCTCAACGTCACCGCCAGCGGTGCATCGGTCACCGACGCGCAGGCGCGCGCCTATGCCGCTGTGGACAGGCTCGATTTCGCCGAAGGTTTCTGTCGCCGCGACATCGGCTGGCGCGAAGTCGCGCGCGAACAAGGGGAGGCTTAGGTCATGGCGAATATGCCAACGGAATATTGGATTATCGGCGCCATCGCGCTGCTGGCAGCGGCCATCCTCCTGTGGCTGGTGCTGCGCGGGCGTGGCGGTGCAGCGCCCGTGCTGCCGCAGGCTCCCAGCGCGCCGCTGCAACCGGTGAAACCCGACATTATCGCCGCCGAACCCGCGCAATTCGGGGCCGTCGAACCTGCTAGTGCGTCAACGCCGCCGCCCGCAGCGGCACCCGCCATCGCCGCGGCGGCTGGCCCAGCTGACAAGCTGACGTTGATCAAAGGGCTGGGTCCCAAACTGGTAACTATTTTGGCCGGCCTTGGCGTTACACGCTTTGAACAAATTGCGGGCTGGTCCGACGCCGACCTTGCCGCCATCGACGCGCAGCTTGGCGCGTTTGCCGGGCGTCCTGCGCGCGACAATTGGGTCGATCAGGCTGGTTATCTGGCGCGCGGCGACAAGGCGGGGTTCGAGGCCAAATATGGCGCGCTCGGCGGCGAACTATAGCAGGTCGGTTCCGACCTCGCGCCGATCGACCAGTCGCACCAGCAATTTGTCAATCTTGCGTCCGTCCATATCGATAATTTCAAACCGCCAGCCCTGATCGGCAAAATGCTCGCCCTCCACCGGCAGGTGGCGCAGGATATGCAGCGCATGACCCGCAGCAGTGGCATAGTCGCGGTCTTCGTCAAGGCTGATGCCCAATCGTTCGGCCATGGCGTCGGCGGGCATCGATCCCGCGATCAGCAAACTGCCATCGTCGCGTTCCACCACGAAAGGTTCGGTGCCGATATCCTGATCAGAGGCAAATTCACCCGCGATGGCCGATAACAGGTCGGCGGGCGTTACCAGCCCTTCGAAATGGCCATATTCATCATGCACCATCAGCATCGGGACATCGGCCCGGCGCAGCGTGGTCAGCGCGTCCATCGCGTCGATCTGGTCATGCACCACCGCCAGCGGCCGCATCAGCCGCTCCAAATCGAGCGGCTCACCGCGAAACAGTGCTGCGGCAATGTCGCGCGCCTGTACAATGCCGATGATGTTATCGACCGAACCGCGTGCCACCGGCAGCCGCGTGTGCGGCGAGGCGAGCAGGGCATCGCGCACCGCCGCCGCATCGGCCTCAACGTCCAGCCAATCGACGTCGGTGCGCGGCGTCATCACCTCGCGCACCGGACGGTCGGCAAGCCGCACCACGCCGGAAATGATGGCGCGCTCATGTTCCTCGATCACGCCTGATTTGCTGGCTTCGGCGACAACCAGATGCAATTCCTCTGCGGTCAATTTCTCTTTCGAATCGCGGTCAAGGCGCAGCAGATGGAACACCAGCGCCGAACTGCGGTCGAGCAGCCACACCAGCGGCGCCGCCGCGCGGCTGAGCCAGGACATCGGCCGCGCAATGATGATTGCAACGGCTTCTGGCGCGCGCAGCGCCAATTGCTTGGGCACCAGCTCACCGATGATCAGCGAAGCGTATGTAGTAACAGCGATCACCAGGCCAAAGCCCAGCGTCAGCGCCAGCTCGTCACCCAGCCCGAGCCAGGCCTGCAAACGGTCGCCCACCGGCGCACCCAGACTAGCCCCCGAATAAGCCCCCGCCAAAATGCTGATCAGTGTGATGCCGATCTGCACGGTCGACAGGAAACGCCCGGAATCCGCAGCCAGTTCGCGCGCGACGCGCGCGCCGCTGCTGCCCTTGCGTTCGGCCGCAACCAGCCGCGCTTCGCGCGACGAGACAATGGCCAGTTCGGACATGGCGAACACGCCGTTCAGCAGCACCAGCACGGCGATGATCGCGACATCGGTCCAGGGGAATGGGGTCATGTTGGCAAGGCCACGCCGCTGCGTGGCCCGCGTCGGTGAACGGCGTCCATCACCGCCCAATGCGGCATTTTGCCGCTTTTCGCAATGCCCGCGTTAAGCCGGCGGCTGTTTGCGGAACAATTCGCGGTCTTCGGGTCCGAAGCCACGCGTCCAGATCAGCCAGCAATAAACCCCCAGGATCAGCGGTACCCCAATGATCAGTTCGGCCCATTCGGGCAATTGCGTTGCGGCCCAACCCAGCACCGTCGCCCCTGCCGTCGCCCACACCAGCGCCCAGCGCAGATTGTTGATCGGCGTGCCGAGCAGATGTGCCAGCAATCGCGCTTTTACGAGCGAGGCAAACCCCAGCGCCAGCAACAAGGCAGCGGCCACCGCAATCGCATAGCTGATGGGCGGCAGATTGAGCGAGCGCGCGAGCAAGATAAAGCCCACCGACAACAGTCCCTGCACCGTCAGCGTTGCGATGCTGATCAACAGATTGCGGTGGCGCGCGATATAAACCAGCGCCGCTTCGCTCACGACGGCCGTTGCCGCCACGGCTTCGGCGGCAAGCAGGAAAGCGAGCGCGGCATTGCCGCTGACAAATTCAGGGCCGACGAGCCCCATCACCGCCTCACCCGGTATGCCGAGCGCAAGCGCGACGCCGATCTGCGCCGCGATAATCCAGAAGCCGACTTGATTGACCTGCGCCGCAATCGCGCTTTTGCGCCCTTCGGCCAGGTTGCGGGTGATCACCGGGCCCAAAATGGGTTCAAAGCTGGTTTTCAGCTTTTGCGGCAAAGAGGCGACCTGCTGCGCGATATAGTAAATGCCGACAATTGCCGGGCTGGCGAACAGGCCCAATATGGCGAGATCCAGCCGCCGCGTCGCCCATTCGATGGCATCGGCGGCGGCGAGCGGGGCATTGCGCCGTGCCACCACGATGAGCCCGACAGGGTGCGGCCGCCAGCCAGCCGGACCCCCGTAGCTGCGGATGGTCGGGACCATCGCGGTCAAAAACGCCGCGCCCATCGCGCAAATGTAGGACAGGATCAGGCCATTGCGCAGCGTGACATAGGCAAAAACGAACGCCGCAATACTGATGGCCCAGGGTTCGACCACCGCGCGCGCCCACACCGTTGCCCCGACATTGAAACGATAGGCGCAGGCCGCCAGCGCGACTTCGGTGCCGGCGATGGCAAAAATGACCAGCGGCAATAGGCGGTCAACCGCGCCGATGCCTCCCGCGGGGAACATCAGCCACGGCACGGCGAATAGCAGGGCAGACGCCAGCCCTGACACCAGCGTCGCGACAAACAGCCCGTCCCAGACCACCAGCCGCGGATCGGCCCCGGGCTTGCTCAGCTGTTCGGCCAGGCCGCGCTTCAGGCCCAGCGTCGCAATTTGCGCCGCAAATTCCACGACCAATATCGCATAGGCAAAGCGCCCTAGCGCTTCGGGCCCATACCAACGACCGGCAAAATAGAGGAAGGGTAGCCGCGCAACGAGGCGCAGGACAAAGCCGAACACATTGGTGCGTCCGCCCTTCGCCAGCGCCGCGACATCGTCGCGTGCCGGGTCGCCTGCGTCTGTCACTGCCGTGCTGGCCGGTCCCGTCAAACCTTTTCCCTCAACGCCCCGGATACTGGTCTAGCGGCGCTGCGCGCGCGGTGCAAACCGCTTCACGCCTTGACCCCCGCGCCGCGCACGGTTTCGGCATGCGGGTCGAGCGGCCACCGTGGGCGCGCGGGCGTTTCAAGCCCATCGGTCAGCCCGGCTGCCAACCGTTCTGCCCCGGCCCAGCCGATCATCGCCCCATTGTCGGTGCACAGCCACAGCGGCGGCGCAACAAAGGGCAGCGCCTGGGCAGCAGCCAACCCCGCCAGCGCCGCGCGAATCGCACCATTGGCGGCGACGCCGCCGGCGACCACAAAGGCGGTTGCTTCGGGAACCTGCGCCAGCGCCCGCGCGCTACGATCGACCAGACAATCAACCACCGCCTGCTGGAACGATGCGGCGATATCGTCGCGGCTATATGCGCCGCTGGCCACGGCGCGCGCGACCGCGCTTTTGAGGCCGGCGAAAGAAAAATGCGGCTCGGCGCTGCCGACCAGCGGACGGGGCAGCGGCACCGCGCGTGGATCGCCGCCGATCGCCGCACGCTCGACCGCGGGGCCGCCTGGAAAGCCCAAGCCCAACAATTTGGCTGTCTTATCAAACGCTTCGCCCGCCGCATCGTCGATGGTGGTGGCAAGGCGGCGATATTGCCCGACCCCGGCGACCAGCAGCATCTGGCAATGCCCGCCCGACACGAGCAGCAACAGGTATGGGAAGCCAAGGTCGGGGTCGGTCAGGCGCGGCGACAGCGCGTGCCCCTCCAGATGGTTGACCGCGATCAACGGCTTGCCGCTCGCATGCGCCAGCGCCTTGCCCGTCACCAGCCCGACCATCACCCCGCCAATCAGCCCCGGCCCCGCGGTGGCAGCGATGGCATCGACCTCAGCGAGACCCACCCCCGCTTCGCCCAGCACCGCCGCGACCATGGGCGCCAGCCGCTCCACATGCGCGCGCGCCGCGATTTCGGGCACGACTCCGCCAAAGGGGCGATGCTCGGTGTCCTGGCTGGCAATATGCTGTGCCAGCACGCGCCGGTCACTGGTCACCAGCGCCACCGCCGTTTCATCACAGCTCGATTCGATGCCAAGGATCAGCTTCATCGGTCGCGCCCTAGACCGTGCCGCCAAGCCGCGCTAGGCCCCACTCCCATGACTGACCCCGCCCCCTTGCGCCTCGGCACGCGCGCCTCCCCGCTCGCCATGGCCCAGGCGCATCTGACCGTCGCGGCGCTGACCGCCGCGAACCCAGGCCTCGCCATCGAAATCGTGCCCATGACCGCGACGGGCGACCGCATCCTCGACCGTGCGCTCGCCGAAGTCGGCGGCAAGGCGCTGTGGACGCGCGAACTCGACGCTGCGCTCGGCGAGCATGTGATTGATTTTGCAGCGCATTCGATGAAGGATGTCGAAACGCTGCGCCCCGCCGCCTTCCACCTTGCCGCAATGCTGCCGCGCGCCGATGTGCGCGACAAATTGATCGTGCGCAGCGAATGGAGCGCGACGAGCATCATGGACCTGCCGCACGGAGCGCGCGTCGGCACGTCGAGTCCGCGCCGCGCGGCTCAGCTCAAATCCATCCGCCCCGACCTCGAAACACCGCTGCTGCGCGGCAATGTCCAGACCCGGCTGGGGCGTGTCGCTGACGGCACAGTGGATGCGACCTTGCTCGCGGCCGCCGGGCTTGACCGGCTCGACATGGGCGATGTCGGCACGGCCATAGCCATCGACGAACTGCTGCCCGCCGCCTCACAAGGCGCGGTCGGCATCGAATGCCGCGCCGACGATTCACGGGTGCGCGACCTGCTCGCCGCGATCGACCATGCGCCGACGCGCCGCGCGGTGGAAGCCGAGCGCGCGCTGCTGGCCGCGCTGGGCGGCGATTGCCGCTCGCCGGTCGCCGCCCATGCCAGCGAAGGCCCGGACGGCCGCTGGACATTGCGCGCGATATTGTTTGCCGAGGACGGCAGCGCGCAGGTCGCGAACCAGATTGACCTCTCGGAAGGTGCACCTGCCCGGCTGGCGCGCCAATTGCTGGCCGACGCCCCGCCCGCCATTTCGGCGTTGTTCAGCGGCGGCTGATGCGCCCCCTGATCATTGTCCGCCCCGAACCGGGCGCCAGCGCAACCGCTCGGCGCGCCGCGCAATTGGGGCTCAACGCGCTCTGCATTCCGCTATTCGCCGTCGAGCCGCTCGACTGGCACGCCCCTGACGTGCGGGATTTCGATGCGCTGCTGGTCACCAGTGCCAATGCGGTGCGCCATGCCGGACCGCAGCTGGCAGCGCTCGCCAGCCTGCCCTGCCACTGCGTCGGTGCGGCCACCGCCGCCTCCGCCCGTGCGGCGGGGCTGACGGTCACCGACCTCGGCACCGCTGGGGCGCAGGCGCTGGTTGACAGCATGACGTCACGCGGCCACCGCAAGCTGCTGTGGCTCACCGGAAAAGACCGCACGACGCTGCGCAGCGATAACGCGCAGATCACGCCGCTGGTCTGTTACCACGCTGCCGAAATTGCCGCCCCTTCGGGCTGGGCCAAATCCGTTGCGGCGCCTGCTGTGCTACTGCTCCATTCGGCACGTGCGGCCCAGCGGGCCAACGCTCTGGCGAGCGATGCCCGCAAGCATCTGATTGCTATCGCAATCAGCGATGCTGTGGCCGCCGCCGCCGGTCCCGATTGGGAGCAGCTGGCAGTCGCACCCGCCCCTACCGACGCCGATTTACTGGCAATCGCCGCCAAGCTATGCCAGACGCCGACGCCATGAGCGGGCGCCAAGAAACCGCAGGGTCAACAGCAAGCGAGATTGTCCATGGTTGAAAGCGGCACCACCGCGCCGCCGCCCGCTTCGCCCCCGGCATCCCCGACTCAGCGGCGCGCCACGCTGCGCTGGTATGTGCTCGGGGCGATCTTGCTGTTGCTGACCGGTGCGGTAGCGGGCAGCTGGGCGATCGACCAGCTGCGCGGATGGCGCAGCTCCCCTGTGTCCGCACCCGCGTTAGTCAAACATAATGCGAGCGACGCGCCCCTGCTCGGTGAGCCCACTGCGGCTGCCGTCGGCCCGGCTCAGCCGGCGCCACCGCCCGCTGACCTTGCAACGCGGGTGCGTCTGCTCGAAGCCCGGCTCGCCGAGCTCAGCGTTGCTACTGGTGGCACCGCAGGCAATGCTGCGCGCGCCGAAGGGCTGCTCATTGCCTTTGCTGCCCGCCGCGCACTCGATCGCGGAATGGCACTGGGAACGCTGGAAAGCCAACTGCGGCTGCGCTTTGGCGATGCCCAACCCAATGCGGTGCGGACAGTCATCGATGTTGCCCGCACTCCGGTCACGCTCGATTGGTTGCAGACCGAATTTGCCAAATTGGTCCCGGCGCTATCGGGCGGCGCCCCGGACGAAGGGCTGTTCAGCGGATTCAGGCGCGAAATTGGCGGGCTGTTTACCTTGCGCGACGCCGACGCGCCTTCAACGCGCCCCGAGCAGCGCGCCGCGCGGGCGCAGCGTTTGCTCGATGCGGGGCTGGTCGATGCCGCCATCCGCGAGGTTGAGACGCTGCCCGGTGCGCGGCTTGCCGACGCGTGGGTTGTCGAGGCGCGGCGCTATCATGAAGCGCGGCGCGCGCTTGACCTTATCGAGACCGCGGCGATACTGACGCCGCAGGAAAGAGCGCTGACACCAGCCCCTGCGCAGCGCTGAACAACGAAGGACACCGACATGGCACTGGCCGATCCGCAGCGCGTGGCTGCCTTGCAGTGGGACGATCCCTTTCTGCTTGACGCGCAGCTCAGCGAAGAAGAGCGCATGGTGCGCGATACGGCGCGCGCCTATTGCACCGATGCGCTGCTCCCGCGCGTTACCCGCGCGTTCCTGGACGAAAGTTTCGACCGCGAAATCATGCGCGAAATGGGCCAGCTTGGCCTGCTGGGCGCTACGATTGACCCCAAATATGGCGGCGCGGGCCTCAATTACGTAGCCTATGGCCTGATCGCGCGTGAGGTTGAGCGCATCGATTCGGGTTATCGCAGCGCCTGTTCGGTTCAATCCAGCCTCGTGATGCACCCCATCAACGCCTATGGCAGCGAGGAACAGAAGATGCGCTTCCTGCCCTGCCTCGCGTCGGGCGAGCTTGTCGGCTGTTTCGGCCTGACCGAGCCCGACGCGGGCAGCGATCCGGCGGGCATGCGGACTCGCGCCGAGAAGATTGCCGGTGGCTACCGGCTCAAAGGCGCCAAAATGTGGATCACCAATTCGCCCATCGCCGACGTCTTCGTCGTCTGGGCGAAAAGCGAGGCGCATGGCGGCGGCATCCGCGGTTTCATCCTCGAAAAAGGGATGAAGGGCCTCAGCGCGCCCAAGATCGAAGGCAAGGTCAGCCTGCGCGCCTCGATCACCGGCGAAATCGTCATGGACGGGGTCGAAGTGGGTGAAGACGCGCTGCTCCCCGATGTACAGGGTCTCAAAGGCCCCTTCGGTTGTCTCAACCGCGCGCGTTATGGGATTGGCTGGGGCGCGATGGGTGCGGCGGAGTTTTGTATGGAGGCCGCCCGCAATTACACGCTCGAGCGCCAGCAGTTCGGCCGTCCGCTCGCCGCGAACCAGCTGGTTCAGCTGAAGCTGGCCAATATGCTCACCGAAATCGGGCTGGGCCTGCAAGCCGCGCTGCGCGTCGGGCGGCTGATCGACGAAGGCCATCTTGCCCCCGACATGATTTCGATCATCAAGCGCAACAATGTCGGCAAAGCGCTCGATGTTGCCCGCGTCGCGCGCGACATGCACGGCGGCAACGGCATTTCCGCCGATTATCATGTCATCCGCCATGCGGTGAATCTGGAAACCGTCAACACCTACGAAGGCACGCACGACGTCCATGCCCTGATCCTGGGCCGCGCGATTACGGGGATTTCGGCGTTCGGCGGGTAGCGTAAGCCACCCGCCGCACCGGAGCTCAGAACTTCACCGTCCCGGTCACGAAAATCTGCCGCGGGTTGCCGTAAAAGGCGGTCAGCGTCCCTTCGCGTCCCAGCGAGGGCACCAGATTGCCCGCCGCATTGCGTGTCAGCACACCCGTCACCGGATCGGCGGCGACAAAGGTATAGCCCGAGGTCTTATACTCCTTGTCGGTCAGATTCTTGCCGTGCAGTCCCAGGCTCCAGCGCCCGCCCTCGGCGGTGTACACAATGCTCGCGTCGAGCAGTGCATAGCCATCCTGATCGAGGAAGGGGTTGGGAATTTCGAACTGATAGGTCTTGCTGCGGTAGGACAGCGTCGAACTCAGCCCCAGATCGCCTGATCCGAGCGCGGTGGTATAGGCGATCGTTCCTGTGGCGGTCACTTTGGGCGTATTCTGCACCTCGCGGAAATCGGCCACATCGACCGGGCCGCGCCCGGCGATCTGCGTGATATATTCCTTATATTCCGCATCGATATAGCCAAGCGCGCCCGACAGCGTCAGCCCGTCCGTGACGCGCGCCGTCGCTTCCAGCTCCACGCCCTGAAAGCGTGCCTTGCCCGCGTTGGTAATCACCCCGCAAAAGGTTGGCAGGCCGTTGACGACGCAGCCCGACGAGCCCGGGATCTGCACATCGCTATAATCCATCCGGAAGGCCGCAAGCGCCAGGCTCAGCCGCCGGTCGAACAGCGACGCCTTATAGCCGATTTCATAGCTGTCGACCGATTCGGGCCGGAAGCTCAGGAAAGCGGCGATTTCGCTGTCCTCGCGGATGCCATTGCCGTTGAGGTCGGGGGCATTCACGCCCACGCCGCGCGGGTCGAACCCGCCGCCCTTAAAGCCTTGCGAAAAGCTGGCGTAGATATTGTGATCCGGCGTCGGCTTGAAACTGAGCGACGCGCGCGGGGTGAACTTCTTGAAGCTGCGGTTGCCGGTGAAATTGGTGCCCGGCGCGCCAAAGGGCACGCCTGCGCCGCCAAACACCGGCGATCCGCCGCCCAGATAATTTTGCCGCAGGATTTTGGCCTCGCGCTCGTCCCAGGTGTAACGCCCGCCAAGCGACAGGCTCAGTTGATCGGTGAAATCAAAGGTGAAATCGCCGAACACGGCATAGGTTTCGGTATCGACCTGCGCGTTGGTGAAGGCGGTCAACCCCGCCACGGTCGAAAACAGCCGCACGTCGAACGCCGTGTCGGCCTGCGCCGAAAGATAATAGAAACCAACCATGCCGTTCAGCCGCCCGGCGTCGAGCAGCAGCTGAAATTCCTGGCTGATCTGGCTGTTGCTATAGAGCGCGGGTACATCGACATCGACCGTCGGCAGCGCATCGAAATCAATCGGCGAGGCGCTGTCGTCCTCGCGCCAGGCGCTGATCGAGCGCAGCGTCAGATTTTCGCTGAGCTCGGCGGTGACATTGAAGGCGATACCATAGGCCTCGACATCCTGCACCGGGCTATTCAGCGCGCCGCGCGAATCAAACACATCGTCCAGGACCGGCGCGGCGGTGAATTGTGACGGGATCAGGCGGTGTCCACCGCGCGGATTCGATTTGTCGCGGGTATAGTCGCCCGAAATGCGGATCAGTACCGGCGCGCCATAGCCGCCGAGCTCCAGCGTCCCGCGCGCGGCCCATACATCCTTGTTATAATTTTCAAGGCCCGTCGTCGGATTGTCGCCAAACCCGCCGCGCGACAGGCGCGCGCCCGATGCGCCGATGCGCGCGACATCGCCCAGCGGCAGGCTGGCACTGACCACCAGATCGGCCTGCTTGTCGGTGCCCAGCGTCCCGCGCAGCTTGAGTTCAGGGTCGTCGGGCAGGCGGCGGGTGACATATTTGACCGCGCCGCCGATGGTGTTGCGCCCATAGAGCGTGCCCTGCGGCCCGCGCAGCACCTCGATGCGCTCGACATCATAAATATCGAGCACGGCAGCCTGCGGCCGATTGAGATAGACATCGTCAAGATAGATGCCGACGCCCTGCTCGAAGCCCGACACCGGATCCTGCTGGCCGATTCCGCGGATGAAGGCCGAGAGTGTCGAATTGGTACCGCGACTGGTTTCGAGGGTCACGTTGGGCGCGACCGATTGCACGTCGGTCAGGTCCAGCGCGCCGCGCGCTTCGAGCGCTTCGCCGCTGATTGCCGTCACCGCAATCGGCACGTCGATCAGCCGTTCGTCGCGCCGCCGCGCGGTGACGATGATTTCGGCGCTTTCTTCCTCGCTGGCCGCTACTTCGTCCTGAGCGGCGGCGGGCAGCGCCACAAAAAATGCGCCGGATGCCGCTGCAGCGAGCAGCATAGCCTTCGAAAAACGCGCAAAATCAGTCATCGTCACTCTCCCCTGAGCCAATTTGTCGGCGTTGCTCCGCCGGTCTGACATGCGCCATAATGAAAGTTGAACCGACTTTCAACTTTACTGTTGCGCGGGGCTGACTTTTTTTGGCAAGTGGCGCACAACAAGGGATCAGGGGCAGGGAGAAGGCGATGGCCACCAGCGCAGAGGCGGCGGCGAAAGCGGCGGGGATCAAAGCCCCGCGCACCGACCGCGGGCAGCGCACGCTGCGCAAACTGCTCGATGCCGCTGCGATCGAATTTGGCGAGCGCGGCTTTCACGACGCCTCGATCAGCGGCATCACCCGCCGCGCCGGCACGGCACTCGGCAGCTTCTACACCTATTTCGATTCGAAGGACGCGATCTTCCGCGCGCTCGTCGCCGACATGTCGGGCCGGGTGCGCGATCATGTCGGCCCCGCGCTCGCCGCAACGCCTGGCACGCTGGCGGGCGAGGGCGCGGCGCTCGCCGCCTTCCTCGACTTTGCGCGCGAGCATACCGAGATCTACCGCATCATCGACGAAGCCGAATTTGTCGATCCGGCCAGCTTTCGCGCCCATTATGAATCAACGGCGCGCCGGATTGTAGAACGGCTGCGCAAAGGGGCCGACGCCGGCGAACTGCGCGCCAATGTCGGCGAGGTCGAGGCTTGGGCCTTGATGGGCATGAACGTTTTTCTGGGGCTTCGCTACGGCGTGTGGGACACCAGTGCTCCGGTCAGCACGATCGCCGCCACCGCAAACCTGTTGATCGCCGAAGGCCTGCGCCAACGCGACTAGCCGCGCCGCAACCCGAACACCGCTTGTTCGGCACGCCAGTTTGCGCCCGCGCTGCCAATCGGCACGCCGCCCGCCAGATACCAGGCCCCGTCGACCGACAGCCGCCGTTCTTCAGCGAAACCCTTGAAATCGCGCACCGTCAGATGGTGGATGTTGGGCGTTTCGTACCAGCTCACCGGCAGCTCGCGCGTCACCGGCATCCGCCCGTGCCACAGCAGCGACAATCGCACCCGCCAATGCGCGAAATTGGGAAAGCTGACAAAGGCGCGCGGCGCAATGCGCAGCAGCTCATTGACCACCATGTCCGGCCGGTGCGTCGTTTGCAGCGTCTGGCTCAATATCGCGATATCGAAACTGTCGTCGGGATAGTCGGCCAGATCGCGATCGGCATCACCCTGCACCACGGCCAGGCCCTGGGCCATGGCCGCCGCCACATTCGCCGCATCAATTTCCAGCCCGCGCGCATCGGCCCCGCGCCCGTCGCGCAGCGCCGCGAGCAGCGCGCCGTCACCGCAGCCGACATCGAGAACGCGCGCGCCAGCCGGCACCTGCGCCGCAATCAGCGCCAGATCGGATCTCAGTCCGGCGCCGTTCACCGCGACGCCCCGATGAAGCCGCCAATCAGCGCCCATAGCTCGGGCGAATCGAGCAGAAAGGCATCATGGCCAAAGGGTGACGACAGCTCGACAAAGCTCGCCTGCGCGCCCGCCGCGTGCAGCGCTTGCACGATGCGCCGCGATTCGGCGGTCGGGTAGAGCCAGTCCGAGTCAAAACTGATGAGGCCAAAGCGCACCGGCGAGCCGCGAAACGCCTCGGCCAATCGTCCGCCATGCGGCTCGGCGAGATCGAAATAGTCCATCGCCCGGGTGATATAGAGATAGCTGTTGGCGTCGAAGCGATCGACGAAGCTGATCCCCTGATGCCGCAAATAGGATTCCACTTGAAAATCAGCATCAAAGCCAAACGTCTTGACGTCACGATCCTGCAGGTTGCGCCCGAATTTCTCGGTGAGGCCAGCCTCGGACAAATAGGTGATGTGCGCCGCCATCCGCGCCACGGCGAGGCCCTTGGTCGGCACCCGCCCACTGGCGTAATAATCGCCTCCCTGCCAATCGGGGTCGGCCATGATCGCCTGCCGCCCGACCTCGTGAAACGCAATATTCTGGGCCGAGTGCCGTGCAGCCGACGCAATGATCAGCGCGCGGCCCACCCGGTCCGGGTAATGCGCCGCGAGGCACAGCGCCTGCATCCCGCCCATCGACCCGCCGATCACTGCGTGCAGCCGCTCTATCCCCAACGCATCGAGCAAAGCCATTTGCGCGCGCACCATGTCGGCGATGGTGACCACGGGCAGCCGCATCGCATAGGGCGCGCCGGTCGTGGGGTCGATGCTCCCGGGACCCGTCGAACCCATGCAGCTGCCCAGCACATTGGCGCAAATGACATGGTAACGGTCGGTATCGATGGTCAGCCCCGGCCCGACAACCCGGTCCCACCACCCCGGCTTACCCGTGACCGGGTGCGGGCTGGCGACATATTGGTCCATCGTCAGCGCATGGCAGAGCAAAATCGCATTGTCGCGTGCGGCATTGAGCGTGCCATAAGCCTGATAGGCGACCAACACACCCGCAAGCTCCGCCCCGCCATCGAGTCGCAGCGGGTTCGGCAGCACAAGATGTTGATGCTCAAGCTGGCGGATTTGGGTGGCCATAAGCGGCGGGGCTAGGTTGCGGGTGCGAGGGTGTCAATGCAGCGGTTGGCGAGCCTATCCTCCCCATCGCCTTGCCATGGGGAGGGGGACCATCCGCAGGACTGTGGAGAGATACAGGCGTCGCGATTGACAAACAGCAAGAATGTCGTATTTAACCGACAATGTTTCTAGTCGCGCGCACTGTCGAGTTTGAAAACTGGCTTGATGGACTGCGTGATCGGACAGCGCAGAAACGCATTGCCATGCGCATCCGGCGAATTGAGACCGGACTGCTGGGCGACTGGAAGCCAGTCGGTGAAGGCGTCAGTGAGTTTCGCATCGATTATGGGCCGAAGTACAGACTGTATTATACCATTCGCATTATACCATTCGCGATCAAGTGATCGTCATCCTATTGTGTGGGAGCACAGGGCGCGATCAGGATAGGGCAATCAGACTGGCGAAGGAACTGGTGAAAACACTGTAAGTTCATGCGAGCATTGGCTGAGCTCGGGAGGAAACCTAGCCTATTGGAGCAGTAAACATGACCCAACTGGTCAAAACGCCGTTTGATGCGGCCAAATATATCACCGAGGCGGACGATGTGATCGACTTCCTCAACGACGCGCTCGAAAGCGGGCACGCGCCCTACATCGCGGCGGTGCTAGGCGATGTAGCGCGTTCGGAAGGGATGACCAAAATGGCCGCCAAGACTGGCGTCAACCGTCAGGCGCTATACACGGCACTTTCGGAGAACGGCAATCCGACGCTCGATACGTTGCTCAAGGTCATGACCGCGCTCGGCATTCAGCTGCGCTGTGAAGCCATTGATCCAGGAAAAAAGGCAGCCTGACCCCAATCGCGATGCGGAGCGCAACGGGACCAGAAGAGGACCTCAGGGCACAGCGGGACCAGACCCCGAAACAGCACCCAGCCAGAAATACCCATCATATTGACCGCTAACAGCCTGCCCCGGCAACGGCCCAATGGCCATGTAAGGCCTGCCATCTTTGCCCTGCAATCCCGTCACTGGATGATTGGCGCAATCCAGCATGGCAGCCGTGATCGGTACCGCCGGATCAAATTTCACGCCCGCCTTAAGTCGGCAATTCCACGCGGTGCCGCTCGAATAGACCATGTTCAGCGACACGACCTTGCCCGATTTGGCCAGCGCCATCGCCATCGGGTCATAGCTCGGGCCGAGGCCCGTAATCGGAGTTTTTTCGGCATGGGTGCTGCCGACCAGCACGAGCGTGATGTCCGCACCCACATGGCGCGCCGCATCCGCGATATTTTCAGCTTGCGCCGCTTCATGGCCACCCGCCCGACCGAGCGACTGCAACCGAAGCCGCTGGGCATCGTCCCGGTATCCATTGAAAGCCACGACTGACAGCGTCGCGCCCGACGCGCTGAGCCGGTGCAGCCGCACCAACATGTCCCGCATCGCGGCGCTGGTGACGCCGTCACGGCGCGCCGTCCAATCCGGCCCTGTCAACGCACGGGTAAATTCCTCCGGCGCGCGGACCCACGCCTTCTGCAGCGCCACATTCTCTGGCGCGCTCATTTCGACCGCGACCAAGACATGCTTGCCCTGCGAGGCCAGGGCGATCGCAACGTCGCCGAAAAAGCCTGGAGCCTCGTTGGTGCCGTGCAATTCGCCGAAAACGACAAACTGGGGATCGAGCGCCATAACGCTGTCCAAACCGGAGGCAGAAAGCTGCGACTTGGCCATTGGCAGAGCAGCATTAGCTCCGCGCTGCGTAATTTGTGAACCGCACCCACCCAAAGCCAGCAATAATGCTGGCCAGGCTGCGAAAAGTTGCAACTTTGGGTAGCAAATGGACGACATTACAAGAGTCTAACACGTTGGGCCTGAACAGCAATCCGACAACTCACTCAGTTCTCCAGTCGATGCGCACAACCGTTCCGCCATCCTGCGGATGGTCCCCCTCCTCATTGTAGTGGCGGTAAGGGAAGAAGGAAGCGAACCACAATCCTCTTTCCCAAACGCGCGGCTTTGCTCTAACGCCCCTCGCATGACCGACACCCTCACCGCGCCCGTCCCCAAGCCCTGGATCATGGGCATTGCCCCCTATGTGCCCGGCAAAGCCAAGGGCGACGACGGGCGGCCGCTCGCCAAACTGAGCGCCAACGAAAACCCGCTTGGTACCGGCGCGGCGGCGCGCGCGGCCTTTGCGGCGGCGGCTGAGGATCTGGCCCGCTATCCCGATCCCGGCGCGGCCGAGCTGCGCGGGGCGATTGCCGCCAAATACGGGCTTGATCCCGCGCGCATCATCTATGGCACCGGTTCGGACGAGCTGCTGCACTTGGCGGCCAGCGCCTTTGCCGGGCCGGGCGACGAGGTGGTCTATGTGCGCTATGGATTTGCCGTCTATGATATCGCCGCGCGGCGGGTCGGCGCGACGCCGGTGATTGCGCCCGACCAGGATTATGCAACCGATGTCGACGCGCTGCTCGCCGCTGTCACGCCGAAGACCCGCGTCGTCTTTCTCGCCAATCCCAACAACCCCACCGGCACGCTGGCCAGCCGCGCCGATATTGCAAGGCTGCATGCGGGGCTGCCCGCCGACGTGCTGTTTGTTCTCGATCAAGCCTATGCCGAATATCTTGAGGAGGATGAAGATGATCATGGGTTAGCGCTTGCCGCCAGCGCACCCAATGTCTTCATCACCCGCACCTTTTCCAAAATCCACGGTCTTGCCGCCGAGCGCATTGGCTGGGGCTATGCCAGCGCCGAGGTGATCGCCGCGTTGCATCGCATCCGCGCGCCATTCAACGTGACCACTTGCGGACAAAAGGCGGCCATCGCCGCCATCAACGACGATGATTTCGTGAAATTCAGCCGTGACCACAACCGCATCTGGCGCGAATGGCTGGCGGGCGAGTTGGCGGCTCTGGGCAATCACGGACTGCGCGTGATTCCGTCGGCGTGCAATTTTCTGCTGGTGCTGTTCGAAGGCGCGGTCAGTGCCGAGACTGTCTATAGGGGGCTGATGGAGGCGGGATATATTGTCCGCTGGCTGCCCGGTCAGGGCCTGCCCCACGGGCTTCGCATCACCATCGGCACCGAAGAGGAAACGCGCGGCGTCGCCGCCGCCATCCGCGCGCTAGTGGACGCGGGCTAGGCCCGGATGACCGCGCCGTTTCAACATGTCGCCATCATTGGGCTGGGGCTGATCGGATCATCGATCGCGCGGGCACTTCGCGCCTGTCTGCCGCAGATCCGCGTCACCGGCTTTGACGCCGATCCTGCGAACAATGCGGCGGCGCGCGCGCTTGGCTTTTGCCATGACGTCATGGACAGTTCGGCGGCAGCGGTGGCGGGGGCTGATCTGGTCATCCTGGCCGTGCCCGTCGGACGCACGGCCGAGGTGGCCGCTGCCATCGCCCCGGCGCTGGCCCCCGATTGCGTCATCAGCGATGCGGGATCTTCCAAAGCCGATGTCGCCGCCGCGCTTGCCGCCGCGCTGCCCAACCATGCCATCGTCCCCGCGCATCCGGTGGCCGGTACCGAGAATAGCGGACCAGAGGCCGGCTTTGCCACGCTGTTCGCCGGGCGCTGGTGCATTTTGACGCCGGTCGAAGGCACTCCCGCCGACGCCGTCGCGCGCGTTGACGCGCTGTGGAGCGCGCTTGGTGCGCGCGTCGAGGTGATGGACGCCGCGCACCACGATTTGGTGCTCGCGGTGACCAGCCATTTGCCGCACCTTATCGCCTACACCATTGTCGGCACGGCGAGCGAACTGGAGGAAGTGACCGAGAGCGAGGTCATCAAATATAGCGCGGGCGGTTTCCGCGATTTCACCCGTATCGCTGCGAGCAATCCGGTGATGTGGCGCGACGTGTTTCTCGCCAACCGCGACGCGGTGCTCACCATGTTGCAACGCTTTAACGAAGATTTGACCGCGCTGCAGGCCGCAATCCGGCGCGGCGACGGTGCACTGCTCGAAGACTGGTTCACCCGCACCCGCGCCATCCGCCGCTCGATTATCGCCGAAGGCCAGGATGACCCGGCGCCCGATTTCGGGCGGAAGCATTAATTCACCCGCTGAAACTAATCCAACAGCGCTTCCGGCGGATTGAGCGCGTTGATCGCGGTGCGAACCCGCTCCTCGGCCACCTCGCGCGGCAGCCCGGGCGCGATCATTTCGCCAACTCTATAGGTGATGGTTTTGGGATATTTGACCCACTGGCGCGGCGGATTGGCGTCACCGCTATCAACCGCCACCGGGATGACGGGCACGCCCAGCATGCGATAGATCCCTGCAAATCCGGCGCGCAGCGGCGGGGCCGCGCCGCGCGGTACCCGCGTCCCTTCGGCGAACAGCACCAGCGGGCGGCCTTCATCCAGCGCAGCGCGCGCCGCCGCCAAAATGGCGCGCATCGCCTTTGACCCGCCATCGCGGTCGACCGGGATCAGGCCGTAAAAGCGGGCTGCCTGCCCCCACACGGGAACATTCAGCAATTGTTCCTTGGCGAATACCGCCGGATGTTTGAACAGCAGCGGTTGCTCGATCGTCTCGAATGCCGATTCATGTTTGAAGACGTAGAGATAGGGGCCGTCCGGCATGTCGCCTTCGATGATGATGCGCTGGCCCAGCACAAAGCGGCACAGCCAGCGGTGCCAGCGCGACCAGCCACGCACGCAGGCGACCACCGCACGG
>CAYNXF010000023.1:0-44125 GCA_964401155.1 uncultured Sphingopyxis sp.
ACGCAAAGCCGCGTCCTGCGGCGCCCGCGCGCGCTGCCTCGATTGCGGCGTTGAGCGCGAGCAAATTGGTCTGCCGCGCGATATCGCTGATAAAGCTCGAAATCGTGTCGATTCCTGCGGCGATCCGGTTAAGCTCGCTGGTCTGCGCGGTGGCGCGCTCGCCCAATTTGGCCGCGGTCTCAATCTGGGTCACCGAAGCGGTCATCAGCCCGGCGATGCTTTGCGCGCTGGTCGCCAGTTGCTGGGTGGCAACGGCGACTTCATCGACGCTGCCGATCATCTGTTGGCCCGTGGCGCTGGCGCGGGCGATGTCGCTGCGGCTGGCTTTGGTTGCCGCCTCGACCGCAACCGCGGCCTCGCGCACCCGCCCCGCTGTCCCGGCAACGGCCTGCGCCGCGGTTTGCACGCGGGTCTCCAGCGAAACGGCCAGCCGGACCAGCGCCTCGCGCCGGTCATTTTCCCGCGTCGCCCGCTCGCCCGCCTGCACCGCTTTGGTTTCGGCCGCGCGCTGCGCGGCCAGCGCCGCCGACAATTCGTCAGCGCGGGCGCGAAAGGCGGCAATGCCGCGCGCCAGATCGCCAACCTCGTCGGTGCGGTCGGTGGCGGGCAAGGTCACGCTGTCCTCGCCGCGCGACAGGGCGAGCAGGGTGTCGCCCATGACCGATACCGGTTTGATCACCGCTTGCCGCATCACCCACGCGCCCAGCGCCAGGATCAGCAGCAACGCCACCGGCTGCAGCGCGAACAGCAACTCGGCGCGCTGGGCGGTGCTGCGAACACGCTGCAACTGGTCGCTATAGACAATGGCGAAATCGTCATTCGCCTGATTCATTACCGCCAACACCGATGATGCTGCGCTGTCAAAGCGTTCGGCCAGCGCGTCGGCGCGCGGGCTGGCGGCGGCGCGCGCGGCATGCGCCTGTTCGGCTGCCGTCATATAATCGGTCCATTCGCCCGTCAGCACGTCGAAGCGGGCGCGCACGCCATCATCGAGCGGAATTTTGCGGATCGCATCCTGCGTCTGTCGCAGCTGGCGATAATCCCGGCGCAGATCGTCGCCCGCTTTCGCCAGCACCTGCGGGTCGGAGGCAAGCCGCGACGTCAATACATCGACCCGAATAGCCAGATGCAGGCGGTCGGCGCGCTGATGTTCGGCAATGGCGAGCGCTGTGTTTTCCAGCACGGTGGTTTCCGCGATGGTCTGGCGGTAGGTGAGCCAGTTCGCGAGGCTGAAGGCAATCGACAGCAGGATGACGAGCGCCACCCCGATCAGAAAGCGTCCGCCCAAGCGCACGCGCCCCAGATATTCCGGCAAAGCTGTGAAACGAAATAGGGGCAAGCGCGGCATGACCACCTCTGGGTGTGGAAGATGCCGCTGGCCTAGCGCACCATGGTTAATACCGCGTTAGTGAAAAGCCGCGGATTTCGGTCACTTTTCTGTCACACAAAACTCATTCGGCAGCATCAAGCAGCCTCCGGGCAATATGCCTTATGTCGTCGGCCATATCGGGCCGGCTGAGCGCGACGGCGAGATTGGCCTCAATATAGCCGGTCTTGGACCCGCAATCGAAGCGCTGGCCTGCAAAGGTGACGGCGTGGAAGGGCTGGCTGCCGATCATCTGCGCCATCGCGTCGGTCAGCTGGATTTCGCCGCCCGCACCCTTTTCCTGGCGTTCCAGCACGCGCATCACTTGGGGCTGGAGGATATAGCGGCCCGAAATAATCAGGTTGGACGGCGCGTCCGCTTGCTTGGGCTTTTCCACCAGGCCGTGCACCTCGGTGAGCGCGCCGCGGCTGGCCCCCGGCGCAATCACGCCATAGCTCGAGACCTGCTCGCGCGGCACTTCGAGCACCGAGATTATGTTGCCGCCGACTTCGTTATACGCTTCGACCATCTGCTTCATGCAGCCGGGTGTGCCGAACATGAATTCGTCGGGCAGGAAAATCGCAAAGGGCTCATCGCCCACGATCGCGCGGGCACACCAAATGGCATGGCCCAGCCCCAAGGGCACCTGCTGCCGCACGGTAATCAGGTTGCCCGGCAGAAAGCGCGTGGCATCAAGCGCCGACATATCTTTGGCGCGCTCGGCCATGGTGGCCTCGAGTTCAAAGGCGATATCGAAATGCTCGACCAGCGCGGTTTTGCCGCGCCCGGTGACAAAAATCATTTGCTCGATGCCCGCCTCGCGCGCCTCGTCGACGGCATATTGGATCAGCGGCCGGTCCACGATCGGCAGCATTTCCTTGGGGATCGCCTTCGTCGCGGGCAAAAAGCGGGTGCCAAGCCCGGCGACAGGAAAAACGGCTTTGCGTATTGGCTTCATCACAGCGGCTCCGGCGGGGACTATCCCGCTGGCCTTGGGTCAAGTCGTGCCAAAACTCAACTGCCAGATGATGACGCTCAGTCGGCGCGCAGCCGCTCGGCAAAGCCCTTGCGCAGCTTGGCGAGCTTGGGCGGAATGACGGCCAGGCAATAGCCGTTGCGCTGCCCTGCGCCGTTCCAATATTGCTGATGATAATCCTCGGCCGGATACCAGGTGGCCAGGGTCTCGATGGTCGTCACGATGGGCGCGGGCCAGTCCCCCGCAGCGCGGGCGATGGCCGCCTGCGCGGCGGCGCGCTGGTCGTCGTCGTGCGGAAAAATCGCGCTGCGATACTGGGTGCCAATGTCATTGCCTTGGCGGTTGAGCTGGGTCGGATCGTGCGTTGCAAAGAACACGTCGAGCAAGTCGGCATAGCCGATGACGGCGGGGTCAAAGCTGATACGGATGGCTTCGGCATGGCCGGTGGTGCCGCTGCACACCTGCTCATAGCTGGGGTTGGCCACGCTGCCGCCGATATAGCCGCTTTCGACCGATTTCACCCCGGCAAGGCTTTGGAACACCGCTTCGGTGCACCAGAAACAGCCCCCGGCGAAGGTGGCGACGGCGTCGGTCATGCTTTGCTCCTATCTCTTGCGCTGCGACCGCAGCAATATAGGGTTGCGCTGCGTCATTCCAATGGGGCGGGGTTCGCGACCAGCGCCGGTGCGGTTACAGGATTGGCGGCGCGCAGCCGCTGCATCCGGACTTCTTCCTCGGCCACAATGCGCACGCGCTCGCGCCATTTGGGATGCGTCGGGGCAGCAAAAATCCCGCCGCCGCGCCGCTTGCCATAGCTTTGCCAGAAGCGAGCGGCGGTCCCCGGCGCGAACCCCGCATCGGCAAGCAGCCACACCGACAGCCGGTCGGCCTCGATCTCGGTCAGCCGCGTCAGCCGCGCGCTGCGCCCGAATTGCTGGCCCAGCCCGCGATCAATCCCGGCGGCGTCGAGCCGCGCGCGGTGCCGCAGAATATTGTGGGCTAGCTCGTGCGCGATCACCGTCGCCAGCTCGCCATCATCGGCGGCAAAGCGCACCATGCCGCCGGGGATATAAACGACGGTGCCGTCGGCCTGCGCCTTGACCGCGTCATAGGCCTCGACGCGAAACTCGCTGGTGCAGCCGGGCGCCGGGGCCAGCTGCACGGGGTGGGGCAAGCGCGCGACATGGACCGCCAGCGGCATGGTGGCCGGCAAATCCGCCAGCATGGCCTGCGCCCACGCCATCCGCCCGTGCGGGCTGTCGTCGATTGCGGTCGCCGCCATCCCGTCAATCCCGGTGATGCTATCGCCAACGCGCAGGCCCGCGTGGGCGGCCGCGCCCTCGGGGTCGAGAGCGGCGATGAACAGCGCGTCGGTGTCGGCAACAGCGTAGGCCGCACGCGCCTGCGGCCAGACGCGGTCGGAATAGAGCCGCCGGTCGCCCAGCAACCAGCCCGGGGTGGGCATGGTGTGCGGACACCAACCCGCCGCGCCGCGCGCCAGCCGCGCCGCCAGCGGGGCCACGCGCGCCTCCATGGCAATAATCTCCGTAAGCGCGGCGGCGATGCGCCGGTCGTTGTTCGATGCCGGCGCCGCTGCGGCGGCTGCGCCAGCCACGGGGCTCGCCACCACCATCGTCAGCCCGGCAAATATGGACATCAGCGCACGCATGGCGCGCGACCTATCGCACCCGCACGCCGCGCGCCATGCATATTGTCTGGACCCGTTCGCGCCGGTAAGGGGCGAGCGGGGGACACTAGGGTCAAGACCCTGAGACAGGATCACAGACCGGCTATGGCCACGCTCCCCTTTACCGCATCAGACACGGCCTCCCGTCCATTGCTGCTTGCCCGTTGGCTATGGGCCGTCGCGGCGATGGTGGTCGCCATTGTTATCATTGGCGGGATCACGCGGCTGACCGAATCAGGCCTGTCGATCACCGAGTGGAAACCGGTGCTGGGCACGCTGCCACCGCTGTCCGACGCCGCTTGGCAGGCCGAGTTTGAAAAATACAAACAAATCCCTGAATATCAACAAATTAACAAGGGCATGTCGCTCGCCGATTTCCAGTATATCTATTTCTGGGAATGGCTGCACCGGCTGTGGGGGCGGCTGATCGGCGCGGCGATGGCGGTTCCTTTGCTGTGGTTCGCGCTGCGCCGCTGGGTCCCTGCCACCTACATGCCGCGCCTGATCGCCATATTGGCGCTGATCGGCTTTCAGGGGGCGATCGGCTGGTGGATGGTCGCCTCGGGGCTGGAAGTGCGCACCGACGTCAGCCATTTCCGGCTGGCGGCACATCTGCTGACCGCGCTGCTGATCCTGAGCGGGCTGGTGTGGACTGCGCTCGATTTGCAAAAGCTGGCACGCACCGGCGTCAACCGTCCGGCGCGGCTGACCGGCTATGGAATTTGGGCGGCGGCGGCGCTGACCCTCCAGCTGCTGCTCGGTGCGTGGACGGCGGGGCTCAATGCCGGGCAGGTCGCCAGCACCTGGCCGCTGATGAACGATTTTCTGATGCCCGCGGGGATCGACTGGTCGCAGGGGATGGTGTTCGCCTTCACCCACGATCCCTTTCTCATTCACTTCCTCCACCGCTGGTGGGCGTGGATCGCGGCGGCGGCGCTGGTCGGCCTTGCCATCCGCGCGGGACATGCCGGCGGCAAGCGTGAAGCGGCGCTGCTATTGTGGCTGGTGCTGGGGCAAGTGCTCCTTGGCATCGTGACGGTGTTGTCGGGCGTGGCGATATGGATTGCGGTCGCGCATCAGGCCATCGGCGCGCTGTTAGTGCTGGCGACAGTGCTGGCGCTGCACCGGACGGGGCTGCGCGCTTGAGGCGCTTTGCCTTGCTCTTGCTGCTTGGCGCGGCGCAGCCGGTCGCGGCACAAACCGCGTCGCCCGATTGTGCCTCAGTCCCGGCCGTTTTGCCCTTTGAACCGCCTGCGCATCCGCTGCGCTTCACCGTCGAAACCGAACGCATGTTGCGTGATGGCGGTGCGGCCACGTTCAAGCTCGCCTATCGTGTCCAATTCCATTCGATTGGTCGAGGATATGGGATGACCGCGACATTGGTATCGGTCAACGCACCGGTGGCAATGCCGGCGGGGCAGGCGATGGAAGCAATTATGACTCCCTTGGTGGGCGTGCCGGTTTCTTACCTCGTTGATGTCGAGCGCGGTGTGCTGACCGTGCGGGAATCTGACGCGTTATGGCAGATGCTGGCCAATGGGATGATCCCGCGGGCGCAGTCTGCGCAACCGGACGAAGCTCGCCAGTTGGCTCGCGCACTGCTGGCTTTGCCCGCCCATGAGCGCGAAGCGTTGCTCGTCGCTGACTTGCGTCACATGCTCCGCTTTGCTGGGCAAGATCCTGCAAAGGGTTTCAATCCTTCCAGAGATCTCGCCACCAACTGCAATCTTTTGCAGCTGGAGCAGCAAAGTTTCTCGACTGATGATGCGATGACCATTTCATTTCACACCCGATGGTTGGTTGATGCCTCGACCGGTCTCGTGAGCGAACAAAGTGAGGAACAATGGCGCCGCTCGTTCGCGGATGCCTGGACCGTTTTGGATGGCACTACCACCCGCCGCCTCGCACCCGAATAATCACGCGGTATCATAATACCCGTCAGCAAAACGGCGATACGCTTGACTTTCGCGGGGCATATCGTCATTGGCGCGCTCCGAAGCGACGCGGCGGTCCCGATTGGCGGGGCGCGCGATTCGCCCATCCATCACGAGGAGGTCGCCATGAAGGCGCTGACCAAATCGACCGTTTCGGCCAATGCCGCCACGGTTGAAAAGAAATGGGTGTTGATCGACGCGGACGGCCTGGTGGTCGGCCGTGTGGCATCGATCATCGCCAACATCCTGCGCGGCAAGCACAAGCCGTCGTTCACCCCGCACGTCGATTGCGGCGACAATGTCATTGTCATCAACGCCGACAAGGTGCGCTTCACCGGCAACAAGCTGGGCGACAAAGTTTACTACAAGCACACCGGCTATGCCGGCGGCATCAAGGGCGTAACGGCGCAAAAGGTGCTCGAAGGCCGCTTCCCCGAGCGCGTGCTGGAAAAAGCGGTTGAGCGCATGATTCCGCGCGGCCCGCTCGGTCGCCAACAGATGCGCAACCTGCGCGTCTTTGCCGGGGCGGAACATGCGCATGAAGCGCAGAACCCCGAAATCCTCGACGTCGCGGCGATGAACCGCAAGAACAAGGTGGGTGCATAATGTCCGATGTCCAGACCCTCGCCGACCTCGGCACCATGACCGAAGGCGGCACGCCCGCGGTCAATAACAATGCGCCCGTGCCGCTGCGCGAGCAAAAGATTGACAAGCAGGGCCGTGCCTATGCCACCGGTCGCCGCAAGGATGCGGTCGCGCGCGTATGGCTGAAGCCCGGTACCGGCAAGATCACGGTCAACGGCCGCGATCAGGAAGTTTACTTCGCGCGTCCGACGCTGCGTCTGGTCATCAACCAGACCTTTGGGGTTGCCGACCGCGTCGGTGCCTATGACGTCGTTGCCACCGTCAAGGGCGGCGGGCTGTCGGGGCAGGCCGGTGCCGTCAAGCACGGCATCGCGCAGGCGCTGACCCGCTATGAACCCGCGCTGCGCGGCGTGGTGAAGTCGGCCGGTTTCCTGACCCGCGACAGCCGTGCGGTCGAGCGCAAGAAGTACGGCAAGGCCAAGGCCCGCCGCAGCTTCCAGTTCTCGAAGCGCTAATCAGTTTTTCTGCCGACGGGTGGAAACAGGAAGGGGGCGGTCCGGCGACGGGCCGCCCTTTTTCGTGTTGTGAGCCGCCTTCGCCGCGTGGAAGTCGGGACGCACCACCATATCGCTGGTCCGTATCTGCAAACGAAGGTTGCCCAAGAGCAGATTGCCGCTTCACAGGCGACGGCAGCTATTGAGGCCTTCAAGCCTAAGCTGATCAAGTAAGCGATGGTCCGGACTCGCGACCACTCATCAACACGCGTATCAAGGTGAGGCTAAGGGTGCGCTCACCGCACCCTTAGCTTTTTGATTAAATGTGGTCATGACAGCGCGTGCAAAAACCAAGGCGGCAATCGCCAGCGGCCACGCGATCTGTGCATGGGTGCTAGGCAACATAGCCTATTGGACATGGACGCAGTTTTAGCGCCGCGCCCTACTGAGAGGGCGCGGGTGCCGGTTCGGGCGCAGTGGTCACGGTTGCGGCGGGCGTCGCCACGATTGAGTCCTGAGGCGGCAAAGACATGCCAGCGGGCAGAATGACCGGAATGGGGTCTTTGGTGCGCGCCGACAATTCACGGCCCTTTGGAATACGTGCGCTTTTGCCAGTGACGAATGCACCGAACACGCCAGCCACGATCACGGTGCCAACAGTGGCGACGGTGTTGCCTTCGCCTTCCTGTCGATACTTGCCCTCAATGTTGATCCGCTGTCCGCCCAGCTCGACATAGCGCAGCTCGACTTCCATCTTGCCGGACTTGCCGAACGCACCCTTGCCGGTTTTCCAAGTGACTTCGCCCATGCCGCGCGTTCCCGCTGGAATGACGGTAAAGCCGCCCAGCTTTACGTCATGAACGACCGTGAGAGCGAACATGGTGCCGACGTCGATGTTGCCGCCCTTGGTGGTAAGATCGTCATTCATGGACAAGACGACTTCGGTATTCGCTGGCAAGAATATCTGGTTGGCTGGCGTCGCTTGCGGCGCTTGGACTTCAATCGCACGGACGGCATCTTGGGCAGCACCCGCGTACGGCATTGCAAGCGCGCTTATAGCGGCAACATAACGAATCATTTGTAATCCCCCCTCAGTGCCGCGCAATGGCACAGGGGGTGACTTAGCCCGAACAACTTGTTTCGCAATAGGACGTTATTGCACCAATTCCCATTCCAGATACTGCCCGCCGCGCTTGGTGCGTTTGCTGCATACCATCGCTTTTTCGTCTCGTCAGTCGGGTTGGGCGATGGTTAGCTCGCCAAACGATGCGGCCAACCGCGTTTCGCGCAGCAACATCATCAACGCGGCGGCAATCAGCCCCATGGCGCCCGCAAACAGCGATTTGATCAGCCATGCCAGCGACAGCCGCGACAGCCCCATGATAAACAGCAGCGCGATCAGCAAACAGATCAGCACGGCCCCGCCCACGCACAGCAGCATAGCCAGGCGAATCAGCTTTTTGCGGCGGATAATCAGGTCAAATTCTGCGCCCAGCCAAAGGCGCTCGCGGTCGTCGGCATCGCGATAGCTGCGCTACAACTCTCGCGCCCGGTCCACGGCCCGCGCCGGCCGGGCGTCATGGCATTCAGCAATCCGGCGACCGCGGTGAGCGGAAAGGCCGGGGCAAGCGCGGCCTGCATCACGGCCACCACCAGTTCCAATTCTGCCCCCCATTGTCCCTGCACCATCGCCCCCCTGTGTCTAAAGCAAATCCAGGCTGCCCAATTCCAGCGCTTGCCGCGCGGGTCGCTCGGCCATCACCGCGAACATTTCATCGCCGCGCGGCGTGCGTTCGACATTCATTGAAGCGAACACCGCCATGAAATAGCCGCTCAGCGCGCCAATTCGGTAGTCGGTCCACAGTGCGGCGTCGTCGGCGTCCACGCCCGCCTGCGCCAATGCCGCAATCCATTGGCCAAAGGCAGCACGGTCATCGCGCAGCGCCGGGTCGCCGATGCTCGTGCCGACCAGATAAGCAAGGTCGGACGCACCGCTGCCGATGCCCAGCGTCTGCCAGTCGACGAGCCAACATTTCGTGCCATCGGGGGCAAACAGAATGTTGTCGACGCGCAGATCGCCGTGCACCAGCGTGCGGGCAGCCGGTTTGCGCGTCAGCCACTGGTCCAGCTTGGCAACTATGCCTGCGCCCAGATCGAGCACTTCGGCGCTGAGCCGCGCCGCGTAACGTTCGCGGAAACCGGTATAGAGCTGCGGAAACAGCGCGCGGACGATGTCAGCATTGTCGCGTTTCAGCCAGGAAATCGTGTCGAGGCGCGGGCTGTCCCACAGCATCGCGTGCAACCGCGCTGCTTCATCGATGCACGGGGCCAGCCCGGCCAGGTCCCGTCCGCCGAGCTGGTCGCCCTGTCGCGCCGGGGCGAGATCGGACAGAATGAGGATGAAATCGACATCGTCGGGCGCAATATCGGCAAAATAGCAGTGCGGCGCGGCAACGTTGGCCTCGCCACGCAGCTCGCGGTACCACCCGACTTCTTTGACATAGGTCCCGGTCAGTGCGGCGACGTGGCGGCTGGCGGCATCGTGACTGGGGCATTTGGCAATCACGCTGGCGGGGTGGTCGGCGCACGGAACGGCCCAGTCCAGCGTCAACCGGAAACTGTCGCACATCTGCCCGGTGCCCACGGCGCGACTGCTCCAGCCCCGAAGCGCCCCCGGCGGCGCGCCCAGCGTGTTCGCCAGCCAGTCGGCCGTCATGTGATCGGGCCGCGTAGGAAATCCCGTCACGCTGGGTCCATCAATCCGGTCAGGCCAGTGGGTGCGTGCGGGCCGACGAACAATTGTTCGAGCACGCCCATGCCGCGATGCACCTGCGAACCTTCCGCGAGCTCGGCGGACACCAACGCCTGGATGTGCAGCGCCAGCGGATTGCCCCAACCGCGCTCTGCCTCGCTCAGGCTATCGTGCGCGACAACGGGCTCCGGCCCGTGATCACGGCCATGCCCCCAGACCGGATGGGTATAACCCAGCCCGCTCATGGCGAAGACCGGGCCGGTGGGGGTCAGGGTCAGCGTGCGGCCCGGTTCCAACACCACCTTGGCCCGCGCAACCCGCCGCGTTCCGGGTTGCCAATCGATGGCAAAGTGCGCCGCCGCGAAATGATGTTCCGTGCCAACTTCGCCAACATCCACCGCACGCCGGTTCCACGGATTGCCATCGCCATCATCGTTGCTGTGGAAAAACAGCGACCGGTCGGCGAAGTTCATTGGCGTCCAGATCCAGAAAAACTGGCTGAACGCGCCTTCGGGCGGGGGCTGGCTGTCGGCATTGCCCACCGGGCGGATGCCCCAGCTGCGGTCGCGGGTGCCGGCCCAGCCCGTTACCGCGTGCCGCTGTCCGGCCACGTCGACCCAGCCCGACCAATGGCCGTTCTGCGTCAGCCGCGTGTAATCCATGAACAGCCTTGTGCCGGTGCGGCGGATGAAGCGCGGCTCTTCGATCGGGAAATGCCGCCCTGTGAAAGTGAGTTCGGCGCGGATGGGGCCGTCGTTGTCCGCGAGCGCCAGCGTCAGCCGCTCCAGCGGCACATCGATGCTGATGCTGACGGGGCCAACGCACAGGTCCAGCCGCTCGCCCGCCGACCGGCGACTGGCGCGCAGGTTGTATTGGACCCCATCCACCAACACACAAAAACTGGCATCGACGATGCCGAGCTGCGGGTAAAACCCCATCGCAGCGGCGAAGAAGATCGACCCGTCGGGACTATAACCGTTGAAGAAATAACGGTCGTAAAAATTCCGGTCGGTCCCGGCGAAGGCAATAGGTTCGCTGGTCTGATGCAGCGGAAAATCATCGCCTTTGGTCAGCATCAGCGGGTCAGTTCGCCGTCAGCTCTTTGAACGCCGTCCTGATTCGCCGCGCGTTCACGCCGACATCGCTGATGCCGACCCGGCTGACCGAGCGCGCATCGACCATGCTACGCCGGTCGTCGGCTGGGTCCGGCACCACGCGGAACACAATATCGTCCTTGAACCGGAACACCGACACGGTCTCGGTCGCCTCAACCCGCCCACGCGAAGGGTCGACCAGCACGACCTCCCACCCGCGCGCACGCGCTTGCGCAGTGATGCGCTCGACCGTCTGCGGGATTGTCATCGGAACCATGATGGGCTGAAGGTCGGGATATGCCTCGGCATGCAGCCGCGCGCGGCGCTGCGCCGGGGTCAGTGCCTTTAGTTCGGCCCGGCCACCATCAGGCACAATCTGGTTGAGGTCGCCGCGCAGCTTGATCGCGGTGAATTGCGGCGGATTGGCAAGGTCGGTGGAGATGTCATGCAGCGCAGGTACTTGCTGCGCCTGATTGATGAAGAAAGCGGCATAGCCGACAATTGGCGCAGCAAGCAGCCAGGCAAGGCCAATGCGGCCCATCGACGCGCTCTTCTTGATGGCGTGGATGCACAGGGCCAGCAGGCTGATGAACAGCGCGCCGGCCGCCACAAACACGCTGGTACGGAACCACAGAAAGCCTTGCAGTGGCTCGGCCATCCCAAGCCAGGCCGCCGCGATTGCGCCGAGGGCGATAAGCGCGGCAATGATCGCCATCAAACGGGCCAGGTTGCTGACCCTTAGGCCCCAGCCGCGCGGGCTTTCAGTCGTGGCGGAATTCATCATCTGCTCTCCCAGCTTGCTTGTCGGGCTATCATGGCTGATAGCGCCTCGCTTCACGATAGGCACGGCGCGGACGAAGGCAAGCTATGACACCGATTACGCGCAAAGGAGGACGCTTGCTCAAGCTGTTGTTTCTGGTGCTGCTGCTCATGGTCCTGTTTGGCGGAGCGGCAAAGCTGGTTGTGTCGGGTGGGGCCAAATCGCTTAACAGCGGAGACCGGCTGCTGGGCGGCGGCGATGGTGCGACCCTGCAGGTGCAGGGGCAACCCTATGGTCCGGGCCCACGCAACAAGCTGAATATCTGGGTTCCCGCTGGCACGCAAAAGTCCGACCGCTTGCCGGTGCTGGTCTGGCTCTATGGTGGCGGCTGGTACAGCGGCGCGCGCGACGACTATGGCTTTGCCGGGCGTGCCTTTGCACGGGCGGGCTTCATTGTTGTTATCCCGGATTACCGCATTGCTCCCGACGGCCATTGGCCCGATTTCCTGCAGGACAGCGCCGCAGCCGTGGCGTGGACCGAGCGGAATATTAGCAATCACGGAGGCGATCCGGCGCGCATCGCGCTGGCTGGCCATTCAGCAGGGGCCTATAATGCGGTGATGATCGCGCTCGATCCGCAATGGATGAAGGCGGCAGGCAGCGATGCAAAGGTCATCCGGGGGGTGGCGGCGCTGGCCGGACCCTTTGATTTCATTCCGTTTGAAAAGGGCGGCCGAGCCGACGTCGCGATGGGCGACATCCGGCCATTAGAGCGCACCCAACCCATCAGCTTCGTGCGCGCCGATGCGCCGCCGCTGTGGCTGGGGCATGGCAGCGCCGACACGGTGGTGCGGGTGCGCAACAGCAAGAATTTGGCCGCCGCCATGGCCAAGGCGGGCGGGTCGGCGCAGCTGCGCGTCTATGACGATCTCAGCCACAATGATCTGGTGATGGCGCTGACCGGTCCGTTGCAGTTCAGGGGGCCGGAGGTGCTGCCCGAGATGATCGAATTTCTGCGCGGGGTGACCGCGCGGCAGCTGCCCAAGGAACCATCACCCCAGTCGTAATGTGCGCCCTAACTGACCCAGCGAAAGCCGGTCGGCATGCGGCAGAGCAAAGCGCAGCGAGACCCAAATGCCGGTCAGCGCAATCACCACCAGCAGCACGAGCGCGATTGCATCGGGCAAGCGCGCGGCGAGCAGCATCAGTGCTGCCCCGCCTGCTGCCACCGCCAGTGCCACCGCCAGCACGCGTGGAAAGGCGGCGGTGAAGGGGTGCAGCGTTTCGGCCCGCCACAACTGCGCTAGCGGAATGGCGGCACTGGTGACCAGCCCCGCCGCAACCGCCAGCGTTACCGCCGTGAGCGGTGCGAACAAATTAGACAGGAGCATGCCCGTCAATAGCGCCACTGCCAACCCGGCAAAGCTGGCGGCCAGTTGGTGGCGGAAAGCCGCGACCACTTGGAGGACCGGCACGGAAATCCCCACTATGGCCTCGACCGCGCGCGCGGCGAACAGGGTGATGACCGCCGCCTCGGCCACGCCCGCGCCGGGACCAAACAAAGTCAGCAGTTTGCCCGCCCCCGCCGCCAGCACCGCGGCCAGCGGCAGCGCCAGCGCGGTGATCAGCCGCACCGCATAAGCATAAATCTCCTGAACCTCGGCGCGGTCGTGGCGCTCGCTGCTCGCCGCCAGCGGTGCCAGGACGTGAACAAAGGCAGTGCGCACCAGCTGCACAACGCTGGAAAGCTTGCGGGCGACGGTGAACAGCCCGCCTGCGGCCGCTCCCGCCGCGCCGGGCAGCATTTGGTTGAGCAGCAAAGTTGGAGCATCGCCATAAAGCCGCGCGACCAGATTGGAGGGCAATACCGACAGCCCCGCCAGTGCGGTGTCGTGCGCGACGGGTGGCCAGCCGCGGTGCAGCATCAGCCGCAGGTCATAATGGCGCGCCAGCAAGCGCACCGACAGCAGCGCGGTGATGGCGAGCGATACCAGATGCGCCGCGAACAGGCTCATCAGCCCCCACCCAGCGGCAAAGAATATGGCTGCCAGCGCCAAGCGGATCAGTTGCTCCCAGAAAATCCGCAGCCGGATTTCGGCACCAAACAACATCCGCGCGCGCAGCGCCGAGGTAGCGATTTCGACAAATGCCCACAGCGGCAGCGCCCAGACGAACAGCTGGATGGCGGGGGCCACCTTGTCCGCATCGGCCGCCGCGACATTGACCAATGGTGCCAGCTGCGGCGCCGCCGCCGCAACGGCGATGGCAACGACCAGGCATGGGCCAACCCCCAGCATCAGCGCGGTGCGCAGCGCCGTCGCCGCTTCGGCATCGTCGGCGCTGCGCGGTACGGTGCGCTGCAGCGCGCTGGTCATGCCCAGGTCAAAGATATTCTCAGCAAGGTTGATGGCAGCCCACAGCACCGCGTGCAGCCCGTATCCGGTCAGCCCGAACATCAACACATAGAGCGGCTGGGCAATGATTTCGACCAGCGCCCCCAGTCGCGCCAGCACCGTCGTGCCGATGCCGCGCGCGACGCGGTGGCTGGCGCTGGCGGCAGGCGGGTCGGCGTCGGTCATGCTGGGGGCGGCATAGCCGCGCGCGTGCTTTGCTGCCAGCGGCTTATCATTGTGCCAATTGGCGCTTGAAACGCCTGTTGGGCAGGACTAACTCGGCCACGTCGGACGTATTGGCGTCCGGCTGTTGATCGGAGTCTTTATCACGATGGCCGAGTTTCGTTTGCCCGCCAACAGCCGCCCGACCAAGGACGGCACAGTTCACAGTGCTGCGGGCGCGAGCAACGTCAAACGCTTCAAAGTCTATCGCTACGACCCCGACAGCGGCAAGAATCCTCACTATGACACGTTCGAGATCGACCTCGATAATTGCGGCCCGATGGTGCTCGACGCGCTCATCAAGATGAAATCCGAGCAGGATTCGACGCTCACCTTCCGCCGTTCGTGCCGCGAAGGGATATGCGGCAGCTGTTCGATGAACATCAATGGCAAGAACGGACTCGCCTGCACGACGGCGATCGAGGATTGCAAGGGCGACGTTCAAATCACCCCACTGCCGCATATGGAGGTGATCAAGGACCTTGTTCCCGATTTCACCCATTTCTATGCGCAATATGCCAGCATCGAACCCTGGCTGAAGACCAAGACGACAACGCCGTCGGGCAAGGAGCGGCTGCAAAGCCCCGAGGATCGCGAAAAGCTCGACGGGCTGTACGAATGCATCCTGTGTGCTTGCTGTTCAACCAGCTGCCCCAGCTATTGGTGGAACAGCGACAAATTCCTCGGCCCCGCCATCCTGCTTCAGGCCTATCGCTGGCTTGCCGACAGCCGCGATGAACTGACTGGCGAACGGCTCGACGAGCTGGAGGACCCGTTCCGTCTCTATCGCTGTCACACCATCATGAATTGCGCTAACGCCTGTCCCAAGGGCCTCAACCCCGCGCGCGCGATCGCCGAGGTCAAGAAAATGACGGCGGAGCGCGCTGCTTGAACGATGGGATAGAGGAACCCCCGCCGCCTGCGCATTTTGACGCAGTGGCGGGGCAGGACGGCTGGCTCAGCTGGAACCTGAAAGATGCGACCCGTTTTAACGGCTTTATCGAACCGTTAGGCGTTCGGCGCGAGCCCCCGACGCCCGATGGCCGCCCGGCGGCGCGGGTGCGCATGCACCCCACGCACAAGCACAGCAATCTGGGCAATGCCGTGCACGGCGCAGTGACGCTGGCGCTGATTGATGTTGCGCTGTTCGCGGCTGCGCACCAGTTCGGGTCGCTCAACGCGGGTTTTTCGGTGACGCTGGATTTGAGCACGCAGTTCGTGGGCGGTGGGCGCATTGATGAACCGATGGACGCAGTCGTCGAGCTGGTCCGCGAAACCGGGCGGCTGGTGTTCCTGCGCGGCATGGTCGTGCAGGGCGAGGGCGACCGTCACATTGTCGCGGCTTTTTCAGGCACGATCCGCAAGGCCGGGGCCGACCGGCGAACACCTCCCACCGGGGCGATAGATGGTTGATACTGTTCACAATCGAATTTTGTATCAAATCAAGACATAAACACGGTTAAAGCGGTTGAAACCTATGTCGTCACCGCTAAAGCGAGCGACAGAGGTCGCACTCGCTCCAACTCGTGATACGATATCGAAAGGTTCTCCTTAATGAAGACCAAGCTCCTCGCGCTGGCAGGTGTGGCCGCGCTCGGCTTTGCCCTTCCGGCCCAGGCCTCCATCATCATCAACGTCAATGGCAAGACCAATTCCGGTGTGGTGACCCCTCCGGGCACGCCGCTCACCCAGCCGGTAACCGTGTTTCTGGAACAGGGTCGCTATCTGCTGACGTTCGTCGCCCCCCCGGTCGGTGCGTTCACGGCGGTCAACGTCTGGAATAATAACAACGGCTCCGGCTGCAATTCGGCTGGCTCCAATTGCGTACGTGGCTGGTTTAACCGCGCTGATTACTACCTTGGTTCGGATGCCACCACTTACAAGACCATTGGCTCTTCGGCCCAGGCGAACCGCTTCCGCACGGCGGAGCTTTCGTTTGCCAACGCCAGCAATCCGCTCAATGCCAGCGTGTATACCAAAGAGGTAATCGTCGGTGCCGGCGGTCAGAACTTCAGCGCTTTCCTGCGCGACACGCCGACCACCGACAACTTCGGCGGTATCAGCCTGTCGCTCGCCGCGGTTCCCGAACCGGCGACCTGGGCGATGATGATCATGGGCTTCGGCCTGATCGGCGGCGCCTATCGCTCGCGCCGCACGCAGGGTAAGGTCAGTTTCGCCTGAACTTTGCCGGCCGCATCGCGGCCTGCTCTGTGACGTTGCAGACCCCGGTGGCGCCGATGCGCTGCCGGGGTTTTGCTTGTTGCGGCATGGCGCCGCGCTTGGCATGGGCATGCAGCACCGCGCCGGAGATTTTACAGTTTGCCTGACCCCTCATCGCCCATGTCGGCTTATGACCAGCTGGTGGCGGCGGGCGAGCTGCGCCCTGATCCGGACCAACGTGCTGCCGCGCAGCAATTGACCTTACTGCGCCGCGCGCTCACCGACAAACCCCAACGTGGCAGCCTGTTGTGGCGATTGGCGGGACGCAAGCCAGAGGCGCCGCGCGGCATCTACCTTTGGGGTGGGGTCGGCCGCGGTAAATCGATGCTGATGGATCTTTTTTACGACCACCTTGCCATAACCCGTAAACGCCGCGTCCATTTCCACGCCTTCATGGCCGAGGTGCACGCGCGCCTACGCACCGAGCGCGCGAAGGAGAGCGGAGACCCCATAGCGCCGGTTGCTAACGCGCTGGCCGCCGACCTCGATTGTCTTTGCTTCGACGAAATGGTCGTGAACAACAGCGCCGATGCGATGATCATGTCGCGCTTGTTTACCGCGTTGATCGGACAGGGGCTGACTTTGGTCGCAACCAGCAACCGCCCGCCCGATGACCTGTACAAGGATGGACTGAACCGCGAACATTTCCTGCCCTTCATCGCGCTGATCAAAGAGCGGATGGAGGTTATCGGTCTCAACGGTCCGACCGATTATCGCCGCCAGCGGCTAGGCGACGGCGCGCGCTGGTTTGTGCCTGCCGATCAGGCAGCCAGCGATGCATTGGCCGCAGCGTTTTTCCGCCTGACCGATTACCCGCCCGAAGATCGCGCGCATGTGCCGACGTACGAGCTGGACGTCGGCGGTGGACGCTCGCTGCACGTGCCCAAAGATCTGAAGGGCGTAGCCGTTTTCTCCTTCAAGCGGCTGTGCGGCGAAGCGCGCGGCGCGGCCGATTATCTTGCCATTGCGCGGCGCTATCATACGGTCTTCATCGTCGGCATTCCGCGCATGGGGCCGGAGAACCGCAATGAGGCGGCGCGCTTTGTGACGCTGATCGATGCGCTCTACGAATATCGCGTCAAATTGCTGGCGAGTGCAGCCGCGTTGCCCGATCAGCTCTATATCGCGGGCGATGGCGCTTTCGAATTTGAACGCACCGCGAGCCGCCTCGCCGAAATGCAGTCGGACGATTATCTGGCGGAAGGGCACGGCCCGCGCTGACACGAGGGAGAGGGATTGCCATGAAGCGGCTCATAACATTGGCGGCCTTGCTGGCGGCAGCTCCAACATTTGCACAGGACAATAACGAGCGGCGCATTGCCGAAAGGGCGCTGTTCGAACGCATCGTTGAGATTCCCACGGTGGCGGGGCAACCGCAGGCCTTCAAGCAGCTGGCCGCGCTGCTCGCCGCCGAATTCCGCCGCGCGGGCATCACCAATGTGGTGATTAAAGAGCATGACGGCACCAGTTCGCTGATCGCGCGCTGGCCGGCCACTAAGCCGTCGGGAAAGAAACCGATTTTGCTGATGGCCCATATGGATGTGGTCGACGCCAACCCCGCCGACTGGAAGCATCCGCCGTTCGAATTTCGGGCCGAAGGCGGCTATTATCTGGGCCGCGGGACCAACGACAATAAGGCGGGACTGACAGGCATTTTGCTGGCGCTCCAATATCTGCGCGCCGAAAGCTTCGCCCCCACGCGTGACATCATCGTGCTGTTTACCGGGGACGAGGAAACCACCGGCAACGCCGCGCGGCGTGCAGCCAGCGAGTGGCGCGACCTGATCGACGCCGAATATGCGCTGAACAGCGACGCAGGCGGCGGCGCGGTTTATGGCGATGGGCGGGTCGATGGCTATTACATGCAAATTGCCGAGAAAACTTATGCCGACTTCAAGCTAACCGCGACCAATCCTGGCGGGCACAGCAGCTTGCCGCGCCCCGATAACGCCATTTACGCGCTGGCGCATGCCCTGACGGCAATCGAGCGCCACCGCTTTGCCCCGATGATCAACGATGCGACCCGCGCGGGCTATCAGCTGCTGGCCAAGGGGGAGACGGGGCAGCTTGGCGCGCTGGTGCAGGCTTTCCTCGCCAACCCCGCCGACCGGGTCAATGCTGACCTGCTCGAAGCGTTCGACCCAGGCGGCACACGAACGCGCTGCGTCGCGACCCAGCTGAGCGGCGGCCACGCCCCGAACGCGCTGCCGCAGCGCGCCGAAGCCAACGTCAATTGCCGCATCTTTCCCGGCGTCACCATCGAGGCCGTGCGGCAGGAATTGCAGGCCCTCGCCGGGCCCGATGTGACGGTGACGGTCGAGCCCAAATCGACGACGCCCGAAACCGTGCCGTCGCCGGTGCGGCAGGACATTGTCGATGCCTATCGCGCGGCCGTGGGCGTGCGCTTCAAGGATGCGCCGATTATCCCGTTCCAGTCTGCGGGCGCAACTGACGGCGCTTTCCTCCGCGCGGCGGGCATTCCGGTTTATGGCTTTGGTGGACTGTGGAGCCGCGTCGGCGAAAGCTATGGCATCCACGGGCTTGACGAGCGGGTGGTCGCCGATGGCTTTCACGATTCTGTGCCCATCTGGATGGAAATGCTCCGCCGCGTCGCTGGGTAGACAAGTTATCGCTATTGCGAACTGATTGCAAAGATAGTCGCAATAGCAGCAAGATTGCGACTTGTCCGCTGTCATCAATCGGCCTAATTCGGCGGTAATTCCGTTTGCAGGACTTCAGGAAGGACGACTCATGGCTCGCAAGAAAATCGCGCTGGTGGGCGCCGGCAACATCGGCGGCACGCTCGCCCATCTCGCCGCGCAGAAGGAATTGGGCGACATCGTCCTCTTCGATGTGGTCGAAGGCGTGCCACAGGGAAAGGCGCTCGACCTGTCGCAGTGCGGGCCGGTCGAAGGCTTCGATGCCAAGGTCACCGGTTCCAATGATTACAAGGATATCGCAGGCGCGGACGTCGTCATCGTCACCGCCGGGGTCGCCCGCAAACCCGGCATGAGCCGCGACGATTTGCTCGGCATCAACCTCAAGGTCATGAAGGCGGTGGGCGAGGGCATCCGCGACAATTGCCCGAACGCCTTTGTCATCTGCATCACCAACCCCTTGGACGCGATGGTGTGGGCGCTGCGCGAATTTTCAGGCCTGCCGCACCACATGGTCGTCGGCATGGCTGGCGTGCTCGATTCGGCGCGGTTCAGTCATTTCATCGCCGACGAATTCAACGTGTCGGTGCGCGATGTGAACACTTTCGTGCTTGGGGGCCATGGCGATACGATGGTGCCGGTGGTGCGTTATTCGACCGTTAACGGCATTCCGGTGCCCGACCTTATCAAAATGGGCCTTTCCACTCAGGAACGCATAGACGCGATCGTCAAGCGCACCCGCGGCGGCGGCGGCGAAATCGTCGCGCTGCTCGGCACGGGGTCGGCCTTCTATGCGCCTGCCGCGAGTGGCATTGCGATGGCCGAGGCCTATCTGGGCGACCAGAAACGCATCCTGCCCTGCGCGGCGTTTGTTGACGGGCAATATGGCCTTGACGGCCTCTATGTCGGTGTCCCGGTGCAGATCGGCGCTGGCGGCGTTGAAAAGGTGATCGAAATCGCGCTCGACGATGCCGACAAAGCCAATTTGCAGGTCAGCGTCGATGCGGTGAAGGAATTGCTGGAAGCGTGCAAGGCGCTGGATCCTTCGCTGGCGTGATTTTAGCCACGCTTCTTGGTCTTGCGTTGCAATCTGGCGGTGGAGAGCCTGCTTCTCACCCACTTGATTGGTTTATGCGCGATGTAACTGAAGCCTGTTTGTTGCCCGACCTCAAGAAACTTGATCCCCGGCAGTATCTTCAGAATCATGGCTGGGTTGAATCTGAAAAGTTGGGTGTATTTGAAAAGCAAATTGGAAGTGCGAGCTATTCGGTGCGAGTTGAATGGCCCGCCAGCGAAAAGTCAGCTTCCGGCTGCTCATTCGAGTCGGATCAGGTGACGTCGGTTGATGTTTACCATTGGTTTCGCAACAGGATCGGCGAACCGCAAGATATTCGCTGGGATGCTAAGCAAATCGGCGGCTGGCGGATTAACACCAACGGCCATGACGTCGGCGTTTATGTCAGTCGGAAGAATCCCAGTGTAACGGAGCGTGCGGGTATGATGCTGCACATCCTGCAACCCTAGCACACTAAAACAGGAACAAGCATGTCCATCCTCATCAAAAAAAACACGCGCGACATCACGCAGGGTATGACCGGCGCTACCGCGTCGCTTCTCGCCGTCGTGGCGCGTTGACATGATCCGGACGCATTCCTATTTTACACATATCCTGTGTAAATGTGGAGATTTCTGATGGCCAAAAATATCACACTAGCTGTCGATGACGAGCTGCTTGAGCGCTTCCGGCTGCATGCGGCACAGCGCAAGACTTCAGTGAACGCCTTGCTGCGCCGCCACATGGAAGAAGCGGTCGGACTGGAAGAGCGCCGTCGTAGCGCCATTGCGCAAATGCTGAAATTGGGCCGTGAGACCAAAGCGCGGATCGATATGAGCGGCTGGGATCGTGCCGCCAGCTACACGCGCGCGGCCAAGGACTGAACGGTGGCGACCCGCTTCCTCGACACCAACATTCTGCTTTATGCGGCATCGGCGCAGGCGCTCCCCGCTGATGCGGGCAAGCATGAGCGCGCGCTGGAAGTCGTGGGTGAAGGCGATTTTGCCATTTCGGCGCAGGTCCTTCAGGAATTCTACGCCAATGCCGTGAAACTTAAGCCGACGCCGCTGCCGATGGACGAAGCACAGCAATGGGTCGAGCTACTGGGCGAGGTCGAATGCGTCGCGATTGACCATCGGCTGGTAGTGGAAGGCATCTTGCTCTCGCGACGTTTCAAGACATCTTATTGGGATGGCGCGATCATTGCTGCCGCCCACGCTGCTGGCGCAACCACGCTGATCAGCGAAGACCTGAACGATGGCCAAGTTTATGGTGACGTGACGGTTCTCAATCCCTTCAAGAATACGGCTCACTGAAACAGGAACGAAAATGTCCATCCTCATCAACAAGAATACCAAAGTCATCACGCAGGGTATGACCGGCGCGACCGGGACTTTTCATACGCAGCAGGCGCTCGCCTATGGCACACAGATGGTGGGCGGGGTGACGCCGGGGAAGGGCGGGACGATGCACGCCGAAACCGGCCTGCCCATCTGGGACACGGTGGCGCAGGCGCGTGATGCGACGGGTGCTGACGCCAGCGTCATTTATGTCCCGCCGCCGTTCGCTGCCGATTCGATCCTCGAGGCAATTGCCGCCGAAATTCCGCTGATCGTGTGCATTACCGAAGGCATTCCGGTGCTCGACATGGTGCGCGTGAAGCGCGCGCTGTCGGGGTCGAAGTCACGCCTGATCGGCCCCAACTGCCCCGGCGTCCTGACGCCCGGCGAATGCAAGATTGGCATCATGCCGGGCAGCATCTTTTCCAAGGGGTCGGTCGGCGTCGTCTCGCGTTCGGGCACGCTGACCTATGAGGCGGTGTTCCAGACGACCAATGTCGGTCTCGGCCAGACCACGGCGGTCGGCATCGGCGGCGACCCCGTCAACGGCACCAATTTTATCGACGTGCTCGAACTTTTCCTCGCCGACGAAGCAACCAAGAGCATCATCATGATCGGCGAAATCGGCGGCGACGCCGAAGAACAGGCCGCGCAATTCCTGATCGACGAAGCGAAGAAGGGCCGCAAAAAGCCGATGGTTGGCTTCATCGCCGGCCGCACCGCGCCTCCCGGCCGCCGCATGGGCCACGCCGGCGCGATCGTGTCGGGCGGCAAGGGTGACGCCGAAAGCAAGATCGCGGCGATGGAAGCGGCGGGTATTAAAGTTTCGCCGTCGCCGTCGTTGCTAGGTGAGACGCTGGCTGGGGTGCTGAAAGAGCGGGTGTAGCTGCGTCCGCGGAGAGATAAAATGAACATCGAACGCATCAGCTTCGACACCGACGAGGTGCAACCCGGTCCCAGCTGGGCGCGCGCGGGCTGGCCGCTGGTTGACGATGGTGATTTCACCGCGGCGCTCGACCCCATGCAGATGCAGGTCGCGGTCAAGTCGGCGGCGGCCAAAGCCGGGGCGCCCATCGCCGATGGCGACGTGGCGCGCGCCGCCGATGCGTCGATCCGCGCGATGATGCTGATCCGCACCTATCGCGTGCGCGGGCATCTGGCGGCGAAGCTCGATCCGCTGGGCATCCAGAAGCAGGAAATTCCGGCCGACCTGACGCCCGAATATCACGGCTTTGTCGGCGCCGAACTCGATACGCCCATCTATCTTGGCGGCGCGCTGGGGTTGGACAGGGCCAGCATCCGTCAGATTGTCGCGATCCTCCAGGCCAATTACTGCGGCCCCGTTGGCCTTGAATATATGCACATTGCCGATGTCGAGGAGCGCCGCTTCCTGCAGGAGCGGATGGAGGGGGCCGACAAGCATATCGAATTTTCCCCCGCCGGCAAAAAGGCGATCCTGAACAAGGTGATCGAGGCCGAGGAGTGGGAGAAATATCTCGCGCGCAAATATGTGGGCACCAAGCGCTTTGGCCTTGACGGTGGCGAGTCGATGATCCCGGCGATGGAAGCGATCATCAAATATGGCGGCCAGTACGGCGTCAAAGAAATCGTCTATGGCATGGCGCATCGTGGGCGGCTGAACATGCTCGCTAATGTGATGGCCAAACCCTATCAGGTGATTTTCCACGAATTTTCGGGCGGCAGCGCCAATCCTGACGATGTTGGCGGGTCGGGCGACGTCAAATATCACCTCGGCACCAGCACCGACCGCGAATTTGATGGCGTGTCGGTGCATATGTCGCTGGTCCCCAACCCCTCGCACTTGGAAGCGGTCAATCCAGTGGTGCTGGGCAAGGTGCGCGCGCAGCAGGCGGCACGCGGCGACCTCGACCGCCATGAACAGGTGCTGCCCGTGTTAATCCACGGCGACGCGGCCTTTGCCGGACAGGGAATTGTGTGGGAATGCCTGGGTTTCTCAGGGATACGTGGGTACAACACCGGCGGCTGCATCCACTTCATCGTCAACAACCAGATCGGCTTTACAACCAGCCCGCAATTCGCGCGATCGTCGCCCTATCCCAGCGATGTGGCAAAGGGGGTGCAGGCGCCCATCCTGCACGTCAACGGCGACGACCCCGAAGCGGTAACCTTTGCCTGCAAACTTGCCATTGATTTCCGGCAGCAGTTCAAGCGCGACATCGTCATCGACATGTGGTGCTATCGCCGCTTCGGCCACAATGAAGGCGACGAGCCGAGCTTTACGCAGCCGCTGATGTACGCCAAAATCCGCCAGCATCCGCCGGTTTCGAGCATATATGCCGGGCGGCTGGAGCGCGAAGGGGTGATCGCGGCGGACGAAGCCGACGCGATGCGTGCCGCCTTCGTTGCGCGGCTTGAAAGCGATTTTGACGCGGCAAAAAGCTATAAGGCGAACAAGGCCGACTGGTTCGCGGGGCGCTGGTCAGGACTGCACATGCCCGCCGATCCCGAAGGCGCGCGGCGCAATGTTTCGACCGGCGTGTCGGACAAATTGTTCGACAGCATCGGCCGAACGCTGACCACCATCCCCGAAGGGCTGGAGGTGCACAAAACGCTGCGCCGGGTGATCGAGGCGCGCGGCGCGATGTTCGCAGCCAAAGATGGCGAAGTGTTCGATTGGGCCACTGCCGAGAGCCTCGCCTTTGGCACGCTGCTCAGCGAAGGCTATCAGGTCCGCCTGTCGGGGCAGGATTCGGGGCGCGGCACCTTCAGCCAGCGCCACGCCGTCTGGGTCGATCAAAATACCGAAGAAAAATATATCCCGCTCACCACTGTGCCGCATGGCCGGTTCGAGGTGCTGGACTCGCCGCTGTCCGAATATGGCGTGCTCGGCTTTGAATATGGCTATGCCATGGCCGACCCCAAAGCACTGGTGCTGTGGGAGGCGCAGTTCGGCGACTTCGCCAATGGCGCGCAGATCATGATCGACCAGTTTATTGCGGCGGGCGAGGCGAAATGGTTGCGCGCCAACGGGCTCGTGATGCTTCTCCCGCATGGCTATGAAGGGCAAGGGCCCGAACATAGTTCAGCGCGGCTCGAACGCTTTCTCCAGCTGTGCGCCAGCGACAATATTCAGGTGTGCAATATCTCAACACCATCCAATTACTTCCATGTGTTGCGCCGCCAGATGCTGCGCCCGTTCCGCAAGCCGCTAGTCATCATGACGCCCAAATCGCTGTTGCGGCACAAACTCGCCGTTTCGCTGCGCCGAGATTTTATTGGCGAGGCGCATTTCCGCCGCATCATGTCCGACCGCACCCCGCCTGCCGATGCAGATGTGAAGCGCGTCGTATTGTGTTCGGGCAAGGTTGGTTATGATCTGATGGAGGCGCGCGATGCGGCTGGCCAGGCGGACACGACGGTGATCCGCATCGAACAGCTTTACCCCTTCCCTGGCGATCCGCTGGCGCTGCGCTTGTCGCGCATGCCCAAGCTTGAGGACGTTGTGTGGGCGCAGGAAGAGCCGAAGAACAATGGAAGCTGGTCGTTCGTCGAACCCTATATCGAAGAGGCGCTGACGGCGGCGGGCAAAAAGGGGATGCGCCCGCGCTACGCTGGGCGGCTCGCGGCGGCCTCGCCCGCCACCGGCCTGATGTCGCGCCACCAGACCGAACAGGCCGCGCTGGTCGCCGATGCTTTGGGGCTGAGCCGCCGGGCGGAAATCCGGCGGACGCGCAAGTAACTGTGCTCCGGCGAATGCCGGGGTCCAGAGCGGATAGAACTGAAACTGGACCCCGGCTTTCGCCGGGGAGCAAGTGAGAAGAAGAAGATGAGCACCGAAGTCAAAGTCCCGACGCTGGGCGAAAGCGTGACCGAAGCCACCATCGGCGAATGGCTGAAACAGCCGGGTGAAGCGGTGGCTGCGGATGAACCCATCGCCAGCCTGGAAACCGACAAGGTCGCGGTCGAGGTGCTTGCCCCCGTTGCCGGCGTGATGGGCGCGCATGGCTATGCCGCGGGCGATACCGTCGGCGTCGGTGCGGTAATTGGCAGCATCGAAGCGGGCGGCGGCGCCCCGGCGCAGGCAGTGCCGGCTCCCGCGCCCGCGCCAGCAGTTGCAGCTGCCGAGGTAGATCATGTCACCACCTTATCGCCCGCTGTCCGGCGTCTGGTGCTCGAACACGGCGTCGATCCCTCCAAGATCAAGGGCACGGGCAAGGACGGCCGCCTGACCAAGGAAGATGTGCTCGCCGCGGCCAACGCCGCGCCCGAAAGCGCGCCTGCGCCGACCGCAGCGCCGACCTCAACGCCCGCTCCGGTCGCTGCCGGTGCGCCGGGTCGCCGCGAAGAGCGCGTCAAAATGACGCGGCTGCGCCAGACCATCGCCAAGCGGCTGAAATCGGCGCAGGACACCGCCGCGATGCTGACGACGTTTAACGACGTCGACATGTCGGCGGTGATCGAGGCGCGCGGCCGCTACAAGGATTTGTTCGAGAAGAAGCACGCCGTGCGGCTCGGCTTCATGGGCTTTTTCACCAAAGCGGCGTGCCTGGCGCTCAAGGATATTCCGGCGGTCAACGGCCGCATCGACGGCGATGAAATCGTCTATCACGACTATATTGACATTTCGGTCGCAGTCAGCGGCCCGAACGGCCTCGTCGTCCCCGTCATCCGCAACGCCGAAAGCCTGTCCTTCGCCGGAATTGAAAAAGCCATCGCCGACTATGGCAAAAAGGCCAAGGATGGCACGCTGACCATGGACGACATGACCGGCGGCACCTTCACCATTTCCAATGGCGGGGTGTTTGGCAGCCTGATGTCGACCCCAATCATCAACCCGCCGCAAAGTGCCGTGCTCGGCCTCCACCGCATCGAGGACCGCGCCGTGGTTGTGAACGGCCAGATCGTTATCCGCCCGATGATGTATCTGGCGCTCAGCTATGACCATCGCCTGATCGATGGGCGCGAGGCGGTGACCTTCCTGAAAACCATCAAGGAAGCGATTGAGGACCCGACCCGGTTGCTGATTGACCTTTAGAGAGGAAAACGCACCGTGCTCCGGCGAAGGCCGGAGCGTTGGAGAGATTGAATGAAATCCGGCTATGTCTATTTGATAGCGAACCACCGTCGCGGACAGACTCATCTCGGATCAACAAGCAATTTGCCGCAACGTGTGTGGCAGCATCGCAATGCCGTGGTCGAGGGTCATTCCACGTCCAAGGGCTGCCATTCGCTGGTCTGGTGCGAATATTTTGGCGATTTGCAGGATGCCCGCGCTTGCGAGTATCGGATGAAAAAATGGAAGCGAGCTTGGAAGATAAGGTTGATTGAAGAGCGAAATCCCGAATGGCGCGATATGTTTGACGATCTCAATCTTTGACCTCGGGCGCGGCGTGCTCCGGCGCAGGCCGGAGCGTTGGCCGCAACCACGGCGTTCGACCTCCAGCGCTCCGGCCTTCGCCGGAGCGCAAGTGAGCATAAAAACAGGGTGATATATGTCCGACACCAACTACGACCTCATCGTCATCGGCGCTGGCCCCGGTGGCTATGTCGCTGCCATCCGCGCGGCGCAGCATGGGCTGAAGGTCGCCTGCGTTGAAAGCCGCGCGACGCTCGGCGGCACCTGCCTCAATGTCGGCTGCATCCCGTCAAAGGCTCTGCTGCACGCCTCCGAGCTGTATGACGAGGTCGCGGGCGGGCATCTGGCCAAATATGGCATGAGCTTTGGCACAGCGAAACTCGACGTCGCGGCGATGCTGGCCGAGAAAGACAAGGCGGTCGGCGAGCTGACCGGCGGGATCGAATTTCTGTTCAAGAAGAACAAGGTCGACTGGATCAAGGGCCATGCTGCCTTCACCAGCGCGACCAGCATCGACGTGGGCGGTACCAACTACACCGCCAAGAATTTCCTGATCGCCACGGGCTCCAGCGTTACCCCGCTGCCGGGGGTCGACGTCGATAACGCCAAGCACATCATCATCGATTCGACCGGCGCGCTGACGCTGCCCGCCGTGCCCAAGCATATGGTCGTCATCGGCGGCGGCGTGATCGGGCTGGAATTGGGCAGCGTGTGGCGGCGGCTGGGTGCCGAGGTGACGGTGGTCGAATTTCTCGACCAGATCCTGCCCGGCATGGACGAGGACATCCGCAAGGAAGCGAACAAGATTTTCAAGAAGCAGGGCTTCACCATCCGCACCGGCACCAAGGTCACCGGCTGCAGCGTGAAGGGCAAGAAAGCCACGCTGACGATGGAACCCGCCAAGGGCGGCGCTACCGAAACGCTGGACGCCGATGTCGTGCTCGTCGCCATCGGGCGCCGTCCCAACACCGACGGGCTGGCGCTCGACAAGGCGGGGCTCACCGTCAACGCGCGTGGGCAGATCGAAACGGACCATGATTTTCGCACCACTGTCCCCGGCATTTGGGCGATCGGCGATGTCATTCCCGGCCCGATGCTGGCGCACAAGGCCGAAGATGAAGGCGTTGCCTGCGCTGACAATATCGCGGGCCACACCGGTATCGTGAACCACGCCGTCATCCCGTCGGTCGTCTATACCTTTCCCGAGATCGCGGGCGTCGGCCTGACCGAGGAGCAGGCGAAGGCGCGCGGGCCCGTCAAGACCGGCAAATTTCCGATGATGGCCAACAGCCGCGCCAAGACCAACCGCCAGACCGAGGGGCTGGTCAAGGTCATCGCCGACGCCGACAGTGATAAGGTGCTGGGCGTGTGGATTATCGCGAGTGTCGCGGGGTCCATGATCGCAGAAGCCGCTGTTGCGATGGAATTCGGCGCGACCAGCGAAGATATCGCGCTCACTTGCCACGCCCACCCGACCCATGCCGAGGCGCTGAAGGAAGCGGCGATGGCGGTGACAGGCAAGCCGATCCATATCTAGCGCGAAAGGGCGCCATGCCCGGCCTCGACAACACCATCCTCATCCGTCTGCTCGACCTTGCGGGGATCGGCGTGTTCGCGCTGACCGGCGCGCTCATGGCAGTGCGACTGCGCCAGACCCTGGTAACCGCCAGTTTTTTCGCGCTCGTCACCGGTGTCGGTGGGGGAAGCGTGCGCGACCTGCTCATCGGCGCGCCGGTCTTCTGGGTCCAGGACGGGGCGATAGCCGCGGTGTGTATTGCGATCGCGCTGATCGTCTGGTTGACGCCGCAGCGCTGGTGGGACGGGCGGCTGCTGGAATGGGCCGATGCGGTGGGGCTTGCGGCGTACAGCGTGTTCGGCACGGCCAAAGCGCTGGCGTGGGGCGTGCCGCCGATCCCTGCGCTGCTGATGGGGGTTATCACCGGCTGTGTGGGCGGCATCATCCGCGATTTGCTCGCGGGCGTCCCGTCGATCATCGTGCGGCCTGAAATTTATGTGACAGCGGCGGCGCTTGCGTCGGGGCTGTTCTTGTTACTGCTTTGGGTCGGCACCGCTTTGCCCGTCGCCGCTGTGGCGGGAGCGATGGCTGGCTTCATCTTGCGCGGTGCCGCGATCCGCTGGTCACTGGCGCTCCCGGCCTATCGCGGGAATGATCATTGAAAACAACGCGCTTTCCTACATAGCACCACTGTGCTTCCATCGTGGCATGTTCGAACTAGCCGCCAATCCATTGTCAGAAAATGTGCGATACCGAGTGAAGTTGCGCAGTTTTCTGGGGCTTTCCGCGAATCATCCCGGCTTGCCTTTCGCCCCAAATCTGGCAGCTTGTGGCTGATGACGAGCGCCAGCCTTCCCGCCATTGCCGCCCGCGTGCGCGCGCAAGCGACGGCGCTGCCCGCGCTCTATGGCCGTTTCGATTTCGACCGCGCGCCCGAACGCTGGGCGGCGGCGCCGACGGACATGACCGAACTGGGTCGCACAAGGGGTGTGGCACGCGAACCCTATCTGGCCGACCCCGATCTCACCGCGCGCATCCGCGAATATACGATGTTGGGCGATCGGGCGGGTGACGCCTATGCTGCGCTCACGCGTACGCTGGGGTTCCGCCAGACGGTCGATATGCTGGTGGCCGCCTGCGACAAGGGAATCGAGGCTGTCCCCGATGCCCCGCCCGAACTTGCCGCATTAATTGCCGAGATGGAGGCGCGGCCTGACTGGGTCGACATGCAATTGGTGGCTGAAGGCGCGGCCTATGAACGCAACGCCACCGCCAATCTGTCGCCCTTCCTGATCCGCGGCGCGTTCATCGCTACTTTCCTCAACAAATATAGTGCGCTGCCGATGGCGCTCACCGGGACATTGAGCCACGCCACTGCCGCGCGGCGGGTAAAGGAAACCGCGACCTTCTTTGCCACCACCACGCTGCCCGGCGCGCTCGAGCGCTTTGGCCCAGGCTTCAAGGCGGCGGCGATGGTGCGGCTGATGCATTCGATGGTGCGCGTCAATGTGCTGTTGCGCGAGGGGATGTGGGATGCCGCCACCTATGGCGTGCCAATCCCGCAACTCGACCAGATGCCTGCTGGCCTGATCCCCATTTATTTTCTGTCGCAAGAGGTGCTGGGCAAGGGCCGCAAGCATTTCACGCGCGAAGAGCGGGCGCGCGTGGAGATAGCGCGGTATCGCTGTTTCCTGCTGGGATTGCCCGAAGATCTGCTCGCCGATACGCCCGAGGAGATCGTCAGAATTTGGCGCACGCGCAGCGCCACGCTGCGCTATGATTATGACGATAAAGTCTGTGGCGGGCTGTTACGCGCTACCATGGAAGCCGAGCTGTCGAGCGACCGCAGCCTGAAGGGTCGCATCATGCGCCGCCTCGAACGCTCGGTTAGCCGGGTGTTCTTTGTGCAGGCCTTTTTGAATGGCGATAATGAACGCGCCGCCAGCGTCGGCGTGGTGGTAACGCCAGCCGACCGCGCCATTCACGCCGCGACCATGCTCGCGCTGATGGGCCGGATGGCGGCCTATCGCTTCGCCAGCCGTCTGCCCGTCATCGGCGAATTGGCGGACCGCCGCCTCGTCGCGCGCATCAAACGCCAGCTGCACAGCTATGGCCACGCGCAATTCACCAGCAACGCGGCCGAATATCGACCAGCCACTGCCTGAAAGGCCAATATGCAACCCCAGCAAATTACCGCCAATGGCATTACCATCACCTATGAGGACAAAGGGCCACGCGATGCGCCCGTCATGTTCCTGATCATGGGGCTGGGCGGCCAGCTCACCTTGTGGCCCGATGAATTTATCGATGCCCTGAACGGTCGCGGGTTCCGCACCATCCGCTATGACAATCGGGACGTCGGACATTCGACGCGCTTCGATGCGGCAGGGGTTCCCAATGTCAAATGGATGGTGGTCAAGTCGATCTTCGGCCTGCGCCCCACTTCGCCCTACACGATTGCCGATATGGCGAGCGACGCCACCGCGCTCATGGATGCGCTGGAAATCAACCGCGCGCATGTCGTTGGCGCGTCGATGGGCGGGATGATCGCGCAGCATGTCGCGGCGCGTGCGCCGGACCGATTGTTATCGCTAACGTCGGTCATGTCGACCACCGGCAACCGCCGTTTGCCGCGCGCCAAGCCCGAGGCGATGAAAGCGCTCGCCGGGCGGCCGACCAGCGGCGACCCCGAAGACATGATTGCCTATATGAAGCGTGCGGCTGGCATTATTGGCAGTCCGGCCTATCCGCCGACCGAAGAACGGCTCGACTGGCGGGTGCGGCGCGATTTCAACCGCGCCTGGTATCCGCCGGGCTTTGCGCGGCAAATGGCCGCGATCATCGCCGACGGCGACCGCCGCCCGATGCTGCGCAAAATCAATGTGCCGACGCTCGTCATCCACGGTGAGGATGATCCGCTGGTGCCGCTCGCGGGCGGCAAGGACACTGCGGACAATATTCCCGGTGCTCAGCTGCTGACTATCCCTGGCATGGGGCATGATCTGCCGCTGGCGCTGGTCGATACGCTGGCCGACGCCATCACCGATCATGCGCGCGGGGTTATGGCCGCAGCCTAGTCTAGCAGGCGCATCAGCCAGCTGGCTTCCTTGGCCGCCGCGCGCGGCACCGCCGGGACCCAGCCGCGGCATTCGAGGCAGGCCGCCTGCACCGACGGATTGGCAGCGAGCAGACTCATATCCTGCATCAACCGTGCCTGGATCAGCTGGCGGTTGACCCCGGCAAGCGCAAACCAGCCGCGTGGGTTGGCGGCCGTCGGGGCGGCTTGCTGGGTGAAGGCAGACAAAAACTGGGCAAAGGGATCAGGCGCATTTTCGAAATAAAGCGGATAATATTCGCCCTGAACCTTGGCGAGTTTGGCGGCATAGGCCACCGCATCGCCGATCCCGCCGAACTGGTCGACCAGCCCCAGCTGGCGCGCGGTTCCTCCAGCCCAGACGCGCCCTTCGGCAATTTCGCGCACCTTGGCGATGTCCATCTTGCGCGAATTGGCGACCAACCCGGTAAAGCGGGCATACATATTTTCGACACTGGCCTGTGCCATCTGGTTAAATTCGGGACTGACACCGCCCAAGATATTGGGCTCACCCGATAGCGGGCCAGTCTTGATGCCGTCGGCGCCGACGCCGATGTTGTTTAGGGCTTTCTCGAAGCTCGGCAAAATGCCAAAAACCCCAATCGATCCGGTGATGGTGTCGGGTTCGGCAAAGATGCGGTCGGCGGGCGTGGCCACCCAGTAACCGCCCGATGCGGCGACATTGGCCATCGACACGACGATGGGCAGCTTCTTCGCCTTGGCGCGAAGCAGTGCCTGACGGATTTGTTCCGAGGCCATAACGGAGCCGCCGGGCGAATCGACGCGCAGGACTATTGCCTTCACATTGTCATCGGCGATGGCCGTCAGAATGTGCCCGGCGATGGTGTCGCCACCCGCGGTGCCGTTGGGTTGTTCGCCATCGACGATTTCGCCTACGACGGGGATGACCGCGACGGGCGCGCCGCTGGTGGGGAAGGGGTTGTTGGCCAGCCACGCGTCATAGTCGATGGCATTGAAGGCCCAGGGCTGGTTGTCGTCAGGCCGCCCGGCAATTTCGCCCACGCGGGCTTCGAACGCCAGCCGCCCGCCGATTTTGTCGACCAACCCGGCGCGCAGTGCGGCGGTCGCCAGATCGCCTTGCGCGGCCAGCGTCGGCGCGACCGGATTGGCGATGAACTCAGCCAGCTTCGCCTTGGGCCGTGCCTTGGCAACATCAGCCTGCCACTTGGTCCAGATGACGTCGACATAGGCACGCGCGGCGGCTTCAGCCTCGGGCGACTGGTCGCTGCGGATGAAGGGTTCGACCGCGCTTTTGAAAGTGCCAACGCGATAGACATTGGCGGTCACGCCCAGCTTGTCGAGCAATTCCTTATAATAAAGATTGGTCCCGCCTGGCCCGGTAATTAGCGCGCCGCCGATGGGATCGACCCAGACTTCACTGGCATGGGCAGCGAGTTGATAGGCATCATCACCATAGGCTGAGGCAAAAGCCAGCACCGGTTTCTTGGCGGCGCGCACCTTGCCGATCGCATCGCCGACTTCGGCGAGCGCAACCTGGCCGCCGCCGAGGAAGCTGTCGAGGTCAAGCACGACCGTTTTGACGCGCTTGTCGGTCGCAGCCGTTTCGAGCGCGTGGACGACATCGCGGACGCGATATTCGCGCACCGGCATCCCGCCCGCGCCGGTCAGCGTGGCAAAGGGGTCGATATCGGCGGGCTGCTCGCTGAGCACGCCTTCGAGCTTGAGCAGCAGCGCGCCCTCGCTCACCGGCAGCGCCGCATTGGGCCGCGCCGTCAGCAGGCCGAACAGCACCACGAAGAACAGCAGCAGGAACAATAGCGCCAGCGCGTCCTTGATGGCGACCAGCAGTCGCCACACTTTGCGCGGAAAGCTGACGCCGTCGGTCGGCGGCGGCGGCGCGCGCCGGACGGGGGCCGAAGGCGGCACGGAGGCAGGGGCGGGCGCAGTGATATCATTCATGATGCTATAGCTAGGGTTGGCCCGGCCGCTTGGCAATGGCGGCTTCGACCGGCACCTGTTCCACACCGACCGACGTCAGCGCAGCCATCCGGCGTCGCGATACCACTTGGCAGTCGCAGCAAGGCCTTCGGCGAACGCGATTTCGGGCGCCCATAGCGACGGATAGGGCCGCTTGGCGGGATCGCTGACCCAGTCGGGATGCGCCATATAGGCGGCGCGATCAGGCGTCAGCTTGGCGCGGTCGCGGCGTGCCAGCCGGTCGGCTTGCGCCGCCAGTTTGAGCAACGGGCGCGGCGCGCTGAACTTGAGCGCGCCTTGGCGGCCCACGGCAGCGGCAATGGCCGCGCCCATCGCGCGGTGCGATATGCCGCCTGCGGTGCCATCATCAACCTCATAGAGTGCCCCAGTCGGAAAGTCCGGCGTGACGGCGAGCGCTACCAGAAGTTTGGCCAAATCGGTGGCATGGATCCACGATCCACGCCCCGCTGGCGGCAGCAGGATAAAGCCCTTTTGCGCCATTTTGAACAGTTCGAGCATGTCGCGATCGCGCGGACCATAGACACCGGGCGGGCGGACGATGGCCCACGGCAGCGGCGCGGCGCGAACGCCATCTTCGGCCCCCGCTTTGGACCAGCCATAGTTGGAAAGCGCGGGTTCGCGGGCAGCCAAGCTGCTGACATGGACAAAACGGGCGACTTTTGCGCGCTTTGCGGCATCGACTATCGCCTGCGTACCAGCGATGTTGGCAGCGGCGAAGGCAGCGCGGTCGGGCACGTTCACTGCGCCGGCGATATGCACGACCGCGTTTGCTCCGGCGCAAAGCTGATCGAGCGACGCCGCATCGTCGAGTGCGCCTGCGATCCACGTTACCCCCGCGCGCCCGGGCTGCTGCCGACGCGCCAGCGCGCGGACGGGGACGCCCGCGACTGACGCCGCGTCGAGTACATGGCTGCCGACAAATCCCGTCGCGCCGGTAATGGCGATGGTCACAGCAGCACCAGATGGTCGCGGTGCACCAGCGCGCTGCGCGGGGCATAGCCGAGTGCGGCCTCCTGCGCATCGCGGCCCAGCCCCTTGATGCGGATGGCATCGCGCACCGGATATTCGGACAGGCCGCGCGCAATGGGGTGGCCATCGGGGCCGTCGATTTCCAGCACATCGCCGCGTTCGAACTGGCCGGTGATGGCGGTTACTCCGGCGGCAAGCAAGCTCGCGCCGCCCCGCAGCGCCTTGGCCGCCCCTGCGTCGATGGTCAGCCGCCCCTTGGCGGTCAGCCCGCCTGCCAGCCAGGCCTTGCGCGCAGTCGCCCCGCGCTCGGCAACGAACAAAGTATGGCGCGCGGACGTCGACAAAGGCCGCTCGATCCGCCCCGAAACAATCGCCAGATCGCACCCCGCGCTCGCCGCGATGCGCGCGGCGGCGATTTTGGACACCATCCCGCCCGACCCCATACCGCTCGACGAGCGTGTGTCCGCCATCGCTTCGATGGAGCCATCGATGCGCTCGACCCGCGCGATATGCTGCGCGCCCGGCTCTGCGGGGTTGCGATCATACAGGCCGTCGATGTCGGACAGCAGGATGACGCCGCTTGCCCCCGCCGCCTGCGCCACGCGTGCCGCCAGCCGGTCATTGTCGCCAAAGCGGATTTCTTCGGTGGCGACGCTGTCATTCTCGTTGATCACCGGGACGACGTTCAGCGAAAGCAGCCGGTCGAGCGTGGCGCTGGCGTTCAAATAGCGCCGGCGATCCTCGAGGTCGTCGAGTGTCACCAGCATCTGCGCCGCCGTCAGCCCTTCGGCCCCGAGCAGTTCGGCCCACACGCCCGCCAGTGCAATCTGCCCGGTCGCAGCAGCGGCCTGTGCATCCTCCAGGCTCGCACGTCCGCCCTTGGGCAGGTTCAGACGGCGCGCACCCAAAGCAATCGCGCCCGACGACACCACCGCCACCTGCTGACCGCTGCGGGTGCGCTCGGCAATGTCCGCCGCTACCCCCGCGAGCCAATCGCGCCGCACCGCGCCCGCGCTGTCGACGAGCAGCGCGGAGCCGATCTTGACGATCAGGCGCGGGGTGGTGGTGGGGGCAAAAATCATCATCGTGCCGCCGCCGATAGCCGCGCCGCGCCGCCGCGCCAATGGGGCAGCGATTCGCGCAATATTGTTGCGAAGTTCACGAAGTTCACACTACGTCCCCCTCATCTTGTAGGGGCTGAAAGGGGTGGCGCGGCAATTTTCGGTGAGCGCCGGGCAGAGTGCGAGCATCATGGCACGGGGGTGCTAGGCAGTGGCGATGATGTAGGAAAGCGAAAACGAGATCGTCCGTTGGCGAGAGCCGCATACTACACAGTGACATCGACAAGAATTCGGCTAAGCAATCGGCCATGAGCGACGAACGCGGTTATTCTTGGTACTCAACGTATCAGCTTAGCGAAGCCGAGCAAATCACCCGGCTCGCCGAAGGTGAAACCAGATGGGATGCACGCGCTTTTACCGCGATACTGTGCGCGCTGCTGGCATTGCTTTGGTTCATCGATCTTGATGCTGATTGGTTTGACGCATGGGCGGTTGGTTGGCCTGCGCTGCGCGAAGGACAGTTCCAGACAATTTTCTTGCACATGTTCGCCCATGCCGGCTTGGTGCATCTAGTCCTGAATGCGAGTGCATTATGGTGGCTTGGTCCGCAAGTGATTGCCCGTTTTGGCCGCTTTCCTAATAATGTTGGACGCTTCGTCGCATTTTATTTGCTGTCGGGGCTGGTAGCCGCAGTCACGTTTTTGCTGCTGCGTGCCTATGGCAACTTGCCTATGGTGGGAGCGTCCGGTGCAATCTGCGGGTTGCTAGGATTGATGTGGCGCGTTTGTCCCGATGATGATCGCCTTTTACCGCCATGGACTCGGCGAACACGGTTATTGGCGGTCTCCTTTGCAATCGCGCACATTCCCTTGCTTATGTATTTTGGAATGTCTTTGGTGGAAGGTTCACCGCAGATTCGCATCGCTTGGGAAGCGCATTTAGGAGGCCTACTCTTTGGGTTTTTGGTTGGCCCAAAGTTTCTGGAGTTTCCTGAAAGAGATCCGATCGCGGCGGAATTGCTGACTGCAGAAACTGACGGACAGTAAGTTAAGCTAAACCGGCGACCACTGCTTAACAGAGTCGCCCGCGCCGTCATCCTTGTCGCCGAAAATCGCGTCCTGCAGCGCGTCGAGCACTGCCGGGATGCCAGCGCCGCTTGCCCCCGACAGCGCGAACACCGGGGCACCGCTGGCCTGCGCCAGTTCCGCCGACAGCGCGGCGATCAATTCGGCATCCAGCGTATCGACCTTGTTCAGCGCGACCACAACCGGCTTGTCGGTCAGCCCCGCGCCATAGGCGTCGAGCTCGTCGCGGACAATGTGGTAGCTGGTGGCGACATCCTCATCATTGGCGTCGACGAGATGCAGCAGCACGCGGCAGCGTTCGATATGGCCAAGGAAGCGGTCGCCGATGCCTGCGCCGTCGGCCGCGCCCTCGATCAGGCCGGGAATATCGGCGACGACAAATTCCTGCCCCCGGTGGCTGACCACGCCCAGCTGGGGCCGCGTGGTGGTGAAGGCATAGGCACCGACCTTCGCGCCCGCATTGCTGACCGCGTTGATGAAGGTCGATTTGCCCGCGTTGGGAAGGCCGACGAGGCCCGCATCGGCGAGCAGTTTCAGCCGCAGCCAGACATAGCATTCCTCGCCCGGCCAGCCGGGGCCATGCTGGCGCGGGGCGCGGTTGGTGGAGGATTTATAGCTCGCGTTGCCGCGCCCGCCGTCGCCGCCGCGCAGGAAGCGCACTTGCTCGCCGGGCTTGGTCAGGTCGAGCAGCAGCGTGCGTTCCTCGTCATCGGCCAGCACCTGCGTGCCTACCGGCACTTTGATAACAATGTCATCGCCGCCCGCGCCGGTCTGGTTGCGCCCCGCGCCGGGGGTGCCGCGCGGCGCTTTGAAATGCTGGGTGTAGCGGAAATCGATCAGCGTATTGAGGCCCTCGACCGCTTCAAAAATAATGTCGCCGCCCTTGCCGCCGTTGCCGCCGTCGGGGCCGCCATATTCGATGAACTTCTCACGCCGGAAAGCGACGGCGCCGGGGCCGCCGTCGCCGGACTTCACGAAAATCTTGGCTTGATCGAGGAAATGCATGGAATTCTATCTGTTGCCAAAATTCGTTCGCCTCGAGCGAAGTCGAGAGGCCCATCGGCATGGTGCCATGCTGCGGGGTGTCTCGACGTCGCTCGACACGAACGGAGAGGGGAATAGGAGCCTTTAGGGGAAGCACGCTGAAAACGCGAGTCTAGCAGCAATCCTTGTCGGCTTTGGCTGCGTGGAACCGCGCAATCCGCCCCTCGATCAACTCGCAGGCGAGCGTGCGCGAGGTATCGCGTGGCAGGCCCAGCGCGGCGGCCATCGGCGCGCCCATTTGCGCATCGCCCAGCGCCATCAGCACCAGCACCAGCGTGTCTTCGCGCATCAGCCGCTTTTCGTCGGCGTCGGGGGTCAGATCGTCGATCAGCCGATGGATCGCCGCGACAACGGGATCCAGCGCGTCGTCGTTGCCGGTCAGCAGCATCCAGCTTGCCAACGCACCCGCGCCGCCCTGGTCAAAGGCGTCGAAGGCCATGTCGACGATCGCGCGGACGTCGTGGTGCCCCAGCTCGCTGGCGCGCATTGTCTCGGCGATGGTCGCACACACGCCTTCGGTCAGGAAACCGGCGAGGTCCTTTTGTAGCCCGGCGGCGCTGCCGAAATGGTGGAGCAGATTAGCATGGGTGCGCCCGATGCGCGCGGCAACGGCCTTCAGCGTCACCGCCTGCGGCCCAGCCTCGAGCAAAATGTCGCGTGCCGCGACCAGTGCCTGCCCGCGGCTTTCCTCAGGCGACAGGCGTTTGCGCGGGGCGAGTTCAACTATTGACATTTGTGTAAGTTACCCGTTAATCCATTGCCAGTAAAGCCGACTGCTCCCGACTCTCTTTTCGCTTGGAATGTCATAATGTCCAGCCTTTCGAAAATCTCACCCACCCCCGCCGATTTGGCCATCACCCCGCGCGACATCCGCTTTGGCCGCGAGGCAAAGCAAAAGCGCTGGTGGCTGGGCGGCGATCCTATTGGCTCTTCGCTGTTTACCGCGCTGTCGGTTACCTTTCCGCAAGGCGAAGCGATGTTTATCGAGGCGGTGAAGGCGCACCGCGACGGCGTGCCGCCGAAGCTGGCAGGCGAAATCCGCGCCTTTGTGCAGCAGGAGGTAATCCACAGCCGCGAACATGTGGTGTTCAATCGCAAGATCGCCGAAACCGGCTATGACCTGTCGCCGCTGCAGGCCGATGTTGATCATGTCATGGCGCTGATCAAGGAGCGCCCGGCGATCATCAACCTGGCCGTGACCATTGCGCTTGAACATTATACTGCCGTGCTGGCTCAGCTGTTCCTCAAGGATCAGAGCCTGTTTGACGGCGCGGACCCCGAATGGGCCGATATGTGGCGCTGGCACGCGATCGAAGAGATTGAGCATAAGGGCGTTGCCTATGACACCTGGCTGCATGCCACCAAGCATTGGTCGCGTTGGAAACGCTGGAGTGTGAAATCGCGACTGATGCTGATCATCACCGGCATGTTCTGGTACAAGCGGATCAAAGGGATGAAGAAGCTGCTGGCGCAGGACGGGCTGACCGGCTGGCGCGTCAATGCACGGATTGCTTGGTACATGCTGGGCAATCCGGGGCTGCTGCGCCGGATTTTCGTGCCCTGGGCCGCTTATTTCATGCCCGGTTTCCATCCGTGGAACCACGACGATCGCGCGCTGATCGGCAAATATGACAGCGCTTATGCCGATGCCAAAATGCCGTCGAGCGTGGAATTGGCGAAAGCGGCGTAATTCAGAATCCCGTTCACCTCGAGCGAAGTCGAGAGGCCGTGAGGTCGTGCACGCCTTTGGGGTGTCTCGACTTCGCTCGACACGAACGGATACGGGTTGGTAAGGGATTTGTATGACCCCGCCTGTCATCGAAACCCCGCGCCTGCGGCTGCGTGAACAGCGCTTCTCGGACAAAGCCGACCATGTCGCGATGTGGGCCGATACGCGTGTCACGCGCTTCATCGGTGGCGAACCGCGCGATGAAACATTGAGCTGGAGCAAATTTTTGGCGGCCGCCGGGCTGTGGCCGGTTATGGGCTTTGGCTATTGGGTGTTCGCCGACCGGGCGAGCGACCGGTTGATCGGCATGGGCGGCCTGTCTTACTTCGCGCGCGGCGTGCCGCTGCTTGAAGGCGTGCCCGAGGTGGGCTGGGCGTTGGATGCCGACCATTGGGGGCAGGGGCTGGCGACCGAGGCAATGACGGCCGTGCTAGCCTGGGCCGACGCGAACCTCGCCGCGCCCGAAATCCGCTGCATCATCAACCCCGGCCACCGCGCATCGGAGGCGGTAGCCAACAAGCTGGGTTTTGCGGTAATCGGGCACCATGTGATGGAGCCCGACCCGGTCAATGTATGGGCGCGGGTGCGGGCTAAACCATTAACATCGTCGTCCTGAACTTGTTTCAGGACAACGCGCCAAACTGGTCTTGTTATCCCGAAACAAGTTCGGGATGACGAAAGCAAGGAAGATCAGGCCAGTTCCACCACCAATATCCCGCCTTCGGCGCTGACGACGCGTACCTTGGCTCCGGCGGCAGCATCAGGCCCGCGCACCGGCCATTCGCCGTCGCCGATCTTGGCGCGCCCGCGCCCGTCCTGAATCGCGCTGACCAATGTCACCACTTCGCCGACATAGCGGCCCCCACGTTGGTTGAGCAGCGGGTCGGTGGTTTCGATGGGGTTGTCCTTCATATATTTGCGTGCCCAGAATACGGCAGCGATGGACAACACCGCGAACAGCGCGATTTGCCCCGCGAAGGGGATGGGCAGCACCCATGCGATCAGCCCGGTAATGATCGCTGCCCCCGCCAGCCAGATCAGGAAAAAGCCCGGCAGCAGCATTTCGAGAACGCCGAGCGCGAGCCCGATTGACAGCCAGAACCAGTGTGGATCCATCCCTTCGAGCCAAGTGTTCATGTTCAACGCCCCTCACCCATTTTGCCGATAGCATCCTTGGCAATCTCGCCAATCCCGCCCAGCGTGCCGATAAGCTGGGTTGCCTCGACCGGGAACAAGATCGTCTTCGCATTGGGCGAAGACGCAAACATGCCCACCGCCTCGACATATTTTTGCGCGATAAAATAATTGATCGCCTTGGCATCGCCGCCGGCGATGGCGTCGGACACCAGCCGCGTCGCGGTGGCTTCGGCCTGCGCCGCGCGTTCGCGCGCTTCGGCGTCGAGGAAGGCCGACTGGCGGCGCCCTTCGGCTTCCAAAATCTGTGCCTGCTTCAAACCCTCGGCGCGGTTGATTTCATTCTGCCGCGCGGCTTCGGATTCAAGGATGGTCGCGCGTTTTTCGCGCTCGGCCTTCATCTGCCGCGCCATCGCATTGCTGATATCGGCGGGCGGACGGATGTCTTTCACCTCGACGCGGGTGATTTTCACGCCCCACGGCGTCGTCGCATCGTCAACCACGTGCAGCAGGCGCGCGTTGATCTCGTCGCGCTTGGACAGCGTTTCGTCGAGGTCCATCGATCCCATCACCGTGCGCAAGTTGGTCGTCGTCAGGTTCATAATCGACAAGTAAAGGTCGCTGACCTCATAAGCCGCCTTGGGCGCGTCGAGGACCTGGAAGAAGACCACGCCGTCCACGGCGACCATGGCATTGTCCTTGGTGATGATTTCCTGCCCCGGAATGTCCAGCACCTGTTCCATCACATTCACTTTGCGCCCGACGCGGTCGACGAAGGGAATGATGAAGTTGAAGCCGGGCTGCGCTGCGTGGGTGAAGCGGCCAAAGCGTTCGATGGTATAGACAAAACCCTGTCGTACCACGGTGACGCCCATCATCAGGAAGATGATGGCCAGACCCAGCAGCACCAGAACGAAATATTCCATGGATTATCCCCTGTTGATTACCGTGTATCATTGCCAAGTGCGGTGACGCGCGCCAAGCATATTCGGACATGTCGGTTAATTTTGCCCCACCGCCGCGCTCGCTGCTATACGTTCCAGCCGCCAATGCGCGCGCGCTGGAAAAGGCGCGCGGGCTGGCCGCGGACATGTTGATCATCGACCTGGAGGATTCAGTCCCGGTCGACCGCAAGGCCGAGGCGCGCGATGCGATGCGCGCCGCCATGACCATGGGTTATCCCGGGAAGCGCGTTGCGGTGCGGATTAACGCGCACGGGCATCCCGAGCAGGCGGCGGATCTTGCCGCAATGGTTGGGGTCGTATGCGACGCCATCGTGGTGCCCAAGGTGGATGCGCCGGGCGAACTTGCCGCGCCCGCCGCGCTCGGCAAACCGCTGTTGGCCATGATCGAGAGCCCGGCGGGGGTTTATGCCGCGCGCGATATTGCCGCGCATGCCAGCGTCGCGGCGCTGGTGGCGGGGCTCAACGACCTCGCCATCGAATTGAAGCTGCCTGACGTCACCGATCGCGGCGCGATGGCGCTGGCGATCCAGACGATTGTGCTGGCGGCGCGCGCAGCCGGCAAACTGGCGTTTGATGGGGTCTATAACGCGATCGACGATGCGGCGGGCTTCGCCGCCGAGGCCGCCGAAGGTAGACGACTGGGCTTCGATGGCAAGACGCTGGTGCACCCGTCGCAGGTGGGTCCGTGCAACGCCGCCTTCGCGTCCACGCCCGCCGAGATCGAGGAAGCCGAAGCGATCATTGCCGCCGCGACCGGCGGTGCGCAGCGTTTTCGCGGGCGGATGATCGAGGATATGCACGTGGCGCAGGCCAAAGCGTTGCTGGGGCGCGTCTTGCGCTGACGCCGAGCGCGTGGCAACGCTGCTCGCCATGATCACACGCTCTTTGCTTGCCGCCGCTGCGGCCTTCGCCCTTGTCCCCATTGCCGCCGCGCAGTCCGACAAGCCGGTTACCGAGGCCGAACTCGCCGGGCATATCGACGTCCTCGCCAGCGATATTTTCGAGGGGCGCGCGCCGGGGACAACCGGCGAATATCGCACCATTGCATATGTGACGGGCGAATGGGCGAAGGCGGGGCTGGTCCCGGTGCCGGGCAGCGCGACGCCGTGGCTGCAACCGGTGCCGCTGGTCGAAACCAAAAATCTGGGCGGAACCGCCAGCTTTCGCCGCGATGGCCGCGCCATTGCGCTGGAAGACGATGCTATTTTGTTGACCAGTCGCACCGCCAGCGCCGAGCTCAAAGATTTGCCGGTCGTTTTTGTCGGCTATGGTGTCGATGCCACGGGCAAAGTCGCCGCCGATGTGCGCGGCAAGATCGCCGTCATGCTGTTCGACAATGTGCCTTTTGGCACCAACCTGCCGCGCTATCGCGACCGGCGGCGCTTGCTGGGTGAAGCGGGCGCGGCGGCGGTGCTGGTGGTCGCGGGCGAAAGCCTGCCATGGGCGCAGCTTAAGGGTGCGTTGATGAACGCGAATGTGACGCTGGGCACCAATGCGGCGAGCGGCCCGGGGGTCAGCGGTTTCCTCGCCCCCACCGCCTTCGACACGCTGGTGACGCGCGCAGGCGAAAAATCGGACGAGTTGCGCGCTGCCGCCAAAGGCCCCGACTTCGTGGTGCGCGATCTCGGCATCCGCGCCGACCTTAGCGCCTCAACCTCGATCCGCGCTTTCGACAGCCACAATATCATCGGCAAGCTGCCGGGGGCCAAACCCGATGGCAAGGCCATCGTCATCATGGGGCACTGGGACCATCTGGGCCTATGCCGCCCCGAAGGCGCCCCTGACCGCATCTGCAACGGCGCGGTCGATAATGCCAGCGGCATTGCCGTGATGATCGAAGTCGCCAAGCGGCTGGGGCAGGGTGCGCGGCCCGACCGCGATATCTATTTCCTCGCCACCACGGCGGAAGAAAGCGGGCTGCTGGGCGCCTATCATTTTGCCGACAATCCCGTGGTGCCGCTGACCGACATCACCGTTGCGCTTAATATCGACACCATCGCCATCGCCCCGCGCGGCACGCCGGTCGCAACCATCGGGCGCGGCTCGGCTCCGCACGATGCGCTGGTGGCCGAAGTCGCGACCAAGCTGGGGCGCAAGCTCGATACCGACGGCGAGGCCGATGCTTTTGTCCAGCGGCAGGACGGGTGGGCGTTTGGCGCCAAGGGCGTGGTGTCGCTGATGGCGGGCGGCAGCTTTTCGGACATGGCGTTGCTGCAAGCCTTCCTTGGCAGCAATTACCATGGCCCCGCCGACCAGCCGGGCCAGCCCTATCCGCTCGGCGGTGCGGCTGAAGACGCCGACTTACACGTCGCGCTCGCCCGCGCGTTCGGTAGCGTGAAACGGTGGGCGGCTAAGTAAGCTCGTCAGGGGACTGTCCCAAGCGCAGCGCCGTGGACTGTCCCCGGGGTGATCAGCGGGGTGTTGCGGGACAGTCCCGGCGCTGCGCTTGGGACAGTCCCTGAAAAACCGTTAGGCCGCGACCTTCGCCCGCTCGGTCATTTCCTGATTGAGCATTTCGGCGAGCAGGAACGCAAGCTCCAGCGACTGCGCAGCGTTCAGGCGCGGGTCGCAGTGCGTGTGATAACGGTCCGACAGCCCTTCGTCGGTAATCGCCACCGCGCCGCCGGTGCATTCGGTGACATTCTGGCCGGTCATTTCGGCATGAATGCCGCCCGC
>CAYNXF010000024.1:0-42694 GCA_964401155.1 uncultured Sphingopyxis sp.
TCAGCGCGTCGCGCTCGCGCATCAGCCGCAGCATGGTGCGCACAAAGTTTCCGCCGCCTGCCGCATAAACCCAGCTGGTGCGGACGATCAGCGCATCCTCCCCTGCTGCATCTTCGCCCGCCGCTTTGCTAAGGCCATAGGTCGACAGCGGATTGCGCCGCGCGTCGGGAGCATAGGCGCGGCTGGCATTGCCATCGAACACGAAGTCGGTGGAGATTTGGACGAAGCGGCCGCCGTACCTTGCCAGGGCTTCGCGCATCACCATCACGGCTTCGCCATTTACCCGCATCGCCAGATCAACTTCGGCCTCGGCGCGGTCAACCGCGGTATAGGCGGCGGCGTTGATAAGCAGGTCAGGACGGTGGGCAGTGACCGCCGCAGTGATGGCGGCGGGCTCGCTAAGGTCGCATTCGATTCGGCTCAGCGCGGCTACTTGTGCATCAGCGGGCGCAGCAGTGACCAGAGCCCGGCCCAGCTGTCCCCCTGCCCCGGTGATGACCACCTTCATGCAAAGGCCCTGACTTCGCCCAATCGCACGCCCGCCACATCTTTGGCCGACAGTATCGGCGCGATCCCCTCCAGCGGCCAAACAATGCCAACTTCGGGATCGTCCCAGGCGAGCGCCTGTTCATACTCGGGCGCATAGCGGCTGGTGCATTTGTAGAGAAAATCGGTGCCGTCCTCGAGCGTTAGAAATCCGTGGGCAAAGCCTTCGGGTACCCAGAACATGCGCCTGTTGGCCGCAGAAAGTTCAACCCCGACCCATTTTCCGAAATGCGGCGAGGTGCGACGCAGATCGACCACGACATCGTACACCGCGCCGCTGACCACCCGCACCAGCTTGCCCTGCGGCTCGGGGTCCTGGAAGTGCAGCCCGCGCAGCACCCCGCGCTGGGAGCGGCTGTGGTTATCCTGAACAAAATTGAAGTCGAGGCCCGCCGCACGAAATGTGGCTGCATTCCAGCTTTCCATGAAAAAGCCGCGATCATCGCCAAAGACCTTGGGCTCGATAATCAGTGGCCCGGGAATCGCGCATTCGATGATGTTCATGCGCGCTCCAGCAGCCGCATCAGATAATCGCCATAGCCCGATTTGACGAGCGGCGCGGCGATGCGTTCCAATCCGACATCATCAATAAAGCCCTGCCGCCAGGCAATTTCTTCGGGGCAGCAGATTTTCAGACCCTGTCTTTCCTCGGTAATGCGGACATAGGTGCCCGCATCAAGCAGCGAGCCATGTGTTCCGGTATCGAGCCAGGCAAATCCGCGCCCCATCATCTCGACGCCAAGCGCGCCGTCATCGAGATAGAGCCGGTTGAGATCCGTAATTTCGAGCTCGCCGCGCGCTGAAGGCTTGAGGTCGCGGGCCCGCTCGACCACCGTCTCATCATAAAAATAAAGGCCGGTCACCGCATAGTTGGAGCGCGGCACCTTGGGCTTTTCCTCCAGCGTTTCGGCTCGGCCCTGCGCGTCAAAGGATACCACGCCATAGTCGCCCGGATTGCGCACCTGATAAGCAAAAACCGTAGCGCCGCTTTGGCGCGCATCGGCGCTGGTGAGAAGTTCGGGTAGGCCGTGCCCGTAAAAGATGTTATCGCCCAGTATCAGCGCGCTAGGTCCGCCGCGTACGAAATCGGCGCCAATGTGAAAGGCTTGTGCCAGCCCATCCGGACTGGGCTGTACCGCATAATCGAGATGCATGCCCCAGTCCGCTCCGTCGCCCAGCACCGCTTGGAAGGCCACCTGATCCTGCGGCGTGGTGATGATCAGCACCTCGCGGATTCCCGCCAACATCAGCGTCGCGAGCGGGTAATAGATCATCGGCTTGTCGTAGACGGGCATCAGCTGTTTCGAAACCCCGCGCGTCAGCGGGTAGAGCCGCGTGCCCGAGCCGCCGGCCAATATGATCCCCTTACGCATGATTTGCCCCTAACCATCCCCGCCAAAAAGATCGCGGGTGTAAACCTTGTCCGCAACATCGGCGATTTCGTCCGACATACGGTTTGCAATGATGACATCGGCCTCGGCCTTGAACGCGGCAAGATCACGGATCACGCGCGAACGGAACAATTCTTCGTCCATTATGCCTGGTTCATAGACAATGACTTCGATCCCTTTGGCCTTCACCCGCTTCATGATGCCCAAGATGCTGCTGGCGCGGAAATTGTCCGACCCTGCCTTCATGGCCAGCCGGTGGATGCCGACCACGCGCGGATTGCGCTTGACGATTTCGGACGCGACGAAATCCTTGCGCGTCGTGTTCGATTCCACAATCGCGTGGATCAGATTTTGCGGCACATCGCGGTAATTCGCCAGCATTTGCTTGGTGTCTTTGGGCAGGCAATAGCCGCCATAGCCAAACGAGGGATTATTATAGAAATGGCCGATACGCGGGTCGAGGCACACACCTTCGATAATCGATTTGGGGTCGATGCCATGCGTCGCGGCATAAGTGTCCAGTTCGTTGAAATAGGCCACCCGCATGGCAAGGAAAGTGTTTGCGAACAGCTTGATCGCCTCCGCCTCCGTATTGCCGGTTAACAACACCTGCACCTCTGGCTTCAGCGAACCATCGACCAGCAATTGCGCGAATTCGGCTGCGCGGGGGTGAGTGTCGCCGACCACGATGCGCGAAGGCCGCAAATTGTCAGCCAGCGCCCGCCCTTCGCGAAGGAATTCCGGCGAAAAGATGATGTGATCGCTGCCAAACTCGGCGCGCATTCGTTCGGTGAAGCCCACCGGGACGGTCGATTTGACAACAATTAGCGCGTCAGGTGCGAGCGCGAGCGCATCAGCGATAACCGTTTCCACGCTGCGCGTGTCGAAGTAATTGGTATCGGGATCATAATCAGTGGGGGTCGCCACCAGGACAAATTCTGCGCCCTGGTAGGCGATCGCTTTGTCAGTCGTGGCGGTCAGGTCGAGCGGGCGGTTCGCAAGATAATCCTCTACTTCGGTGTCTTCGATCGGCGACTGGCGACCATTGAGCTTCGCCACCTTCGCCGGATCGATATCGAGTGCCACCACGCGGTTATGCTGCGCCAGCAGGACCGCGTTAGAAATGCCAACATATCCGGTGCCGACAACCGTGATTCGGCGGCCATTGGTAGGGGTGGCATGGGCGATATCGGTCACGCGTGGGCACTCTGGGCTGAAGGGAACCGCCGCCCCCTAGCAACGCATGCTGGCGCGAACAAGGCGAACGCGCTTGGCCCAGCACTTGCCACCGGCAAATTCTGGAATAGTTCATCGACCTGCAACCCTTTTGCCGCTAGGCGTCCGGCAATGGGACAGGATAGCGGCATGCAGGTGCTCGTCACCGGGGGAGCGGGCTACATCGGCAGTCATACCGTGCTCAAATTGCTGTCCGCCGGACACGAAGTTTGCGTATTCGACAATTTCGTCAACAGCTCGCCTATCGCGCTCAATCGTGTTCGCGCGCTATCCAATCGCGATCTGCGCGCAGTCACTGGAGACATCCGCAGCCAGCCTGATCTCGAGCGTGTGTTTGCCGATTTCCGCCCCGACGCGGTCATTCACTTTGCCGGGCTTAAGGCAGTGGGCGAATCGAGCGAAAAGCCGCTGCTCTACTACGACGTCAATGTCGCCGGATCAGCGCGCTTGCTGGAAGCAATGAACCAGGCCGGCTGCCGCCGCATCGTCTTTTCCTCTTCGGCCACCGTCTACGGCGAGCCGCAATATCTGCCGTTTGACGAGGCGCACCCCATCGCGCCCACCAACCCTTATGGGCGGACCAAGGCAATGGTCGAGGCGATGATTGCCGATTGGTGCGCAACATCATCAGACGCTTCGGCGGTGCTGCTGCGCTATTTTAACCCTGTCGGCGCGCACCCGTCGGGCCAGATCGGCGAAGACCCGCGTGGTATCCCCAATAATCTGATGCCTTTTGTTGCCCAGGTGGCGGTGGGGCGGCGGCCCAAGCTAGCGATCTACGGCGACGATTACCCCACACGCGACGGCACCGGCGAGCGCGACTATATCCACGTCGAGGACCTGGCCAAGGCGCATCTGGCGGCGCTGGACTTTGCCGCGCACCACAGCGGCTGCGAGGCGCTCAATGTCGGCACCGGGGCCGGGACGACGGTGAAGGAATTGGTCGCGGCCTTTGAGCGCGCGAGTGGCCGGCTAATTCCTGCCGACATCGTCGCGCGCCGCCCGGGGGATGTCGCCAGCAGCTATGCTGCCACCGCAAAGGCAGCCGAGCTGCTGGGGTGGAGCGCGCGATTGGACATTGACGCCATGTGCGCATCAAGCTGGGCGTGGCAGAGCGCCAATCCGGAGGGATATTCGAACGGCGGCACAGGGGATGCCGCAGCATGACCGTGCTGGTTACTGGGGCGGCGGGCTTCATCGGCATGCACGTCGCGGCCGCGTTGCTCGCCCGCGGTGAGCGCGTGATCGGCATCGACAATTTCACACCCTATTATTCGGTGGCGCTCAAGCAAGCGCGCGTGGCGCATCTGGAAACATTAGCCGAAGGGCGGCTCGACTTCTTGACGGTCGACTTTGGTGATGCCGCGGCGTTGGATGCGGCGCTGGCGAACCACGCCTTCGACCGCATCGTCCATCTCGGCGCGCAGCCGGGCGTACGTTACAGCCTGGAAAACCCGCTCGCCTATGTTCATTCGAACATCACGGGTCACCTCAACATCCTGGAGCTCGCTCGGCACCGTGCCGGGCGTCACCTTGTCTATGCGTCCTCATCTTCGGTTTATGGCCTGCGCAAGCAAATGCCGCTGCGAGTAGAAGATCGTACCGACACGCCCATTTCGCTTTATGCCGCAACCAAGCGCGCCGACGAGCTGATGAGCGAAACCTATGCCCATCTGTTCCGCGTACCGCAAACGGGCCTTAGGTTCTTCACCGTCTATGGCCCTTGGGGCCGGCCGGACATGGCCGTGTGGAAATTCACCGAGGCCGTGCTGAACGGGCGGCCGATCGACGTGTACAACCATGGCGACATGCGGCGTGATTTTACCTATATCGACGATATTGTTGCAGGGACCTTGGCCGCGCTCGACAATCCGCCCGCAAACGACGGGACCGCCAAGCCCGGCGGCTTCACGACGCCGCATCGCATCTACAATATCGGCAACAGCCGGCCCGAGGCGCTATTAGATCTGATCACCGAAATCGAAAGCGCGTGCGGGCGCGCGGCAAAGCTGAACTTGCTGCCGATGCAGGATGGCGATGTGTACCAAACCTACGCCGACATCAGTGCGATAGCCGGAAACCTGGGCTATGCGCCAACGACGCCGATTGGGGTTGGGGTGCCGCGGTTTGTGGATTGGTACCGGGAAGGCGGCCGACTATTGGCGAGTTAAGGCGATATCTCTGATTGACCCAGCAAAGCCGCTCTGATCTGCACCACCGACCGCCACGATTTCCAGCCGCTGCGCCTTGCAATCTGCCGGGACAGAGAGGCTTTGGCCCACCATTCCCTCCCACAGCAGTGGTTGCGTAGCGTCGGTCAGGCATCGCAGCTGCCATTGCGTCCCGCTGTCGGCACCCCCCGCCTCCTTGCTCACTCGCGCAGACAGACGGTATTTGCCTGGCGAAAGGAACAGCAATCGCTGCGCCACCGCTGCGGTCACCGAGGAATTGGCATACACTGACATCTGCGCAGATCCCTTTGTGGTACCAGATGTAACGTCGCTGCCGGCATCGGGTCGTTCCAGCGGCAGCCATCCTACCGGGCCAAAACGCCGGCGAGCATCATTGGGTGTCAGGGCAACCGACCGCAGCAATTCAGGCTGCGTATCAGGAATGGCACGGAACAGCATTTCTGCATCTTTATACATTTTTTCAGTAGCAAGCGCGGACAAAAGGCGCACCTGACGTTCACGACTTGCCTCCGTCACTGGCATTTTGGTCTCGGCTAGCAACAGCTGGGTGACCGCTTTCAAATTCTTGTGGTGCGAGATAGCGTGGTCCAGCATATCGAGCGACCATCCCTTGCCTGATGCCAAATAGGGGCGGATTCCCTGTTGAATTATCGGCAGATGCAACGCCGCCGCCATTCGCGGGAACACAACATTGCTGCTGGCTGGGTGCGTGCGCAGCGCAATATCGTAATGGCGGAACACTGCAGCCGTATCGCCGCGATTGATGCTCAATTCGACCAGCAGAAACTGTGTGTAAAGGTCGCGGCGCGAAAATTGCTGGGAATAGCCAAGCAGCTTGCTCGCCCGTACTTCATCGCCACGGGCTAATGCAACAGCCCCTAGCAAACGCAGCGCGCGCGGATTGACGAGCTGGTTGCGCAAAGCAACGGAGGCCAACTGCTCCGCACGGTCCAGCTGGGGCTTGGGTTTCGCTGCCAGCAACTGCTCGGCACGCCGCGCCAGCGCGAAGGGTTCGCTGGGTGTGAACGTCAATGCCACGGTTGGTGCCCGCTGACGGGCGATGCCGGACATGGCGAGGCCGAAGCTAAACCAGCCAAGAACCGCCCCAACGAGCGTAAAGGCAATCGCTCGACCGAACCACCGCGCCGTCCGCTTCGTGCCTTCTTCTCTAGGCATAGGGAGCTCACTGAGCTTGGAAGGTGCGGCCGCGCCGCCATCAAGCGGCACTGTCAGCCACAGCAAGAAGACTACAGACAATGCCATGAAAATTGGGGTGCGAAGGGGATAATCGGCCACGCTTGCCATCGCTGTCAAGATGATAAGCACCGCGCCCAGACGTGCAATGACGCGGTAAGGAGTATGATCTGGCGACTTCTTCCAGACGATCAGCGAGCGCCAAGCAATTGTAGCGCCGAGCATGGTCAGCAAGAGCATTCCCGGCAGGCCGAATACGACCAAGGTTTCCAGCCAATCATTGTGCGCCCGATTGAGATAGTTCCCGTGCAAAATATAATCTGGCTCGGCGATCTGATAAGCCTCGACAAAGGATCCCGCGCCCACACCCCACGGCAAGAAGGTACGCGCTAAATCGAACGATATGGCCCAGAATTCTCCACGAATATCCTCCGCCGCCGATGTTGCCAGCAACCGATCGATCGATTCGGCTCGCGAGAGCGCGATGGTGATCAGCAGCATGGTCGCAACGACGGCCGCAACAATCAAATGTTCGGGCTTGACCGCTATCCGCGCACCGCTTTTCCGGACGACAATACCGCTCTCTGGTCGGCGATAGAGCAAAAGCGCCGCTAAAATGCCAACCGCACCCAACAGTAGACCACTTCGCGACCCGTTCATCAATAGCAGCGGGATAACCAAAATCCCCGCGCCAACTGCAATCAGCAAATAAGTGCGCTGACGGTCAACAGCACCTTGCGCCAAAGTAGCCATAACGGCGAGCATGGGCAGCAACGATGCCAGCAACAACGCAGCGTGATTGCGGTTCGCAAACAGACCCACGGCCGCAAATTTGTTCGTGATGTTATAGAAATACAGTGGTCCGTCGACGCCCCCCAGCAATTGCAGGATGCCGACCAATGCCGACAGACAGGCAAAGCCGATGACAATGTTGAGAAGGGCCAAGCGCTCTTGCACCCGGATTTGCAGCCCCAACAGCAGCACCGCCGCCGGTACCGCCAATGATGACAGCGCGTGCCAAGCGTTCATGGGCACAAGCGCGAGCGGACGCCAATGATCTTCATTGCCTAGAAAAACGTCAACTTCGGCAAGCGGCGCGCGGCCCGGTAGATCATGCCAAATGGCGGGTGGCAAAGGAATGAGGTGCAAGAGCACCAATCCGGCCATGGTCAGCAGGCCCCCGACCAGCCAGCCAGCCCCTCGCAAATGCTCACGCCGCAGCGTGAACAAAGCGGCGACACACAGAACTGCAGCAACAGGGCGCAACAACGCCAGCGACAGCACGTCAATGCGCGACGCACCGCCGGTCAAAAAAACCAAGCCCAGAAAGGCTGCCAATGCCCAAAATTGCAGGGTTCGTCCGCGTGTTTTGGTGGAAAACTGGACCACAGTCGTCACATTCCTGCTGATTTGGTTACGGGACGCGCGGCTATATTAGCGTCGACGCACGCTGGCTAGCGGGAAAGGGCAGGGCACGTTGGCCAATGCCGCCACAGCACAGTTGCAATACGCCGAACCGCAAACTAACGGCAACAGCGCATGACAACTATAACAAAAATCGGCGTCATTTTGTTGGATGTTCCACGTTCCACTAAGAAATTGGTGGTGATTGCGTTTGACTGCGCGGCCTGCATCCTGACCGTGGCCTTGGCTTACCGACTGCGCCTGGATGTTTGGATTTTCCCGGTAGGAAACCAATGGTTTTCCTATGTTCTTTCCGTTCTGATTGCGCTGCCACTATTCATTCATTTTGGTCTTTACCGAGCAATATTCCGCTATGTCGGATGGGACGCATTGGTAGCGATCGTCCGCGCCTGCGCGTGTTTTGCGCTATGCTATGCAACAATTTTTACCCTGATCGGGGTGGATTCGGTCCCTCGGTCTGTTGGATTGCTCCATCCTATCTTGCTGTTTCTGTTTGTTAATGCCTCGCGTGGCGCCGCGCGCTACATGTTAGGGCATGTCCAGTTTCATGTCGGCGGCAGACCCGAGCGGCGCCGTGTATTGATCTACGGAGCCGGATCTGCTGGCCGCCAGCTGGCGGCAGGCCTGTCGAACAGCCGTGAAATGCAGATCGTCGGCTTTCTGGACGACGACCAGCGGCTGCATGGCAGCGTGCTGAAAGGCAATACCATCTATTCGCCCAAGCGCATTGTCGAATTGGTCGACGAACTTCGCGTTACCGATGTGCTTTTGGCCATCCCATCAACCTCACGCGCCCGGCGAAACGAAATTGTGGAACAATTGCGTGGGTTGCGGGTGACGGTGCGGACGTTGCCTGGCTTGTTTGAACTCGCCGATGGCAAAGTGACGATCAGCGATCTGCGCCCCCTTGAGATTGAGGATTTGTTGGGGCGCGACCCCGTACCGCCCGATCAGGCATTGTTTGCAAAATGCATTACGGGGCGCAGCGTGATGGTCACCGGCGCGGGTGGATCAATCGGAAGCGAATTGTGCCGTCAGGTTCTGAGCCAGTCGCCATCGCATTTGATACTGGTCGAGAGCAGTGAGTTTAGCCTTTATACCATTCATGGTGAACTTTCGGCCTATTTGACCCATTCTGCGCTGAAAACAGAGATCGTCCCAGTGCTAGCATCGGTGCAGGATAACTTGCGCATGGGCGATGTGTTCGCCGCCCGTCGCGTCGATACAGTTTATCACGCGGCTGCGTACAAACATGTTCCGTTGGTGGAGGCGAACCCGGCCGAGGCCTTGAAGAATAATCTGTTAGGAACACGCAATATTGCCCAATTGGCCCATCAGCACTGCGTTCAGCATTTCGTCTTAATCAGCACCGACAAGGCTGTCCGGCCAACCAACGTGATGGGTGCGACAAAGCGCGGTGCAGAGTTGGTGCTGCAAGCTTTGGCGCAGCAACCGGGCCAGACCTGTTTCGCCATGGTTCGTTTTGGCAATGTGCTGGGTTCCAGCGGATCGGTCGTGCCCCTCTTCCGCAAACAAATAGCCTCGGGCGGGCCCGTGACCTTAACGCACCCCGACATTACCCGTTATTTCATGACGATTCCTGAGGCCGCACAATTGGTCATTCAGGCAGGGGCGATGGCCGACGGTGGTGAAGTTTTTGTGCTCGACATGGGGCAACCGGTCCGCATTATGGACCTTGCGCGGCGTATGATCGAACTAACGGGCCTAAAGGTCCGCGATGCGAATAATCCCGATGGCGACATCGAGATCCAGATTGTTGGCATTCGGCCCGGCGAAAAATTGTTCGAAGAATTGCTGATCGACGAAAAAGTGAGCGCGACGGAACATCCGCGCATATTGAAGGCTAGCGAATATAGCTATTCAGCCGATGTGCTGGCAGAGAAAATCCATGCCGTCATGGCGGCTGTAGCGGACAAGGATGAAGCTGCAATCCGTGCATGCCTGACAGATCTGGTCCCCGAATATCAACCCAATCAAGCCTGATATATATTCCAACTTTGGAGCAGAAACTTGGCCCGCAATTATTTCTCGCAAAAACGCATATTGGTGACCGGCGGAGCTGGTTTCTTGGGATCGCATCTAATCGACCGACTGCTGGAACAGGGCCATGATGTTCTGTGCGTCGATAACCTGTTCACCGGAAGCAAGCGCAACGTCCATCATTTGCATCAGAACCCGCGCTTCGAATTCATGCGGCATGACATCTGCTTTCCGTTGTTTGTTGAGGTGGACGCTATTTTCAATCTGGCTTGTCCGGCATCCCCTATTCACTATCAACATGATCCGGTACAGACGACCAAAGTGTCAGTGCATGGCGCGATCAACATGTTGGGCCTGGCCAAACGCCTGAAATGCCCTATTTTCCAAGCCTCCACCAGCGAGGTTTATGGCGACCCGCACATCCATCCGCAGGTCGAGTCTTATTGGGGCAACGTCAACCCTATCGGCATCCGGTCCTGCTACGACGAGGGCAAGCGTTGTGCGGAAACATTGTTTTTCGATTATCATCGCCAGCACGGGCTGGACATAAAGGTAGCCCGCATCTTCAACACCTATGGCCCACGCATGCACCCAGCTGACGGACGGGTTGTGTCGAACTTCATCATCCAGGCGCTGAAGGGCGAGCCGATTTCCATCTACGGCGATGGTCAGCAGACCCGCAGCTTTTGTTATGTTGACGACTTGGTGGATGGCTTTCTGCGCTTGATGGCGACCGAGCCCGGATTCACAGGGCCGGTCAATATTGGCAATCCGAACGAATTCACCATCGCCGAACTGGCCGAAGCTGTGGTTGAATTGACGGGATCAAACTCAAAGATCGAATATTTCCCATTGCCGCAGGACGACCCACGCCAGCGGCAGCCGGACATCAGCTTGGCACGGGAAAAACTGCAGTGGGAACCAAATGTTCAGCTGCGCGACGGCCTTGCCAAAACCATTGCCTATTTCCGGTCAGAGCTTGACGAATCGGATGCCAAGGCAGCCGCAGTTTCCGGATCGAAGTAGCGAGCCTGAATTGCCGGATCTTTCAGGTGCTTGCGGTCGAGATCGCGTGTGTCACCTACAACCTGAGCGGGCGACCCGCGCAGAATAGCGAAATCGGGCGCGGATTTGGTTACCATGGCACCAGCAGCGACAAGGCATCCTTTGCCCAGGGTTACCCCAGGCAGGATGAGCGCTCCGGCGCCTACAAAACAATATGGGCCGATGGTGACCGAGCCCCGGCTATACCCCGCCCGCTCCTCCCGCGGTACCGTGATATAATCGCGGCCATATAGGCGTACCGCCAATTGGCTGCCATGCGAGAAAATGCCAACCCAGGCGCCGATCTGGCAACCTTCGCCAATAGTGACCCCATTACTACCGTCGATGATGCTGTGATGCCAGATCCATACATGGTCTGCGATGGCAACTTGTGCCTTATCGCCGATCACAGCCGACGAACTGATCCGCGTATGTTTGCGAAAGGCCCCCGAAGCCCGATCACGATAGCCATAGACCATGAAGGGACGCCGCAGAAATGCCAACGCCGAAAGTGCCAGAGAAATAATGCCGGCCAATGGCGACAGATACAAGCTACGCAGCATCGAGCACCACATCCTCGATAAAGCGCGAGAACAAACCGTATTGGCGGGCAATGTCAAATTGCGCGGACAACTCGCGGGCATGGGCTTTATATTGCCCCGTCAAGTCGCGATCGTCCACCAACGCAACGAGCTTGCTAGCCAGATCGGTGGCATTGCCGGCCTGATACTGAAACCCGCACCCCGACGCGACAATCGATTTGATTTCGCCGTCGAGCGAGTTCGCAACAGCCAGTCCGGCCGCAAGATAGTCGAACAGCTTGATAGGCATGGAAACGGTGGACCCTGGCGCATAGCTGCAAAGGCCAAGATCGGAAGCAAGATAATAGGGAATCAGTGCTTCGGCTGGCATCGATCCCACATAAGCGACCTGATCGGGATGGCTTGCCGCCAACGCGCTGATTTCGGGCTTGAGCGGCCCGTCACCTGCAAAGATGAAGCGGATATTTCGCGATTCCCGCGCAAACAACAAGTGGGCAGCATCACACACCGTCGTCATGTCATAGGCCGCACCAAGGGTGCCGGCATACACAATAGTCAAACCCTCAAACCGGCGTGGCCAGCGCTGGAACAGCTCTGGTTCCGGTAAATGGCCGCCATTCTGGAACAAAGGATTATCCACGCCCCAGTAAAATACGCCCGCAGGCTTATGACCGCCTTGCGCCAGCAAAATATCGCGATAATTGCCCGCCACGGCGGCGATGGCGTTGCTTTGCCGCGCAAGCTTGGCCCGCCGAGCGTACAGCGGGGCAAAAATCATCGTGCCCAGCCGTTTGAGCGGTTTGGGCAATACAACATGAAACAGCTCGGGCCACAGATCGATAACGTCAAGGATCAGCTTGGCCCCGGTGTCCTTCGCATATCTCCGCACCGGCACCCCAAAAAACAACGAAGGTTCGGCCAGAATAATTGCCTCGGGGCGTTCCATTTGCCGCGCAGCAGCCCCAAACCCTCTGCCGAAATCGCCTTCAAAGCCAATGCGGCCCGCTCCAATATGGCGGCGATAGGAACGTGTGGGCACACATTTGATCGCAACATTGTCGGGCAGTAGTGAATCGCTGGTCACTTCCTCCCGAAATGTTTTGCTGCGATGTTCAAAAGTTGCAATCCACCAAGTGACGTCATGGCCAGCCGCAGCCAGAGCACGCGCCAGCATGGCTGAACGATATTCGCGCCATCCCTCGCTGGGCAAGGTGCCATAGGGATTCACAATCCAGATTTTCACAACGCTAACTCGCATTTGGCCAGCACGTCTTCGACAGCAATGTCGCGCATACAGCGGTTATGTCCCTCTGGGCAAAAGGTAAAACTATAGCAAGGCGCACAGTCAACGGGATGACGCACAGCCAGATGCTGGTTGTGCCAAGGCTCGATCGAAGTCGGGAACTCCAAACCAGGGACCACCGAAACGACTGGCGCGCCCATGGCGTCGGCAAGATGCATTGCACCGCCATCATTGCCGATGACCAACGCACATTGCGCATAAAGCGCTGCTGATTGGGCAATGCTGCTGTGCCCGCACAGGTCAATGACATTGGCCCCTGACTGCACTTGAATAAGGGCAGCCGCGGAACGGTCCGCCGCCGTGCCTGTGATGCAGAACATCAGATCATTATGCCGATAGGCAAGCTTTGTGACTAGCTGGGCGAAACGCTCCGCCGTCCATTGTTTGTGCGGGTGAATAGCGCCGGGAGCGATGCTGACCAGACGCTTGCCTGTGGGAACATGATCTTTGATCCAATGATCGGCCCATTCGCGCGCTGTTGTATCGGGGCGCAGGTCAAACACTACGTCTTCGGGCCGATCGCCATGGCCATCAAGTTCCGCCAGAAATTGCAGCGGGCCAAAGACATGATGGCCAAGTTGGGGATCTTCGGCGGGAACACGACCGCGTTCAACCACCCCGCGCCGGCGCCAACCGAGCTGGCGCACCCCGCCCAGCAACCCAAAAATGAATAGCAATTTCTTCAATCGCCGAAGCCAAGGAACGCCCACGTCGATCATCTGTATTACTAGATCGGGACGTTCAGCACTCAACCGCGCGCGCGCAGCCCGCAAGCTCGAGAAAGTCCGGACATCGGGCAGCACCAACACATCGTCGATCAGATGCGGGCGGACAAGGTCAACCCACGGCGCCGCTGCCTGACCACCAGCATAGGCAGATACTTTCGCAGACGTTGCTTGTTCGGTGGATTGCAATGTCAACAGGCTGATCCGGCTATTTGGAAAGCGAAGCCGCAATGCGCGGAAGGCCGGCGCGCTCAAAATGAAATCACCAAGTCCACAAGTACGCAAGACCAGAATGTGACGCGGACCGGAGATCATCTAGCATCTCTTGCCCTGCTATCGCGTGGTGTCACCACAGCTTTAACCGTCCCTAACAAAAGTCGAATATCACCAAGCATGGATCGGTTTTGAACATAATCGACCGCCATCTCCACCTTGTGCGGCAACAACGTCTCGCGATAATAGGCGGCAGGATCGGGATGGGTTGCCAACAGCTCTGCCTCGTTGCGATAGACGATGGACGCCCGGTCGGTAATTCCTGGACGAACGGTCGCAATCACGGCACGGGCATCAGCAGGAAAATCGGCATAATATTCCGGAACCTCTGGTCGCGGACCGACCAGACTCATTTCCCCGCGCAGCACGTTGATAAGTTGCGGCAGCTCGTCAATCTTCGTCTGGCGCAAGAAATGGCCGAAGCGGGTTATACGAGCGTCACGTCCTACGGTTACGTTCGCACCTGGCGCAGTATTACGCATGGACCGGAACTTCAAAATGTAAAAGGGTCGTCCATGCCGACCAATGCGCTGCTGCCGGAAAAGCACGGCCCCGTCACGTTGCAGGGCGACGCCAATGGCAGCAAGGACGAAAAGAGGAAATGTGCTGACCAGCAAAGCCGTACCAACGACCAAATCGAAAAGGCGCTTCATCATGCCGCCACCCCCTGGTCGATACCTTGACCCAGTCGTGCTGAGCGATGCCAAACAAACAAAAGCAAGCTCCCAGCCAGCAATGTCCAGCTGATGCTGTACGCATAACCAATGCCTGTCAGGCCATAGGGCAGCAACAAATAGGATGCGATGGCATAACTTGCAGTATAGCCGACTGCCAACAGCCCGCCTACGCGCGCTGTATCCGACAGACAGAAAAGTGCACGAAGTGACACTACAGCGACCAGCATCGACATCAGTCCGGGCGCCATGGCAACCACGACTGCTGCCAACTGCCGGCTATCCGCTTCGGAAAACCGACCGCGCTCGAACAAGAATTGCACTATGGGCTGGCCAAGAAAATTGAATGTCAACGCCAACAACAGACCACATAGTGCCACAAAGCCAAGCGCGCCAACGAGCATCCGGCGAAAGCCAGAAACATCTTGTGCGGCCACAAAATGGACCAGTCGGGGCACGATCAATGCCGATGGTCCCGCCACGACGAGTGCCCCAAATCCCACGATCATCCGATAGGCAAAGCCCATCGTCGCCAGAGCGCCTTCGCCCAGCCGCGCAGCCACGACAGCATCCACCAAGACATATGAGCTGAAACAGCTTAGCGCCAGCGTTGACCAGAGAAAGGTAGCGACAGGGCAGATTGTTCCGCCAGAAGAAGGCTCAGCGGACCGGAACTGCGGCGGCATTACCAAACCGCGGGCAATCCACAGGCCGATCGCCGCACTGACCAATGCACCGCCTGCCATCCCAGCAATGGCAACTTCAATTCCACTATTCGTAGCAAGCAGCAATGCCGCAATAGCCACCATATTGGTTGGAAATGCCAGCAGTGCTGCTGTCACCGGGCGCCCCGTCGCCGTCAGCGATGTGGTCGCAAGCGCCCCCACAATCTGCAGCGCGCCCAGCAGCCAAGATAGCCGGATAAGTGAATGTAGCGCGTCCAACTCCCGCAGCGCAGGGGCAATCGGCAATAGAAGCGGTTGGAATCGGGTTGCCGCCAGCCCGGCGCCCGCAAAGCCGATCGCCACGAGCAGAATGACCCCCGACAGCCTCCTTGCATTGGTGGCGATCGAGCCTGTTGCACCATGCTCCGCCGCAATGATGGGAGCGGCGATGTAACTGATCAAGGAGGCGATCAGCGACGACAGGAAGACAGGCATGCTCAGCGCGTAAACATAGCCATCAACATCCAAGCTGACGCCAAAGCGCTGGGCGATCACTGCCTGAGCGATAAAATTCACAAGACTGCCCAGCAGCGACAGAAAAGTCACGATCAGCGTCACCGAGAGAAATTTGCGCATTTCCATGGCGTCAGGCGCTAGCGGCGTTCACGACAGCAATTGCCGCAAGGCATGAACGGGATCCTGAGCGAGGCGCCGCAACACCTCCCACTTACGCAGCAGCGGATGCGGCTCGACATAAAATCCGCGCTGCAAAAAATCGGGGGTCAGCCCATGCTTGGCGAATAAATCGGGCATGGCGGGATGCCATTTACCCTTGATAATGCCGGTATGGACATAGTCCACGGCAGGTCCCCCGCTTCGTTCAGAAAAATCAGCCATCAAGAACAGATCGCTGCGGCGATGCGCGCGCCGCGTGCCGAAAATCTCAAACATCCAGCCATTTTCGCAGGGATCGAGATAGGACAATAAGGTCTGCGGTCGCCACAGTCCCGCCTGCGTCGAAATGCGATAGCGGGCGCGCTGCCGGATTGTTGCGAAGCCCTCGACAGGAAAGGGATCATAAGGACCGAAACTACCATGCCGCGTCAGCGCAATGTGGCCGATGTCCGGACGTTGTAGCATCAGATCGACAGCCGCCATGATTTTGGCATGATCGACGGCGCGATCCAGAAAGTAATCTTCCTGAAAATACATCAGCAGCGGCGTTTCTACCTGACCTATGGCCCGGATCAGGCATTCGCTCCAGCTCAGCCGGTCAGGCTCGCCATGAGCGACGCGGCTGCATCGCCCATTTGGAACGGTCCAATCCCGCGTTTCGGTGTTGAGCAAAACAGGAAAGTTACAGTCCGGCCAATACGCCTGAAGCAAGTGAAAGAACGGCCCCCAACAATCCTCAAATCCGTCAGAGCTGTTGACCAAAATGGTGACAGAATCGGCGGCCGGCGGCGTGGTGTGGGCCGAAGTCAACGTTCGATCCAGCCTTGCAGAAAATCCTGGTAGGCGGCCATGATGCCATCCTCCAATGCAATGGCTGGTTGCCAGCCCCGCGCACGCAGCCGACGATTGCACATCAGCTTGCGCGGGGTGCCGTCCGGCTTGCTCAAATCATGGTCGATCCGCCCAGAAAAGCCAAACAGACGCGCAATGAGTGCGGCCAGATCGCCAATCGCAATGTCCTCACCAGACCCAACATTGATGTGCATATCGTCGCTATAGTGGCGGAGAAGGAAGACGCAGGCATCCGCGCAGTCATCGGCGTGAAGAAATTCGCGACGTGGCGTGCCGGAACCCCAAAGAACAAAATGATCCGCCCCTGCGGCCTTGGCCTCATGGACCTTGCGGATCAGTGCAGGCATGACGTGACTGTTTTCGCGATGATAATTGTCTCCGGGGCCATAAAGATTGGTTGGCATGGCCGAAATAAAGTCGCGGCCATGCTGGCGGCGATAGGCTTGGGTCAGCTTGAGCGCCGCGATTTTGGCAATGGCATAGGCCTCATTCGTGGGCTCCAATGGCCCCGTCAGCAGCGCCTCTTCCGTGATGGGCTGATCGGCGAATTTGGGGTAGATGCAGCTGGAGCCCAGATTGATCAGGCGGTTGACGCCAGCCCGATGCGCGGCCTCGATGACATTTGCCGCTATCATGATGTTGTCATACAGGAAGTCGGCGGGATAAGTGTCGTTGGCGACTATCCCGCCGACCTTTGCTGCGGCCAGCATGACAGCGTCGATGCGCTGGTCACCCATCCAGTCGCGCACCCGGCTTTGATCGGCCAGATCCAATTCATTCCGGTCAGCAGTCAGGATAGTGCAATTTTCAAGCGCGAGGCGTCGCACTAACGCGCTGCCCACCATGCCGCGGTGCCCGGCGACGAAAATCCGCTTGCCGGTGATTTCAAAATGCGGCGTCATGGAACCGGGGCATCGGTCCGCATCAGTGCAAGGTCGGCAGCAACCATTTCGCGCGCCAGATCGTGCGGGCTCGTTTCGTGCCGCCAGCCCAACACGCGATGGGCTTTGGACGGATCTCCCAGCAACAGATCGACCTCGGTGGGACGGAAATAGCGCGGGTCGACTTCCACCAGACAGCGACCGGTGGTGGTGCAAATTCCCTTTTCGTCGACCCCCGTGCCCTGCCATTGCAAATTGATGCCCGCATCGGCGAAGCACCATTCGACGAACTGGCGCACGCGCGTCGTTATGCCAGTAGCCAGCACATAATCGTCGGGCTTGTCCTGTTGCAGCATTTGCCACATGCCGCGGACATACTCCGCCGCATGGCCCCAGTCGCGCTGGGCGTCGAGATTGCCGAGATACAGACGGTCCTGTTTGCCAAGGCTGATAGCTGCGGCAGCGCGGCTGATTTTCCGCGTCACAAAGGTTTCGCCGCGCAAGGGGCTTTCGTGGTTGAACAAGATACCGTTAGAGGCATGGATTCCATAGGCTTCCCGATAGTTTACCACGATCCAATAGGCATAAAGTTTGGCGGCGGCATAGGGCGAACGCGGATAGAAAGGAGTGGTTTCGCTCTGCGGCACCTGTTGCACCAGACCGTAAAGTTCGGAAGTTGACGCCTGATAGAAACGGCAACGCTGTTCCATCCCCAGTATGCGGATCGCCTCCAGCATCCGCAGCGTCCCGATGGCATCGGCATTGGCGGTATATTCGGGCGTTTCAAAGCTGACCTGCACATGGCTCTGCGCAGCCAGATTATACACTTCGTCTGGCTGGCATTCCTGCATGATGCGGATCAGGTTGGTGCTGTCGGTCATGTCGCCATAATGCAGAATAAGTCGAGGATCGGCGCTGTGCGGGTCCTGATAAATATCCTCAATCCGCCCGGTGTTGAACGACGAGGATCGCCGCTTGATCCCATGGACAATATAGCCTTTTTCGAGAAGCAGCCGCGCCAGATATGCGCCATCCTGCCCGGTAACGCCGGTGATAAGGGCAGTTTTTTGGGTCATGGTCTAAGGTTTCTGTTCCGCTGCAGGTGTCGGCCAATGCCTCGACGGTCGCCCGTGATGGCGCATGGCCGGATACGGCCCGAAAAGGCGGTTGCGCCATGGCGCAATCCGCACCCAAGGTCAAACATCTGTGGTCGCCAGAAACATTTTGGTTTGCTCCAACGCACAAATCAGGTGATAAAGGCTGGAGGCTGGCACCGGACCCACCATCGGCGTCCCGTCCGCCGCCAGCCGGTCGAACCACAGACCGGGCTTCGGCGTCGTGGTATAGCGCAGCATCGCTGCCAGCGCCAGGTCGGCATGCCCCAGCAAGAATTCACGCTGCGCTGGTGTTTCCGCCCGTTCGGTCGCGGCCAGACAAGATTTCAGCCATTCGGTCTGCGGCCAGTTGCGCGCGCTGGCTGTCCGCACCGACAGATTGTCCCACAATTCGTCGATAGCCAAGTGCAACGGGCTGACGCCATGGTCGCTGCCGATAGCGAAAAGGCGGCGCGCAGCGCGCTCGACCGCCGGATCGCCGTGTTCGGCATTCCACCAGCGCAGCAGCCAAGACCATTCAAACTGATGCCCCGGTTCGACCAGCCGCCCGCTGGCATCGGGCATGGGTTGCCAGTGCCAGTCAAAAAATTCGTGCAGCGCACCTGTGTCCGGCTGAATGAAATGGCTCAGCGCCAGCGCGACGATCCGGCCGCTCCAGTCGCGCCAGCGCGGCGACGCAGCGGGCAGCGCCGCCTGTGCCAGACAGGCTTCCAGCAGATGCATGTGGGGATTGGCGCGCAGCGGCAAGCCGTGCCGGTGATCTTCGGCAAAGCCAGCAATCGGATGAGCAAAGCTCGCCTCCATCGCATCGAGCATCGCCAGCGCCGCCGCCTCGGCACGGTCGCGATAGGCCGCCAATTGGCCCAGCTGAGCGAGCGCGAACAGCGCAAAGCTATGGTCGTAAAAATCAAAATCGGCCTTTAGCGGTCGCCCGGATGGATCGCAGGTGGAGACCACCAATCCATCGGGGCGTAGGCAAGGTCCGAGCAAGGCATTGGCACCATGGTCCACCACCGCGCGCCAATCACCATCCCAGCCCATTCGGCCCGCCGCCATGAAACTGAAAATCTGGCGCGCCACGACGCGGGTGCGGCGCGGCACAGCGTCGATCCTCTGGCCCTGCAGATCAAACTGCTCCCAAAAGCCCCATCCGGCCCAATCGGTTCCGCTGCTGGCCCAAAAAGGCAGTGCGTCAGCGAACAGCCAGCGCTGCGCCTCGACAAAGCGCGTGGCCAATGATGTGCGGGCGGAGGGCGACTGGGGTGGCATCAACGGCTGTCGTTTTGGCGCAGGGTGCCCCCTGACGCAAACAAGGCGCTGGCTGCGAACAAATCGTCGGCAACCAGCCAGCCTTCCTGTGCCGCGCGGGCCACATGCTCAATGCCTTTGCCCGTTGCGACCAGAACGCCGGTGGCGCCAATGGCTCGCGCCAGTCCCAAATCGCTGGGCTTGTCACCAATGACCACCGCGCGGCCCAGCGGCATGGACAACGCCAGTGCCGCCTGATGCGCCAGCCCCGGCAAGGGCTTGCGGCAATCGCAGCCATCATCGGGGGCATGCGGACAATGGAAATAACCTGCCATCGCCACCTCCTCGGCGCGCAGAATAGCGTCCAGCCGGGCATGAACCGCAGCGACAGCATCATTGTCGAAATAGCCGCGCGCCACCCCCGACTGGTTGGTGACAACGACCGGCACCGCCCCCAGAGCTACAAAAGTGCGTAACCCCTTCGCCGCCCCGCGCTCCAATTCCACCTGCGCCGGGTTGGCCAAATAGTGCCGGTCAACGATGATCGTGCCGTCGCGGTCGAGCAGCAGGAGGAAAGGCCGTGGCATTGGTCAATTCACCACGAAATCCTGCCGCACCGCGCGGCGGCGCAGCGTCATTGCCAACCCAAGCATGATGACGAGGACGATCATCACGGGGATGAAATAGGTGTAGAGCACTTTGATGAACTGCGACGATTGGGACCGCACAACATTGATGCACATTGTCGCAAGCACCGTCTGGATCATTACGTTGACGACACGGCTGTCGGTGCAAGCGGCCATGGCCCATATTCGGACGAACAGAGAAATCACCGCAGCGTTATAGAACATGCCCAAGACGCCCAGCACGATATAGCCTTCTGACAGCACATAGAAAGCATAACCCGCTGAACGGGTGGCAACACCGGGATTGAACAGGTCGGTAACCTTTTCCTGCAAATACGGATGATTTTGCAAGATCAGGGCATTGTTGGAAAACGACTGCCATGCTTCGCCCGGATCCACAAAATCGAAGGCGATGGCTGCGAAGAGCATGTGGGCAGGGGCAAAATAATCGTTGCGTACGATTCTCTCGGTCAAGGTAGCGACCGAATAATTGTTCTCGTAACGAATGAATTCGACAACACTGAGCGAGACTACCGCAACAAAAATTATCGCAAACGCCCTAAGTATCATTTTGAAATTTATTTTGTTCTTTAATGACTCATAAAACAATATTCCAAGCGCGAGAGCAGCTGGATCAGTACGATTTCCAAGAAGAACCGAGATGACAAAAAAAACTAACAAGTAAATTACAAATGGAATTATCAAATGATGATAATTTAAGCGTATTTTTTCACGAATCATAACATAGATAGCAGCCAGTATTCCGACTGATATTTTGAATAAACCGAGCATTATCGTAAATTCGATTGGCTGATCCACCTGCTGAGCTGCCTCCCAGGACAAACGTTCAGCGTTGGTGAAGGCAAGAAACCACAATACTCCTGCCAACAAATAAGGAACGGCAATACATGGCAAAGGGAAATTACCCTTGATAACGAAATTTGTCTTAAATCCGATCTTCAATTCATTTGTTGAACCGCTCGAATAAATCCACATATTGGCTATAAAAATCAACGCCATGGATCCAAATACAAATAGCGTCGCATCATGTCCTACATCATCGCCAAAATAAGCCAGGATGCCTTCGGAGAGGCCGGGCATATAGAGGTAACCGAACAGCGCGAAAATGCTGTAGAGAAACAATAGTCCATAGATTGTCCCGGCCAGCCGGTCGCGAAGCAGGAGCAGCGGCACTGTCACCAGACAAAAAAGCAGATAAAATGCAAGCAACATTGGACTAGGCCCTGACCAGTTCGTGCATCGCCTCGATCACCCGGTCCTGCTGCGCGTCGGTCATTTTGGTGTACAGCGGCAGGCTGACGATATTGTGATAGGCGCGGTCGGCCTGCGGGAATGCACTGGGGTTAAGGCCATAGCGGTCACGCCAATAGGGTTGGCGGTGCAGCGGGATATAATGGACACTGGTGCCGATCCCGCGCTCAGCCAGCGCGTTGATTAACGCGGCGCGCGGTTCCGGGTCGGTGCCATCACCGCGCAGCCGAACCGCAAAAATATGCCATGCATGTTTGTCGCCCTGCGGCGCGCGCGGGGCCAAATCGAGGTTGAGCCCGCCCAGCTCCGCAAAATAGCGATCAGCCAGCGCTTCGCGCCGAGCCACAAATTCGCCGATGCGTTTGAGCTGAACCCGGCCCATCGCTGCAGCGACATCTGTCATATTATATTTGAAACCCGGCGCTACGATTTCATAATGCCATGCAGGCGTTTTGGACTGGAACCGGTCGAAGGCATCACGACTAATCCCGTGCAGACGCATAATGCGCATCCGTTCCATCAGCGCCGGGTTGCGCGAAACCACCATGCCACCCTCGCCCGTCGTCATCGTCTTGTTGGCGTAAAAACTGAACACACAGGCCGCCGACCGCAGCGTGCCGACCATCTGTCCATGATAGGTGGTAGGAAAGGCGTGTGCCGCATCTTCGATCACTTGTAACCCATGTTCGTCCGCGATCGCGAAAATTGCATCCATGTCGCACGCACGCCCGGCATAATGCACGACCATGATGGCCTTGGTTCGCGGCGTGATTTTGCGCCGGACATCGGCCGGATCAATGTTTAGTGTGGCAGGATCGATATCCGCGAGCACCGGGTCGGCCCCCAGATAGCGGACCACTTCGGTCGTCGCGGTGAACGTCATCGTGGGGGCGATGACTTCATCACCGGGGCCAATGCCGATGGCCTCTAGCGCCAAATGCAGCCCCGATGTAGCCGAATTCACGGCCAATGCTTCAACCTCTCCGCCCAAATAGGCGGCAAATTCGCCCTCAAACGCGCGGCACATGGGGCCGGTGGTGACCCAACCGCTCGCAAGTGCCGCGCGCACGGCATCTTGTTCGGACTCGCCAATGTCGGGCAGAGCATAGGGGATAAAAGCAGAATCGGTCACACGTCGCTTGCCTTGTGGCGATCCGGTCGCAGATGCGCGACCACATTGGCGCTGGTCAGCACCATGCGCGACCGCGGGAAATAGAGCGATTTGACCACCCAGCCGATCAGCCCCACGACTGGGCCAGCCAGCATTGCATGGATACCCTTGGCCAATCCGCCATCGAAGCCCAGTCGGACCTCTGGATAAAATCCTGCGATGTGCAGGCCGGTTTGTTCACAGAAATAAGCCAGCTTGAAGTGGCCCATAGCGGTTACGTGTGTCGGGTCACCGTTGAAATTCTGGTTACCCAGCCAAGAATCGGCGTTGGGAAATCGCAGCAGAATTACTCCGTCTGGCTTCACCAAGCGACAAAGCTGGGCCATGAATTCAATCATTTTGGCCTGCGGTATATGCTCAATTACGTCAAAACCAGTTATAAGGTCGAAACTGCGCGATGGCAGTTCAGCCAATGCCGTGGCGTCGAGGACCGCGTAGCCAGCCGCCTGCCCTACTCCGACCAATTCTGCCGAAGCCTCGGTCCCGGTCACTTGCCAACCGCGTTCGCGGCAATAGCCCAGAAAGGCCCCCTGGCCGAAACCGATTTCAAGCACGTTGGCGATCCGGTCGCGCACGGCCCTGTCGAGCCGATCAATTTCGCGCTTGAAAGTGGCTCGGTCCCGCGAACTTAATGAACCAAACCCAATTTCCCCCCATCCTTTCCAGTCGGTGTAGGATGAACCGAAATCGGTTAAAGAAGCCTGCGCGTCAGCCATGTTGCTGCAACCAGGCCGCATATTGCGCAACGCCCGTTGCGACGGTACGGAACTGGCCACCGTAACCAGCATTGCGAAGTCCGGTCATGTCGGCGCAGGTATAGCTCTGGTAGCGGCCCTTCAGATGGTCGGGAAAGTCGATGAATTCGACCGCACCGCGACCCAGCGCGCCGATCATGGTATCGGCAACCGTAAGGAACGGCTCCGCACGCCCGGTCCCGCAGTTGAACACTCCGGATACACCGCTGGACCAAGCCCACAGATTAACCGCAGCGACATCTTCGACATGGATGAAATCGCGTGACTGCTGCCCCGCCGCTACGCCGTCATATCCGCCGAATAGCTTAGGATTTTCTCCCCGCATCAATTGGTGATAAAGGTGGAAGGCAACAGATGCCATACTACCCTTATGCCCCTCGCGCGGGCCGTAGACATTGAAATAGCGAAGGCCAACCACCGGTGCGGTCGCTTGGGGCAGGTGCCCGCGAACAAAATCGTCGAACAATTTTTTGGACCAGCCATAGACGTTGAGCGGCCGCTCGTTCGCAGGCGTGGCCGAAAACTCGCTGCTGTTGCCGTATACCGCCGCTGACGAGGCGTAAATCAGCGGGATCCGCACCGCCTGGCAATGATGGAACAGCGCCTTTGAATAGGCGTAATTTTGCTCCATCATCAATTTGCCATTCCACTCGGTCGTCGCCGAGCATGCACCTTGATGAAAGATCACCTCGGCGTGCGGCGCGCTGCCTGCCTCCACCAGCCGCAGAAAATCATCCTTGTCGCAATAGTCGGCAATGTCTGAGTCGGTCAGGTTAGCGAACTTGGTGCCGTCGGTCAGGTCATCGACAACGATGATGTCGCTGCGCCCCTGTTGATTGAGCGCGCGGACAACATTGGACCCAATCATACCTGCGCCGCCAGTTACAATAATCATGGTTTCAACCCAAAGCCTTGATACGCGCCGCAATAGCACTGGTAGAGTGCCCGGCGACAAAAGGCAGGATGACAACTTCACCGCCCCAGCCCTTTACCTCTTCTGCGCCGACAATTGTATCTGGGGTGTAATCGCCGCCCTTCACTAGCACATCGGGACGCAATCGCGTGATAATGTCGCGGGGCGTATCCTCGCGGCGACCATCACTCAGTATACTATGGTCGAACGCAACCACATGATCGACACAGCCCAGCGCCGCGAGCACGGCCATACGTGCTTCCAGTGCGTTGAAAGGCCGATCTGGCCCTTTCAACCGCGCAACCGACGCATCCGAATTCACCGCGACCACCAGCCGGTTGCCCAGCGCGCGAGCGCGTTGAAGATAATCGACGTGGCCCGCATGTAAAATGTCAAAACAGCCATTGGTGAACACGATGCGTTCGCCGCGCGCCTTTTCAGCGTCAATGGCGGCCAGCACGGCGGCGGCCTCCGTCGGCTTCGGCCCGCTGTGGCCCACAAATTGCGCAAGTTCAGCGGCAGTAACCGATGCGGTCCCCTTGCGGCCCACAACAATAGCGGCCGCCGCATTGGCGACCTCAATGGCTTGGTGGAATGACATGCCCGATGCCACGGCACCGGCAATGGTGGCGATGACTGTATCGCCGGCCCCGGTCACGTCATAAACTTCTTGTGCGCGCGCAGCGATGGTGTGGGGCGATTCGGCGGCGCTGACCAGCGTCATACCCTGCTCGCCGCGCGTCACCAGCACATGATCGAGCGCTAGGTCGCTGCGCAGTTTTTGTGCCGCCGCCAACAGCGCCGCTTCATCGCCGACGTCGCCGACCACGGCGCGAAACTCGGACAAATTTGGCGTGATGACCGTCGCTCCGCGATAGCGGGAAAAGTCGCGCCCCTTCGGATCAACCAATGTCCGTTTGTTCTGGCTGCGTGCTGCCGTGATCATGGCCGCGACCGCAGCGAGCGTACCCTTGGCATAGTCTGACAGGATCACGAGGTCATGGACTGCGCTCAAGCTAGCAAAATGGGCCAACAACTCGTCATGGTCACAATCGGCAAAGCCATCTTCAAAATCAATCCGCAACATCTGTTGTCGTTTGCTCAAAGCCCGAAGCTTGACGATTGTGCAGCGACCCGGTGCAGTGACAAAGTGGCACTCCACCCCCGCCGCTGACAGCAAGTCGCTTAGAGTTGCAGCATCGGCATCCGCACCGACATAGGCGAGTAGCGTTACCGGCATCCCCAAGGCGGCAATGTTGACTGCAACATTGGCTGCACCGCCCGCGCGGGCAAAGGCCTGTTCCACCTTCAGAACCGGAACGGGGGCTTCGGGTGAAATGCGTGCCGTTTCGCCCTCGAAATAGCGGTCGAGCATCACATCACCGACCACCAAAACGCGGCGACTTGTGTCAAACACTGAAGTTAGTCCTTGTTCCAGCATGGCCCAATCAGGACCTAGCCCTGAGCCCTTGTTTCCGCCTCACCATAACCATAACCATAGCCGTAACCGTAGCCATAGCCGGAATTACGTTGCTTCAGCTTGGTAAGGATGACGCCAAAAATGTGCGCCTGAACTGACTGCAACCGACCGATCGACTGGCGAATCCCGCGGACGGCAACGCCTTCGGATTCAGCGACAAAAACACATCCCTCGACCACGCGTGAAATGAGCGGCGCATCAGCAAGGCCCAAAATGGGCGGTGAATCGATAATGACATGGTCAAATGCTTCCATCGAATGGCGCACCAGGCTGGCCAGCCGATCACTGCTCAGCAGCTCCGCCGCGCTGGGCGGCTGCGGACCTGCGGCGAGCAGGGTCAGATTCTTCATGTCGGTTGCGTGGAGCAGCGAACGCCAATCATCCTCACCGGCCAGCACATTGCTCAATCCCGCGCCATTGGGCTTGCCCAAAAATTGGTGCATCGAAGGCGACCGCATATCGGCGTCGATCAACAGCACTGACTTCCCGGTCCGATGGAGCACGGTCGCAAGCGCGATGCTGGTGGTGCTTTTGCCTTCCGCTGGCCGAGTGCTCGTCACCATCAACGACTTGGGCATCCCATGATCAGTGGAAAAGGCGAGATTCGACCGGATACTGAAATAGGCTTCGGAGAGCGCCGATTTTGCATCCTTCAGCTCGTCCAGCGCTTCACGATCGATCAGTTCGGGCACGCTACCGAGGAGTGGCATCTGCAAGTCGCGCGTTACCTGTGACGGTTCGCGCAGCCCTTCGTCAATCTGGTCCAGCGCTAACGCGGCTAACCCTGCCAACGCCACTCCTGCCAGCGACGCAATGATCATGTTCAACAGCAAATTGGGCGATGATGGCTTGGTCGGCACCTTGGCATTGTCGACCACCGCAATATTGTTGGTGCCTACGCCTGCGACGCCAATTTCCTTATAACGCTGCAACAACCCATCATAAAGTTCGCGGTTGGTATCCGCCTCGCGCTGGAAGATATTCAGCTGGATGCTGTCACGCTGTTGCTGGGTCATCTGCCCCTTCAGAGCATCTACCTGCTGGCGCAACTGCTGTTCGCGCTGCAACGCTTCGCGATAGTCGGAATTGCGACTGCTGAGGATACGGCTCTCTTCCCGCGCGATGCTGGCCTCAATCGCTTTCACTTGCTCGTTAATAGCTCTGGCGGCAGGATATTCCGGTTCGAACTGCACCATCAAACGCGAATATTCAGCGGTCAGTTCGGCACGGCGCTGTCGCAATTGGCCAATGGCAAGATTATTCAATCCGTCGCTGCTCGCACCGCCATTCCGGGTGCTGGCGCGACTTTGTGCAATCACGCGGGCCGCAACCGCGTCAGCCAAAGCCCCATTCAGCGCTTCAAGGTTCGACGAGACAATTGTGCGCTCCACCTCGGTCCTGCCATCGATGCTCTTGCTCTTGCCCAGCGCAACAATGCCCTTTTTCGCCGCATAATTTACCAATGCGCGTTCGGATGTTTCCACCCGGATGCGCAAATCCTGAAGCCGAGTTTCCAGAAATTTACGTGCATCGGCCGTGGAAGCAAAGCGGCGATCCATGCTTTGCTGAATGAACTGCGCGGTCCATGCATCAGCAATACTGGCCGACAGTTGCGGCGAAGCGCTGGTGTAACTGATGTCGACAAGCGCCGAACCACGAATAGGTGAAATGGCGATATGCTCGCGAAGCAGTTTGACAGCGAGGTCCTGCCGCTTGCGCACGGCATTGGGCAGCCGTGCTTGGCTGTCTTCAGCCTGATCGAAAAGGCCGAAATCCTCATTCGGGTCGACGCCATGCGCTGCGAAAAATTCGTCATTGCCACTCAGCCGCAACTGTCGTTCAACGCGTTCCGCAAGCGAGCGGGCTTCAAGCAGCGCGTATTGCGTCTGAAAGAACTGCTGATCGCGGCCCGTTTCTGCCGTTGCCAGCCCCTCAACATTTGCCGCATCCTTTTGCTCGCGGCTGATTTCGATGCGGACAGCGCTGGTATATTGCGCTGTCGTGAGCAGGGTGATGACTAAACCCGCGACCAGCGCCGCCATCATTACCCCGCCGATGACCCACTTCCAGCGGAGCGCCACCTGCCAATATTGCAGCAAGATCGGCGGCGTGCCGGCGCGCACCTCACCGTTGACTACGTTACTTGCAGGGAGATTTGGCATTGCAGTGTTCAACGCGACAGGGGACGAACGAACCATATAAACCTTTGTTCACCAGGGCCCAACGCATCGTGCTGACAAAGCTTGGGCGCACTTGCAGGATCATTAGACGAAATGAACAGTGACTGGGAAAAATAATGCGACCTTAATGCAGCTAATTTTGCAGGGCGACGATGATAGGAGTGGTAATCAGCGGGATTAGCTGAATGAAGTCGCGGAACAAACGTCGAGCCGCCGAATCGCCCACAACAATTGTGTCATTGGCGAAAATCTTTGGATCCGCATATGCACCCTTGCGAATGGCCTTCAAATCATAGAGTGCCGCATATTTTTGGCCGGCTACAGTGCGAAAGACCACCACCTCCTGCAATTGTGCGTCCTGCGTGACGCCTTGGGCGCTTGCCACTGCTTGCATCAGGGTCATGTCTGGCAAGGCCGGGTAGATACCGGGCTTTGCCACCTGTCCGTCGACGGTTAGGCGGGCACTTTCCACCTCAAGCAACGCCACTGAAACCCGTGGATCGCGCACATGGGCCTGGCGCAGGCGCGCTGCCACTTCGGTGGTAAACTGGTCGAGCGTCATCCCCCCCGCCTGCACCACTCCGGCCAGTGGCAGAGATACCCGACCGCTTCGATCCACTCTTATCTTTTCGACGCTGGCTTCGGGAATGCCAAAAACTGACACTGCCAACAAGTCGTCAGCACCCAGCCGAAAGGCACTGGATTCACCATCGCTCCCAATTGTGCCGGGCCGTGGCAATTCTGCCACCTGCGTCAGGTTATTGGCAGGGCCCCCAAGCACGATTTCGCGGCGACCACATCCTGCCAGCAGCAGCATAGCCAACACCGCCAACACCAGCGCCGCCACGCCAGCTTTGTTCCTGGATGCCGCCAATGTGCTCATGTCTATATCCTGTTCGAAAAGCATGGCTTTTTGCATGTTTGGCCACTCAATTTACGCAGCCAAAATGCCCACAACGCCATCTGGTCGTGCTATTGGCGGGTGGGGGTCCGACTGTCAAGCAACCGGTGCAATGGCCATTTTGGGTATCGGCTCTCGCCTGATCGCTCCCAAACGAATAACAGGCATGATAGACTATTACGCGTCATGCGACCCAACACAAACGGTATCGCAGAGGAGCAACATTTGAGCGCCTGCATCACCATCATCTTCGGCACCCGCCCGGAAGCCATCAAGATGTTCCCGGTGGTCCACGCCCTGCGTGCGACGTCGGGCATCGACACGCGCGTTATCGTCACGGCGCAGCACCGCGAAATGCTTGACCAAGTTCTCGCCATCGCGGGCATCACGCCCGACATCGACCTCGACGTCATGACGCCGAACCAGTCGCTCGATGCACTGCTGGCGCGGCTGGTGACGGGGCTGGGCGAAGTGTTTGATCGCGACCGGCCCGCGCGGGTGCTGGTCCACGGCGACACCCTGACCACCATGGCGGCGACGCTCGCGGCCTATTTTCGCAAGATTCCGGTCGGGCATGTCGAGGCGGGGTTGCGCAGCGGCAATATCTACCACCCCTGGCCCGAAGAGGTGAACCGCAAGATCGCAGGGGCGGTTGCCGATCTGCACTTTGCGCCGACCGAAACCGCAGCGGCAGCATTGCGGGCCGAGAATGTACATGCCGAGCGCATTCACGTGACCGGTAACACCGTCATCGACGCGTTGCTGGCCACAACCGCGCGCCTGGACCAGGAACCCGCGCTCGCCGCCGGACTGGACGCGCTTGCCGCGCGCTTTGCCGGTAAGCGGATCGTCGCGGTCACGTCGCACCGGCGCGAGAATTTCGGTGGCGGGATGGAGGCAATCGCCGCTGCCATTGCCGACATTGCCGCACGCGACGATGTCGCAGTGATTTTCCCCGTCCACCCCAACCCGCAGGTGCGCGCGGCGATGGAGCCGGTGTTGGGCGATCTCGCCAACGTCGCCCTCATTGACCCGCTTGATTACCCCCACTTCGTCCGGCTGCTGGGCATGAGCACGCTGGTGTTGACCGACAGCGGCGGGGTGCAAGAAGAGGCGCCCGCGCTTGGCAAGCCGGTGCTGGTGATGCGCGAGACGACCGAGCGGCCCGAGGGGATTGCGGCGGGCACGGCGCGGCTGGTTGGCACCGACCGCGACCGCATCGTTACCGAAATTTTCAGCCTTTTGGACGACAAGAGCGCCTACGAAGCCATGGCGCGCGCCCATAATCCCTTTGGCGACGGCACGGCTGCCCAACGGATTGCGGAGATTGTCGCGCGTGCCCACCGATGTTGAACAGCGGGTTACCGTCCTTGGTCTTGGCTATATCGGGCTCCCCACCGCTGCGCTGATCGCGCGATCGGGCTGCCGCGTTACTGGCGTCGACGTCAGCCAAAGCGTTGTTGATACGGTCAACAGCGGCAAAGTGCATATTGAAGAGGTCGACCTCGACGGGCTGGTGCAGGGTGTGGTTGCCCGCGGGACGTTGACGGCGTCGACCAATGTCGCGCCTGCCGATTGCTTTGTCATTGCCGTCCCGACGCCGCACGATGCAGAGCATCGGCCCGACATCAGCCACGTTCTGGCCGCAGCGCGCGCGATTGCGCCGGTGTTGGCTTCGGGCAATCTGGTGATCCTCGAATCCACCTCGCCCGTGGGCACGACCGAACAGGTGGCAGCGTTGCTCGCTGACTTGCGTCCCGACCTCAAAGTCCCCGGCCATTGTGCCGGGGCCGCCGACATTTTCGTCGCCTATTGCCCCGAACGCGTCCTGCCGGGGCGTATTTTGGTCGAGTTGGTCGACAATGACCGCTGCATCGGCGGCATCACCCCGCGCTGTGCGCGCCGTGCCATGACATTCTACCGCCAGTTTGTGCGCGGGGCGTGCGTGACCACCACCGCGCGTGCGGCAGAAATGGTGAAGCTGGTCGAGAACAGCTACCGCGACGTCAACATTGCCTTTGCCAACGAGCTGTCGATGATTGCCGACGAAATGAAGGTCGATGTGTGGGACGTCATCGCGCTCGCCAACCGCCACCCACGGGTGAATATTCTTCAGCCCGGCCCGGGCGTCGGTGGCCATTGCATTGCAGTCGATCCCTGGTTTCTTGTGCATGGCGCGCCCCAGCAGAGCCGTTTGATCCGCACCGCGCGGGAAGTGAATCTGTCCAAAACGGCGCACGTCATCGCCGCAGCGGAGGCATTGGTCGCGGCACGCCCCGGCACAGCGGTCGCCTGTCTGGGCCTCGCCTTCAAGCCCAATATCGATGATTTCCGCGAAAGTCCGGCGGTCGAGGTTGCTGCTGCACTGGCGCGCAAGTTCGGCCCGCAGATCCGCGTTGTGGAACCCTATGCCAAAGGCTTGCCGATGGAATTTGCCGGGACGGGCGCAGCGCTAGTCGATCTCGATACCGCGCTCGCCGAATGCGGCGTGCTGATCGTGCTGGTCGATCACGAGCTATTCAAATCGATCCCGCTGGACGAGCGCGCCGACAAGCGCGTCTATGACACGCGCGGGCTGTGGCCCGACCAGCCGGCGCCGGCGAACGGCCCGGCGCTGATCCGGGCCGCGTGAACTGCTCAGGTCGTCAGATACCAACGTTCGACCCCCTCCAGCCCGATGGCCGTCAGCCGACCCGAGGCATAAGCGCCCGTATCGATACCGATGCGGTTGGGATGTTCGTCGACGGCTTCGGTGATGGTGTGACCGTGAATGACCATCGCGCCGTGCCAGCGCGGGTCCAACAAGAATGGTTCGCGAATCCAGCGCAGGTCTGATGGCTTTTGCGCACCCAACTCTACGCCGGGTTTGATCCCGGCATGGACAAACAGATAATCGCCGATCTGCACAAACTCCTCGGCCCCCTCCAACAGCGCGAGGTGGTGCTCGGGTACCGCGGCTTGCAGCGCGGGCATAAGTTCCTCGAACGACATGGCGCGATAGGCATCACCCCTGATGCCATAGCTCCAGATGGTTTCCTCGCCGCCAATGCGGCAGAAAAAGCGCAAGGATTCCAGGCTTCCGCCCAAAGCCTTCAAAAACACTTCCTCATGGTTGGCGGTAAGCAGTCGGACCTTGCGGTGCCGCGCCAGCGCGTGCGCGCGCTCGACCACGGCCGCCGAGTCCGGGCCGCGATCGATCAGGTCGCCCAGCAGGACGATGGTGGTGTCCGCATCGCCGCGCGCAGCGTCATCGGCCTCAATCCGCTCGATCAGCGCGGCGAACAAATTGTCGCAGCCGTGGATATCGCCGATCGCATAGACGCGCTGGCCCTCCGGCACAGCAGGGACAGGATATTTGGGGGCGGGAGCACCCCGGCGGAGCAAAGCACGCAACATGGGTTCAGTCCAAGGCGTCCAGCGCCTGAATGATCGCTGAAAAATCATGGCCGTCGGTATCGGCGGCGACGAACGCTTCATACAATTCGCGCGCGCGGCTGCCCATCGGCACATTGGCATCGACGCTGGCGGCAGCTTCCATTGCGAGGCGCAGGTCTTTCAGCATCAGCGCCGCCGCAAATCCGCCCTTGTATTCATTGTCGGCGGGCGAGGTCGGCCCGACGCCCGGCAGCGGGCAATAGCTGGTCAGCGACCAGTTCTGCCCCGAGCTGACCGAGGCAATGTCGTAAAATCGCTGCGGGTCGAGGCCGAGTTTCTGGGCCAGCGCAAGCGTTTCGCAGGTCGCGACCATCGACGCGCCAAGCAGCATATTGTTGCAAATCTTCGCCGCCTGCCCCGCGCCGCTGGCACCGGCGTGGATGACGGCCTTGCCCATATGTTTCAGCACTGCCTCGGCGCGCGCGAACACCGCATCGTCGCCGCCAACCATGAAAGTCAGAGTCCCGGCGTTGGCCGCCGCAATTCCGCCGGAGACGGGAGCGTCAACGGCGACCAGATCATGCTCCGCCGCCGCGCTGGCATTGCTGCGCGCCGTAGCGACATCAATGGTCGAACAGTCGATCAGCAGCGTATCGGGCGCGGCGTTGCCGAACACATCATTGGTATAGACGGCAGCGACATGCTTGCCCGCTGGCAGCATGGTGACGACCACCTCGGCTCCGCCAACCGCTTCGGAGGCGCTGGCCGCGCGCGCGCAACCGGCCGCTTCGGCGCGGTCGAGCGCCTGGTCGCTGAGGTCGAAAGCACGAACCTCATGCCCGGCCTTCGCCAGATTGGCAGCCATCCCGCCGCCCATGTTGCCAAGGCCGATGAAGGCGATTTTCATTCGTTGTGGTCCTTTGCCAGCATGCTGAAGAGCAAGGTCAAGCCTGCTGCAATCGGTAAAATTGAGAGTGCAACCAGAAACCAAGCTAGCTGCGCGATTCCATCAGAGTCGTAGGGGATTTTATGAACTGCAACTATTCCCCACAAAGTGAAATTGAGGCTAGCCAAGCAGATACTTGCAACCCATGCACGAGACGAGGGTCTTTTCACCGCCCCGTCCATACCCCCGGCCTTTTCTCGATAAAGGCCGCCATCCCTTCGGCCTTGTCGGCCGTCGCGGTCAGCACCTGAAAGATGCGGCGTTCGATCAGCAAGCCCTGATCGAGCGTGGTTTCGAAGGCGGCATTGACCATTTCCTTGTTCGCGATCGCTGCAAGCGGCGGCATGGCGGCGATGTCGGTGGCGGTCTTGACCGCCTCTTCCACTAGCGATGCCAGAGGCACCACACGTGCGACCAGCCCTGAACGCTCGGCCTCGTCCGCGCCCATCATCCGCCCGGTCAGGCACATTTCCATCGCCTTGGCCTTGCCAATAGCACGTGTCAGGCGCTGCGACCCGCCCATGCCGGGCGCGACGCCCAGCTTGATTTCAGGCTGGCCGAACCGCGCGCTGTCCGCTGCGATGATGAAGTCGGCCATCATGGCAAGCTCGCACCCGCCGCCCAGCGCAAAGCCGTTGACCGCCGCGATCCACGGCTTGCGCACCGCCTTCACCAAATGGCTAGTCCAGCGGCTGAAGAAGTCATCCGCGTAGAAATTAGCGGCGGGCTTGTCGGCCATTTCCTTGATGTCGGCTCCGGCAGCAAACGCCTTTTCGCCCGCACCGGTCAACACCGCGCAACGCTGACCGAGGTCGGCCTCATACGCGGCAAAGGCGCTGATGAGCTCCTCGAGCACATGGCTGTTGAGCGCGTTGAGCGATTGCGGGCGGTTGAGCGTAATCAGCGTCACCGCGCCGCGCGTTTCGGTGAGGATGGTATCGTAGGTCATAGCGGCCTCCATTCTTCATAGGCGGGCAGCGACGCAAAGATGGCGTCGAGCAATTCGTCCGTGACACCCTCCGCCGTCGCCGGATTCCATTGCGGCGCATTGTCCTTGTCGACAATCACCGCGCGCACGCCTTCGGCAAAATCGGGGCGGGTGAGCACACGCGAGGCAATGCGATATTCCATCGCCATATTCGCGGCAAAGTCGGGCAAGGCCGTGCTGGTCGCGAGCTGGCGCAGCGCCACCTTGCACGTCTGCGGGCTTTTGGTGCGGAGCGTCGCCAGTTCCTTGGCCGCCCAGTCACCGCCGTCTTGTTCGAGCGCGGCGAGGATGTTCTCGAGCCGGTCCGAAGCGAACAGACGGTCAATGTCAGCACGGTTGGCCAATATCCGGGCGGGCGGAGGATCAACCGCCAAACTGTCGAGCACAGCGCCGGCTTCTTCACCGGCAGCAACGCGCGTCTTGGCTTCAGGCAGCGTGGTGGCGGGCAGATAATGAGTGGCAAGGCCCACGGCCAGGCACTCAGCTCCATCGAGCCGCGCGCCGGTCAGCGCCAGAAATGCCCCCATCCGCCCCGGAAGCCGCGACAGATACCAGCCGCCGCCGACGTCAGGAAACAGGCCAATGCCGGTTTCAGGCATGGCCAGCCGGGTGTTTTCGGTGACGACGCGGAAACGCGCGGGCTGCGAGATGCCGACCCCGCCGCCCATGGTGATGCCGTCCATGAAGGCAACCACCGGCTTGGGATAGGTGAACAGCAGATGGTTGAGCTGATATTCGTCGTGGAAGAATTGACGGCCTGAAGCGCCGTCATCGTTGAGGGCAGAATTGCGTAGAAAGGCGATGTCGCCTCCCGCACAGAACCCGCGTCCTTCGGCATGGTCGATGATGATCGTCTGCACAACCGGATCATCGCGCCATGCCAGCAGCGCGGAAGTCATGCTGTGCACCATCGGCAAGTTGAGCGCATGGATTGCGCCCGGTCGGTTCAGGCTGATGCGGCCTGCCGAACCGTCAACGCGGGTCAAAACTTCGCTCATTGGCGCAAAAGATCCCGCCCGACGATCATCCGCATCACCTGGTTGGTGCCCTCCAATATCGAGTGGACACGCAGGTCGCGCCAGAAGCGTTCGATCGGGTAATCCTTGAGATAGCCATAGCCGCCAAACAGTTGCAGCGCCTTGTTCACCACCTCACTGCCATTGTCGGTCGACAACCGCTTGGCCATAGCGGAAAAGCGCGATTTGTCGGGCGCACCTGCATTGACCTTGGCGGCGGCGAGGTACAGCAAAGCACGCGCCGCTTCCAAGTCGGTTGCCATGTCGGCAAGCATGAACTGGGTGTTCTGGAAATCGGCAACCGGCTGGCCGAACTGCTGGCGCTCCTTGGTATATCTGATCGCTTCGTCGAGGCAGCGCTGCGCTCCGCCCAGACTGCACGCGCCGATGTTGAGGCGGCCGCCGTCGAGCCCCGCCATGGCGAAACGGAAGCCGTCGCCCTCCGCCCCCACCCGGTTGGCCACCGGCACTCGGCAATCTTCAAAAATCACCTGCGCGGTCGGGCTGGCATTCCAGCCGAGCTTTTTCTCCGGCGCGCCGAACGACAGGCCAGGCGTGCCTTTTTCGACGACCAGGCAGCTGATGCCTTTTGCCCCCGCATCGCCGGTGCGGACCATCACGACATAGACATCGTTCACGCCCGCGCCCGAGATGAACTGTTTTGTGCCGTTGAGGACATAATCGTCGCCGTCCCGCCGCGCCGTTGTCTTGAGCGCGGCAGCGTCGGAGCCTGAGCCGGGTTCGGTCAGGCAATAGCTCGCGATTTTGTCCATGCTGACCAGGCCGGGCAGGAAACGCGCTTTCAGCTCTGCAGAACCAAAGCAATCGATCATCCACGCCGCCATATTGTGGATCGAAATATAGGAAGAGGTGGCAGGGCAGCCATAGGCCATGGCCTCCATGATCAATGCCGCCTCCAGCCGCCCTAGCCCGATGCCACCGCTGGCTTCGCTGACATAGATGGAGCCGAACCCAAGCTCGCCCGCCGCTTTCCAAACGTCCACCGGGTAATGGCTCTTCTCATCCCACTCACCAGCGAACGGCGTGATGCGGTCGGCGGTGAATTTGCGCGCCATATCCTGAATGGCGCGCTGATCGTCGGTGAGAGCGAACTGGTCGGTCATTGCTTGTCCTCGGCCATTGCGGCCATCAATTCTTTAAGCGGTACACTGGCGTCGGCCAAGCGAGCGGGATCGATTCGCGCCCGCGCCAGCACCAGCGCGCGGCCCTGCACATAATCTTTTGTCGCGTTGACGCAATCGAGCGCGATGACGCCGCCTTCACTCAGATAGACGACCGAAAAGCTGCGGGTCGCCGGATCGCCGCGCACGATGCAATCGTCGAAACCCGCCGACAGGCCGACGGTTTGCAATTTCAGATCATATTGGTTCGACCAGAACCATGGCACGGCGTCATAGGCGGCGCCCTCTACGCCGGCGATATGTTTGGCTGCGACCGTTGCCTGATCATTGGCGTTCTGGACTGATTCGAGACGGATAGGCGCGCCTCCCGCGAAGCCGTTGGCATGAAGCGCGCAATCTCCCACCGCATAGATATCAGGCAGGCTGGTACGCTGCTGCGCATCGACCAGCACGCCATTGTTGCCTTCGGCGCCCGCGCAGAGCAACGGCTCAACCGCCGGGACAATACCGATGCCGACAATGACGAGATCAGCCGGAATTAGGCTGCCATCGCCAAGGCGCACGCCTGTCACCCGCCCATCGCCCTCAAGCGCGGCAATCCGCACACCCAGCCGCACGTCGACACCGTAAGCGCGGTGCTCGGCCTCGAAGAAACGCGATAGCGGTTCGCCTGCAACGCGCGCCAGAACCCGGTCCAGCGCTTCGAGCAGCACCACCGACCTGCCCGCCTTGCGCAGCACTGCGGCCGCCTCGAGCCCGATATAGCCGCCACCGATAACGACAATATTCCGCGCCGTTGCCGCTGCTGCGATCATCGCGTCGGCATCGGCGCGCGTGCGTACGCCCTGAACTCCTGGCAAGTCGCCGCCGGGCAACGGCAGGGATCGCGCATGCCCGCCTGCGGCCCAGATCAGCTTGCCAAAGCCGATGGTAGCGCCGCTGCTGGTGCTGACGGTGCGCGCCGCCGGGTTAACCGCATCGACGCGCTCGCCCAGTCGCATGGTAATGGTGCGCTCGTCCCAGAAATGTGGCGGGCGCAGCAGCAAACGAGCAAAGTCCTTTTCGCCGGCGAAATATTCCTTGGACAGCGGCGGGCGTTCATAGGGCAGTTCGGGTTCTTCGCCGACAATCGCGATGGTGCCGTCAAATTTCGCCATCCTGAGTGCGATGGCCGCCTGCGCCCCGGCATGACCACCGCCGACAATCAGGACATCGAAGGAATCCATGAATTTACCCCTGCCAACTGTCATAATTTCGCTATAGACGCGGCGCGCGGAGCCGCCATAGCGGCTTTGCCAGACATTGCCATTATGAGGAATATTTGCCGGTCATGCACCAATTCCACCCCACCAGCCTGCGCGAATATGACATTCGCGGGATCGTTGGCGAAACATTGGGCGAGGGCGATGCCTATGCCATCGGGCGCGGCTTTGCGACGCTGATCGGCCGTGCTGGCGGTAAAGCGGTAGCTGTCGGTTATGACGGGCGGGCGAGTTCGCCAAGCCTTGCCGAGGCCTTGGTGCGCGGGTTGAACGACAGTGGGTGCGATGCCGTCATCATCGGCATGGGTCCAACGCCCATGCTCTATTTTGCCGAAGCAGTGATGGACGAAGTCGACGGCGGCATCATGATTACCGGCAGCCACAACCCCGCCAATTACAATGGCTTTAAAATGGTGTTTCAGGGGCGGCCTTTCTTTGGTGCTGACATCCGCAAGCTGGGCGAGATGGCGGCGGAAAGCGACTGGACGCAGGGCAATGGGACGTCGCGGACAATCGACATCATGGATCGCTATATCGACCGGCTGGTCGAGGATTTTGGCGGCACCCCCGCCCGTGTCGGTTGGGACTGCGGCAATGGCGCAGCGGGCGAGGTGGTGGCGCGCCTGGTCAAGCGGTTGCCAGGCGAGCATTTCGTGTTGTTCCCGGAAATTGACGGCAATTTCCCTAACCACCACCCTGATCCGACCGAAGAAAAGAATCTCGCCGACCTGAAGGTGCTGGTCGCCGAGAAGAACCTCGATTTTGGCGTCGCGTTCGATGGTGACGGCGACCGGATCGGCGCGATCGACGGCAAGGGCCGAGTGATCTGGGGCGACCAGCTGTTGCAAATCTATGCTGCTTGCGTGCTGAAAGATCTGCCCGGAACCACGATCATTGCCGACGTTAAGGCCAGCCAGGCCCTGTTCGACCGGGTCGCGCAGCTCGGCGGTCAGCCGTTGATGTGGAAAACCGGGCACAGCCTGATCAAGGCCAAGATGAAGGACACGGGATCGCCGCTTGCGGGCGAGATGAGCGGGCATGTGTTTTTCAAGCACCGCTATTATGGCTTTGACGATGCCATTTATGCCGCGCTGCGCTTGATCGAGGCGCAGACGGTACTGGGTCAGAGCGTGACGGCATTGCGCAGCGGCATGGCGGAGATGATCAACACCCCCGAAATGCGCTTTCAGGTCGACGAAAGCCGCAAATTTGCCGTCGTTGATGAAATCCTTGCCCGGCTCACCACTGAGGGTGCCGACGTGAATGCCACTGACGGCGCGCGCGTGAACACCCCCGACGGCTGGTGGCTGTTGCGCGCGTCGAACACACAGGATGTGCTGGTTGCGCGCGCAGAGGCGTCGAGCGAAGCAGGGCTGACGCGGCTGATGGACCAGATTGATGCGCAGCTCGCTCTCTCGGGCCTGAAACGCGGCGAAAGCGTGGGCCACTGATGGGTGCGCGCCTGCTTGGAATCCGGCAGGTGCCGAAACCGTGGGGACGCGCTTCACTGCCCACACCGTTCCAGAACGGGCAGAGCGAGCCGGTGGGCGAAATCTGGTTCGCCGACGAAGGTGCGCCGCCCCTGCCGCTGCTCGCCAAATATCTGTTCACCTCGGCCAAATTGTCGGTGCAAGTGCACCCGAGTGACGATGAGGCACGGGCGCGGGGCCTGTCGGGAGGAAAAGACGAATGCTGGCTGGTGATCGATGCCGAACCCGGCGCGGTGCTGGGCATCGGGACAGTGCGGCCATTGTCCGGCGACGAACTGCGCGCCGCAGCGCTCGATGGCAGCATCGACGCGCTGATAGATTGGAAACCAGCGCAACGCGGCGACTTTTTCTACATCCCGACCGGGACGGTGCATGCCATCGGCGCCGGCGTCAGTCTGATCGAGATCCAGCAGGAGGCGGACTTTACCTATCGCCTGTATGACTATGGCCGCCCGCGCGAATTGCATCTGGACGATGGGGTCGCGGTGGCCGATGCGCGGCCTTATGCCGATGCGCGTGCCACGCGGGTTGATTTTGCCGAGGACCGGTTGCTGGTCGATGGCCCGGTTTTCCGCGTCATGCTGGGCGGCGACCAGTGCGATCTGGCGGGCAGCGGCGCGACCCTGATCCTGCCGCTGGCGGGCCGCGCCTTTGCGGGCGCGACCAGTGCGGGCGCGGGCGACTGTCTGGCGGTTGACGAAGGCACGCCATGGCATGCCGATCCGGATGCGCGGCTGCTGATCGCGCGAATGGTATAAGGGACCGGTATGACGAAAATCACCCCCGTCATCTTGTCCGGCGGATCAGGCACGCGGCTCTGGCCGTTGTCCACCGAGGCGCGGCCCAAGCAGTTTCTGCCGCTCGCCGGGCCCGAGACGATGTTTGCCGCGACGCTGGCGCGATGCGACGATGGAGCGCGCTTTGCGGCGCCGACGATTGTCGGAGCGCAGCGGCATGCCGAGTTGCTGGCCGCAGAAGCTCCGGCGAACGCGCGGGTCATTCTCGAGCCGGTGGCGCGCAACACGGCACCAGCGATCGCGATCGCGGCGCTCGCGGCGGGCGAGCAGGCCATGCTGCTGGTGATGCCGAGCGATCATGTGATTGCTGACCTGCCCGCCTTTCTGACGGCCATTGATATCGCCGTGCCCGCGGCAGAGGCCGGGTGGCTTGTCACGTTCGGGATTACTCCGACGGGACCCGAGACCGGCTTTGGCTATATCGCCATGGGCGATGCCCTGCCCGACGCTGCCGGGGTGCGGCGCGCGGCGCGCTTTATCGAAAAGCCCGAACTGGCGCGCGCCGAAGCGATGCTGGCGGCGGGCAACCATGTGTGGAACGCGGGTATTTTCCTGCTGCGCGCCGACAGGCTGCTGGCGGAGTTGGGAGCCCACGCGCCCGCGATGCTGGCGGCGTGCGAGGCCGCCATGGCGGGCGCGGTGCATGACGGTGCGCTGGTACGGCCCGACGCCGCGGCCTTTGCCGATTGCCCCAGCGACAGCATCGATTATGCCGTGATGGAGCGCGCGGCCCAGGTGGCGGTGGTGCCGGTCAGCTGCGGCTGGAGCGACGTCGGCAGCTGGGACGCGCTGGCCGAACTGGGGCCGCATGACGAAAGCGGCAACCGGCTGGGCGGCGATGTGATTGCGCTCGACAGCGCCGACAATCTGGTGCTGGCCGACGGGGTCAGGGTGACGCTGAGCGGCGTCGCGAACATGATCGTGTTGGCGACGGCGGGCGAAGTGATGATCGTGCCGCGCGGACGCGCCCAAGATGTGAAACGCATCGTCGAGGCGGTTCAGGCGCGCTTAAAGCTACAAAAGACACCGTGACCCTATAGGGTATGTGTATCCTTTGTATCCTTTAGCGGGGGAGCGGCGGGATGGGCCGATGTCCCCGGCGCGGAGCTGTGCCGTGGTCCAAAGCGCCGCGCCCACACCATGACAAGCCGCGGCAATGTAGGAAGGCAGAAAATGGGCCCACCGCCCGCGCGCTTGCCGCGCGCTTAGCGGCAGGGGTATTTTTTGATGAACATGTCGGCGAACGCGGTTTTCATGCTGATCGATGGGCGCTGCGCCGCCGGATAGCTGCGCAGATGCGCGAGCAGCTGGTCCGAATCGACCTTGGTGCCCTTGGGCGGGCAGCTGCTGGGGTTGCCCGCGGCGCGTTCGCGGTCGAGCCGGGCGCGATAGGCCTTGCCGGCGGCCTGCCCTTCGGCCTTCAGCACTTTGAAATCCGACGAGAACATCGCCATCGCCCCTTTGGCTTTGAGCGCATCGGCTTTCGCAAGGAAGGCCGCGACACTCATATCGCCAGCGGCCGCAAGCGCCGGGGCGGCAAGCGTGAGGGCGGCGATAGCGGCGGTGAGGATTAGGGTTTTGGGGGGCATGAAGGGTCCTGTTGGCGGCGATCTTGCCAGACCCTGTGGCGCGCAAATTATTGCACGGCAATGAACATGCGTGGGAATGCGGAAATGTTTGACGCAGAGGGCGCGGAGGGAGAAGAGATCGCAGAGGGGAACGGGCGCGTAGTTGCTCGCGAGTAACAGCGCTCGTTGCTCCCCGGCGAAAGCCGGGGTCCAGGCGGTAGCGCAAGCTCGCTCTGGACCCCGGCGTTCGCCGGGGAACATCGCAACTTGGGTTGGCTGGGCTTGCGAACAGGTGCTTCACACGACCCCCGTCGCCCCGCACTTGATGCGGGTGTTGGCTTACTTTCCTGCCGCAGCAGCCCAAGAGCCCAGCCCCGTATCAAGCATGGGGTGACGAGGGTTCATGATGATTGGCGCGAAACCGCTCAAGCCAGTGAATGCGGCTTTTTGAACGATTTGCGAAGGTAGCTGGTCCGGGCAATAGACAGACGCACTCGACATCGCGCGATTTCGGCACCCAGCTCGGCCAGACTCAACTTGGCCAAGCCATCCTCATGGTCAATGACGCCACTGCGCTTGCCCATATCCCCCTCACCCCATCGTCGGAATGACAAACGCATTGGCGCCATCGCCAACCCCGCCGTCGGGCCATTTCGCCGTTACTGTTTTCACCTTGGTCCAGAATTTCACACCCTCCATCCCGTGCTGGTTGGTGTCGCCGAAGGCGGAGCGTTTCCACCCGCCGAAGGTATGGTAGGCGACCGGCACCGGGATGGGCACGTTGATGCCGACCATGCCGACGTTGACGCGCGCGGCGAATTCGCGCGCGG
>CAYNXF010000025.1:0-25880 GCA_964401155.1 uncultured Sphingopyxis sp.
ATGAGCCGGGCGACTGGGCCTTTCACTGCCATCTGCTTTACCACATGCACGGCGGTATGATGCAGACGGTGACCGTCGTCGGACCGGAAGACGCGGCATGAGCAGGCATTCCATTCTCGGCGCATTGCTGATCGGCACAGCCTGGCCAACGGCAGCGGTGATGGCGCAGGATCATGGCGCGCATCAGCCTTCGCCCGCTGCGAAGCCCGAGCAGACCGATCCCCACGCCGGACATGTCATGGCTGACCGCGGGGAGACAGCGGACGATATGGACCACAGCAAGATGGACCACGGCATGCCGGCTGGATCGGCGTCCCCCGGACCCGATTTGGAAACGCCGCCACCGGCCGAGGCAGGTGCAGGCCCACCGCGTGCTGCGGATGCGATCTGGGGAGCCGACGCGATGTCCAGCTCGCGACAAGAATTGCGCCGGACGCATGGCGATTTCCCGGTCTTCTGGTTTCAGGGCGACCGGCTGGAGGCGCAGGTGCGCGAAGGCAGCGATGGCTATCTGTGGGACGTCCAGGGCTATTATGGCGGACCGACCAGCCGTCTGTGGTTCAAGAGCGAGGGCGAAGGCGCGTTCGGCGAAAATATCGAAGATGCCGAGTTGCAGGCGCTGTGGTCGCGTGCCGTCGCCCCCTTTTGGGATGTCCAGATCGGCGTAAGACAGGATGTTGCCGGACCCGCCACAACGCATGCCGTCGTCGGCATCCAGGGGCTCGCGCCCTATATGTTCGAGGTCGATGCGGCGCTCTTTGTATCGCACCGCGGCGACGTGACCGCGCGGATCGAGGCCGAACTCGACCAGCGGATTAGCCAGCGGCTGATTTTGCAGCCGCGCGCTGAGCTCAATCTGGCAGCACAAGACGTACCGCGCCTGGGCATCGGCGCGGGGCTCGACAGCGTCGAGGCCGGCGTCCGGCTGCGCTACGAGTTCATTCGCGAATTCGCCCCATATATCGGCATCGAACAAAGCTGGCGGGTTGGCAATGGTGCCGACTTTGCCCGCACGGCTGGTGAAGATCCCAGTGTCACCAATTATGTGGTGGGCATCCGCTTCTGGTTTTGAAATGCTAAGGACATCAAGATGAAACTTGCTCCAATATTTATCGCTATCGCCGCATTGACCGCGTCGGTCGCTGCCGCCCCAATTGCGCTAGCGCACAGCCGCGTTGTCGCCTCAACCCCGGCCGAGGGCACAACGGTCAAAACGGCGCGGGTCGTGACATTGACCTTTAACGAAGCGCTCCTGCCGCCGACCGCCGCGGCCAGCATTGTGATGACGGCAATGCCCGGCGTGAAGGATCATGGCGAGATGGTCATCCGCAATTTCACGACCACCTGGTCTGATGGCAATCGCACTATGACGCTGTCGCTTCGCAAGCCGCTGAGTGCAGGCACTTACGAAGTCCGCTGGCAAGCGGCCGGGGCCGACGGTCATCGCATGAAAGGCACAGTGGGCTTCAAGGTCAGCTGAGCGCGGCGTGGACGACTGGCTGCATCTGGCACTACGATTTGCCCATTATGCAGTGTTGCTGGGACTGTTCGGGCTGACCGCATTCCGGTTGATCGGATTGGCCAAGATTGATTTGGACACGACTGCTGGCCGCATGGACGCCGCTGTAGTCGCGTCAGCGATGTCCGCTCCCTTTATATCGACTGCACAAATGCTCGCCAGCATCGCGGCGATGATGGGGCAGAGTATTTGGCAGCTGGAATGGCTAACCATCAAGGCGCTGTTGACCGAGACCAGTCTGGGCTGGGCATTCCTGCTGCGACTGGCCTTACTGGTGGTTGCCGCAGCAATGCTGTTGTCGGCCCGATGCTATCGGCTCGCCTTGCCTTGCGCCGCGTCGCTCTACGCCCTCGTCCTCGCGACGCTCGCCTGGAGCGGACATGCGGCAGCGAGCGAGGGGGTGGCTGGCATATTGCATCGGTTTGCTGATGCAGCGCATCTTATGGCCGCTGCGTTGTGGGTTGGGGCAATCCTGTGGTTCCTGAATTTAACGGTGATAGCCCATGGTCCTGCGGGCCGTGGGCTCGCTGAACCTCTGCTGGTGGCGATGCACCGGTTCGCGGCTTTGGGGCTGCTGTTGGTCGCTGTTGTTGTTGTTACGGGGATCATCAATGCGCAGCTCATTTTCGGGCTCGAAAGCAGCGGTGCGATACTTGACACGATTTATGGACGCCTGCTGATTGCCAAAGTTGCACTGGTTGGCGTTATGCTGCTGTTCGGCGCGCGGAACGCGTCGATTGGAAGGCGTCACGCAAAATCCGTCGGCCATTCCAACGCGGACACAACCACTATCCTGGCATCGATACGAATGAGCCTTGGAGCAGAGATTGCAGTTGGCATTTTGATTGTGGCGCTTGTTGCATCCATTACCATGATGTCGCCAATGGGCGACTGAAGCGCATTGGCGGCTCATCAAGACCAGCAGTAAGGGGGCAAGATGCGAGCGATAACAAATGCCGGGAAAGATCGGTTAGCACGTTTAGGATGCACAGCAGCTGTCTTTCTCTGGTCGCCACAGCTCGTCGCAGCAGTCCATCCGGCCACGCATTCTCCATCCCCAGCGCTAGAGCTTGCTCAGCCTGCTGCTGCGACACAGCCGTCAACGGCAGAAGATGCCGTAAACGGGTTTCACGCCGCTCTAACGCGAGGCGATACTGCAGCAGCGCTCGCATTAATGACTGAGGATGTCGTGGTTTTTGAATCCGGCGGCGTCGAGCAGAACCGTACAGAATATGCGGCGCATCACCTTGAAGCGGACGCAGCGTTCAGCGCCGCCGTTGCCCGGAAACTCGTCAGCAGGAAAAGTGGTCAGGCAGGCAATATGGCCTGGGTTATGAGTATCGAACAGGTCACCGGCACCTATCGCGACCGTCCCATCAACAGCCGCTCGGTCGAAACCATGATATTGCGCCAAGTGGATGGCCAGTGGCGGATCGCGCATATCCACTGGTCGTCAGCCAATAATGCGCCGGGCTGAATCTTCTTGCGCTTGGCGCTAGACTGCATCAATTCATAGGCTCATGATTAACGGCACTAGAGAAGATGTAGGATGAAATTGGCTTTTCTTGTTGGCGCGCTGGCGCTCACCCTGTCGTCCAATGCTTATGCTTCGGAACCAGCCCCGTCGCCTAAGCAAGAATGCTGCTGCTGAAAAAAAAGCGCTGAGAGCAAAATGGCCTGCTGCAAGGACAAAGTTGCCGAGGCTGGCGAGCATGATGGCCACAACATGAACGACATGGAGAAAAAGTAGGCCTGGTAAGGGACGCTGCGGCGGCTGGGTTATGCCAGCGATTGGCCTAATGACCGAGATGAGGGCGCATAGCTGCCTTAGCGCGAATGACTGCTACAGGGTCGCTGCCAGACCTTTCCAAGTTTGCCATGACTGGCTCATCGGGAGCCGCGACCTAATCGCCATTCCAGCCTTTGCGGCGCAAATTGGGCGCCAGATTGGGGGCTACATGAAATTATCTGGTTCAGAATAGTACAGGAATGCTAGAGTTATCCCCTATTTTGCGGTTCCGGCTACCCGCGACAAATTGCGACAAACTTGCCGCCAATTGGCATAGTTGCAGGACAAATGAAGCCTAGATGCGGCATCATCGGACGGCGCCCCAGCTGTCCGCCCGCAGTCAAGGACCAAATGTGATGAAGAAATTTTCGCTGCTGCTCGGCACCGTTGCCGCTGCTATTGCCGCCCCCGCCCCGGGCCCTGCGCGCGCCAACCCCGATGCGGACAATAATGACGTGTTGACGCGTGCCGAGGTTGAAGCTGACGTTGCCAAGCGTTTTGCCAAACTCGACGCCAACAAGGACGGCAAGGTTGATGATGGCGACCGCGCTGCACATCGTGCCGAACGTCAGAACGCCATGTTCGCCGCGCTCGATACCGACCGCAACGGCAGCGTCAGCCGCGCCGAGTTCGATGCCGCTGCAGCGGCACGCGACGCCAAGCGGACCCAGCGCCGCGCGGCGCGCGCGGAACGCGGCAGCGGCGGCGCAGAAATGCGCGGCAAGCACGGCGACCGACGCCACGGCCACGGCGGCCGGATGCTGGGCATGGTCGACAGCAATGGCGACAAGGCCATCACGCTTGATGAAATGCGCGCCGCCGCGCTGGCCCGGTTTGACCGCATCGACGCTAACAAGGATGGCCAGGTGACCGCCGAGGAACGCGCCGCCGCACGCGGCAAGCGTGGTGAAGGTCGCCGCGGCGGACCCGCTGCCACATCCGCAGGCGAATAAAGCCCAGTCCACGCCGCCACGGCCCGAGCGGCACACTGGCGGCGCGCTGCCTCTCCTTCCCCCTCCGGACAGCGCGCCGCCTCTTGCATTTGCCATTGGATTGGCCGACCCCGCGATGCACGCCATGCCCGACACCTTAACCCCTGCGCGCCTGTTGCTGATTGATGATGAACCGTCGATCCGCGAGCCGCTGACCGACTATCTGGTCGGCCAGGGCTTTGCTGTGGATGCCGCCGCATCGGCCGCTGAAGCGCGGGCGATGGTGGCGGCAAATGCCTATGATCTGGTGGTCAGCGACATCATGATGCCGGGTGAGGATGGTTTGTCGCTGACGCGGTTCTTGCGCGCTACCACCAATATTCCTGTGATATTGCTGACAGCCCGGGCCGAGGATACCGAAAAGATCGTCGGGCTGGAAATGGGTGCGGACGATTATCTGGCCAAACCCTTTAACCCACGCGAGCTGGTGGCGCGTATTCGCACCGTGCTGCGCCGAGCCGCTCCGGCGGGCGTGCCCATTGGCGGTGACGCCAGCGGATATGCTTTTGCCGGGTACATGCTGCGCGACGCCGAACGTACGCTGCTTGGCCCGGACGGATCAGTGATCGAGCTGTCGACGGGCGAGTATCTCTTGTTGCACGCGCTGGTTCGCCACCCGCGACAGGTGATGAGCCGCGACCGGTTGCTTGACATGGTGCGCGGGCGCGAGGCCGATATTTTCGACCGTGCCATCGACAATCTGGTCAGCCGTCTGCGCAAGAAGATTGAGGACGACCCCGCGCACCCGAAACTGGTCAAAACCGTGTGGGGCGGCGGCTATACGCTGGCGTGCGACGTGCGGCGCATGGGCGAGGCAGGGTGACGCGCGTGCGGCTGTGGCCCAAAAGCCTGGTCGGCCAATTGTTGCTGGCGGTCGCGATTACGCTGTTTGTCGCGCAATCGGCCAATTTGTGGTTGCTCGGTCGGGCCCAGCGCGAACAATTTGTCGCACAAGTTGGCGGCGTAGCGGCGGCGCGTATCTATGACTTGGTCGAACGTGAGCGGCGCGAAGATTCCATCCTTGGTCCCGGGGATTACCAGCGCGGGCGCGTGTCCATCGCGCTGATCGCCCCGGAACGTCCCCCGCGCGCGCGCGAAATTCCCCGGCTGGCGCAGCATGTGCGCGATTTGCTCGCTGAAAACGGGGTGGCGGTGCGCTCGGTCTGGGCATGGCATCTGGCCGGGTCTGGTCGCCGACCTGCGGTAGACGACACGGCAGCGGGCGAGCCCTATATCCCGCCGCGCGCGATCGTGGTGGTGTTCGATGGCATCCGCTGGATCAGCGTGCAAGGGCGCGCGCCGCAATCGGGTGACCGGCTGTCGGCGTTGCTGATTGGCCAGACCTTGTTGCTTTACCTCGTGCTGCTGGTGCCGATTGTGTTGATCGCCTGGCGCGTGTCGCGACCCTTGAACGAGCTTACCAAATCGGTGCGCGGCGCAATGCCCGGCGACCGCGCTTCACCGCTCACCCCGCGCGGCCCCAATGATGTCCGCGACCTGATGGGCGCGTTCAACCTGTTTCGCGCTCGCATTGACACGATGATGGCCGACAAGGACCGGATGCTCGGCGCGGTCGGGCATGATTTGCGCACGCCGCTGGCGAGCCTGCGGGTGCGCGTGGAACAGGTGGATGACGAGGCGCTGCGCACCAAAATGATTGCGTCAATCGACGAACTGGCGGCGATGCTGAACGATATGTTGGCGGTGGCGCGCAGTGGGGCGGGCGTCGAGGCACCGTCCCGCATTCGGCTGGGGCCTTGGCTCGATGCGCTGGTTGCGGAATATGCTGAGCGCGGGATGGGCGTGTCGCGGATTGCCGGGGCCGACGACGCCGTTTTTGTCGGCCGGGCAATGCTGCTGGCGCGTGCGGTGCGCAATTTGATCGATAATGCGTTGGCTTATGGCACCAGCGCCGAGGTGCGATTGGATATGGCAGCTGGCGCTATAGCAATCGTCATTGCCGACAACGGCCTCGGCATTGACCCGACCAAAATTGACGCGTTGCTGGAGCCGTTTGCGCGCGGCGAGGAATCACGCAGCCGTGCCACTGGTGGATCAGGGCTGGGCCTGGCCATCGCCAAAATGGTTGCCGAGGGCGAGGGCGGGTCGCTGGTGCTGGCCAATCGGGTCGAAGGCGGGCTGGAGGCGCGCATATTGTTGCCGCGTCAGCAGTAAATCGCCACCCCCTGGCTGCCCGAAACCACCGCCTGGCCTGCGCGGTTCCAGATCATCATGTCCTGCACCGAAAAGCCGCCGCGGGCATAGCGACTGGTGGCCGAAAGCAGCCACCAGCCATCGGCATCAGTGGTAGGGGTGTCGGTGAGCATATTGACGGTCCAGTTCATCGAGCTGATCGGACCGAATTCATGGAACAAATGCAAGGCCGCCGGCGGGAGCGCGTCACCGAGCGCCAGCAGGGCAATGGCCGGATGGCACGCCGGATTTTCATTGAAGCGCACCCAGGTTAGCATTTCAGCCTTGTCCTGCTTGGTCAGTATGCGCGGCCCGATGGTCGGACGCATGTCGAAATGGCGCGTGAATTCGGGGCGATATTTGCTCGCCGGGATGGGGTCTAGCGCTTCGGGCGCCGGCGCAGCGGGCATGGTGAGGCGATCATGGTCAAGGTGCGACGTGCGTGCGCCGGTGAAGGTGAACAGCGCGGCAGTGCCAAAGCCGTCGGCCCCCGACACGCCTGCATCGACGAACAGGCTGGATTTAGACTGGCGGATTACCCGCGTCGCCACGCGGCAATTTCCGCCAACCGGTCCGACAAAGCTGATCTGGGCGCAGCGTAGCGGCTTTTCGGGTTGGTGTCTGCACATGACCGCCGCCAGCGCGACTGCGCTGCTGATCCCGCCATAAGCGGTGCGCCCCTGCATCCAGCTGGGGTCAATCGTGGCCGTGATATCGTCGCCATCGTCGTCAAGCGTGCTGAGGAGGGAATCGAGAGAGGAGAGGGTGGTCATGGGCATTCTGTCTAAAATATCCCGCCCGTCCTGGATCCCGATGGGTCGCTGTCTAAGGACCGCTCTTATTGACACCATCGAAAGAAAGGACGGCCCTTCGACAAGCACAGGGCAGGCGGGTTTAGGGGAAGGTGAAAATCACTCTTCAATCCGGAACGTAAGCCCCGCATGCTCGGTCAGCCGCGCAATCAGCGCATCGCCCAACAGCGCGCCGGGGGTCCAAACCCCGCCCGCGCCCTTGCTCGCTAGCAACGCCACCCCGGTTTCGGCCAGCATCTTTGATGTCGAACCATAGCCCGGGTCGCGGTCACCGGTCACGTTGGCTTTCAGCATCGTCCCGTCAGGATATTCCCCGATAAAAATAATGTCGTAAAAGCCATTCTCGCGCTCTTCCTTGCTCGGCCCTTCGCCGGGTTTCAGCTTGCTTTCGCCGAACGGGTTGGCCTTGGCCATCGCCTCCGCCATCGCTTTCCCCGCATCGCCGATGGTCGTCATCACCATTTCGTCATAGACAAGGTCGGTGCCCCACGGATGGCCGAGCAGGAAATTGGTACGGTGAACATTTTTGGTGTTGATCGGCGCCATGATGAAGGGCGCGGTCCAGGTGCCGGTCGCGCTGTCATATTCTGGGATGAGCCCCGACGGCTGCGACGGCCCTTCAAAACCGGGGGTTAATGCGAAGCTGGATTTGAGCAACAACGCGAGGCTGGGCTTTCTTGCTACGGCTTTGAGCGTCTCCGTCAGGCTGGCGACAGTTCCGCCCGACGCGCCGCCCGCCATCTTGCGCATACGGCCCTTGACGCGCGGGGCGGGGGAGCCGTGGCGCTTCACCGCCTCGGCTTGCAGGAACAGGACGCCGAGATCGAAGGGGATCGAGTCAAAGCCGCAGCTGAATGTAATGCGCGCACCCGACGCCTTCGCGGCCTCGTGATGCAGATCGATCATCTCACGCATCCAGCCCGGCTCGCCGCACAAATCGGCATAGTCCGTGCCCGCCTTGACGCAGGCGGCAACCAGTTCATTGCCATAAAGCTGATAGGGGCCAACGGTGGTCAGCACGACGCGGGTGCGTTCGCACATGGCGTCGAGGCTGGCGGGATCGCTGGCGTCGGCGACGACCAGCGGCGTATCGGTGGGCGCGCCGATTTCGTCGCGAACGGCGGCGAGCTTGGCGTCGCTGCGCCCCGCCATCGCCCATTTGGGAGCATCCTTGCGGCCGGCATAATGCTGGGACAGATATTCGGCGACGAGGCGGCCGGTGAAGCCGGTGGCTCCATAGACGATGATATCGAATTCGCGGTTCTTCGCAGCCACCTTATTCTCCTCAACCGTTCGCCCTGAGCTTGTCGAAGGGCCGTTCTTTCTTTCCGCCTTTGCAAAGTAAAGGACAGCCCTTCGACAAGCTCAGGGCGGGCGGGGTATAAAATTAAAGTCGCGGCAGCGTCACCCCGCGCTGCCCCATATATTTGCCCGCGCGGTCGGCGTAGCTGGTTTCGCAGCGCTCATTGCCCTGCAGGAACAGAAACTGGCACGCGCCTTCATTGGCGTAAATTTTGGCGGGCAGGGGAGTGGTGTTGGAAAATTCCAGCGTCACATGACCTTCCCAACCCGGCTCGAGCGGGGTGACATTCACGATGATGCCGCAGCGTGCATAGGTGGATTTGCCCAGGCAAATGACCAGCACATCCTCTGGCACTCGGAAATATTCGACGGTGCGGGCGAGCGCAAAGCTGTTTGGCGGGATGATGCAGACGTCGGTTTGCATGTCGACAAAGCTTTGCGGGTCGAAATTCTTGGGGTCGACGACGGTCGAATGGACGTTGGTGAAAATCTTGAACTCAGGCGCAACGCGTGCGTCATAGCCATAAGAGGAGAGGCCATAGCTGATGCAGCCGTCGCGCCGCTGTGCCTCAACAAACGGCTCGATCATCCCGCGTGCCTGAGCCTGTTCACGAATCCATTTGTCGGAAAGAATTGCCATGGCTGTGGGTGTGGCGGCGGCGACGGGCGAGCGCAAGCCCCTCAGGCCAGCCCCAAGTCTTTTGGCCCGAAACTGTGTGGCAAGAGCTCGCTTAACGGGTAAGTCGCCATCGCGCCGCCGTCGCCCGATGTGCAGATGACCGTCACGTCGGTGCGCGCCTGTTCGGCGGCCTCGTTGAGTATCTGGCGGCAACGACCGCAGGGATGCACCGGTTCTGTGCCGATAAGCGCTCCGCCTTCGGACCGGCCGCCGATGATTGCCACGGCGCGCAGATGTGCCAGCGCACCCATATTGGCGAGCTTGGCGATGGCCACCGTTTCGGCGCAGAGCGACAAGCCGTAGCTTGCATTTTCAACATTGGCCCCGGTCACGATACTGCCGTCGCTCAGCAGCAAGGCCGCGCCGACATGAAAGCCCGAATAAGGGGCATAGGCACGGGCAGCGGCTTCGCGCGCGGCTGCGATCAGCGCCTTTCTTGTCTCAATGTCCGCCATCATCGCTCTCCATGGACCACATTCCAGCCGACGGTGCCATCGACCCCGGTGATGCGGACATAGTCGCTCGCCTGCCACAGGGTCCAGTCGTGGGCGCCATAATCGGGCTCGAAGAAAAATCCGCGTACCCACGTGGTTCGCGCCACGTCCTGACTGACCCGATATTCGGCGTCGAACGCGGCGCTGGGAGCGATGATACTGCGCTTGCCCAGATGGGCTTCAATCTGGGCAAGGAAGGTGGTGAGTTCGGACAGGAGCAGCGCCCGGCTGGGGCGGGCGGCGCAATCATTATCGAGTTCCAACCAAACCGCCGGGGGCAGCGCGGTGGGATCACGCGGGACGTTGCGAATGAAATTGGCCGCTTGATCAGCCGCAAAGGCGCATAGCCGATAGCGGTGGATGGCGCCGCTGCGGATGCCCTGCGCCGCTGCGCCTTCGCGGTTGGCAGCAAAGCGGCCATCGCGGCCGCGCGCGCCGTCCGTGGCGGCGAGATAGGCAAAGCGCGCGCCCGCAGCCTTGACCCGGCCCCATGGCACATCGCCATTGGCGGCGCTGATCGACACGCCTTGTTCGGGATAGAGATCCAGATCGGGTTTCCACCGCGCTGCCCACCAGAGGACCGCGCCGCCCGCAATCAGCAACAAGACCGTCCATGCGGCCACCCGGCGCAGCGCAATGTTCACCGGCTCAACCCTTGATGTGCAGCACGCAGATCAGCGTGAACAGCCGTCGCGCCGTATCGAAATCGACCGCGATCTTGCCTTCCAGCCGCTCAATCAGCATTTCCGCGCCTTCGTTGTGTAGCGCCCGGCGCGCCATGTCCACTGTTTCAATTTGCTGCGCGGTCGACGTGCGGATCGCTTGATAATAGCTGTCGCAGATGGCGAAATAGTCGCGGATCGGGCGCCGGAAGCGACCGAGGCCCAAAATCAGCACCTCCAGCAGTTCGCCATTTTCACGGGCAATTTCAAAGACCAGCCGACCTTCCTCGACGCGCAGTTTCAGGCGATAGGGACCGGCATAACCATCGTCATGCTGACGCGCGGGGGTGAAGCTGTTTTCCTCGAGCAAATCAAAAATCGCGACGCGCCGCTCCTGCTCAACGTCGGCATTGCGCCAGACGATGGTCGTTTCGTCGAGATCGACGGAGATGATGCGGCGGTCTTCGGTCACGCCCAGCCTCTTCGCCCACGCTGCGGGGAAGGGCAAGGGGGTTATCCACAGGGCTGTGCGCAGCGGAGCGCCGCACCGCCATTGCACCGCACGGGCGCGCAGCGCATGGTAAGCCCATGGTCGACGTCCTGCCCTTTCCTTTGCCTGCCAACAATGGCGAAGCCGCGCAATTACCTCGCAATATTGAGGCGGAGGCCGCCTTTCTGGGGGCGTTGCTGATCGACAACCGAGTCGCCGAAGACCTGCCGGTCGCGCTGACGCCCGAACATTTTTATGAGCCATTGCACGGCCGCATTTTCGCGCACGCCACTGCGCTGATCGAGCGCAATATGGTCGCCAACCCGGTGACACTGAAGCCCATGTTCGACGCCGACGAAGCGATGAAGTCGGTTGGTGGGCCGGCCTATCTTGCGCAATTGACGGGTAGCGGTGCGGGGTTGATCGGCGCGCGGGATTTTGCGCGGCAGATTTTCGATCTGGCGCTGCTGCGCGAACTGGCGGGTGTGGGCCGGGTGATGGTGGAAAACGCGCTCGACACCAGCGAGCGCGTTGATCCGCAGGCGCAGATCGAGGAGGCCGAAACCGCGCTCTATCGCGTGGCGGGGGGTGAGGCGGAGCTCGGTACGGTAAAGCATTTTGCCCAAGCGACGAAATCGGCATTGGATGTCGCCGAACGCGCGCTGAATTCGGGCGGCAGCCTGTCGGGCATCACCACGGGGCTTGCCAGCGTGAATGCCAAAATTGGTGGGTTGCACGACAGCGACCTCCTCATCCTCGCCGGGCGTCCTGGTATGGGCAAAACCTCGCTCGCCACGAACATCGCCTTCAGCGCGGCGGAGCGCTATCGCCGCGACGAGGAAGACGGCATCCCGCCCGAGAAAAACATGGGCGCGAAAACCGCCTTTTTCAGTCTGGAAATGTCCGCCGACCAGCTCGCGACGCGCATCCTGGCCGAACAGTCGGGCATCTCGGGCGAGGCGCTGCGCATGGGGAAAATCAGCAAGGATGATTTCCAGTCGCTGAGCCGCGCGGCGCAGCGGTTGCAGACATTGCCGCTATTCATCGACGATACGGCGGGGTTGACGATCGCTGGCCTTCGCACCCGCGCGCGGCGGCTGCAGCGGCGACATGGCATCGGCCTGATCATCGTCGACTATCTGCAATTGCTGCAAGGAACGAGCAAAGCCGGCGATAATCGCGTTCAGGAAATCAGCGAGATATCGCGCGGTCTTAAGACGCTGGCGAAGGAGCTGAACGTTCCGGTGATGGCGCTGTCGCAGCTGAGCCGCGCGGTCGAGCAGCGCGAGGACAAGCGGCCGCAGCTGTCGGACCTGCGCGAATCGGGCTCGATTGAGCAGGACGCCGACATCGTGTTGTTCGTGTTCCGCGAGGATTATTATGTCGCCGCGCGCGAACCCAAACGGCCGGTCGAGGGCGACGATGTCAAGGTGCACGCCGCGCACGAAGCCTGGGCGCAGGAAATGGAGCGGGTGTTTGGCCTCGCCGAACTGATCGTGGCGAAGCAGCGCCATGGTTCGACCGGCAAGGTGCGCCTGCACTTCGAGGCGCGGACGACGAAGTTTACGGATCTGGCCGATAGTAGTCAGGCGTATGAGGATTATGAGTGATTTTTTGCCGTCGTTCCGAGCGTAGCGCAGCAATCCAGAGCAGCGTACGCGAACATTGATGAACCAAGTTTTTCGTCATCCCGGACTTGATCCGGGATGACGATGGCGCAGATATTCGGAGCACTGCGTCAGAAAATCGGATCATTCGCGGGATCATCTCCGCCCGGGAGCGGCGTCGCTTCGCCGTGAATCCCGCATTCGACCTTGTCCCACCCGCGCCAGCGGCCCGCGCGCGGGTCTTCGCCGGGGAGAACTTTAGACGTGCAGGGCGAGCAGCCAATGGACGGATAGCCTTGCGCTTCGAGCGGATGGCGCGGCAAATCATGCTCGGCGAAATAGGCGTCGATCCGTGCCTTGTCCCAATCGGCGAGCGGATTGATCTTCAGACGCCCTTCGTCAATCTCGAAACGCGGCAGCGCGGCGCGGGTCTTGGCCTGAAATGCCTTGCGCCCCGAAATCCACGCGTCGAAGCCCGCGAGCGCGCGGCGCAGCGGCTCGCTTTTGCGCAAATCGCAGCAGCCGTCGGGGTCGTAGGACCAGCGCAGCCCGGTCGCATCGCGCGCTGCGAGCAACAGCGGGTCGGGGCGATAAACGCGCAAATCGGTGAAGCCCAGCCGCTCGCTGAGTTCATCGACATAGAGCAGCGTTTCGGCAAACATCTTTTGCGTGTTGACGAAGATCAGCGGCACCGACTTGTCGATCTGCGCGATCAGGTGAAGCAAAACTGCCGACTCTGCGCCGAAGGAGGACACCGCCGCGATATGTTCAAACGGGCGCGTCGCGAGCAGGTCGGCCAGCATGTCCGCCGTATCGATACCATCGTAGCGCGCATTGAGGCGCACCGCGTCCGTTTGTGTAAACGGCGGCGCGGTGTCGATGATGTCAAGCTGGCGCGCGGCCTTAGCCATGCCGCAGCTTCCAGATCGGCACAGCGGCATCAGCAGCGCGCTGATAAGCGTGCGGGAAGCGCTTGAGCGCCGCTTCAACATCGGCCGGGTTGAGCGGCTTTTCGGGGGCAAAGCTGTCGAAGCCGCAGCGCTGCAGGAAAGCGATCTGGTCGACCAGAACATCGCCCTGCGCGCGCAGTTCACCGGTAAAACCTGCTTCGCGCAGGATGCGCGCCGCAGAATAGCCGCGCCCGTCGCGGAACTTGGGAAAAGCGATCTCGATCAGTTGCAGCCGATCCAGAAAGGGGATCAGCGCGCGCGCATCCTCGTCGGGCTCCAGCCGCACGGCGGTGGCATTCGACTGGGTCAGGAAGGCGTCAAGCGTGACGCAGGGCTCTTCGCCGCTTGCTAGATGCTCAACCATAGATCGCCTCCTTGAACGGGGCCATGCCGGCGCGGCGATAAGTGTCGACAAAGCGTTCGCCGTCCACGCGCAGTTCGAGATATTTGTCGGTCACTCGCTCGACCGCATCGACGATGCCGTCCTCATCGAAACCAGGACCGGTGATAGTGCCAAGCGACACATCCTCCGCACCCGAACCGCCGAGCAGCAGTTGGTAGTTTTCCACGCCTTTGCGGTCGACGCCCAAAATGCCGATGTGCCCGGCATGGTGGTGGCCGCAAGCGTTGATGCAGCCCGAGATTTTGAGCTTGAGCTCGCCCAGTTCGCGCTGGCGGTCGAGATCGGCAAAGCGCCGCGCGATCTTCTGCGCGACTGGGATGGAGCGGGCATTGGCAAGGCTGCAATAGTCAAGGCCGGGACAAGCGATGATGTCGCTGATCAGGTCGAGATTTGCATCAGCCAGCTCGGCATCGCGCAGCGCGCTCCACACGGCATAGAGGTCGCGCTGCGCCACATGCGGCAGCACGATGTTCTGAGCGTGCGTGACGCGCAGCTCATCAAAGCTATAGCGTTCGGCGATGTCAGCCATCACGTCCATCTGCGCCGAGGACGCATCGCCGGGAATGCCGCCGACGGGCTTCAGGCTGATATTGACGATGGCGTAGCCCTGCACCTTGTGCGGCTTCACATTCTGGTCGAGCCAGAGGGCGAAATCGGGGTCGCTGCGATCCAGCTGCGCGGCGGCATCGGCATCGAAGGCCGGCGGTGCGAAGAAGGCCGCTATGCGCTCCAATTCGGCGGCGGGCGGATCGATGCCCAGCGTCTTGACGTGGACAAACTCCTCCTCGACCTGGCGGCGATATTCGTCGGCACCGATTTCATGGACTAGAATTTTGATCCGCGCTTTGTAGATATTGTCGCGGCGACCATAGCGGTTGTACACGCGCAGGCACGCCTCGGCGTAGCTCAGATAATCCTCGATCGGCACAAAATCCCTGATCAGCGGTGCTATCATCGGGGTGCGGCCCATCCCGCCGCCAACGTAGAAGGCCGCGCCCAATTTGCCGTCGCGCTCGACCAGCTGGATACCGATGTCGTGCAGCCGCATGGCCGCGCGATCCTCGTCCGACGCGATGACGGCAATCTTGAACTTGCGCGGCAGGAAGCTGAATTCGGGGTGGAAGCTCGACCATTGGCGCAGCAGCTCAGCCCAAGGGCGCGGGTCGGCGACTTCGTCGGCAGCGGCCCCGGCATATTGGTCGGAGGAGATGTTGCGGATGCAATTGCCGCTGGTCTGGATGGCGTGCATTTCCACGCTGGCCAGATCGGCTAGCAAATCGCCGCATTCCTCCAGTTTGATCCAGTTATACTGGATGTTCTGGCGTGTGGTGAAATGGCCGTAATCGCGGTCATATTTACGCGCGATATGCGCAAGCATGCGCATCTGGCGGCTGTCGAGCGTGCCATAGGGAATGGCAACGCGCAGCATATAGGCGTGAAGCTGCAGATAAAGACCGTTCATCAGCCGCAGCGGTTTGAATTGGTCCTCGGTGATCTCACCGGCCATGCGGCGGCGCACCTGATCGCGGAATTCCTCAACGCGTGCATCGACCATGGCTTGGTCATAAGTGTCATATTTATACATCCACAAAGCTCCGTTCGCCTCGAGCGAAGTCGAGAGGCCCATCGTTCGTGCGCTCCGGCGAGGTGTCTCGACTTCGCTCGACACGAACGGAAAAGAAAGTTGACATCAAATCACCCAGTCGCCTGCGGCCGGATCGGCGGGCTTTAATGTAAGGTCAGGACGCACCGTGGGACCCAGCGCGCGGACGCGGTCCTTGATATGCGCGGGGCGCGGGCCTTGCGGGGTGGCTTCGGCGGCGATGATATAGGGCGCGTTGACGCGGCGCGCGCCTTCCTCGGCGGCCAATATAGCGTCGCCGCTTTCGCCGACGTCCACGGCATCTTCGACATGGCGCGACCAACCGCTGCCGGTCCACCAGGTCACTGCTCCGCTCGCGAGGTCGTTTCCGGTCAGGATTTTCATAGAGTCTTCTCCGCTTCGGCGGCCAGTGCGTGAAGCCGGTCGTCGGCATCGGCAAGCGCCGTGACCGCACCGATCACGATCAGCGCAGGGCTCTTAACACCCTCGCGCACCACCATATCGCCCAGATCGGCGAGCAGCGTGCGCAGCGCGCGCTGGTCGGCGCGCGTTCCTTTTTCCAGCACTGCGACGGGAAGGTCGGGCGCAACACCATCGGCCATCAGCTTGTCAGCGATCGCTGCTGCCGTGGCGATGCCCATATAGACAACCAGCGTGCGGCCATGGCCGGCGAGGCCCGACCAGTCCTGATCGGTCAAGTCCTTGCACTGCCCCGCGACAAAGCTGACGCTGTGCGCATGGTCGCGGTGGGTGAGGGGGAGGCCAGCGGCAGCCGCGCAACCCGTGGCGGCGGTGATACCAGGAATGATTTCGCAGGCGATGCCAGCTTCGCGTGCCGCCTCCAGTTCTTCGCCGCCGCGTCCAAAGATAAACGGATCGCCGCCCTTCAGCCGTACCACATCACGTCCGGCGCGCGCCGCATCGACCAGCAGCGCGTTGATGCGATCCTGCGGCAAGGTGTGCCGACTGCGCTGTTTGGCGACCGAGACCAGCTCGGCGTGCGGTGAAGCCAGCGCCAAAATCGCGGAATCAACCAGCCCATCGTGGACGATCAGGTCGGCACCGGCAATCAGGCGGGCAGCCTTCACTGTCAGCAGGTCGGGGTCGCCCGGCCCTGCACCGACCAGCCAGATTTTGCCCGCGCGGTGCAGGGGGAGGGGAGCGTCATGCATGACAGCAAGATGGGCCGTCTGGCCGATCGGGGCAAATCAGCGATAATTGCCCAGACTAAAGGTCAGCTATGCGCCCTTGCGCACCAGATTGGGCCGGTCACCGTCGCCTTCGGGATCGCGCAGACCCACGCCAATGCTGGCGCGCGCCGATTCCGCTTCCGAACTTGCGACAGGATAGGCGCAGTAATCGGCGGCATAATAGGCGCTTGGCCGGTGATTGCCCGAAAGGCCAATGCCGCCAAAGGGGGCGGCCGACGATGCGCCATTGGTCGGGCGGTTCCAGTTGATCACCCCGGCGCGCGCATTGGCCCAGAATTGATCATAGAGCTGGGGTGTGCCGCCAATGAGTGAAGCAGAAAGGCCGAATTTGGTGTTGTTGGCCTCGATGATCGCCTCTTCGAACGATCCGACGCGGATCACCTGCAACACTGGACCGAACAGCTCGGCATCGGGACGCTCTTTGATACCAGTCACATCGATGATGCCGGGGGCAAGAAAGGGACGCCCCTTCACCGGGCGCGCCAAATGTTTGATCACCTTGCCGCCGTTGGACATCAGCTCGAGAAAACTCTCGGTCAAGCTGTCGGCGGCTTCATTGTCGATCACAGGGCCCATGAAGGGCGCGGGGGTGGCATGCGGTTCATCGATGATCAGACGACCCGCAATACCCTTCACCTCGTCGATAAAGCGGTCGGCCATGTCGTCATGGACGATCAGGCGGCGCGCAGCCGTGCAGCGCTGTCCGGCGCTCAGGAATGCCGATTGCGCCACCAGCGTGGCGGCACCGGTGAGTTCGGCGGTGTCCCACACCACCACCGGATTGTTTCCACCCAGCTCGAGCGCTAGCATCTTATCGGGACGCGAGGCGAATTGCCGATTGAGCGCAATGCCCGTCCGCGCTGATCCGGTAAACAACAGGCCGTCGATGCCTTCATGCGCCGCGAGCGCCTTGCCTTCGTCGGGACCGCCGATGACCAGCCGTACCACGCCCTCGGGCACGCCCGCTTGTCGATAAAGATCAACAAGCATCGCGCCGACCGCAGGCGTCTTTTCCGATGGCTTGAACACCACTGCATTGCCGGCAATCAGCGCGGGAACGATGTGCCCGTTGGGCAGATGCGCGGGAAAATTATAAGGACCGAGCACCGCAAGTACGCCGTGCGGTTTGTGGCGCAGCGCGTTGCGCATGCCCATGGCCCCGTCGATGCGGCGGTTGGGGGTGCGCTCGCCATAGGCCTTCGCCGAAATCTCGACTTTATTGGCGACCGAATCGACTTCGGTCTTGGCTTCCCACAGCGGCTTGCCGGTTTCGCGCGCGATGAGGTCAGCAAACCTGTCGCCTTCGGCTTTCACCCGGTCGGCAAAGCGCCGCAGCGTTTCGACGCGAAAGGTCAGCGGCTTGGCGGCCCATTCGGCCCATGCCCCGCGCGCCGCCATGACTTCATCGTCAACATTGCTGATGTTGCCCCGCCACAGCTCGTTGCCGGTGGCTGGTTCGAATGAAACAATTTCGCCGCTCATAAAGCTATCTGAATCCCCCAACGCTCGGACAGTGCCGACGATGGCCAGTCAAGCGCGCGCCAGCCTAACAGACTGGGGGGCGACCGGCGATACGCCAGTCCCTAGCCGTGAAAGCCGTCACCTGCAACGCTTGCGTCACCAGCGCCTTGCCGCGATAGACGGTTCTGGTGTCCCGCAGCGAGAAGGACTGAATTTGACGGCGCAGCCCCGGCCAGTTCCAACCAATTGGATCGATCATTTTTGGTGGTCGGGCGACGGCATCCGTTTGCATTGCCGGCTATATGGCGCCGATCAGAGCGCGCTGCCGATATTGTGTCTGCCCGGCCTGACGCGCAATGCGCGTGATTTCGATTTGCTTGCACCGGAACTGGCGCAACATGGTCCGGTTGCGGCGGTCAATTTTCGTGGGCGCGGCGACAGCGGCTATGCCAAGGACGCGATGAGCTATGTTCCGCTTACCTATGTGCAGGATGTCGCCTTATTGCTTGCCAGCCTGAAGTGGGATCGCTTCGCCGTTATTGGGACATCGCTTGGCGGACTGGTCGCGATGCTGCTGGCGGGAACAATGCCGACGCGATTTGCCGGGGCAGTGTTGAACGACGTCGGGCCCGAGCTTGAAGCAGCGGGGCTCGATCGCATTCGTGCGTATGTCGGCAGTGCACCAAGCCAGCCGACGTGGCTCCACGCCGCGCGTCAGACGGCCGAAATCAACGCCAGCGTGTTTCCGGATTACGACATCCACGCCTGGTTGCGCATGGTGCACCGCACCCACCGGTTGACCCCCGAAGGCCGGATCGTGGCGGATTATGACAAACAGATCGCGGCGCCTTTCCGCTTGCCCGGCGGCGAAGCTGGAATCGACATGTGGCCTGCCTTTGATGCGCTGGCGGCGCATTCCTTGCTGATTGTGCGCGGCGAATTGTCGGACATATTGGCAGCGGCGACCGCCAAGAAAATGTTGGCGCGCGCGCGCGATGGCGCGCTGTGCACGGTACGGCGCGTGGGACATGCCCCGACGCTCGATGAACCCGAAGCACGGACAGCGATTGCCGCATGGCGAGCCAAACTGGGCGCATGACGGCGCCCGTGCGCATCCTGCACCTCCATTCCAGCTTCTCGCTCGGCGGTAAGGAGGCGCGGGCGACGCGGTTGATGAACCTGATGGGGCCGCGCGCTGAGCATGTCATTTTGTCGGCGGACCCGGACGCGCTGGGCGCGCGCGCGGCGATTGTGCCGGACATAACGGTGGAGTTCCCAGGGGCGGCTGCACCGGCTTTGCACGGCAGACCCGGCGTGGGCCGTTACCGTACGCTCGCCCGCTATATGCAGGGTTTTGATTTGGTGCTCAGCTATAATTGGGGCGCGATGGACGGGGTGATGGCCCACCGTCTGCTGTCGCCCTTTATGCCGCTGCCGCCGCTTATCCACCATGAAGACGGGTTCAACGAGGATGAGGCGCTGCGGCGCAACTGGAAACGCAATGCGTTCAGGCGGTTAGCCCTGCCGACAGCAAAGGCGCTGGTGGTGCCATCGGAATTGCTGGTGCGTATTGCAAGCGCCGAGTGGGGCAGGGAAGCGACCCTGATCCGCAATGGCATTGACGTCGCGCGCTATGCTGTGCCGCCCGACGTGAAAATTCCGCAGCTTGAGCGCGCCGCGGACGATGTGGTGATTGGTACGGTGGCCGGGTTGCGTAAAGTCAAGAATCTGCCTGCGCTCGTCATTGCTGCTGGCCAAATCAAGAAAAGGGTCAAGCTGGCCATCGTGGGCGAAGGTCCGGAACGTCAGGAAATTGTCACGTGCGCAATTTCTTGCGGCTGGGGGAATCGCTTCGTTATGCCCGGCTTCATGGCAGAGCCGCACCGCTGGATTGGTCATTTCGACATTTTGGCGCTATCCTCATTGAGCGAACAAGCCCCGATTGCGGTCATTGAAGCGATGGCAGCGGGCAAGCCGATAGCCAGCTATGATGTTGGCGATGTGAAGGCCATGGTTTCAGAGGAAAATCAGCCCTTCATCGTCAGTGACCCCCATCGGCTGTCGACGGTCCTTGACCATCTTGCCTCGGACGCCAAACTGCGCCAGCGGATCGGAGCGGCCAATGCGGTGCGTGCCGCCCAATTGTTCGATGAACGGGCCATGGTTGCCGCCTATGACCAGCTCTACGCCAGCGCGCTTGGGGGCCGATCGTTGTTCACCGCCTGACGCAATCGGCGCGATTCTGTTTCAATATTGCGGCAAGGCGCGCTAACGCAATTCCACGGTTCGGTCTGCGCCGGGGGAGAGAAAGCAGGCCCGACATCAAGAGGTCATTTGTGTTCAAAGGTTTGAAGCCGATTGTTTACGGCGGCCGTGAGGTTTGGCCGCTGGTGGAAGGTGGCAAAGGGGTTTCGGCAACGAACCATATGTCGAGCGGAGCCTGGGCCGCGGCAGGCGGCATTGGCACTGTATCCGGCGTCAACGCCGACAGCTATGACGCCGACGGCAATATCATCCCGCAAATCTATCATGGCAAAACACGCGCCGAGCGGCACGAGGAACTGGTCGCCTATGGCATTGCCGGGGGAACCGAACAAATCCGCCGCGCTTATGAAATGGCGGACGGCAAGGGCGCGATTAACATCAACGTCCTGTGGGAAATGGGCGGGGCGCAGCGCGTGCTGGAAGGCGTATTGGAAAATTGCCCCGGGCTGGTGACTGGCGTCACGTGCGGCGCTGGTATGCCCTATAAGCTCTCTGAAATCGCCGCGCGGCACAATGTTCTTTACCTGCCGATTATCAGCTCGGCGCGCGCTTTCCGCGCGCTGTGGAAACGCGCCTATCACAAGTTGCCGCATCTGCTCGGCGCGGTGGTGTATGAAGACCCCTGGCTTGCGGGCGGGCACAATGGTCTGTCCAACGCCGAGGACCCGCGCAAGCCCGAAGACCCTTATCCCCGCGTCAAGGCGCTGCGCGATGTGATGCGCGCTGAGGGGATATCGGACGACCTGCCCATCGTGATGGCTGGGGGCGTCTGGTATTTGCGCGACTGGAATGACTGGATCGACAACCCCGAGCTGGGCCAAATCGCCTTTCAGTTTGGCACCCGGCCGCTGCTCACGGTCGAAAGTCCGATCCCGCAGGCGTGGAAAGACCATTTGCGCACGCTGAACGAAGATGATGTGCTGCTCCAGAAATTTTCGCCCACGGGCTTTTATTCGAGCGCGGTGCGCAATCCGTTTCTGCGCATGCTCGAGGCGCGGTCCCAGCGCCAGATTGCCTTTGGCAAGCAGGAAAGCCCGGAAACGCCGGTGCGATTGGAAGTTGATCGCAAGAAATATTGGGTCTGTGCCCAGGGCGAGGCCAAGGCCCGCGAATGGATGAATGCCGGCTACACTGCGGCGCTCAAGACGCCGGACGATACGCTGGTATTCGAAACACCGGAAATGAAAGCGGAAATCCACAAGGACCAGACCGACTGCATGGGTTGCCTGTCGCACTGCGGCTTTTCGTCATGGAAGGACCATGACGATTTCACCACCGGATATCTCGCCGACCCGCGCAGCTTTTGCATCCAGAAAGGGCTGCAGAATATCGCGCACGGCGAAAGCATCGATGACAATCTGATGTTCGCCGGGCATGTCGCCTATAATTTCAAGACCGATCCATTTTACTCCAACAACTTCACGCCCACGGTGAAGCAATTGGTCGAACGGATTTTGACGGGGGATTGAGCTCGCCTGGGTCCGGAAGCTTCAAGCGCTAGCACGGGTCAGGCGGATGTCGACTTCGCGGTCGACATAGTCCCATTCGGCGCATGCGCGGAGCCTGTCGAGCATATGGTCGAAAGCCGCTTCTTGTTCGGGAGCGAATTCAAACCAGGTCAGAAAGTCGAACGGTTCGCCATGGTCGCGCGCGTGATAGAGTTTGCGTGCAACACCCGGGAGATAGTCCAGCCCGATCGATAAATGCGAACCGCGCTCATAAACGCTGCGCCGCTCATCTTGCGCCATGGCCCACCATTCGGCCGTCTTGCGGATTGGGATTAGTGCTGCGCGGGTTGCCGACGGGCGCCCCAATCCTTCCTGTTTGGCTTGCAGCATCGATCGTTCGTGCGCGGTTGTGTAGCGCAGGTTGCTGCCCGCCCCGCGCAGTGCCCAAGCGACAGCTTGCGGAACAACATCGGCATCGATTGCCAAAAAGCGGGCCGGGGGAAGGGACTCGCCGCGAAACGGGCAAATGGACGTAATCTGCCACTGGCCATGGTCGGCACCAGCAAATTGGGTCAGGGTAATGGTTGGTCGTTCGGTCATGACAATTGTTCCTGATTGACGTTCCTAGGGATTTCAGCAGGCAAACCACCGGCCTCTATCCGTCATTGGTTCCAAGTCCGCACGATCTGGTCGTGTTTGAGCGCAACTAGCGGGCGTATCTTGGGAACGGCTTTCCAATTGCCGATGATTAAATGCCGTTGGTTCGACGTTTTCGGGGCTTTGTGCGAAACAGGCATGACACTAACCGCTTTGTCCCGCATGACATGCGTCACAATCCGGTCCGACGCTCGCTAAGCCCAGCCCTCGATCACTTGATCGGGCGGACGGTGACCGTCGCACCAGGCGCGGATGTTGGCGATGACGCGTTCGCCCGATGCTTCGCGCCCTTCAACCGTTGCCGAGCCGAGGTGCGGCAGCAGCACGACATTGTCTAGCGCGAGCAGGCGCGGATCGACCGCTGGTTCATGGTTGTAAACATCGAGCCCGGCGCCTGCGATGCCGCCGTGGGTCAGCGCATTGATCAGGGCGTCCTCGTCAACCACCTCGCCGCGCGCGGTGTTGATGAGGTAAGCGCTTGGCTTCATCGCGGCGATGCGCGCCGCGCTGACCAGCTCGTGCGTTTCGGGGGTGTGCGGGCAGTGCAGCGTGACAATATCGGCGATGCGCAGCAGCGTATCGACACTGGCGTGATAGCTGGCACCGAGCTCCGCCTCAATGGCCTCGGGCAGACGCTTGCGGTTGTGGTAATGGATCGACAGGCCAAAAGCGCGCGCGCGCCGCGCTACCGCCAGCCCGATGCGCCCCATGCCAATAATGCCCAGCAGCTTGCCACCCACGCGGTGGCCCAGCATAGCGCTGGGGGCCCAGCCCTGCCACTGGCCCGAGCGCATCAGTTTTTCGCCCTCGGCCAGGCGGCGCGGCACCGACAGGATGAGCGCCATCGTCATGTCGGCGGTATCCTCGGTGAACACTCCGGGTGTGTTGGACACCATGATGTTTTTCGCGCGCGCCGCGGCGAGGTCGATATGGTCGACCCCGGCACCGAAATTCGCGATCAGCTTCAACCGCTCGCCTGCCTCCGCCAGGACAGCGGCGTCGATGCGGTCGGTCACCGTCGGCACAAACACGTCGCAGTCGGCGACCGCGCTCGTCAGATCTTCGGCGCTGAAGGCGGCGTCGTGAGCGGACAGAACGACGTCGAACAATTCGGCCATGCGCGCCTCGACCGAAGGCATCAGTTGGCGGGTGACGATGACGCGCGGACGTTTGGGGCGGGGGGTGAGGTCGGCCATGCGCCGATAGAGCGCCCGCCTGCGCGCGGGTCAAGAGCATGTGCGCGCGGCGGTGGATAATGCTGCGCGATACTATGCGTGGCAGTTGTCATCGCGCCAGCGCTTTGGCATGGGATTAACCATGCGGATGGCGGGAATTTTTGGCGTGTTGGGGTTGGTGGTGACGATCGGCGCGGGATTGCCGGTCGGCGCCCAGTCCGACGATTTGCCCTATTGGGCGTCGATTGCCGTTGACGAAGCGCGCATGCGCAAGGGGCCGTCGCCCGATGTGCCGGTGATCTGGGAATATCGCCGCCGCGATCTGCCGGTGCGGGTGGTCGCGCGCTATGAAACTTGGCGCAAGGTGGAGGATCCCGATGGCACCACCGGCTGGATGGCATCGCGACTGCTGAGTAGGACGCGGACGGCCATTGTGACGAGCGGGCCTGCCGCGATGCGGAGCGAGCCGCGGAGTGAAGCGACTGTCGCTTACCGGGCCGAAGCCGGCGTGGTCGGGCGCATCACCGATTGTGATGACGGCTGGTGCCTATTTGATGTGCGCGGCAAACGCGGCTGGATTGCCACCGAAGCCATTTGGGGCGATTGATTGGTTGCAAAAAGGAGGGCCGGGCGCTCTCCAGAACCCGGCCCTCCTTCCCATCCGGCAGGCTTAGCGCCAGCGGAAGTGGTTGCGATAGACCCGCACCACGCGGCCATTGCGCTCGTTGACAAGCAGCAGGTCGTTATAGTGGCGCACATACACGTGATTGCGCTTGGCACGCGGCAGACCCCAGCGTGCGTCCCAGCCCGGCCGATAAGCGGCAGCGTAATGGTTGGGACGCAACGTCACGCCGACCGCGAACGGGCGGTAGGCAAAGGGCGCGCGATAATTGCTGTAACGCCGGTCGTGACGCCAATCGCGCTTTGCATCGCGCAGGTCGCGCCGGGCATCGCGATATTCGCGCCGTTCTTCGCGCACATCGCCGCGGTCGGCATACCGGAGCGCTTGATTATATTCGCGGCGCTCTTCGCGCACATCACGGCGTTCTTCGCGAATTTCCCGGTTCTGCGCCTGCGCAGCGATGGGGGTGAGCATGGCGGCCATCAGGCTGCCGAGGACCAATGTCTTTTTCATCGTGCCATTCCTTCCTTGTCAGTCAGGGACAAAGCCCGGTGACAAGGAAGGGATTAGGCGATTCGCTTTGAACCCAAACGGAACGGGGCGTTTATTTTCAGGACATTAGTGTCGCAAATTGTCGCCAACTGCCGCGGCGGCAGAGCGGTCAGATCAGCTCAACCGCCACTGCCGTCGCCTCGCCGCCGCCGATGCACAGGCTGGCCACCCCGCGCTTTTTGCCGTGGCGTTCGAGCGCGGCAATCAGCGTGGTGATGATGCGGGTGCCCGAGGCACCGATGGGATGGCCGAGCGCGGTCGCGCCGCCGTGGACGTTGATCTTGTCATGCGGGATGCCGAGGTCGTGCATGGCGAACATGGCGACGCAGGCGAAGGCTTCATTGACTTCGAACAAATCAACGTCGGCGATGGTCCAGCCTGCCTTTGCTAAGCACTGCTGAATTGCTCCGACGGGGGCGGTGGTGAAATCCTTGGGTTCCTGCGCATGCGCGGCATGGGCGACGAGGCGCGCGACGGGCGCCTTGCCCTTTGCCGCAGCCACGCTGGCGCGCGTCAGCACGACGGCGGCAGCGCCGTCGGAGATGGAGCTCGAGGTGGCGGCGGTGATCGTACCGTCCTTGGCGAAGGCGGGCTTCAGCGCCGGGATTTTGTCGGGGCGGCCTTTGCCTGGCGCTTCGTCGGTATCGACCACCACTTCGCCGCCGCGCGTCGCCAGCGTGACGGGGGCGATTTCCTTGGCAAAGCCACCCTCCGCAACAGCTGCCTGCGCACGCTTTAGCGATTCGATAGCGTAATTGTCCTGCGCTTCGCGGGTGAGTTGGTAGCTGTTGGCCGTATCCTGCGCGAAGGTGCCCATCGCGCGGCCCGCGTCATAGGCATCCTCGAGGCCGTCCAAGAACATATGATCATAGGCGGTGTCATGGCCGATGCGTGCGCCCGAGCGGTGCTTTTTCAGCAAATAGGGCGCATTGGTCATCGATTCCATTCCGCCCGCAACGACGACATCGACGCTGCCCGCAGCCAGCGCCTCGGC
>CAYNXF010000026.1:0-7100 GCA_964401155.1 uncultured Sphingopyxis sp.
TTTGTGGCGCAAGCTCCGCAATTTTACATCTATGGTGAAGTCAATGGGCCAGGCGCTTATAAACTGGAACGAAACATGTCGCTGCGCATGGCCATCGCGCGCGGCGGCGGGGTGACGGCGCAAGGCAGCGAGCGCCGCGTCAAAGTGATCCGCGATGGTGTGGAATTGTCAAAAGTCGATATGAATGCGCCGATCCAGCCCAATGATACCATACGGATCGGGCAACGGATTTTTTAGCTTCGGTGAAGGCGGCATGCTTACGCCGCTATGCAATGGATGATTGAACAATGAGCATCACTCAGTTTCTGCGAATTTTGATGATGCGGCGGAACATCATCATTGTCGCATTGTTGGCGTCCATTCTGGCGGGCGTGGCTGTTGTCAAGCTGATCCCCAAGCAATATGAAGCGACGTCGCGCGTCATGTTGGAGATCATCCGGCCTGACCCGGTGACCGGTGAGGTGTTGTCGTCCTCTTACGCGCGCGCTTATACCAAGACGCAGATTGAGCTGATCAAAGATTATCGGGTTGCCGGACGCGCGGTTGACAAGTTGGGTTGGGCGGGGTCGGCCGATATGGCCGCGCAATATCAACAATCGAACAGCGATCAGCCGTTTCGGCGGTGGTTAGCGAGCATCATCATTGCCGGCACGGAAGCGCGGTTGATCGACGCAAGTAACATATTGGAGATCAGTTATCGGGGTTCGTCGCCCGACGCGGCGGCGCGCATCGCCAATGCCTTGCAAGAGGCGTATGAAGAACAGACCATCCAGTTCAAGCGGCAAGATGCTCAGAAAAACGCGCGCTGGTTCCGCGAACAGACGACCGAGCTGCGCACCAAGCTGGCGCAGGCTGAGGCGCGCAAGGCCGAATTTGAAAAGACCAATGACATCGTGTTGCAAGACGAGGGTGTCGACACGGATACCGCGCGGTTGCAAGCGCTGGCTTCCAGCGCGCCGGTTGCGCCTGTGTCTATGGCACCGATGCCGGTGCAGGTTTCCGGGCCAGGCCCGGCGCAGATGCAACTGGCACAAGTCGAAGCGGCCATTGCAACCGCGTCGCGGACTTTGGGGCCCAATCATCCCGACTATGTTGCGCTGCTGCGCCAGCGCGACATCGCCGCCAATGCGGCCGCGCAGGAACGGGCTGCGGCGGCCGCCAATGCGCGCGCATCGGCGGCTCCGGCACCGACCGGCCCATCGGTTGGGGCGTTGTTCAATGCCCAGCGAGAACGCGTGCTGTCGCAGCGCGGCAAGCTGGCCGAGGCCAAGCAGCTGCAAAATGATGTCGCCGTGCTACGCGCCCAGCTGAACGAGACGCAGATCAAGGGCGCCAAGGAGGAGCAAGAGGCGCAGTCGGCCGATGCAGGGTTAACGCTGTTGAGCAGCGCGACACCGCCGGATGACGCGACCTTCCCGCGCACGATACCCGTGATGCTGGGAGCCATCGCCTTGGGCCTTGGGCTGGGGATTTTGCTGGCGCTGTTGTTCGAGCTGCTTAATCGCAAGGTACGCGGCCCCGATGACCTCGCCATCGATGGTGTGCCGCTGATCGGGATGATGCAGGGCCGTTTGGTGTCAGACCAGCCCAAGCGGCTGGGGCGGATCCTGCGTTTGCCGGGTCCCACGCCCGTGGCAGCCGAGTGACGCAGATGGACAATCCCGAAGCCATTGATAGCGGCAAAATTGCCGAGGCTGCCGCACCGGCAACCGACTCCGACATCGCGGCGCCGCTGCGCGTTGCGACCAACATGCAAGCGATCGTTGCCCCCAATTCGGCGGCAGGCGAATCCTTGTCGGCACTACGCAATTTTTTGTTGTCGCAGCATTTGCACAACGGGCGGCGAGCAATCGCAGTGTGCGCGCCGAACGCGGGCAGCGGCTGCACCTTTCTGGCCACCAATCTGGCGCTCGCCATGGCGCAGGCCGGGGTCAACACGCTGCTGATCGACGGCAACTTGCGCGATCCGGGGGTGCAGAATGTCTTTACTACGCCGCAGCCAGTGGCCGGTTTGGGTGACTTTCTGACCGCAGAGGATGACCAGCCGCCATTTCTGGTGTCGCATGCGCGCCCCAATTTGTCGGTCATCTATGCGGGCCAAGTACGCGGTGATTCATCGGACTTGCTGGCACGGCAAAAGTTGAAACTGCTGGTCAATGAATCGGTTCGCAGTTTTGATTTGACCATCGTCGATTGTCCGCCTGCGGCGCTTTATGGCGACGCGCGCCGCATTGCGTCCTTGCTGCGTTATGCTTTGGTCGTGGCGCGCCGCGATCACAGCTACGCCGCCGATATCAAAACATTAATCAAAGAATTGCAGGCAGACGGAACCAATGTCGTCGGGACTTTCCTCAATATCCTTGACTGAGATTTCCGCGCAGCCCGGCGCGAACGGCGGTGACGGCAGTTTGTCGGCGCTGTTGCGAGGCAATGCGCTCGCGATCGCCTGCTATTTGCTGGTCGCGATTCCGACGCTAATAAGGCTGTCACAGGAAAATTGGTCGACGGAGGCCGGCGCGCATGGCCCGATTGTCTTGGCGACGGGCCTGTGGCTGCTGCACCATTGCATGGACGAGCTGAAAGCGCGGAAGACCGCGCCGCCGCCTTTTTGGTTGATGCTTATGCTGCTCGTGCCCCTGGTGGCGGCCTATGCCTTGGGCCGGGCGCTGGATTTGCTGGTGATGGAAGCGGCGGCGGTAGTCGCATTCGGTTACATGCTGTTGGTCCGGCGGATCGGTTTTGGCCCGCTCTGGGCGCGGCCCTTTCCCTTTTTCTATCTGGCCATGCTGATCCCGCCACCGGGCTGGGTTATCGATAGTCTGACCATGAAGCTGCAGCATATGATTTCCAACGCTGCAGCGTCGCTCTTGTCGTTTTTCGACTATCCGGTGCAGCGCGAAGGCGTGGTCATCCTCATTGCGCAATATCAATTATTGGTGGAAGATGCCTGTTCGGGCATGAATTCGCTGTTCGGCCTGATCGCAATCAGCCTCTTCTATATCTACCTCCTCCACCGCGCCGACTGGAAACATTCGCTCGCGCTGCTGGTCGCAATCTTGCCGATCTCGATTTTCGTGAACCTCATCCGCGTGCTCGTGCTGATCCTGATCACCTATTATTTCGGCGATGCCGTGGCGCAGGGCTTCATCCACAATTTCGCGGGGATTTTGCTGTTTGCGCTGTCGCTGTCGATGATGGTCCTTGTCGACCTGGTCATCCGGCGCTCTTTCCGCACTAAAGAGGCCAAGGCCGTATGATCGACCGGCGCGACATGATTTTTGGGCTTGGCTGTGCGGCGGCTGCTGGCGGTGCGCTGTGGATGCGCCCGGACGAATATGTTCGGCTGATGCCCGACAAGAAACTGGAAGCGGCGGTGCCCGAGCAATTTGGTCCGTGGGCAATCGACCGCGGCCTAGGGGTAGTCTTACCTCCATCGGAAGGCAGTCTGGCGGATCGCCTGTATGATGAAGTCATGGCGCGCGCTTACTATCAGCCCGCATCGCAGACGGCACGGCCAGTGATGTGCCTGATGACCTATGGTGCGCGGCAAAGTGATGCTCTGCAACTGCATCGGCCAGAAACTTGCTATCCTGCCGTGGGGTTTCAGCTAGTGAGCCACCGCAAGGCGGCCTTGCCGCTTGCCAGCGGTGCGAGCTTGCCTATCGTCGAGATAACCGCGCGGCTGGGCGAGCGGTTCGAAGACGTGCTCTATTGGACGCGCGTTGGCGAGGATTTGCCGCAGGATTCGGGCGAACAGCGGCGCAAGCGATTGCGCGCATCGCTGGCGGGCCAAATCGGCGATGGCGTGCTGGTCCGCATGTCGTCTGCGCGCCTGCAGGAATCCGCACCCGGCTTTCCCGCGCTGCGTGCGTTTGCGCGCGACATGCTGGGGGCGCTGACTCCGGCGACGCGGCGCGGTTTGGTGGGGACAAAGTTGGCCGCTGCCATCCGCTGATTGGCATTAACGCTGAAAGAACAGCGTGCCGTCCGGCGTCCAATGCGGCGTCCGGCCCATGAGTTCGCCGGCATGGGCATTGATGGCAGCGGCGTTGCAAGGCGTATCGGCCACAAGGTGACCATCGCTAAGCCACAAGATCCGGCTCGCAAACTGGCTCACCAGTCCCAGATCATGCAGCACGATCAGCACGGTGCGTCCCTCCGCCGCCAGCGCGGCCAGCCGTTCGAGCAACTGATATTGACGCCCGATGTCGAGGGCCGCAACGGGCTCGTCGAGCAGCAATATGGGCGTGCGCGCGACGAGCACACGGGCGAGCGCGGCCATCGCCAATTCGCCGCCGGACAGCCGGTCAATGGACCGGTCGCCCAAATCGGCAATCCCGCATAGGTCGAGCATGGCGTCGATTTCGGCGCTGCCAGCGGCGCTGTACCCGGCGGTGCCATGGGCATAGAGGCCCAAGGCCACCATATCGCGCACCGGCATGGGCCAGGCGACGTGGTGCGACTGGGGCAAATAGCCGACCAGTTGCGCACGGTGGTGCGGGGACAGGACGTGCAATGCTGCCGCACCAAATTGCGCGTGGCCCCCAGCGGGGACCAGCTGGGCAATAGCGCGTAGCAGCGTCGATTTGCCCGCGCCATTGGGGCCGACCACTGCGACCATTTCGCCCGCGGCGATGCGCGCGCTGAGCGGATGGACCAGCGTCCGCGCGCCCCGGGCCACCGAAAGGCTGTCGAGGATAAGATCAGTCATGCGCGCTTATTCCGCGCCGCCAGGCAATCAGCATGAACAAGGGAGCGCCGACGATCGCGGCAACAACACCCAGGCGCAATTCGGTACTGGTCGGCAGCAGCCGGACCATCAGGTCGGCCACCAACAACATGGCCGCCCCGAGCAGGCCGGCCGGAAGCAAGGCGCGGCCCGGATCGTGGCGGACCCATGGCCGCACCAGATGCGGGGCAACGATGCCGACAAAGCCGACCGCACCCGCCAACGCCACCGCCGCGCCGACCGCCAGCCCGGTGCCCGCGATGATCAACAGCCTCGTACGGCGATAGTTTAGCCCGTGCGCCATCGCTGCAAGGTCACCAATCGACAGCAGGGTCAATGCGCCGCGCGCGCGCCAAACCAGCACGCTGCCGAGCAGCACCGGCGGCAGCGCATAAGCGAGATCCTGCAGCGAGCGGTTGGCGACGCTGCCCAGCGACCAATTGACGAGGTCCGACAGCGAAAAGGGATTGGGCGCAAAGTTTAGGAGTAGCGCCATCAGCGCTCCGGCAAAGCTCGACAGGCCGACGCCGACGAGGATCAGCGTCGCTACTCCCGTCAGGCGATGGGCAAAGGCAGCAAGCACCGCCGTCGCCAGCAGCGCGCCCACAATGGCTCCGCCCGCCACGCCCAGCGGCGTGGTGGCGGCGATGCCGAAATAGAGCATCAAGGTCGCGCCAAGGGTGGCGCATGCCGATACGCCAAGTACGCCTGGTTCGGCCAGCGGATTGCGTGTCAGGCCCTGCAGCGCTGCGCCGGACAGGCCTAGCGCAAAGCCGACCAGCAAGGCGGCCAGGGTGCGGGGCAGGCGCAGTTCGACAATGATAATGCGGGCGGCGGGATCTGTACCGCCCGCTGCGGCCTGCCAAATGGTGGGATCGAAGCCGGTCGGACCCGCGGCGAGGCTGGCGAGTGCCAATGTGGTGATTAGGGCCAACAGGATAGCAGGCAGGCGAATTGATGACGTCATGACGGCGCGTTGATCTTCTGGCGCAGCTCGGTCAGCGCGGCAACCGCGTCGCCCGCCAGCCAATTGCCGCAGCCCAGCGCGCTGCCGGGGACGGTGGCTGACGGGACTTTGGCCAGCAGCATGTTAAGCCGCGGGTGCGCCGAGGACGACCAGCGGTCCTGCCGATAGCGCGGACTGTCATAAAAAGCGCGCAGCACCGCATCGGGAGGGCGCCGGACCATGGTTTCGAGCGGCAGGCTACCCCAGCCGGGAGCATCGCGTACGCTGTGGAAACCGGCGGCACGAATGACGTCGCCCACAAAACTGTCCGGCCCCGTCGTTACGTCACCCGGCGTGAGATAGAGCAGTGACGGTCCAGAGGTTGGCGCGGTCTGTTGCGCAGCCGCCAGTTTCCCAAGAAAGGCTTGGGCGAGCCGGTTGGCCTGCGGGGCGGCATTTAGCGCCGCGCCGACGCGCTGCAACTCGGGTGGAATATCAGCCAATTTTGTCGCGAAATTCAGCTGGACGACGGTGATCCCCAGCGATGTCAGCTGGCGGTCGATGCCCGGCGCGCCGCCATACATGCGCACCACATAGCGCGGGCGCAGCAGCGCAATTTCTTCCAGTGACGGCCGCACGCGGGCGATACCGCGCGCGCGGGGAGCGGAGAAGCTGGCATCGCTGTCGGCCTCTGGCGAGACAGCACGGATGTCAGCGCGCGGCGCGAGGCCGAGCACCATCTGGTCGGCGCAATAATCGAGGGACACGACGCCATGCAGCGGCGGCGGCGCGGCGGCTGGCGGGGTGCCGCTGCACCCCGCCAGCGCCAGTGCGGCAATGCCGAAGGCGCAGCGCCAGGTCACAATGACCAGCGCACCCCGGCAAAGGCGCCGCGCCCATAGGTGGCATAGCCGGCGACGGCAACGTAATCCACGTCGAACAAGTTTTCGACGCGGGCAAAAGCCTCCAGTCCGCCGCCCAGGGGCAGCGCGGCTCGCAGCGCGACCAAGGCATAGCCATCGAGCCGGACGCTGTTGGCGGCATCGTCGAAGCTGTCTCCGACCAGATTGACGGTGGTACCCAACTTGACGCGCCAAGGTGTGGCCCAATCGGCGGTGAGCGTCACGCTGTCCTGCGGCCGCAGCGCAAGCCGGTTGCCAAACGCCGCGCCGGGCGAGCGGTTGATCGCATCGATGCGCGACCAGCTGGCGCGCACGTCGATCCGGTCCGTCGGGCGCAGCGCCAGTTCGACCTCCACCCCGCTGGCGCGCGCACGGTCGATGTTTTCCGACTGGAAGGTGGCGAAGGAGAAAGCGATCAGATCGTCGCTGGTGCGGCGGAACCAGGTCACGCCGATGACCGCGCGGTCATCCAGCAGGCGCTGTTCGATACCAATGTCGATATTTTCCGCCGTTTCGGGGCGCA
>CAYNXF010000026.1:7200-21965 GCA_964401155.1 uncultured Sphingopyxis sp.
GTGACGCGGTTGTCGGCAAGGTCGGGCACGGCCCCTTCGAACGACGTGCTGGTGCGCGTTTCCTCATGCTCGGCCCCGAACACCAAAGTGATGGCATCGCTTGCGCGCAATTCGCCCTGATAGGTGTAGCGGTCGATGCTGCCGCTGATATCGAAATTGTTGAAGCTGAAGACGACCGGATCGGTACCCAGCCGGTCGATGTCGGTGCGGGTGAAGGCGATGCGATTGACCAGCGCGCCATCGAACAGCGTCGCGTGCGCGCCGATATAGCCGACGAACTGGCGATTGCGGCTTTCGGGCAGTGCATTCGCTCCGACACCAAAGGGGCTGTCATATTCGATGCGGCCGCGGTTGTAGAAGCCGCGCAGATCGATGCCGGCATCATCGCCCAGCGCGATGTCGAGGCGGCCATTGGCACTATAGGCGTCATAGCCATCGCGCTCGGTGCCGCCCGTGAGTGCGGAAATGCCGCTGGTGCGGTAATAGCCACCGCCGATGCTGCCGCGCAGCGCGCCGCTGGTACCGCCGAGGTTGGCGCTGGTGCGCAATGTGCTCCAGCTGCCGCCCTCTGCCGTTGCACGGACCGATAGCGCGTCGGTTGGTGCCAGCGAGGTCAGGCTGATGACCCCGCCGATGGCCTGGCTGCCCCAGATCACCGAATTGGCGCCGCGCAGCAGCTCGATCCGGCCGAAATTGCCGGTTTGGAGCGCACCGAAATCGAACGCGCCATTGGGGCTCGATGGATCGTTGATGCGCACGCCATCGACCAGCACCAATGTCTGCGCGCTGTTGCCGCCGCGCAGGAAGACACTGGTCTGGCTGCCCACCGGCCCGCGCTGGGCCACAGCGACGCCGGGCAAGGTGCGCAGCGCGTCGGTGACCGTCGCACTTTGCAGCGTGTCAAGGCGGGCGGTGTCGATGATGCTGATCGCCTGGCCGCTTTCGTCGCGCGGCTGGGCGATACCGCTGGCAGTAACGACGATGTCGGCATCCTCATCCTGCGCCAGGGAGGGCGCGGGGAGGGCGGCGATGCACGCAGCTGTAGTGTAAAGCAAAGATGAAATACGCATGGTAACTCCTTCATTCAACGACCAAAACAGCCGTTGCACGAGGAGTTCCTCGTCCGTGTCGGTGCACCCCGCCCGCCCCGGATAACGGCAACGCCTGGCAGGTCTCCTGGCTTCCGGGTCGTTGCTTCCTGCCGCCTTCCCGGATTGCTCCAGTGGCATATGGACAGGTGGCTCGCCGGTTACAGTTGCGGGGGCAGCGCCGGATTTCCCCCGGACTTCCCTTTTCATCCCCGTCTCCGGGGAACCTTGCGTCACGGCCGGAGGCGTATGCGAAGTGCGTGGGTCGCGCAAGAGGCAGTCGCGTGATAGGGCAGGTCCATGTTCCGTTTCGACAACAGCTTCGCGCGCACGATGGAGGGGTTCTACCTGCCCGCAGAGGCGGCAAAGCCGCCAGCACCGCGTTTGCTCTATTTCAACGAAGAGCTGGCGGCTGCGCTGGGTATCGACCGGGCGGGGCTGAGCAGTGAGGGCATTGCCGCGCTGCTGTCGGGCGGGGTTCCGGTGCCGGATTCGGCGCCGATCGCGCTGGCCTATGCCGGGCATCAATTTGGCACCTTCAACCCGCAGCTGGGCGACGGGCGCGCGCTGCTTCTGGGCGAACATATTGGTCCCGACGGAAGCCGTCATGACGTGCAACTGAAGGGTTCGGGGCCAACGCCCTTCTCGCGCGGCGGCGATGGCAAGGCGGCTTTGGGGCCGGTGCTGCGCGAATATCTGATGTCGGCGGCAATGGCGGCGCTGGGGGTGCCGACAACACGCGCGCTGGCGGCGGTCGCGACGGGGGACAAGGTGCTGCGCGACCGCGTACTGCCCGGTGCGGTGCTGACGCGCGTTGCGGCGAGCCATTTGCGCATCGGTACCATCCAGTTTTTCGCGGCGCACGGCGGGGCCGAGGCGGTGCGCCAGATCGCCAACCATGCAATTGCGCGGCATTGCCCGCATGCGGCCGAGGCGGCCAATCCCTACCTCGCGCTGCTGGACCATGTGATTGGCGTGCAGTGCGGTCTGGTTGCGCAGTGGATGGCGCTCGGGTTCGTGCACGGGGTGATGAACACCGACAATATGACGCTGTCGGGGGAGACGATTGACTATGGCCCGTGCGCCTTCGTCGACACCTATAGCGCAGCCGCAGTGTTCAGTTCGATCGACCATATCGGCCGCTATGCCTTTGGACGGCAACCGCATATCCTGCACTGGAACCTGGCGCGACTGGCCGAGGCGCTGCTGCCCGCGATTGCGGCAGTGCGCGCCGAGGACCATGCGGCGGCCATGGCGCTGATCGAGGGAGTGCCGGGGCGCTATTATCCGGCGATGCTAGGGCGCATGCGGCCGAAGCTGGGGCTGGTGAGCGAGCAGGAGGGTGATCAGCCGCTGGTCGAGGCGCTGTTCGCGGCGCTGCAGGGGCAGGGGGTGGACTTTACGCTGTTTTTCAGATCCCTGACGGATGAAATTGCAGGCAAAAATCTGTCAGATTTGCCGCCGCCGGTTGCCGATTGGGCCGAAAATTGGCGGGCAAGGGTGGCCGCCGACGAAGGGCCCACCAACGCCCGGTTGGCCATGATGCGTGCCGCAAACCCCGCCGTCATTCCGCGCAACCATCTGGTCGAGGCAGCGCTGGACGATGCGGTGGACCGTCAGGATTTTGGCCGGTTTGACGCGTTGCTGGCCGAAGTTTCCGACCCTTATCGCGCGCGCGATGCCAATGATCCTTTTACCCGGCCGCCCGCCGCAGACGCGCCGCCCCACGTGACCTTTTGCGGCACCTGATTACGCGGCAGGGCGTTCCTCGTCACCGAGCAGGCGCAGCATGGCGAGCGCAGCAAGGCCCATTACGAGCGCGGCGAAAGCCATGGTCCAGATGGGTTCGGTCGGGAAAAAGGCCTTCATGATATTGCCCATAACGGTGGCCACCAGAAGCTGCGGTACGACGATAAAGACGTTGAACAGCCCCATGTAAATACCGAGCTTCCGCTGGGGCAGGCTGCTTGCCAAAATGGCATAGGGCATGGCGAGGATTGATGCCCAGGCGATGCCGATGCCGATTTCGCTGATAATCAGATGCTGCGGATCGCGCAGGAGGAAGAAACTGGCATAGCCCAGTGCTCCGGCGGTCAGCCCGATCATGTGCGTCCGCACCTTGCCAAAGCGGGCCGCGAGCCACGGCAGCAGCGTCAGCGCTGCAATAGCCGCCACGCCATTATAGATTGCGAACAACACGCCCACCCAGTTGCCGGCTTCCTGATAGGCGGCGCTTTGAGGGTCGGTGGTGCCATAGAAATATTGCGCTACCACCGGCGTGGTGTTGATCCACATGATGAACAGCGCCGCCCAACTGAAAAACTGGGCTAGCGCCAATTTCTTCATGATCGGTGGCATGCCCGAAAAATCGCCGACGATATGGCTGAGCATGTTGTTCGAACGGCCGCTGCGGGCGAGGGCAATGGCGATAGCGCTGGCGATGCCATAGCCCGCCAGCAACCCTCCGAGCAGATAAACCTCTTTTTCCAGTCCGAACCAGCCGACCAGCGCGATAACGATGACCCCGGCCGCGACCCACAGCGCGCTGCCGACCGGGCTGCGCGCGGCGAGCAGGCGGATGACGCTGTCGTCGCCATTGTCCTCTGCGCCGTCAAAGGCCGCCAGTTCATCGGGGCTATATTCGCGGGTGCTGACCACCGTCCACAGCACCGACGCGAACATGGCCATCCCGCCGAACCAGAAGCTGAATTTCACGGTGTCGGGAATGGTTCCCGGCGGGGCTTCGTTGGCAACGCCGACCATATCGAGAAACCAAGGAAAAGCCGAGCCGATGACCGCCCCGACGCCGATGAAAGCGGTCTGCACGGCATAGCCCACGGTGTGCTGGTCCTTGCGCAGCATGTCGCCGACGAAAGCGCGGAAGGGCTCCATTGACACATTGATGCTGGCATCGAGGATCCACAGCAGCAGCGCGGCGAAGAGCAGCACTTCGGCAAGCGGCATGGCGAATAGCGACAGCGCGGCAAGGATGGCACCGGCGAGGAAGTATGGGCGGCGACGGCCGAGGCGACCCAGCCAGGTCCGGTCGGACATATGGCCAATGATCGGCTGGACCAGAAGGCCAGTAAGCGGCGCGGCGACCCATAGTGCGGGCAAATCGTCCATCGCCGCACCCAGTGTCTGGAAAATCCGGCTCATATTGGCGTTTTGCAGCGCGAAGCCGATCTGGATGCCCAGAAAGCCGAAGCTGATGTTGATCAGCCCTGCGATTGACTGGCGCGGTTTGCCGCTCGTCACGACCATGCATGTCCTCCCCGTGCCGGCTTGTCGCCGGTCATTTCATCAAGGTGACAGACGGGCGCGGGCGCGGCAATGGCGCGCGGGCAAGATGCATACGAATAAAGGGGTGCGTCAGGCCGAGTTCGCGCCGCAGCTTTGGCGAACAATGAGCCGCGTCGGCAAGGCCACCGAGCGCACGGGTTCGCCGCGAATGGTGCTGATCAGCGCGGTGACCAGCGCCTCCCCGGCGCGGGCGAAATCCTGCTGGATGGTGGTGAGCGGCGGGCGCGTCAGGCTGGCGGCCGAGATATCGTCAAAGCCAACGACGGCGACATCGCCCGGCACCGAGCGGCCGATGCGTTCCAGCTCACGCATCGCGCCGATGGCGATAAGGTCGCTGGCAGCGAAGATGGCATCAAATTCCGCCCCGCGCGCCACGAGCTTCGCCAAGCCGTCGCGGCCCGATTGTTCGGTCAGGTTGGCATCGACCTGCAGCGCGGTATCAGGGGTGATGCCCGCATCGACCAGCGCATCGGCATAGCCGCGATACCGGTCATGGAGTTCGGGATAATGGTCGCTGCAATCGCCCACAAATGCTATACGCCGCCGTCCGAGCGAGAGCAGGTGCCGTGTGGCGGTCAGCCCGCCCATATGGTTGTCGCTGCCCACCACCGGCCCCAGCTGGTCGTCGCTGTTGTGGCCCCAGCGGACGAAATGGGTGTCGCTTGCAATCAGGCTATCGAGCTTGTCGCGATAGGGTTCAAAATCGCCGTGGCCGAGCAAGATGATGCCGTCGGCCTTGCGGCTTTCCTCAAACTCCGCATGCCAGTCCGATGAAAATTGCTGCATCGAGATGAGCAGATCATAGCCACGCTGCGCCGAGGCGCGCACAATCGACCCCAGCATGGCGAGGAAGAAGGGGTTAATCATCGAGCTGTCGGGCAGGGGGTCTTCGTAGAAAAGCAACGCCAACGTGTTGGTTTCGCGCAGCCGCAGGCTCGATGCGTTCTTATCGACCTTATAGTTTAATTGCTGCGCAATCGCTTCGATGCGCTTGCGTGTGCTTTCGGACACAGCGGTGCTTCCGCGCAGCGCGCGCGACACTGTTGGCTGCGAAACCCCTGCCAGCTGGGCAATATCAAAAGATGTCGGTTTCACCGCCAACGGCCGCCGTTCCTCTCCACAAGGATGACGATAAGAGTGGTGCAGCATTTCTGCAACAACGCCGCGGTGCATTTTTGAATACGTATGCCCAATACTGTTGTCATGCGGAGGCCAAGCCTAGCACCCGAGACGTGGAGAGGTATTTTCAGGACCAGTGTAAACTGGCCGGCCCAGTGAAAGCGCCTCTCTCCAGCAGCGGCATGAAAAAGCCGCGGAACGGGGAGATACCAAAGTGAACAGCATTAAGATTTCTAGCCACGCCCGCCTGGTTCGTTCGACCAGCGCTGCTGCGCTTGGCCTCGCGTTGCTCGTCGCAGCCCAGCCCGCCTTTGCGCAGGATGCCCCTGCTGAAGAAACAAACGATGACGAAATTGTCGTCACCGGCTACAGCGCCAGCCTTGAAAATGCGGTCAACGTCAAGCGGTCGGCTGATCAGGTAGTTGAATCGGTTTCTGCTGAGGATATCGGCCGCCTGCCCGACGCGTCGATTGGTGAATCGATTGCGCGCCTGCCCGGCATCACGTCGCAGCGCGTCGCTGGACGATCGAGCGGCATTTCGATCCGCGGCCTTGGCCCTGATTTCTCGCAGACGCTGCTGAATGGCCGCGAGCAGACCTCGACCGGCGACAACCGCGCCGTGGAGTTCGACCAATATCCCAGCGAAGTCGTGAGCCGCGTCGACGTGTTCAAAACCCCCACCGCCAGCCTGGTCGGTCAGGGTCTGGTCGGCACGATCGACATTCGCACCACGCGCCCGCTCGAAACCGGCAAGCAGGTCATCGCATTTGGTGCGCGCATCAACCACGCTGACCTCGGCGCGCTCAATGCCGGTTCAAAGGACATTGGCTACCGCGTCAACGCCAATTATGTCGATCAATTCTTTGACGATACGTTCGGCATCGCGCTGGCCGGTTCGTACATTGACGAACCCTACCAGCTGCAGGAATTCAACGCCTGGGGCTATGCTGGTGGCGGTACGGCGACCGATCCGCGCGTCATTGGCGGGTCGAAGTCATTCGTGACCTCGACGCAGCTGAAGCGCCTTGGTTTTCAGGGCACGGTGCAATGGGCGCCCGCCCCCGAAGTGATGGTGACCATCGATGGTTTCTATTCCAACTTTGATGATGACCAGACCAAGCGCGGTATCGAATTGCCGCTGGCATTTGGCGGCTTCTTTGGCACTAGCTTTAACCCGGCCACGGCGACGGTGGAAAATGGCTTTGCAACCGCAGGCACGTTCACCGGTGTCGAGGGCGTGGTGCGCAACGACATATTCCAGCGCAAGGCCGACCTCTATTCCTTCGGCTTCAACACCACTTATGATGGCGATGATGGCTGGCGCGCCTTCTTTGACTTCGGTTTCTCGAAGACCGACCGCAACGAGCTGTCGATCGAAAGCTATTCGGGCACGGGATATAACCGGCTGGTTGGCGCAAACGACACCATCACTTTCGTTTCGGGGCCGACCGGCACCGTGTTCGATCCCACGCTCGATTATTCGAACCCCGCGCTTATTCGCCTGACCGACCCGCTCGGCTGGGGCGGCAGCCGCGTGCAGGCCGGCTATTACAACAACCGCATCGTCGAGGATGAGCTGAAGCAATATCGCGTCGAGGTGCAGCGCGAATTCGAAAACAGCTTCTTTGAAAGCGTGCAGTTCGGCATGAACTACACCGACCGTGACAAGCAGCTGACGCCGGACGAGTTTTTCGTCGGACTGCCGGGCGGCGCGACAGAAGCGCCCATCCCATCGGATGCGTTGCTGCGCGCCACCAACCTCAATTATCTGGGGCTGGGTCCGGTGGTCAGCTATGACCCGCGGAAGTTGATTGCCGATGGCGTGCTGGTGCTCGATCGCAACACCTCGCTCGATATTCCGGCCAAGGCCTTCCAGATTAAGGAAGACTTGTTGACGGCGTATCTCCAGTTGAATGTCCAGCAGGAATTTGGCGGGGGCACGCTGACCGGCAATATCGGTGTGCAGGCCATCAACACCGACCAGTCGTCGAGCGGGCTAGTGTTCAACAATGGTGTGGCGCAGCCGCTGACCTTGGGTGCCAACTATTGGGATGTGTTGCCCAGCCTGAACGTAACCGTACGCCTCGACAGCGACACGGTGATCCGTTTCGGCGCGTCGCGCCAGATCCAGCGCCCGCGCCTTGACGACCTGCGCATCGCCATCGGTTACGGTGTTGACACCAATGTCGCCAACAACCCGTTCGGGCGGCCCGAGCCGTTCATTTCGGGCGGCGGCGGCAACCCGCTCTTGCGGCCCTATCGCGCCAACGGTTTCGACCTCAACATCGAGCAATATTTCGGTACAGGCGGCGTGATCGCGGTGCAGACCTTCTACAAGGATATCGACACCTTCATTTCGGGTGGCCGGTTCATCTTTGACTATGCGGCCTTCCCGACGCCGACCGGGGTGCCGGTGCCGACGACGCTGGGTCTGCTCAACACGCAAGTGAACACCGAGGGCGGGAAATTCTATGGCGGCGAAGTCGCCATCACCTTCCCGCTGGTCAACCTGACCTCGGCGCTAGACGGCTTTGGTGTGACCGGCGGCGTGGGCTATACCAAGACCCGCATCAACGATAGCGGCAGTGGCCAGCTGCAGCCCGGCTCAATCCCAGGCTATTCGCGCTGGGTAGCGAACGGCACCGCTTATTTTGAAAAGTGGGGCTTCAACGCGCGCGGCAGCTTGCGGTATCGTTCGACCTTCCTCGGTGACTTCACCGGCTTTGGCGGCTCGCCGACACGGCGTCAGGCGCTAGAGGAAACGATCATCGATGCGCAGATCGGCTATGATTTCCAGCCGGGTAGCGCGCTGGAAGGTCTGTCGCTCTATATCCAGGGCCAGAACCTGACCGACGAGCGGTTTGCATCGGTTACCAACACGGCGTCGCCCAACGAAGTTCTGGATTACCAGATCTATGGGCGCCGTTTCCAGGCCGGTTTCACCTTCCGGTTCTGACGTGATATTCCGCCGCGGCGCGCTTCCCATCCGGGTCGCTAAGCGCGCCGCAGCGGGATCGGTTGGGGGGAGGGTGCTTCGGGCCTGACCGGGGCACCCGTCCAATCCGGCCCTAAGGGAGCGCGTTGATGCGACGGATGGTCATCGCAGGCGGCGGAACCGCCGGGTGGATGGCGGCGGCGGCGCTGGCGCGCTTTCTGCCGCAGGGCTGGCACATTACGCTGGTCGAATCCGATGCGATCGGTACCGTGGGGGTGGGTGAGGCGACCATCCCGCAAATCGCATTGTTTAATGCGGGCCTCGGCATCAACGAAGCCGATTTTCTGAAAGCGACGCAGGGCAGCTTTAAGCTGGGCATCGAATTTGCCGGCTGGGGCGCGCCGGGAGAGTCCTATTTGCACGCTTTTGGGCTGGTCGGACGGCCGCTGGGGCTGCTGCCCTTTCACCAATATTGGCTGCGGGCGCGCGCGGCGGACCAGGCGGGGCCGCTGGGGCGCTATGTTTTCAACGATGTCGCGGCGCGCGCCGGGCGTTTCGGCCGCACCGGACGCAGCGATGGGCCAGTGCCCGAGCTGGTCACTGCCTATCATTTCGACGCCGGGCTCTATGCCGCTTATTTGCGCAAATATGCTGAAGCGCGCGGGGTGGTGCGCGTCGAAGGAATTATCGAGCAAGTCGAGCGTGATGGCCAAAACGGCGATATTGCCGCGCTGACATTGAATGGCGAGCGGCGAGTGGGGGGCGAATTCTTCATCGACTGCACCGGCTTTGGCGGGCGGCTGATCGCGCAAGAACTGGGCGTCGGCTTTGACGACTGGTCGCACTGGCTGCCGTGCGACCGCGCTTGGGCGGTGCCCTGCGCGCGCATTGATCCGGTCATTCCCTATACGCGCGCCACCGCGCGGGCTGCCGGATGGCAGTGGCGCATTCCGCTGCAGCACCGCACCGGCAATGGCCATGTTTTTTGTTCGTCGGCAATCTCGGAGGATGCGGCGGCGGCGGTGCTGATGGCGAACCTTGATGGGGTGGCCGAAGCCGATCCCCGCCTGCTGAAATTCACCACGGGCAAGCGCAAGCAATTCTGGGCGCACAACTGTGTCGCGTTGGGATTGGCGAGCGGTTTCATGGAGCCGCTGGAATCGACCAGCATCCATCTGGTGCAGGCGGGCATTGCACGGCTGCTGCAGTTTTTGCCGCAGGGACAAGGGGCGGATGTCGACCGCGATACCTTCAACCGCTTGTCGGCGATCGAATTTGAACGCATCCGCGATTTCCTGATCCTGCATTATCATGCCAACGGGCGCGTTGGTGAAGCCTTTTGGGACCAGTGTCGCACTATGGCGCTGCCCGATACGCTGACCGAGAAGCTGGCGCTGTTCCGTTCACAGGGGCTGGTGCTGCGCGAGGCAGATGAGCTGTTCACCGAACCGGGCTGGGTGCAGGTGATGATCGGGCAGCATGTGATGCCGGAGCATTGGCATCCGCTGGCCGAGGCCATCAGCGAGAGGGATTTGGCCGATTTCATGCAGTTGGTCGAAAGCAGCTATGCGCGCGGCGCTGCGGCCTTGCCCGAACATGACCAATGGCTGGCAAAGGCGGCGTGAAGGGGTGGAGAAGATGATGATCAAACGCGTAGTGACGGCGATGGCGCTGGCGGCCAGCTGTCTGGCGATGCCGGTCGCGGCCACGCCTAGCCCCGAACAGTTGCAGGCCGTCCGCGACCGCCTGCCCGAGGATGAGGTTATCTATTTCGTGCTGCCCGACCGTTTTGCCAACGGCGACCCCAGCAATGACCGGGGTGGCATCCAGGGTGGGCCGCTGCAGCATGGCTTTGATCCCACGCACAAGGGATTTTACCAGGGCGGCGACTTAAAGGGTTTGACGCAGAAGCTGGACTATCTCCAATCGCTGGGCATCACCGCGATCTGGTTTGCACCCATTTTCAAGAACAAGCCGGTGCAGGGTGGCCCCGGTCAGGAAAGCGCGGGCTATCACGGCTATTGGATCACCGACTTTACGTCGGTTGACCCCCACTTCGGTACGAACGCCGAGTTCAAGACGTTTGTCGATGCCGCTCACCGGCGCGGCATGAAGGTCTATATGGACATCGTCATCAACCACACGGCCGACGTCATTCAGTATCGCGACTGTCCCGGGGACTGTGCCTATCGCAGTATCGCCGATTACCCCTTTTCGCTGCAGGGCGGCAGCAAGGACAAGCCGATCAACCCCGGTTTTGTGGGTGACAGGGTTCAAACCGACAGCAATTTTGCCAAGCTGACCGATATGAACTTTGCTTACCAACCCTTTGTTCCAAAGGACGAAGAAACGGTGAAGGTGCCGGCTTGGCTCAACGATATTCGCTATTATCACAATCGCGGTAATTCCTATTGGAAGGGCGAAAGTGTCGTTTATGGCGATTTTGTGGGGCTGGACGACATCGCCACTGAAAATCCGCGCGTCGTCCGCGGATTTATCGAGGTGTTTGGAAAATGGATCGACGATTTCGGAGTCGATGGATTCCGCATCGACACCTCCAAGCATGTGAATTCGGAATTCTGGCAGGCGTTCATCCCGGCAATGGAAGAACGAGCAAAGGCGCGAGGTATCCCGAATTTTCACATCTTTGCGGAGGTGATGGTCGATGGCACCGACACCGCGACGCTGGCGCGATATAATCGGACGGACCAATATCATACGCTCGACTTTGCCTTCACCTGGGCAGTGGTGGACGCGCTGAGCGGTGCCAACGGACCCGAGGCATTGAGCCGATTGGTCGCCAATGACATACTTTACCGCGATGGACCGGCATCGGCAAAACGGATGCCGACTTTCCTGGGCAATCACGATATCGCCCGTTTCAGCACCAACCTTCGCAAACGGATGCCCGGCATCAGCCCCGATGCGTTGCTCAAGCGCGTCCAGCTTGGACATGCACTGATGTTCACGATGCGCGGAGTGCCGACGATATATTCGGGTGATGAGCAAGGCTTTGTTGGCGATGGCGGCGATCAGGATGCACGCGAGACGCATTTTGCCTCAAAGGTGAAGCTGTATCTCGACAATGATCTGATCGGGACCGAAAATAGCCACGCGCAAGATAATTATGCGCTTGACCATCCAATATTTCAGCACATCGCGGCGCTGTCGAAAATCCGTCTGGCAACACCTGCGCTGCGACGCGGCAGCACGATTGTCCGAAACCATGGCGAAAAACCGGGCTTGTTCGCTTTCAGCCGGATCGATGCCGCAAGCGGCCAGGAAATTCTTGTCGTGATGAATACGAGCGAGGAGCCGGTCACCGGCAATGTTGAGCTGGATCCAAGCTCAACCAGCTTTTCATCAGTCCACGGCGCGTGCCCGGTGCTGAACGCCCCAGGCTCGGTCAAGGTTAGTTTGTTGCCTCTCGATTATGTGATTTGTGCCGTAAAATGACTGAAATGCCTCGACATTTCCCCCGCGTAGCAGTTGACCGCCCCTGGTGGCGCGGTGCGGCCATATACCAAATTTACCCGCGCAGCTTTGCGGACAGCAATGGCGACGGCATTGGCGACCTCGCCGGAATAACGGCGCGGCTCGACCATGTCGCCAGCCTGGGCGTTGACGCCATTTGGCTGTCGCCCTTCTTCACCTCGCCGATGAAGGATTTTGGATACGACGTTGCCGACTATTGCGGCGTCGACCCGATTTTTGGCAATCTTGACGATTTCGATTCACTGGTGGAGCGCGCTCACGGGCTGGGCCTTAAAGTCCTGATCGATCAGGTTTATGCGCACACGTCTGACCTGCATGCATGGTTTGGGGAAAGTCGCGCTAGTCGCGGCAATGCCAAGTCTGACTGGTACGTCTGGGCCGATGCCAAGCCCGATGGCAGCCCGCCCAACAATTGGCAGTCGGTGTTCGGCGGTCCGGCATGGACCTGGGACGCGCGGCGCAGCCAATATTATATGCACAATTTCCTGCGCGAGCAGCCGCAGCTCAACCTCCACAATATGGAAGTGCAGGATGCGTTGCTGGGCGTTGCCAAATTCTGGCTCGATCGCGGCGTTGATGGCTTCCGCGTCGACGCGATCAATTTCTCGATGCACGATCCCGAACTACGCGACAATCCGCCCGCGCCGCCGACCGACGCGCCGCGGTCGCGTCCGTTCGATTTCCAGCAGAAAATCTATAACCAGAGCCATGCGGATATCCCCCTGTTTCTGGAACGCGTGCGGGCGCTGACCGACAGCTATGGTGACCGCTTCACGGTGGCCGAGGTTGGCGGCGACGACCACGACCGCGAAATGAAGCTGTTCACTGCGGGTGGGCGGCGGCTCGACAGCGCCTATGGCTTCAACTTCCTTTATGCCGAGAGGCTGACGCCGGCGCTGGTTGCCGATGCGCTGCGCGCCTGGCCCGACGCGGACGGGATCGGCTGGCCGAGCTGGGCGTTCGAAAATCACGATGCGCCGCGCGCGGTGTCGCGCTGGACTGCGCCCGAACATGCCGCAGCGTTCAATCGTGTGAAGATGCTGCTGTTGACCTGCCTGCGCGGCAATATTTTTATCTATCAGGGTGAGGAACTTGGCCTGCCGCAGGTGGACATCGCGTTTGAGGATTTGCAGGATCCCGAAGCGATCGCCAACTGGCCCATGACGTTGAGCCGCGACGGTGCCCGTACGCCGATGCCATGGCACGGCGATTGCGAACGCGGCGGATTTTCGAGCGCCAAGCCGTGGTTGCCGCTGGGAAGTGCGCACGGCGCGTTGGCCGTCGACCGGCAGCGGGATGACCCGGCATCGCTGCTTAACCTGACGCGGCAGTTGCTGGCCTTGCGCAAAGCCCACCCGGCGCTGCAGGCCGGGTCTTGCGAGATTTTGCTGGTCGACAATGCGCGCTTGGCGCTGCGCCGGGCGGTTGCTGACGAGACAATCGTCGCGCTGTTCAACCTGTCGGACCGTGCGGTCGAATGGCCGACCGAAGTGTTGGCAGGAGGGGTGATCCTGCACAGCGTCAATGGGGCCACCGTCGGCCACTTGCCGCCCTATGGTGCGATCCTGATCGGGGAGAATAAGTAAGATGACGATTGTTCGCGCGGCGCTTGGTGCCGGTCTCGCGCTTGCCGCTGTGCCGGCAATCGCTCAGGGCGGTGCGCCCGTTACGGCGACATCGCCTGATGGCAGAGTGCGCGTGACACTGACCATCGATGGCGATGGCCGCGCCATTTATGACGTCAGCCGGGGTGGCAAGGCCATCCTCAACCCGTCGCGGCTGGGCTTCCTGTTCACCGATGTGGTGAAGCTGGAGCGCCGTCTGGCGGTGACTGGACAAGAGGTTCGCGATTTCGATGAAAGCTGGACGCAGCCGTGGGGTGAATGGGCAACAATCCGCAACCATTACCGCGAACTGAAGGTGCATTTGAAGGAAACGACCGCGCTGGCGCGCGTCGTGACCGTAACGTTTCGCATCTATAATGACGGTGTCGGTTTCCGATACGAATTCCCAGACCAACCGAACATGGCGACCACCAAAATCGCCGACGAGCTGACCGAATTTGCCTTCGCGAGCGAAGCCACGGCGTGGTGGAAACCCGCCTATCTGTGGAACCGCGAGGAGTATCTTTACAACAAAACGCCGTTGTCGGCGGTCAGCACCGCTGCCACCCCGATCACGATGAAACTGGCCGATGGCACGCATGTTGCGCTGCACGAAGCCGCGCTCATTGATTATTCGGGCATGGCTGTGACGCGGACCGAGGGCAACACGCTGCGCGCCAACCTGACCCCAGGGGCGGGCGAAGCCAAAGTGCAGAAAAAGGGTGCGTGGACGACACCCTGGCGCACACTGATCATCGCCGATGACGCGGCGGGGATTTACCACAGCCACCTCATGCTGAACCTGAACGAGCCCAACAAGCTGGGTGACATGAGCTGGTTCAAGCCGGGCAAGTTCGCCGGCGTGTGGTGGAACATGATCAAGGGCGAATGGAGCTGGGCGCGCGGATCCAAGCATGGCGCGACCAATGAAAATGTGAAACGCTACATCGACTTTGCCGCAGCCAATGGCATTCCTGACTTGCTGGTCGAAGGGTGGAATGTGGGCTGGGACGGCGACTGGTTCGGCAACGGCTGGGACATGGATTTCACCAAGCCGACCGAGGATTTCGACATCGCCATGCTGAGCGCCTATGCCAAGAAAAAGGGCGTGCGTTTGGTCGGGCACCATGAGACCGGCGGCGCAGTGACGCATTATGACAACCAGCTTGACCGCAGCTTCGCCTTTGCCGCCAAATATGGGATGAAGGTGGTCAAGACCGG
>CAYNXF010000026.1:22065-24525 GCA_964401155.1 uncultured Sphingopyxis sp.
AACGCCTGGGGCGGCAAAAACCCGCCCGAGCATGAAGCCAACATCGTCTTCACCCGCATGCTCGAAGGGCCAATGGATTTTACACCCGGAATTTTGAGCCTGAAGGGTGAGAAGGACAGCGACATTTTGTCGACCATCGCCAAGCAATTGGCGCTGTATGTCGTCATTTATTCGCCGGTGGTTATGGTCGCCGATACGCCGGAAAATTATGCCAAATATCCCGGCCCGATGAAGTTCATCCGCGACGTGCCGACCGACTGGTCCGAAACGCGCGTGCTGAACGGCGAGATTGGCGATTATGTGACCATCGCGCGCAAACATCGCGGCGGCGAGGATTGGTATGTCGGCGCGGTGGGTGACGAACAGGCGCGCGAAGTCGCGTTCAAGTTCGATTTTCTGACGCCGGGCAAAAGCTATAAGGCCGAGATTTATCGCGACGGCGATGACGCCGATTACCGCACCGAAAAGCGCCATTCGATTGCGATCGAGAGCAAGGTCGTCACCAGCGCCGATGCGATGACCATGCGCATCGCGCCCGGCGGAGGCTTTGCCATCCGGCTCGTGCCGACCAAGTGACCGCGCCGCCGCTGAACATCATCATATTGGGCGGCGGCACCGCCGGGTGGATGGCGGCCAATTTGTTCGCGCAGCATTGGCCGCAGGCTGCGGTGACGCTGGTGGAATCACCTGAAGTCGGCATCATTGGCGTGGGTGAGGGGTCGACGCCGCAACTGCGGGCCTTTTTCCGCACACTGGGCATGGCCGAGGCCGACTGGATGCCCAGATGCAACGCGACCTATAAGGCGGGCATCCGTTTCAATCGCTGGTCCGAAGTGCCGGGCTTCGACAGCTACTACCATCCCTTCGCGACCGAGGTGGATTTCCGGACGCAGCCGCAGTTCGTCTATAACTGCCGCGCGCGGCGGACGGGGCGCGATGTGCCGGCGCATCCCGACCGCTTTTTCCTGCCGCGCCTGCTGTCGGACGGACGGCTTTGTCCGGTGCCGGGCGAAGGGTTCCCGCTCGACGTCGGCTATGGCTATCATTTCGACGCGCATTTGGTGGGACAAGTGCTGAAGGAGCACGCGCTGACGCTGGGCGTGACGCGGCTGGAGCGGCATGTGATCGAGGTGGAGGTGGGCGAGGGCGGGGACATTGCCGCACTGCTGACGCGCGAGGGCGAGCGCATTGCGGGCGACCTGTTCATCGACTGCTCGGGCTTTCGCGCGACCTTGATGCAGCAGGCGCTGGGCGAGCGTTTCATTAGCTTTGCCGACAATCTGTTCAACGACCGCGCGGTGGCGATGCCGACGCCGCGCGACCCGGCGGGCATCAAGCCGCAGACCGAGGCAACGGCGCTGTCCGCCGGGTGGCGCTGGTCGATCCCGCTGACCAACCGCACCGGCAATGGCTATGTTTATTCGAGCCGCTACATCGACAAGGACGCGGCGGAGACCGAGCTGCGGACCGAATTGGGCCTGCTCGACAGCGATGTCGAAGCGCGGCATTTGCAAATGAAGGTCGGGCGGGTCGAACGGAGCTGGGTCGGCAATTGTCTGGCGGTCGGATTATCGCAGGGCTTTATCGAGCCGCTGGAGGCGACCGCGCTGCATATTGTGCAGGCGACGGTCGAGGGGTTTATCGGTGCCTATGAAGGCGGCGGCTTCACGCCCGAGCATCGCGACGCGTTCAACGATCGTATCGCGCGGCGCTATGACGGCATTCGCGACTATATCGTCTGCCATTACCGCGTGAACCGGCGCAGCGACACGCAATATTGGCGCGACAATGCGGCGAATGATGCGCTGTCCGACAACCTGAAAACCATGATGACCGCCTGGTTTCGTGGGATGGACATGGACGCGGTGATCGCCGAGCTGGGCATATCGGCCTATTACGCCTCTGCGAGCTGGCATTGTTTGCTGGCCGGATATGGCGTGTTTCCCGATGCCGCCAAGCTGGTGCCGCCGGGGGATGATGTGGTGCGGCATGACCTGGGCGAGGTGGATGCGTTTTTGCGGCGGTGCGCGCTGAACTTTGGCGGGCATGATGCGGCATTGGCGGCGATGGGGACGGGGTAGGGGCTTGGCGCCCGTATGGCTGCCTTCCCAATCACTAAAGTTTCGTCATCCCGGACTTGATCCGGGATAACACGCTCAGGTTGCTTGTTGTCCCGGATCAAGTCCGGGACGACGATAGTTTTTGGCATTCGTCGCGTTGCTAGGCCGTATCCACCCCCGCAATGCGCACCAGCAATGCCTCCACCTGCACCTGCGCGCCAGCCTCGGCGTTCAATTCCGCCACCACCCCGTCGAACGGCGCGGTCAGGCTGTGCTCCATCTTCATCGCTTCAAGCGTGAGGAGTTTCTGGCCCTTGGTTACCGTGTCGCCCGCCGCGACCTCGACCGCGATGATGCGGCCCGGCATGGGGGAGAGGATGTCGCCGTCGTGGGCGGAGTG
>CAYNXF010000027.1:0-20572 GCA_964401155.1 uncultured Sphingopyxis sp.
CCGCCGGCTCCGCCGCCGCCGCCGCCGCCGCCGCCGGCTCCGCCGCCGCCGCCGCCGCCGGTTGTCTGCGCGCCTGGCCCGTACATCGTGTATTTCGACTGGGATCAGTCGGCCATCACGCCGGAAGCCGCCGCGACGCTCGACAACGCCATCAGCGCCTATAACGCTGGATGCACGGGCACCAAGGTGATGCTGGCGGGCCACGCCGACCGTTCGGGTCGTCCGGCCTATAACGTTGGCCTGTCGCAGCGCCGTAACGAAGCGGTGCAGGGCTATATGTCCTCGCGCGGCGTCAGCAACTTCTCGGCTGAAGCCTTCGGTGAAACGCGTCCGGCCGTGGCCACCGCCGACGGCGTGCGCAACGACCAGAACCGCCGCGTGGAAATCACTTACGGCCCGGGTTCGGGCATGTAAGCCAAGATTTTCGCCCGCGAGGGTTTGGAAACAAGAAATGGGGCGGTACCGAAAGGTGCCGCCCTTTTTCGTTGGTTAGTCGCGGGATGGCTTCCTTAGGCTGGCCTCTTGCTGTGCGTAAAATATGATATATTATAGCACGGCCTAGACTGGGCCGTGCGGGCTGTATTGGCGCGTGCGTAGCGGGTGAGGGTTAGTGCGGCGATCCAGCCGGGCCATTGTGCGGCACGGGCGGGTTGTTCGCCACCGCTCGCCCACAACGGGGAGAGCAGCAATGCGCCGCCGCAGCATTTTCCGGACCGATCCCGATGCCAGCCCGATCATCAACACCACACCGCTGATCGACGTGATGCTGGTGATGCTGATCATGTTTGTCATCACTATTCCGCCGCCGACGCACAGCGTGGATGTCGATTTGCCGGTGGAAGCGCCGACCGCGGCCAAAATACTCGACAGCAATCTGGTGACCATCGACACGCGTGATGTGATCCGCTGGAATGGTGCTCCGGTCGATCTGGCCGAGCTGGGCCTGCTGGTGAAGCAGGCGCAGGCGCAGGCAGAGCCCGCCGCGGTCCTGCTGCAGCCCGACGCGCAGGCGCGCTATTTGCGGGTTGATGGAGCCATCGGCGCCATCCGCCGCAATGGCGCGACGCAGATCGGCTTTCCGGGGATTGCGGCCTATCGCGACCTAATTTGAATCAGGTCGCCTTGCGCAGATGGCGCATCATGTAGGGCACGAAATCCGCCTTGCCGATGGGCACGCCGCGCATGCGCAGCAGCGCATAAGCGGCCATAATGTGGAACCAGAACTGGGGCAGCGCCCAATCGCGGACATAGGCGGTGGCGGGCAGGTCGAACGCCATGCCGTTCGGCAGGTCCATGCTGACGATGCGGTCGGGATCCGTGTCCAGCTGTGCCGCGTCGATGTCAGCAATGAGCGCCAGCGCGCTGGTGAGCCGCTGTTGATGCGAGGCGATGGTTGAGTCGGGCTCGGCTGGGTCGACAAGATCGATGGCTGCAAGGCGGCGCATTGGTTGGAGCAACTGGTTTACGACAAAGTCGAGCTGTTTGCCGAGCGGATGCATGTCTGGCGCGAGCCGCGTGTCGAGTAGGTCGGCTTCGGCAACGCCCTGTTCGGCGCACCAGGCGGCGGCCTTGTTAAGCTGGCCGATGAGGGAGCGGGTCTGTTGCTGGAGGACGGGGACGGTCTGGGCGTGGATCATTCGTTTTCCCTTTTGGGGCTAGGCGGCTTCCTGAAATTGCAGCCGAGCGAGGCGGGCGTAGAGGCCGTCGGCGGCGACGAGCGCGTCGTGGCGGCCCGCTTCGACGATGCGGCCTTCGTCCAATACGATGATGCGGTCGGCGGCGCGCACGGTAGCCAGGCGGTGCGCGATAACCACGGTGGTGCGGTCGACCATCAGCCGATCGAGCGCGTCCTGTACCAGCCGCTCGCTTTCGGCATCGAGCGCCGATGTGGCTTCGTCGAGCAGCAGGATCGGTGCCTGGCGCAAGAGCGCGCGGGCGATCGCGATGCGCTGGCGCTGGCCGCCGGACAGGCGCGCGCCACCCTCTCCCATGAAAGTATCGAGCCCGTCGGGCAGCTTGCGCAGGAACTCGGCAGCATTGGCAGCCTCGGCGGCGGCCCAGATGGCGGCATCATCCGCCAGCCAATTGCCGTAACGCAGATTGTCGCGCGCGCTGGATGCGAAAATCACCGTTTCCTGCGGCACCATCGCGATACGCGCGCGAATGTCGGCGGGGTCGGCTTCGGTGAGCGGCACGCCGTCGATGGCGATATGGCCGCTTTGCGGGTCGTAGAAGCGCTGAGCGAGCTGGAACAGCGTCGATTTGCCCGCGCCCGAGGGGCCGACGATGGCGACGGTTTCGCGCGGGACGATGTCGAGCGAGAAATCGTGCAGCGCGGGCATGTCGGGGCGCGTCGGATAGCGGAATTCGACATGGTGGAACGACAGCTTGCCCTGCGGTGGTTCGGGTAGCGCACGCGGGTGCGCCGGGGCGCGAATGTCAGGCTCCGCATTGAGGAGCTCGCCGAGACGTTCGGATGCGCCCGCGGCGCGCAGCAGATCGCCCCATACTTCGGTGAGCGCGCCGAATGATCCGGCCACAAGGATGCCATAGGCCACGAAAGAGCTAAGGGTCCCGCTGGTGATCCGGCCAGCGATCACCTCTTTCGCGCCGAAAAACAGCAGCGTGGTAATGGCACCAAACAATAGGCCGATGACAATCGCCGTCATGACGGCGCGCAATGCAACGCGGCGGCGCGCGGTGGCGAAGCTGGCTTCGACTGCGGAGCTGAAGCGGTCGGCTTCGCGGCCTTCCTGCCCGAAAGCCTGCACAATCTTCATCGCGCCAAATTGTTCGGCGGTCATTGCGCCGATGTCGGCGACGCGGTCCTGGCTGGAGCGCGAGATATTCTGGAGGCGGCGACCCAGCAGCACAATCGGCATGATGATGATGGGGATGCCCAGCAGCATCGCGCCGGTCAGCTGCGGCGACAGGGTGAACAGCAGGCCGATGCCGCCAGCACCGATTACAACATTGCGCAGCGCGACCGACACGGTGGTGCCCACCACCTGCTCGATCAGAGCGGTGTCTGCGGTCATTCGGCTCGCGATTTCCGACGGCCGGTTTTCTTCAAAATAGGCCGGCGCGAGGCGCAGCAGGTTGCGCTGCACCGCGCTGCGAATGTCGGCGACGACGCGTTCACCGAGCCAGCTGACGAAATAGAAGCGTGTCGCGGTCGCCAGCGCGAGCACCACAACGATCATGTAGAAATAGCGGAAATGCGGCGTGATGTCCCCGCCGCCCGCGACGAAGCCATTGTCGATCATCGCGCGAAACTGCCAGGGGATGGCGAGCGTGGCGGCGGCGGCCACGGACAGCGCCAGCGCGGCCATGGCAATCTTGCCCGGATAAGCGAGCGCGAACCGCCAGATCATGCGGAGGCTGGAGAGCTTGCGCGCCTTGGGAGGTTCGGGGGCAGTGGGGGCAGTCGTTTCGGGTGAACTCATGGACTTGGCCCTAGTGCGCCGACCGCGCCGCCGCAATGGGCGAGCGCGGTCGGCGCCGCGGGTCAGGCCATCATTGGATGACCGCGATGGGCAGCAGGCCTTTGGTGAAGATGACCTTGTCATCGCCGCTGTCATAGAAATCGGCAATCCGCGCCTCGGCAGCAAAGCCACAGGCGGCGTAGAACCCCCGCGCTTGTGCATAGCCCGAAGTGCCCGAGGTTTCGACAATCAGCAGCCGGACCGCCAATTGGGCGAGCCGCGCCTCAAGGTCGGCCATCATCTGCCGCCCCACGCTTTTGCCCTGACAATCGGGGTCAATGGCCATCATCAACAAGTTCCAGCAGCCGTTGGTGACGGGCTCAGCCCGGGCATAGATTACGCCGATAGCCTCGCCGCCCGCGCGCGCGGTCAGCCACACCGCTTCGGCTTCATCCCCGTCCAGCCATGGGGCCATCATCGGGGAAATCATCGCTGGATCCAGCAGCGCCGTTCGTTCGATGATGCGTTGAATTGCCGAAAGGTCGGCGGCGGCGGCGAGGATGGTCGCGATTTGGTCGTTCATTATCATGTCCTAGAATGGGTTTAACGATTGTCGAGTTGCGCGCGCACGGCGCCGAGGCCCGTTCGCGTGATGCGATAAGGCTTGCCCCCGTGCGATGCGATGAAGCCGCGGCGGCGCAGGCGCTGAAAGACGGCAAGCGTGCCGTCGGTCAGGACATAGCCTTCGCGGGTGAAGCAGGGCGCAGCGATAACGCGCCCGGCAGTGTCGCGCCGGTGGCGAATTTCGCCGCCCTGCGCCAGCGCGTGGAGCACGCGCTGTTCAGCCTTGGAAATATTCATAGGATAAAGTCCGGATATGCGTTGCGGGCGCGCGCCGACGCATAGGGCCGGCGGCGTTCAGCCAGTCATCCCCTTAACGCTGGGATGCTTAGCGTTGGCCCGCATTCTCGGACATAAACACTCCGGTGGCGCTGGTTTGCGCCGCTGGTGTCGATAGCCGAAAAGGTCAGTTTGGGGCAAGCAGCGAAAAATGATGCATTGCACAAAAGCGCTGATGGCCTAGACTGCGGCCTTCGCGACGCCTGCGGCAGACGGGCGCGCCAGCAGCAGGACGATGACATGCTTTATCACGCGTTTGAGATGCAGAAGGCCTGGCTTGCGGGGGCGAGCGCTTTTGCCACGGCGGGGGCGCAGGTGCTGAGCCATCCGGCCAATCCCTTTGGCTATATTGGTGGCAGCCCGATGTTTGCCTCGGCATTGGAAGTGTTTGCCCATGCCTCGGCGCCCCGCGGGAAGCCCAAGTTCGTGCTGGATAGCACGCTGGTAAATGGCAGGCGGGTGCCGGTGCTGGAGCGCGTCGAAGAGCGCAAGCCTTTCGGGCAGCTGAAGCATTTCATCCACGAGGGCAGCGCGAAGGCGCCCAAGCTGTTGATCGTTGCGCCAATGTCGGGCCATTATGCGACGCTGTTGCGCGGCACGGTCGAGCGCATGCTACCCGGCCATAATGTGTGGATCACCGACTGGCGCGATGCGCGCAATGCGCCGCTGACCGCCGGTGGTTTCGACCTTGAATCCTATATCGATTATGTCATCGAATGGCTGGAGTTCATCGGGCCCGACACGCATGTGCTGGCCGTCTGCCAGCCGTCGGTGCCGGTCTATGCCGCGGCCGCCATCATGGGCGCAGCCAAGCATCCATGCCGCCCCAAGACGCTGACGATGATGGGCGGCCCCATCGACACGCGCGAGGCGCCCACCGAGGTCAACCAGCACGCCACGACGCGCCCGCACGAATGGTTCGTCAGCAACGTGATCGCGACCGTGCCCGCCTATTATAAAGGCGCGGGGCGGCGGGTATATCCCGGCTTTCTGCAGCTCGCCGGGTTCATGTCGATGAACCTGGGCAATCATATGATCAGCCATTGGACGATGTTCCGCAATCTGGTTGATGGCGACGGCGAGAGCGCGGACAAGCAAAAGGATTTTTACGACGAATATCGCGCGGTGTGCGACATGACGGCGGAATTTTACCTGCAGACCGTCGATGTCGTGTTCCAGCGCCATTTGCTGCCCAAGGGCGAGTTCAACTATCGCGGCAAGCTGGTCGATCCGGCGGCGATTACCGATACCGCGTTGCTGGCAATCGAGGGCGAGCGCGACGATATTTCAGGGCTGGGCCAGACCAAGGCGGCGCTGACGCTGGCGAAGAAGCTGCCCGCCGCCAAAAAGAAATATCATATGGCCCCGACGGTGGGCCATTATGGCATTTTCAACGGCCGCAAATGGCGCGAGGAAATCGCGCCCGTGCTGGAGGACTGGATCCGCCAGCACGCTTGAACGGGCTAGTGCAGCGGTGACGTGCGCACTGCCCAGTAAATGAGCCATAGGGCAAATGCCCAAATGACCAGGATGAATGCCGCACCAAGGCGACTGCGCGGGCGCTCGGCGGCAGCCTGTGCTTCAGCGAGATGCTCAGCATAGAGCGCATCGGGAATGAGGCGGCGGACCAGCCACACGCCCGCCGGGACCAGCAGCAAATCGTCGAGCCAGCCGAGCACCGGAATGAAATCGGGAATAAGGTCGATGGGTGAGAGCGCATAGGTTGCGACGAGCAAAGCGAGCAGGCGCGCGGCCATAGGCGTGCGGCTGTCGCGCGCGGCGAGCCACAGCGCATGGGCCGCGACGCCCAGATCGCGCGCCGCATCCGCCGCGCGTTTGGCCAGTGACGGACCGCTCATCGCGTCACAGCAGTCCGGTTTGCTGGCGGTAAAGGTGTGTGTCGGCATATTGCTGGAACTTAGTGAGCTTGCCACCTGCATAGGTCCAGACATGGCAGAAGGGGGCGGCTAGCCCGCCATCGCGCCCGCGATAGGTGCCGAAGGCGACCGCGCGACTATCACCGAGTGGCTGGACTTCGTCCGGGATGGCGCTGAAGTCCGGGACGTCGGCGGCGATGGGGCCAAAGACATGGCCCGCAACCTCGGCAAAGCCCTTCCACACGCCGCCATAGGGCATCCCGACATTTTCATGCCATTCGATATCGGCAAGCAGCGCCGCCAGCGCAGCCATATCGGCAGCGGCAAACGCATCATAGACGGCGCGTGCGGCGGTTTCGGCTTCGGTCATAGTCCATCCCCTCCAAATTGGTTGGTGGAAGGGTAGGGCGGCAATGGGACAGGGGCAATCATTGATAGCTGACCACTTCCCATTCGATGCCGTCGGGGTCGAAGAAATAGAAACGGCGGCCGGGTGCATAGTCACCGTGCGAAAAAGGCGTGAGGCCGGCCGCGATGACGCGCGCTTCGGTGGCATTGAGATCGTCGACCTCAACGCCGACATGGTTGAGCGGCACGCCCTTGGTCCAGTGCGCGTCGGCGTGCTCGCCATCGGGGCCGGTGTAGAAGACGATATAGTCTTCCGTGCTGCCAAGGTGAATAGAGAAGCCGCCGCCGAGGGCCGGGCCGCGCCAGCGCTCGTGCCAGCCAAAAATATCGGCGAACATCGCGGCGCTGCGTTCGGGGTTGCTGACGGTCAGATTGACATGTTCGAGGCGGAGAGCGGGCATGGCTTCAGTCCTTCATTGCGGGTGGTGCGAATCGCATTTGGACTTGATACAAGCTGAAGTCAGGTTTAGGTCAAGGGTGAATTGATCATCCTCGTCAATGCGAGGAGCCGAAGGCGACGCGGCAATCCAGCGCTGTGTAAGACCGCTCTGGATTGCTTCGTTCCGCCCGCAATGACGGAGGAAGATATGCACCGCCGCGACCTCATCACCATTGGCGACCTTGCCGCGCGTACGGGCGTCGCGGTGTCGGCGATCCGTTTCTATGAAGCGAAAGGGCTGATCGCGGCGCTGCGCACCAGCGGCAATCAGCGGCGCTTTTTGCGGGCGGACATCAGGCGCGTGTCATTCATTCTGATCGCGCAGGGGCTGGGGCTCAGCCTCGAGGAAATTGCCGCCGAGCTGGCGCGCCTGCCGGGCGAGCGCACCCCCAATGCCGCCGACTGGGCGCGGATCAGCAAGTCGCTGCGCGACCGCATCGACGCGCGCATCGCGGCGCTGGAGCGCACGCGGGCGAACCTTGACGGCTGCATCGGTTGCGGCTGTTTGAGCCTGAAACGCTGCGCGCTGTACAACCCCGGCGACAAGGCCGCGCGCGAGGGGACGGGGCCAAGGTATGCGCCGGTGGGGTCCTAGGCTGACGCGGGCACCAATGCAAAGGTACGCCGTTTGCGCGCTCGCATGGCGCCGCCGGTCACACCAAAGCCCAAGATCAGCATGGCCCAGGTTGCTGGTTCGGGTACGACGCCGATGGCAGTTGGGCTCCATTCGACCAAATATCCAGCGGCATTGCCGAATTGCGATGGCGAGTCATTCCAAGTGCCGGTGCCAAGATTATTGAGAAGCAGGGAATGTTCGCCGCTGCCTAAATTATTGGGTTCGGCAACGCCCCAATTGGCGTAGGTGAGCGTCGTGCCGTCCTTCCAGAAAGTTTGACCCGCTTCGGGTCCGGCCACCCATTTCCAGGTCCCTTCGTTGTCGGCATCGCTGCCCGCGATCCAGATAAACTGGTTCCGGCCGACAAGGGCGAAGATGAAATCCTGCTCTTCCTGCGAGGTGATCGTGGCGAGATGCGCAGTGTATCCACTGATCGGCGGCGCGAAGGTGGCGGCGGCGAGCGCATCGCTGAAGGATTTGATCTGCCCGATATATTGGTAATAATGATTGTTGGCACCCGGGCCGCTGATCCATTGCACCTGCGCGGTAGCGGGGGCCGCCGTTGCCGCAGCCATTATCGATGCCGCAATCATCACCAGTTTTTTCATCACGCGCAACTCCCCTGAGCAGGCCGACGCCGACGGGCGGGATAGGCCGGTTAACATTGCGATAAGCTTGTCTGGCATCGCCGGAACACCACCAGCGGCGAATGCGGGTGCGGCCGGTCAAATCCGGACACAGGCAACAGGTTGTTGTTTTCAGGTCAGGATTTGAGCGGGGAAAAATAGGCGCGTAGTTCGGATATGTTTCGATACGGGACAAATTCCGGATAGCCGCCGATCATCCGCGCATAGGGTTCACCTGCCGAATCTGCGCGGCGCAGCCACGCGGCGGCTGCTCCCGCATTGCCGCGCAAAGCTTCGATCCGGGCCAACCAAACGGCGCCGCTGCCTTGACGGGCGTAGTCCGCTCGCGCTGCATCGTAGAGGGCATCGAGCATGGCTGAACGTCCGCCGCGTTCATAGGCGGCACGGGCGTTTGCATTGATTTGCTGTTGCTCCTCGCTGCCGCTCATCTCGGCAGATCGGGCCGCCGCCGCCAGATATTTCTGATCATGTCCCTCGGCCAGATAGAGCATGGTCAGATAGCGTGGCGCACCAACGAATGCGGGGTCGATCCGCGTCAGTTTTTCCAATTCAGCAACGGCCGTCGCGCGGTCGCCGGCAAGATAGCGCATATAGGCAAGATCGGCCGCAATCGCGCTCGATTGCGGATCGATTTGCCGCGCGCGCAGCAGCAATTCCATTCCTTCGTGGGGGCGATCAAGGGCAGTAGCTGTGGTTGCCAGCCAATGCAGCGTGCGTGCATCACCCGGAGCCAGCGCCACCGCCCGTTTGAGCAGCGCCAGGCCATCGGCGTGACGCCGCTCTCCCCAGAAGGTCACAAAGCCCAGTGCCCGCAATGCTGCCGGTGAATTGGGCGCAATTTCGACCGCGCGGCGCGCCGCCATTCCCGCACGGCGATAGGCCACATCGTCGCTGACGGCTGCAAATTCGCGCATCAGCAAATTGGTCTCGGCGATCCCGATAAAGGCATCGGCAATGTCCGGATATTGCGCCGCCAATGCTTCGAAATTCTGCAGCGCTTCGCCCAGCCCTTCGACGTTGCGGCGGTTAAGTGCAAATTGCGCGTCGAGCAAGCGTTCGTTGGCCCGGCTGTCGGCACCATAGACAGGGGATGGCAATGCATCGACCGATTGGGCGCGGGGCCAAACCGCAATCAGCGCGGTGGCGCTTGCCGTCATGCCTATAGCAAGAAAAGCGAGCAGGGCGAACCTGCCCTGGCGGAACCAGGGGCCACTCGCAAGCGCATCAAACGCAGGTGCGTCGGCGGTCCCGGCAGAAATCGTTCCCAGCCAAAGACCGAGCTCCCGCGGATCGGCCCATACCGTCGCCGAACCGCCACCCGGCACACGGTGCACCGGCAGCCCGCGCTCGCTTTCCCAACGCCGCACAGTGCGCTCGTCGCGGCCAAGAAAATTGCCGATTGCTTTCCAGCCGATCAATCGCTGCGGTTCATTGTCCATACCGCCTGTTCCTGCATGCCGAGCAGGTTCGACCATAGGCCGCATGCGTTTGCAAGGGTCGAAGCGCAACTGGGGCCGGTTGGATGCAGCGGCCCCAGTTGCGCAATCGTCAACTGGTTAAAACACCTCGAACAGCCCCGCCGCGCCCTGGCCGCCGCCGATGCACATGGTGACGACGGCATATTTGACGCCGCGGCGTTTGCCTTCGATGAGCGCGTGGCCGGTGCAGCGCGCGCCGGTCATACCGAAGGGGTGGCCGATCGAGATCGAGCCGCCGTTGACGTTGAGCAATTCACCCGGGATACCCAGCCGGTCACGGCAATAGATGACCTGCACGGCGAAGGCTTCGTTGAGTTCCCACAGGCCGATGTCGTCCATCTTCAGGTTGAAGCGTTCGAGCAGCTTGGGGATGGCGAACACGGGGCCGATGCCCATTTCGTCGGGCTCGGTGCCCGCGACCGCCATGCCGACATAGCGGCCAAGCGGGGTGAGGCCGCGTTGTTCGGCAACCTTGGCTTCCATGACGACGCACGAGGAGGAACCGTCGCTTAGCTGGCTGGCGTTGCCGGCGGTGATGCAGTTGCCTTCGCCCATCACGGGTTTCAGACTGGCGAGGCCTTCCAATGTGGTGTCGGGGCGGTTGCAGTCGTCCTTGGTCGCGGTGACTTCGTGATAGGAAACTTCCTTCGTTTCCTTGTCCATCACCGCCATGGTCGCGGTGCAGGCGATGATCTCGTCGTCGAATTTGCCAGCGGCCTGCGCGGCGGCGGTGCGTTGCTGCGATTGCAGGCTATATTCGTCCTGCGCTTCGCGGCTGATATTGTAGCGTTTGGCGACGACTTCGGCGGTTCCGATCATCGGCATATAGATGTGCGGGTGCATTTCGAGCAGTTCGCGGTCGGGTTCGACGAACAATTTTCCGCTGCCGACGCCCTTGGAAATCGTTTCAACACCGCCTGCGACAACGATGTCCATATGGTCGGTGATGACCTGCTTGGCGGCGGTGGCGATAGTCATCAGACCCGACGAACATTGGCGGTCGATGGTCATGCCCGGTACGGTGACGGGCAGCCCGGCGCGCAGCGCGGCGAGGCGCGCGACGTTGGTGCCGGTCGAGCCCTGCTGCACGGCGCAGCCCATGATGACATCGTCCACCTCGCCGCCTTCAAGGCCTGCGCGTTCGACCGCAGCCTTGATCGACCAGGCACCGAGTGTGGCGCCGGTGGTGTTGTTGAATGCGCCGCGCGCGGCTTTGACCAGCGGGGTGCGGGCTGTGGAAACGATAACGGCGTCACGCATCGGGAGTCTCCTATATGCTCCCCTCCCGCCTGCGGGAGGGGCTGGGGGTGGGCAATTGAGGTCGGCTCCTTTACTGGCCCACCCCAACCCCTCCCGCAAGCGGGAGGGGCTTAATCATTCAAACGAAAAACTGACTGATCCATTCGCAGATCAGCGCGGGCTTGTCCTCGCCCTCAATCTCCACACTCACTTCCTGCACCTGTTGCCACTGGCCGGGGCGCTTTTCCTCGAGCTCGAGCAGCTTGAAATGCGCGCGCACGCGCTTCCCCGCGCGGACGGGGTTGAGGAAGCGCAGCTTGTTGCTGCCATAATTGACGCCCATCTTCACGCCGTCAACGCGCGGATTGTCGGATTTTGCGGCAAGCAGCGGCATCAGCGACAGCGTGAGGAAGCCATGCGCGATGGTGCCGCCAAAGGGCGTTGCCTTGGCGCGTTCGACATCAACATGGATGAATTGATGATCGCCGGTGGCGTCGGCGAATTTGTTGATCATGTCCTGATCGACCAGCACCCATTCGGACGTGCCAATCTGGGTCCCGACCCGAGCGGCCAGTTCCTGCGGCGTGATGCCTGCCATGGTGATTCTTCCCTCCCGAAAATGCTCGTGCGGCGCGGTTCTTGGTCTTTTTCGCGGGGCAGTGCAAGCGCCGGGCGGCGGCTTAGCCGGGCCGTAACGTCACCCGGCCTTACCCCCGTCATCGCCCGCGAGCGACGGGTCGAAGTAGGGCAATATCATCGTCCCATCGGGTGCGGCGGTGAAGGTCGTTTGCGTGGGATAGGCGAAATCATAGCCCTTGTCCTGCATCGCTTCAAACAGCGCAATGCCGATGCGCGTGCGTGCGGCGGCGACGACATTGATATCCTCACTCATCACATCGAACACCAGATCGAAATCCAGGCTGGACGGCGCAAAGGTGACGAAGCTCGCGCGGATGAATTCATGCCCGCTTTCGCGCACGATGCCCTCCATAAGGCCCGGGAGCGCGCGCAGCATGGCAGGGCTGGTCTGATAGATGACGCTGATCAGAAACTGTACGCGGCGTCGCTCTTGCCGGGCGAAATTGCCGATTTCCTTGTTCAGCAAATTGGTGTTGCTGATGATCAGCATTTCGCCATTTATCGAGCGCAGGCGGGTGCTTTTCAGGCCGACACGCTCGACCGTGGCGACGGTGGTGTCATAGCGGATCGTCTCGCCATTGCTGAACGGGCGGTCGAAGATGATCGATAGCGCGGCAAACAGGTCGGCAAAAATGCCCTGCGCCGCCAGACCAATGGCGATGCCGCCGATGCCGAGCCCCGCGAGCAGGCCAGACACGTTCACGCCTATGTTGCTGAGGATGATGATCGCGGCGATCGCGAACAGCGTCACGCTGATTAGCAGGCGGATGATGACCATCGCGTTGGCGAGCGTTTCGTTGCTCCCTTCGGCGGCCCGGCGCTGGATCACGCCAATCAATATGTCGCTCAGCCACGCCGCGCCCTGCAACGCAAGCGTGGCGGTGAGCAGCACGCTGACCAGCCCGCGCACGCTGGCGGGGGGATTGGTATAGGGGATAGCGACGCATAGGCTGACAATGATCAGCGGCAGCGTTTTGGTGCGGGCGGCGGCGCGCAGGAAAATGTCGGGCAGCGTCGCTTCGGTGGGCGGGCGCACCTCACGGCGCCGAGCCAGCAGACGGAAGCCGTAGAGCAGGCTGAACATGATGGTCGCAGCAATGGCTGCGCCGCCAATGTCGCCCCAGTGCGCCTCGAACCAGTCGGCAATCGCCCGCCAGCTGGCGGTCAGGCTGTCCCACGCGGTTGCGGCGGGGACGGGTTTGATGGCGGGCAGTACGGGCGCGGTCATGCCTGGTGCATTAGCGCAAGGCTGCGCGCGAAGGCAAATAGCGGCGGGTCAGCCGCGCGCAGGGCGACGCTGAATGGCGGCGAGCACGTTATCGCCGCCGCGCTGGAACAGGCGCCGACCCGGCAGCTCGATGATGTGGTGGAGGAGATGCGACACCAGAAGCACGCCCACGACAAAGCCGGCGATGGCGAGCAGGCCGACTGTTGCAAGATCGCCCACAAAGGCGAGCTTGAACAGGATCCACAGAAAGAAGTGGCTGAGATAGACAGCATAGCTGATCCGCCCCAGCCATTGTGCTAGCGCGCCGCCAAGCGGCGGGCGCGGCAGCAGGGAGGCTTCGAGCGCGGCGATCAGCAGCGCGGCCATGACCAGTGGCACCCCGGCGGGTTGCGAAAGGCCGCTGGCGATCAATCCGCCGCCGCCTGCGGCGAGGAAAAGGGCCGTAAGCCAAACGCCGCGCTTGTTGGCGCGGCAATCACGCCACCACTGGCAAAGGAACACGCCGATAGCGAATTCGGCGAGGCAGCGGGCGAGGCCGGTGGCGGGAATGTCGGCACCGATGTTGCTGTGCCCGGTGAGCACATAAAAGCCGCCGAGCGCGCCGGCCATCGCCGGTGTGAAGAGCAGAAAGCGCCATATTCCCGTATGCATCCGCGCCGCCGCGCCGCCCACCAGAGCGAGCAGCAGATAGGCGGCCCATTCGGCCGAGATTGACCAAGCCGGATCATTCCACGCCAGCCGGTCGGTTAGCCCCCAATTGTGGACGAGCAAAAGGTGCGCGGGCAAGTCAGCCAAAGGATATTGCGCGCCCGGCGCGCGGCCGCTTCGCACCAGCGCCAGCACAAATAATGCCATCGCCGCCATGATGGCGAGGTGCAGGGGAAAAATGCGCGCGATGCGCCGGACAATGAAAGGGCCGATGGCGGCACAGCCCTGGGCGCGGAAAGCATCGCCATAGGTCCACCACAGCACAAAGCCCGACAGGACGAAGAACAGGTCGACCGCCAGATAGCCGTGCGCGAGCAGCGCGATCAGCCAGTCGGGGGCAAAACCGCCCATCCCGCTGCGGATATGATAGAAGACCACGGCCAGCGCCGCGATGCCGCGCAGGCCGGTCAGCGTCGGCAGGTGGCGCGGTGAGGCAGTGCTGGTCATGCCGGTTGACGGAGGAACCGTCCCTGCGTGCGCCAAGATGATTGCTGCTCGCGCCGCCGCACATAGGTGCTGAGGCCGATTTGCAGCGCGATCATCATGTAGATGAAGGGCTGGAACGCGATGCCAACGAACAGCGATCCTACCAGATAGATGATGTGGCCGTGCTGGAGCGCGGTGGCGAGCGGGGCGATCCATTGCTCCTCGGCGCGGCGCGTGACGCGGTAACGCCGCCGCAGCCGCTCCATCGCGATCAGACCGCTGATGTGCAGCGCCAGGAACAGGGCGAGGCCGGGGAAGCCCTGCTCGCCCAGCATCTCGAAATAGCTGCTATGATAGGCACGCGCGCGTTCTTCATAGGTTTCGGGCGCAGCGGTGGCGTCGCCGGTTGCGGCCTTGTCGACGCGGATTTCATTCTGGCGATACGCCTCAAAACCCCCACCGAAAGGATGGTCCTTGGCATAGTCCCAGGTCCAGGCCCACACCGCGACCCGGGTGGAGGCCGACTGGTCGGCGCGGTGGTCGCGGATCGTTTCCATCCGCGCGGTATAGCTGTCGGGCAAAAAGGGCACGGCGACGATCGCCAGCAAGGCTGCGCCGCCGATGTAGAGGGCGCGGTGCTTCACCGCGCGTAAGGACAAAATGGCCAGCACGGCAATGCACACGAGGCCGGTGCGCGCCTGCGTCCCCACCGGCAGCAGCAGACAGGCGAAAACCAGCGCAAAGCAAAACAGCGACACACGCCAATCGGGTGGGAAAACGGTACCGTACCGACGCATCCACAGGATCAGCGGGATGATCGCGATGGCGACCGTCGACATGGTGCTGCCTTCGTACAGCCCGTAATTTTCATCGAGCAACAGTTGCAGCGAGCCATAGCCGCCGCCGCCCGCCGCGGTCTTGATGCCGCCGGCGATCGCTATTGACGCCGCCGACAGGAGCATGACTAGCGCCAGCGCCTCGATGCGCAATTTGGTGCGCAGCGTCAGTGGCAGGAAAATCGCCCAGACCAGCGCCTTCCACACCCAGGCCCATTTGTCCTGCGCCTCGACCGGAAAGTCGGCCGCCATGGTGGTGAGCCCGCAGTAGCCCAGCAGCGCGACGAGCAGCAGCTGCCGCCCCGAGAAGCGCGTGTCGCGTTTGTCGTCGATGGCCAGCCAGCCGAGGATGGCGAGCAGGAAGACGATCAGCGATACCGGCACGCTGTTGAGCAGATAATAGGACAGCTTCTGGGGGGCGACGATGTCGATGTAGCAAAAGGCGAGCACGAACAGGAACGGTTTGCGAAAGCCGGTGCCGATAAAGGCCAGCAGAAAGGCAATGAGGAACAGGTCACGCATCGCGTTGCTGGTCCTGCTTGCGCCGCTCATCCTGCTGGTGCTGCCATGCATCGCGCGGACTGACCTCGGCATCGAGGTCCGCGCGGTGCAGCAACCGCCACAGCACCAGTGCAATCAGGCCGTGGGTCAGGGCGATGGCAAAATTGTCGACCATGGGCGCTGGCCTTAGCGCAACGCGGTTGACGCCGCGTTAAGCCTTGTCTCGCTATGCTTTTGCGCCATGCCGCGTATCCTGCACATCCTTGACCACAGCCTGCCCGCGCACAGCGGCTATACCTTTCGCACGCGCGCCATTCTGAAGGCGCAGTTGGCGAAAGGCTGGGAAGTCGCGGGAGTGACAGGGGTGCGTCATCCGATAGCGGGACCAGCGTTGGAGTATGTTGAAGGCCTCGATTTCTATCGCACGCCTGCGATCGCCAGTGCCCCCAGCCCCTTGCGCGAATGGCGCGAGGTCGAAGCGCTGGCGCGGCGCGTCGACGCGCTGGTCGAAGAATGGCAGCCCGATTTGCTTCATGCCCATTCGCCGGTGCTCGACGCGCTCGCGGCTTTGCGGGTCGCCAAGCGGCGCGGTCTGCCCTTGCTCTATGAAATCCGTGCCTTTTGGGAAGATGCCGCCGTCGGCAATGGCACGGGGGTCGAGGGCGATTGGCGCTATCGCTTGACCAAGCGCCTCGAAACCCACGCCGTGCGCCGCGTCGATGCGGTGGCGGTGATATGCGAGGGATTGCGCGAGGACCTGATCGCGCGCGGGATTGATCCGGCGAAGATCATGGTGTCGCCCAATGGCGTCGACTTGGACCTGTTCGGCAATCCCCCGCCGCGCGATATGGAACTCGCCGCCAAGCTGGGGCTGGGTGACAGCGTCATCGGTTATATCGGCAGCTTTTACGATTATGAGGGCGTCGACGATCTGATCGCGGCAATGCCCACGCTGGTCGCGGCGGTGCCCGCTGCCCAACTGCTGCTGGTCGGCGGCGGACCGATGGCAGCCGCGCTGGCGGCGCAAGCAGCGGCATCGCCGGTTGCGGACCGCATCCATTTTGTCGGCAGGGTGCCACATGACCAGGTCGAGGCCTATTATTCGCTAATCGACATCCTGGCCTATCCGCGCAAAGCCATGCGCCTGACCGAGCTGGTGACGCCGCTCAAACCGCTGGAAGCGATGGCGCAAGGCAAGCTGGTGGCGGCGTCCAATGTCGGCGGCCACCGCGAGCTGATTGCGGATGGAGTGACGGGCACTTTGTTCGCCCCGGGAAGCCCCGCCAACATCGCCCAAGCGCTGTCCGGCTTGCTTTCGGACCGGTCGATATGGGAAAAGCGACGCATAATGGGACGGAATTTTGTCGAAGCGCATCGTAACTGGTCGTCAAACATTTTGCGTTACGAACCTGTTTACCACAAAATGCTCGCAGACCGGCAACGGGCGCGGGCGGCTTAAACAGGAGAGGCCGGGCCGAAGCCTTTACAGGGTTCGGCCATGGAAGAAAATATGGAAGCAGTTTCAACCGGACGGCCCCATGGCGGCACGCTGAGCCGTGTGTTGCGCGGCCTGCTACCCGCCGCCCCGGCGGCTGTTGGTGCAGCGTTGCTGGGCTTTGCCGCGGCGTTGCTGATGCCGATGGCATGGCTGTCGGCGATCTGCTGGAACCTGTATCTGGACACGTTGCACCCGATTTTTGTCGAACCGCTGGGCGGTGCGGCGCGTGTTTGGGTCGGGCTGGGGCTGGGCGTGATCACCATGCTGTTGGCAACAGCGGTGGCGCTGGCGCTCGAAACACCAGCGGGGCAGCAATGGCGCGCGCGCTTGCGTCGGCCGGTTGCCGATGATTTTTCCGAATTCGCCAGCGCTGATGCGCCTTCCCCCGGCTTTGCGCGCCGTCGCAGCGCCGATGTCCATCCCGACGCTCCGCCCGTCGCGCCGATCAACGCGCTACGTGATTTGCCTGCGGCCGGGCTGGGGCCGGTCCCGCTGGAGCAGCCTGCAAATGATCTGGCCGTCGCCGAGGCGGACGCATTGGCTGTCGAGGAGCCGTTGGAACTCGCCGACTATGCGGTCGAACCCGATGCAGGCGCCGAACCCGACATGCTCGACATGGCCGATGCAAGTCTGGGGGCGATGGTGGCGCGGCTCGAGGCCGGGCTGGAACGCCAGCGGTCGCGTGCCGATGACAGCGGCGCCGCAATGCTGCCGACTGTCGACCTGGCGCTGGAAGCGGCGCTCAGCACCTTGGCGCGCATGAACAAGGCGGCGGTAGGCTGATCATCCGTCATCGACGGTCAACAATTCGATCCGCCAATCGGTGCCGGATTCGGATGCATCGAGCGCAGTGTCTGCGACAAAGCAGCGTAGCATTTGCCATTCGTGCGTCGCCAGCAATGTCGCATACGTGCCGGCATCATCATTCGTGTGTGACCGGACATCGAACCAGTGCCGCGCACCGGCAAAGCTCGCGCTGGCCCACGGCTGCCAGCCATGGGCAACGATCCGCGCAGCGGGGGGCAGCAATGCCACCAGCTGGTCACGCAACTGGTCGTGCACCGCTGTGACGCGCCAATAATTGTTGACGGGATATGCGGGGACGTCGCGGCATTCGAGCGGGCCAAGAGTGGCTGAAAAGTGGGATTTTTCGGACTTCGGGCGGGATAAACAATTTTTGGCGCGGGATGCGCTGAAATCGCGTTTCAATGGCCCTTAATGGCCGAAAAATGGCGGTTTTGCGTTGCGGCTTCCCAGTTATGCGATTCCTTAACTGGGAAGCGAGCTTTGGCGGTTTTCCAAGGCGTTGCGTGCGCACGTCAGTAATTGTTGGCCAATCAAACTGGGAAGAGAAGTGGGAAGGGATCACGGCAACCGAGAACTGATGATCAGCTCGCGGGCGGGGGTGGTTTTGCCGCTAAGACGATAGGTGGTCTGAACCTCCTCAATATCCATCCCGGCAAAGATTTCGCGGATCGCCGGCGTGTCATTAATCGACATCAAAAACCGTCCTTGCGAGGACTCTAAAAGCCCCCGAAGCACGGTGAAATCACCCTTCGAAAACACCCCATGCCCATAATCGCTTTCGCAGTCCCAGTAAGGCGGGTCGAGGTAAAAGAGCGTGCCAGGCGTGTCATAGCGCCGGATGAAATCGGCATAGGGCAAGCGCTCGATATCGACCCCGCAAAGCCGCTCATGCACATCCTCCAGCATCGGTACCAGCTTGGTCAGATCGAAGCGCGCGCCGCCGGTTAACGTCACCCCATAATTTTGCCCCCGCACCTTTCCGCCAAAGGCCGTGCGCTGCAGGAAGAGAAAGCGGGCGACCCGCTCGAGCTCGGTGAGTCTGCTCGTGTCGAGGCCCAGCAGCCGCTCAAAATCTGCGCGCGAGCAAAGCTGCCATTTCAGCGCATCGAGCACTTGTTGATAATGGCGCTGCAGCCACCGAAAGAGCAGCACAACGTCTTCGTTGATGTCGTTGATCGCTTCCTTCCTGGGCCTTGTGGTGCGGCGGAAAAACACCCCTCCCATCCCCACGAACGGCTCGGCATAGAGGGTATGAGGGATGGCGCCGATGCGCTCAACAAGACGCTTCGCTAGGTTGCGTTTGCCACCCACCCACGGCGCGACGGGCAGTGCGGGTTGGACGCGATCAAGCATGGGTTTCACTCTCCGGGCAAGGCGCGCGCGGCGCTCGGAGAAGGGCTCGGGGGCCTCAGCTGAATGAGTTGCCGACAGCGGCGGCACTTGATCTCTATAGTGCCCGCAATCGCGTTTGTCTCGCATTTGAACAGCAGCGCCTTGCAGCTGCCGCATCTTATCACTTCCTTCATTGTAAGCACCTAACGAGCCGCCACCGGTGCGCCGGTGGGGGAACGGAGCGATGGCGCGCCATCGCAAGGTGCGGGGCCTCACCCCTGCGGTGAAGGGTGCTGCTACACCCTTTGCCTCCCCCTTTCGCCGCGCGGCGATCATGGGGCGCGATCGAGGATCAAATCCAAGCCTGCGGTCTCGGCGGCAGCGTCGTCGAGCGTGGTTGGCACGATTTCGACGATCTGCGCCGGCTTTCCTTCGACTGTGATTAGGCGCGCGCGCAGTGCGGCATTGCCGCCGATCTCCCACCATACGAGCAGACCTTCCTCGGTGCGCGCGGCGAGCACCGCGCGGTCGACCAAGTCGGGGAGCGAGCGCAGCGCCGCCCGCAAGGCCGGATCGGCACTGGCGGGGATGGCGTCGTCGGCCAGAATCAGAATGCGGCTCGACAGGCCCCAGCTGGTAGCGCTTGCGGCGTCGGCGATGGCAACGGGCATTGCGACATCGGGGGCCAGCGCGAGCGTCAGGAAGGCAGCGTCATCGGCCTGCTGGCGCAAGATGGTCGCGGCAGCATCATCCATGCCCGCCGCCAGTGCGCCAGCAAGCGCCTGGGTCATTCGGTCAGCCAGAACGCGCAGGTGCGCTGTGCCGGGATTGTAGCTGAAGCCGGGGGCGATTCCTGCCGGCACAGCGATGACTTCGCCCGCGGCGGTCACAAAATCGCGGCGCGGCGGGTTGGGCGCCGGACCGATCGTGAGCCGTTTGCGGTCGACCTCGCTTTGCGAGACCTGCAGCACGCGGCAATTGCAGCCCCAACCGTTGGGCGGGAACATCCATTGCCAAGCCGGATCGTCGATCGGCAGAATCAGTCCGTGCCAGCTTTGGTGGTCGAGCCGGGGGTGCTTGCGATAATGATCGGAGACATATTCGAGGTAGGGAAACAGATCCTTTTCGCGCTGGAATTTGCGCCAGCGGCCCGCCGCGATGCTCATGCGCACATTGGTGCGATAGATGGTCTTCAGCCGCCGGTCGTTGACGATGATCGGCTCACTGGTACCGGTCAGCGCCTCGTCCTGGACAAAGCCCCACCAGCCGGCCTTTTGTAGCTCGGGCAGGATCGACGCCTTCCACTGTTCGAAGGTGCCGCCTTCGGCGATGACCTTATCGAGCGAGCTGCGAATCGACACCAGCAGGTCGAGCTTGGCGATCTTGGCAACGGTGAAAGCCGCCGCATGCTCTTCCTGCCAAGTGTCTGTCCAATGCGGCGAAAAGCGATAGCCTGCGCGCTCAGCCCAGGCGGCGATGGCGTCGCCTGGGGGCATGTAGATCGTTTTGTCGAGGGGTGGCTGATCAGTCATAGTGCTTGCTCCGAGATGGGAGGCAGCGGCACAGTT
>CAYNXF010000028.1:0-18483 GCA_964401155.1 uncultured Sphingopyxis sp.
ACGTGGTGAAGGATTTCTTTGGCAAGGAACCGCACACCGGCGTGAACCCCGACGAGGTTGTCGCCATCGGCGCCGCCATTCAGGCAGGCGTGCTGCAGGGCGATGTCAAGGATGTGCTGCTGCTCGACGTGACCCCGCTCAGCCTCGGCATAGAGACGCTGGGCGGCGTTTTCACGCGCATGATCGACCGCAACACCACCATCCCGACGAAAAAGTCGCAGGTCTATTCGACCGCTGATGACAATCAGTCGGCAGTGACCATCCGCGTGTTCCAGGGCGAACGCGAAATGGCGGCGGACAACAAGCTGCTGGGACAGTTTGATCTGGTCGGCATCCCGCCGGCACCGCGCGGCGTGCCGCAGATCGAGGTGACGTTCGATATCGACGCCAACGGCATCGTGTCGGTGCACGCCAAAGACAAGGGCACGGGCAAGGAACAGCAGATCAAGATCCAGGCCTCGGGCGGATTGTCGGACGCCGACATCGAGGCGATGGTCAAGGACGCGGAAAAATTCGCCGAAGAAGACAAGGCGCGCCGCGAGGCCGCCGAGGCGAAGAATAATGCCGAATCGCTGATCCACACCACCGAGCGGCAGCTGGCCGAACATGGCGACAAGGTTGACGCGAGCCTGAAGGCCGAAATCGAAGCGGCGCTAGGCGAAGCCAAGAGCGCGGTCGAGGGCGGCGATGCGGCCGCCATGAGCGAGAAGAGCCAGGCGCTCGCACAAGTCGCGATGAAGCTGGGCCAGGCGATCTACGAAAAGGAACAGGCCGCCGCGGCATCGCCCGCCGCCGACGATGGCGCGAAGGCGGAAGAAGACGTGGTCGACGCCGAATTTTCGGAAGTCGAGGACGACAAGAAGTAAGGCCCTTCTCTCCCTCCCTTGTAAGGGAGGGGGACAGGGAGAGGGCTATTTTTCATGTCACTCGACATCGATTATTATGAACTGCTCGAGGTCCAGCGCGGCGCCGATGATGCCACGCTGAAATCCTCGTACCGCAAGCTCGCCATGCAGTATCACCCCGATCGCAACCCGGGGGACAAGCAGGCTGAGGCGCGCTTCAAGGCGATCAACGAGGCCTATGACTGCCTGAAAGACCCGCAGAAGCGCGCAGCCTATGACCGTTTCGGCAAGGCGGCGTTCCAGAATGGCGGCGGCCCCGGCGGCGGCGGCGCCGATTTCGGCGACATTGGCGATATCTTCGAATCGATCTTCGGCGGCGCTTTTGGCAGCGCGCAGCGTCAGCGCGGCCCGGCGCGCGGCGCGGACCTGCGCTATGATCTGGAAATCAGCCTCGAGGAGGCCTTTGCCGGGGTGAACCGCGAAATCCAGATCGATGTCGCCGCGCGCTGCGACACCTGCGATGGGTCCGGCGCGCGCAAGGGCACCGGCACGCGGCGCTGTTCCACCTGCGGCGGCGCGGGCAAGGTGCGCGCGCAGCAAGGCTTTTTCATGGTCGAGCGCACCTGCCCTACCTGCCAAGGCGCGGGCGAGATTATCGAAGACCCTTGCCCCGCGTGCGATGGCGACGGGCGCGTCGAAAAGCGCAAGACGCTGACCGTCAGCATTCCCGCCGGCGTTGACGAAGGCACGCGCATCCGCCTTTCGGGCGAGGGCGAAGCCGGCGCGCGCGGCACGGCGCCGGGCGACCTTTACATTTTCCTGCATCTGGCGCGCCACCGCCTGTTCGAGCGCGAGGGCACCACTTTGTTCACGCGCGCACCGATCAGTTTCACCACCGCCGCGCTGGGCGGCGATATCGCCATCCCCGGGCTCGACGGCACGCGCCACGAGATCCGCATCCCGCCGGGCATCCAGTCGGGCAAGCAGCTGCGCCAACGCGGCGCGGGTATGCCAGTGCTCAACGGGCGCGGGCACGGCGACCTGGTGATCCAGGTCGATGTCGAGACGCCCACCAAGCTGACCGCCGAGCAGCGCGAATTGCTCGAAGCCTTTCGCAAAACCGAAACCGGCGAGGAATGCCCGCAGTCGCGCGGCTTCTTCGACCGGCTTAAAGGCATGTGGGACGATTTGACCTGAAAAATTGGGGGTGCGCCATCGCGATGCTGTGCTAACCATGGTGAAAGCACAGGAGAGTCCAGCCATGCGTCCATTTCATTTCGTCGTCGCCGCCCTGTTTGTGGCGGTCGGCCCCGCCGCCGCGCAGCAGGATTTTTCCAAGGTCGAGATCAAGACGCAAGCGCTGACCCCCGGCATTGCGGTGTTGTTCGGCGCGGGCGGCAATATCGGCGTGTCGCATGGCCCCGACGGCACCGTGCTGATCGATGACCAGTTCGCGCCGCTGACGCCCAAGATTCAGGCTGCTGTCGCCGCGCTAGGCGCGAGCCCGGTCAAATATCTGATCAACACCCACTGGCACTTCGATCATACCGGCGGGAATGAGAATTTCGGCAAGGCGGGCGCGCTGATCCTGGCGCACGACCATGTCCGCGACCGGATGGCGAGCGAACAGAAGACGCGTTTCGGCACCACGCCGCCTTCTCCCCCCGCGGCGCTGCCGGTCATCACTTATCATGACGGGATCAGCCTGCACCTCAACGGCGACCGCGTCCGCACCATGCACCTGAAACATGCGCACACCGATGGCGATTCGGTGGTGCTGTGGGAAAAGGCCAACGTCATCCACATGGGCGACACGTTTTTCCATCAGGTTACTTTGCCCTTCATCGACCTCGACAGTGGCGGGTCGGCCAGAGGTTTGCTCGCTGGCATCGGCAAGGTGCTGATGATGATCGACAACAAAACAGTCGTCATTCCCGGCCACGGCCCGGTTGCCACCAAGGCTGACCTTGCGGCCTATCGCGACATGCTGGCCAGCGTGATTGCGAGTGTCGAGGCCGCCAAGTCGGCAGGCAAAACGCTGGCCGAGGTGCAGGCGATGAAGCCAGCGGCGCGGTGGGACACCAACCCCAACGCCTTTATCAAGGGTGATGATTTTGTTGCGGCTATTTATGACAGCCTCGGTCGCCCCGAGCATGACCATGGCACCGGCAAGCCGCACGACCATGGACCGGGCGGCCATCAGCATTGATCCAACGGTAGCGCTGAGCCTGTCGAAGTGCACGGCGCGGTCGTGCGCAGCGGCGATCGACAAACTCAGGCCTGACGGTCTGATCCCTCGATTTCTGAGCGCAGCTCTGCAACCAGCTTCGCCACCTGCGTCAGGCGTGGTTCTTCTTCGTCCAAAATCGCGCGAAAGGCATCGCGCTTGAACGTCGCCAGTTCGGCTTCCGGCAGCGCCATCTCATCCCCCAATGTCGAGGCGACAATGTCGACCAGCCGGTCAGCACCGTGGAGCCGCCCCCACAGATAATCATTTTCGCGGTAAGCGCGGCTGAAAAAGGCGCCGAAGCTGTTGAATTCGATGCCCTTCAGCACCTCGACCGCGCCGCCGTCGCGGATGGCATTGGCGTCGCTGGGCGAGATGCGGTCGATCTTGATGGGATCATATTCGTCAAGCCCCTCGCCCTGCAGCAGCGGCAATGTGGCAATGTCGTAGAAGGGATAGCCGAGGTAGGCGAACAGCATCGCCCGTCGCTCGTCCTTCGGCAACGCCGCAAGCGGTGCAGCCAACAGGGTATCAACCTCGCCATCGGTTTCGGCGAGCGCGCGCCGCGCCGCCACCGCATCGAGCCATGCCGCACTTTCAGCCGCTGGCAGGCCCGCGAACCAGGCATCGCCCTCGCGCTCCAAAAACAACGCGAGCGCCGCATATATGGCGGTGCGTAGCGCCTCAGCCGCAGGATCGGGCTGGGCGCGCCGCGATTCGACGCGCGTGTCGAGTTGCCGCGCCAGAAAGCGGAGACGGCGGATGCGAAAGCCGATGTCATGCTGACGGAAAAAATCGATCACCGGCGCGCTTGCCCCCGCGCCGCGTTTGCCGCCGATACGGTCGATCCCGCGCGCGCGCACCGCCGCCCACAGCGCGGCGCGCAGCGCGGCAGCATCCTGGGCCGGAGCGAGCCGCGCTGCCAGCGCGGCCAGGTCCTCCACCACCACCGAAAGCTTGAGGTGGCCATAGGGAGCATAGGCATAGCCCGCGCGCGTTGCCGCTTCCTCCTGCGCGCGCGCGCGCCACTTGGCGAGCCGCGCGGGAGTTGGCGTATCAATGAAGAAGCTGCTGCCAAACAACCCCTCAACCTGTTCCTCGACCTCGACGCGCATGCCGTCGCTGACATGCTGCATACGGCGGATCCGCATCGACAGCCCTGCGAGCGCTTCGACATTGTCACCGATCGGCTGTTCGCGGGGAATTTCGCTAAGGGCGCCCAATATGACGCTGAGCCAACCCGGCGGGTCGGTGCTGCCTGGTGCCGGCCTGCCCAGGCTGACCGCCCGGTGGTCGGGCTTGGGGTCGATATAGACGAAGCGCCGGTCCACCTCGCGCCGCGCCGGGCGTTGCTTGAGCGCCGCGATGGCGGGCCGGAAGGGTGCGTTCGCCAGCACCGACCCGTCGATATAGCAGCGGGTTGCCGGATCTTCGTCGCACGCGGGCAGCTGCGCCGCGATAAAGGCCTCGCGCGTCGGCCACACCATGCCGCGGTGGCGCAGCACGGCATCGGCCTCGGCCAGGGTGAAGGGCGGGAAAGCCCCAGGGAAGCTGGCGGTTGCGCGCGCCGCGGCGGCGAGCGCTGGCGTATCGCCAAGATCGCTCCCCGCCGCACCATCTTTGCGAAAGGCGAGCGTCAACCGATGTTCACGTTCTTCCACCATTGCGGGTGAATTGAGGGCCAGTGGACGGTTATACCCCGCAAAGTCCGTAACAGTGACAAACAAGTCAAAGGGCTGTGCCGCCGGAACCAGCACCGGACCGACTGGTCCAGCGGCCATAGCCGAAAAGGCGTCGTGAAGCAGGTGGGAAAAAGTTTGACCGCCAAAGGGGGCGGCGAACCAGCGTGCACGCACCAGCTGCGATACTTTCATCCGTACCTCGTCCTGCGCCTCACGCGCGACGGTGCGGTCGATGGCGTTGCCGCGCCGCTTCATCGCCATCCACACCAGCGGCGCGGCCCAGAATTTGGTGGCGCGCGACAGCGGGCGCGCGTCGGGGTCGATCAATGCATCAAGGTCGGCGCGCGTCAGCCACATATCGGTCAAAGGGTCGAGCGACTGGCCGGTGGTGAGCGCGCGCGCCAGAAAAATCCCGTTGATCCCGCCTGCGCTGGCACCGGCGACAATGTCAGAGAAAACGCGCAACCGCACGCCGCGCGCGCGCGCGATTTCCTCGAGCAAGCGCTGATAGACGCCTGCGCTCCCCGTCAGCGCCGAACCGCCATCCTGCGCGCGGCGCGATGCAGCAGCGAGTCGCCACACCTCTTTGGTGATGCCATGCATATAGACGGCCAGGCTGATGCCGCCGTAACAAATAAGGGCGAGGCGGAGTTCCTTTTCGCGCACGGGCGAAAGCTATGCCCCGCGCCGCCTGTTGGCAAGGCAGGCGCGGGGCGCGGGCGGCCGGGTCGCAAGCGGCCGCCGCAAGGTTTGACAAGTCAGGCGACGGCGTAGCGGACTGTCGCAGCCTTGCGCTGGCGCAGCGCACCGCCAATCAAGCCAAAGCCCATAATCATCATGGCCCAGGTCGCGGGTTCGGGGATGGCGCCGGCGACATCGCGAAGCTGATAGCTGAAGCTGGCCCGGTCAATTGTATAGGGCGCACCAAGTTTGTCGATGTTCTGCGTCAGCTTGATGCCGTCAAAGGTGAAGGGGCCGCCGGGAATCTGGCCGTTGATCGCGCTCAGGCAATTGCCGCATGCGCCGCCCTGCGTGTCCGACGACAAACCCGTCGGCCCCATGCTATAGGAGTAAAGGCTGCTTCCCGAGACGGTCGTTTCAGGCCCCGTCGCCGTGATCAGCGGTTCAGCGCCGTCGGCGCGGAAGAAATTGATCGCAAACAATTGTTCCATTGATCCGGGCACGGTAAAAGCGCCTGCCAGCGTCAAGGTGAGCTCGATTGTATCGCCTTCCTCGACCGTGAATTCGTCGAACGGATCAAACACCAGATTGCCAACGTTAAAGACGCTGGTCCCGATGGTAAAGGTGCCGGTCGTCGCATTCACCGGATTGGCGGTCGCAGTGATGATGTGGACGGTGGCCGCCGCCGGCGCGGCTTGCAATGCGGCAAAACCAGCCAGCGCAAACAGCGCACTACGGAAAATTTGGGGAGTGGCGAAGGTCATGAACGCTCCTGTTGTTTGTCGGTTGTCGCATCGGCGGGACCGCCTGAATTCACATTTTGGTTACCATCCCTTGCCTGCGCCCGCGCCTCTCGAATCCGACAGGTTTGCATCGGCGTCCGAACACGGGACAACGTCAGGCACCCCCTTGCAGCCAGTACGAAAGATGCGGATAACCGCGGCTCTGTCAGGGGGCCGACCGATGCTGCAGACGATTCTCCCGCTTACCGAGGCCGCGCTTGCTGCGCCAAATTTGGGCAAGGCCGCCGACCAATTTCACGCTGCGCTGCGACCGCATGACGTCACCTATTTGCAGGCGCGCGCTTATCATCGGCCCTTTGGCCCGCTGACGTCGCAGCGGCATTGGCAAGCGGGGGGCTTTGTCGCGCGCCATGCCAAATCGGGCTGGGAGGGCAGCGCTGCCTTCAACTATATCTGCTTCGAGAAAAACCCGCTGGTCGATGCCATCGCCCAGTCATTGACGCGCTATCGCTTTTCCGATTTCGCGCCGCACGGCACGCGCAGCAACGCCAGCTATTGGGAAGCGCTTGCCGAAGCCGATATGGCCGAGGCGCTGTGCGCGACCGCCTATGGCAGCGGACGGCGCATCACATCCTTTCACATCGGGTTCGACCGCAAGGAATTTGCACCGGGCGAGGCCGAAGCGATCCAAATCGCCGCGCTAATGATTGCGGAAGCCTTTTTGCCGACGGTCGGCGCCGCGCAAGACGCCGGCCCCGCCCTTACCCGGCGCGAACGCGACGTCATGGCCTATGTTGCAGAGGGCAAGACCGATTGGGAAATCGGCGTGATCCTATCGCTATCCGAAACCACCGCACGCTTCCATGTTGACAATGCACGGCGCAAGCTGGGTGCGGTCAACCGGACGCACGCCGTCGCGCGCTATCTGGCGCTGCGCAGCTGAACGTGCCTATAGCGGGCGGCCATGGCCCGCGCCCGCACCCTCCTCCTCACCGCTGCATTGGGTCCGCTCGATTACCGGGTGCCGCAAGGGGAGGTCGTCACGCTGGGCAGCGTCGTCATCGCCCCGCTCGGTCCGCGCCGCCTTGGCGGGGTAATCTGGGAGGACGAAGCCTTTGGCGCCCCCGAACCCGTTGGCGACAACCGGCTGCGCAATCTGCTCGAGGTGGTCGATGTGCCGCCACTCGCGGCACCGCTCCGCCGCCTGATCGAATGGGTCAGCAGCTATTATATGGCCCCGCCCGGCGCGGTGCTGCGCATGGTGCTGCCCGGCGTCGCCTTCGCCGACGCGCGCCGCCCGATAATCGAATATCGGCTGACCGGCGTAGTTCCAACGCGGCTGACCGCGCAGCGCCAGGCCGCGCTTGACGCGTTGGCAGGCGAACAAGGCACGGTACGCGAGCTGGCCGCCAAGGCAGGGGTCAGCGAAGCCGTTATTCGGGGGTTGGTCGAAGTCGGCGCGGCGGAGGCGGTCGCGATCAGCAGCGACACCCCTTACCCTGCGCCCGATCCCGATTTCGCCCCGCCTATACTGTCGGCAGAACAGGCCGAAGCCGCCGCCTCGCTTGCCGCTGCCGTTGCCGCGCGGGCGTTCGACCCCGTGCTGCTCGACGGGGTCACCGGTTCGGGCAAGACCGAGGTTTATATGGAGGCGGTGGCGGCGGCCGTCCGCGACGGTCGGCAGGCGCTCGTGCTGCTGCCCGAGATCGCGCTGACCGAGCCGATGCTGACGCGCTTTACCGCGCGCTTCGGCGTTGAACCGGTGGCATGGCATTCGGGCCTCAAGTCGAGCGAACGCCGCCGCGCATGGCATGCGATTGCGCGCGGCGATGCGGCGATTGTTGTCGGGGCGCGCTCCGCGCTGTTCCTTCCCTATGCCCAGCTTGGCGTCATCATTGTCGACGAAGCGCACGAGGCGAGTTTCAAGCAGGAGGATGGCGTCCATTATCATGCGCGCGACGTCGCGGTGATGCGGGCCCAGATCGAGGCTATTCCGGTGATTCTGGCGAGTGCCACGCCGGCGCTGGAAAGTTTGGCGCAGGTCGAGGCGGGGCGCTATCGGCGGCTCGCCCTGCCCGCGCGCTTTGGCGGGGCCAGCCTGCCCGCCATTGCCGCGCTCAACCTGCTGGATAATCCGCCTGACCGCGGCACCTGGCTCGCGCCGCCACTGGTCGCCGCGCTCGCCGACCGGCTGGGGAAGGGCGAACAGTCATTGCTGTTCCTCAACCGGCGCGGTTTTGCGCCGTTGACCCTGTGCCGCACTTGCGGCCTGCGCATCCAATGCCCCAATTGCACCGCATGGATGGTCGAGCACCGGCTGGTGCGCCGCCTGGCCTGCCACCATTGCGGCCATGTGATGCCGCCGCCCGCCAAATGCCCCGAGTGCGGCGACGAAGACGCGCTGGTCGCGTGCGGCCCGGGCGTCGAGCGCGTCGCCGACGAGGTCAAGCTGCGCTTCCCCGAGGCGCGCACCGCCATCGTCACGTCCGATACGCTGTGGTCGCCCGCGCGCGCGGCGGAGTTTGTGGACAATGTTGAGGCGGGCCTGATCGACATCATCATCGGCACCCAGCTGGTCACCAAAGGCTATCACTTCCCCAATCTGACGCTGGTCGGCGTGGTCGATGCCGATCTTGGCCTCGACGGCGGCGATTTGCGCGCCGCCGAGCGGACGTTCCAGCAGGTGCAGCAGGTCGCCGGGCGCGCCGGGCGCGGGGTCAAGCCCGGCACGGTGCTGGTGCAGACGCGCATGCCAACCGCACCGGTCATCGCCGCGCTGGTCGCGAATGACCGCGACGGATTTTACGCCGCCGAAGCCGCGGCGCGCAAAAATGCCGGTTCGCCCCCCTATGGCAGGCTCGCCGCGATAATCATTTCGAGCGAGGATGCCGAAGTGGCGCGCCGCACCGCCGACCAGCTCGCCGCCGCCGCGCCGCGCGGCGTGGGCGCGGATATCTATGGACCTGCCCCCGCGCCGCTGGCGATGCTGCGCGGCCGTCACCGTTTCCGCCTGCTCGCCCACGCGCCGCGCAGCTTTGCGTTGCAAGAAATGATTGCTGAGTGGACCGCGCGGATCGACTGGCCCGCCAAGGTGCGGCTGACAATTGATATTGATCCCTATAGTTTTCTGTAATTGCTTTACTTTTTATATGCGCACGGCAGTGTGGCAGGAATTGTCGATTCGTCGGAGAATGGATTGATGCTGCGCCTGTTGCTTTGTTTCATGTTGCTGTCATTGGGAGCCTTTGCGCCCGCACACGCAGAGTGGCGCGAGGTGGAGACAGCACATTTCCGCATCTTTGGCGAGGCCAACGAGAAAGAGCTGGTGCGCTATGCTGAGCGATTGGAAGGCGTCCATTATCTGATGAAAATCGCCACGGGTCTGCGCGACGATCGGCAGGTGGTGAAGGTGCGTGTTTTCTATGTGGCAGATCAGGACACGCTGCATCGCGTGATGGGCGCGCCGACCGGATCATCGATCGCGGGCGTCTACAAACCAGGTATCGAAGGGCCGGTCGCCATCGTGCCGCGCGAGACCGGCGGCGGCAGCGATTTTTCGTCTCAAGTCGTGCTGTTCCACGAATATGGTCATCATTTTATGCTGCAGTATCAAGCAGTCGCCTATCCGCCCTGGTATGTCGAGGGCTGGGCCGAGCTGGTGTCGACAGCCTCGTTCGAGCGGAAGGGCGCGATCACCTTTGGCAAGGCCGCGAACCACCGCCAGTGGGAAATCCGCGAAACCGACTGGATTCCGCTCGAAGAATTGATGGCGCGCCCCGCCAAGGGCAAGAAATCGGCACGTAGCAGCGAAAATTTTTATGGCCAGTCTTGGCTGCTGACCCACTATCTAACGTTGTCGGATAAACGGCCGGGTCAATTGCGTGCCTATCTGGTCGCGCTCAACAGCGGCAAGAGCGACGCAGAAGCCTTTACCGCCTTCGGCGATATGCGGCAGCTCGAGCGCGAGTTTCGCGCCTATGGCCGCGCCGGCAACTTTGCCTATAAAGCGCCACCGCTGCCGCCCGAAGTGTTGAAGGTCGAGCGCACTCGTGTGCTGCGCCCCGGTGAGGGCGCGGTGGTCGAAAAAATGCTGCGCCAACGTTTTCACCTCGACGATGAAGAGCGGGCGAAGCTGATCGCCGATGTCGAGGCGCTGCGCCCAAGCTTTCCCGGCGAGGTTGAGATCGATCTGTTGCTCGCGGCGCTGCATGAGGAAGCCGAGGATTGGACGGCAATGGCTGCAGCGGCGAAGCGCGCCCGGGCCAGCGACCCGACGAGCGCGCGGGCGATGGCGATGTTCGGTGTGGCCGAGCTGCAGCGGCTCGACGCCGCGCGCGTCACGGACCCAGATGCTTACGCCCGTGCCCGCGCGCCGCTGGCCGAAGCGGTTACCGCCGCGCCCGACGACCCCTTTGTCCTCGCCAATTTCTATTACAGTTATGGCATGGCAGGCGAGCGCGCCGACGAGGCGGCGCGGTTGATGCTGGTCAAGGCCAGCGACCTTGCCCCGCAAGATCAGGGACTGCGCATCAACGCTGCCCAGGTGCTAATCGCGCGGGGCGATTTGCGCGGAGCGCTTCGCCGCCTGCTCCCTGTCGCCAATGGCCCGCACGAATCGGGGGCGCGGCGACGGGCGCAGGACTTGGTGGCATGGGTCAGCGAAGGCGCGACCGGCGACCCGCCGCCGATGCTCGCCGATGCGCCGGTGCTGGAAGAAGCCGGGGCGGACGACTGACGCCTTGCTTCAATAGGCAGGATCGCCTCCCCCGAATACGTGCTGCGCTTGTTCGCTCAGCCAAGCCATTGCCGCCGCCCAGGGCAAATGCCCGTGGCTGATGCGCGCGACACCCAGCTTGGCCAGTTCGCTGTGGCTGGGCGCACCCGGCGAATGCAGGATGTTCACGGGCAGCGGTGATCCTGCACAGATCGCCGCGATCAACCGCGCGTCGGCCAGAAAGGGCACGAACAGACCACTTGCCCCTGCAGCAGCATAGGCGTGCGCGCGCTCCAGCGTTGCCGCCACCAGTGCGTCGCCATCGGCCGCTGCATCGCGTCCGCGAAACGCATCGCACCGCGCATTGACGAACAGTCCTGTTACGGCAGCGCTCCGGTATCGTTCGGCGGCGGCGGCAATTGGCAACAACGCGTTTTGGCCCGGCATCCGGTCTTCCATGTTAATCCCTGACGCCCCGGCATCGCGCGCACGCGCCACCGACGCCCCGACTTCGGCGGGCGTCTCGCCATAGCCTGCTTCCATGTCGATGGTGACGGGCAGCTTGGTCACGCCAAGGATACGGCGCAAATTGGCCAGTGCATCATCCAACGACAAATCCTCGCCATCGCTCGCCCCTAGGGCGCCAGCGACGCCATAGCTTCCGGTGGCGATGGCACGTGCGCCCGCCTTGGCCACCGCTGCCGCGCTGCCCGCATCCCAGATATTGACCAGGATCAGCGGGTCGCCGGGAACATGCAAGTTACGAAAATCCTCTACAGCAGCCGACATGGCGCACCTTCCCTTCGCAGCAATTCTTCCTTGATGTCCGGGCCCCAGGCATAGCCGCCCACGCCGCCGCCCTTGGGCACGATGCGGTGACAGGGGATGAGCACGGCGACCTGGTTGGCGCCATTCGCCGTCCCTGCGGCGCGCACCGCTGCGGGCTTGCCGATGGCGGCGGCGATGTCAGCGTAGCTGCGCGTTTCGCCGGGCGGAATCCGTCGCAATTCGCGCCACACCGCCTCCTGAAATGCCGTGCCCTGCACATCGAGCGGGATATGGTTGTTGGCGCGCGCGGGGCTTTCGACCGCCGCAACCACATCGGTGAGCAAGGCTGCGAATTCGGAGCCGCCTTCGACCAAAGCGGCATTGGGAAACTGCGCCGCCAGATCATCGCCGGTCAGCCCAAAGGCGAGGCGGCACACCCCTTGGTCGGTTGCCGCGACCAGCATGTTGCCCAGCGTCGTCGGCACCACCGCCCAGTGAATGGTTACCCCGCGCCCGCCGTCTTTCCAGACCGACGCGGTCATCCCGAGGCGCCCCGCCTGTTCATCATAGAAACGCGACGGCGCCGAATAGCCTGCATCATATATCGCATCGGTGACCCGATCCGCACCGGCCAGCGCCTGCCGCCCCCGTTCGGCCCGCAAGGCGCGGGCATAGGCGGCGGGGGACAAGCCGGTGGCGCGGGCGAAGACGCGCTGGAAATGGGTCGCGGAATAGCCGGTGCGGCGCGCCAGGTCGGCGAGCGCCAGCGGCTCTTCGCTGTCCTTGATTGCCGCAATGGCGGCAAGCACGGCTCCCTCGTCGCGCGCAACATCATCGGGCAGGCAGCGTTTGCACGGGCGCAGCCCCGCCTCGCGCGCCGCCGCACCATCGGCAAAAAAGCGCACATTGCCGCGCGCCGGATGCCGCGCGGCGCAGCTGGGGCGGCAATAGATGCCGGTGGTCAGCACGCCGGTGACAAAACGACCGTCGAGCGCCCGGTCGCGGCGCAAAACCGCCGCCCAGCGATCATCATCGGAGATGGTCATGCCAGCCGCTCCACCTTGGCCGCAAAGCATCCGTGCGCGGCGTTGTGCGCATGGATATAGGCGATGGCGGGGTTGGCGAACAGGTCCAGGATCTTGTCCTCGGCCTCGCCGGGCAGCGCCAGCCGCGCGTCGCGCAGCGTGCCGCCCGCATCGAACCCGCGCAGCCCCAGTGGCCGGCCCGCGAACACGGGCGGCAATTCGCCGACATGGTCCGCCTGTGCCGCGCCTTCGCGCACATAAATAGCATAGGCGCTGCGATACGGGGTCGCGACATCGTGGCTGACGTGGTGGAGCAAAATCAGCTCTTCGCCGGCACGGGCATCATCAAGGCTGACGCGGCAGGGAAAGCCCCTGTCGGCCGTGGCGGTAACCCGCTGCGCGCCCTGCACGGCAAGGTCGGTGTCAGACAGGGCGAACAACGCGGCAAATGGCGCGGGGTCGAGCCCGGTGATGCGATAGGACATGGCGGCGTCTCCTGTTGGGGTGATGCCGCTTTCTAGCCCGCGCGTGCGCCCGCGCCGTCCCGCACCTTGCGGTCAAACCTCAATTGCCTCCCAACCGTCATCCCGGACTTGATCCGGGATGACGAAACATTGGCTATTTTTCTATGATTCCCCCCTCAGTCAAAAATGTCGTGCAGCCAATGCTTCTTCTTATACGGCTTGCCATAGCCATAGCCCTGCTGCGGATAGCCCGGCGCGGGCGGGGCATAGCCATGCGGCTGTTGCGGCGGGGGCGGCGGCGCAGCGCGTGGGCGGCGGTCGTCATCATCGTCGCGGCTCGACCGTTCGATAATCTTGTCAAGCTCACCGCGATCGAGCCACACCCCGCGGCACGTCGGGCAATAGTCGATCTCTATCCCCTGCCGTTCGGCCATCGTCAGCGTCGTGCCATCGATGGGGCACGCCATGGGTCCGATATGGTTGGGCATGTGTCGCTCCTGACTTGGATGTTGCTTGCACAACGAATGATGGCACTTGGCGTTCCGACCCTTCTGATCCCTGGCCGCGAAAAACCGCTGTCCTACACGCGCCCGCTGTGCTTGATTCGAACGATGCTGCGCCTGATGCAAATCCCCGCCTTCGTCCGCGCCATGCGCTCGACCCCGGCTTCCCCCACGCAAAATCCAACAACAAGAGGGGGGCGTGGCGTGAACTTCGTGAACTTAGCCTCCCTTGGCCGCCCTTGTGCCACCTGCTTGCTACGGCGAATCGCCGTGCTGCTGGCAGGCCTGTTGCTCGCTCTCACTACCCCCGCCCATGCCGCCGATGATGTCGGCGCAGCGGCGCGCGGGGTGGTGCGCGTGGTCACTGTCGCGATGGTCGATGGCGAAGTCGTCGGTTTCGGCCATGGCAGCGGGGTCGCGGTGTCGCCGACGCGCATCGTCACCAACGCGCATGTCGTCGATTCGGCGGTGCGCTATCCCGCCAATGTCGCCGTCGGTGTGGTGCCGTCGGAGGGGCAGAAAAGCTATGCCGCACGGTTGGTGGCGGTCGATGCGCGGCGCGATCTGGCGCTGATCGAGCTGACCGAAGGGCGGCTGCCGCCTGCGACCATTTACACCGGGCCAGTAACGGCGGGGCTGGACGTGGTGGCGCTGGGCTATCCCGGCAATGTCGACCTCGCCAGCGCGCGCACCGCGCAGGATTATATCATCCCGCGCGCGCCGGTGCGCTCCGAGGGCGATGTGTCGGCGCTGCAGGCCGTTCAAGGCGTCGCGACGCTGCTCCACACCGCCAATATTGCGCGCGGCAATTCGGGCGGGCCGCTGGTCGATGGATGCGGGCGGGTGCTGGGCATCAACAGTTTTCTGACCCGCGCCGACGAGGGCGATGCGGGGTTCGCCTTTGCGGTGAGCGCACGCGAGCTGACCGCGTTTCTGGCCGATTCGCGGCAAGCCTATAGTGGCGTCGGCACGCCCTGCATCAGCCTGGCCGAGGCCGAAGCGCGCGACCGAGCGGCGGCAGAAGCCGAGGCGAAAGCCGCCAGCGCCGCCAACGCCGACCGCGAAGCCGCGAGCGCACAAGAACTGAAGCAGCAGGAGCGCGCCGCGACCGAAGCCGCGCTGACCGCGCGCGAGAACCGCATCGCGCTCGCCGCGCTGGTGCTGGTGCTGGGCGCGATGGCGGGCGGCGCGGGCTGGGTGTGGCGGCGCGAGGGCGACGGCAAAGCGGGCGCCGGGATGGGCGCCGGCGCGTTGCTGGCGCTGGGTGCAGTCGCGCTGTTCGTAACCCGGCCTTCGCTGGTCGAAGCGACGCCGGAGGTAGCAACACCCGCGGAAACCGGCCCCGAACTGGTCACCGCCGCGCCAGTGGGCAAGCGCGTCTGCACCCTGCGCCCCGAACGCAGCCGGATTACGGTGTCGAAGGCCGATGATGTCGAACTGGCGCTGTCCGCGACTGGCTGCGCAGCAGGCGCGCAATATGTCCCCGATGCTGACGGCGGCTGGACGCGCGCAATGGTGGCAAGCGATGCCGGGGCGGCGAGTATCGCCACATTAACGGCCGATGGTGCAGCCTATCGCGTCGAACGCTGGCTGCCCGACGCCGCAACGCTGGCCAAGCTGCGCGAATTGCAGCGCAGCGGCGCGGCAAGCTGCACCAGCGACCCAGCGACGCTGGAGCAACTGAGCGCGACGACGGCGGCGATCCGGGCGGCGTTAAGCGAAGCGCCCAACGAGCGGCTGGTCTATGGGTGCACCGGGGGTGGCTGAATGATCGTCAGCTGGTCGCCGCCGCCGGACGCAGCAACGGCACCGCTTCGATCGGCAATGGCGGGCGGCGACGGCCATAATCGGCCTCGCAATAATGCGCGATGGTTGTCTCTCCGCTTTTGCACAGATTGCGCAGCATAACCGTGACCGGATGTTCGGGGCCGCAATAGCGCGGTGCGGCGGCGATGCTATAGGCCGTATCGCCCCAGATGTTGCGATGCTCGATGCGCGCGCCGCTGTCGATTAGCGTCTTCGCTATCAGCATCAATTGCTCTTTGTCGTGCCCCGGATCCCATTCGCAGCGCGCCAGCAGCATTTTCAGCGCGTCATTATCCTGCCGATCGGTGGGCAGAGAAGGATGCCAGCCAGCGCTGACCAGCCGGTCCACCTCTACCAGATCGAGCCGCCGCATCGCCGCTACACCGGCCCGGTGGAGTTCGGTCTGATCGGGCATCGGCGCGCGCGCCCCGGCACCGTTGAAGCTGGTATAAGTTGCCGCCCCGAGCGCAACGACGGCGGCGAATCCCGCGATCACAGCCACCAAGCGGCGCGGCTGGGGCAAGCTGGCACTTGCGGCCGATGCGGGGTGCGGCGCTGACGCCGCATTTTCGACCGTCACCGGTACGCCGATCCGGTAGCCGACGCGCGGCACCGTGACGATCAGCGGCGGATCGCGCGCATCGTCGCCGAGCAGGCGGCGCAATTTGGCAATGGCGGTTGGCAGCGATCCCTCGACCACATGGACATCGGGCCAGACAGCATCCAATATTTCCGCCTTGCTGACCGCATCATTGGCACGGGTCAGCAGCAGATGCAGTATTTCCATCGGCTTTGGTTCAAGCGGCATGGCGCGGCCATCACGCGACAGCGACCATTGCGCTTCATCAAACAAGAAATCGCCGAACCGCCAGCGCCGACGGCCCCGACTTTCAGACTGACTGTGCCGCCCAACCCCCAAGAAACGCATCCTTTAGCGAACCTTAATGCCGTCTTTATGACGTTGGGCGGCGCACCGAGCAAGCATTGTCCAGCGGCGAGTGCCCCCGAATCGGGACAAGCGCCAGGGCGAAAAGGAAGGGGATAGGGGAATGGCTTTCAGGCTCATCGGTCCGGTTATCGCGAGCGCGTTGCTAGCAACAGCGACACCGGCAGCCGCAGCGGACATCATCTTGGGATTTGACGACATCACCACCGATGGGGCCAAGCTGTTTGAAAATTATGGCGGGCTGAAGTGGCTGACCAATCCCGCATCGGGCGTGTCCACCTACGTCGCCGTAGACGTCGATCAAAACTGTGCAAACTGCAACCCCACCGGCTTTCGCGGCGGGCGGACCAGCGGCACCCATGTCGCCGGCGAGCAACATGGCTTCGGCTCGACCATCAGTTCGACTGTGGGGTTCCGCATGATTTCCACGCAGCTATCCTCGGCGTGGCGCAACAATATGAATGTCAGCTTCATCGGCTTTCGAAATGGCGTTCAGCAATGGTCGTCCAACCATGTCGTGGGCACGGGCGCAGCCAGCCTGGTCACCTTCAATTCAGGAATGATTGACGAGCTGCGCGTACTTTCCACTGGCGGCGTGATCGTGGGCCAAGGGACTTCGGTCGGAGCGGTGTTCGATGATTTCAAATTCAGCTTTTCGGCTGGCGCAGCGGTCCCCGAACCGGCAACCTGGGCAATGATGATCGCGGGCTTTGGCCTGATCGGTGGGGCGCTACGCAACAAGCGGCAGCGCCTGGCAACACCATTGCGTTGAGGCATAACTGCGGCTGGCGTTAGTGCCGCCCACGCCGCCATCAACCGGACCTGTCAAAATGCAGGGCGCAATGGCCCCTGCTCCACCTTGCATTGCAGCATAATCATTGCTAGGCGCGCCGCGACCTTGCCGCTGGGGTGCTTTTTGCGCCTCCCTTTGCGGCAACCCCAATCCCCCCTCGGGATCATTGATCAAGGACGTTCGCGCGTGGATATTTCCAGCGGCAATCAGGCCAATATCACGGCAGGCTTGGCCGGTCGTTATGCGTCGGCGCTGTTCGATCTGGCGCGTGATGGCGGTGCAATCGAAACGGTCGAATCGAGCCTGACCGCACTCACCACCGCATTGGCCGAATCGGGCGATCTGGCAGCGCTGGCGGGAAGCCCGCTGGTCAGCCGCGCCAATGGCGCGAAGGCGATTGCGGCGGTTGCAAAGTCGATGGGCCTTGACGACCTCACGACGCGCTTTCTCGGCGTGCTCGCTGACAACCGCCGCCTGGCCGATCTGCCCGCGATGATCCGCGCCTTTGCGCAAATCGTGGCGGCGCACCGCGGCGAGGTGACTGCCGAGGTCACCACCGCGCATCCACTCGCCGATGACCAGCTCACCGCGCTGAAGCAGCAGCTGCGCACCCGCGTCGGCCGCGACGTTGCCATTATTTCCAAAGTCGATCCCGCCATTCTTGGCGGGCTGGTGGTCAAGCTGGGCAGCCAGCTGATCGACGCCAGCATTCGCACCCGTCTCAACACGCTCGCTACGGCGATGAAAGGTTAAGTCATGCAAATCCGTGCCGCTGAAATCAGCAAGGTCATCAAGGACCAGATCGCCAATTTTGGCACCGACGCACAGGTGTCAGAAATCGGCCAGGTCCTCTCGGTCGGCGACGGCATCGCCCGCGTCCATGGCCTCGACAATGTTCAGGCCGGGGAAATGGTCGAATTCGCCAATGGCGTGCAGGGCATGGCGCTGAACCTGGAAGCCGACAACGTCGGCATCGTGATTTTCGGCAGCGACGCCGAGATCAAGGAAGGCGACACCGTCAAGCGCACCGGCACCATCGTTGACGTGCCCGTGGGCAAGGGCCTGCTGGGCCGCGTGGTCGACGGTCTGGGCAACCCCATTGACGGCAAGGGTCCGATTGTCGCCGAAAAGCGCATGCGCGTTGAAGTGAAAGCCCCCGGCATCATCCCGCGCAAATCGGTGCACGAACCGGTGCAGACGGGTCTCAAGGCGCTCGACGCGCTCGTCCCCGTCGGCCGCGGCCAGCGCGAGCTGATCATCGGCGACCGCCAGACCGGCAAGACCGC
>CAYNXF010000029.1:0-17070 GCA_964401155.1 uncultured Sphingopyxis sp.
GACTGCGATATTTGGCGGGGTCGGACATAGAGTGGCCGCGATAGCGATAGGTTTTGAGCTCCATCAGCACCGGCCCCTTGCCCGCGCGCACCCATTCCAGCGCGCTCGTCACCGCGCCGCGAACGGCCAGCACGTCCATGCCGTCGACCTGCATCCCGGGGATGCGGAAACTTTCGCCGCGCCGATAGAGCTGGTCTTCCGCCGACGAGCGGTTGACGCTGGTCCCCATCGCATATTGGTTGTTTTCGATGACAAAGATAATCGGCAGCTTCCACAGCTCGGCCATATTGAAGCTTTCGTATACCTGCCCCTGGTTCGCCGCACCGTCGCCGAAATAAGCCAGCGCCACCCCGCCATCGCCGCGATATTTGTGCGCAAAGGCAAGGCCCGTCCCCAGCGCCACCTGCGCGCCGACAATGCCGTGCCCGCCATAAAATTTATGCTCGACGCTGAACATATGCATCGATCCCCCTTTGCCGCGCGAAATCCCCGCTGCGCGCCCGGTCAGCTCGGCCATGATGACCTTGGGATCGATGCCATAGGCGAGCATATGGCCATGGTCGCGGTACCCGGTGATCACGCTGTCGCGCGCGGGGTCGAGCGCCGATTGCAGCCCCACGGCGACGGCTTCTTGCCCGATATACAGGTGACAGAACCCCCCGATCAGCCCCAGCCCATAAAGCTGCCCAGCTTTTTCCTCAAACCGCCGGATCAGCAGCATTTCGCGGTAGAATTGCTCAAGCTCGGCCTTGGTCGCCGGATGCGGCATCGGCTCACGGGGGCCTTCACGACTGGTGGCTGCGCCAACCGATTTGGCTCGTGCGGGGGACTTGGCCAAAGGCTGCTTCCTTTACGTCAAGTGGACTGCAAACGCAGCACTGCTATAAGCACCGTGAACGCCACTTGGCAACGGCGCGGGCAACACCGGCCCAGCATTTTTACGTATGCAGAAAACGCAACCGCTCAGCGCGGTGCGTCGGTCTCGGGCGTCATCGGGATGATGACTTCGTCGGGGTGCGCGACACCCAGCTCGCGCCGCACCAGTTCATCGACCATGTCGGGGTCGGCGCGGCGATGGTCGAGCAGCTTCACCTGGTTACGCAGTTCGGCCTCGCGCTTCTTCAACGCGGCCAGCTCGATCTTCTTGGATGCCACCGCCTGCGTATAATCGCCCCAGGCAAACAGCCCCGTCGGCCCGGCGAAGGCATAGCCGACGATGGCAAGCAGCGCGAGGGCAGCGAGTGCCGGGCCAATCGCGCCGCGCATCTGTCGCCGAACCTTTGGTTGCTTTGCCATTACACTTTGCTTGAATCAGAAGTGATTCGCGGCGTCAACCCCGCACGCGCCGCTTTTCCACTGCTTCAGCCGAAAATCGCCGCCCCCGGATAGTGCGCCATGTCGCCGAGTTCTTCCTCGATACGGATCAGCTGGTTATATTTCGCCAGCCGGTCCGACCGCGCTAGGCTGCCCGTCTTTATCTGTCCGCAATTGGTCGCGACCGCTAGGTCGGCGATGGTCGCATCCTCCGTCTCGCCCGAACGGTGTGACATCACGGCCGTATAGCGCGCGCGCTGCGCCATCTGGACTGCGTCCAATGTTTCGGACAGGGTGCCGATCTGGTTCACCTTGACCAACAACGAATTGGCGAGGCCGTCGCTAATGCCTTGCGCCAACCGCACCGGGTTGGTCACAAACAGATCGTCGCCCACCAGCTGGCATTTTGCCCCGACCTTATCGGTCAGCGCCTTCCAGCCGACGAAATCATCCTCGGCCATCCCGTCTTCGATCGATCGGATCGGATAATCGGCGACCAGCTCGGCCAGATAATCGGCCATCGCCTCAGGGCTCAGCGATAGCCCCTCGCCGCTGATGACATATTTTCCGTCCTTGAAGAATTCGGTCGCGGCGCAGTCGAGGGCCAATACGACATCGCTGCCGAGTTTGAACCCCGCCTGCTCGACCGACGCGGCAATGAAGTCGAGCGCAGCGCGGGTTGAGGCCAGGTTCGGTGCAAAGCCGCCCTCGTCACCCACCGCTGTTGCCAGCCCCTTGGCGTGCAGCGCCTTCTTCAGCGTGTGGAAAATCTCCGATCCCCAGCGCACTGCCTCGGCCAGGCTCGGCGCGCCCACCGGCATGACCATGAATTCCTGAAAATCAATCGGGTTGTCGGCATGTTCGCCGCCATTGATGATGTTCATCATCGGTACCGGCAGCGTCCGCGCCCCGACCCCGCCGACATAACGATAGAGCGGCAGGCCGCGTGCATCTGCCGCCGCTTTGGCGGTAGCCAGCGACACACCCAAAATTGCATTGGCCCCCAACCGCGCCTTGTTTGGGGTGCCATCCAGCGCAATCATCGCCATATCGATGTCGCGCTGGTCTTCGGCGTCCATGCCGATCACTTCCTCGGCAATTTCGCCGTTCACCGCCGCCACCGCTTTGGTCACGCCTTTGCCCAAATAGCGTCCCTTATCCCCATCGCGCAGCTCAACCGCCTCGTGCGCTCCGGTGGATGCGCCCGATGGCACCGCCGCGCGGCCAAAGCTGCCGTCCTCTAGCAGCACGTCAACCTCAACCGTTGGGTTGCCGCGGCTGTCGAGGATCTGACGGGCGTGAAGGTCGATAATGGCGGTCATGGCTGGGTTGTGCTTCCGTTAGGGCAATATGCGCTGCCGCCTTATCCAGCACATCGGACGAACGCAACGCCACACCGGCCAAATTGTCGCGCGCCACTGGCATCGGTTGAACGATGCCCCTATATCGACGTTGTCTTTTGGCGCGCACAGATATGGTGCCGCGCCGCCGACCCGAGGAGTTTGAACATGGCCACCCCAGCAACCCCCGCCAAAAAAGCCGCTGCGCCCAAGAAGGCACCCGCGAAAAAGCCTGCTGCCAAATCGGCACCCAAGGCGCCGTCGAAGACCAAGGCTGATGCTTCGCCCTCGCATCCGGTGCGCGACCAGATTTCGGCCACCGCCGACACCATCAAATCGGAGGCCACCCGCCGCGCCAAGGAATTGCGCGAAGAAGCCGCTGCGCTCGCAAACACTGCCAGCAAGGGCGCGCGCGAAGCCGCGACAAAGGGCAAGGACAAGGCCGCCGAAACCGTCGGGAGCCTGGCCAAAATGATCGAGGACAGCGCTGCCACGGTCGATAACAAGTTTGGCAAGCAATATGGCGATTATGCGCGCAGCGCCGCGACCACCGTCGCCGGTCTCGCCACCACGCTCGAAGAAAAGGATCTGGACGAACTTGCCAATGCGACGCGCGACTTTGTCAAGAAAAGCCCGGCCGTTGCGGTTGGCGCCGCCGCCGTCATCGGCTTCGTGCTTGCGCGCATGCTGAAAAGCGGCGGCGGCAAAGACGAAGCCTGACCGCAGGCGTGGCCACTCGGGGTAAGAGCGATGCGTCCGACGCGGGCGGCGGGCTAGGCGATGTGCGCCATGGCTTCGCTCCCGCTTCGGCGCATGAGGCCGCTGCGCCCCCGCCACCGCTCGCTGACATCGCGGCCAATCTGGTCGCCGACATCAAAGCGACGGCGGAAAGCGAATTGGCGCTAATTCAGGCACGCGCCGCGCTGGCGGGCGATGGCATGCGCCGCGCCGCCATGTGGGGCGCCATCGCGGGCGGGGCAGCGCTGATCGCGCTGCTTGCCATTGTGTTCGGGGTCATTGTGGCGCTCGTTCCTTATGTCGGTGCCGTGTTTGCGACACTGATTGTCGGTGGCATGCTGCTCGCCCTCGCTGCTTTTGCTGCGCTGCGCGCCCGGGCCGGAGCGGCCGACGTGCGTTCCGCATTTGCCGAACAAGGCGATCACCCGCACTGGAAGGGCGAGGTATGAACCCCAAAAAGGTCCATCTGCTCAATGCCGCGCGCAAAGCGCTGTTCCAGCGGGCCCAGCTCGGTCGCTCGCTCGGCGGCGCACGGCAAGAATTTGCCCCGGGCGCCTTGAAACGCCGCGCCGCCAAAACAGTGAATGCACGCATCGACAGCAGCGTCGCGGCGGTCGAAGCCGGTCTGCGCAAGCACCGTGTTCCACTCGCGCTTGGGGCGCTTGCAGGTCTCGCCTTCGCTTTCCGTCGCCCGCTCAAGGATGCCGCCGACAGGGTGGCCAATTTCCTCGAACGGCAAAATGCCGACGCCGCCTCTGCCCCCTCCCCCGAACTATCGGAGCAAGATGATGAGTCAGTTTGACGATTTGAAACAATCGAGCCTCGACACCGCTGCGGCGGCGAAGGCGCGCATTACCGAAACCTATGGCAAGGCCAAGGCCGCGACCAGCGACGCCGCCGCCAAGGCGAGCGAACAGGCCCATCAGCTTAGCGAAAAAGTCGCTCCCGTCGTCGCGCGCGGCAAGGCCGAGGCCGCCAAGGCCGGAACCAAGCTCAAGGAAGTTGCCGAAAAGCAGCCGCTCACCCTGCTCGCAGGAGCAGTGGCCGTCGGCGCATTGCTCGGGTCGTTGCTGCCCAAGCGCGACAAGCGCGATGGTGATGCCTGACCCGCTTGCCGTAACGGCGGCGCGCTGCTACCGGCGCGCCAGTTTTATTATGGCGGCAGGATTTGGGCGGCATGAGCAAATTGCATCTGGTGTTCGGCGGACGGGTCAAGGATCCGCGCACGCTGGAGTTCGCTGACCTCGCCGGCCTCGACATCGTCGGCATGTTCCCGGATTATAAGAGTGCCGAAAAGGCGTGGCGTGCGGCGGCCCAGCGCACGGTGGACGATGCCGAGATGAAATATGTTGTGGTGCATCTACACCGGTTGCTCGAGCCCGAGAGCGAGGCGGAGTAGGGCCCACTCTCAAAAGCCGCTTTCCTACATCGCGGTAATCTGTCAGGCCCTAAAAAGGCTCGTTCGATCGTCAACACGATGATCGTGCGCCGCATCCCACCTTGCGCGCTAAATTGCCCGCAGGCTCTCCCTTAAAGATACAAGGGATACTGATATGGGATACGTGGCCGTGACTTTTGTATCCCTAAGGGGTCAGTCAGCGGAAATTATCGGCATAGGCCTGTAGCTTCAGCCGCCGTGGCGGCGTCGGCACTACGCTCACCGATATTCCGTAACGGTCGGCATAGGCGCGCGCGTCAGCATCGCTGGCAAAGGTCAGCCGCACTTGCCGCTGCGTGTCGCCGCTTCCCGCCCAACCCATCAGCGGGTCGGGCCGCCGCGCTTCGGCGGGAGCGAATTCGAGCACCCAGCGGTCGGTGCGCGCACGCCCAGACTGCATCGCATTTTTGGGCTCCTGATAAATTCGCGCGGCCATGAATCATTTCCTGTGTGCAATGTTGCCGCGCTCAATAAGCGCGTGGAGAGGCGGTGCAAAGCGGATTCACGCCGCCCCATCGCGCCGCGCCTGTGCCGCCTTGGTCATCGTCGATGCGCGCGCGCTGGCGGGATCATCAGGCCAGTTATGTTTGGGATAGCGCCCCTTCATCTCGCGCTGCACATCCCGCCAGCTTCCGCGCCAAAAGCCCGGAAGGTCGCGCGTCAATTGGATCGGACGGTGCGCCGGCGAGGTGAGCGCCAGAACCAGCGCCACGGGTGGCTGACCCACGGTCGGATGCACGGCCAGCCCAAACAATTCTTGCACTCGAAGGGTGACCACTGGCCCACCCTCGGCGCCATAATCGATCAGGTGACGGGCACCGGTCGGCGAGGTGAAATGCGATGGTGCAAGGCGGTCGAGCGCCTGCCGCTCGGCCCAGTCCAGTTGCCCCAGCAAAGCGTCGGCCAGGGCGCCATCCTGAATATCGCGCAGACCCCGTGTGCGCCCGAGCACGGGCGCCAGCCAGTCCTCCAAATTATCGAGCAGCGCCGCATCACCGAGCGCGGCGACCCCGGCAAAGTGCGCGCGCTGGCACAGCGCCAGCGCTGCGTTGCCCCAGCCGACAGCCGTCAGCCCCTGCACGCGGACATAGTCGACCCGCGCGGCAACATCCTCGACCAGCACATCGGCATCGCGCGGCACCCGCTGCGCGGCCAATTTGATTGCGCCGAGGCGCCGCTCAGCGACGATATCGACGCGGTCGTTGGCGGGATCAAAGCTGCAGATCCGCCGTTCATCGATTTGGTCGCCGAACAGGGCGTCCACCATGCCCGCGCCGATGGGGGCTGCGGCCAATATGCGCGCGCCATCAGCGCGGCCTTGCGCATCGCCGATCACCAGCCAGTCGTGATTGGCTAGAGCATCGGCGGGATCGAGGCGGAAGGCGCGTCCGCCTGCGCTCAAATACTCACCGCGTGCCCGATCCCGGCGGCGTGCTACCCGGTCCGGCCAAGCCAACGCCAGCAGCTCCCCGGCCGTTCTTGGCTGAGCTCCAGCGTCAACACCGACCAATTTCGCCAAACGCCGCGCCAAGCGCCGCGCGCTCTCGGCGCGTTCACCCCGCGCATGGCGCCAGTTCTGCAACCTTTGCTCTATATCGGCATTGCGCCCGCCCAGCCCGGGCTCGGTCAACAGCACGGCAAGCTCAGCTGCGCAATCGTCGCGCGCCTCCGTCAGCATGTGCGCCAGCGGTACCGGCAGCGGAATGGCGGCCAGCCCCTTGCCAAGCGCGGTGATGCGCCCATCAGGGGCAAGCGCTCCAATCGCTTCCAGGCGCGTGCGGGCGTCCGCTACCGCCGCCGGGGTCGGCTGGTCCAGCCACGCCAACTGGCGCGGATCGACGATGCCCCAGCTGGCACAATCCAGGACCACCGGCATCAAGTCATTTTCGTGGATTTCGGGCGGATCGAACAGCGGCATCCCGGCGGTCGCGGGCTCTTCCCACAGCCGATATGCGACACCCGGCCCTTGCCGCGCCGCACGCCCAGCCCGCTGCGTCGCTGCCGCCTGGCTAGCGCGTTCCGTGACCAGCCGCGTCATTCCCGCTGCCCGGTCAAGCCGTGGCCGGCGCGCCATCCCACTGTCGATGACGATACGGACCCCATCGATGGTCAGGCTGGTTTCGGCGATACTGGTCGCGAGGATCAGCTTGCGCCGCCCCTCCCCGTCGCGCACCAACGCGGCGCGCTGCAGCGCAGGATCAATCTGCCCGTGCAGCCGGTGCACCACCAACGGCAATCCTGCGGCCTCAACCCGCTCCGCCGTCCGCTCGATGTCCGCAGCACCGGGCAGGAAGGCGAGGAGATCGCCTGGCGCACCATCGGCCAGCGCCTGCCGCACAGCTCCCAGCAACGCGTCGGGCAACGACTGTTCAACTCGGCGACCGAGGTAACGCAGCTCGAGCGGAAAAGACTGTCCTTTGCTCTCGATCACGCTCGCGCCGCCAAGCAGCCCGGCAAAACGCGTCCCATCCAGCGTGGCCGACATCGCCAGCAGGCGCAAATCGGGCCGCAAACCCTGCTGCGCATCGATTGCCAGCGCCAGCGCAAAGTCGCTGTCGAGGCTACGTTCATGGATTTCGTCGAACAGCACCGCCGATACGCCCATTAGCTCAGGGTCGGCCAACAACCGATTGCGGAACAACCCGTGCGTCATCACCAACAGCCGCGTCGCCGCCGACTGTTTGCTATCGAGCCGGGTCGCATAGCCCACGCGCCCGCCGACCGCCTCACCCAACTCCTCGGCAATCCGTTCCGCCGCTGCTCGCGCGGCTAGGCGGCGCGGCGAGAGTAGCCAAACCTTACCTCTGCACCATGGCTGGTCCAGCAACGCGGGCGCGACCCGGGTCGTCTTCCCCGCGCCCGGCGGCGCGATCAAAACAGCTGCTGGCCGGATCGCAAGCGCACCAAGCAACTTTGGCAGCACTGCCATAACTGGCAGCTCTGCTCCGCTATCTGTCATTTTTCAGTAAGCGCGCGCGACCGCGAAGGCGACCGCTTCGGTCAGCGCTGCCCGCGCTTGGCTTGGACGAAACCCGCCCAGCGCATCGACCGCGCGCTGGCCATAATGTCGCGCGCGCGCCAGCGTGTCGGCAACGGCATCATGCTTTTCCAGCAAAGCCTTGGCTTGGGCGAGATCAACGTCAGACGACTTGTGCCCGATCATCGCCTGACGCCAAAACTCGCGTTCCTCGGCATCGCCTCGTGCATGCGCCAAAATGACCGGCAGCGTCACTTTGCCATCGCGGAAATCATCCCCCACGCCTTTGCCCATAGTGGCGGCATCCGAAACATAGTCGATGGCGTCGTCAACCAGCTGGAAAGCGATCCCAAGATTGCGGCCATACGCATCGAGCGCCGCCTCGGTCGCCTCATCACATTCGGCAACGACAGCCGCAATCTTGCTGGCCGCAGCGAACAGCTCAGCGGTCTTTGCGCCGATGATCGCCAGATATTGGTCCTCGCTAGTTTCAACCCGGCGCTGCGCCGACAGCTGGTTGACCTCACCCTCGGCAATCACGGCCGAGGCGCGCGAGAGGATTTTGAGTACCTTGAGCGAGCCGTCCTCGACCATCAGTTCGAACGCGCGGCTGAACAGAAAATCGCCCACCAGCACGCTGGCGCTGTTGCCCCAGATCAGGTTGGCGGTCTGCTTGCCGCGTCGCAGGTCCGACCCATCGACGACATCATCGTGCAGCAATGTCGCGGTATGAATAAACTCAACCGCCGCCGCCAATTTACAGTGGCGACGTCCGGGATAGTCAAGCAATTGCGCGCAGGCCAGCGTCAACATCGGCCGCATACGCTTGCCGCCGCCAGCAATCAAATGACCCGCAAGTTCCGGGATCAGCGGCACCTCTGACTGCATGCGGTCGAGAATGACGGCGTTAACCTCGTGCATGTCGTTTGCCACCAGCGCGAGCATCGGGTCGAGCGACGGTGGCCGATTGGCGTGCAGGCGGTGGACTTCGGCACTCATAGGCTTCGCCATTGCCTTGGGCCGTCTTGTTTGGCAACGACAATCGGGAAAAGGGAGGGTTTCAATGAATGATGACCAGCTGGGGCGTTATCGCCAGAGCATCGACAATATCGATGCCGCACTGGTCTTCATGCTCGCCGAACGGTTCAAAATTACCCAGGCTGTAGGCGAGCTAAAGGCGCGCCTCGATCTGCCCCCGGCCGACCCGCAGCGCGAGGAGCGGCAGATCGAGCGTCTGCGCCAGCTGGCCCGCGATGCCAATCTGGACCCCGAGTTTTCCGAAAAATTCCTGCGGTTCATCATTGATGAAGTCATCCGCCACCACGAGCGGCTGCGCGACGCTTGAGCCAATAGATTTGCATAGCTTGTAACTTTAGGGGTATCGGCACAGAAATCCCCCTTGATGCTCCGTCGTCTGTTCCTTGTCGCCTTACTCGCTATCACTGTCGCAGGCCCGCCATCGGCATGGGCAGCAAATCCTATTTTGGAATGTCATACAACGTCTGGACCTGAGGGTGGCGATTGCTGCCCAAAGGCAACCGACGATGATTGCGATCTCGCCTGCACCCTGCGCTGTACTGCTGCAGTAACGGCACCCAGTGCACAAGCCGCCGCCGAACTGCCCATGACGATCATGACGTCCGCAGGCACCAATGGCCAGGGCGGGCCTGAATGGAGTACGGCGCCGCCAACGCCGCCGCCGAATTCTTTTCAGCATCGAGAATAACAATCCTTGTTTCAAACAATCGATGAATGGAAAATATCATGAAAGCATTTTTGACCATCTCGGCCGCCGCACTGGCCTCTTTGTCATCGTCAGCGATGGCGGCGGTGCCAGCAGCATTTGACGCGGCATGTTGCGCCATTGGCGTGTGTTGCGGCGCTGTTTGCTGCTAATTGGCGTCAGCCAAAAGCGGGGGACGCGCATTTATTGCGCGGCCCCCAAATCTATGCGGAGGGCAACCGAAGGCGCACCAACAACCCACCCATTTCCTCGCTATCCTCCAGCACGATGTTGCCGCCATAAAGTTCGGCCACGTCACGTACGATAGCGAGTCCCAACCCGGTCCCTGGCTTACCGGTGTCAAGGCGCACGCCGCGGTCAAATATCCGCAGCCGGTCTTCCGGCGCAATTCCCGGTCCGTCATCTTCAACGGCGATTTCGACCATGTCGTCGTCGCTTGCGACCGTAATGAAGGCGCTGCCGCCCCCATATTTGGCCGCGTTTTCCAGCAGATTTCCGATCAGTTCGTCCAGATCCTGCCGTTCAACTCGCGCGACAAGGCGCTGATCGCCGGATGCGTCGATACGCAAGTCGGGGTACAGTCGCGCCACGGCGCGCTCCACGCTCTTGACGCTTTCCCATACATTGCAGCGTGCCTGTGCCGAACCGCGCCGACCGACAACGCGCGCGCGCGCGAGGTGGTGATCGACCTGCCGCTTCATCGTTGCCGCTTCACGCCGCACGGTTCCGGCCAGATCGGGCGTGGCCGACGTCGCGCTCGACACCAACACCGCCAAAGGCGTCTTGAGTGCATGCGCCAGATTGCCCGCGTGGGTGCGCGCTTCCTCGGCCTGCTTTTCGCTGTGCGCCAACAGCGCGTTAAGCTCATCGACCACCGGCTGCACCTCCTGTGGCATTGGTCGGGCGAGACGTGCTGCTTCGCCGCCACGCAACGCCGCAATCGCGACCCGCAAATGTCGGAGCGGCCAGAGCCCGTAAATCGTCTGCAGTGCCGCCAGAGCGATCAGGCCGAGCCCCAGTGCCCCCAGACTGGGATACAGCGTTTGTCGGACGGCACGAATTTGCTCATCGAGCACGCTGCGCGACTGCGCAACCTGAAACCGCCAGCTGGTCGCGCTGCCCGGCAATTGCACATTGCGTTCCAATATGCGCAATTCTTCGCCAAGGAATTGACTACTGTCATAAATGTGCAGGCCATCGTCCCGGTGCTCTTCCGGGGAAACCAGCCGCCGGTCCCACAATGACCGCGATGGCCAAGGTTCATGGCCCTTACCGCTGATTTGCCAATAAAGCCCGCTATAGGGTTCCAGAAAGCGCTGGTCCCCCAGCGGCTGGATCATCCGCACTTCGCCATCGGGCCCGATCTCTGCGGATCGGATCATCGCGAGCAAAACATATTCGAGCCCGCTGTCGAAGTTACGCGTTATTGCCCCCGTCAATACCCGGTCGAGCGCAAAGCCACCGCCGAGCAGCAACAGGCTGATCCACAGCGCCGCAATACCGATCATCCGGCGGCTGAGCGACCCGGTGGTCTGCCCGGTGACGCGGCCTAGAACTCCGCCGTTGGTGGATGCTATCTCAGGCATCAGCCCTGTGGGTCGTCGAGCTGATACCCCAGACCACGAATAGTGGTGATAATGTCTGCGCCCAGCTTTTTGCGAATTCGCGTTACAAACACTTCGATCGTGTTTGAATCGCGATCAAAATCCTGATCGTAGATGTGCTCGATCAGCTCGGTTCGTGACACCACTTTGCCCTTATGATGCAGCAAATAGGACAGCAGCTTGAATTCCTGCGCGGTCATTTTGACCGACTGACCTGCCAGCGTGACCCGGCCCGACCGTGTGTCAAGCCGCACGTCGCCTGCTACCAATTCGCTCGACGCATTGCCGGAAGCACGCCGGATCAAGGCGCGCAAACGGGCAATCAACTCTTCGGTTTGAAACGGTTTGGCCAAATAATCATCGGCGCCAGCATCTAGCCCGGCCACCTTATCCGACCAGCTGTCGCGCGCGGTCAGCACCAGTACCGGAAAGTTGCGCTTTTCCTTGCGCCAGCGGTCGAGCACGGTAAGCCCATCCACCTCGGGCAAACCCAAATCGAGGATTGCTGCGTCGTAATTCTCCGTTGATCCGAGAAAATGGCCATCCTCGCCATCAGTCGCGAGATCGACGGCATAACCGGCCTGCTCCAGCGTCGATTTCAGCTGGGGACCTAGCGTGGGTTCGTCTTCAACAATCAAAATGCGCATCGCTTCACCTTTCGCACCGCCACTGGCGGCTTGTTGCTGATTTCAGGGGTAGCACCGCATCGCAGGCGGCAAAAGGGGCGCTGGTTCAGGGCTGGCGTCCAACAATTTTGCCGGTGCGCGCATCGACGAACACCACAATCACCTTGTTCCCGTCCAGAAACTTTAAGCCATACCGCATCGTACGTTCGTCAAACTTTGGTCCACCAAGATAAACCATATCGCGATAGGGGGCACGTGCCTGCACCAACGCCACCAGCCGGCCCAGCGGCAGCACCTGGCCCTGCTCTGCCGCAGCACGCGCCGACTCCGCTTCGCGGTCGTCGCGCGCAAAGGCCGGCGCGCCGGTCAGCGCAAGTCCGCTCAGGACAGCAACAAGCATTTTAGCTCGGATCATGCGCGGCGTTTGCCAGCAGCGCATTGAATGGCCCATGAATAGGTAATGCAGCTTTGTGACAGGCCAACCGGGCATCGGCACGATCCGCATTTCAGGATCCGGGAGAATCCCGGCTGGGATGGTGGGCGCGACAGGGATTGAACCTGTGACCCCTCCCGTGTGAAGGGAGCCAGCCAAATCAGATAGTTAGCTGTTTTGGTTGTAGAAACAGCCTTCTGTACGAGGGTGGCTGTACGCGATTTGTACGAGCGGGCACTTTGAGCCCCCTGAAAACATGCATGTTTGGTCGGAATTGGCGCGTTGCGAAGCCAGTAGGTAGGCCGCCAGACCGGGAACGAAAAACCGCCGGAAGGGCTGGCACCCTCCGCGGCGGTCATATCAATAGCGTTGCGGCTATCTTTCACATTTACGCGACCAGCGAATCGGGTGCAAGGGCAAACCTTGCGGGAGGTGTTTCATGAGCATCTCCTTGGCACACAACGGGCTTCCACCCGGCGTCACCCACTTCAGCCTGGCTGACCTGATCGAGAAGATCGCGCCTGGGTCTCGCCGGGAGGAACGCCTGTCATCGACAGCGGTGCGCGTCCTGAAGCACTACCTTCTCGGCTGTCGGCCGTCCGACTTCGAGCGCGGCAAGATTTGCGGGGGGTGGGAGCAACCGCAAACCACTGCTCAAACCCTGCGCATCTCAACGAAGGTCCTGCACAACGCTGAGGCTGAGCTTGAGCGCGGGGGATTTATTGAGCGGACCCATGTTCCTCATGCGCGCCGCACTGGTCAGCGCCGTGACGGCGTCATCGTCAGCCTCGCTGGGATCAGCCTGCGCCCGCTCATCGATGGCTATGGCCGATGGAAAGCCCGGCTTGAGGCTATGGAGTTGCATGAGCGTGCGGTTGCTTCGCTGCGGCACGAAGTGATCATGCTCGGCCGCGAGATCAGAGCGACGCAGGCGGCTGCTGTGATCGAGGAAGCAGAGCGCATTCTGCCCCGTGGACGCGTGTCCCGCATCAGTTCCATAGAGAAACTGGGTGCCTTGAAGGGCATGCTCGAGGCGCTGTTGGTGCAGCCAGAACTTCCCTCCGGTGACACGAAATCTTCCCACCGGACGGAAGAAATCTTCGCACCCAATATACTTGTCAAAGACTCGTCCAAAAACCGTAAGCGCGCGACTGGCGCTGATCGGTCGGACGAGGTCTCCCCAGCAATGGCTGCTAGCCTTGCCAGCGGAGACTATCGCAGCCTGCTGCCTTCAGACCGGGCACCGGGCTGGCCAGACATTGTCGATGCGTCGGCAATCGCCTGCCGTTGGCACAATGTCTCGCAGCCGGCCTGGGCTGAGGCATGCGAAAGGCTGGGACGCGAGCGCGCGGCACTCTGCATCCTCGTCATCGACCGCAACGCCCGATTGCCAAGAGATCACCGGTACAGGGCGCGGTCAGGCAGGAAATGCCTGAGCGGGCTGCTGCGAAACGCTTCCAGCCTGTTGCCCATGATCAAGGCTGCCAAGGGCTATCCAGAAGGGCGCTTGCCGGACCGTCAGTTCGAACCGGAGGTGTCAGGCCCCAGAACCGGCCAGAGCTTTGCCGGTGCATGCCTATCGGCCTTGGCGAAGCTCTCCGGGGAGGTGCGGCCATGACACAAACGCGAACCACAAGCCTGTGGGCGGAGCTGGAGGCGGGCAACATCTGGTGGCCGTCCTACAAGCCCGGGCGGGACCCGGTTTTGAGTTGGCGCCATGCCGCCGCGATCCTGTTGCGCGACATTGACCCGCAGCCGATCTTCGCTGCCCTGCCAGCAGTGTTCGGGGAGATTTACGATCTCACTGCCGACGTGGTCGGCGACCAACTTTCAGTTTCTAGCGGCCAGGTCCTTTGGCCTGTGTGGCTGGAAAGCTGGGTCAGCCATTTTAACCATTGGCACGACCCGGTCAGGCAACTGGTCGAGCAGCATTGTACCACTCCAGATGCCCGGGTCATTGCTGGCATGCTGACGAGGTTGGATGGGGCCACCTTTTGTGACTTCGTCCTCCACGCCTACGCAAGGGCGGTCATTCTGGCGTCACTCCGTGGGGCACCCACCAGCGATGACCCCCTCCCAATCGTCCAGACGATCGCGAATGCGGCACCGTTCGAGCGGCTCAGCTACGGCTTCTACCAGCGGTTCTGCGCTGAACTGAACCGGAAGGCGGAGCCTCCAGCGACCCCGATGTCGGGGTTGGATTTCGATCGGGCAGGAAACCCCAACATATTCGGCGGAGACGTCACATGAACCCCGTGCAGAACGCGATAATCGCTATCCGGCTGTTCAGCCGGTGGCACCCTGCAGGAAATGCCAAGCCACTTCAGGACTCCTCAAAATCAGGCCACCAATGTCGAAGCAGCGCATATAGAAGTACACACTCCACGCTGAATTTCAGCGGTGGCGAGGTGTGCGAAAACCCGCAGAAATCAGCCATTCTAGGCCCTAGGCGCGGTTCTAGGGGTGCCCCAAAAGCACTCCAAAGCTGTAGCGCGCAGCAGCGAGGCCTTCTAGAACGATCCTATATCAATCACTTAGCTTCTAGGCCCGTCGATCTCCTTGCTATCCAGAGGAGTGTCTGATGGCACAGGTCAATGTTGCCGTTGAGGACCGTGTCTTTGCCGCCCTCGATAGGGTGGCGCAGGCAAAATCGCTGAGCCGGCCCGAGCTTTTGCGCAAGGCGATCCAGGAGCTGATCGAGGCGCACGACGCCGGTCGGCCGACCTTCCAGACCGAGGCCGCACCTAAGCTCGATGCGACCGTCAGCGGGCTCGTGCACCAGTTGCGGGAACTGGTGATGGAGCTCGACCGGGCGCAGGCGGACAATGCCCGGATGCTCGGCAAGCTGACCGAGAAATGGAACGGCGGGGAGGAAGCCAATCGCATCGCCCTGCAGAAGCTGATTGTCGAGCTTCGCGAGCTGGATGAAGCCGGCCTCTCGCCGTTCATGACGCAGACTGGTGAGCTGCTGTCGGCCTTCGAGGCGCTGGAGCCCAAGCTGCTAGGTCTGCTCGAGCCGCACCTGGCGAAGATCTCCGCGCAGCTGGATCGGTCGATAAAGCTGGCCAGCGAACCGCGGCAGATGAGATCCATCTACCTCGGCGATAACCGCTTTCTGTCGCTCAAGTTTCTGTCGGCGTGTGGTGGCTTGGCGCTCTTTATCGGCGCTCTGATAGCCACAATCCTGCCTACCCAGTTCGATGGCTGGTCGGTGTGGCAGTCCGGTAAGCTGATCGACCACCCTGCGAAAATGTGTCGGCTGATCGCCCGCAAATACGGTGTCACCGATTGCCGGGTGCCTGAGCAGGAGCGCGACCTGGGCCTACGCGTCATCGCCCACGAGGACAGGCGATGATTACGCTCGCCTCAGTCGGATCGGCCTCGTCGGCGGCGGAGTATTACTCGGCCGACAATTACTACACCGCCGATCAGACGCAGGAAGCCAGCGCGTGGTTCGGCAAGGGCGCGGACGCGCTCGGTCTGACCGGCAAGGTCGAGGAACAGACCTTTGCCGCCGTGCTCGAAGGCAAGCTGCCCGATGGATCGGTGATCGCCGGGAAAGACGGCGTCCACCGGCCCGGCGTCGATCTCACGTTCTCGGCGTCGAAGTCGGTGTCGCTTGTGGCGATGCTCGGCGGCGACAAGCGTCTGGTCGAGGCGTTGAAGGAATCCGTGACCGCGACACTGCGCTGGGCCGAGAAGAATGTCGTCGAGGCTCGGGTCTGGGACGCGGCGCTCGGACGGCAGGTGCCGGAGCGCACCGGTAACCTCATCGCCGCCACCTTCCTCCATGACGTGAACCGGAACGGCGAGCCGCAGCTTCACATTCATGCCGTCGTTGCCAATGCGACCAGAGCCTCGGATGGCAAATGGCACGCGGTGCGCAACGACGAACTCTACCGCGCGCAGCATGTCCTGTCGGCGGTCCACAATGCCGAACTGCGCAGCCGCGTCGAAGCCTTGGGCTATGAGACCGTGCCTGCCCGCAACTCCATCGACGGCGCCTTCGAGATCAAGGGTGTGACGCGGGAGGCGGTCGAAGCCTTCTCTACTCGCCGGGCCGAAATCCTCGCCGAATTGGCCAAGGAGGATCGCGGCAGCGCCCGCGAACGCGAATTGGCGGCGCTATCCACCCGGCGCGGAAAAGAACTTGAGCCGGATGCAGCGCGGCAGGTCGCCGCGTGGAAAGAGACTGCCCGCGCCATCGGCTTTGATCCCGCGCGCCTGATCGAGAGTGCCATGGCACGAGCGGCGGGCGAGCAGACCGTCTGGTCGCGGGTCGTCGAAGGTGTGCGCGGAATTGGCGAGCGGGGCATGGCGATTGCCAGTGCCATGGGCCTGACCCCGCGCGATTCCGATCCGCTGGTGCCAGAGCGGCTCGGGCGGCTCGAACCGAGGGCCTTTGCAGCCGCACAAGGGGTTGCCTCCGCAGCGCGGGAGCTTGGCGAACGCGAGGCGGCCTTCTCCCGCAATGACCTGATCCGGACAGCGCTTGAAAGGCAGGGGCCGATCACCGTCGACATGATCGAGGCGCGAATCGACCTGTTGCAGGAGCGCGGGTTGCTGGTTGGCAGCGGTCCAGCGGATCGTGACCGGATGCTGACCACCGAGCAGGCGCTGGCCATGGAGACCAAGGTCATCGCCCTGGCGCAGGCGGGCAAGGACAGCGTTCAGCCCATTGCGGACAAGGACGGCATCGTCGCGCGATTGCAGGAACAGGCGCGGACCATCGGCCTCCGCCGCCTCAACGCCGGGCAGGAACAGGCGGGTGTCGCGATCCTCACCTCCAAAGACCGCGTTAATCTGGTTCAGGGCGGCGCGGGTGTGGGGAAGTCGGCGGCGCTGGCTCCGGTCGC
>CAYNXF010000030.1:0-16251 GCA_964401155.1 uncultured Sphingopyxis sp.
AAAACCTATCGCTATCGCGGCCACTCTATGTCCGACCCCGCCAAATATCGCAGTCGCGAAGAGGTGCAGGCAGTGCGTGAAAAGAGCGACCCGATCGAGGGTCTGAAAGCGGTGATGCTGGAAGCCGGGATCAGCGATGATCAGATCAAGGCGATCGATCAGGAAATCCGCAAGATTGTCGGCGAAGCCGCCGACTTTGCCGAAAGCGCGCCCGAACCGCCGCTGGAAGACCTGTACACCGACGTGCTGGTGGAGCAATATTGATGGCCATCGAGATTAAAATGCCCGCCCTGTCGCCGACGATGGAGGAAGGGACGCTGGCCAAATGGCTGGTGAAAGAGGGCGACGAGGTCAAGTCGGGCGACATCTTGGCCGAGATCGAGACCGACAAGGCGACGATGGAGTTTGAGGCGGTCGACGAGGGCGTTGTTGGCAAGATCTTGGTCGCCGCGGGCACCGACAATGTGAAGGTCGGGACGGTGATTGCGGTGATGGGCGGGGAAGGGGAAACGAGTGCGCCGGCACCAGCCCCCGTTGCTGCGCCTGCACCCGCACCGGCGCCCGCACCTGAGGTTCGCGCTTCGGTGGCTATGGCTATCGCGTCCGACCCCGCCATCCCGGCTGGCACCGCGATGGTCAAAACCACTGTGCGCGAAGCTTTGCGCGATGCGATGGCGGAGGAGATGCGCCGCGACGACCGCGTGTTCGTGATGGGCGAGGAAGTCGCCGAATATCAGGGTGCCTATAAGGTCACGCAGGGCCTGCTAGACGAATTCGGCGCGCGGCGGGTAATCGATACCCCGATTACCGAATATGGCTTTGCGGGGCTTGGGTCGGGTGCGGCGATGGGCGGCCTGAAGCCCATTATCGAATTCATGACGTTCAACTTCGCGATGCAGGCGATTGACCACATCATCAATTCGGCAGCCAAGACCAATTATATGTCCGGGGGGCAGATGCGCTGTCCCATCGTTTTCCGCGGCCCTAATGGCGCGGCAAGCCGGGTGGCGGCGCAGCACAGCCAGAATTATGGGCCGTGGTATGCGAGCGTGCCGGGGCTTATCGTAATCGCACCCTATGACGCCGCCGATGCCAAGGGCCTGCTCAAAGCAGCGATTCGCAGCGAGGATCCTGTGGTGTTCCTGGAAAATGAGCTGCTCTATGGCCGCAGCTTCGATGTGCCTGCGCTTGACGACTATGTGCTGCCCATCGGCAAGGCGCGGGTGATGCGCGAGGGCAAGGATGTTACGCTGGTGAGTTACAGCATTGGTGTCGGCCTAGCGCTCGAGGCTGCCGAAACATTGGCGGGCGAGGGGATCGATGCCGAAGTCATCGACCTGCGCACATTGCGCCCGCTGGACACGGCAACCGTGCTTGCCAGCCTTAAGAAGACCAACCGCATGGTGGTGGTCGAGGAAGGTTGGCCGGTTTGCTCGATTGCCAGCGAGCTGGCGATGGTGGCGATGGAGCAAGGGTTTGACGACCTCGACGCACCGGTGCTGCGCGTGTGTAACGAGGATGTGCCGCTGCCCTATGCGGCGAACCTGGAAAAGGCCGCGCTGATCGACGCGCCGCGCGTTGTCGCGGCGGCCAAGCAGGTTTGCTATCGCTGAGCGAGGCTTCGCCGTCGCTGGAGTGGGTGCCCCCCAGCCTGCTTGACCCGCGCGTGATGCTGATGGTGCCGCGCGGCGAGCGGGCGGCGCTGAGCGCATTATGGAAACTGGAAGCACGGCTGTTCGGCGTAGTGGCTGAGCGACGTGAGGTAGTTTTGGCGCAGATCAAGCTGGCGTGGTGGCGCGAACGGCTGGAGCAGGTGGCGACCGATCCTGGCGCGCTCCCCAAAGGCGAGCCTTTGCTGGCAGAACTGGCGGCGGTGTGGGGCAGCCAAACATCGTTGGCGCCGCTATCCGACGCCTATGAAGCCATCATGCTGGCCGACGATGGCAATGCATTGAACGCGGCGGGTACGAAGCTGGCAGCGGCGATGCAGGCCGGAGGGGCATGGGGGTTGGGGCGTGCGGCACAGCTCGGTAACACCGAGGAATTGCGTTCCGCTATGCGGCACCGGGTCGTGGCGACAGCGATAAACGAACACCCGCGCCATGTGCGTACGCTCGATCGCTGGGCGCATTTGCTAGCAAGGAATGGCGGGTCGGCATCGGCGCGCGCCGAGGGCTGGCTGTTACTGCGCGCAGGTTTAGGTCTTTAACCACCCAAAATGTAACAAGGGGTGGAAAGCGGGCGAACCAATGGTTATCTTGCGACAATAGCAACAGGGGTCTGCCATGGTCGCTGCTTTGATCGACTATCTCGACAGCATCAAATCGCGCGACCCCGCGCCGCGCACGCGTTGGGAAGTGCTGCTTTATCCCGGCTTATGGGCAGTCGGATACCACCGCGTTGCCCATTGGCTCTATGAAGCCGAGATGTTCTTTCTGGCGCGGCTCGTGAATCATTGGTCGCGCTGGTTGACGGCGATTGACATTCATCCCGGCGCGAAGATTGGACGCCACCTGTTCATCGACCATGGCTTTACCGTGATCGGCGAGACCGCCGAAATTGGCAACAATGTGACGATTTACCAGTGCGTGACTTTGGGCGGTACCGATCCCGCCAACGGGGTGGCAGGCAAACGCCACCCGACGCTGGCTGATGATGTCATCGTCGGGTCGGGCGCTCAGATCTTGGGTCCCATCACGGTCTCCAGCCGCGCGCGCATCGGCGCCAATGCGGTGGTGACCAAGGATGTGCCGGAAGGTGCGGTGATGGTTGGCATCCCCGCCAAGCCGCAACTGGTCGATGCCAAGGATTATGCGCGCGAATTCGTCCCCTATGGCACGCCGTGCAGCGAAATGTTCGATCCCGCAACGCAGAAGCTGGAGATTTTGCAGTGCCAACTAGAGGTCCTGCAGAAGCAGCTTGCGGCGCTGCAGGCGGACGCAAAGACCGAAGCGGCTCCGATGCCCGCAGCGCGCAAGGGCGGGCGCAAATCGGCCTGATGGGCGAGGTGACCCCCTTTCCCCATTCCCGTTATCCGGCACCGGTTGCCTTTGACCGCATCGAACTCAACCGCATTCTTGACCTGTATGGCCGCATGGTTGCCGCCGGAAACTGGCGCGATTATGCGCTGGATTTCGGGCGCGAGGTGGCAACCTTTTCTGCCTTCCGCCGCGCCGCTGAACGGCCCGAGTTCCGCATAGAAAAGCGCCCCGCCTTGCGGAATCGCCAGGGCATGTGGGCTCTGGTGTCCGAAGGCGGGGCGGTGCTCCGGCGCGGGCACGACCTTACCGGTGTGCTCGCGCCGGTTGAGCGGCGGCTTATGAAGCTGGTTGCGGACTGACCGCCGTTGTCGCCGGCAAATGCTGCGCTAGCGAGGCCGGGAGCAAAGCCACGACCACGCTGCGTGCATTTTGCCAGAAAGCCGACAGCAGCAGCAGCGCGCTGCCGATGACGAAGGCCGTAAGCGCGACGTTGAGCTCAACCGCGCCAAATTCGCGGAACAATTGGGTCAGCGCGAACAGTACATAGGCCAGTGCCGACACCAGCAGCGCGCGGCGATCAATGGCCAGCGCCACCATGCCGAACAGGATATAGATGCCGATGACCGCGACCGCTGCACCGCTGGCTATGTCATTGCCGTCGGTGACGCCGAGAAGCGCGAAAATCGGATGCGCAATCATCGGGGCAGCAAGCAGGTGGAGCCAGAAAGCGACATCGCTGCGCCGAGTCTGACGCGCGCGGTCGCTGCGGTCCCACCACATGGCGAGCGCGAAAATGCCGATCCCGGCGGTGAGCACCAACGCCAGCACCAGATTCTCCTCGGGACGGTCAAAGCCCGTGGCGGCGAGGACCAGCGCGATGGCCGTACCCGCCAGCGCAGCCGCGCCTGCGGCAACGGTGATCGGCACCATGAAGCGCTTCCAGTGGAACCAGGTGGCTGCGGCCGTGATCACACCCATGCCTGCAAGCAGCATGCCGGGGATCCAGTCGGCGGGCTGGTTACCGAACCATGCCTCGCCGTGGCGGATGATGAAACCAGCCATTGTGCCAAAAACACCGCCAGCAAATGCGATGACGAGGATGATGCTGGGCAGCGCCATGCGGCGACGGCGCGTGAAAAATTCGGCTAGGCCCCAGGCAGTGACCGCGACGAACAGCCCCGCCAGCGCCTCGTGCACCGACTGGCCGATCCAGCCCACGGCCACCAGCAGAATGACGGCGGCGATGCCGACGAAAATATCGTTGAAACCAGTGATGAGGCGGAAATGTTCCTCATCGGCGCCGGGCGCGGCACGCGACGCAGCAATGTGGGCACGGAAAGCGGCAACCGCTTCCGGATTGATCACACCTGCGTCGACCGCCTGTTGGAGGTCGCTGTCGCTATACATCGGGGTCGTCCTTTATCAGATCAATCCCCCTTGCCCCGCAATTGTGATAGCAAAGGTGTATTGGCGTGTCAATACGGTAGTGCGCTTACCCCAATTTTGCTAGCGCTTGCATCACCACCATCGACTGGCCGCTGCCCGATTGCGGGACTGTATCGCCATTGCGATCGATGATCGCATCCCAGTGCGCCGCGATGCCTTCGGGTGTGCGCTCGTTTTCCGGCAGCGCAATCCCCGGCGTCAGCGTGACATAGGCGGCATGGTAGGCACCCGCGCCTGCGCCGATGATCATGTTCGACGGCGCATCTTCGCTGACCAGATAAAGTGCAGCGGGGACGACATTTTCGGGGGTGAATTTTTCGAACAATTCGGACGGGAACAGATCTTCCGTCATGCGCGTGCCTGCGACCGGCGACAAGGTGTTGACCCGAACGTTGTATTTCGCGCCTTCGAGATACAGCGTCTTGGTCAGACCCGCGAGGCCGAGCTTGGCGGCGCCATAATTGGCCTGGCCGAAATTGCCGAACAGGCCAGTCGAGGAAGCGGTCATCAAAATGCGGCCATAATTTTGCTCGCGCATCAGATCCCAGCAGGCTTTGGTGGCGTTGGCGCTGCCGAGCAGATGGACACGCACGACCAGTTCAAAATCGGACGGGTCCATCTTGGCAAAGGTCTTGTCGCGCAGGATGCCGGCGTTGTTGATGAGGATATGGACGCCGCCCCAAGCTTCTTTCGCCCGTGCGACCATTTCGACCATCTGTTCATATTCGGTGACGCTGCCGCCGTTGGCCATGGCGTCACCGCCTGCGGCCTTGATTTCCTCCACCACCTTGTGTGCAGCGTCGCTGGCACCGGTACCGTCGCGCGCGCCGCCCAGATCATTGACCACCACCTTTGCCCCGCGCCGTGCGAGTTCAAGCGCATAGGCGCGGCCCAAACCGCCGCCCGCGCCGGTTACGATGGCAACGCGATTGGCAAAGCTGATGGTCATATTGGTCTCCCTGATGTGCTGCGCGGTTGCATAGCCGCTGAAGCGCCGGGCGCAAGTGCGGACGTGCCGCCAAACCGCAGAATTCTGCGTAACTTCACGCGTTTTTGTAGGAAATGTGGCCGATCCTTAAAGCTACAAAAGATACCGCCAGTTTCACTGAAACTGCATCCTTTGTTGCTTTTGCGAAGTTGCAATTGCGGCGGCGAAAGTGCGGGCGCGGCGTGCATTGACGCCAATGTGCAGATTTATGCAATGTAGGAAAGCCGTTTCGTCAGCGGAAGAGGCGGCCGCCTTGCATAACATGCGCCGGGCGTTCGAGCGCGCCAATGTCGGCTAGCGGGTCACCTCTGACCGCAATAAAGTCGGCATAGCGACCGGGCGCAATTGCCCCGATGTCAGCTTCAACGCCAATGATCATAGCGGCGACGCTGGTGGCGGATTTGATAGCTTGCATCGGGGTCATGCCATATCGGACCATATAGGCCAATTGCTTGCTGTTCTGGCCGTGCGGATAGACGCCGGCGTCGGTGCCATAGCCGATGGTTACGCCCAGATCGACCGCGCGGCGAAAGGCGGCGCGCTGGACATCCGTCGTCTCGCGGTTCTTGCGGAGATATTCTTCGGGCCAGCCCTGGTTGCGACCCTCCGTGTCGATATAGTCGCCGTTGTAAATATCCATGACCAGCGCAACGTTGCGTTCTTTGGCCAATTGCAGCACGGCCTCGTCGGCCAGGCTGGCATGCTCGATGCTGTCGACGCCCGCGAGGATAGCGTTGCGAATTCCCACCGTGCCGTGGGCGTGCGCGGTGACCTTTTTCCCGCGCGCATGGGCAACAGCGACGATGGCGCGCAGCTGTTCGGGCGTGAGTTCGGGCTCGCCGGGTTCGGTGCCGATGGCCAGCACTGCGCCGGTGGCGATGACTTTGATAAAGTCGGCCCCCGCATCGAGCAGCGCGGTGGTTTTGGCGGCGGCCTCTTCAGGCGTCGCGGCGACGCCAAGACGCATGTCGGCGGGCAGGTCGCGGTTGTCCTTGACGACCCCGTTGAGCTCGCCCCCGCCGCCAGGGATGGTGAGATAGGCGCCTGCGACATACATGCGCGGACCCGGCACGTCGCCGCGTGCAATGGCGTTGCGCAAGGCAATATCGGTCAGGCCGCGATAGGTGCCGACGTCGCGCACGCTGGTGAAACCGGCTTCCAATGTGACGCGGGCATGGCGCGCGCCAATCAAAGCGGTCGCCGCAGATGAGGTTTTGAGGGGTTCGGCAAGGTCGCTGCTTTGACCGGCATCGGCGAGATGGGTGTGCAGGTCGATCAGGCCCGGCAGGACCGTGAGGTGCGACCAGTCGATGCGTTCAAGCCCCGGCGGGGTTGGGCCGCAGGGTTCAACCGACTGGATGCGCGGACCGCGCGTCGTGATGCACTGATTTTCGATGGCGCTCTCGCCGATGCCATCGATCAGGCGGCCAGCGTGAATATAGAGGTCACGTGAAGGCACCGACGCGGTGACAGGCGCCACGCCAAGCCACAGGGTGGCTGTAATAGCTACAGCGCAGCGTCGAAGGTATTGCACTGGCGTGGGTCGCCCGTTTGCAGGCCGCGGCGCAGCCAGGTCATCCGCTGTTCGCTGGTGCCGTGGGTAAAGCTTTCAGGCACCGGCCGCTGTCCCGCTGAGCGCATCAGATTATCGTCGCCGATGGCGTTGGCGGCGCGCAACGCTTCTTCAATGTCGCCGGGTTCGATCACCGACTGGCCATCGCTGGTGCGCGCGCGTGCAGCCCACACGCCCGCGTAGCAGTCGGCCTGCAATTCCATTCGCACCTGCAGCGCATTACCCTCGGCGCGGCTTGCCCGCTGCTGCGCCTGCCGAACCTGATCGGAAATGCCGCTGATGGTCTGGACATGGTGGCCGACCTCGTGCGCAATGACATAGGCCTGTGCGGCGTCCCCCGCCGCGCCAAAACGCTGGCCGAGTTCGTTGAAGAAGCTGGTGTCGATGTAGACGCCCTGATCGGCAGGACAGTAAAATGGCCCCATTGCCGCCTGCGCGGCGCCGCAGCCCGAGCGGTTGCTGTCGGTAAAGAAATTCAGTGTCGGGCGCTGGTAATTCTGGATCAGGCCGTCCCACACCTGATGCGTCGAGCCGAACACGTTGCAGGCGAAGCGTTCTTCGGCTGTGTCACAGGCGATGTTGGTCGCCGAGGACTGGCTGGTGCCCGACGGCGCTTCGGTCGGCCCGGCAAGGTTGAGCATGCCGCTCGACAGCAAGAAATAGCCCGCGATGCCAAGGATGAGCAGTGTGCCGCAGCCCATCTTGCGGCCAAGCAACATCGGCAGTAATCCGATGAGCAAGCCGCCCACGCCGCCGCCTCCGCCGCCACCAAAGCCGCCGCCGCCCCCGCGCCCCAGGTCGCGGATGTCGTCTCCTGGATCATAATCGTCAAGGCGCATGCGGCATCCTTTTGGTCTTGGCTTGACCCCTGCATAGACCCGCGACAAGGGTTTGAGAATGCGGTTCTTGCCGTCCCTGCCACAGTGAGGAGTGAAGCCCCGATGACCGACCTTAGCGGCCACACCGCGTTGATCACCGGATCTACCTCTGGCATCGGGCTGGGCTATGCGCGCGCGCTCGCCGGGGCCGGGGCGGCGGTGATGATCAATGGCTTTGGCGATGCTGCTGCGATTGCGTCCATGGTCGCCGAACTGGGCGAGCTAAATGGGGGCAAGGCGGTGCATCACGGTGCCGACATGACCAAGCCAGCGGACATCCGCGATATGGTGGCGACCTGCACCGCCGCGTTTGGCGCGCCTGACATTTTGATCAACAATGCCGGCATCCAGCATGTCGCGCCAGTCGATGAGTTCCCGGAGGAAAAGTGGGACGCGATACTGGCGATCATTTTGTCGTCGGCCTTCCATGCGACCAAGGCCGTGCTGCCGGCGATGAAGGCGAAAGGGTGGGGGCGGATCATCAATACGGGATCGATGCACAGCCTGGTCGCCAGTCCCTTTAAGGCCGCATATAACAGTGCGAAGCACGGGCTGGCCGGGCTGACCAAGACCGTGGCGCTGGAGGTTGCGACGCAGGGTATTACCGTCAATAACATCTGCCCCGGCTATGTCTGGACCCCGTTGGTTGAAAACCAGATCCCGGACACAATGAAGGCGCGCGGCATGAGCTATGACGAGGTGGTGAGCCAGGTGCTGCTCGACAAACAGCCGCAGAAGCAATTTGTGCAAGTCGAACAATTGGCGGCGCTCGCGCTGTTTCTTTGCGGGGATGCCGCCAGCGCCATTACTGGCACCAATTTGTCCGTCGATGGTGGCTGGACCGCGCAATAGCAAGGTGACAGGATGCACGGCGAGAGGGGTGTGATGCGGGGTCCATTAAGCGCGGCGATGCTGACCATCGGGATGCTGCTGCTGTTCGGCTGTTCCGATGTTGCCACCGACGTGAAGGGTGCCTTTGCGTCGGGGAACAAGGGCGTCAATGATCCTGCAGGGTGGCGGGCGATGGCGACGCCGCGTGACCGCGCGCGCTTGCGCGATTGGTATGGCACATGGACCGCTGCTCTGGCTGACGCGCGCGCCAAGGGCTTTGCCACGCAAATCGCTGCTGAAGGGGCGCTGCTCGACCCGCAAGCGGCGCTTATGAATCCGGAACTGCCGATCGGCGCTTTTCGGTGCCGCACCGTTAAAATCGGCACGCAAGCAGCTGGGCCCGGCTTTATCGCCTATGACTGGTTCGATTGCCAGGTCGGCGATGAATCGGGCTATGTCAGTATGGTCAAGACACGCGGATCGCAGCGGCTCAATGGCCGACTGTTTCCGGATGATCGCCAGCGCCTAATTTTCCTCGGTACGCTTGTGTTGGGCGATGAGACGATGGCGCTAGACTATGGCAGCGACCAGCTGCGCGATATGGCCGGGATCGTTGAGCGCATTGGCGATCGGCGCTGGCGGATCGTGTTCCCGCGTCCGGCCTTTGAATCCCTGCTCGACGTGATCGAGCTTGTTCCTGCGGAGTGAAGATGATGCGCAATATGGCACTGCTAACCCTGTCGCTGATGTTGGCGGCGCCCGCCACGGGGCAGGGCATGGACGCAAAGATCAAGGCTGAACTGCCGTCGTTAATGGCGATCTATGACGATCTGCATGCCAATCCCGAATTGAGCTTTATGGAAGAGCGCTCGGCTGCGGTGATGGCGCGCGAGGCGAGGGCGGCGGGGTTTGAGGTGACCGAGAAAGTCGGGGGGCATGGTGTTGTCGCGGTCATGCGCAATGGGCCCGGGCCCGTGGTGCTGATCCGCGCCGATATGGACGGGTTGCCGGTGACTGAACAAACGGGGCTGCCCGGCGCTTCAAAAGTCCGCGTGGTGACCAAGGAAGGCGTCGAAACCGGTGTGATGCACGCCTGCGGTCATGACACCCATATGACCGCATGGGTAGGCACCGCGCGCATGCTGGCGGCGAGCAAGGACAAATGGTCGGGCACCTTAGTCATGATCGGCCAGCCCGCCGAGGAGCGCGGTGCCGGGGCCGTCGCGATGTTGAAAGACGGGCTGTTCACCCGTTTCCCCAAGCCGGACTATGCCATCGCTTTTCATGATGCGGCGCAGTTTCCCGCCGGCATGATTGGCTATACCCCCGGCTTTGCGCTGGCCAATGTCGACAGCGTCGACATCCATGTGAAGGGTGTCGGCGGGCATGGTGCCTATCCGCACACCACCAAGGATCCGATTGTACTCGCCAGCCGCATTGTTGGCTCGCTCCAGACCCTGGTGTCACGCGAGCTCGACCCACAGGATGCCGCCGTGGTGACGGTGGGCAGTTTTCACGCCGGCACCAAGCACAATATTATTTCGGACGAGGCCAAGCTGCAGCTGACCGTGCGCAGCTTTTCAGACGAGACGCGCAAGAAGATGCTTGACGGCATCCGCCGAATTTCGCGCGGTGAGGCGATTGCCGCGGGCATGCCCGAAGACCGGATGCCGGTGGTGCGCGTTGAGGAGCAAGAGTTTACGCCATCGACTTACAACAGTCCCGAGTTTACGGTCGAGATGGGCGCATTCCTGAAGGGCCATTTCGGCGAAAGCCGCGTGCGGCAAGTTCCCGCTGTGATGGGCGGTGAGGATTTCGGACAGTTTTACCGCGCCGACAACAATATCAAATCGCTGATTTTCTGGGTCGGCGGGGTGAAGCAGGCTGAATATGATGCGGCGATGAAGGAAGGGCGGCAGTTGCCCAGCCTGCATTCGCCCTTTTGGGCCCCCGATGCGCCGGTGGTGGTGGCTACCGCGACCGAAGCAATGACAGCGATTACGCTGAAGCTGCTGGGCAAATAACTTCGCCGCCAATTGCGGTGAAATCGATTAGTGAATGCGGTTTGATTTATTGGACCGATAAGGGCGCGTGGCGCAACCATGCGGTCATACTGGTCGTTGATGCGGCGAGTCCCTGCCCCAAAGGAGAGAGATGATGAACGCCCCTGCAAAATGCCCGTTCCCCCATCAAGGCGCTGCCCGCTCGTTGCTGGGCCGCCAGAACAAGGATTGGTGGCCCGACGCGCTGCCCGTCGACATGCTGCACCAAAATGGCGTGTCACCCGACCCGATGGGTCCCGATTTCGATTATGCCGAGGCTTTCAAGAAGCTCGATTATCAGGCGTTGAAGAATGACCTCACGGCCCTGATGACCGACAGCAAGCCTTGGTGGCCGGCCGACTATGGTCATTATGGCCCCTTTATGATCCGCATGGCCTGGCACGCCGCGGGCACCTATCGCGTGACCGATGGTCGTGGCGGTGCGGGCAGCGGGCAGCAGCGGTTCGAGCCGCTGAACAGCTGGCCCGACAACGGCAACCTCGACAAGGCCCGCCGCCTGCTGTGGCCGATCAAGCAGAAATATGGCCAGTCGATCAGCTGGGCCGACCTTTTCATCCTGGCGGGCAATGTTGCCATTGAATCGATGGGTGGACCAGTGTTCGGCTTCGGTGGCGGCCGCAAGGACGTGTATCAGTCCGAAGGCGATACCTTCTGGGGTACCGAGGAAATCTGGGTCAACCAAGGCGCCAAAACGCGCATCGTTCCCGAAGAGGGTGCCGAAGAGCTGGAAGGGCCGCTCGCGGCGATCCAGATGGGCCTGATTTACGTCAATCCGGAAGGCCCGGGCGGAAATCCTGACCCGTTGCAGTCGGCACGCGACATGCGCGCGACCTTCAGCCGTATGGCGATGAACAGCGAAGAAACCGTTGCGCTCACCGCCGGTGGTCACGCCTTTGGCAAGGCGCATGGTGCCAAGCCGGCCGAAACCTTTGGCAACAATCCGGCGTCGGAAGCTATGCATCTGCAGGGTTTTGGCTGGCTGACCGATCAGGATGAAATCGGGCAGGGTCACATCACCACGTCGGGTATCGAAGGCGCTTGGACGCCGAACCCCACCCAGTGGGGCAACGACTATTTCCGTCTGCTGTTCAAATATGACTATGAATTGGTGCGCAGCCCGGCGGGTGCGCAGCAGTGGCAGCCGATCAACCCTGATCCGGAAGATATGGCCCCCGACGCACGCGACCCCAATAAGCGCGTGCCTACCATGATGACGACCGCCGATATGGCGCTGAAGATGGATCCTGAATTCCGCGCGATTTCAGAGCGATTCCGTGACGATCAGGCAGCGCTGGATGATGCGTTTGCACGCGCCTGGTTCAAGCTGTGCCACCGCGACATGGGGCCAAAAAGCCTTTACCTTGGCCCGGAAGTTCCGGCCGAAGACCTGATCTGGCAAGATCCGGTTCCGGCGGGCGCGATGCCGTCGGATGGCGACGTGGCCGCGTTCAAGGCAGCGGTGCTGGCCTCGGGCCTGACCGTGGCGCAGCTGGTCAAGACGGCTTGGGCTTCGGCTTCGACCTATCGCAAGTCGGACAAGCGCGGCGGCGCCAACGGCGCGCGCATCGCGCTCGCCCCGCAGAAGGATTGGGACGTCAACGAGCCCGCCGAGCTCGCCAAGGTGTTGGCGAAGCTGAATGAGCTGCGTGGGTCGCTGAGCCTGGCTGACGCGATTGTGCTGGCGGGTTCGGCAGCGGTCGAAAAGGCAGCCAAGGACGCTGGCTTCAACGTGACGGTGCCCTTTACCGGCGGGCGCGGCGACGCGACGCAGGAGTGGACCGACATTGAAAGCTTTGTTTGGATGGAACCGCAGGCCGATGGCTTCCGTAACTATCTGAAGTCGCCGCAGCCGGTGAAGACGGAAGAGTTGCTGCTGGACCGTGCGTCGCTCTTGGGCCTCTCGGCACCTGAAATGACTGTGCTGGTCGGCGGCTTGCGCGTGCTGGGTGCCAACCATGGCGACACACCAGATGGCGTGTTCACCGCTCGCAAGGGTGTGCTGACCAACGACTTTTTCGTCAATCTGCTCGACAATGACGTCTTCTGGGAGCAGGCCGACCCAGCGAGCGATGATCGCTTTGTTGGCAAGGACCGCAGCAGCAACCAGGTGAAATGGCGCGGGACACGGACCGATCTGGTGTTCGGGTCGAATTCGCAGCTGCGCGCCACAGCCGAAGTCTATGCCGAAAACGGCAACGAAGAAAAATTCGTGCGCGACTTCATCAAGGCCTGGGTCAAGGTGATGAACGCCGATCGCTTTGACCTGATGTAATACCCGTCATCCCCCCCTCTTGACGGGTCGCAAGGAGCCCCGGTTTCCGTAAAGGAGGCCGGGGCTTTTTGCTGGAATTCGACGCAGGAAATTTTTTTGTTTGGTCGTGCAACCAATCCCAATGCTCGCGCATTAAGGCGGTATGCGGGCCGGGCCCCTCTGACATTCTTGCGTTCGCAGGATGTGATGTCGGACCGCATCGGGTGATCCCGGTGCGCTATGGCCTTTCCCTCCCCCCTCCCAGAAGGGCGGCGCATCGGATCACCTGAATCGAGAGTAATCACTCTTTCAGGAGGCCTTTGCATGTCACTTAACCCGTATCTATTCCGTCTGACGCAGGTGCATCGTCAGCTTGACGAAGCAATCCGGAGCGAAGCTGCGCGCCCGTCGGGTGACCGTTTTCGTGTGCTGCGGCTCAAGAAGCTGAAGCTGGCGGTCAAGGACCGGCTGGCGCAGTTGATGCGCAAGCCAGTGCGTGCGCGCTGAGCGTAACCAAAAAATCTGACCTTATCTCCCGCCTCGGCCGGTGACGGCCGGGGCGGCCCAATTTGGAAAACAGGGACATGGAATTTCTGACCACCATCTGGCTGGGCACGCCGGTCTGGTTCTGGCTCGCGTTTCTGGGCATTGTTGCGGCGCTGACCGTGTTCGACCTTGGCATTTTGCACAAGGAAGACAAGGAAATGGGCGTAGCGGAATCGCTGAAGCTGTCGGCCTTTTACATAAGCGTGGCTTTGCTGTTCGGCCTGTGGGTCTGGTACGCCAAGGGCGCCGACCTTGGCATGAAATATTACACCGGCTTCTTCATCGAAAAGGCGCTGTCGATCGACAATGTCTTCGTCATTTCGATGATCTTCACCTATTTCGCGATCCCGCCTAAATATCAGTATCGCGCGCTGCTTTGGGGCATATTGGCCGTTATCGTGCTGCGCGGCATCATGATCGCGCTGGGTGCGGCGCTCGTGCAGGAGTTTTACTGGACGCTGTATATCTTCGCGGTCTTCCTGATCTTTACCGGGGTCAGGATGCTGATGACCGGCGAGCAGGAAATGGACGTCGCCAACAATCCGGTCGTCCGCTTCATGAACAAGCATTTCCGCGTCACCAAGCAATTGCACGGCGAAAAATTTGTGGTGAAGGTGCCCGACGAAAAGACCGGCAAGTTGGTGCGCGCGATGACGCCGCTGCTGCTCGCGTTGATCGTCATCAATATCGCCGACCTGATTTTCGCGGTCGACAGTGTGCCGGCGATCTTTGCCATTACGACCGACACGTTCATTGTTTACACGTCGAACATCATGGCGATTTTGGGCCTGCGTGCGCTGTACTTTGCGCTCGCGGCAATGGTGCACCGCTTCCATTACCTGAAATATGCGCTGGCGCTGGTGCTGGTGTTTATCGGTTCCAAGATTTTCGTCGCGGACTTCATCTTGGGCGGGGACAAATTCCCGCCGGTGCTGAGCCTGGGCGTCACCATGGGGCTGATCGCTGGCGGGGTTATCTGGTCGCTGGTGAAAACCCGCGGCGAACCCGCCCCTGATCTGCGCTGACTTACTTCCAATCCACTTTTGCAACAGGAGATGTGCCAATGTTGAAAGTTGAAGCCGATCGTCGCACCGTGATGATGGGTGCGGCGCTGACCGCAACCGCTGGTGCGGTTATGGCCGGGGGCGGAGCCGCCGTTGCCGCCGAGCCGAGTGCACCGCCGAAGACCTCGCTGACCCCGGCACAGGCGCTGGCGAAAATGATGGAAGCCAACCGCAATTTTGTGACCAACCGCAGCAATCCAGCGCCAATTGGCGCGCGCGAACGCTTGGCGCTGGCGAAGGGACAAGCGCCCTTCGCCGCACTGGTCGGCTGCGCAGATTCGCGGGTTGGCCCCGAACATCTGTTCGGCGCGGGGCTGGGCGAATTGTTTATCGTCCGCACCGCTGGCAATTATATCGACGATGCCGGTTATGGCAGCCTTGCCTATGCTGTTGCGGCGCTGGGCGTGCCGCTGATCGTGGTGCTGGGGCATGAACGCTGCGGCGCGGTGGCGGCGGCGACAGAGCTCGTGACCGACAATAAGCAATTGCCACCGGCGCTGACGCGTATGGTGCAGCCGATCCTGCCCGCCGTGGTCGAGGCGCGCGCGACGCGGGGCGATCGCGATCTGGTTGATCACGCCATTCACATGAATGTGAAGCAGGTCGTGCGCAATTTGCGCGAAACCAAAGAGCCGCTGATCGGCAATCCACTGGGGCAGGGCAAGCTAATGATCGTCGGCGCCTATTATGACCTCGACACCGGCGTGGTCGATTTCTTCGACCGCGGCTGACCCGCAATAAAATGCCCGCCGGAAGTCGGATGACTTCCGGCGGGCAGGCTTTCCTCCCCAGGAAAGCAGGTGAGCACGGCGAAGCGATTCGCCGCGCAAACTTTTTAAGCGGCGAACTGGTTCATGGTGTTGTCCTTGCCCGCTGCCTTCAGCGCGGCTTCGCCGGCGAAATATTCCTTGTGATCATCGCCAATGTCGCTCCCGGACATATTCTGGTGCTTCACGCACGCAATGCCCTGGCGGATTTCCTTGCGCTGGACGCCCGCGACGTAACCGAGCATCCCCATGTCGCCGAAATAATCCTTGGCCAGATTGTCGGTACTGAGGGCGGCGGTGTGATAGGTCGGCAGCGTGATGAGGTGGTGGAAAATCCCCGCACGCTTGGCGGCATCGCGCTGGAACGTGCGGATGCGATTGTCGGCCTCGATTGCCAAATCGGTGGCGTCGTAATCGGCGCTCATCAGCTTGGCGCGGTCATAGGTGCCAAGGTCGCGGCCCTCTTTCTCCCATGCGTCAAACACTTGCTGACGGAAATTGAGCGTCCAGTTGAAGCTGGGCGAGTTGTTGTAGGCCAGCTTCGCATTCGGGACGACCTCGCGGATGCGGTCGACCATGCCGGCAATCTGTTCGATATGCGGCTTTTCGGTCTCGATCCATATGAGGTCGGCGCCGTTCTGCAGCGAAGTGATGCAATCAAGCACGCAGCGATCCTCACCTGAACCAGCGCGGAACTGGAACAGGTTGGAGGGAAGCCGCTTGGGGCGCAGCAGCTTGCCATCGCGATTGATCAGAACGTCGCCGGGGTTGCCTGCACCGACCACCTCTTCGCAGTCGAGGAAGCTGTTATACTGGTCGCCCAGATCGCCGGGTTCGCGGCTGAAGGCGATCTGCTTGGTCAG
>CAYNXF010000031.1:0-14055 GCA_964401155.1 uncultured Sphingopyxis sp.
CTTCGCGGCGGGCGCGGTCGCGCGACAGCATCGTTTCGCCATTGGCGTTCTCGACACGGTCAACATAAACTTCGACTTCATCGCCAACTTTGAGGTCGGCCTTTTGCCCCGGCATGGCGAATTCGCGCAGCGGCACGCGGCCTTCGCTCTTCAAACCAATGTCGATGACTGCATGGTCGTTATCGATCGCGGTCACGGTGCCCTTGACGACGCGGCCTTCAAAGCCGCCGTCGGCGCCGCCCAGCGATTCATCGAGCATCGCGGCAAAATCGTCGCGTGTCGGAAAAGCCGTCGTGGCCATAAAATGTAGTCCTTCGTAGTGTTATACCGGCCAAGCGGTTGGTTCCGCTGGTCTTTTGGCCGAAATGCCGCGACTGCCGGATGCAGGCCGCAGCATCCGCCGGATGACGACGTTGAATGAGGAGCGGGCAAAGCAAAAGGGGCGCGGCGGGAATAATCCCCCACGCCCGACGCTCAATCAGAGCGGCGGCTCAGCCGTGCCTCAACCAGCGCAATCGCCCATTGGACGGCGTTGCCTATAGTGAGGTCGCTCGTATCAAGCAAGTGGGCATCGGGCGCCTTGACCAGCGGTGCGGCGGCGCGCCCCGCATCACGCTCATCGCGCAGATAAATGTCGCGGGTGACCGAGGCCAGGTCCGCGGCGACGCCGCGCCCGGCAAGCTCGGCCTGCCGCCTTAGCGCGCGCGCCTCGGGGCTGGCGACAATGAACAGCTTGGCATCGGCTTGGGGAGCGATGACGGTGCCGATGTCGCGCCCGTCGAGCACCGCACCGCCGGGCTGCCCGGCAAAGGCGCGCTGGCGGTCGAGCAGCGCGGCGCGTACGGCCGGGTGCACCGACACGCGGCTAGCCAGGGCACCGGTGCTTTCCAGCCGGAGTTCGGGGTCTTCGAGCAGGGCATCGGGAAAATCGCAGGCAGCGAGCGCATCGCCCTCATTATCAGGATCACCCCCATTGCGCTTGGTCTGCAGGCCGACCGCGCGATAGAGCAAGCCGGTATCAAGGTGCGGGATGCCGAAATGCTGGGCCAGCGCGCGCGCAATCGTGCCTTTGCCCGATGCGGTGGGGCCATCGACCGCGATGATCATGCGCCAACCCTGCCGAGCGCAGCACCCAATGCAACAGGGACGGTAGAGAAAGCCATGCTCAAGCGATGACAGGCAGACCTGTGCTGTGCAAGTGCCGTGTATAGGAACGATTAACCACAATAGTCAGGCGTCGGCGCGCAGCCCGGCCAGCAGCGCCTCAAACCCGGGAAAGCTGGTGCCGACCGGCGTCATGTCGTCGATTTCGACGGGCGCGCGGCTGGCCAGCCCAGCGACGGCGAAGCTCATGCAGATGCGGTGGTCGAGGTGGCCGGCGATGGTCGCGCCGCCCGCGAGGGGCTCGCCGCCCGTGCCGTCGATGGCCAGGCCATCTTCGCATTCCTCAACGTCGCCCCCGATGGCAGCGAGGCCCGCGGCCATCACCGACAAGCGGTCGCTTTCCTTGACGCGCAATTCATGAAGACCGCGCGTCACCGTGCGGCCTTGGGCAAGCGCGGCGGCGATGAACAGGATCGGGAATTCGTCGATCATGCTGGGCGCAATGGCGGGATCGACGTCGATGCCGCTTAGGCTGCTGTGCCGGACGCGGAGATCGGCGACAGGCTCGCCGCCGACTTCGCGCGGGTTCAAGAGGTCAATCTGCCCGCCCATCGTTTGTAGCACGCCGATCAGGCCTGCGCGCGTCGGGTTGATCCCGACGTTGGTGATGGTGACGTCCGACCCCGGCACGATCAACGCGGCGACGATGAAGAAGGCTGCCGATGATGGATCGCCGGGAACGGTGATGGATTTTGGCCGCAGCTCTGCCTCTCCCAGCAAGCGGATATGGCGCGTGCCGTCCGGCGCAACTTCGACAGTCAGGTCGGCCCCAAAGCCGCGCAGCATCCGCTCGCTGTGATCGCGCGTGGGGATAGGTTCGATCACTTCGGTGATACCGGGCGCATTGAGTCCCGCCAGCAATATGGCCGACTTCACCTGCGCCGAGGCGACCGGCAACTTGTAGGACAGCGGCACCGCCGGGCACAGCCCACGCACCATCAGCGGCAGGCGCCCCCCAGGCGACGCGCTGATATCAGCCCCCATCTGGCCGAGCGGATCGATGACGCGGCCCATCGGGCGGCCCGACAGGCTGGCGTCGCCCACAAAGGTCGCCGTAATCGGGTGGCTCGTGACTAGGCCCATCAGCAGGCGCGTCGAGGTGCCGCTGTTGCCCATGTCGAGCGCGGTCGCCGGTTGCAGCAGCCCGCCGACGCCAACGCCGTGCACCGACCATTGGCCATTGTCGCCACGTTCGATGGTCGCGCCCATGGCGGTCATGGCAGCAGCGGTGGCAAGGACGTCATGCCCTTCCAGCAATCCGGTGATACGCGTTTCGCCAACCGCAAGCGCGCCGAGCATCAACGCCCGGTGCGAAATGCTTTTGTCGCCGGGGACGGCGATGTCGCCCCCGAGCGGCCCGCTGGCGACGAAAGAACAAGGGCGGGCCGGGGCGCTTTGGGTCATGGTCGGCGCGGCTTTTGACAGCGGGATAACATTCTGGCAAGGCGCACGCCGATTTGCCGGCGGTCCCGCTTTGGACTGCCGTAACCTTCCGACACAAACGACTATATTTCAAGGATTAAGAGGCTTTTATGATTAAGGCTGAATGGGGCACGAAGCGCAGCTGCCCGAAATGTGCAACGCGATTCTATGACCTGACCAAGGATGATCCGATCACCTGCATCAACTGCGGCTATGCCTGGTTGCCGGAATCGGTGCTGAAATCAAAGCAGCCGATGCCATTTGAAGAGGTGGCCAAGCCGGGCGCGACGCCCGATGCCGATCTGGCTGGCGATGATCTGGATATCGATGTCGATGTCGATGAAAATGCGGATTCGCCGGACAATGATGTCGATCTGGGCGGCGACGATGATCTGGGCGTCGAAACATCGGACGGCACCGAAGAGGAAATTTGACGCGCCAGCGCGGCGGGCAGGGGACGCGAAAATGACCCGCGGGGTCAATTCGCCCCTTGCCAGCACGCAGCGGCCTGACTAAAGGGCCGCTCCTGCCCGGCGGAACCAGTGCCGGGCGCGCAAATGATCGGGGCCTTAGCTCAGCTGGGAGAGCGCCTGCATGGCATGCAGGAGGTCAGCGGTTCGATCCCGCTAGGCTCCACCATTTTTTCGAAAAAATGACTGTCCGGAGGACCGTCACCCGAAAAAATCCCAATCAGAAGGCGCGGGAGGCGGTTTGCGCCACACAATCCAACCAAAATTTGTAGGTTTGGTTTGTTGTCCCGGATCAAGTCCGGGACGACGATGGTCAGGTTTACTCCGCTGCGTCGGCGAACAGCGGCTCCAAATCAATCCGGTCTGCCAAAGTGATACGGTCCAAAATGGCCGCCGTTTCGTCGCGCACCTTTAGCATCAGGCTGCGCAGGCGGCACTCGCTCTCTGGCAGGCAGTTTTTGCAGCTTTCGTATGCGTTGCGCGCCGCGCAAGGGACCAACGCGAGCGATCCGCGCGTCAGGCGCACCAGATCGCCGTAGCTTATATCGACCGGTGGCAGCGCGAGCTGATAGCCGCCGTCGCGCCCGCGCTGCGAGATGACGAGGCCTTCGCGGCCCATTTCCGAGAGGATAACGGTCAGGAACTTGGGCGGAATATTCTGCGCCGCCGCAATTTCCGCCAGCTGCACCTGGCCCTGACCGAATTTGTCGGCCAGATGCTGGAACGCGCGGATCGTGTAACGGGTCTTTTGCGACAGCATGGTGCTTCTATGCCCCGCCTTGCAGGAAAATTCAACCTCTGCGCATGACAATGTGCCGGATCGGTTGATCGAAATCACATGGCGTTCACGCATTGCGCGCTATAGAGTGTGCGTCACAGCATGGGGGTGGACCATGACAGGGAAAATTTCTGCCGGCAGTTGGCTGGCAACATTGGCGCTGGGGGGTCTGGCTGCTGCGCCGGTAAATGCGCAGCTCGGCAATCTGCTGCGCCGCGTACCGCAGGCCGCCGCTGATGAGGCCACCGCCAGCCCCGATGACAAAAGCGGCGGATGTCCCAAGGGCAAATCGGGCAGCCGCGCCGGGCGCAATCTGCTGGGCGGGCTGGTGCGCGACACGGTGGGCGACGCGGCAAGCAAGGCGGGGGTGTATAGCTTTACCCCGATATCCGAAGTGTCCGACGCGTTGACCAACGCCATCGCGTGCAAGCTCGACCCCGCCGAGCAAATGCAGGCCGCCGCCGCCACCGAGGTTGCGACGCGCGGCGAGGAAGTGGGGTCGACGGCGGCGTGGACCAGCGAAACGCGGGCGAATGTCAGCGGGTCATCGACCGTTGTTGCCCGCAATGACGAAGCGGGCGGGCGGCGCTGCATGAACGTCACGGACTTCATCATTGTGGATGGCGAGGAAACACGCGTGGACAAGCGTATGTGTAAGGAACCCGGCCAGAAACGCTATGTGCTGGCCGAAGCATGACGGCGGCGACAAGGTTGAGGGTGGCTTTGCTCGCGCTGCTGGCGGTCGGCGCAACACCGCCGCTCGACCCGGCCAATCCAACCTGCCCGCTCAATCCCGGTTGGTCACTGAAACCCAAAATGGAATTCCGCGCCTTCAAGGTCGACGGTCGCCTGATTATCGCGGGTGAAGGGCGGATCGACGCCGGAGTAGCGACCCGGCTGGAAGCGTTTCTGGCCAAACATCCGGATCCCCACGAAGTCTGGCTCAGCTCCCCCGGTGGTGATGCGCGGGCCGGCAACGCCGCGGGTCGGCTGCTGCGTGAAACGCTGGATGTCGAAACGCGGGTGCCTGCGGGCTGGGCTTGCTACAGTTCGTGTAACTTCGTGTTCATGGGCGGACGCAAACGGACGATTGATCCAGGAGGACAATTCATTGTCCATATGTTCACCCAAACCAATGATCGCGACAGCATCGACATGAGTGTCGCAATGGGCACGGATGCCACCACCGAACTGATTGGCGCGATTGAACAGGATGCCGCCATGCTGGCGACCGAGGACAATGACTTTCTTATCCGGATGGGCGTTTCCCGCAAATTACTGAGCGATATCATGTATCGGCAAAAGGCGGTCGCGGGCTCTGGCAGCGATAGGTCGACACGGCGATGCCTGACCATCGACGAGGCGATACGCTATGGTGTAATGAGCAAACCAGACTGAAGAAAAAACCGGCATTTGGGAGAGCCGCCATGAACGATATGACCCATCCGCGTGCCAAATTCCGCGCCATGACCGAGGGCACACAGGAAGACTGGGCGATCATCGCCGCCGAGCAGAAGGAATTTGCGCCGCAGAATGGCAAGCGCATTATCGAGCATCTGAAGCTGCTCGCGGGCGATTATGGCGGCTTTCCGGTCGACCGGCTGACCCACTGCCTGCAAACCGCGACGCGCGCGCACCGTGACGGGCGCGACGAGGAATATGTCGTGATGGCGTTGCTGCATGACATTGGCGACACGCTGGGTGCGTTCAACCACCCCGACATTGCCGCCGCGATATTGAAACCGTTCCTGTCAGAGGAAAACCACTGGATCGTGCAGCATCACGGCATTTTTCAGGGGCATTATTTCTTTCATTACATCGGCCTGGACCGCGACATGCGCGATCAGTTCAAGGATCACCCCTATTATCAGGCGTGCGTCGATTTCTGCGAGAAATATGATCAGCCGGCGTTTGACCCTGACTATGACAGCCTGCCGCTTGAGTTCTTTGAACCGATGGTCGAGCGCGTTTGCGGCTATCCCAAAACCAGCATTTACAAGAAGGTGATGGTGGAGGCGGAGTGAGGCCCAAAGTTTCGTCGTCCCGGACTTGATCCGGGACAACGCACTACCCTCTGCTTGTTATCCCGGATCAAGTCCGGGATGACGATAAATTGCGTTTTTGCTCTCTCACTTCCCCGAAAAATTGGCCGGGCGTTTTTGCAGGAAGGCCATAACGCCTTCGACCGAATCGGCGGTGCCGGCAGCGGCAAATTGCCCCATGGCTTCGGCGTCGAGCGTGGTGGCGAAGTCTTGGCTCAGCCCTTGGCGGATCACGCGGCGCATGGTGCCGAGCGCCACCGTCGGCCCCTTGGCCAGTCGCGCCGCCAGCGCGCGCGCCTCATCCATCAGCGCGGCATCGTCGACGGCCTTGTAAATCAGTCCCCAGTCGGCGGCTTGTGCGGCGGAGATTTTTTCGCCCAGCATCATCATCTGCATCGCCCGCGGCAGGCCGATCAGGCGTGGCAAAATCCAGGACGAACCGCCATCGGGCACCAGTCCGATGTTGACGAATGCCTGAAGGAAGTAAGCGCTCGACCCCGCTAGCGTGAAATCGCCCGCCAGCGCGAGCGAACAGCCAACGCCCGCTGCCGGGCCGTTAACCGCGGTGATTACCGGAATGTCGAGCCCCGCCAGCGCCAGCAGCATCGGGTTGTAATGATGGCGCAGCGCGTTGCGGCTGCGCGCTCCGCCGCCGACGGCAGAGCCTTCGCTGCTGGTGCGATCGCCGCCGAGATCCGCCCCCGAACAGAAGCCGCGCCCCTCGCCGGTGATCAGCAGCGCCCGCGCGCCGTTGCCGGGCAAATGGTCGAGCGCAGCGCGAATGTCATCGGCCATTGCCGGGGGCATCGAGTTCAGCCGATCGGGCCGGTTCAATGTGATCGTGGCAACGGCGTCGGCAACGTCAAGTTTGATGGTGTCGAAGGTTGGGGTCGTCATAACTGCTTCCTCTTCGCGCGGCTTTCCCTTTACGTGAACGTAAAGTGACATGGTTGCGGTAGTGATGCAAGGGGGCCATTGGTCGAAAACCGACGACGGTCGGCGATTTTGGCTATGCCGTCAGCCAGCTGGCGCAGCAGATACGGCGTGATGACAACCGGGGAGAGCAACATGACGCAATTGGGGCGGCGCGAAGTGGTGGCTGGCATGGCGGTACTGCCGCTGGCCGGGCTGGCGGCGACGGTACGGGCGGAGGGCCCAAGCTGGACCAAGCTGCCGACCGAGCCCTATCGCGGCAAACAGGACGACATCAGCTTCATCGACGCGCAGCGCGGCTGGTATGGCAATGGAGCGGGCAAACTTTATGCGACGACCGACGGCGGTGACAGCTGGGCCAAAGTCTGGGACCAGCCCGGCACCTTCATCCGCGCGCTGGGATTTGTCGATGATCAAGTGGGCTATCTGGGCAATGTCGGCACCAATTACTATCCCGGCGTCACCGATACCCAGCCGCTGTATCGCACGGCTGACGGGGGCAAAAGCTGGACGCCGGTAACTGTTGCTGGAGTGTCGGGCGTTGCCGGGATTTGCGGGATCGACATCGTGCGTCAGCGCCGCATTTTCCAGGGCGAGCTGCGCGACGCGCATATCGTGACGGCGGCGGGGCGTGTGGGCGGGCCCGCCATGATGCTCCGGTCAGAGGACAGTGGCACGACATGGCGGATCATCAACTTGTCCGACGTGGCGAGCATGATCCTCGACGTCAAGTTTCACGATGCACGGACAGGCTTTGTTGCCGCATCGGGCCCGGCGCCGGATGGCCAGGGTGATGCCATTATCCTGATGACGGCCGACGGCGGCGCGACATGGAAGATGGTGTGGCGCTCGGGCCGCCCGATGGAAAATGTCTGGAAAATGAGCTGGCCCAGCCGCAACGTCGGCTATGCCACGGTGCAGAGCTATGACCCGGCGGGGGGGAATTTCCGGGTCATCGTCAAGACCGTTGATGGCGGCAAAAGCTGGCGCGAGCTGCCGTTGGTTGAGGCCCCGGGGATCCAGCAATTTGGCATCGGCTTTACCGATGAACAGCGCGGCTGGGTCGGGACGCGCGATACAGGATTTGAAACGCGCGACGGCGGAGCGAGCTGGACCCCGTTGGCGATCGGGCGGGCAGTCAACAAGGTGCGGATTTTGCCCAACGGCGGCGGCAAACGGGTGTTCGCCATCGGCGTTGATGTGCACCGGCTCGATCTCTGAGCACAGCTGACAGCGAACACCCTTCCATCGGTGGCGTGCGCCTGCTACCCGCCCGCGACCATGACCGCCTCGCATCCCCAGCGCCGCACTTTTGCCATCATCTCGCACCCCGACGCGGGCAAGACGACGCTGACCGAAAAATTGCTGCTGGCGGGCGGCGCGATCCATATTGCGGGCGAGGTGAAGGCGCGCGGGGCCGCGCGGCGCGCGCGGTCGGACTGGATGAAGATCGAGCAGCAGCGCGGGATTTCGGTGACCTCGTCGGTGATGACGTTCGAGCATGCGGGGCTGGTCTTCAACCTGCTCGATACGCCGGGGCACGAGGATTTTTCGGAGGACACATATCGCACGCTGACCGCCGTCGACAGCGCCGTGATGGTCATTGATGCCGCCAAGGGCATTGAACCGCAGACATTGAAGCTGTTCGAGGTGTGCCGCTTGCGCTCGGTACCGATCATCACCTTCGTCAACAAGGTTGACCGCGAGGGTCGCTCGCCGTTCGAAATATTGGACGAGGTGGCGGACCGGTTGGCATTGGATGTGTGCCCGATGAACTGGCCGGTGGGGATGGGGGGCACTTTTTCCGGACTTTATGATCTGGTCCATCCTTCGCTGGCCGTGCCGGGCGACGATGCTTCGCGCGAGTTCGCGGGACAGCGGATCGCACTGGCGGGACACGACGATCCCAAGCTTGCGGCCAATGTCGATGCGCGCGCGCTCGACCAGTTCAACGAGGAAATCGAGCTGGCCTCGGCGGGCTATGCCGAGTTCGACGCGGCGGCCTATCGCGGTGGCGACCTGACGCCCGTTTACTTCGGTTCGGCGCTGAAATTGTTCGGGGTTGAAGAATTGCTCGCCGCACTCGCCGCGCATGCACCTGGGCCGCAGCCGCAACCTGCCGAACCCGCGCCAGTCGACCCAGCGGGGGACGATGTGACCGGTTTCATCTTCAAGGTGCAGGCCAATATGAACCCCGCGCACCGCGACCGTATCGCCTTTATGCGGCTGTGCTCGGGCAAATTCACGCGTGGGATGCGGCTGACGCAGGCGGGGACAGGCAAGGCGATTGCGGTCAGCCGCCCGATGCTGTTCATGGCGCAGGACCGTGAAATGGCCGAGGAAGCCTTTCCCGGCGATATCATTGGCATCCCAAACCATGGCACGCTGCGGGTGGGGGACACGCTGTCCGAACGCAGCGACGTGACGATTACCGGCCTGCCCAATTTCGCTCCCGAGATTTTGCGCCGCGTTGCCCTCGTTGATCCGACCAAGACCAAGCAACTGCGCAAAGCGCTCGACGATATGGCGGAGGAGGGGATCATCCAGGTCTTCTACCCCGAGATCGGGTCCAACATGATTGTCGGCGTGGTCGGCCAGTTGCAGCTCGATGTGCTGATCAGCCGTCTGGAGGCGGAGTATAAGGTCGAGGCCAAGCTGGAGGCATCGCCGTGGGACACCGCGCGCTGGATTGCTTCGGACGATACGGCCGCGCTCAAGGCCTTTCAATCCGAGCATCGCGGTGCCAGCGCCGCCGACCGTGACGGCGCGCCGGTGTTCATGGCCAAGGACGCGTGGGAACTGGGCTATGTTGCGCAGAAAAATGCGGCGATCCGCTTTACCGCGACGAAAGAGCGGCGCTTCGCCTGAGCCTTGCGCTGATGCCATTATGACGTCACCATGAGCGCGAGTGGTGGGGGAGACATGGCATGCGCACGTTGCTTGGAATCGCTTTGCTGCTGACGAGTTGGGGGCAGGCGCAAGCGGCGATCAGTTTGCCGGTCGCCAAGGGATTCTGGACCGATCTGAGCCAGAAATGCGCAACCACCCATTATGGCTATGTCTTTGACGGTCAGCGGTGGGGCGCATTTTATTTTTACGGCCCCAACGGCAGCATGGGTCCGGCCGCAGAGATGGAGCCGATCACCCAGACCCGGACAGTCGGCGATGGGTTTACGCAGATGCAGTTCGGCGGTTTTGATGGCGCTGGCTATTTTCGCATCAAATCCGTTGGCCCTGCGCGGGCGCTGTACCGCGTCGGCGCGCCGCACCGTGAAGAAATTCAGGAAAGCGACGAACAGCTGCAGCTGTGCAGCTTTGCCGCGCTGTCGGCCAAGATGAAGGCAGCACTCCGCAAAGCCGTCCCGTCGCTCGCCGCACCGGTCAAGTGAGGCTGAACAAGTCGGCGCCATTGGTGGCGCTGGCTTCGGCTTCAGTCTCGCCCTCAAATTTGCTCACCGTCACGCCGAGCAACCTTATCCCCTGGTCCAGCGGCAGCAACGCCTCGAGCAATCCAAAGGCGGTGCCGCGCAACGTGAGCGCATCGGCGACTTGCCCGCCCAAGGTCTTCGCCCGCGTAATGGTGGTGAAATCGGCAAAGCGCAGCTTCAGCGTCACCGTGCGACCTTGCCGCTGTTTCGCCGACAGCCGGTCCCACACGACCGCTGCGACATGGTCGAGCGCGGCGACAATGTCGGCGGGGTCGGTCAGGTCGGTGTCGAATGTCCGCTCGGCCCCGACCGATTTCAAAGGGCGGTTCGATTTGACCGAGCGGTGGTCGATCCCGCGCGCGAGATTGTACAGCCATTCGGCGCTGTTGCCGAAATGCGCGGCGAGCCACGCCAGGTCATGTGCGGCGAGGTCGGCGCCCGAATAAATGCCCAGCCCTTCCATTTTCGCCGCGGTCACTGGCCCAATGCCGTGAAAGCGGCGGATCGACAAACCCGCAACAAATGCCGCGCCTGCATCCGGACGGATGATGGTTAGTCCGTCGGGCTTGTTCTGGTCCGACGCCAGCTTGGCGATGAACTTGTTATAGCTGACGCCTGCCGACGCGGTGAGCCCGGTTTCGGCGCGGATTCGCGCGCGGATCGCTTTGGCGGCGGCGGTCGCGCTGCCCAGCCCGGCCTTGTCTGCGGTCACATCCAGATAGGCCTCGTCGAGCGACAGCGGCTCAACCTCGTCGGCATAGTCGCGAAATATGGCGCGGATCTGCTGCGATACGGCCTTATAGGCATCGAAGCGCGGTGGCACGAAGATGAGCTCGGGGCATTGCCGTGCCGCCGTCACGCTGGGCATGGCGGACCGGACGCCGAATTTGCGCGCCTCGTAGGATGCGGCTGCCACCACGCCGCGCCGTGCCGACCCACCGACCGCGACCGGTTTGCCGCGCAGGTCGGGATTATCGCGTTGCTCCACCGACGCAAAAAAAGCATCCATATCGACATGGATGATCTTGCGCGAAAATGCGCCAGGGTTCGGGGCTTTCTCCACGCATCGCCGACTAGCATGTTGCGTTTATGTTCTCAATCGCGCGGTCGCGACGCTTGACGTCGCCGAGCCAAGCTGGCAATCGCCGCGCGCTTGGACATGAGCGGGTATAGCATAGTGGTAATGCTCTAGCCTTCCAAGCTAGCTAGGCGGGTTCGATTCCCGCTACCCGCTCCATTTTCCCGTTCGCCAATGTCCGTATTCGTCTGGATAAACCCCAGAAAACCAAGCTATTCTGCCAATAATTGGCCGCTGGCGTTCATTCCCGTTCGCGTGCAATCGCCAGCTGTTGGGGGTATTTTTGGGGGGTATGGTGCCAAAGGTCAATTCGATACCCCCGCCCTTGGGGGTATTGGAATTGGGGGTTTCCCGAAAGGCTGGCAGGATCATGGCGCTATCACCGATGCCAAGCGCGTTGGCGAGCTGCTGCGGGCAATCGACGGCTATGAGGGGCAGGGACTGACCAAGCTGGCGATGCAACTAGCCCCGCATGTGTTCGTGCGGCCGGGCGAATTGCGCCATGCCGATTGGAGCGAAATTGACCTGGACGGCGCGCTTTGGGTGATTCCGGACACTAAAATGAAAATGCGCAAGGCGCACCACGTCCGCCTGTCCAAGCAGGCGGTGGCGATCTTGCGCGGACTGCATTCGGTGACGGGGCCAAGCGGCTATGTGTTCCCGTCCATTCGCACCCGCACCCGTCCGATGAGCGAAAACACCATCAACGCCGGATTGCGGCGGCTAGGCTATGCCAGCGATGAAATGACCGCGCATGGCTTTCGCGCGATGGCGTCCACGCTGCTGAACGAAAGCGGCAAGTGGCATCCCGACGCGATTGAGCGCGCGCAGGCGCATGGCGATACCGACAAAGTGCGCGCGGCCTATCATCGCGGTGCGCATTGGCAGGAACGGGTGCAAATGGCCCAGTGGTGGAGTGATGATTTGGACCGATTGAAGCGAACCACGTAGCAAATCCGCTAATTCGCATTCGCAATCAAACCAACATCCAGACCGCCATCCCGATCATCATGACGTTTTCAGTGAGCGAGACGAAGCCAAGCGGCACGTTAGAATTTCCGCCAACGCACGCACACTTCAAGTCGCGCTTCTGGATATAGACCGCATAAAAGACCGACACTGCGCCGATGCTGCCAATGAACAGGGCAACGGGGATTGAGAGCCAGTGCAATGCACCGGCGATCATTAGCACACCTGCCAAGCCCTCGAGCCACGGATAGAGGCGCGCATAGGGCACCCACCGCTGTGCCAATAGGTCATAGCCCAGAAATTGCGTTGCAAAGCTGTCGACATCGCGCAGTTTTTGCAGGGCAAGCAGACACATGGCGAACGCAACGAACCATTCGGCGGCGCGAATGGAGAATATCGCACCTGACACCGCCCAATTGGCCGCGACTGCCATGCTTGCGGCCATCGCGAATATGGCGATCACCGGCGCATAGGTCAGCGCGGCGGGATCGCGGACAGGCTTGCCAAGGAAGCGCAACAGATCGTCATGACCGCCGATGCGTTCGCCATTGATCCAGATCTGCGGCGTCGTTTTGACGCCGTGCTTTTCCTTGAAAGCGTCAACCGCTTCGCGGCTGGTGATCAGATGTTCATCCAACTCATAGCCATGCGACAATAGCAAATGTCGCGCCTTCAGCCCCCATGGGCAGATATGGTCGTCCAGCACCATGCGGTGCAGCGTTGCAGTCTTAGGCATCTTATCATCCTGTTCTTTTGAAACGCGGAAAGTTAGCGTTTCACTTTGTCGAAGAGGTCGATGAGCTCGCTGAATTTTGTGCGCTGCTCGTTGGCATCGCCCGACGCGATGGCTTCGGCAACGCAGCAGGCGGCATGGTCTTTAAGAATGCCGCTCTCGACGCGGGCCAGAGCCGATTTTACCGCCTGCACTTGGTGCAGGATGTCGATGCAGTAACGGTCATCGGTAACCATCTGCGCTATTCCGCGAACCTGACCTTCAATACGTTTCAAGCGGTTGATGGTGTCTGTCCGGTCCTTGGCCATCTGGAAATTCCCTCTTGCTATACCCTACTGGGGTATTCTATATGGGCAAAAGATGCAGGGACGCAAGTGCAAATGAGTATGACCAATTTATCGCGGCGCGGAATTCTTACCGGACTGGGCGCGGGCGCCGCTTTCGCAGCCATGCCTGCCTGGGCGCAGGGCCATAATATGCGGCGGCATAACGGCCCGCCAATCCGTGTGGGCTTTGACGAAGTCAGCGGCGAGGTCATCGACCTTGCGGTGCGCGGCGGACGCCGGTCGGTGCAGGGGCGCAGCGGCCATGGTATCGCGGTCAACGGCAGCGTCCCGGGTCCGCTGATCCGGCTGCGCGAGGGACAGAATGTTCGTCTGAATGTCGCCAACCATCTGGAAGAGGATACCTCGATCCACTGGCATGGCCTGCTGGTGCCGTTCCAATTTGACGGCGTCCCCGGGATCAGCTTTCCCGGGATCAAGCCGCATCAGACGTTCACTTACGAATTTCCGATCCGCCAATCCGGCACCTATTGGTATCACAGCCATTCGGGGTTGCAGGAGCAGTCAGGCCATTATGGACCGCTGATCATCGATCCGGTGGGGGCCGAGCCCGTGCCTTATGATCGTGAGTATATTCTGCTTCTGAGCGAGTTCACGCCGCTCCATCCGCATTTCATCATGAGCAGGCTCCGCACTGGCGAGGGCTATTTCAACCAGCAGCTGTCGAGCTGGACCGACAAATATCCGATGTCCG
>CAYNXF010000032.1:0-13704 GCA_964401155.1 uncultured Sphingopyxis sp.
CGGCATCGTCGAGCGCGACCAGTTCGACCACCGCGGCGTGGAGCTGGTTCTCGTCACGCATTGGCGCGGTGCATCCTTCGAGATAGCTGACATAGCTGCCCTTGTCGGCGACGATCAACGTGCGTTCGAACTGGCCGGTATTTTCGGCGTTGATGCGGAAATAGGTCGAAAGCTCCATCGGGCAGCGTACGCCCTCTGGAATGTAGACAAATGTTCCATCCGAAAAGACCGCGCAATTGAGCGTGGCAAAATAATTGTCGTGCATTGGCACGACCTTGCCGAGCCATTTGCGGACCAGATCGGGATATTCCTTGATTGCCTCCGAAATGCTGCGGAAAATAACCCCAGCGCGTTCCAGCTCCGCGCGGAACGTGGTCGCCACTGACACGCTGTCAAACACCGCATCGACCGCGACCTTGCGCGCGCCCTCGACGCCCGCGAGCACTTTCTGCTCCTCGATGGGGATGCCAAGTTTTTCGTACACGCGCAGGATTTCGGGATCGACCTCGTCCAGGCTGCCCAGCTTGGGCTTCGCCTTCGGCGCGGCGTAATAATAGGCGTCCTGATAATCGATCGGCGGCACGTTCAGCTTGGCCCAGTCGGGCGGCGTCATCGTCTGCCACATCCGGAAGGCCTTCAGCCGCCACTCGAGCATCCATTCGGGCTCGTCCTTCTTGGCCGAAATGAAGCGGACCGTATCCTCGGTCAGGCCCTTGGGCGCGAAGTCGGTTTCGATGTCGCTGGCCCAGCCATGCTCATAATCGGCGACCTTGGCGGCTGCCTCATGCGCGGCGGCGTCTTTGATCGGGGTGTCGGTCATGCGCTGATCCTCCCCTCCCGCTTGCGGGAGGGGTCGGGGGTGGGCCTGTCGGGCATGAGCACTGGCCCACCCCAAACCCCTCCCGCAAGCGGGAGGGGCTTTATCAAACTACTCAAACTAACCCCCCCCAGCGCCCCGCGCACCGCGCCATTGACTGCGCCCCAATGCGGCTGGACGCGGCAATTGCCCTCCAGCGCGCAATCGTGGCGCGCCTCGTCGACACAGGCAGTCATGGCAATCGGCCCTTCGACCGCCTCGATAATGTCAGCCAGCGAAATCGCCGCCGCCGGCCGCGCCAGCCGAATGCCGCCGCCGGTGCCCCGCGTTGAGGTCATCAGGCCCGCGCGCGTCAGCAGGCTCACCAGCTTTTGCGCGGTCGGCAACGGAACACCGGTTTCTTCGGCCAGCGTCCCCGCGTTGGCCTTGGTCCCACCGCAGTGGCGTGCAGCGGCGCTCATCAGCACCACGGCATAATCGGCAAGCTGCGACAGGCGCATGTTTTTCCTTGGCTTTGCGACTCACTGGCCAATCAGACCAATTTCATCCGATTAGATAGGCGAAGCGGTGGCTGGGTGCAAGGTGAAGCGCAACATTCCCGATCCGTCGTCGTCCTGAACTTGATTGGCATTTGTCCCTTTCGAACAAGTATCGGCTCCCCGGCGAAAGCCGGCATCCAGAGCGGCCTTGCGCCGTGTCGCCATGGGACCCCGGCTTACGCCGGGGAACATCGAACAACTTGTCTCAATAAGACAAACGCCACCTTGTTTTAGGATCATGGGCCGCCGTCGCGGTTCGTTATGCTGAAACAAGTTCAGCATGACGCTGCGATAAAGGCCAACCTCTCGTCGTCCTGAACTTGTTTCAGGACAACAGGCCGCAAGCGCAGTCCATAATGCCGAACAAGTTCAGCATGACGATGCCGTGGGTGTCACGTATCCGTAATCAACGGGCTCACCTGGCCGCGCAGCCGGTTGCGGCCCTCGGTGGTGGCGGTCGTATAGGCGCTGGGTTTCGCCAGCTGTCCCGGCGTCATCCCGGAAAAGCGTTTAATTTCGCGGATCAGGTGCGACTGGTCGTAAAAGGCCTCGGCCAGCGCCGCGTCGTCCAGTTTCACGCCGCGTGCCAGCGCCGACGCTGCGCGCAGCGCGCGATATTTGCGCGCCAGCATCTTGGGTGACACGCCGTAAAAGCGCTTGGTCATCCGCTCGACCGATCGCGCCGACATGCCCGTCGCGGCGACCAGATCCTCGATTTGTGGCGACAGATTGGCCATCAGCCACTGGTCCACCGTGCGGGTGAACCACAATGGCGCGGGGTCGCCGCGGCGCATCATTTCGCGCGCCAATTTCTGCAGCATACCAAGCCGCGCCATATCGCAATCCGCATTGGCGATCGCCTTGGCCACTTCGTAAATCCAGTCGCCGAACAGTTCATGCGCGGGCAGCGCGCGATCGGTAAACTTGTCGGCTTCCGGCCCCATCAGCGTCGCCCAGCCGCCCGGCATAAATCCCATGCCGCAAAGATACACGGGGCCATGACAGATGGCGCGCACCGGCGCAGTCGTCGGGCCGATGATGGTCGCGCCCCACGCCTTGCATACCAGTCCATTGGCGAAATGATATTCGCCCGGGCTGTTGTTCAGCCGCAGGCGGAACTGCGGCCGGTCGGCACGTTCCAGCTCATCAAAGTGCGCAACGGGCATGTCTGCGATGTAAAAGGTCGAAATCAGCTCGGCCAGATCCGCGTCCGGCAGAAAATAACGGATGGGTTGCCCCAGTTGTTCGCTCATCGTCGTTGCCCGTCGACGCCCCATAGCGCGACGACAGCCATAAGCATCTGGCGAACAAAGAAAAGCCAAAAAGGCACCCGGCAGGGGGATACCCCGCCGGGCGCTGGAGGGTGGAAGGTTCCACACCGTCCAACGGTCTGGTTCCCCCCGGGTCGCAGGGGGCGCATGTCACGGCTCAGTCGATTCGCAATAGGACAGAAACGACAGAAACGCGTTGCAAATCAGGATGCTTCAAATTGAAGCGGACGGGGTGGGGGAGGTTAATGCTGTCGCTCGCAATGACGCTCCATTATTGAGCCACGGCAGCCCTAAATCCCCTCACTCCTGCGCCTTGATCCACGCCTCGACGCGCCGGTCGAGCACCGCCAGCGGCATCGGCCCACCGGTCAGCACCACATCGTGAAATCCGCGCCAATCGAATTTCTTGCCCAGCCTGTCCATCGCGCGCTGGCGCAATTCCATGATTTTCAGCTTGCCGACGGTATAGGCCGTCGCCTGCCCCGGATAGACGATATAGCGTTCGATCGCCTTCACAATATCGCCCTCGGGGTTGGGCGTGTTGTCCTTCAGATACTGGATCGCCTTCTCGCGGCTCCAGCGCTTGTCGTGGATGCCGGTGTCGACCACCAGGCGGCACGCGCGCCACAGCTCCATCCCCAACCGCCCGAAATCGCTATAGGGATCGGTGTAAAAGCCCATGTCCTTGCCCAGCTCCTCCGTATAGAGGCCCCAGCCTTCGGTATAGGCCGTGAACCCGGCAAAGCGGCGAAATGGCGGCACATCTTTGAGTTCGGTCTGCACCGCGCGCTGCAAATGGTGGCCCGGCACGCCTTCATGATAGGCCAGCGCCTCCAGCTCGGTTTTGGGCATGTCGCGCAGATTATAGAGGTTGACGTAATAGACGCCGGGCCGCGAACCATCGGGCGCGGGCGACTGGTAAAAGGCCTTGCCCGCCGATTTCTCGCGGAACGCCTCGACCGCCTTGATGCTAAGCGGCGATTTGGGCAGCACGCCGAAATATTCGGGCAGCTTTGCCTGCATCGCCGCCATTCGTGCTTCGGCCTCGGCGATATAATCCTCGCGGCTGGTGTGATAGAATTTGGGGTCGGTGCGGACGTAGGTGAAAAACTCCTGCAACGTTCCCTTGAACCCCACCTTGGTCATGATCGCGCGCATCTCGCCGTGGATGCGTTTCACTTCGGACAGACCAAGATCGTGGATCTGGCTCGCGGTCATGTCGGTGGTGGTATAGCTCGCCAGCAACGCGCGATAATAATTTGCCCCGTCGGGCAGCCGCCACACCCCGTCGTCGGTCGGCGCGGCGGCCATCTGCCGCTCCATCTCGGTGCGCAAGCGGCGATAAGCAGGCGCAGCGCTCTCGCTCCACGCCCTTACCGCGGCCATGTTCAGCGCCTGCCGCCGTTCGGAGGTAACTTCCAGCTTGGCGATCTTGCCGCGGAAATCATCGAGCAAAGTCTGTCCCGACAATTGCATGTCACGCCCCGACCGCGACAGATTGTCGATGTCGCTGATAACATAGGGATAGACCCATTTCGGCGGCTGGATACCGGCGGCGAAGCGCTTGGCGCTCTCGGCGGTCAGCGCGTCGATCTGCGGCCCCAGCCCGCCGAGCCTGCTGATATAGGCCTCGGCCTCGGCCTCATTAGCCACGCGGTGGATGTTGATCAGGAACGCGGGCAGACCGCTATGCGCGCCGTTCATCTGGTCAAAAATATAATCGTGATTGCGATAGGCGAACAGCGACGCCGACCGCTTGGCAATGTCGTCGAACAGCTGGACCGACAGCTGCTCATCGGGCGACAGGCCGGCTGGATCAAAGCTGGTCCGCATGGCCGACGCGGTCGCCTGCAGCAATTTTTCGCGCGCCACTTCGGCCTCGTCGCCGATGCTATCCCATCGCCCATAATCATCGTCGCGCACCCCGCGATACGATTTGGACTGCGGCGACATGGACAGTTGCGCTGCGTCATAGGCGTTAAAAAAGGCAGCAAGTCCAATGCCTTGCGCTGGTGCAGTGGGGGCAGAGGCGGCGCTCTCCGGTGCGCGCTGCTGCGCCGCACAGGCGGCGAGCGCCAGGGCCAGGGTGGATACGGTGATCAGGCGCAGGGGCGACATATATCTCTCCATCTTTCGGTCGCCGTCAGGCTTGCCATAGCCCCTTGGCTGGCGCAATGGCCGCCCATGACGCTGCTCGCCACGCTCGCCGATACTATGTTCGCGCTCGCCCGCCCCATGGTCCACGCCAGCGATGCCGAAGCCGCGCACAGCCTGACCATCACAGCGCTCGAACGCTTGCCACGTGCACGCTGCACGGTGACCTCGCTGGTACTCAAAACGACGCTGGCGGGCATCGACTTCCCCAATCCCGTTGGCCTCGCGCCGGGCTTCGACAAGGACGCGCGCGTGCCTGCGCAAATGCCGTATTTCGGCTTCGGCTTTGTCGAGGTCGGTACGCTGACCCCGCTGCCGCAAGACGGGAACCCGCGTCCGCGCGTTTTCCGCCTGACCAAAGACCGGGCGGTGATAAACCGATTGGGCTTCAACAACGGCGGGCAGGACGCGGCCATTCGCAGGATTGAACGATCGCGCCGCCTCGGGTCGATCGTGCCGCTGGGCATCAACATCGGCGCGAACAAAGACAGCGCGGATCGCATCGCTGACTATGCGCGCGGCATGGCGGCGATGGCTCCGCTCGCCGACTACATCACCATAAATATTTCCTCGCCCAACACACCGGGCCTGCGCGCGCTACAGGATAAAGGCGCGCTCGAAGCCCTGCTTGCAGCGGTCCGCGCGGCCGCAACAGCGCCCAAACCCATTTTCCTGAAAGTCGCACCAGATCTCGTGCCCGCGGACATCGACGATATTGTTGCGGTCGCCATCGACCGCAAACTGGATGCGCTGATCGTCAGCAACACCACCATCACCCGTCCGCCGCTCACCGACGCGCAAGCGGCGGAAACAGGCGGCCTGTCTGGCGCACCCTTACGCGATCTGGCGCAGCAACGGCTGATCGATTTCCGCCGGGCCAGCGGCGGTGCGATTCCACTGATCGGTGTTGGCGGTATCGCCAGCGCCGACGACGCCTGGATGCGTATCCGTGCGGGCGCTTCGCTGGTCCAACTTTATTCGGCGCTGGTGTTCGAAGGGCCGGGGCTGGCGGGCCGCATCGCGCGCGGGCTGGAAGCATTAGCGAGGCGCGATGGCTTCTTGCGGGTAGCCGATGCGGTGGGGGTCGATAGTTGACGGGGTTGCGCTGTCCGCCGCAGCGCGCCAAGGTTGCACGATGACAAAGAAACTCTTCGCGCTTATTGCGCCAATGCTCCTTGCCTTCCCCCAATTCGTCGCTGCCCAAGGCGTCACCAGCAGCGCCGACCCACGCGCCACACTGGCCGGCAAGGAAATTCTGGCCAAGGGCGGCACGGCAACCGACGCCGCAATCGCCATGATGCTGGTCCTGACGCTGGTCGAACCGCAATCCAGCGGCGTCGGCGGCGGCGGTTTTCTTGTCCACCACGACGCGGACACCAACATGATTGCCACCATCGACGGCCGCGAAACCGCTCCCGCCGCCGCAACGCCGGACCGCTTCCTAGGCCCCGACGGCAAGCCGCGCGGCTTCATCGACGTCGTCCCCGGGGGCCTTTCGGTCGGCGTGCCGGGCAATATCCGCCTTGCCGAACTGGCGCACAAGAAATGGGGCAAGCTCGCTTGGGCCGATTTGTTTGCGCCCGCTATCCGCCTCGCGGACGAGGGGTTTGAGGTCACGCCCGCGTTGCACGGCTGGCTCACGCGCTTTGAGCCGCTGTGGAAGGATTTTCCGGATGCCCGCGCGCTTTACTATGTTGACGGCAAACCCGCCCCACTCGGCACGCGCATCCGCAATCCCGCCTATGCGTCGCTGCTGCGCGATATTGCCAAGCGCGGACCCGCGGCCTTCTACACCGGGGCCAATGCCCGCGCGATCAGCGACGCGGTGGCCAAAGCGCCGCGCAACTCCGCTGCCCTGACGGCCAAGGATTTGGCTGACTATCAGGCCAAGCCGCGTGACGCGGTCTGCACGACTTACCGCGTCTATCGGGTCTGCGGCATGGGCCCGCCTTCGTCGGGTGCGACGACGGTTTTCGGCATCCTTGGCATACTCGAGGGCTTTGACATGAAGGCGATGGGCAAGAATAGCCCGATGAGCTGGCATGTGCTGGCGGAGGCGATGCAGCTCGCCTATGCCGACCGCGAAACCTACCTCGGCGATGCCGATTTCGTCGAAGTGCCGGTCAAGGGCCTGCTTGACAAAGCCTATCTCGCTGGCCGCGCAGCTGCGATTTCGCCGTTCAAGGGCGCAGGGGTCTATGCCCCCGGCACGCCCCCCGGCGCCCCCGCGCGCACCCGTTCGGGCCCAGTCGCGGAAGGTGGCACCACCCATTTCGTCGCTACCGACAAGTTCGGCAATGTTGCCAGTTATACCTCTACCATCGAAAGCGTGTTCGGCAGCCACCTCATCGCAAACGGCTATTTCCTGAACAACGAGCTCACCGACTTTGACCACAGCCCGGTTAACGCGCGCGATGGCGCACCGGCCGCCAACCGCGTGGCGCCGGGCAAGCGGCCATTGTCGTCCATGTCGCCGACCATCGTTTACGGCCCTGACGGGAAAGTCATCCTCGCGGTTGGCTCGGCGGGAGGCAAGCGCATCATCATGCACGTCACCAAGACACTGATCGGCGTACTCGATTGGGGATTGTCGGCGGAGGAAGCGATCAAATTGCCCAACCTTTATTTCGGCCGCGGCGGTGTGCTGATTGAAGATGACGCGGCGGGCAAGGCGCTCGCCGACAAGCTGAAGCCCTTTGGCTACACCGTCACCCCAACCGACCTTGGCTCGAAACTCAACGCCGTCGAACGCGTCGGTGATGGTTGGCGCGGTGCCGCAGACCCGCGCGGCCCAGGAAGCTCAGCAGTCGACGACGCCCCGCCGCAGGGATAAGATAGGCAACAAACCCGTCCCGGGAGAGCAGGACAGAATGAAACTCATCAACCCGCACCTCGACCAGTTTCCCAGTCTGGTCGCGATGTTTTTCGACCGCGCAGAAAAGGGCGGCGAATCTCCCTTTTTGTGGCGCAAGTCCGACCGCGTCTGGCAACCCCTAAGCTGGCGGCAGGTCGCCAATCAGGTTGCCGCGCTCGCCCATAATCTGCGCGAGCTGGGGCTGAAGGACGGCGACCGGGTTGTCCTCGTCAGCGAAAACCGCCCCGAATGGTGTATCGCCGACCTTGGCATCATGGCCGCAGGCTGCGTTACCGTGCCGACCTACACCACCAACACCGAGCGCGATCATCAGCATATCCTCGACAACAGCGGCGCGCGCGCGGTCATCGTGTCGACCGCCAAACTGGCGCGCAGCCTGATGCCCGCCGTCACCCGCTCGGACGCCAGCATCGTCATCACGATGGAAAGCCTGCGCGTCGGCCAGCAGGGCGATGTCGCGGTGCACGACTGGGCCCCGCTCGTCACCGGCGGTGCGGCATGGCTCGATGCGGCGGTGGCGCGCGGCAAAGCGATGCAGCGCCGCGATCTGGCCTGCCTCATTTACACCAGCGGCACCGGCGGTGCGCCCCGCGGCGTGATGCAGCACCACGGCGCGATCCTCCACAATGCGGCGGGCGCGGCCGAGGTGCTGGTCAATGATTTCGGTATCGGCGATGAAGAGGCGTTCCTCTCCTTCCTGCCGCTCAGCCACGCCTATGAACATTCGGGTGGCCAGTTCCTGCCCATCATGGTCGGCGCGCAGATTTATTACAGCGAGGGCCTCGAAAAGCTCGTCTCCAACATCGAAGAGACGCGCCCGACCATCATGGTCGTCGTCCCGCGCTTGTTCGAAGTCATCCGCGCGCGCATGATCAAATCGGTCGAGAAACAGGGCAAGGTCGCCAATTTCATGCTGAAACAGGCGATGCGCGTCGGGGCGAAGGATTATGAGAATCGCAAAGGCCTGCTCGACCGCCCGCTCGACAAATTGCTCGACCGCATGTTCCGCCCCAAAATCCAGCAGAAATTCGGCGGGCGGCTGAAGGCGCTGGTCTCTGGCGGCGCGCCGCTAAACCCCGATATCGGCGTCTTTTTCCACTCGATCGGCCTGACCCTGCTGCAAGGCTATGGCCAGACCGAGGCAGGTCCGGTGATCAGCTGCAACCGCCCCAGCGTGGGCATCAAGATGGACACCGTCGGCCCGCCGCTGATGCACACCGAGGTTCGCATTGCCGATGACGGTGAAATCTGCGTGCGCGGCGAATTGGTTATGCACGGCTATTGGCGCAACGAAGCCGAAAGCGCGCGCGTGCTCATCCCCGACCCCGCCGAACCCGACAAAGGCCCATGGCTGCACACCGGCGACATCGGCCATATCGACGAGGCGGGCCGCATCGTCATCACCGACCGTAAGAAGGACCTGATTGTCAACGACAAGGGCGACAATGTCTCGCCGCAGCGGGTGGAGGGTATGCTCACGCTCCAACCCGAAATTCTGCAGGCGATGGTTTATGGCGACAAGCGACCGCACTTGGTCGGTATCATCATGCCCGATCCCGAATGGATGAACGAATGGGCCGAGGCCAACGGCCTGCCGCAGGATTATGGGCTCCTGCGCGAACATGACAAGTTCCGCACTGCCGTCCGCGCTGCGGTCGACCGCGTTAACGAACAGTTGTCGGTTATCGAAAAGGTGCGCAAATTCGACTTTGCCGACGAAGCCTTCACCATCGAAAATGAACAGATGACCCCGTCAATGAAAATCCGCCGTCACGTGCTGCGCGAGGTTTATGGCGCGCGGATTGCGGCGCTCTACGGGGCGGGGTGAAAAACTGAAAATCAAACTGTCGTCGTCCCGGACTTGATCCGGGACAACAAGCCAAGGTTCGCGCGTTGTCCCGGATCAAGCCCGGGACGACGATAGGTCTCCTAACCTACCGCCCCGCCTCGGCCGCCTTGCGATACGGCACAAATTCGCCGAACACGCAGGTTGGGCCGCGGATGCCGCTGGCACGGTCGACCAGATGGAAGAAATCGCCTTTGCAGGTGCCGGTGCCGTAGCTGCGGATGACCATGATGTCATTGTCGCGCGCCAGCCCGGGGCAGCTGCCCTTCAGCTGGTTGCGGTACACCAGATTGCCTGACGCGCGGTAGAGCAGGATGTCGTCCGACACGCGGATCGTCTGGTAACTACGGCTGTTGGCGTTCAGGCAGCTGACCGGGGCACCGGCGACCTTGCCGGCGAGCTGCTTGTCCATAATTTCCATCTGCTTGGGCGTCAGCGCCTCGGCGCGCGGCTCGGCCGATCCGGCCGGCGCGCAGCCGGCGAGCAGCACGGCGGCACCAATTGTGACCAAAGGCAAATTTTTCAGCGTCATGACCCGACTCCTGTGTTTTGTTCCTGCTGAACCCCCCAGCCTTAACCCGCGCTGAAGCGCTACGCTGCGTCCTTAAGCGCGCGAATTTCGCCCAACCGGGCTGCCGTCGGTGCGCGCAGAAAGGGATTGGTCGCGCGCTCCGTCCCGATGGTGGTTGGCACCGTTGCCTCGCCTGCGGCGCGTGCCGCCTCCACCGCTGCCAACCGCGCTACGAGCGCCGCATTGTCGGGCTCCACCGTCACCGCAAAGCGTGCGTTCGACAGCGTATATTCGTGCGCACAATAAACGCGTGTATCGTCCGGCAGCGCACCTAGCGCCCGCATATTGGTGAACATCTGCTCCGCCGTGCCTTCGAATAGACGGCCACATCCCATCGCGAACATGGTGTCGCCGACAAAGATCGCGGCATCATCAGCGAAATGATAGGCGATATGCCCCGCAGTGTGCGCCGGTACGTCCCACACTTGCGCCGCAACATCGCCCAGCATCACCGTGTCGCCGCCCGCGACCAGCCGCTCGAGCGTGGGAATGCGCGCCGCTTCGGCGACCGGCCCGGTGATTGTGCACCCCGTCGCTGCCTTGATGCCTGCATTCCCACCGGTATGGTCGGGGTGCCAGTGGGTGTTCCAGATGTCAGTGATTGACCACCCTCGGCTGGCAGCTTCGGCCAACACCGGATCAGCGACGGCGGGATCGACCACCATTGTCGCCCCGCTGACCGGCTCGTGCACCAGCCAGACATAATTGTCGGTCAGCACCGGGATGCGGACGATCTCCAGCGCCATAGATCTACCACTCGCCCGTATTCGGCATTGACGCCCAAGGTTCCTGCGGCGGCAGATGGCCTTCCTGCAGCAACTCCACCGAAATACCGTTGGGCGAGCGCACGAACGCCATATGGCCGTCACGCGGCGGACGGTTGATGGTGATGCCCGCGTCCATCAGCCGCTGGCAGGTGTCGTAAATATTTTCGACGCGATAGGCGAGGTGCCCGAAATTGCGCCCGCCGCCATAGGTTTCGGGCGCGCTGCCGTCAGCGGGAGGCCAGTTATAGGTCAGCTCTACCTCGGCCACGCCTTCCTGTCCCGGACAGGCAAGGAATATCAGCGTGTAGCGCCCCGCTTGACTGTCGAACCGCCGCACTTCTTCAAGCCCGATCAGATTGAAAAAACGCACCGTCGCATCGGGGTCGCTGACACGGATCATGCTGTGCAGATATTTGGCCATAGGCTGGAGTATAGTGCTCTGCGGCGCAAATTAAACCCGTCATTGCGAGCGCAGCGAAGCAATCCAGGGCGGTTTACGCTAGCCCTAGATTGCTTCGCTGCGCTCGCAATGACAGCTAGATTCTGAGTGCCCGCCCCTCATAGGTCTCGAACATCGCTGCGACCGCATCCGGCACGGGCGTCGACGGCCCGCGCGCCTCGCTGACATGCACCGATACTTCCATGCCGGTGGCGCGCAGGTCATCACGGCCGGCGCCGTGCAGCTCGAACAGAAAGGTCATCGAGCTGCGCCCGATACGGCTGCATCGGACGCAAATGTCGATTTCCTCGTCGAGCAGGATCGGGGCTTTGTAATCCACCTCGGCGCGCGCGACATGGAATTCGGCGTGCTTCTGCTCGCCATCATACATGCCGACCGCGCGCCAATATTCGGTGATGCCGATGTCGAAATATTCCAGATACCGGCTGTTGAACACCACCGCCTGCGCATCAATTTCGGCATAGCGGACGCGCTTGATCTGGCTGAATTTGAAGTCGCTGCGTGCCATATCTGCCCCTAATGTCACAATTTCAGCGGCCCATGCCAGCGAGCGTTTCCAACAGCAAGGCAATGTCGCCGTCGCGCGAAAGGCGATGGTCCCCGTCTTTGATCAGCGTCACGCGAACATCGTCGCTCGCCAGCGCCGCCGCCAGTTGCAACGAAATCTTCCACGGCACATCATCGTCGCATTGGCCGTGCAGCAGGTGGACGGGGCAGGCGAGGGCGACTGGTCCGCCCAGCATCCGGTTCGCCTGCCCGCTCTCCCAAAATGTGCGCGTGGTAACATAGGGTTGATCCGAATAGGGCGTGTCCTCCGCCAGCTGCCCTTCGGTGTGGATGATAGCTTTTTCGGCGTCAGTGAATCCCCATTCGGTGAAATCGGGCGCCGGCGCGATGCCGACCAGTCCGGCCAGGCGGTCCGCAGGCAGCGCGAGCGCGACGAGCAGCATCAGCCAGCCGCCCAGCGAACTTCCCACCAGCAGCACCGGCCCCGCCACCTTGGCCGCGATCAGATCCAGCACATCACCGCGCCAATCGGTCAGCGTCTGGTCGGCAAACCGACCCTCGCTCAGTCCGCACCCGGCATAATCAAGGAGTAGGCACGCCTGCCCCCGCGCCGCGCAGTCGGCGAGCACTGCCGTTGCCTTGCCGCCCGCCATGTCGGACATGTAGCCGGGCAGAAAAACCACTGTGGGGCCAGCCCCGGGCAGGTAACGAAAGGCGAGGGTCGGGCGATCAGGGCGCATGAGTATGTCGGCGGCGGGCAAGGTCATGACGCGTCCATGTCATCTCGCGCATGGTCTTGCAATCAACGCGCGCACTCCCCTTGCCCCGCCGTCCCCGCGCTGGCAAAGGAGCGCTCGCGCAATTCCGTGCCTGAAAGCTGTGTAATTCCCATGTCCGACATGATCCGCGTCACCCTTCCCGATGGCTCAGCCCGTGAAGTCGCGCGCGGGACTACCCCGGCGGACATCGCCGCCGCCATCGGCCCGGGCCTCGCCAAGGCGGCGCTCGCTGCGCGTGTCGATGGCGAGGTGCGCGACATCATGCGTCCGCTGGAAAGCGACACCAACCTCGCGCTGATCACCGCAAAGGACGAGGCCGAAGCGCTCGAGCTTGCTCGCCACGATTTCGCGCACATCATGGCCGAGGCGGTGCAACGGCTTTTCCCCGGCACGCAGATCACCTTTGGCCCGGCGACGGCGGATGGTTTTTACTACGACTTCGCGCCCGCTACCGATCACGGTCCCTTCCGCGACGAAGAGCTGCCGCTGATCGAGGAGGAAATGCGCCGTATCATCGCCGCCGACAAGCCGCTGCGCCGCGAGGTCATGGCGCGTGACGATCTTATCGCGCGCTGGCGCGCCGATGGCGAGACGTTCAAAGCCGAATGGGCGGCAGAGTTGCCCGAGGGCGAAGAACTCAGCGTTTACTGGTCGGGTGACGACTGGATGGACATGTGCCGCGGCCCGCATCTGGCATCGACCGGAAAACTTGACCCGGCGGCGTTCAAACTGACGCGCGTGTCGGGCGCCTATTGGCGCGGCGACCAGAACAATGCCCAATTGTCGCGCGTTTATGGAACGGCGTGGCTGAACAAGAAACAGCTCGACGCGCATCTGACGCGGCTGGAGGAAGCGGCGAAGCGCGACCACCGGCGGTTGGGGCAGGAACTCGACTTATTCCACCTTCAGTCCGAGGCACAGGGATCGGTGTTCTGGCACCCCAGGGGCTATGTCATATATCGTGCGCTCGAGGATTATATGCGCCGGGCGATCAAGGCCGCGGGCTATGACGAGATCAAGACGCCGCAGTTGATGGACGTGCGCCAGTGGGAGCAATCGGGCCATTGGGGCAAATATGCCGAGAATATGTTCGCGGTGCCCGATATCGTGCCCGATGG
>CAYNXF010000033.1:0-7757 GCA_964401155.1 uncultured Sphingopyxis sp.
GGATAGGCGGTGAGGCCGGGGCTAATTTGCCAGTGCGGGGCGATAGGATTGGCCATGCCGACGCCTCCTGCCGCGTGGGCCTTTATTGCGCAAGGGCGACGACCAGCCGGATCGGCGCTGGACAAGCGCCGCACTGCTTGCCAAGCATGGGTTCTCAAACGGGGAAGGCATTGGCAGCAGCAATGAAATTGTCGGTCCAGGCCACGCTGAACGATGCGTTTGCACTGCTGCGGCGGGATGCTTCGTTGACCCTTTCGGTCGCTGCGGTTTTCATGTTTGTGCCCAACGTCCTCTATTTTGCGTTCATACCGGGCGCAGCTGCTCCGGCGGGTGAATTGAATGATGCGCAGATGGGCAATCTGCTGATCATGGGACTTTTGGTCCCGATGATCATTATCGGCGTCTTCACTTTTGTCGGCGCGTTGATTGTAACCCGCATCTGGTTCCAGCCGCAGGGCGCTACAGTTGGGGATGCTATTGGATATGGGTTGGCGTTGGTGCCGATGGCGGTGGCACTGCACTTGCTGATTAGCTTGTGCAGCCTGTTCGGTTTTGCCCTGTTGCTGATTCCCGGCTTTATCGTCGTAACCTGCACCGTGCTGATTTTGCCAATGATGGCGGATCGGGCAGTTGAAGGACCATTGGCAGCGTGGGGTGAAGGATGGAAGCTTGCGCAAAGCCATTTCTGGCCATTGTTGGCGCTGGTAATCATTGCCGGGCTCATGAGTTTGGCTTTCACAGCCGGGCTCGGCTACATTGACGGCAGCTGGTCGGACCAGCCCGCCGCGGCACAGCCGTTACTGAGCGGTTTGGTCAACGGCATGATCGCCTTGTTTGGCGGCATGATCAATGCGGCCATTGCCGCCGCGGCCTATCGCCAGATCCGCGGACCCAATGTTCGCGAGATTTTTTCATGACGGGCAGGGTGCCACTCCGCGCCCCTGAAGGAGGGACAGAATGAACCGTATCAGCATCAGCCAGGCCTGGGCCTATACGACCAGTTTTTTCAGTGACCAGCATGCCAACCACGCCATTGCGCTGATTGGCGTTGGCATCGTCGGTGCGACCGTCATTCAGTTGTTGCTGGGCGGCGGCGCGGTGGCGATGGACCCGGCAACGTTGGCATCGGGGGCCGGGGCCATGGCGGCGCTGGGTGCCACCGCCTTTCTGGTCGGCATCATCGGATATATCCTGCAATCGGGCAGCTATTTCGCATCGTGGCGGATGGGGCTGGCCCCGGGGCAGGAAACAATCGGATCGGCGCTCGGCTATGGCATGATTGCCTCTTTGCCGGTGCTGCTGGTCACCATCGCCTTCATATTGGTTATCGGGCTGGTGCTGGGCGTGCTGTTTGGTACGGCCTTTATACCACTGCTGACGGGAGGCCAACCGTCGCCGGAAAGCGCTGCGGGGTCGGCCGGGTTGATCCTGCTAGCGATGCCGGTGTTTTTTGCCTTCTTCCTGTGGATCGCCGCGCGCTTTTGCGTGATGGGGCCGATCATGGCGGCGGGCCGTAGCTTTAATCCGCTGCCTGCGCTCGCCGAATCGTGGCGGATGACGGCGGCGTCGCAATGGAAGCTGATGGGCTATTTCGTGCTGCTGTTCATCGTCGCCCTGATCATTTCGATGATTATCGGGCTGGTGTTTGGCGTATCGGCTTTTATCGGCGGCGGTGCGCCCGGAAGCGATGGTAGCTTTGCTGTTTTTGCCATATTGGGTGCGCTCGCCAGCATCCCACTCGCCTATCTTTATGTTGGTATTCCAGCGGGGATTTACAAAGCGCTGGGCGGCGGTGATCGTGCGGATATTTTTGCCTGAACCAATGGCTTGACCGGCGTGTTGCCGGTCAGGCCCATTTGGCGAGCGGTGGCAGGCTCATCAGGATGGCGTCGATGTTGCCGCCGGTTTTGAGCCCGAACAATGTGCCGCGGTCATAGACCAGGTTGAATTCGGCATAACGGCCGCGCCATTGGTAAAGCTGTTCCAACTCGGTATCGCCAAAACTGTCATTCATGCGGCCGCGAACGATGCGCGGATAGGCATCGAGGAAGGCTTCCCCGACATCGCGGGTAAGCTGGAAGTTCCGGTCGAAGCTGGCGTCGTCACTCACTTCCAGATGGTCATAGAATATCCCGCCGACGCCGCGCGCGACGCCGCGGTGCGGGATGAAGAAATATTCCTCGGCCCATTGGCGATAGCGTTCGTAAACATCCGGGCCATAGGGCGCACAGGCGGCGCGCAGCCGGGCATGAAAGGCGGCGGTATCCTCATCCTTAGGCAGAGCGGGGTTGAGGTCCGCCCCGCCGCCGAACCATCGTTTGGTGGTCACCAGAAACCGCGTGTTCATGTGGACGGCAGGCACATGGGGATTGGCCATGTGCGCGACCAGGCTGATGCCGGTGGCAAAAAAATTGGGATCGCCCTCTGCGCCATGGATGGTCGCGGCAAATTCGGGGGCAAATTCGCCCCCGACGGTCGAGACATTCACGCCGACCTTTTCAAACACTTTGCCTTTCATGACGCTGCGCACACCGCCGCCGCCCGCGCCGGGGGCAAGGCCGGGGGCCTCGCGGTCCCACGCGGTATATTCGAAGCTGGCGTCGCTGCCGGCTTCGCGTTCGATCGCTTCAAATTCGGCGCAAATCCGGTCGCGCAGGGCTTCGAACCATTCGCGCGCGGCCTGTTGCTGGGCATCGAGGGTGATCATGCAGGAAATCCTTTGGTCTGGCGCAATGCTTCGGCCAAAGCGATGCCAGCCGCGACCGAGACATTCAAGGAGCGAAATCCGGGTCGCAGCGGAATGACAACCCGGGCGTCGGCGGCAGCGTGGACATGATCAGGCGCGCCGCTGCTTTCATTGCCCAGCAGCAGGCGGTCGCCCGGCTGGAAGGCAAAGCCGGGCAGGGGCATCGCGCCTTTCGTAGTCAACAGCACCAAACGGCCATCTCCAACGAAGGACGATTGATAGGCGTCCCAGTTGGCGTGACGACGGATGACGGCATGGTCGGCATAATCCATCCCGGACCGTTTCAGCCCGCGTTCCGAAAAAGGGAAACCGCACGGTTCAATGATGTCGACGGGGATGCCGAAACAGGTAGCTGTCCGCAGTATGGCGCCGACATTACCGGCAATCTCGGGCTGGAACAATGCGAGGCGCATGCCGTTCCGCATAGGGGCGAAGCCGCAGAAATGCGAGTGTTTCGCATCTGAAAATTGCCTGTTGGCAAGTTGGAAAGCGGTCGCTATCAGGCCCGCAATTCCGGGCAGTCGCAGCGCCCTTGCCGGATCCTGTGTCCGGACAGACTTGTGCCTAGCTGCCGTTACGGAAAGTTCAATTTTCAGTCCAGAATGGCAAGGGCAGATTGATGGCCAGTGAAACCGTAGACAATGCCGGAATCGAGCAAGGCGTCCGGCGACGCGATTTCATCCATATTGCCACGGTCAGTTTCGCCGGTGTCGGCGCGGCTGCCGTAGTGTTCCCGCTGGTGACCCAAATGGCACCGTCGGAAGACGTGCTGGCGCTGTCGTCGACCGAGATCGACATTGCGGCGATCCAGCCGGGGCAGGCGATCAAGACCAGCTGGCGCAAGCAGCCGGTGTTCGTGCGCAACCTGACGCCGGAAGAAATCGCGGCGGCAAAGGCAACGGCGGCAAGCGATTTGCGCGATGTCCAAACCATCGAGGAGCGCACCAAGCCGGGCAAGGAAAACTGGCTGATTACGCTGGGCGTGTGCACCCATTTGGGCTGCGTCCCGCTCGGTGCGGCCGAGGGCGAGGCCAAGGGCGATTTCGGCGGCTATTTCTGCCCCTGCCACGGCTCGCACTATGATACGGCGGGCCGCATCCGCAAAGGTCCCGCGCCGACCAATCTGGTCGTGCCGCCTTATGAATTTACGTCCGATACCGTTGTGATGATCGGCTGAGGAGCAAGACGATGAGCTTTCCCTGGGCAAAACAGTATCAGCCGCAGCACCCGTTCATGCAATGGATGGACGAGAAACTGCCGCTGCCACGGCTGGTCTACAGTGCCATCGGCGGCGGCTATGAAGTGCCGCGCAACCTGAATTACTTCTGGAACTTCGGTGTGCTCGCTGGAGCCGCGCTGATGGTGCAGATCATCACCGGCATTGTGCTGGCGATGCATTATTCGGCCAATGTCGGCGTGGCTTTCAATTCGGTCGAGCATATCATGCGCGACGTCAATTCGGGCTGGTTCATCCGCTACGCGCATATGAACGGCGCGAGCATGTTCTTCATCGTTGTCTATCTGCATATTTTCCGCGGGCTTTATTACGGTTCGTACAAGGCGCCGCGCGAGATGGTGTGGCTCTTGGGCGTGGTGATTTTCCTGCTGATGATGGCGACCGCGTTCATGGGCTATGTGCTGCCCTGGGGCCAGATGAGCTTCTGGGGGGCACAGGTGATTACCGGCTTCTTCTCGGCCATTCCCGTCGTTGGTGAACCGCTGCGCCAGTGGTTGTTGGGCGGCTTCGTGCCCGACAACGCTGCGCTGAACCGCTTTTTCTCGCTGCACTATCTGCTGCCCTTTGTGATTTTGGGTGTGATTATCCTGCACGTTTGGGCGCTGCACATCCCGGGATCATCGAACCCGACCGGCGTTGCGGTGAAGTCGGAACAGGACACCGTTCCGTTCCATCCCTACTACACGGCGAAGGACGCCTTCGGCCTCGGTGTATTCCTGCTGGTGTTTTCGGCGTTGATCTTCTTCAGCCCGAACCTGCTTGGCCACCCGGATAACTATATCCCCGCGAACCCGCTCTCGACGCCGGCGCACATCGTGCCCGAATGGTATTTCCTGCCTTTCTATGCGATTTTGAAGGCCTTCACTTTCAACTTCCTGTGGATTGACGCAAAGCTGTGGGGCGTGATCGCGATGTTTGCATCGATTGCGCTGTTGTTCTTCCTGCCCTGGCTCGACACTTCGCCGGTGCGCTCGGCAAGCTATCGCCCGCTGTATCGCATCTTCTTTTGGGTGCTGGTGGTCGACGTGCTGCTGCTCGGCGTATGCGGGATGATGCCAGCCGAACAGCCGTGGGTGCTGCTCAGCCAGCTGGGCGCGATGTATTACTTTGCCCATTTCCTGATCATCATGCCCATCGTCTCGCGGATCGAAAAGCCGCTGCCGATGCCGGCATCGATTACCGAGGCCGTGCTGGGCAAGGGCGGCGAAGCTGCCGTCCCCGCCAGCGCTGTGCCGGCGGCGGCCTGATCGCCAGACTTTTTAGGAGCAGAAGATAATGGTTCGTCTGGGCGCCTTCGTTGCTGGTCTGGGGTTTATTGCCGCTTTGGTGTTGGCGATTTTGACCACGCCGCTGAAAAATGAACCCAATGCGATGTACGACTTCGTCAAACATCCGCGCGAAGTGAAGCTCGCGAGTGACGGGTTGATGCCGCATTGGGACACGGCGCAGCTCCAGCGCGGGCTCAAGGTCTACAAGGAAGTTTGCTCGGCATGCCATGGCCTGAGCCAGGTGGCGTTCCGCGACTTGGCCGACCTGGGGTATGACGAAGGACAGATCAAAGCCTTTGCCAAGGGTTTTCAGGTTCCGTCGATCAACCCGGAAACGGGTGAGGTCGCGACGCGCGAAGCGGTAGCGGCAGACAAATTCCCGTCACCCTTTGCCAATGAAGTTGCTGCACGCGCCGCCAACAATGGTGCCGTTCCGCCCGACCTGTCGCTGATCACTAAGGCGCGTGAAGGCGGTCAGCACTATATCTACTCGCTGCTGACGGGCTATGTCGATCCGACAACCTACAAGAATGAAGCAGGCAAACCGCTGCCGAAAGAGCTTCAGCCGACCGGCGTTCTGGCCTTCAACCCCTATTTCCCTAACCTGAATCTGGCGATGGCCGCACCGCTGGCAGTCGACGGGCAAGTCACGTTCGATGATGGGACCACAGCGACCGTCGACCAGATGGCCAAGGACGTGACCGCATTCCTTGTCTGGACGGCCGAACCCAATCAGGTGTCGCGCGTTTGGGCGGGCTGGGCTGTGCTTGGCTTCCTCGCCATTTTCACCGTGCTCGCCTATATGTCCTATCAGGCGATCTGGGCGGACAAGAAGAAACATTGATCGGCGCGCGGGGCGGGGCTGTTCACCATGCAATGGCCCGCCCCGCGCCCCGAGCTTGATTTGGCGGCGCTCGTCCGCACCATCCCCGATTTTCCGAAACCGGGTATCCAATTTCGCGACATCACCACGCTGATCGGTCATCCGGAGGGTTTCACCGAGTCGGTTCGCCGCCTCGCTGAGCGCGCTATGCATTACCGCGCCGATGCGATCGTGGCGGTCGAGGCGCGGGGTTTCCTGTTCGGTGCAGCGATGGCGGCGATGATGGGGCTGGGCGTGGTGCCAGTGCGTAAGGCGGGCAAGCTGCCCGGGGTAACCATCGGCGTCGATTATGAACTGGAATATGGCACCGACCGGCTCGAGCTGCACGAAGGCGCGATTGCGCCGGGCGACCGCGTGGTGCTGGTCGATGATCTGCTGGCCACCGGCGGGACCATTTTGGCGACCGCCGAACTGATGCGCGCGGCGGGGGCCGAAGTAGCGGCGGCGCTGTTCGTTATCGACCTACCCGACTTGGGCGGCAGTGCGCGGCTGGCTGCAGGCGGCGTCGCGTGTGAGACGCTGATCGCGTTCGAAGGCGATTGAGACCAAGAAAAAGCCCCGCCGAAGCGGGGCCAGGGTGCGACCCGGGGTTTACCTTCAAATGGGCACCCAGCTTTGTTTCTTGCGGAACTTCATATAGCCGACATTGGCGCCCAGCCGCGCGCCCACCCCGACGCGGATGGGGATGAGCACGACATCGCCCCGGCGCATGTAACTGGCGTTGAACCCGCCGAGCAGATAGGCAGCACCTTCGCCAGCGGGAAAGCGCTTGTAGAGGTCTTCACTGTCGTGGAGATTGTAAACGAGCACGAAGGTCTGCGCGGCATTGGCCCCGGCGTCGAAGCCGATGGAAGGCCCGGTCCAATAGGCGGGGCGTTCGCCCTCCACTTTGTGATACAGCGTGCCCGAGCCATAGCGCACGCCCAACACCAGCGCGCCGCCTGCCTCGCGTCCGACGATGTAGGCGTTGGGTTCGCCCTGTTCCTTCAAGATCTTTTCGATCATTTTGGCGAGGCCCTCGGCACCCTTGCCGAATACGCCCTCGGCGGCGCCGATCAGATCGTCCTGCTTGAAGGTTTCGCCGCTGTTTGCAGCGGTTGCGGCGGGCGGTGCTGCTGTGGTGGCGGGGTCGCCCTCTTTCACCAGATCGCCATCGACATTCTCCGCGGTGGGCGCGGGCGCGGCGGACGGGGTGGGGGCCGGCTGGGCCAGGTCGGCATCAATTGCGGTGTTGGGATCAACACTGGTCATCTGCGCCTGCGCCGCTGGGGCAAAGGCCATTAGCGCGGCGGCAAGCGGTGCGAGAAATTTGAACATGTTCGGACCAACTCCCTGATACTCCGTCATCATGACTCGCTGTGGGCACGGCGCAATGAACCGGCGATGACCCGAATCAAAAACGCGCCCAAGCGAATCAACATCGGGACAAACAGGGCTGGGTTAGGCTGGTTTTTGCCGTTGCAGGCGCGATAAGGGCTGGCTATAGCCCGCGCACGGTCATCCCCCGGTCAGCGCCGGGTTCCGCGCGGAGACGTGGGTGAGTGGCTGAAACCAACGGTTTGCTAAACCGTCGTAGGGGTACACCCCTACCGAGGGTTCGAATCCCTCCGTCTCCGCCACCGT